>NZ_JBNCMA010000002.1:0-700957 GCF_049844955.1 Microbacterium sp. DT81.1
TCATCGACGGGGCCGTTGGTGATGTTCCAGGTGCCGTCCCCGTTCGCGAACGCGACCGGGATCGACGCCCACCCCGGAGTCTGCCGCACCAACGCAATGTCCTTACCCCCATACACCACCTCCGCCGGACCCGCGCCCCGGGTGTGGACGGTCATCGACGCGCTGACGGCGGAGATCTGCTCGATCTCGAGGCCTGATGCGCTGCCGTCCCACCAGTTGCTGTTCGGCCCTGTTGCGGCGCCGAATGCGACGGCGGCGCGGCCGTACAGGTCTTCGGCATCGCCGGCGTTGACTCTGCGCTCGAGGTCGAAACGGTTGTCCGCCTGTTCCAGGGAGCATTCGTAGTGCTCGGTCGGCGTCATCTGTTCGTGGCTGTTGTCGCCGTTGACGTCGACGTGCCAGATCGCCACGCCGGCGGCGGGCAGCGCCGCGTCGCGGCCGGACTGCTGACGGTTCTCCAGAATGAAGTACTCCGACGCGTTCCTGGGATGAATGAGGAAGTCGTTCTTGCCCGCCTCGACGGTCGCGGTCATCCCGCCGGCGAGTGTCGTAACCCGGGATGCCCATCCGGCGGCGTGCTTCAGGTAGGCGTCGACCTGTGTGGGGTTCTTGTTCGACCCGCCGAAGCACATCAGCGAGTAGTGACCGATCCCGTTGCCGACGTTGACCTTGTCGTAGTCGTACAGATCCGGAAAGTCACAGACCATGTGCCCGTTCTCGTGACAGAACGTCCTCAGGGTCAACTCGTCCCCCAGATCGGTGATCTGATAGTCCCGGAACCGGCGTCCACCATCGACGGAGTAAGTGTTGGCGAGGCCCCACGCGTGCGGCCAGAGGCCCTCGGACCATGCGTTGGAGCGAACGCCTGCATAGAAGACGCTGAGTGCCTGGATGAAACCGCCGGAATCCGCCGTCAACCCGGAGAAGTTGAACCCGCTCGCGACGAGGCCGTCCAAAGCCTCGCGGATCAGCTCCTGGGCACGCGTTCCGTACTTGATCGTCCGGTCGGTGTAGTAGGTGCGCGGGCGCGCGGCGCGGAAGTACGCGGCTACATGATTCTTGTAACGGAGCTTGCCGTCGGAGACATCTCGAAAGTAGTCGAACGCCGAGCCGTTATTGCCGAATCCGCTATAGCCGGGCTTGTTGCAGAAGTCATCAACCTGCTGGCGGCTGATCGTCTGCGGGAAGTCCGAGAAGTCGATCAGGAGCACGAGTCCGAGGTAATCGCCCGTTGTAGCGGCTGATGGGGGGGCACCTCCCGGCCCTTCGGGCGCACCCTGCGGCGTCACGCCGTCGGGGGGTTCGGCTGCTCGGCGCGCGCGGTCCTCCCGGCGTCGCTCCATCCATCGCGGGACGGACCCCATGGCCGCCTGGGCGCGCTCGGTGTGCGCGCGAGCCGCCTCACGGGTGACACGCACATGCTTGGGAAGCGGTAGGGCCTCGCGACCCTCCTCGCCGACCCGCGTGCCTGTCGGGACCAGTGTCTCGCCGTCGCCGGACAACTTCGCGTATTGGTAGTAGCCATCATCCGCGTGGACGACCGTGTAACCCTCGAGGGTCTCGAAGACGGCTTCGAACTGGTTCCCCCACCCCCGCAGCGTCACTTGCGAGCCATCGGGATTCACGAACGTGAAGATTTCGCCGTCGAATGGACTGGCCATGTCCGGCCCCCCTCTTTGAGAGCTCGGGATCCCGAGGGCGGCCTACCAACGACCACCGTGTCGGGCAAAGCGAGCAAATGTTGACTGTACTGTCGGTTAGGAGCTGCATTCCGTCTTGTTGATACATCGGCGTGCACCCAAATGAAGGGTGTGGTCCGATCACGGGCTCCCCGACTGCTGCAGCTCCTCCGGCCAGGTCGAGCACGCCATTCCCGCTACTCCGGGTTCAGGAGCCAGATTTGCCGGCGACGAATTGCGGCGCCGACTCCCCAACTGGCCAGGCCCCGTGGCCTCCCTGCACGATCCTTCGCAGGCATCCCCATTGACGCGTCACACCGTATACCCAGATGACCTGGTTGTCTGTCCCCCTTTCGGGGGACAGGAGGAAACGGGAGCGAGTCAGAACCCCGGCTGCTGCAGCGCTCGAAAGTGACGTCGCGACTGGTCCTCTTGACACGAGTCTGGGCTAGGTATAGACGTTAGGCGAGCCACAGACAGGGTGGAGATCATGGCGAACGATGAACCGACGGTCAGTCAGATTCAGGCCGCTATCAAAGCAGACGGCCTCTCCTGGGAGGCAGAAGAGAACTTCCTCACGCAGATGTCGGCTGAGGAGCGCCGGGGGTACCTGGGAGTCATAGTCACTCCTGCCGAGATGGCCGCTCTGAAGGCTGAGACCCAAGCGCTCGCAGCTCAGGAGTCGGCATCATTCGGAGCTGCGGTCGGTGCGCCCACCGCCGTCGACTGGCGCACGGGCGGGTACGTGACCTCGGTGAAGGACCAAGGCGGCTGTGGTTCCTGCGTCGCGTTCTGCACCTGCGCCGTAATCGAATCCGGGGTGCGGATCAAGCTGAACAATCCCAACTACGGGATCGACCTCTCCGAAGCCTTCCTCCAATTCTGCGGCGGCGGCAGTTGCAATGGCTGGGGCCTGACTTCAGGGTTGGACTTCGCGCAGAGCACCGGCGTCACGGACGAGGCCTGTATGCCGTACCAGGCGCAGAACATGGATTGCGGGGCCAGTCGATGCGGCGACTGGCAGAACCGGCTCACCAAGATCTCGGGCTATGCCGGTCATGCGACGATGGCGGCGCGCAAGGAGGCCGTCGCCAAAGGTCCGGTGCTGGCGGGGTTGGAGGTGTGGAGTGACTTCTTCGCCTACAACGGGACGTCCGTATATGTGAAGTCATCGGCGGCCACGAGGCTGAACCCGCCGGGTTACCACTGCATCTGCGTCGTGGGCTACGACGACAATCAGCAGTGCTGGATCGTCAAGAACAGCTGGGGCACCACGTGGGGAGACCAGGGGTTCGGCCGCATCGGGTATGGCCAAGCGGATCTGCTCATCGACTCGAGTTGGTCCTTCTACTCCGCGGACGTGGTGGTTGGTCCGGTCTTTCAAAGCACAAAAGTGACTCAGGTATTCGCTAGCCGCGACTCGCAGAATGCTTGGGCACACTTTCCCGGCATGGGATGGCGCCGCATCCAACCGGGAGCGGCCGACGGCGTTACGAACGTTCACGCCATCCTGACGGAAGCGTCTGCAAAGAATCTCACCGTTACCGTGCTCGTCGACGGCTCACAGATCTATCAGGCCTACCTGTAGTCCGAGCTAGCGGCCTACGTCGATTAAGGAGAAAAGGTTTCATGTGGACGAACATCAACCAGATCTATACCAGCCGTGACGCACAGAACGCATGGGCGCATCTCGCTGGTACGAACGCCTGGCACCGCATCCTCCCTGGAAGCGGCGACGGCGTGACGAACGTGCTCGTCGTCCTGGTCGCCGCCAAGGCGAACAACCGACAGGCCTACGTCGTGCAAGACGCCAGCGGCAACATCCTGCAGGCGTATCTGTAACGCCTGACGTGCGCATCGAGAGGATTCGTCGTGAGCTCTGAAGTCACCATCACGATCACCATTGGCGGGACTGGACAAACTGCGGCTGCCCACCTGGCCTCGGTCGACGTGGGCGCGCCACCCGCGCCCGCGGCACTGGAAGAGCTCCAGACGGCCGGGACGGGCGAGAGCCCCGTCCCGTTGGAGGTCGCGCAGCTCAGCCGGCTCCGTGGCGAGGTCAGCCCTTCCAGTGCCGGGCTGCCCGAACCGATGCCTGTCGACCAGCTGTCTGCAGGCAGTTTCACGATGGCCCCGCCACCGGCCGACGTGTCGTCGCTGGCCTCTCAGGTCGGCGGCGGGTCACCACCGGCGCCTTTGTCTGTCGAGGAGCTTGCCGCGGCCGCTGACGCAGGGGGAAACTCGGAGCCGGCGGTGAGCCAACGCTCCAAGCCCAAGCCGCCCCGAGGCTGACCACGTGGCGGAGGTCCATCTGCAGGCATCCGACGACGGGGGCAGCGTCGCGGCCAAGGTAGGCGACCACATCGTGATTGTGCTGGAGGAGAACGCGACTACCGGGTACCGCTGGACGATTGCCGGCGCCACCGAAGCCGTCACGCTTGCCTCCGACGGGTACGCACCTTCTCCATCGGGGAATCTGCCCGCACCGGGCAGCACGGCGCCCACCGACCCGGTCATGGGGCGTGGCGGCAACCGTGAGTTCCGCCTCGTGGCGGTTTCGCCCGGCGTCGCCAGAGTTGTCTTGGCTCTGAAGCGCGAGTGGGAGGACGACGCATCGGGCATCGCCCGCTGGACGGCATCGATCAACGTCACCTGACGGCGGCCGTACGCCCGCCCGCGAGGCACCGTGATCACCGTCTTGTCTACGAGCCGGATCCCGGTTCTATGCCCGTGACTTTGGACGCGACGAGCGTGAACAGGCCCGTGATGATGAGCAGGACGAAGAGGAACTCGGCGCTGTTCTCTCTGAATGGCTCCCAGAGGTTCCACGCCGATGCAGGGATTGCAGCGCTCCACAGAGCGAACGCGATCGGTGCCAACACGATCGACCAGGCCAGCTTTCGCTTCGCGGCGGCAGACCTCTTCCGTCCGGAGGTCTTCCTGGCCCAAGCGGTCAGCCATATGAAAACGGGCGTCGCTATGAGTGCGATCACCCACAACGGTAATGAATAGTTCGGTGGCGAGCCGGCGTCCGCCGGCTGCATCATGGTCACGAACGCACCGTACGCGGCCACAATTTCGGCGGGAATCCAGAGGACGAGAACACCGAGCGCTGCCGTGAGCAGTTGTGGAGCGGTCTTGCTGGGTGGAGGTTGATCATTCCCGCCCTTGCGGGGTTCCGCAGCGACGATATCCACGATTTCCGACAGCGCGGTCGTTCGGGTGTCTGCTTCGTCGAGCTTACGTCGGACGCTCTCCAGCACCTCGGCGTCAGCGGTTCCGGCTACCTCGGTTCTTCTGCCAGGATCCGACGATTCTGACGGCTCGAACCTGGCCACGACGACGTTGGTTCTCGCTTCCGGCGATGCGGGGGGGAATGCGTCAGCGTCCTCGACGGCGGAGGCAAGACCGAAAATGCTCATTCTGCAAATCCTCCTTGAATTGCCTTTGCAGGCGCGCATGTCAGCGCCCACGATTCTTCGTACCATCTCCGGAATAGGCGCCCAGGGAGGCGCGTCGGTCAAGTCCTCGAGATTTTGGTCGCGCAGATCCTCCGAAGTGTGATATAAGCAGGTCTCTTGACGGGTGCTGGCCGCGGGGCGACAATGAGCCCCAACGAGACCCTAAGCGGACGCTCTCTCGCCGGGGACGGAGCAACATCGTGGTTGATCTTTCACGCAGGGCGATGATCGCCCTTCTCGGTGCCGGGGTGGTCGGCACGGCAATATCGTGGCCGCGGCTCACTGGGGGCGACATCCCGGGCCGGGGATCCGACGCGCTGACTGTCGCGCTCTTCGGAACCGCTCAAGACGCGGCCGCCAGACAGGGTCTCATCGACGGATTCCAGGGGCTCCATCCCGACATCCCGGTGCGCATCATCGCCATCCAGGGACAGGACTGGAGCAACTACTTCGCGAAGATCCTCACCCTGGTGGCCGCCGGCACCCCGCCGGACGTCGTCACCGTGGCGACGGAGGGGACTCAGCTCTTCGCATCCCGAATGGCACTTCCCATCGACGAGTACGTCCAGCGCGACGCCGCGGAGATGCAGAACTACTTCGACGACGTCCATCCCTCGCTCGTCGAGGCGATGATGTACAAGGGCAATCTCTTCCAGCTTCCCGACAACTTCAACGCTGCGAACGTGTTCTACAACACGGCGGCGCTCGAGCGGGCCGGTCTGGAACGACCCCGAGACAATTGGACGCTCGACGACTTCTTCACGGTCGCCCGGACCATGCAAGACGCCGCAGAGGGTCAGTTCCTGCCGTACTTCTGGAACAACCGTTTGTGGGGCGGCGTGGTCCCGTGGCTGTACATCAACGACACGAGCTTCCTCAGCGAGGAGAAGGCGAAAGGCGGGGACTGGCTGTGGGACCAGTTCTACCCGAATGAGGCGCCCCGTGGCGGTGGATTCCTGTGGGAGAACGCGGATGCCCTCAACGAGAACTGCGTCGAGAGCTTCGGGGTCCTCGAGCAGATGGTGCGGGAAGGACTCGCCGCCAACCCGGCTCAGGGTGGCGGAAACGAGCTGGTCGCGCTCTTCTCGACCGGCAAGGTGGGCATGACCCCGGCCGGCGGCTTCTGGGCACAGGGGCTGAGCGACGCAGGCGTCGCGAACGATGACTACGACGTCACGTACTTCCCCAAGATGGCTGGGCAGCGCCACCAGTTCGGGGCCGGCGGCTACGCCATCATGCAGACGTCGCAGCGCAAGGACGAGGCGTGGGAGTGGCTCAAGTACTGCGTCTCCGTGGAAGGCATGTCGATCGCGCACCCTCGCCCGGATTCGTCACTGCCGCGCAAGTCGCTGAACGACGAGCTGTACGGCGCCGGAGTCGGGCCGCAGCACTGGGAAGTCTTCTACGACACGCTCGAGAAGTTCCCCACCACGGGCCCGATGCCCGCGCCGCCGCAGCAGGCGGCCGTCGAAGCGGCGCTCATCAAGAACGTCGTCGGCACGATCACGAATGGCCCGGACGGCGTCCGGCCGGGGCTGGAGCTCATGCAGCGTGATCTCGAACTGGCCTTGAGGAGGTCATGATGTCGGTCACGGTGCCCACCCCCGCCGCGGAGCGTGCGGCCGTCGATGAGCTGGAAGCGGAACTCCACGGTCGCGGTCTCGTTGAGGACAAGGGCCACAAGGGGTCGCGCGTGCTGGTGTGGGTGTTCCTCGCCCCGACCCTGATCGGTCTCGGGCTGTTCACCTTCATCCCGATCATCGCCTCGATCGTGCTGGCCTTCTTCCGCTGGGACATCATCACGGCTCCGCAATTCGTCGGTGTCGACAACTTCGTCGAGATCGCGGCGAACCCCACGATCCGGGTGTCGTTCCTGAACACCATCGGATTCGTCATCACCGCCGTGATCGTGCAGCTTGCGGTCGCACTGGCGCTGGCGCTGCTCGTGCAGTCGAAGATGCCCAACTGGCTGCGGACGTTCTTCCGCTCGTCACTGTTCTTCCCGCTCATCCTGTCCGCGGCATCCGTCTCCCTCGTCATGTCGTACCTGTTCAACCAGGAGTTCGGCCTCGTCAACCAAGTCCTCAGCTGGTTCGGAGTTCCGGCCGTCGGGTGGCTGACCACGGGCTTCGGGGCGAAGGTCGTCGTGCTGCTGGTGTACGTCTGGCAGAACTTCGGCTTCACCTTCCTGCTCTTCATCGGCGGTGTCGCCGCCATCCCGAGGGAGGTGTACGAGGCGTCGGCGCTCGACGGCGCGACCGGCTGGGCGCAGTTCCGTCAGATCACCCTCCCGCTGATCAGCCCCACCATGCTCGTCGCTACGGTCATGGCGATCATCAGCGCGCTGCAGATCTTCGATCAGCCATACGTCCTCACCCGAGGAGGCCCCGGAGACGAGACGCGCACCGCGGTGATGGTGATCTACGAATCCGCCTTCCAGAAGCTGGAGTTCGGCCTCGCCTCGGCGGTCGGCATCGTGCTGACCGTCCTGATACTCGCGGTGACGGCCGTCCAATTCCAGCTCAGCAAGCGCTACGTCTTCTACGGGTGAGGTCGAAAGATGTCCATCGAAGCAGTCGCCACCCGCTCGCCGTTGAACACGCTCGGCAAGGTCGCCAAGTATGTCGTGCTGAGTATCGCGGTATTCCTCACACTCGGACCAGTGGTCTGGACGCTCATCACAGCCATGACACCCACCGACCCCGTCACGAACACGACCCAGTTCGGCTTCTCAGCCTTCGCTGAGGCATTCCAGAGGATTCCGCTGTGGCTGTACACCTGGAACAGCGCACTGGTCACGCTTCTGGTGGCGGCCGGGCAGATGCTGACCGCGGCCATGGCGGGGTACGTCTTCGCCCGATTCGAGTTCCGCGCCAAGAATCTGATCTTCGCGCTCATCCTCGCCACCATGATGGTGCCGATGCAGGTCACGATCGTGCCGGTGTTCATGCTGATCCGCGGCATGGGCCTGGCGGACACACTGATGGCGCTCATCCTCCCGGCGCTGCCCACCGCCTTCGGAACGTTCCTCATGAGGCAGTACTTCATGGGGTTGCCGGCGGAATTGGGCGAGGCCGCCGAGATTGACGGCGCCGGCCCGTGGAGGGTCTTCTTCAGCGTCTATCTGCCGCTGGCCACTCCCGGGCTCGCAATCGTCGGGATCCTCGCATTCAACTACCACTGGAACGAGTTCTTCAGACCCCTGATCATGATCATCAGCGAGCAGAACTTCACTCTGCCGCTCGGTCTGGTGTCGTTGCAGGGAAACCTCGGAACGGGAGCCGTCTCAGTGGTGCTCGCCGGCGTCCTGCTGTCGATGATCCCCGCGCTCTTCGTCTTCATCTTCGGACAGAAGCCGCTGCGCGAAGGGCTGACGGCGGGCACGGGCAAGTGATGCACCCGGACCCCTCGTTCCCGGCGCTGCACGGGCGCCCGGACCACGGTTGGGTGAACGACCCCAACGGGCTCGCCGTCCTCGACGGCCGGTATCACGTGTTCTTCCAGTACAACCCGGATCGCCCCGTGCATGAGCGCATCCACTGGGGGCACGCGAGCTCAGATGATCTCCTGCGCTGGCGCGAGGAGCCGATCGCCCTGGCGCCGCGGGACGGGGCGCCGGACGAGCGAGGCTGCTGGAGCGGATGCCTCGTCGACGACGCCGGGACGCCCACGGTGCTGTACACCGCGGTGAGTGCGGCCGGCCCGGGTGAGGCAGGCGTGGTGCTCGCGACCAGCGACCGCGCCGCCATCGAGTGGCAGCCGCGCAAGACGATCATCCCCCACACCGACGAGCCGCACGACATCCAGGTGCGCGACCCGTACGTGTTCGTGTTCGATGGTCGCCGGTATGCCGTGCAGGGCGGCGGCGCCGTGGGTGAAATGCCTCGGATCGTGCTGTACGCGTGCGAAGACCTTC
The DNA here is from genome assembly GCF_049844955.1 of Microbacterium sp. DT81.1. Lineage (NCBI taxonomy): Bacteria > Bacillati > Actinomycetota > Actinomycetes > Micrococcales > Microbacteriaceae > Microbacterium > Microbacterium sp. DT81.1. The sequence goes on from NZ_JBNCMA010000002.1 coordinate 9,057, forward strand.
GCGAGTGGACGCTTCTCGGCAACCTCTTGACCCCGGATGACCCCGCGGCGGCCGCATACGGCGAGGCCGATGTCTGGGAGTGCCCGAACCTGTTCGAGATGGACGGGCGATGGGTTCTCATCATCTCGCCGCTGACCTTCCGTGAGAGCGGTGCGCAACACGGCGAGGTGTTCGCCCTCATCGGACAACTCGAGCCGGACCGCGATTCGCTGTCCTTCCGGCCAGAGGCGACGAGCCGGCTCGACGACGGCGTCAGCTTCTACGCGCCCCAGGTGCTCGTGGACGGCGAGCGTCGACTTATCTGGGGATGGACCCGGGATGAGGGCCGCTCGGCCGCGCAGATCGCCCAAGCAGGGTGGACCGGAGCGCTCACGCTCCCCCGCGAGCTGCGGCTGGAAGGGGACGCGCTGCGAAGTGCTCCGGCTCGGGAACTGGAGGGCCTACGGCGCGAACGCGTCCACCCCGTCGATGGAGTCATCGACATCGGAGCCTTCGAGATCGAGGGGACGGATGCCGGTGTACGACTGATCCTCGAAGGCGAGCGCGGGTCGGAGACGATCGTGGATGTCGACGGCTCATCGTCGACCGACATCCGGATTCTCGTGGACGGCAGCGTCATCGAAGTCTTCGTCGAAGGCACGGTGGCGCGAACACTACGCGCCTATCCCGATACCGGCTCCCGCTGGCGCATCCGCGGCGGCGCCGGGCTGCGCCTCTGGCGCCTGGGCCTCGAGTAACTCAGGATGCGGGCGCGTCCTGAATTTTTCTACTTGACGTCGCTCCTAACGCGAGTTAGTGTGGGTCCACCACCGACTAACTCGCGTTAGTTTCACCCCCGCTCAGAAAGCCCGCTCATGTCGAAGACGACTCGCCGACCGGTGACGATGAAAGACATCGCGGTGCGCGCGGGCGTCTCGCGCACCGCCGTCTCCCTGGTGCTGAATGGCCGGCAGTCCGTGGCGCTCGCCGACGAGACGCGGGCCCGGGTTCTGGCCGTGGCGGCCGAGCTCGGCTACCGGCCGAACGCGGGCGCCCGCGCCCTCGCGAATCAGCGGAGCGACTGGTACGGACTCGTCACGGAGATCGTGACCGCGCCGTTCGCCGTCGACATCATCAAGGGGGCGCAAGACCGTGCCCTCCTTGATGAGAAGTATCTGCTCATCGCGTCGACGGAGTCGGATCCCGTGGCCGATACGGCGGTCATCGAGCGCCTTCTCGAGCAGCGGGTCGAGGGTCTCCTCTTCGCGGCGACCTGGCACCGCGCGGTGACGCTCCCGGAGATCGCCCATGAGGTTCCCACTGTGCTCGTCAACTGCTTCGATCGGGAGGGCCGCTTTCCGGCCGTGATCCCCGACGAGCGCGCGGGCGGACGCCGTGCGACCGAACGCCTCCTCGCGGCGGGACACCGTCGCATCGGCTTCGTCAACCTCGACCCCGACATCCCGGCCGCCGTCGGCCGACGCATCGGCTTCCATGAGACTCTTCGCGAGGCGGGAATCTCAGCCGACGAGAAGCTCGAGATCTCCGGACACGCGACCGCCGACGGCGGCTACACCGCGGCATCCGCCCTTCTCGACCTCGCCGATCCGCCGACAGCCATCTTCTGTGCGAACGACCGCATGGCGATGGGCGCGTACGACGCCATCAAAGAGCGCGGACTGCGCATCCCCAACGACGTTGCCGTCATCGGATTCGACAATCAGGAGCTCATCGCGGCCTACCTGAGACCCGGACTCACGACGGTCGCACTGCCCTTCGAAACGATGGGCGCCAAAGGCGTGGAACTCCTCGCCGCCATCATCGCGGGTCAATCGACCGCCACGGAAAACGTGACGGTCGACTGCCCGCTCCTCGAACGCGCGTCGGTCTGACTGGACATCTGGTCCGGCGCGCAGCCCCTTCGGCTTCAACGAAGAAGAAAGGAACACCCTCATCATGACAGTTCACAGGAAAGCGGTGCTCATCGCTGCCGCTCTGGTGACCTCCGCGGCGCTCGCGCTCTCGGGCTGCAGCTCCGGCGGAGGCCGCTCCGCCCAGCCCGCCGACGGCTCTCAGCTCCTGACCATTCCGCGCGAGGACATGGGGACGTTCGACCGCAACTTCAACCCGTTCTCGAACCCCGGATTCCCGATGACTCAGCAGGCGATCTACGAATCGATGCTCATCTACAACCCGGCCGACGGCTCCACGACCCCATGGCTGGCGACGGAATGGGAGGTGACTCCCGACAGTACGGGCATCACCTACCACCTGCGCGAGGGCGTGAATTGGTCGGACGGCGAGCCGTTCACCGCCGACGACGTCGTGCTCTCGTTCGACCTTCAGCGCGAGATCCGCGGCGGCTTCGACTACATCGAGACCGTCACCGCCGTCGACCCGCTCACAGTGCAGTTCGACTTCAACGAGCCGTTCTCGCCCGCGCTGCTCGACATCGGGCAGCAGATCATCGCACCCGCCCACATCTGGAGCGAGGTCGAGGACCCGACGAAGTTCGCCAACGAGGAGCCGGTCGGCACAGGTCCCTACACCGAGGTCACGAACTTCCAGGCGCAGTCCTTCGACCTCGGGAAGAATCCCGAGTACTGGCAGCCCGAGAAGCAGAAGATCGAGGGCATCCGCATGCTCGCCTTCGCGGGCAATGACGGCGCGAACCTCGCAGCGGCCAATGGAGACGTGGACTGGGCGCCCCAGTTCATACCGAACATCGACGAGGCCTACGTCGCGAAGGACGCCGAGAACCGGTTCTTCTGGTTCCCGCCCACCGGGTCGATGATCAACTGGCAGTTCAACACCACCAAGGCCCCGTTCGACGACCCGAATGTGCGCAAGGCGCTGTCGATGGCGGTCGATCGCGAGCAGGTCACCGAGATCGGGATGCAGGGCTACACCGCTCCCGCCGACTGCACCGGTCTGAGCGGTTCGTATGACACGTGGCGCGACGGAGCCGTCGTCGATTCGTGCACGTGGACGAACCGTGACGTGAAGGGCGCGGGCGAGCTGCTGGACGACGCGGGCATCACCCTCGGCGCCGACGGCAAGCGGGTCCTCCCCGACGGCACGCCGTTCGCCTTCGACTTCTCGGTCGGCTCCACCTCGAGCGACTGGGTGTCGGTCGGCAACGTCATCTCGCAGAACCTCGCCGAACTGGGTGTCACCGTGACCGTCGCAGCCAAGGACTGGGGCGACGTGGTGGCCGGATACGAGAACGGAACCTTCGATTCCGGCATCGTGTGGAGCGCAAACGCCCCCACCCCGTACCAGTTCTATCGGGGCGTGATGGGAAGTGAGACGGTGAAGCCGGTCGGCGAGCAGACGTTCGACAACTATCACCGCTACGGCAGCCCGGGGGCCGACGCCCTGCTCGCACAGTTCGCTGCGGCACCGGACGAGGCCGCGCAGCACGACGTCGCGAACCAGCTGCAGGCGCTCTTCGCCGAGGAAGCCCCTGTCGCCCCGCTGTTCCCAGGCCCGGAGTGGGGCGCGGCGAGCACGGAGCGCTTCACCGGCTGGCCCTCCGAGGACGACCCATACGCGACGCTCTCGACGCGCTCGCGGACGACGGTCCTCGTCCTGACCGCCCTCGAGCCAGTCGCCGCCGACTGAGAAACGATTCGTCCCGCTGCGTCGCCGACGCGGCGCAGCGGGACGATCCAGGAGGCATCACATGGGCTACATGCTGCGACGCTTCGGGTTCTACCTCGTCGCGTTCTGGGTGTCGATCACCCTCAACTTCTTCCTCCCCCGCTTCATGCCGGGAGACCCGGTGTCGCGCATGGTCGCGCGCCTCCAGGGTCAGCTCCGCCCCGATCAGATCGAGGCCCTCAAAGAGTCCTTCGGGCTCAGCGACGCCCCGCTGTGGGAACAGTACCTGCGGTATCTCGGTCAAGTCTTCACCGGCAACCTCGGCTTCTCCATCTCGCGGTTTCCGACACCGGTCATCGACGTCATCACGAGTGTGATCGGCTGGACGCTTCTCCTGGGCTTCGTGTCGCTGATCATCGCCGTCGTCATCGGCAACGTGCTCGGCATCCTCGCGGCCTGGCGCCGCGGCGGAATCCTCGACTCCTACGTCCCGCCGTTTCTCATCTTCATCGGCTCGTTCCCGTACTTCTGGCTGGCGATGGGGCTGCTCTACGTGTTCGGGGTGGTGCTCGGGTGGTTCCCGGTGCGGCATGCGTACGGGGTGGGGATGACTCCCGAGTTCTCCCTCGCCTTCATCGGCGACGTGGCCTACCACCTGATCCTGCCGGCCGCCTCGATCGTGCTCGTCTCCATCGGCGGCTGGATGCTGGGGATGCGCAACACGATGATCGCCACGAACGCCGAGGACTACATCGTCATGGCCGAGGCCAAGGGCCTGGGCGCCAACCGCATCCGGACGAACTATGCGGCGCGCAATGCGCTGCTGCCCTCCGTCACCGCGTTCGGGATGTCGCTCGGCTTCCTCGTCGGCGGTGCGCTCCTCACCGAGGTCGTCTTCGCCTATCCGGGCATCGGCTACACGCTGCTCGCGGCGGTGCAGAACCTCGACTACCCCCTCATGCAGGGGCTCTTCCTGACGATCACCACCTTCGTGCTGATCGCCAACTTCCTCGTGGACATCGTGTACGTGCGGCTCGACCCGCGCGTGCGCGTGAGCTGAACGGAGCGCGTGATGTCACTCGCACAGAATCCTCAGGCGATGGCCGAGCTCGATCTCGGCACGGCGCCCGGCCCCGATGGCCAGCTCCTCGCCGCACCGCCCCCGCCCCGTAAGCGCGGCGGCGGGGGAGGGCTCCTTCGGGGCCTCGTCGGCAACACCAAGTCGGTGGCCGGCATCGCGATCCTCGTCATCTTCCTGCTGATCGCGGTCTTCGCGCCCGTCATCTCGCCCGGAGACCCCAACCTCATCACGGGGATGGGCTCCCAGCCGCCCTCGCCGGAGCACTGGCTCGGCACCACCGCGAAGGGACAGGACGTCCTCGCCCTCAACATCTGGGGCTCCCGCTCATCGCTCTTCGTCGGCTTCTCGGTCGGCATCCTGGCAATGCTCGTCGGCCTTCTCGTCGGCCTGGCATCGGCATACCTCGGACGCTGGGTCGACAACCTCCTGTCCCTCGTCACCAACGTGTTCCTGCTGCTGCCCGGCCTGCCGCTGCTCGTCATCCTCGCAGCGTTCCTGCCACAGGGGCTCGGCACCGTGATCCTGGTGCTCGTCGTCACCGGATGGGCCGGATCGGCGCGCGTGCTCCGCTCGCAGGCGATGTCGATCCGTGGCAAGGACTTCGTCGGCGCCTCGCAGGTGACCGGTGAAAGCAGCATCCGCATCATGTTCCGCGAGATGCTGCCGAACATGGCGTCGATCGTCATGAGCACGTTCCTCGCGTGCGTCATCTTCGGCATCGGCGCGCAGGCGGGCCTCGAGTTCTTGGGACTCGGCGACATCAGCACCGTCAGCTGGGGAACGAACCTCTACTGGGCGAGCAACGACGGCGCCCTGCTGACCGGCGCCTGGTGGGTCTTCGTCCCTCCCGGCGTCTGCATCGCCCTCGTCGCATTCGCACTCGCCCTGGTCAACTACGGCGTCGACGAGACGACCAACCCACGCCTGCGTCGGCCGCGCCGCCGCACCACCCCCGACGAACCCACCCGGGTAGCGGCATCGGCGGGGAACAACTCCGCACAGGCCGCGGCCGCCCAGAAGGAGCAGAGCCGATGAGCACTCCCTTGCTCGAGATCGAAGATCTCAGCGTCGAATACGTCACCGAAGCGCGCACGGTCCGCGCGGTCGACCGGGTCACCTTCTCGATCGCCGAACGCGAGGTATTCGGGTTGGCCGGCGAGTCCGGCTGCGGAAAGTCGACGATCGCCAATGCGATCCTGCGACTGCTGCGGGACCCCGCCGTCATCGCCGGAGGATCCATCCGATTCGCCGGAACGGACGTGCTGGCGCTGAGCGCGAACGAACTGCGCGACTTCCGCTGGCGTCAGGTGGCGATGGTCTTCCAGAGCGCGATGAATTCCCTCAATCCGGTGATGACGATCGGCGACCAGATCGCGGACATCTTCACCACCCATGAGGGCGGGTCCAAGAAGGCGGCGATGGTTCGGGCCGGTGAGCTGCTCGACCTCGTGGGCATCCCGCGGGACCGCCTGCGGTCCTACCCGCATCAGCTCTCGGGTGGGATGCGGCAGCGCGTCGTCATCGCGATGGCCACGGCGCTGCGGCCACCCCTGTTGGTGATGGATGAGCCCACGACGGCGCTCGACGTGGTCGTGCAGCAGGAGATCATGGCGCAGATCAAGGACCTGCAGCAGGAGCTGGGATTCGCGATCCTGTTCATCACGCACGACATCTCGCTGATGGTCGAGCTGTCCGACCGGATGGCGATCATGTACGCCGGCCGCTTCGTCGAGACCGCGCCCGCGAAGGAGGTCTTCGACGCTCCGAAGCATCCGTACACGCGCGCGCTGATGAATGCGTTCCCGCCCATGGCGGGTCCGCGGACCCGTCTTCAGGGCCTCGGGGAGGGCGTGAGATTCCGCGACATCCCCGACCTGCAAGCGGTGACGCCCAGCCACTGGGTGGCGCCGAGCACTGACGAGAATCTGATCCCGGAGGCGATCGCATGACCGACCACGACATCCCTGTGCTCTCGACGCGCGGACTGCAGAAGACCTTCACCATCGGGGGATCCTTCTCACGCAAGCAGGTGCGCGCCCTGGGCGGCGTCGACCTCGACATCGCCCACGGTGAGATCGTGGCGCTCGTCGGCGAGTCCGGCAGCGGCAAGTCCACGCTCGCACGCTGCATCGCGCGTCTCGAGCAGCCATCCGAAGGCACCTTCCTGTTCGAAGGCGAAGACATCATCGCCACATCCAAGCGGCGTGCGACGCGCGAATACCGCTCGGCGGTGCAGATGATCTTCCAGGATCCGTTCGGCTCGCTGAACCCCGTGCACCGGATCGGGCACTTCCTCGAGCGCCCGCTGCGCATCCACGGCGCAGCCTCCGGCCGCGCGGCGATCGAGCAGGCCAAGCGCCGACTGATGGCGAAGGTCGGGCTGCCCGACGAGATGCTCGACCGCTACCCGCACGAGCTCTCGGGCGGTCAGCGGCAGCGCATCGCCATCGCCCGCGCTTTGGCGGTGAACCCCCGGCTCCTCCTTGCCGACGAGCCGACGTCGATGCTCGACGTCTCGGTGCGGATCGGGGTGCTCAACCTCATGCGCAACCTCTGCGAGGAGCAGGGGATCTCGATGCTGTACATCACGCATGACCTCGCATCGGCGCGCTATCTGGCCGACCGCATCATCGTGATGTTCGCCGGGGAGTTCGTCGAGGGCGGCGACGCCATGGAGCTGCTCGCACATCCCGCGCATCCGTACACGCGGTTGCTCATCTCCGCGGTTCCCGACCCGAAGCGCACGGAGCCATTCGATGCGGTCGAGCGAGCGCAGCTGCGTCGCGCCGTTCTGCAGCCGACCGAGTGCTCGTGGACGGGGAGGGCGGCCGAACCGTGCTCGGCCGAGAAGCCGGTGTTCCACCGGCTGAGCGAAAAGCCCGAGCACTGGGTGCGCTGCGGCCTGTACGCACCGCCGGCGGACGCGCCCGGAACCGCGCTCGAACAGGCCGCGGACGACCAGGAGAACGACGCCGCATGACCGCGCACTTCTCCGCCGGCGCCGCCGTGGCGTCTCCTGAGCTCGCGGCGCGTGCGGCACGAGACCCGCACCGGCCGGCCTTCCACTTCGTCGCACCGGCAGGGTGGCTGAACGATCCGAACGGGCTGACGCAGCGGGACGGCTGGTACCACCTCTTCTACCAGTACAACCCGTTCGCCCCGGTCCACGGGCGCATCCACTGGGGACACGCGCGCAGCACCGACCTCATCCACTGGGAGCACCTGCCGATCGCACTGGAGCCCGGCGACGGTCCCGACGCCGACGGCTGCTGGTCGGGCGTGCTGGTCGACGACGGCGGCGTCCCGACGCTTGTGTACTCCGGCCATCACGACGGCACCGAACTGCCCTGTGTGGCCACGGGTTCGGCCGACCTGCTGGAGTGGACGACGGATGCCGCGAATCCCGTCATCCCCGCTCCGCCGAGCGACCTCGACATCGTCGCCTTCCGCGACCATTGCGTCTGGCGGGAACCCGCGCCGGACGGCGTCCCCGGGCGCTGGCGCCACATCATCGGCGCCGGCATCCGCGGGGTCGGCGGAACCGCCCTGCTCTACGAGTCGGACGACCTGCGCTCCTGGCGCTATCTCGGACCCCTGCTGGTCGGGGACGCGAACGCTCAGCCCCGCACAGCTCCGGACTGGACGGGCACGATGTGGGAGTGCGTCGACCTGTTCCGGGTCGGATCCGCGAACGAGGGGGTCGACGTGCTCGCCTTCTCCGCATGGAACGACGGCGTCACCCACCACCCGCTCTTTTGGTCGGGCGAATACCGCGGCGATCGCTTCGAACCGCGCACACTGCATCGCCTCGACCTCGGGGGTCGTTACTTCTACGCCCCGCAGTCGATGCAGGACGAGACGGGCAGGCGCCTCATGTTCGGATGGATGCAGGAGGGACGAAGGGATGCCGCCGCCGTCGCCGCCGGATGGTCCGGGGTGATGTCGCTGCCGCGCGTGATCACCGCAGAGGCGGACGGAACGCTGCACCAGGCACCGGCGCCCGAGGTCGACGCCCTGCGCGCCGAGCTCCTCTTCGACGGTGACGCAGCTGCCGCGAGCCGTGGCGCGGTCGACGGCGATCAGCTCGATCTCGAACTCGAGGCGACGCTCGCTCCGGGCGGCTCCGTCGTATTGACTGTGCGGGCCACACCGGACGGACACGAGCGGACCGTCTACCGACTGCGCCGGATCGGCGACGAGGCCCAGCTCTCGCTGGACCGGACGCGGTCCAGTCTCGATGAGAGCACTGACGTCGAGCCGCTGTCAGGCCCTGTGCCACTCGACGGCGACACCGTACGGCTGCGCGTGCTCGTGGATCATTCCGCGCTGGAGGCCTTCGCCAACGGCGTTCCACTCGCCGCCCGGGTGTACCCGACGAGCCCCCATGCCAGACGGGTCTCCGTCGACCTCTACGACGCACAAGCTTCGCTGCGCGCCTGGCGAGTGGCATCCGCTCGCTGACCTCAGTCCCACCAATCGGCAGCGGCCACGCTGCCTCGAACAGAAGGTGACCCATGGAAGACTCATCCGCCGTCTCACGCCGCGCGCTTCTCGCCGGAGCCGGGGCGACCGCTCTCGGCAGCACGCTCGCCGTGGCGGGGGGCATCGCTCCCGCATCCGCCGAGTCCGGCCCCGCCGGCTCAACCTCGAAAGGACGCACGCGCACGCGTCCCACTTACCACTTCAGCGTTCCCGACAACTGGAAGAACGACCCACAGCGCCCCATCTACCTCGATGGCGAATACCACTACTACTACCTGTACAACGCCGACTACATCGACGGCGGAGGAGGCACCGCATGGCGTCGCGCGACGACACGGGATCACGTCTCGTTCCGCGATCGCGGCGTCGCCATCCCGAAGTTCACCAACGCCAACGGCGACTGCTGGTCGGGAAGCCTCGTCGTCGATGAGCGCGGCACCGCCGGATATGGCAAAGGCGCGGTCATCGCCCTTGTGACGCAGGCCCCCGGCGGGAAGCAGGCCCAGTATCTCTGGTACTCGACGGATGGCGGACGATCCTTCCGGCCCGGCGGGGATGCGCCCGTGCTGCCGAATCCGGGAGTGCCGGACTTCCGCGACCCGAAGGTGATCTGGGACGCCGACCGAGACCGCTGGTTCATGGCGAACGCAGAAGGGCAGAAGATCGGGTTCTACATATCGGCCGATCTGCGGTCATGGCAGCGCGTCGGCCAGTTCGAGCGCACCGACCTCGGCGTGCTCGAGTGCCCCGACATCTTCCGCATGACCGCGGATGACGGCAGCTCGCGGTGGATCCTCGGCATCAGCGCCAACGGCAAGAGCCGCGGATTGCCGGCGACGTATGCGTATTGGCCCGGCGCCTTCGATGGATCGACGTTCGTCCCCGACCATGGCGAGCCGCAGTGGCTGGACTACGGGTTCGACTTCTATGGCGCCGTGACGTATCCGCATCACAACGCCGCGGGCGCAGAGGACGCGACTCTCCGCCGCGCCATCGGGTGGGCCAACTTCTGGGACTACCCGCACAACACACCAACGCTTGCGACCGACGGCTATAACGGCGACGACATGATCGTGCGCGACATCCGGCTGAAGCGGGGGAGCGACGGCTACTATCTCGCCTCCGCCCCGACCACGGCGCTCGAGCAGTACGCGAAAAGGACGCACCGGCTCGGCGATGTCGTCGTCAGCGGCACCCGCGATCTCGACGTGCGGTCGCTCGCCTACGACCTGACGTGCGAGGTGACCTGGAACCCGGCGGCCGCACCCGCGAACATCGGCTTCGAGGTGTGCCGCGCCCCCGGAGGCGGGCGCCATGTCGCGGCCGGCGCATACCTGCGCGGGCCATTCGTGTACGTCAACCGGCGCCCGACCATCAACCCCACCGGTGGTGAGTCGCAGACCCCGATCGACCCCTCCACCGGGCGCCTCGTCGTCCGCATCCTCGTCGATCGAACGAGTGTGGAACTCTTCATCGGGGACGGTCGCGTCGTGCACTCGCACCGAGTGTTCCCGCTCGAGGGCGACGACCGCATCCGCCTCTACGCCCACGAAGGCGAGGCGGTGTTCCGCGGACTCACCATTCGGGAGCTCTGAGCGTCATCACACAGCTGTCACGCGCTTCACCCCGGTGCAGAGAGGGAGACGAATGCTCACCGGGTGCAATCGACTTCGCAACGACGGAACCCTGCGCAGCCGCGCCATGAATGCGGAGAATCCGACCGGGGCCCCCGGCTCTGCGGGTTCAGCGAGCTCGCCGCTGGGGCCGGGTCGCAAGGGGAGCGCGTGGTATCGACTGCCGGCCGGGGAGTCCATTGCGCTCGCCGACATCAGCGGTCCCGGCGTGATCCGTCATATCTGGATCACCGTGACCGACAAGAGCCCCGCTGGCCCGAACTGCGCAGCGAGCACGCCGGTGACCTGGAACACATCTCTTCCAGATCGACTACACCACCGGCGACGACTTCGACCAGTGGCCCGGCTACTTCCACGCTCAGTGGCGGCGCAGTAACGGCACAACGGCGCCGGGTGAGGACCACGTCATCGTCGATGGCGTGGTCGGCAGCGGATGCTACGTCGGCACCTATGTCGCCCTTGCATCGCTCCACCGATACTGGTGGGGGAGGGCGAGGTCAAGTTCTACGTGGACGACGACACCGATCTGCCGACCCTCTGCAGCACCGGACTGGAGGACTACGCCGGAGGTGCGTGGGCGTTTCAGGACGCGCTGCGCGCCGAGCCGGAACCGAACACCCTGACCTTCAGCGCACCGTACTTCGGTTACCCGTTCTCAAGCGCCACTGACAGGACGAAGGCTTCTGAATTCTCCACGCCGATGCTTGCGATGCATGGACTCTACCGATGGCATCTACCGGACCCGGTCTACTTCCAGGAGAAGCTCCGCGTGGCTGTGCAGCAGATCGGCGCGTGGGATCACGGTCTGTTCGAGCGATCCGACGACATTTCCACGACCGCGTACTGGTATCAGACAACGGTGAACGCTCGCTTCGCCGCACTTCCTCCCGCGGCACGGCGCGCTCCGCGTTGATGCGCGGGGGCGATGGCCACAAGGTCGACGTCCACCCATCCGCCAACTGAGGAAACTCAGGGCGGCGACGGAGCCGGTCGCCTGCACACGAGAGGCGGGGGCGCGATCAGCACCCCCGCCCTGCTCAGTGCATCGAATCAGTCGACGTCGCCGTGCTCGTGGTCGGGCGCGAGGCCACCGCCACCGGGAAGGTTGACGGTGCCCTGCGGACCGGCCGGTGCCGGGAACGCGAGGTTCCCAGGTACCTTCTTGCCGACCACGCCGTTCACCGTCTCGGTGGAGTAGGCGTAGGTCAGCACAGCTGCCGCGATCGCGTCGGAGTTGACATCGAGCGCGTCGAGCGCGAGGTTGTCTATCGTGTCGCATGCCAGGTGGTAGCACGGGTCGTACTGCTGGCCCGCCTCACCGCCCCAGATCTCCTCCTGCTGCTCGGTCTTGGGCACTTCGGCGCCCGTGAACAGGCCGCCCGCCGGGATGCCGTTCTGTATGAACGCCTGGTAGTCGCTGCGACCGCTGAACTGCGCGTCGTCGTACGGCACGCCCGCCCATGTGTAGTAGCTCTCGAACAGGTCCTCGATCTGGATGGAGCCCTCGGGGATCGGTACGCCGGCAGGCGCATCCCAACCCGACTCGTCACCGTCGTACACCATGAAGATGTAGTTGGGCGAGGCCACCATGTCGAAGTTCAGGTAGAGCGCGACGTCACCGAGCGTGCCCTCCACCCGCTGCTCTTCGACCCAGGCGCGGGAGCCGAGCAGTCCGCTCTCTTCTGCGCCCCACCACGCGAAGCGGATGGTGTTCTCCGGCTTGAGCTTGGAGATCTGCTGGGCGATCTCCAGGAGCGCCGATGAGCCGCTGCCGTTGTCGTTGATCCCCGGGCCGGCCAGCACTGAGTCGAGGTGTGCGCCGGCCATGACGACGTTCGAGTCGTTCGTACCGGGCAGCTCCGCGATCACGTTGACCTGCGGACGCGACTCCGGCTCGTCGACGACGACGCGGGCCGTCGAGTTCGCCTGGGCGAGCGCAGCGCCGTCGGCGAAACTCGCACCGACGACCGGAATGCTGAGCGGCGTCTGGTTGATGCCGAACAGCGTGCCCGTCACGAGGCCGGAGCGAAGCTCGGTGTTGCCCTGGTTGAAGATGATCACCGCCTCGGCGCCCGCCGTCTGCGCGTTGATGGCCTTGACACCGAACTCGCACGTGCCCCGCTGGACCAGTGCGATGTCGTTCGTCCCCGAGAAATCGAGACCGACGAAGTCCGACTCGTCACATCCGCTCGTGACCGGATCGCGTGGCGGGTCGAGGACGATGTCGACCGGGATCACGTTGCCTGTGACCTCGCCATAGCCCGTTCCGGTGAACGTGCCCGACTCGTACTCGGCGGCGACCGGGGTCAGCTGCTCGAGCAGGGGCGGCGGCACGAAGGTGAACGGGAACTCGTCCAGTTCCACGCTCCAGCCGGCGGCTTCGAGCGTCTGGACAACGTACTCGACGCTCTCGGTGTAGCCGGTCGTGCCCGCCGCGCGGGTGTCGTCGTTGGCATCAGCGATGGCCTGTAACGCCTCCTCGTGTTCGAGGACCCCTTCCACGGTCACGCAGGAGAGGAGTTTCTCGTAGGTGTTGTTCGTGCGTGTATCGCATGCCTGAGGCGGGGCTGCGAACGCGCCGCCGGCTGGTACCAGCGCCAGGGCAGCGACCGCCGTCGTCGCGATCACTGCCGTCCTGGCGCGCTTGGAAAGTGTTGCAGATGGGTACATCGTCTTCCTTCCGTGCGGGCGTCTTCGTTGACACCCGTCCGGAGGAGCCTAATCGGAGCCTTGCGCGACCGGAAGCGCTGGTTCCGAGAACCTGCCTGGCAACGGTGGACGTTCTCCTCCCGCTGCGCAGTTCGGCCAGCACCGTGGCGTCCCTCAGGTCGGTGCGTCAGGACGAGAGATCGTCGGCGAAACGAGCGAGTCGCTCCTTCGCTCCGCGGAGATACCGGTGGATCGCCGCCTGTTCGGCTTCGTTGAACTCGGTTGCTAGGTCGTCCAGAGCCTCGAACAGGGGGGAGAGCTCGTCGAGCGCTCGTCTGATCGAATGCTCCTGCGCGATCAGTGAGACTCTGCGTCGATCCGACTCGGCACGCTGGCGAGTGATGTGCTCTGCTCGTTCCAGCCGATCGACGAGTTCCGTCGCAGAGCCGCTGGTGATCCCGAGCCGGTGACCGAGTTCCGCTGGCCCGATGGGATCCGATTCGGCAGACATGACGTGGGAGAACGCAGCGAAATCGAGCAGGCGAAGCCCTAATCGCGCCGCCAGCGCCTGGTCGACTTCGGTCGACGCCCTGTTCACAGCGCGCAGCGACCACGAGAGCTCCGCGGCGGACATCCGCGAGCGCTCAAGGTTCTCGACTTCGTCAGGAGTCTTGCTTGCCCTCATGGTTAGACACTACTTGACATTTAGCTCCGATACCATGAAACTCGAATACCGAGCTAAATAATGTAACATCCCGAGCTGGAGGCCCGATCATGACTTCGATCACTTACACCGGTGTGCTCGTCGTGGGTGCCGGGCCCGCCGGACTCACCCTCGCGGCTGACCTGCTCCGGAGGAACGTCTCCGTTCGGCTGATCGATCAGGCCGGGTCACCCGCGCCGACTTCTCGCGCGACGAGCCTGACGCCGCGCACGCTGGAGGTACTCGACGATCTGGGCATCGCGCAGGAACTCCTTGACACCGGGATCCGCATCCGGACGGCGGAGGCCTACCAAGGCCAGAATCGGGCGTTCCGGCTCACGTTTCCCGAGACGGGTCAGACCCGGTATCCATTTCTGCTCAACAACTCGCAGCGGCAGACAGAGGACCTGATGACGGAACGCGTCCGGGCGCTCGGAGGCACCGTGGAGCGCGAGCGCCGGCTCATCGGTCTGCGTCAGGACCGAAAGGGTGTCGTCGCGCTCATCGACGGGCCTGCAGGACCCGAAGAGATTCACGCGAAGTGGCTGATCGGGGCAGACGGCGGGAGAAGCACCGTGCGCAACACGCTCGGCATCCCCTTCGAAGGCAAGACGGGCACGCTTGAGGAGACGATCGTGCTCGGCGATGTCCACATCGACTGGAATCTGCCGTCCGACCGGCTGTATTCGTGGTTCAACGAGGATGGTGCTCTCTTGGCGTTCCCGTTCCGTGAGCCGGGTCGGTGGCGTATCACGGCGGCACTGAGTCCCGCCGAGGAAGCCGACGGGCGATTCATCGAGGACTCCATCGAACGATTCACCGAGCTCTATCAGCGGCGCACCGGAGACACCACGAGCCGCCTCACCGACATGCAGGGATTCTCCGTCTACCGCGTCAACCAGAGGGTCGTCGACCACTATCGGCGCGGCCGGGTGGTGCTGATGGGCGACGCCGCACACGTGCACACGCCCGCAGGCGGACTCGGGATGAACACCGGAATCCAGGATGCCTACAGCCTCGGGTGGCGCCTCGCGATCGCGGTCCAGCGCGGCGATGACGCCGCGATCGAATCGTATGAGCGGGAACGTCGCCCCGTCGCCCTCGCACTTCTGTCGAGCACCGGCAACCTGCAACGCCTGTGGAGCATTCGCGACCGCAGGGTGCAGCACGTTCGCGATAGCGCGCTTCAGATCGTGCTGAATCTCGGCCCTGTGAGGCGGGCGTTCTTCGCCGGTGCCGGCCAGCTGAACGTCACGTACCGTGCACGCTCCCGAATCGGTCGACGGAGCGGTCCGCGCGTAGGCGACCGCATCCCGGATGTCCGCGTCGCGCACGGGAACACGGAGCAGTCGTGGCTCCATGAGCATCTACGCGGCACACAGCCCGTGCTCATCGTCCTGGCCGGTGATCGGATTTCGAACAGGGGCGTCGACGACCGACTCACGGCACTGGCCCACGATGCGCAGCGGCGCAGTGTGACCCTGCTGTACGTCGAGGCCCCCGGCGTGGACCACGCCGAGCGGGGCGGTGTGACCACCGTGGTCGATACGCACGGCGACCTGCACCGGCGTTTCCATGCGCGCACCGCCCGATCGATCGTCGTCCGCCCCGACAAGCACATCGCTGCCATCAGCACAGCACACGACTCAGCGATCCTCGCGCTCGCCGAATCGCTCACGCACCGGCCCGAGACGATGAGCGAGTTTCCGCGACGAGCGTGAGAGCTCGAGTTGCCCGGGCCCTGAGCTCGCCCGGGCGTTCTCCGCTGAACGCGCCACCCACCAGTGGGCACGAGCGGAGTCGTTCCGCACCCGCTCCATCCGGGTCCTTCCGCGCACCTGGGCGCTGTTCGCGGGATCACGTGATGGTGCTCGCCGCCATGCCCGCGGCTCGATAGCCTCAGATATGCGCGCTCCCGTGGACGGACCCCAAACGCCATGACCGGGTGGCGCATCCGCGACTATCACGCTGACGACGTCGATGGCATCCTGCGACTGTGGGAGCAGATGCTCGCCGTCAACGCCGAGCCCGTCTACGGCCTGTCCGACGTCCTCGCCTCCTGCGCCAAGGACCACGCGGTCGTCGCAGTGATCGGCGAAGAGGTGGTCGGCGCGGCGATCGGGCGGGCTGCCCACGCGCAGGGATGGGTGGTGTTCCTCGCGACCGCGTCGCACGCTCGCGGAGCCGGCATCGGGTCGTCCATGCTGGCCGCGCTCGAGGCGCGGATGGCGGCGGCCGGCATCTCGAAGCTGTCGGCGCTGATGCCGGCGGCTGAGACCCGGGTGGGGGCATTCCTTCATCAGGGGTTCGCGTTGAAGCAGGATCTTCATTACTTCGAGCGGCATGTCCCTGTGCAGCGCGAGGAGCTGAAGATCCTCGCCGAGCTGGGCGGGCGTGTCCTTCCGCGCGGACTCTGGGACGGCGTCGGGGGAATGACCGCGGAGAAGGACCTGCTCGAGCGGCGCGTGGTGATGCCGCTCGCGCAATCCGAACTCGCGGACCGCTTCGGGGTCGTCCCGCCCCGCGCCATCGTGCTGTTCGGGCCCCCCGGCACGGGCAAGACCACCTTCGCCAAGGCCATCGCGTCGCGCCTGGAGTGGTCGTTCGTCGAAGTTTTCCCATCTCGGTTGGCGGCGAACCCCGGGGGTCTCGCCGGCGCACTGAGAGAGACGTTCCTCAAGATCTCGGAGCTCGAACACGCCGTCGTGTTCATCGACGAGGTGGAAGAAATCGCCTCCCATCGCCAGGGCGAGCCGCCATCGCCGACGCAGGGCGTGACGAACGAGCTGTTGAAGATCATCCCCGCGTTCCGCGACCAGCCGGGACGTCTACTGATCTGCGCCACGAACTTCATCCGGGCACTGGATGCCGCTTTCCTCCGTCACGGCAGGTTCGACTATGTCATTCCCATCGGCCTCCCCGACGAGCTGGCGAGGCGCGCGATCTGGGAACGTTACATCCCCGTCGCGGCGGTCGACATCGATGTGAAGGTGCTCGTCGAGATGACCGAGGGCTTCTCGCCCGCCGACATCGAATTCGCCGCGCGCAAAGCATCGCAATCCGCCCTGGAGAGTGCGGTGAGCTCGGGCGTCGACGATCCAGATGGGCCATTCCTGGGGGACTATGTCGCTGCGATATCGGCGACTCGAGCGACGGTGTCGGCCAAGGTGGCGCAAGAGTTCTGGGAGGACATCGAGAACGTCGGACGTCTCTGAAGACGCCGGGGCGAGCCGACGAACGGGAGGGCCGAGAGGTTGTGGTCGTGTCGAAAGGGCAGCTTCTGGCGCGCCTCAGAGTGCGGTGACGGTGCCGGGCCGGGATGCGGTTACGCGCACGGTGACCGGACCAAGACTCCGGCCCGCTGCCGTCAGCGCGATCGACCCGGGGCCCGTCGGCCGGAGGACCGCCAGCAGCCGGCCATCGAAGGTGGTGTGCGAACCTGCGAGATAGCTCTCCTCGGTGATGGGCCGGGCACTGCCGAGACCCTGCAGCACTGCCGGTCCGGTCACATCCACCGTCACGGGCTGATCGCGTGATGTGAACAGCGTGCCGTCGGCGTCCACGATCTCGATAGTCACGTACGCGAGGTCGGCCGGGTCGGCGCTGATGACGTCGCGGTCGGCTCGCGCGCTCAGCATCCGCTCGCCGCTCGCACTGGCGACGGACATCTCAGCGCCTCCGTGTGCCACCGCGCGCAGGACGCCGGGCTGGTAGGCGAGCTCGAACTCCGCACGGAAGCGGTGTGCGGCTCCGGTCGGCTGCACCCCGACGGATTCCCCGTTGAGGAAGAGCTCGACGGACGCGGCATGGCTGTAGACCTCGACCATCATGGGCGCTCCCGGCTCGACGTCCCACGTCCAGCTGGACACCGTGTCGCTCCATGCCCACCCGAGGGCGCGACGATCGCGGCCATGTGATTCGGGCCGTCGCACCGCGATGTACGGGTCTGCGCGCAGCCCGAACACGATCTCGCGGTAGTAGGACGACGGGCGACGGTAGCCCGTCAGATCGAGGTCGCCGCAGTACGCGGCGAGCGCGGGATACGCCGAGATCGGCATCTCCTGGTCGGGCGCATCGGCGTATCGGGTGACGCCCAGTCCGGCCTCGCCGAGATAGTCGAATCCAGTCCAGGTGAAGTCGCCGAGAACGTGCGGGTATTGCTGCACCAGGGCCCAGTTGCGGTCGATCTGCGTGGCGAGCGTCTCGGTGCCGAGGACGATGCGATCCGGGAAGCGCTCGAGCTCGCCGGCGTAGCGGGACGCGGCGTAATTGTGCCCGGCGACGTCGAGAACGGCGTGGCCCTCGACGGTCTTCTCCGTCACAGCGTCGGAGAGGCTGATCTGGTCGATGAGCTCATCCATCTGGCTCATCAATTCGTTCACGCCGCCCGATGAATCCAGTTGCGCCACCTCGCCCTTGAACTGCGTGAGCGTGTCCGCGATAGTCGCGACGAAGCCGCTGATCCCGTTCGTGACGTAACGGGTCGAGTCGAGTTCGCGCACTTTCTCGGCGAGCGCGCGGCCGGTCACGGCGCCGAGCGGCGTGCCGATGTCGAGCACCTCGTTGCCGATCGAGTACATGATCACGCTGGGGTGCGAGAAGTCTCGCTCGACCATCGCCTCGACGTCTCGCTCCCACCATTCCGGGAAGGCGAGTGAGTAGTCGAAGGGGTTCTTACCCTTGGCCCACATGTCGAAGGCCTCGTCCATGACGAGCATCCCGAGCCGGTCGCACGCGTCGAGCATGGGCGTGCTGATCATGTTGTGGGCGGCGCGCACCGCGTTGAAGCCGGCTGCCTTCAACAGCTCGATGCGACGTTCCTCCGCACGGGGGATCGCGGCCGACCCGAGCATGCCGTTGTCATGGTGGATGCAGGCGCCCCGCAGTTTCACCACTTCGTCGTTGATGCGCAGGCCGTGCTGAGGGTCGAGGCGGAGAGTCCGCACGCCGAACGAGGTGGTGCTCTCGTCGGGCGCGACGCTGTCTACGGTGAGGGTGCCATGCGCCCGATAAAGCGAGGGCTCGTCGACGCTCCAGCGTCGAGGCTGCGGAACGTACAAGCGCTGCCGCGCCAGCACGCTGTCGCCCGCGCGCACCGTGACCGGCGAGCTCGAAACGCCGACGGGTGCCCCGCCGGGATCGAACAGCCGCGTCTCCACCCGAGCAGTGACCGTGCTCACGCCCTCATTCGTCACGCGATGCACGATCTCGACCACGGCACGCTCGTCGTCGACGTCGGGGGTTGAGACGCGAGGACCATCGCCGTCGAAGTGGACCATTCCGGAGACGTGAAGCTGAACTCCGCGGTGGATGCCGAGCCCCGAGTACCAACGCGAGTCGCGATGGGCGCGGGCCTCAACCCGCACCTCATTGGGTTCGCCGTAGCGGAGGAAGGGATCCAGGGCGATGCGGAAGGGGGCGTAGCCGTTGGGATGCTGACCGGCATAGTCGCCATTCACATACACGGCGGCATCCCGGTACACGCCATCGAACCGAAGCGACACGCGCTGGTTGCGCCAGTCCGTCGGAACGTCGAGGGTCCTCGTGTAGGCGACCGACCCGCCGGTGAAGTAGCCGGAGGAGTCCCCACTCGGTGCATCGGGCGTCCGGGGCAGGGCGAGCATTGCGTCGTGCGGCAATGTCACCGGCTGGGCGCCGACACCTCCGGACAGTTGGGCGAAGATGCTCTGGTTCGGCTGAACGGACCAGCCGGTGTTGAAGTCGATAGCGACCACGATGTCTCCTCAAACGCCCGGATTCTGGCGTCCGGGAGAGCGGGGTGACGCGGCGAGCTGCACTCCAGGCCCGTCACCTTGCATATCCCCAGGCTTGCACCGATTGGCGGCTAACCTCGTCGATTGCGCAATTATGCGGTTGTGTGACTGCGCTTGCGCAATAACCGTCGCTTCCGTTGACGCCGCGGTGCTGACGCTCTTAGCGTCAGCGTCTGTCGACTGCCGGTCACTCTTTTCTCGCCGCGGCATCCGGCTCGCATCGACGGTCGATGCGGATTCATCGATGAAGCTGAAGGAGAACCATGAATCGAGCACCTTCGCGCCGGAGGTCCCCTCTTGCGCTGGGAGTCGCCTTGGCGGTGTGCGCGGTGATGCTGCCTGCACTGCCGGCCGCCGCGGAACCGGTCGAATGCGTCACGGACGCCGCGGGCGCCATGCAGGTCACCGGCGAATGCATCGATCCGCTGTACACACAGCCGATCGTCGATGCCGAGACCGACGAAGCGTCTCCAGTCGCGCACCACCGAGTGTCCGGTCATTTCGAAGGCACGAACATCCAGTTCAACATCTACCTGCACCCCCAAGCCGACAAGGCCAAGTGGGACGGTCGATTCTTCCAGTACACCTACCCCACCACGTTCACTCCCGGCCAGAACACGTCGCGGGCGAGCGATCGGGCCATCGGATTCGCGCTGGCGAGCGGCGGGTACACCGTGCAGGCGGGGAACGACTTCCTCTCACTCGGGTACCGGCACGCCGCTGCCGCCGCGAAATTCGCGGAGCAGGTGGCCGCCGACTACTACGGCGGCGACCGGGAGATCTTCGGATACCTCTATGGGCCGAGCGGCGGCTCGTTCCAGGCGGTCGGCGCGGCCGAGAACACCGACGGCGTCTGGCAGGGGTTCGTCCCGATGGTCCAGGCGGTGCCGGCGCCGAACAGCTACAACTTCAACGGCCGGTCCGCTGCCGAGCTCATCCTCGCCGACAAGGCCGATCAAATCCGCGACGCCCTGCTGCCCGGAGGCAGCGGCGACCCGTACGCCACGCTCGATGAGGCCGAGCGGGAGATGCTCACAGAGCTGCATCTGCTGGGCATCCCCTGGAAGGCCTGGGAGAACTCCGACTATCTGCTCGGCTACGACCCCTCCTACTTCGGCTCGGGCCTCGACTCCGACGACCCTCTCGCCTACGACCCGACGTACGTCGACGACTTCTGGAAGGCAGAGGGCTACCTCGGGACGGAAGACTCGCCGCTCGGCGCGCGGGTGCGCGCCGAACTGGCCGAGATGGGCGACACCGTCGGGCACCGCTGGAACATCGCCAAGCGCTTCGCCTACCGCTACCAGCTGCCGGCAGCCGGCGAGGGATGGATCGCGCTCGACCAGTTCCGCAACGCGGACGGAACGCCCCTCTATCCTCAGCGCACGGTCGGCGAGCCCAAGTTCTCCGGCGCAGTGTCGGGGAACACCGCGTTCGACGGGTCGATCAACGGGAAGATGATCGTGGTGTCCAACCTCTACGACAGCGACGCGCTGCCGCTGCACACCGACTGGTACCGCAAGCAGGTCGAGAAGAGCCTGGGCGCCGCGGCATCCAGCACCTACCGCGTGTACTTCACCGACCACGCCGACCACCAGGATGCCCCGCCCGCGGGAGAGCGTGCCGCCACCCTCGTCGACTGGTACGGCATGGTCGAGCAGGCGCTGCGCGATGTCGCCCGCTGGGCGGAGGACGGCGTTCCGGCGCCGGCATCCACCCGCTATGAGATCAAGAACGCTCAGATCGAGGTGTCGCCGTTCGCGCTGGCACGGCGCGGCATCCAGCCGACCGTCGACATCGGAGCTCGTGATGGCGTGATCAAGGCCAAGGTCGGCAAGCCGGTTCTTCTCGCTGCGGCCGCGCACACACCGGCCGGCGGCGGCAAGATCATCGCCGCCGAGTGGGACTTCGAGGGCGACGGCGAGTACGTGCCCGGCAAGTCCACCGCACCGCGGAGGATCGCCGCGATCGGGACGACGCACCGCTTCACCGAACCAGGAATTTACTTCGCCAGCCTTCGGGTCACCGCCGAACGCGACGGGAACATCGGCGCGGAGTACGCGCTGCTGCAGAACATCGACCGCGTGCGCGTCGTCGTCACTGAGTAGTCGACCGAGGAGCGGACGGATGCCGCATCCGGCATCCGTCCGTCCCTACGGCGTGCCACGACCGCTCGGGTCTGGACGACTGCAGGGCGGTGGGCCGACGACGCTTAGAAATCGGATGTCGGTAGCGTCGATGCCCTCACGATGAGTTCGCTCGGCAGCTCGACACGTTCGTGTCGCTGATCGTCGTGGTGCCGCAACCGGGTCACGAGTTCCACCGCCCGGGCGGCCATCGCTCGGAGCGGCTGTCGCACAGAGGTCAGGGGCGGGTCGGCCCTTGCCGCGCGAGGCTCGTCGTTGAAACCGACGACGGAGACGTCGTCGGGGATCCTCAGCCCGATCCGCGCCGCCGCGCGATACACGGCGAACGCCATCTCGTCATTGCACGCGAACACGCCCACGGGCGTCGGGGCCGTGCGAATCGCGGCGACCAGCCCCTCGGTGAGAGGCGCGTCCGTCCACTCCGAGTCGACGCGGAGAACCTCCGCTTCGGGTCGATGCTCCGCGATCGCCGCGCGAAACCCCTCCTCGCGCGCCCGGCCGAACCGGTACCGCGGAACCCCCGTCACGACCACGAACCTCGCCGCAGCGCTCGCCGCCAGCAGCGTGCCCGCGTCATGTCCGCCTTGCCAGTCCGTCGTTCCGACGCTGGCAAGTGCGCCCTCCGGGTCCGAACGAGGCTCGAGCAGCACAATGGGAATCCGAAGGCCTCGGATCTCGTCCAACTGTCTCGTGGTCGGACGGATGATTCCGATGACGACGCCGGAGGGCCGGCGGGTCGCGACCCGGGTTGGCCAGTCGTCGCTCGGATCGGGGCGTTCCAGGGTGAGCACGAGGTCGAACCCCAGCCGGAAGGCAGCCTCGCGTGCTCCTGTCGTCATCGCGTCCGTCCACGCGTCGTCGAAGCTGCCCAGCACGAACTCGATCAGTCGAGGGTCGAGGGTCGTCGGTCTTCCGCGATTCACCAGGCTCCGGTCGTAGCCGAGCTCCTCCGCTGCCGCGACGACCCGTTCTCGAGTCGACCGCGAGAGATCACCCCTTCCGGAGAGAGCCCTCGATGCCGTGGGCACAGACACGCCCGCAGCATCGGCGACATCCCGAAGCGTGACGAGTTCATCGTCCTTCACCACCGCCGGGCCTCCCAGCATCACTTTTGCGCAAGCATTCCATCACTTTGCGGATAAGTCACGGGCCGCGCCGCGAGGGCGCTCCCCGTACCCGACATGGTGCGGAAATTCCGCCTGTCCGGCGGTGTCGGCGCTGTCTCGGAGCAGCCCTCACTCGGCATGCTTGACGTAGCCACCGGGTCGTCGATCTCGGCTCGACCGCCGTCTACGTTGCGCAAAAACGCCGGCCTTCGTTGTCGGCGGTGGGTTATCTGCCTAGCGTCATGGCAAGCGATCCGACCCAATGGAAAACGGATACTTTCGGGCACAGCTTGCCCCGCCAAGAGATCACAACAAAGGAGTTGAAATGCGTTTCACACGACGTGGCGCGATAGCGGCAGTGGCAATCCCTGCGCTCGCAGCCGTCACCGTACTCACCGCCTGCGCCCCTGGGGGCAGCACCGGCAGAACCTCGGGCGAGGCAGGAGACACCCTCACGCTCGGCATGACAGCCGATCTTCCAGGCCTGAGCGTTCTCATCCAGCCGAGCTACCAGGGCTGGTTCGCGGATGCCGTCTGGGACTCACTGTTAATCTGTGACGAGTTCGGCAAGCCCTCGCCGCAGCTGGCAACGGAGTGGGAGTACAACGACGACCAGAGCGCCGCGACCCTGACGCTGCGCGAAGGAGTCAAATTCTCGGATGGCAGCGAGTTCGACGCCGCAGACGTCGAGGCCGCCCTCACCGCGGCCGGTGAGGTCAACGATCGCTTCGCGGACCTCACATTCGAGTCGCCCGACCCGCAGACGATCACCATCACGTGGCCGCAGCCGATCCCGACGATGGACGTCATTCTCTGCGAGCCCAACATCTCATCCTCGAAGGCATACGAGTCGGCGAATCTCGACACGACCGTCGTCGGTTCGGGTCCGTATCTCTACGACGCCGATGCCAGCACGCAGGGCTCCAACTACGTCCTGAAGAAGAACCCGGACTACTGGGACTCGGACACCTACCCTTTCGAGAACCTCGAGCTCAAGGTCTTCACCGACAACACCGCCGGCCTGAACGCGCTCAAGACCGGTCAGATCGACGGCATCCTCGCTGACGCCTCCACCGTCGAAGAGGCGAAGAGCTCCGGCAAGGAGGTGGTCACGCTGCGTGGCGTCACGACGCGCCTGCTCATCACGGATCACAACGGCGAGAAGATCCCCGCGCTCGGCGATGTCCGGGTGCGCCAGGCGATGAACATGGTGTTCGACCGGGATGCGATCGCAGAGGACCTGTACCGCGGCTATGCGGATCCGGCATACCAGATCTTCCGTGAGGGAAGCACCGCGTATCTCGAGGACCTCACCGAGGACCCATACCCGTATGACGTCGAGGCGGCCAAGGCGCTGATGGAGGAGGCCGGCTACGCCGATGGGTTCGCGCTGCAGATCCCGTTCTTCGAGGGGCAGGGGCACGACCTCCTGTTCCCGTATGTGACCGAGCAGCTCGGTCAGCTGAACATCACGGTGGAGCAAGTCAACCTGACCGGTCCGGACGCGTACACCGAGCTCCTCAGCGGCACGTACCCTGTGCCGCTGTGGCAGCTGGGCAACTATGGTGAGTCGCTGCAGGACATCAAGGACTACATCCTGACCGACGGCATCTGGAACGTCTCGCACCAGGCTGACCCGACGATCGACGCGCTGTGGCAGACGATCCTCACCGGCACCGACGAGGAGAAGATCGCCGCGCAGCAGGAGATCAACCAGTACGTGATCGACCAGGCGTGGTTCGTGCCGATGGCGTACCCGGACGGCTTCTACGCCTACAGCCCGGACATCTCCATCCCCACCATGTCGGACTTCGCGGCACTGCACCCGCTGCTCCGCGACTTCCAGCAGAACTAGACAGCGACCGACGGGCCCCGGCTATGTTCCGCACTATTGTCATCCTCCTTCTCCGATCTGTCGGTGTGCTGCTCATCGTGAGCTTCTTCACCTTCTGCATCACCTTCAGCGACGGGATCGGGATCGCCCGCAGCGTGCTCGGACTCAGCGCGAGCGACGAGCAGGTGGCGGCAAAGGCGGCAGAGCTGGGGCTCGACCGGCCCCTGATCGTGCAGTACCTCGATTGGCTCTCCGGGCTGGTCACGGGCGACCTGGGTGCATCCTTCCTCACCGGCCAATCGGTGACCGAGGCGCTGTCCACCCGCGTGCCCGTAACGCTCTCCCTGATCATCCTGACGATGATCCTCACGACCGTCATCAGCGTCGTGCTCGGCGTCACCTCAGCGCTCTACGGGGGGTGGATCGACCGCGCGCTGCAGTTCATCTCGGTGCTCGGCGCCGCAATACCGGGATACATCCTCGGGATCGGCCTCATCTTCGCATTCGCGATCGCGATCCCGTACTTCCCCGCGACCGGCTACATCCGGGCCACCGACAGCGTGCAGGGCTGGCTCTGGTCGCTCACGCTGCCGGTACTCGCGCTACTGGTCGGTGCGATCGCGAACGCGGCAGCACAGTTCAGGGGTTCGATGCTCGACGCCCTGTCGCAGGACTACGTGCGCACCCTGCGGTCCCGGGGCATCCCTGAATCGCAGCTGCTGTTCCGGCACGTTCTGCGCAATGCCGGCGGCCCCGGGCTGGTGGTGCTCAGCCTGACGACACTCGGCTTATTCGGAGGGGCGCTTTTCATCGAGGCGATCTTCGCCCTTCCCGGGGTCGGCCTGCTTTCCGTCTCTGCCGCGCTGGCGGGGGACGTGCCGATGGTGATGGGAGTAGTGGTCGTCGTCATCGTCCTCGTCCTGGTTGTCAACCTGCTCGCCGACGTGCTCGGTAGCCTGCTCAACCCGAAGGCGAGGATCCGATGACCGTCGATCAGCATCAAATCGACCCGAACGTGGACGGCACTGCCGCACTCACGAAGAAGCGCGTACGGCGGTCGACGTTCCGGTCGCTGATGAAGAATCCGTTCGCGGTGTTCGGCATCGTCGTCCTGTCGATCATCTTCGCGGCCGGGATTCTGGCTCCGTGGATCGCACCGTATCCGCCGAACGCGACCGACTTGGCTGCGACCAATGCTGCACCTTTCAGCGAAGGGCACCTTCTCGGGGCGGATGCGTCGGGGCGCGACATCCTTTCCAGGCTGATCTGGGGGACGCGCCAGACGATCGTCGCCTGCGTGATCGTGCTTGGCGTGTCGCTCTTGCTCGGCCTGACCGGCGGCCTGGTTGCCGGGTTCTATCGCGGTCGACTCGAGGCGGTGGCGAACTTCGTATCCGACGTCCTCCAGTCGCTTCCCGGCATTCTCACGATCGTCGCGTTCTTCGCGTTGACGGGTCCGAACATCCCACTCTCGATGACCGTCTTCGGGGTCATGGTCGCGCCTTCGCTGTATCGCCTCGTGCGGTCTGTCGTCATCTCCGTGCGCTCCGAGCTTTACGTCGACGCCGCCAAGGTCGTGGGTCTCTCCGATCTGCGCATCGTCGGCCGCCACGTTCTCTCGGCTGTCCGAGCTCCCGTGATCGTGCAGGGCGCCTTCGTGCTCGCGACGGCCGTTGCGATCGTGGGCGGCGTCGACCTGATCGGGCTCGGCGATCCCTCTCAGGCCTCGTGGGGTCGTGTCCTGCAGGACGCGTTCAACAACATCTACACGAACCCGGCCAACGTCATCTGGCCGGCACTTGTGATCAGCCTCACCATTCTGGCCTTTGTCCTCCTCGGCAACGCCCTCCGAGACACGCTCCAGGCATCCAACCGCAGCGCCGCTCTGAAGCCTTCTCGTCGACGCGCGCTCAACACGGCTGCGCAGGATGCGCGCGTCGCCGGTGAACACGACCACGCCGCAAGACAGGACGTCCTTCTCTCGGTTCGTGGGCTCCGCGTCGGCTACCCGTCCTCGAGCAATGAGGTCACGGAGGTGGTTCATGGCGTCGATATCGACGTGCGCAAGGGGGAGATCCACGGCCTGGTCGGCGAGTCCGGATCCGGCAAGTCGCAGATCGCCTTCTCGATCATCGGCATCCTCCCGCGCGAGGCGGTGGTGCTGGGCGGCAGTGTGTTCTTCGACGGGAAGGATCTCCTCGCCGACCCGGCGCGAATGCGCAAGGTCCGCGGCCGCAGGATCGCCTACGTTCCGCAAGAGCCGATGTCGAATCTGGACCCCTCGTTCACCATCGGGGCACAGCTCATCTACGGTCTGCGCTCAGCGACCGGTGTCTCCAAGAAGGCGGCACGGGCCAAACTGCTGGAATTGTTGCAACGTGTCGGGATCCGCGACGCCGAACGCGTCATGCGTCTCTACCCGCACGAGATCTCCGGCGGGATGGCGCAACGCGTCCTCATCTGTGGGGCAATCGCCTCGGACCCCGATCTCATCGTCGCCGACGAGCCCACCACGGCTCTGGATGTCACGGTCCAGGCAGAGGTTCTCGAGCTGCTGCGCCAACTCAGCAGCGAACGCGGTCTGGCGATGATCATCGTCACCCACAACCTGGGCGTTGTCGCCGACATCTGCGACACCGTGAGCGTCATGCGAGGCGGCCTGATCGTGGAACAGAACGACGTGGACACGCTCTTCGCCGCACCGACCAACCTTTACACCCGGGACCTGCTGGAGTCCTCTCGCAAGGTCGAGCTCATGGAGGTCGCAGATGACTGAGAAACTGCTGCAGATCAGCGACCTCGTGGTCCGCTACGGCGGCAAGCGGAGCGGTAAGACCGTCATCGAGAATGTCTCACTCGACCTGGCACCCGGGGAGACCGTGAGCCTCGTCGGTGAGTCGGGGTCCGGGAAGACGACGATCGGTCGTGCCATTCTCGGCCTGGCGCCGGTCACCGGCGGAACCATCTCCTTTCGCGGCCAGGAGATCAGCAACATCCCCCGTGCCCGCCGCCGTCAGATTGCCCGCGATATCCAGGTCATCTTCCAAGACCCATATTCGTCACTCAACCCCTCAATGACGGTCGAGAGCATCCTCGTCGAGCCGCTGCGTGCCGCCGGGGTGACCGAGGGACGCGCGAGGGTCCGAGAGCTTCTGGATGCTGTCGGCCTCCCCGCCGATGCATGGTCGCGCTACCCGCGCGAATTCTCCGGAGGTCAGCGGCAGCGCATCGCAATCGCCCGGGCGCTGGCATTGAATCCGTCGGTGATCGTGTGCGACGAGCCGACCAGCGCCCTGGACGTCACGACCCAGGCGCGGGTCCTCGAGCTCCTCAGCGATCTGCAGAAGGACACGGGTGTCGCATACCTCTTCATCAGCCACGACCTCGGCGTCGTGCACAGTATCAGCGACCGGATCGCCGTCCTCCAGGGAGGACGCATCGTGGAGCTCGGCGACGCGCACCAAGTCGCCACGAATCCCCAGCATCCGTACACACATCGGCTGCAGATGTCCGCCCCAGTTGCCGACCCGCCACGCCAGCGCGCCCGCCGCGCCGCACGATTGCGGGCGCTGCACGACGAGGCCGCAAAGCCACCGGAGGGGGTCGAACTCGGCGCATGACGTGATCGCTCTCTGTCCACCGACTCATCGATAACACTCGTCAGGAACGTCATGCCCTACATTCCCGCGCCCCCCGGCACGACCTCGCTCGAACGGAGCGCCCCCAGTGCCTGAGCACACGTCCACGGCGAGTCGCGCAATAACAGACACGTCGGCAAACGGCGCATTCCAGCCGATCCTCCCGGGCTTCCACCCCGACCCGACGATCTGCCGCGTGGGCGATGACTACTACCTTGCAACGTCGAGCTTCGAGTACTTTCCGGGAGCGCCGATCTTTCACAGCACGGACCTCGTCTCGTGGACCCAGATCGGCAGCATCCTGACGACGCGTGAGCAGTTCCGGCTCACCACCCCCGGTCCATCGACGGGGATCTACGGGTCGACGCTGCGGTTTCACGGAGGGCGGTTCTGGTTCATCACCACGAACGTCAGCGACTTCGCCGCCGGCCAGGTGATCGTGCATGCCACCGACCCCGCCGGACCGTGGAGCGAGCCGGTCTTCGTGCCCGAGGCAGTCGGGATCGACCCCGACCTCTGCTGGGACGACGACGGCGAGAGCTACCTCACGTGGCATGTGCTCGACTTCACCGTCGGGGGACAGGGGATCCGTCAGGCGCGCATCGATCTCGAGACCGGACGCCTGCGGGAACCGCACTACCCGATCTGGCAGGGGTCCGGTATGCAGGCCGCCGAAGGGCCGCACCTCTATCGCATCGGCGACCACTGGTACATCCTGCTGGCCGAGGGCGGAACCGAGCGCGGCCATTGCGTCACGGCGGCGAGGAGCACGAGCCCGACCGGTCCCTTCGAACCCTGCCCGTGGAACCCGGTGTTCACCCATCGCAGCAGTTCTCACCCCGTGCAGAGCGTCGGACACGCGGACCTGGTGCAAGGACCCGACGGCCGATGGGCGGTCGTCTACCTGGGCGCACGGCCCCGCGGGTCCACTCCCGGCTTCCACGTGCTCGGACGCGAGACATTTCTCGCCGGCATCGACTGGGTCGATGGCTGGCCGGTCTTCGACGAGTACAGGTTCGACATCCCAGTGCCGGATACCGCCTTCGAGGATGACTTCTCGGGGGCGGCGCTGGATCCGCGTTGGGTCGTTGCAGACGGTGAACCCGCGTCCACGGTGGAGCGCGATCCCGACGGCGGACTTCACTTCCCGTCGGCGGGTCGATCCGCCGCCGATCTGCTGTGCGCACGGGTGCGTGATTTCGCCTGGGTCGCCGAGGCGGTGGTCGAACGCGCAGGGGAGTTCCGCCTGCGGCTGGACGAGCGTCACTGGTGCGGTGTTGTGGTGGATGCCGGAACGGCCCGTGCCATCCTCCGGATCGGAGACGTGTGGCAGGAAGTGGCTGCCGCCCCTGTGAGAACGCCCCGCGTGACGCTTCGGCTCGAGGCATCCGTGCCGCGCAGCGCACCCGTGCCCTTCGGGTATGCCGGTCCCGACGACGTCACCCTGTCGGTGGACACAGGTGACGGCTTCGTGAAATTGGCACGGCTCGACGGTCGCTATTTCTCGACCGAGGTGGCGGCCGGTTTCACGGGCCGGATGCTGGCGCTCGGTTCACCTCACCCCGGTGGGCGCCTGCTGAGCGTGAGCTATCGGCCGATCTACGACTGACCGCGGTCGACGCCAGGTTCTGGTGCGAGCGGGGTCAGAGTGTGGTGCCGGTCTGTGCGGGCCTGACCGACGTTGCGCAATAACCGCCGGCGGTGCCAGCAAATTGCGCAAGTCCTGGCGGCCGAACGGCCCGTTTGACACTCTCGACGAGAGACAACGTGGTCCCCGGTCCTGCCGGGCGACGAGGCTCGATCCCGACTCAAGGAAAACCCCTATGCGCACCATTCAACGATCCACGCCCGTATCCGCTGTGCTCGCGCACGGTGACGCCGCCGCCGTCGTCCGCTCCATAGCTCCCGAGGTGCTGGATTCCCCGATGGTCGTCGAATTGGCGGACTTCCCGTCGGCCGCGATTCTGGGCCTCATCCTCGGCGATGACGACCCGCGCATCTCGCAGATCATGGAGGGCGTCGCCGAGTTCGAGGATCTCAGCCCGCGTCCGGCGGTCGAAGCCCCGATCGCCGCGGCTCCCGACTACGAGTCGGGTGCCGTGCCACGGGGAAGCGCACGGGTCGAAGCATCCCGGGGGGCGGGCGCGAACCGCCGCACGGAGATCGTGCTGCACGGTCCGTCCCACGGCAACCCGTTCGTGGACGTCGAGCTGACCGTGACCTTCCGCACAGTGGGCAAGGACATCACCGTCGGCGGCTTCTACGACGGCAATGGCACGTACCGGGCTCGATTCCTTCCGCCCTCGGCCGGTCGCTGGAGCTTCACGACCACCTCCAACGCCCGCTCCCTGGACGGCATCCACGGCACGATCAGCGTGTCCGAGAGCGATGCACGGGGACCGGTTCGGGCCGTTGACGGCGGGCACTTCGCATACGCCGACGGCACAGCGTACGTGCCGGTGGGGACCACTGCCTACGCGTGGACGCACCAGGACGAGGCGCTGCAAGAGCAGACGCTGCGCTCACTCGCCCAGGCGCCGTTCAACAAGATCCGGATGGGCCTGTTCCCGAAATCGTTCATGTTCAACGCCAACGAGCCGGAGCGGTTCGTCTTCCCCCGTGCGGAGGGCGGCGGCTGGGACACCACGCGCTTCGATCCGGAGTACTTCGCCGCCCTGGAGACGCGACTGGACCAGCTGGCCGCGCTGGGTGTCGAGGCAGACCTGATCCTCTTCCACCCCTACGACCGGTGGGGCTTCGCGACGCTCGGTCCCACCGCCGACGACCGGTATGTCGCCTACGTCACTCGACGCCTTGCTGCATTTCCCCACGTGTGGTGGTCGATGGCGAACGAATACGACCTTCTCACCACGAAGGGCCGCGAGGACTGGGACCGTCTCGCCCGCCTGGTCCGCTCGAATGACCCGTACGGCCACCCTCTCTCGATCCACAACTGGGTCGAGGTCTTCGACTACTCCGTCGATTGGGCTACTCACTGCAGCATCCAGAGCGGTGACTACACGATCGGCAAGTCCATCGCCCGGTGGAAGCGTGCCTGGGACAAACCCGTCATCGTCGACGAATCCGGCTATGAGGGCGACATCGACCAGGGGTGGGGCAACCTTCCCGCAGAAGAGATGGTGCGGCGCTTCTGGGACGCCACCCTTCACGGCGGATACCTCACGCACGGCGAGACGTACTACTCGGAGGACGATGTGCTGTGGTGGTCGAAGGGCGGCACGCTGCAGGGCGACAGCCTGCCGCGGCTCGCATTCCTCCGACAGATCATCGACGCGTCACCGACGGGACGGCTCGATCCGCTCCCCAGCGACTGGGACTTCCCGTCCGGCGGCGCCGACGGGTACATCGTGACGTACTACGGAGGACACCGACCTCGCTACCGCGATGTGCGCATTCCGGAGGGACGGACTGCCACCATCGAGGTCCTCGACACCTGGAAGATGACGATCGAACCACTGCCCGGCGACCACACCGGCCAGGTGCGTGTCGAGCTGCCCGCCCGCCCCTACATCGCGATCCGCGTCGTCCTGGCACCCGAGTCCTGAGCGCACCACCGCCGAGGAGAATCTGATGAACAGCCTTCTGCACCGCCGATTCGAGCATGGTCGTCTCATGCTGCACGGACGTCCGTACCTCATCGTGGGCGGCGAGCTCCACAACTCCGGGAGCAGCACGCGCGCCGCCATCACGGAGTCGCTGGATGCGGCCGCCCTCATGGGTGTCAATACCGTACTGGCGCCGGTCGCCTGGGAGTCGATCGAGCCCGAGGAGGGCGTCTTCGACTTCAGCATCGTCGACGCGCTGATCGGCGCCGCCCGCACCCACTCCCTGCACGTCATCCCGCTCTGGTTCGGAACGTGGAAGAACGGGATGTCGAACTACGTGCCCGGCTGGGTCAAGCGCGATGCCGCTCGCTTCCCGCGCATCCACACATCGGCGGGAACCCCCATCGAGGCGATCTCCCCGTTCTCTCGCTCCGCTTGTGAGGCGGATGCCCGCGCCTTCGCCGCGCTGATGCGTCATCTGAAAGAGCTCGACGATGGGGAGACGGTGTTGATGCTTCAGGTCGAGAACGAGGTCGGAGTACTCGGCGACTCCCGCGACCGGAGTCGACTCGCAGAGGAGAAGTGGGCGGATCCGGTGCCGGCAGCGGTGCTCGACGCGCTGGGTCGACTCGACGAGGGGCGTCTCCTGGGGGCGGTTCGGAGGACCGGCACGGCGAGGGACAGCAATTGGGAAGGTGTCTTCTCAGAGGAGGCGGACGAGGCCTTCATGGCAGCTGCATACGCGTCGTACATCGATGAGGTCGCTCGGGCGGGTCGCGCGGAATTCGACATCCCCCTCTACGTGAATGCCTGGGTCGACGCCAATGCGCAGAGCGATGGCGGAGAGGCCGGGTTCGCGCTCGCCGGCGGGGTTCGGCCCGGTGAGTACCCGAGCGGCGGACCGCTTCGACACACCGCGAGCATCTGGCGTGCGCTCGCGCCGACGCTCGACTTCCTCGCACCGGATCTCTATTTCGGCACGTTCGATGCGATCGCGAGCGAGTACGCCGCGATCGACGGAATCCTGTTCATCCCCGAGATGCAGTGCAATCGAACCGGGGTGGAGCAGATGTTCCGCGCAGTCGGTGAGCTGGGGGCGGCGGGCGTCGCTCCCTTCGCGTTCGACATCATGGCGAAGGACGATCCTCACTACTCGGACGTCACCGACGCGTTCCGGTTGCTGTCCGCGGCGGGGAAAGTTCTCGAGCAGTATCCGGATGCCGAGATGCATGGATTCACGCTCACCGGTGACAAGTCGACGAAGCGCCTCTTCGGCGATGGAGCGGTCGAGGTCAGCAGCAGCCACCTTGCCGAGACCTTCCCCTCGGAGAGGAACGGCGTCGGTTTGGTGGCTCGCGTGCGACAAGATTTGTTCTACGTGATCGGCCGCGGATTCGCTGTTCGGACAGTTGATGCGGGAGGCTCTCGGACCGGCTGGCTGGCCGTCGAGGAGGTCGAGCCAGAAGGCGATGACTGGCGGGTCAGACGTCGCCTGAACGGCGATGAGGTGGGAGGCGGCCAATGGATCCGCCTGCCCGCGCTCGACCAGACACAATCGGAGCTGTTTCCGATCCGGCAGAACACGCGCCTGTCGGGCATCCTGCGCGCGAGCACGTATACCTATTGACTACCCCGGCCCCGACCGCTTTAGCGTCACCGCGGTGGGGTCCTTTGGGGAAGCACCGGAGTTGCCACGACGGGCGACGTCACGCATCGACGTCGAAGACGACCACCTGTTCCGCGAACCGAGAAATGAGCTGCGCGACCGGTTGGTGCGCCGGATGCGGTAGGTAGTCGTCTCGGGCTGCGCTGCTCGCGAAGCTGACGATGAGCGCCCACTCGAATCCGCCCGCAAGTCCTTCCGGGCTGGTGTTCGCCCCGCAGTGAACGGCGAGTACTCCCGGGATGGTGTCCGGGAATGCGCTCGCCAGTTCGGTCAATTCTTGAAGGGCGGCGGCATCGGCATCCGGCTTCCAGCGGACGAGGACGACGTGCACAACGGATGGCGTGGTCATCGTCCCACAATGCCCGAACCGATCGTCCCGGGGGGAATCGACCCGGGTGAAGTGCCCCTGACCACCCATGGACGAGTGAGGGAGCGGTGCGGAGGAGGGGTCGCCTGATCGTCGCACTACTGCCCCTTGTCTTTCTGGTCGTTCTGCTCGCGCCCTTCGCGTGGCTCATCCGGGCGCTCGCCCGCCGGGTCGTAGGCGTCCAGCCGCGGCGGAAAATCATCAGCGCACGTCGCATCGGCGACGACGTCGAGCTGCCTCTCAGCACCCTGACGTCGGCGGTCGGCGAGTACGGACTGTGGTTCGGGAAGACGTTCCAGCACCACGCACTCGTCGGCGGTGTCGTCTTTGCACTCCGGGGGTGACGAGGAGATCCCGTTCGAACTGACGGAGGAGTTCGCTGCGGCGCATCCGGAAGTCACCGTTGTGGAGACCGCCGTCGCCCCGCATGGGTGGGTAGCGAACGTCGAGCCGGAACGCTTCCAGTCCGCGCTGACGGAATGGTTCAAGTCTGCGGATTGGGGCTGACAGTCAGGGCGTTCCGGGAAAACGGCGCTCACTGTGCGCGCGTGGCGAGCGGGTGTACGTTGCAACCGTGGATGGATCGCCCTCCGCATCGAACCCGGACCCCGAGTCGTTTCAGCGCATCACACACTCGCGCCTGTCGGACGCCGAACGCGAGTTGAATGACCTGCGCGCACGGGCGTACGGTCCGGCATCCGACATCGATGCCGATCCGGCGGCGATGGCGAGGCTGATCGAACTCGAAGCCGCTCACGCGGGCGCTCCGGCTCCGGTCACCGTCACACAATCCGTCGGCAGCCGTGCGGCCGAGGCGTCGCCGTCGCTGTGGCAGCGCGCCACCGCGACGCGGAGCCGCGCATGGTTCGTCGTCGGATCGACCGTGGTAATCGCAATCCTCATCTACGCCGCGGCCCGGCTCCTTGCACCGCAGCCCGACGCGACGCTGCAGCCCACCGCGGTGCAGCCGCCGAATAGCCCACTGATCCAGACGCTGGATGGCTTTGGCGAGGTTGCGGACACCACCACACTCCTCCGGTTCGAGCAGTACCACGACGTCAACGTGTGGTCCGTTGAGAACAGCCTGGGCAGCACTTGCCTCATCGCTTGGGACAGTGCAGGCAGCGGCCGGTTCGAATTCGAGTGCCTGCCACCGGGAAGGGAACTCGCCCTCCACCTGGGCGTCGCGGCGGACTCGAATGACGGCTTCGGCGAATGGCTTCCGGGCGGCAGCGTGGTCAGCCTGTATCTCCGCGGGGACATGGTGGACGTCTTCGTCCACACTCCGCCGGCAGCCGACTGAACTCGAGGCGCAGCCAGCCATCGCCGTCGGCGTGACCGGGTGGGATGTCGCAGCAATAGTGTCGTATTCGAGCGTCGCCGTTCGTGGATAAGGTGTGCGACCCGTTTCGGGTCGCCTCAGGAGCCACGACATGGCTCTGGTCCCGATGAGAGGAGACGGCAGTGCCGAAATATCTGATTGCATTCAACGACGAGTGGGTGCCCGAGCACACCCCCGACGAACTGCGTGCCAAGAGCGAGGCGTCGCGAGCTGTGCTCGACGACATGAAAGAGGCGGGCGTCTTCCTCTACGGGGATGGGGGAATCGATGCCTCGACCGCCATCTTCAGTGTCGTGAGCGAGGACGGGAAGCCGGTCTTCACCGATGGGCCGTTCGTCGAGACCAAGGAGCACCTCGGCGGCTTCGCCGTCGTGGACGTGGCGGACGATGAGGCCGCGCGTTACTGGGCAGGACGGTTGGCCGTCGCACTGGACTGGCCGCAGGAGGTGCACCGGTTCCCCTCGGACCTCACGGAGATCATCGAACGGCAGCGGCCCGTGGGGTGAGTGAGAAGGCCCCGCGCGAAGTACCCCCCCACCTCGGCAGAGGTGGGGGTTCTTGCGTCCAGGGGCTCGGCCATGCGCAATCTCGCACCGGATTCCCAGACCGGCCGGTCGGTCGGTACGTATGCTGGCCTCTATGGAGATGCGCGGACGGATACTGCGGGAGACCCGCCGGCTGACGATCGAGGGCGGCTCGATCCCCTCCCTCAACGCCGTCGCCGAAGCTGCCGAGGTGTCGACGGCGCTCCTTTCCGCGCCGAGGACTCGCCCGTGAACATCGAGCTGCTGCTCGGCATCATCGGCCTCGCGGTTCTCGACTCGTTCAATCCGGCGACCATCGCGACCGTGGCGCTGATCCTCGTTCTTGTTCCTCGACGCCCCGGCGTCACCGCCGCCGCGGCGATCACGGGTGCCGCTCTGGCGGTGTTCACGGTCGGCGCCGCCCTCTTCCTGACCGCGGGAGCGGCAGCGGGCGCGGTCGAAGGAATCGTCGTCGTCCTGCGCATCCTCGCCTTCGGAGCCGGTGGCATCGCGCTGATCGTGGCCGGCATCCGGCGCCTCCAGGAACGCCCACGCTCACCCATCGCACTTCCCACCTGGTTCCGGCCGGCGACGGCGGTGCCGTTCGGAATAGTCGTCACCGCGGCCGACCTTCCCAACGCGTTCTCGTACTTCATCGCCATCGAACGGATGGTCGCCGCCGACGTACCGCCATCCAGCGGACTCGCCGTCATCGGCCTCTACACCCTTGTCTACTGCCTTCCGTGCCTGATCCTTCTCATCGTCGGCCTGCTCACCCGCAAGAAGACCCACGCCTTCCTCGACCGCGTTCTCACGCGGCTCGGAACAGGCGTCGTGCGGCGTTCCGTTCCGATCGCGATCATCTTGATGATCCTGGGGGTGGCCGTGGCCTCGGTGCCGTTCTGGATCGAGGCGCTCCTGTAGGCCGGACGCCGTGGGTCAGCGCGGACGCACCCGGAACGTGCGCGCCGCCGTCACGTCTTCCGCAGCCCTCACCCCGAGCGTTCCCGTCGCGGCGTCCCACTCCACCGACCACGCGGGAAGCGCTGCGGGAAACACCGTATCCACCGCGACATCCCTGCCTCGGTAGAGCGGCAGCTGCAACCGCGCGTCGAGCGGCGCATCCGAACCGTGCCGACGCCAGACCGACACGCACGTCTCGGAGGCATCCGGCAGGGCGAGACCGAGCGCGACCCACGGTGATGTCCAGCTCGGAAGGCCGAGCGGCCAGAGCGGGGTCGACCGCTGGATGCCGGGTCGAAGGGTCTTCGCCGCAGCCACCGCCTCGCGAACCAGGCCGAAGCGGTCGGGTGAGAGCCGGTCGAGGAAGCCCGAGAGGTAGAAGCGGCCGAGCAGCCCGGTGACCAGGCAGAAGGCCACCTCCTCGTCGCCCATCTCGGGGTCCGGGTACGACCAGTTCGCCGCCTGTTCGGGGAGCATCGACATCGGCGCGGATGCGGCGATCGGCGGGTAGAGCCGGAAGTCCTGCTGGTCGGAGGTGGACTGGAGCTGAAGCCGCGACAAGAGGGCGTAGTCCATCCGCATCGCGCCCGATGCGCAGTTCTCGATGATCAGGTCCGGATGCCGGTCGAGCACGCCGTCGAGCCACTCGAGGTGCGCGCGGTTGTGCTGCAGCAGTCCATCGCCCACGCTGTCGGCACGCACGTCGGTGCCCGAGCCGGGGTTGATGTTGTAATCGAACTTGAAGTAGCCGACCCCCAGGTCGGCGACCAGGCGGTCGACCACGGCGTCGAGGTGCGCGCGGGCCGCGGGGTGCCTCACGTCGAGGTGGAACCGCTCGTGCTCTTCGACGCGCGCGCCGTGCCGCTGGAAGAAGGCGTCGTCGGGGAGGGATGCCGCGATCGGGCTGCGTACGCCGATCACCTCGGGTTCGAGCCAGAGTCCCGCGATCATGCCTCGCTCCCGGATGTCGTCGGTGACGGGCGCGAGCCCACCCGGGAAGCGGCGCGCCGACGGCATCCACTCGCCGACGCTGCCCCACCACGATCCGCTGTCGTCGTACCACCCCGCGTCGACGCAGAAGACCTCCGCCCCCGCGTCGGCCGCGGCCGCGATGAGGGGGTGCAGCTTCTCGCTGGACGGGTCGCCGCTGAGGGTGTTCATGTAGTCGTTGTAGATGACCGGCATCGCCGCGTTGTCGCTGTGCGCTCTGCGTGAGCGGCGCCGGTGGCGCGTGAGCGATGCGACGGCGTCCGGGATGTCGGATGCCAGCGCGACGGTGACCGGCACGCTGGAGAAGCGGTCGCCCGGTCGGAGGATCTTCGTGAACGCGTGATCCGTGTCGGTCGGACCGGAGAGCGAGAAAATGCCGCCGGCGATGTTCTCTGCGACGTCCCAGCGCCACCCCCCGTTGTGCTCGATCTGCCAGGCCCACGCGGCGCGTTGATCCGATGACTCGACGCCCGCGACCGGCAGCCCGCCGCTCGTCGACCAGGTGCCGCTGGACGTCTGCGTCAGCGCGCTTCGACGATCGTGGCCCGTCAGATCCTCTGCGATCGCCGGGAGTGGCCCGAGGCGCAGATCCGAGGAGGACCATCGCCCCTCGGCCAGCCACTCACTGGTACCGGACGTCAATGTCCAGGTGTCGAAGGCCGAATCGCCGCCCGTCCGTCCCCCGAACGCGGAGCTCCAGCTGGTGACCGACAGCAGGACGGCCTCCCGTCCCCCGGAATTGGAGAGGTGCACGCGGGCGCTCACGGCACCGGTGCCGTGGTGCGCGTGCAGCTCGATCGTGACATGCAGCCCGTGTGCGTCGTCCCGCTGATGGATGCGCAGACTCGAGGACCCCTCGTCCGAGTCCTGTTCGTGCGACACATAGCGCAGGTCGCGGCCGATCCGGGTGTGGTCGAGTCGGCGTGATGCGGATGTATGCCCGGCGTCCGCCGTGATCACCTCGACGAACGGCACGGCATCCGGCATCTCCAGCGACGCACTGGATGAGCGGACCGCCGTGAGCGACACGGGGGTCGACTCCGACCAGACGAAGGTCAGCTCGAGGTTCGGGTCACCCCACCGCAGATCGGGCACGATCTCAGGGCTCCGTCGATTCCCGGATGATCATCTCGGGTACGACGATCGAGTTCTGCGGCTGCGACGAACCTCCGATGAGAGCGGAGAGGAGGCCGAAGGCGCGGGCGCCCAGATCGTCGAAATCCTGATGGACCGTGCTGAGCGAGGGAGCCCAGAACTGCGCCAGCGGCTGGTTGTCGAAGCCCATCACCGCGATGTCGTGGGGAACCTCGATGCCGTTGTCGGAGAACGCACGCATCACGGCGATCGCGATGTCGTCGTTGGCGCAGAACACCGCGGTGACGTCATCCTGGTCCGCAAGCGCCTGACCGGCCGCGTAGCCGGTGGCCGGGTCCCACGTGCACGAGAGCACGGGGGGCACGGGGGCGCCCGCCTCCTCCAGCGCGGCTCGCCAGCCTTCGGTCCGCCCCAGCGACTGCCCCATCGTCGGCTGAGAGACGTGATGCACGGTCTCGTGTCCGAGGGAGAGCAGGTGTTCGGTCAGGTTCCGCCCCGCAGCCCTCTCGTCGAGCAGCGCGTAGGGGATGGAGGGATCGGATGGGTCTCCTCCGCTCACGGCCACCGTCGGCAGGGTCGAGCTGAGCGCCTCGAGGACGGCGCGGCCGGGCTCGTCGAATTCGAGGACGATCACTCCCGCGAGGTTCTCGGCCAGGACCAGCTCGACGGCTTCGGACACGTCGGCCTCGGACGCGGAGTCGACGACGGAGATGATGGACGCGTACCCCTCCTGACGTGCGCTCACCTCGATCCCCTGGATGGTCCGCGCCCAGCCGAACCGTGAGGAGTTCCCCGCCAGGATCGCGATCATCGATCGGCGCCCGAGCGCCAGTGCACGGGCGGCGCTGTTCGGTCGGTAGCCGAGCTGCGTGATGGCCGCCGCGATCCGCTCCCGGAGGCGGTCGCTGACCGGGGTGGTCCCGTTCAGGTAGCGCGAGACGGTCGGCACCGATACGCCGGCGACTCGCGCGACATCCGCGATCTTGGGCGCCTTACTGGGAGAGGGCTGCGTCACGGTGCCTCCTTCCCGACGTGGACCCGACCACCTGAGGGCGACATCCCGCCTTCCTCACACTGTAGATGCGGCGACGCGCTCGAACCGCGGCACCTCGATTCGTTCGCCGTCGCGGAGGGCGGACTCGTGCGCGGCGACGCCCGGAGCGCTCCAGTTGGCCGCCACCACTGCATTGATCGCGGACGGCCTCTCTTCGACGATGCTGCGGACGAACTCATGGACGAGGTGGGGATGGGAGCCGCCGTGACCTCCGCCCTGGATGAAGGAGGCGTGCGAGCCGTCGGAGTAGACGCTCTCGCGCGTGTACGCGGCGATCTCGCGCGGCAGCAGATCGGCTCGATCGGGGGCCTCGATACGGACCGCCTCGACCTCCACCGCCTGCTTGTGCCGACCGCCCTCTCCCTCCCGAGGCCGCGTGACGAAATGCACCGGCGGCTCCTCTTCGATCTGCGGCCACTCGAATCCGTAGTTCTCCCCGTAGATCGCGAAGGCCTCGGTGTATGAGCGTGCCGCCTGGAACAGCGTGCGGGAGATCTCGATCGACACGTCGGTGTCCTCGAGCTCGAAGATCGCCGTCTCGGCCGGGAACGGGTTCCCGTACCGGGTTTGCCGCTCCGAGGAAAGGCGCCCCGAGCCCAGGCTGCGTACGGACGTGGCGCGGGTGTCGAGCAGCCGCAGCAGCGGCGCGACGGCGTGAGTCATGTACCACAGAGGCGGGAGCCCCTCCCAGTAGCTCGGCCAGCCCTCCATGTCCTGGTAGTGCAGACCCTTGGCGTACGTCACCTGGCCGAACCGGCCGGCGTCGAAGATGCTCTGACAGTGCAGGAACTCGCGGGTGTACACCGCGGTCTCCATCATCATGTAGTTCTTGCCGGTCTCCGCTTCGAGACGCACGATCTCGGCCATCTCGTTGATCGAGATCGCCATGGGCACCGTGCTCGCGCAGTGCTTGCCGCTCTCGAGCACCGCGATGCTCTGCGCGCCATGGTCCGGCAGCGCGGTCACGAGGTGCACCGCGTCGATGTGCGGCTGGGCGAGCACGTCCTCGAGGCGGCTGTATCGCTCGGTGATGCCCAGGCGGTCGCCGACCGTCTGCAGCGCATCCTGATCGGCGTCGCACAGCACCACGCGCTCGACATCGGGGTGGTCGCGATAGATGGGCGCGAATTCCGCCCCGAAGCCGAGTCCGACGAGCGCCACCACCGGGCGTGTGTTCACAGTCATGTCGTGCGGGTTCCTTTCGAAGGGACTACAGGGAAGTTCGGGTGGGGGGCGATGAGCCCGCGCGAGAAGCAGCGGCCGAGCCCGGTCACTTGACGGCGCCCGACGTCACGCCGGAGATGATCCTGCGCTGTGCGACGGCGAAGAGCGCGACGAGAGGCACGCTCGCGAGCACCACGTACGCGAAGATCAGGTTCCAGGCGTTCGTGTAAAGGGCGGTGTTGGCGACCTTGAAAAGATTCAGCGGGATCGTGGAGACGTTGCCCCCGCCGAGCACGAAGAAGGCGTAGAAGACGTCGTTCCACGCGAACAGCGTCACGAGGATCGCGCTCGTGGCCATGACGGGGGAGAGGAGCGGCAGGATGATGCGGAAGAAGACCTTCACGGGTCCCGCGCCGTCGACCCGCGCCGCCTCTTCCAGTTCGATGGGCACCGTCCGGACGAAGCCGGTGATGAAGAAGATGACCAGCGACAGGTACATCCCGGAGTAGACGCCGATCAGGCCCGCAGAAGTCCCGGCCAGACCCAGCTGCCGCAGTACGACGACCAGCGTCACGGCGGCGGGCGGGATGAGGACGCCCGAGATCCCGACCGCATACAGGGCGGCGGCCATCCGTCCGGAGCGGCGGGCGAACACCCACGCCGCCATGGCGCCCAGGATGAGGACGATGAGCACAGCGGGCACGACGATGGTGACGCTGCCCAGAAGAGCGAGCCAGATCTCGCCCTTGGTCGCTGCTTCGGAGTAGTTCTCGGCCAGCTGCCACGTGCTCGGGGGATCGAGGTTCGGGTTCAGCGCTTCATCCAGCGGCTTGCCCGACGTCGACAGCACGAGCCAGAACGGAACGGCGATCAGGAGCAGGAGGAGCAGCAGCACGAGGGCCGGCTGTCCCAGCCGGGTGAACGAACGTGATCGAGTGCGGGTCATGCGAGCACCCTCTCTCTGCGGCGGAGGTAGGTGATCAGCGGGATGGCGATGGCCACCACGCAGAGGAAGAGAACCAGGCTCATGGTGGATGCCTGTGCGTAGAGTCCGCTGCCGAAGGTGCGGAAGATGAAGATGTTGAGCACCTCGGTCGATCGCGCGGGTCCGCCGCCGGTGGTGGCCTGCACGATGTCGAACCCGTTGAGCGTTCCGATGAGCGCCGTCGCCACGTTGAAGGTCACGGCCGGGGCGAGGAGGGGGAACTTGATGTTGCGGAAGATCTGCCACGGCGAGGCGCCGTCGATGCGGGCCGCCTCGATCAGCTCGCTGGGAACGGATTTGAGACCGGCGAGGAAGACGAGCATCGCCAACCCCATCCACTTCCACCCATGCACGAGAGCGACGACCACGATCGTCCAGGTGGTGCTGCCCAGCCAGGCGACCGCGACGTCGCGGCCGAAGAGGAATCCCAGGATCTGGTTCAGTCCGCCGTCGGGCTTCAGCATCGCTTGAGCGATGTACCCGCCGGCCAGCGCGGAGATGAGGACGGGGAGGAAGAAGAGGGCGCGGGCGATGCGGTTGAGGATGGTGTCCCGCTCCAGCAGCACCGCGAGGCCCAACCCGAACAGGTTCTGGAAGATCGCCACCAGCACGGCGTAGG
Source organism: Microbacterium sp. DT81.1 (assembly GCF_049844955.1). Lineage (NCBI taxonomy): Bacteria > Bacillati > Actinomycetota > Actinomycetes > Micrococcales > Microbacteriaceae > Microbacterium > Microbacterium sp. DT81.1. Next base: position 52,022 of record NZ_JBNCMA010000002.1, read on the forward strand.
TGAGGGTGATGCGCAGTGCCGCAAACAGCGACCCGTCTTCGATCACTCTGCGGAAGTTGTCGAGGCCGACGAAGTTGATCTCGGACTTGAACGCGGACCAGTCGGTGAAGGGGTAGACCATGTTGAGCAGCGTCGGGGTGAAGAAGAACACCACCAGCACGGCGAACGCCGGAACGATGAACAGCCACGGGTGCTCGAGCTTGCGGCGGGCGGCGGGCCGGGTGCGAGCGACCTCCAGCGCCGACTCGACGGTGGCGAGGGGGTCTCGCGCGGGACGTGTGATCGTCACTGATCGTCCTCCAATCGGGAGCGGGGGTTCGCCGACCGTGCCGGCGAACCCCCATCGGTCAGAATCCTTCGGCGCCGACGGCCGTGGCGAGCTGCACGAAGTTCTCCTGTGTCGCCTCGGCGACCTGCTCGGGAGTCTTCTCGCCGTAGTACATGTCGACCAGGTAGAGATACAGATCCGGGTTGACGATCGCCTCGTTCTGCATCGACCCGACCTTCTCCTCCACGGCCGCCGGGTAGTTCTCCGTCCCGATCTGCGGCACGTTGTCGGGGGTCGGCACGTCCGGCTGGAGCGAGACGTATCCCCGCTCCTCGATGAACGTCGGGTAGTAGTCCTCGAGCCAGAAGCGCAGGAACTGGCGGGTGGCGGCCTCGCGCTCGGCATCCCCCGACTTGAACGCGACGACGGTGTTGGTCTGCTCGTCGATGACGGTGCCGACGTTGCCGGTCGGCGAGATCGGGAAGAACCCGATGTTCTCATCGAGCTCGGCGAGATCGGCCGACGCCGCCATCTGGTCGACCAGGGCGTTCACCTGAACGACCATGCCGGCCTCGCCGGAGAGGAGGGCTTCCGCCTGTTCGGCGAACGTGGCCGTCTTGATGTTCGGGTTGCCCGCGGTGGTGTACAGCTCCTCGCAGCGCTCGATCGCCTCGACCACCTTCGGGTTGGTGAACGAGTCCTCGTTCTCGTTGATCCGCTCCCAGAACCCATCGGCTGCTTCATCCGCGAGCATCGTCTGCACGCACCATTGGTTGGGCCAGCGGTCCGCGCTCGCCTCGTACGCGGGGGCGACCACTCCCGCCGCCTTCAGCTTCTGCGCCGCATCCAGCAGACCGTCGTAGCCGACCGGCGTCTCGGTGATGCCGGCCTTCTCGAAGTTGGACTTGTTGTAGTAGACCCCGATCACGCTGGGAGCCTTGATCGGCGCCGCGTAGTGCACGTCGTCGAGGGTGCCCATCTTCTGCGACGGCTCGTCCAGCTTCTCGAGCCAGGGCGCCCCGTCGAGGGACTGCAGCTTCTCGGGCGCCTGAATGATGCGCAGCCCGGATTCCGTCGCCTGCCAGAACATCAGGTCCGGTGTCTCGCCGGTCGCGAGCTGGGTCTGGACGTTCGTCTCGTACTGGTCGGGGACCGTCACGTTGTCCACCGTTGCGCCGGTGGCCTCCTCGAAGGCCGCGATGACGCCTTCCGGCACGGACGAGGTGGACTGCGCCGTCCACAGCGTCAACGTGACGCCGTCGAGGTCCGCCGTGGCGTCGGCCCAGTCGCCCGCCTCGCCGGACGCGGTGGCGGTGGGATTCGAGCAGCCCGAGAGCAGGAGCGCCCCCGCGGCAAGGAGGACAAGAGGAGTTGCGACACGTGCTCTTTTCACGGTTCTTCCTTCGTTGGTGCGTCGCTTCGTCGCGTACGCCGGTCGGTGGGTGAGTGCCCTGGCCACTCGGATGAAGAAGAGATTCGTCGGGAGGAGTGGATCGGACTCGACCAATGAAACCGCTTATCAAATTGAAACGCAAGAGAAGCGGGCAACATTTTGATAACCGGTTTCATGGTCCCCCTCGGGCTGCCTGTACGGCGGACCGCTTCAGTGGAGTTTGACGCGGCGGACTCCGGGCGTGTTCAGAGCGAAGTCCGCGCCGAACACCTCGGACGGGAGACGGTGCCCGGAGGGAACCAGCCCGCCGGCGCTCAGCTCGGAGATCCGCACCGCCGCCGCAGCGGCCAGGTGTGCGGTGAACGTGTACGCATCCGGTCCGAGCAGAACGGCAGACGCGACCCGGTCGGCGGCGTTCTCGGCACGCACGTGGATCGCGGTCCGTCCGGCGGCCCGCTGCTCCTCCGTGGGACCATCCGGCATCCGTCGTGCCATCCGTCGCAGCAGGGAGCCGTGTGGCACATGCATGAGGGCGCGCAGCGGCGCCGGCATGGCCATGGAGGCGTCTAGGTCGGCGACGCCGGGGACCGAGGATGCGAGGTCGCCTCGCCATGGATTGGTCGTCACGGTGGTCGGCCCGTCGCCGTCCGCGAAGTCGATGCGCGTCGTGCGCGCGCCGGATCGGCGGGGGCGCAGGATGCCGCCCCGCCGATGCACGCCCGGCCGTCGCAGGCTTCCGAGGACGACCTCTGTGGTTCCGCGTGATGGGGTGCCCACGGTCTTGAGCGAGAGCTCCGCGTACGTCGCGTCCGGCAGCCGGCTCACGACAGAGGCCAGAAGGCCGTCACTGGGGATGATGCCGAAGCCGATGCCCGGCATCACGAGGCTGCCCGCCGTGCGCGCCGCCGGATCGGCCGCAGCGGCCGACAGGTGCTCGTCGACTTCGCCCGCGAGGTCCAGGTAGTGGATGCCTCGCGCGATGCTCGCTCTCAGAAGCGGCGGCTGGGTCACGGCGAACGGTCCCGCGCAGTTCAACAGGATGTCGGCTCCCTCCAGTGGAGGGGTCTCCAGTCCTCCGACCCGCACCTCGAGACCGAGCGGCCGCGCGACCTCTTCGAGCGCCGCACGGCGTCGGCCGGCGAGGACGGGACGGGCGCCCGCGGCCACGAGCTGGCCGGCTACCAGGGAGCCCGTGTATCCGCTCGCGCCGTAGAGGACGATCACGGCGTTGCGCCGGCGTCGGCCTTCGGTCGCACATTCTTCAGGGGCGCCCGAGTGCTGCCCGGCCCCGGCTGAGGAAACTGGGAGCCCACGAAACGGTCCCACTGGCGATCCGTCAGGACTCGACGCAAGCCCATGAGAACCCCGGCGGACGGGGTGACCCGCATCCGTGGGCGCGGCCGCCGGTCGCCGATGGCCCGTTCGATGACGGAGGCGACCGAGTCGGGCTCTCCTCCCAGTCGGGCGAAGAGCCCGCTGGTGTACGACTCCGTCACAGATCGCGCGACCGCCGCATTGAACTCCGCGTACGGTCCGTCGGCTGTGGGGACAGCGGCCACCGCGGTCGAGGAGAACTCGCTGCGGATGAGCCCGGGCTGCACGAGCACGACGTCGATGCCGAACCCCTTGACCTCGAACCGCAGCGCATCGCTGAATGCTTCCATCGCATATTTCGTCGCGTGATACGCGCCACCACCGGGGAACGTGAGGGTGCCGCCCATCGATCCGATGTTCACGATGCGTCCTCGCTGTGCGGCGCGCATCGCGGGCAGGACGAGCTGCGCCATCCGCACCGACCCGAAGACATTCGTCTCGAACTGCCGCCGGATGTCGGCGGTGGAGAGGGTCTCGACCGCTCCGGACAGCGAGTATCCGGCGTTGTTGACCAGGGCGTCGATGCGACGCTGCTCGTCGAGAACGGTGCGGACGGCGGCGGTCATGGACGTCGCGCTGGTTACATCCAGCTCGAGCAGGTGGCAGCCCAATGGGGCGAGATCCGCGATGCTCTCGATGCGCCGAGCAGAGGCGTAGACGGTGTGCCCGGATGCGGCCAGGCGGACGGCCGCGGCGCGTCCGATGCCCGTGGAACAGCCGGTGATCAGGATGACGCGGGGGAAGTTGTTCATAGGACAAGTTAGACAGATTTAGCATAATCTGTCAATCGGGTACAGACTGGGGAGATGCTTCCGAGTGGAACCGCCTCCGATCCGACGCCCGCTGCGGCATCCGCGACTCGCCAGACCCTCCTCGAGGCCGCCACCGCAGAGTTCGTCGCCTTCGGATACCGTCGCTCGTCGATGGAGAGCGTCGCACGGCGGGCCGGACTGTCGCGCGCGACGCTCTACCTCTATTGGTCCAGCAAGGAACAGCTCGTGCGCTCCCTCGTGGAGGCCCTGCACGAGGAGCATCTCTCAGCGATGCGCGAGGCGATCGAGCGGCGACACGGAGACACCGCCCAGCAGCTGGCCGCCGTACTCGAGGCTCGATTCGCGCGTTTCGTCGCCCTTACGGCGTCTTCGCCGAACGCGGCCGAGCTGTATGACGTCCACGACCGCGTCTGCGGCGATATCGCTGCGGCGGCGAATGCCCGCGCCACGGCGCTGATCGAAGAGCTCGTCGACGCGCTGGTCTCGGAGGGCCGCGTATCGCTGTCGCGTTCAGGGCTCGGCGTCACAGAGACCGTGAGCGTTCTCACGCTGTGCGGTGAGGCAGCGAAGGGTGAGAATCGCGATGCCACGCCGACGCAGTTCCACGACAATCTCGATCGGATCGTCCGGATGCTGGTGCAAGGGCTCGGTGCCTGACGGTCAGCGCTCCTCGAACCGCGCGCGTCCCTCCACCACGGTGTTCTCGAGTGCGCCGATCGACTCCACCTCGATGCGGACGACATCGCCCGCCAAGAGGGTGACATCGATCGGGGGGACGATGCCGGTGCCGGTGGAGAGCACCATGCCGTTCGGATGCACGTCTCCGCGGAACGCCCAATCCAGGAGGTCGGCGAATCGGCGTCGCATCTGAGCAGTGTTCGTCTCGGCGTGCCACACGACGGTGCCGCCGCGCGTGATGGTGCCCGAGACGGCGAGCCGGTGCGGGTTATCGACGGTCCACGCCAGGCGGATCCTGCGGTGCAGGGCGCACGCGCCCGCGTACACCTTCGCCTGGGGCAGGTAGAGCGGGTTCTCGCCCTCGATCGTGCGCGAGCTCACGTCGTTGCAGATCGTGTAGCCGAGCGGCTGGCCGGAGCGCGTGGCCACGACCGCCACTTCGGGCTCGGGGACGTTGAGGGGGGAGTCCGTGCGGATGCCGATCGGCTGGTCGTCGGTGACCACGCGCCACGCCACAGACTTGAAGAACAGCTCGGGGCGTTCGGCGTCGTAGACCTTCGTGTAGACGTCTGAGACCGAGCTCTCTTCGATCCGCGCTTCGCGTGACCTCAGGTAGGTGACGCCTGCCGCCCAGACCTCCATGCGGCCGGTCACGGGAGGAAGCCACGTCACGGGCGCGTCCACCACTGCGCCCGGCGCTTCGACGAGCGCGTGGATCTCGTGGAGCTCACGCGCGAGCAGCGCGTCGAGGTCACCGACCTCGAGCCGGCGCAGTGTGCCGTCCTCGGATTCGAGGCCCACCCGGGGCGTGCCGTCGATCGGATCGAGATAGCGGGAGAGGTACATCGTCATCCTTTCAAGGGGCGCCACGGGTTTGCGGCTGCTCCGCTGCCACCGGCATCCACCGAGAAGACGGAGCCGGCGAGTGGTTCTCTCTCGAGCGCGGCCTCATCCAGACCGTGCCGCGCCGAGGTGATCGCAAGGGTGCGCAGATCCGGGCCCATGAAGCACATGCTCGTCACCTGCGACACGGGCAGCTCGATGCGCCGATCGAGTTCGCCGCGAGGGGTGTAGCGGTGGATCGCTCCTCCGCCCCAGAGCGCGACCCAGACGCATCCGTCGTCGTCGACGGTGAGACCATCGGGCATTCCGGCGGTGGACGGCACCTCGAGGAACACGGAGTGATTCGACAGTGTGCCGAACTCGGCCCGAGCGACTTGCACGAGAAGCGACCCGACGACGCCCGCGCCGACCACGACGACGGTCGCGCCCCGAAGCTCATCGGCTTTCGACAGCGCTCGCACCGCGACGGCGACGGGCTCGGCGAACACCGCGACATCGGGCGCCAGGTGGTCGGGGACGGGCACCAGCGTCGCCGCCCGGCACAGCATGTACTCCGCCAGGCCCCCGGGTGCGTGCATGCCGAGCACGACGAGTTCCGGACAGAGACCTTCCTCGTGCCGCGCGCACCGATGCTGTATGCGCAGGTCGGGTCTCGCCTGCCGCTGCATGCGACCGGAGTGGGCAAGGTTCTGCTCGCCTACTCGCCACAGGACGTGGTGGAGCATGTGATGCATCACCTCGCCCAGTTCACGTCGAAGACCATCGTGGATGCAGAGAGCCTGCAGCGAGAACTCGAGCTGATCAGGCAACGCGGCTTCGCGCAGACCCGAGAAGAACTGCATATGGGGACGGCGGCGATCGCCGTGCCCATCGTGGATGGCGAAGGCTCGGTGGAGTCGGCGCTCGGAATGGTGACCTCCGACGTACGCAAAGACCTCTCCAAGCTGTTGCCCGCCCTGCAGGTGACTGCCCGGGGGATCGCGCGAAGCCTGCCACCACGCCACGGCACTCTTGCCGCCTGACGGTTCCCCACTTGATTTTGCGTTTAATCAGTGCCACTCTTGGCAGACACGGCGCCGGGACGCGCGCCGGCACCCAGGCAGGAGTAGTCGAGTGAGTGGCAGGCCCGTCGTGCTCATCGCGATGAGTCGTGTCGCGTTCGACCAGCAGTTCGACCAAAGCCACCTCGGGAGGCTGCGCGAGATCGCGACGCTGAGCGATCCCCCTTTCGTCAGCGACCTCGACGCTCGATCAGCCACAGCATTGACCGATGTGGAAGTGATGTTCACATCGTGGGGCACACCGACGCTCGATCGCTCGCTCCTGGAGCGGATGCCGCGCCTGCGAGCTGTGCTGCACTGTGCCGGCACGGTCAAGCAGCTCGTCACCGACGACTTCTGGAGCCGAGGGATACTGCTCACCAACGCGGCGGATGTGAACGCCATCCCGGTCGCCGAGTTCACTTTCGCCTCCATCCTCCTGGCGGGCAAGAAGGCCCCGTTCCTCTCTCGGGCCGGCGTGGCGAGGCAAGTGCTGTGGCCGGGCGCGGACCCGCACCGTCCCTTCGGTCCCGCCAGCAACTACGGCCAGGAGATCGGGATCATCGGCTTCTCGAGGATCGGGCGGCTGGTGGTCGAGAGAATCGCCCGGTCCATGCACCCCGTGACGTGCTGGGTCGTCGACCCGTATGCGAGCGCCGAGGCGGTTGCCGCGGCGGGCGGGCGCCTCACGAGCTTGGAGCACATGCTCGACCGGGTTTCCATCGTGTCACTCCATGCGCCGGCCCTGGCCGAGACGCATCACCTGCTGGGTGCGGCCGAGCTCGCATCGCTTCGCGACCACGCGACCATCATCAACACCGCTCGCGGGAGTCTCATCGACACGGCGGCGCTCGAAGCCGAATGCGCGACCGGCCGCCTGAACGCCGTCTTGGATGTGACCGATCCCGAGCCCCTGCCGGCCGACAGCGTGCTGCACGCGCTGCAGAACGTGTCGATCACCCCGCATGTCGCCGGGTCGCTCGGCACGGAGACCTTCCGGATGACGGACCGGGCGATCGAGGAGCTCGAGCGCTACATAGCGGGCAAGGCGCCTCTCAGCGCTGTCCGACGATCGGAGCTGGAGATTTCCGCGTGAACTCTGATGAAGAGACCTCCGTCCGCCGGCGACTCGCCGAGATCGGTGAGGATCGGCGGCTCTCGCCGTACACCGGCTGGACTCGGGAGCACCTTGCGGCACTGGCCGACGAACTGCTCCTGGCCGTGCGGCCGTACGCCAGCGCGGATCGGTCGCAGATCCTTCTGCCATCGGGCGACGGCCGCGAGGTCCGGCCGATCGATGGCCTCGAGGGCTTCGCGCGGACCTTCATGCTCGCTGCCTTCCGCCTGACCGGCGAGAAGGGACAGGATCCGCTCGGGCTCGCGGACTGGTACGCCGAAGGGCTGACTGCTGGGGTGAACCCGGAGAACCCGACCCGCTGGCCGCGTCCGGATGAGCGCCCCCAGGCCAAGGTGGAAGCCGCCGCCCTGGCGCTGGGGCTGCATCTGACCCGAGAGTGGATCTGGGAGCGTCTCGGCGAGGACGAACGGCGGAACGTCGCCGAGTACCTGGGCAGCGTCGTCGGAACAGACGGCCCGAACACCAACTGGGTCTGGTTCCGCCTGGTCGTGGAGCAGTTCCTGATCTCTGTGGGCGGACGCCACGATCTGCGGGACATCGAGGCAGACCTCGAAGCGCACGAGTCGTTCGTTCGAGAGGGCGGCTGGTACGCGGACGGTGTGACGCGCGCATTCGACTACTACAACGGGTGGGCGCTGCAGCTGTACCCCTTCCTCTGGCTCGAGATGGCCGGGGGAGGCGAAGCGCGCGAAGCCGCGTACAGGCAGCGGTTCGACGAGTTCGTCACCGATGCGGTCGCCCTCGTCGGCGCCGACGGAGCACCTCTCGCACAGGGTCGGAGCCTCATCTACCGCTTCGCCGCGGCTGCGCCATTCTGGACGGCGGCGCTGATCGGCTCGGACGCCATCTCACTCGGCCAGGCCCGACGGGCGGCCGTCGGGATAGTGAAGCACTTCGTCGATCGCGGTGTGCCGGATGCGAGGGGACTCCTGTCCCTCGGGTGGTTCCACGAGTGGACGTCGCTTGCGCAGGACTACTCCGGAACCGGCTCGCCGTACTGGGCCGCGAAAGGGCTCCTCGGCCTCGCGCTGCCCGCCGATCACGCCATCTGGGCCGCCACCGAGGAGCCGCTGCCGAGCGAGCACGCATCGTTCGCGACGCTCATACCCGCACCCGCGTGGCTGGTCGGTTCGACGGCCGACGACGGCATCGTCCGGGTGTACAACCACGGGACAGACCACGCCCTGCCAGGGGCGGAGGTCAGCGACATCCCGCTCTACGCGCGACTCGCGTATTCGACCGCGACATTCCCCCTGCTGAAGCTCTCGGCTGGGCGCCTGCCGGATTCGTCCGTCGTCGTTCTCGACGCGGAGGGTCGGGTCAGTTCCCGCACAGGATTCGAGCGCCTCACGATCGGATCGGCATCCTTCTGCGTGTTCGGGTTCTCTCGATGGCGCAGCCGCTGGATGGACATCACGCCGGGCCAGCTCGACTACAGCAACGGGTTCACCGGCTCCTCGGACTACGGCCCCGAAATCACGGTCGGATCGGTCGTGCGAGAGGAATGGGAGGTTCGACTCGTCCGTCTCTCGCGCTCCGGCTACCCGGCCTCGCGCCCACCGCGTCTCGCGCTCACCGGCTGGCCGATATCCGGCCCGGAGCTCACCTCGAGGGCGGGTGCCGAGGTGCATTCCGACGTTCTGCGATCCGCCCTGCATCCCCTGGAGTGGAACCCGCGATTCCATGAGCAGATCGACAATGATGCGACCCCGCTCTCGGGTTTGACCGGCACTCCGTGCCTCGTCGATGAGGAGGTGGTCTACGGCAGGTGGATGATCGCCGCTGTCGAACTCAGCGGTGCGGAACCGCGGGCTCGCCCCGTCGTCGCGCTCGGGGCCGGCCACGCCGTGATCACCTGGTGGGACGGCGTTCGAAGCGACGTTCCGCTGCCCGGGTACGCTCCGATGGGGGGCCGATGACGTCGCCGGCTCGCCTGCGGCCTAGGGGTAGATTCGTGACATGGTGACATTGCGCACGGTGGCGGAACGCGCCGGCGTCTCGGCGGCCGTCGTGTCGGCCGCCATCTCCGGCAGCAGTTCCGTGCGCATGAGCGAGGCCACGCGGCAGCGGGTGGAAGAGGCGATACGCGAGCTGGGGTACGTACCCAATCACGCCGCACGTTCGCTGAAGACCAGTCGCACGGGCATCGTTGCAACCATCACCCCCAACCTGTCCAACCCGGTCTTCGACGAGGCGCTTCGCGGGGTGCAGGACGCCGCGGAGGCGCACAACGGCGTCGTGCTCATCTCAGACTCGAAGCGTGTCGCACCCGGGAGCAACCTGATGAGCCGCCTCGTCGGAACGGGCATGGCCGACGGGTTCCTCGTCCGCTTCCTCGACGAGATCGACAACGAGAACATCGCGACCTTCGAGGGTCGGGGCGTGCCCTGCGTGGTGCTCAACGGGCCGACCGACGGCAATCACATCTGCGTATGGGTCGACGACCACGAGGGGATCCTCACGGCGACCAGCCACCTCCTGGAGCTCGGACACCGCCGGATCGCCCTCCTCGGCGGGCCCCCGAGCCCGTTCACCGTGGATGCCCGCGGTGACGGATTCAGGGATGCCTTCACCGCGCGTGGCCTGACGCCGCCCGGTGACGAGTGGATCGCGCACGGCTACGAGCTCGAGTTCGTGCGCACCACCACGCTGAGGCTGATGCGGTCGGCGGTGCCGCCCACCGCGATCGTCATCGACAACATCTTCACCGCGCGCGGCCTGCTCGCCGCGGTCGCCGATCTGGGCCTTCGAGTCCCCGACGACGTCTCGGTGATCGCCTACCACGACATCCCCCAGGCCGACTACTATCGGCCTGCGCTGTCCGCGGTGAAGATGCCGTTGTACGAGGCCGGAGTCCGCGGCTACGAGATGCTGCAGAAGATGATCAACGGCGGCGGCGGCCGCAGCGTGCTGGTCCGGCGCCCCGGTGCGCGGATCATCGATCGCGCCTCGACTCGCCGCATCACCGACGTCTGACGTACCGCGCCACGCTTCGCGTCACCTCAACGACCTATTTCGGCGCAGCACTTGATTTTGCGTTTAATCAGTGTGAGAGTGTCGTGTACTCGGGCTCCCGCCGGAGCGCAAATCATCTGAAACAACGGAGTTCTCATGAGTGCCGATCTTCCGAAGGATGCGAACCACCGGTCCCGCATCCCCCTCGTGTCCTCCTGGCAGACGGTCGACCGCCGCCGTGTCGGGGGAGGGCAGTCATGACCGCCGTGATCAGCAAGCCCGTTTCCAAAGCGCAGAAGCCGGCGCCCGTGACGAAACGACGCAACACCCTGCGGATCAGATTCCGGCGGGACCGGGTGCTGCTGCTCCTCGCCCTTCCCGCGGTGATCCTCCTGCTCCTGTTCCAGTACGTCCCGCTCACCATGAACGTCATCGCGTTCCAGGATTACCAGCCGTTCCTCGGGATTCAGGGAAGCCCGTGGGTCGGCTTCCAGAACTTCTCGATCATCGTGGACGGCGACCCGGCGTTCCTGAACGCGCTGCGGAACACGCTGATCCTCACGCTCATCCAGGTCGTCTTCGTCTTCCCCCTGCCGATCGTGCTGGCGCTCCTGCTCAACGCGGTGATGAGCGACCGGTGGAAGAAGACGATCCAATCGGTGCTCTACCTCCCGCACTTCCTCTCCTGGGTCATCGTCGTCGCGCTCTTCCAGCAGATGCTCGGCAATGCCGGGATGGTGAACACCTGGCTGCGAGAGGCCGACCTCTCGACGTTCCAGATCATCGGAGTGCCGGAGCTCTTCCATGTGCTCCTGACGTCCCAAGTGATCTGGAAAGACACCGGCTGGTCGATGATCCTCTTCCTCGCCGCCATCTCACGAGTGGATCCGAGCCTCTACGAAGCCGCCGTGATCGACCGGGCAGGGGCATGGCGTCGGATGTGGCACATCACGCTTCCCGCCATCCGGCCCGTGATCGTCCTGCTGCTGATCCTCCGTCTCGGCGACTCGCTGACCGTGGGCTTCGAACAGATCATCCTGCAACAGGAGGCGGTCGGAGTCCAGGTGAGCGAAGTCCTCGACACCTATGTCTACAACAACGGCATCATCGGCGGAAATTGGGGGGTGTCGGCTGCGGTCGGTCTCTTCAAGGGCGTCGTCAGCGTGCTGCTCGTCCTCGGGGCGAACAAGCTCGCCCACATGTTCGGCGAACGGGGGGTGTACTCGAAATGAGCCTGCTCGAGACAAAGACGGAACGCGACGAGCGTGTGTCACGGAACCGCGACCGGGGAGCCGCCAGAAAGCGTCGGGCCGGCTCGAAGCGTCCGGTCTGGATGGGACGCGCGAATCCGTTCGCGACGCTCGCCAGGGTCCTGATCTTCGCGCTCGCCTGCGCAGCGGTCATCGCCCCCTTCGTCGCCGTGGTGATGACGAGCCTCGCGAGCCAGGAAGAGATCACGGCGAGTGGCGGCTTCGTCATCTGGACGAACGCGCCGTCGTTCGCGGCATACGAAGCCGTGCTCTCCGGAGGCGTCGTGCCCAGGGCGATGCTCATCAGCATCGGCGTCACCCTCGTCGGAACGCTCTTCAGCCTGGCGGCGACCATCGGGCTGGCGTATGGGCTCTCGCGTCCGGGGTCGCTCGCACACAAGCCCATCCTCCTGATGACGCTGTTCACCCTGCTGTTCAGCCCCGGCATCATCCCGATGTACCTGATCGTCCAGCAGCTGGGACTCATCGACAACCTCTGGGCGCTCATCCTGCCCGTCATGGTCAACGCCTTCAACGTCATCGTCATGCGGGCCTTCTTCCTCGACATACCCGCGGAGCTCATCGAGAGCGCCAGAATCGACGGAGCCGGCGACTTCCGCATCCTGACGCGCATCGTTCTGCCGATGTCGAAGGCGGTCATCGCCGTCGTCGGGCTCTTCTACGCCGTCGGCTACTGGAACGCGTTCTTCTCGGCGCTGCTCTACCTCAACTCGCCCGACCTGTGGCCTCTGCAGCTGGTGCTGCGCACCTTCGTCGTCAATCAGACGCCGATGGGCGTCGACGACATGAGCGCCGGTGCCGGAGCGGTGCCGCCGCAGCTCTCGATCCAGATGGCGATCCTCGTGATGTCGATCGTCCCGATCCTCCTCATCTACCCGTTCCTGCAGAAGCACTTCGCATCCGGCCTCATGGTCGGCGCGGTCAAGGGCTGAGCACCACCCACATCAGCGTCCCGTCAACGACGAAAGGAACTCAGCATGTCCACAACGTTCACCCGGAGAAATCTCCTCCAAGTAACAGGGCTCGCCGCCCTGGCAGGCATCGCCGGCGTCACTCTCTCCAGCTGCGCCCCGGGCGGCGGTGCGGTCACCGGGGGAGCCGTGATCGGAAGCAGCGGGCTCCGACTCCCGACCTATCGGGATTCTGCGGTCGTCGAGCCCGCGCTCGTCAGCGCTCACGACGGCGGCATGGCGGCCTACCTCGAGTACCCCGCGAAGGCCGTGCAGGCCGTCTCGAAGACACCCCTCGCCGGCAGCACCGTGACCGCCATCACCTACAGCTTCGATCCGGTCGCGCCGGGGGTCAACGACAACGTGATCTGGCAGCAGGTGAACGAAGCGCTCGGCGGCAACCTGGAGATCGTGTACACGCCGTTCGGGGACTACACCCAGAAGTTCGCCACGACCATCGCGGGAGGGGCGCTCCCCGATCTCGTCGCCATCCGCCCTCCCGTGCAGCAGCTCCCCGCGCTGCTCAACGCGAAGTTCACCGACCTCACCGAGCACCTTTCGGGTGACGCTGTGCTGGATTATCCCAACCTGGCGGGGCTGCCGACGATCTCGTGGCAGGAGACGGTGATCAATGACCGCATCTGGGGCGTGCCGATGTCGCGGCCTCCCGTGGGGCCGCCGCTGATCGTGAGGAAGGACCTCTTCGAGGAGTACTCGCTCTCCACGTCTCCGAAGGACTTCGACGAGTTCAAAGAGATCGTCGTCGCTCTCACCAACGACCGCGAGGGCCGGTGGGCCCTCGGCGACTTCGTCGGCACCCACGACCTGCTGCGCAGTACGCACGGCATCCCCGGGCCCTGGATCGAGAAGAAGGGCGCCTTCACAGCTGACTACGAGCTCCCGGAGTACGAGCAGTCGCTCGCCGACGTCCGAGAGCTGGTCGAGCTGGGCGTGATGCATCCCGACATGGTCGGCTCGTCGAACACGCAGCGCAACGACTGGTTTCTCAACGGCTCAGCCCCCATGGCAGCCGTCGGCTTCACCGGGTTGTCGAAGTTCGCCACGTGGGGCAAGGACATCCCGAACTTCGCGATCGAGGGCATGCTTCCCTTCAGCTACGACGGAAAAGTCGAGCCGACGCACCTCTCCGCCGGAGTCACCCCTCACTTCATGGCCATCACGAAGACCGACGAGAAGCGCGTCAAGGAGCTGCTGCGCGTGCTCGACTGGCTGGCGGCGCCCTTCGGCAGCACCGAGTACGAGCTCCGCAACTTCGGCATCGAGGGGCAGACCTTCGACTTCGTGGACGGCACGCCGCAGGTCAACAGCCAGGGACAGAGCCTCAAGCTCGTCCCGTTCAAGTACCTGACCGACGCGCCGCAGGTCATCTTCAACCCGGTCGACCCCGCGGATGGCGAGCGACAGTTCGAGTATCAGGAGCAGGCCCTCGAACTGCAGGGGGGCGACCCAACGGCCGGACTCTATTCCGAGGCCGACGCGACCAAGTCGACCCAGCTGACGACGAAGGCCGGGGAAGCCCGGGCCGACATCGTGCTCGGCAGGAAGCCCGTCAGCAGCTGGAAGGAGTTCGTCGCGTACTGGAAGGCGAACGGTGGAGACCAGATCCGCAAAGAGTACGAGAAGGCGTTCGAGAAGGCGAACTCATGAGCTCCCGCGCGGCTCGATGATCTCTGCAATCCACTGAATCAAGGAGGAACGATGTTGGGCAACGCATTCGGGTGGCCACACCTGCTGATCATCTTCGCGGTGGTCGTGCTGCTGTTCGGCGCCGCCAAGCTGCCCGCGCTCGCAAAGAGCGTCGGTCAGTCGGCGCGCGTCTTCAAAGGCGAGATGAAGGCGCTGAAGGGCGACGGGGCGGCTTCGGAGGTCGCTCAGGAGCCTGCCGCGGTCGCGCCACCAATCACCACGGCGCCCCTCGCCGCGACGCTCGAGGGCGCGCCCGCGGCGGTTCCCGCCGGCGCCGATCCACGCAGCAGGTAAGCCGGCCATGGTCACCGCCGACGCCGGAGGACTGCCGCGACGCGGTGCGTCCGCGAGCGAGAAGCGCATGTCCCTCGGCGCGCATCTCGTGGAGCTGCGCCGGCGTCTGATGATCTCCGCAGCGGGCCTCGTCGCCGGGATGGTGATCGCGTTCATCGTCACCGACGTCATCATCCGGGTGCTCACCGACCCGATCCGCCTGGTGGCCGAGGCCCGCGGCGACGAGGCGGAGGTGGCGCTGATGTTCACCACCGTGACCAGCGGCTTCGAACTGCGGATGCGCATCTCCGTGGTCGTCGGTCTGATCCTGTCGGCACCGGTCTGGCTCTCTCAGATCTGGCTGTTCGTGATGCCGGGGCTGACCCGCAAGGAGACCCGCTACACCTGGGGATTCCTCGGCGCCGCCATCCCGCTGTTCTTCGCCGGAGCCTATGTGGGCTGGCTGATGGTCCCCCACATCGTCGAGCTGATGGCGACGTTCGTGCCCGACGGAGGCAGCCTGTTCTACGACACGTCGTTCTACTACGACTTCGTGCTCAAGCTCGTGCTCGTCGTGGGCGTCTCCTTCGTCCTCCCCGTCTTCCTCGTGCTGCTCAACGTCGCCGGGGTGATGAGCGGAAAGGCCATCCTCGGCGGCTGGCGCATCGCCGTCCTCGTCATCACCCTCTTCGCCGCCATCGCCACGCCGGCGGCGGACATCGTTTCCATGCTGATGCTCGCCGGGATCATGGTCGTCCTCTACTTCGCGGCTGTCGGCGTCGCCCTCCTCTTCGACCGGCGCCGGGCGAAGAACGCCGCCAAGATCGCCGGCTCGCCCGAACCGTTGGTGTGACCGCCTCCCCGTTCCACACTTCCGCACGCACACCGCACCTCGTGCGCGGCCTCATATCGCCCTGCCACCTGACACACTGCCCACCACGACATTCATGGAGATGACATGCCTACCCAGCACACCCCACCGCACCCGGGTGCAACCCGTCCCCGCCGGATCATCCTTCGTTCGGGGTGGCAGATCGAGAACATCGGCGACGTGGCGCACACACCCGGGGGGCTCGCCCTTCTGGAGCGTCATCTGCCGGAGGCGGAGATCACCTTCTGGCCGTTCTATCAGGAGCTCCCCGACTACGAGGTGCGCTTTCTGAAGGAACGCTTCCCCCGGCTGCGGATCGTTCAGGGCACGCTCGATGAGACGGGTGCCGCATCGACGCCCGAGCTGGAGGCGGCCGTCGAGTCGGCGGACTTCATGCTGCACAACTCGGGCCCATACGCGCTCTCGTGGCGCGACCTTCAGGCCTTCCAGGCCAGAACCGGCAAACCATACGGCGTCTACGGCGTGAGCTACGGACACTGGGTCTTCGGGAACGCCGAGAGGGACGCCTTGACCGCGGCGGCATTCGCATACTTCCGCGACTCGGTCTCGCTCGAGAAGGCGCGCCAGGATGGTGTCGACGCGCCGATCATGGGGTGGTCGCCCGACGCGGCGTTCGCTCTCGACATCGCCGACGACGAAGCAGCGGAGAGGCTGTTGAAGGGACTGGGTCTGCGTGACGGCGAGTTCGTGTGCGTCATCCCGAAGCAGCGGTTCACGCCGACGTGGCGGCATGTGCGCAAGCGGCGCGCGTTCGACCCGCGGCTTCACCAGCGCAACGAGGAGATGAAGGAGCACGATCACATCCCGCTGCGCGAGGCGATCACCGCGGTGGCGCGCCGGACCGATCTGAAGATCCTCATCTGCAACGAAGACGAGACCGAGACCGAGATCGGCAAGACGTGGGTGCTCGACCGCCTGCCCGAGGACGTCCGGCCGAGGGTCGTATGGCTTGATCGACCGTGGTTGCTCGAGGAGGCATCCGGCGTCTACAAGCGGTCCGCAGGGCTGTTCAGCCATGAGATGCACAGCCCGATCATCTGCATCGCGCACGGGGTGCCCGCAACGGTCACCCGTTGGGTGGAACAGAGCAGCAAGGGCGTCATGTGGAAAGACATCGGCCTGGATGACTGGCTGTTCAACTTCGACGACGAGAAGGATGTAGCCCGGTTCCCGGAGGCGGTGCTCGCGCTGGCGCTCGATCCGCGCGAGGCGAAGACGAGAGTCGCCGAAGCGCGCCGGCGCATTGATCTGCGCTTCGCCGAGACCATGGCGGTGCTCGAAAAGGCCAGCCGACCCTCCGCGGGCGCGGAGCAGCCGCCGGTCCTCACA
This sequence comes from Microbacterium sp. DT81.1, assembly GCF_049844955.1. Taxonomy (NCBI): domain Bacteria; kingdom Bacillati; phylum Actinomycetota; class Actinomycetes; order Micrococcales; family Microbacteriaceae; genus Microbacterium; species Microbacterium sp. DT81.1. Next base: position 68,906 of record NZ_JBNCMA010000002.1, read on the forward strand.
GGCGTGGGCGGGGCTTCGTGACCGGGAGCCCGAGCGGGATTCCGCGGTTCGGCGTCAACTACGTCCCCAGCAGCGGGTGGTGGTACTCGTGGGTCGACTGGGAACCGGCGTCTGTCCAACGCGACCTTATGGCGATCGCCGACCTGGGCGCGGATCATGTGCGGATCCACTGCCTCTGGCCGTTGTTCCAGCCGAATCCGCACATGGTCAGTGCCGTCATGCTCGGGCATCTCGAGTCGCTGCTCGACATGGCTCACGCTGCCGGGCTCGACGTCATCGTCACGGTCTTCAACGGATGGCTGAGCGGGTTCGACTTCCGGCCGTCGTGGGTGCAGGACGGGGTCAGCATCTTCACCGACGGCGCGGTCATCGCGGCGCAGGAGAGCCTGCTGCGGGCGATCGCCGAGCGCATCGGAGACCACCCGCGTTTCGTCGGGATCGACCTCGCCAACGAACCGAGCGTGCTCGCGACGGACACCAAGAACGTCACGACGCAGCCCGAGGGTGACGCGTGGCTGACCCGGCTGCTCGACCGCTGCGACGCCCTCATGCCGGGTTGCATGCATTCGGTCGGGATGGACCACCTGCCATGGCTCACATCGACGAGCGCGTTCAGCCGCGGCACACTGGCCAGCACAGGCGCGGTCACACCCGTCCACGCCTGGGTCTTCTTCACCGGTGCGCTCGAGAGGTATGGCGCGTCCGGTGTCGGGACGAAGCACCTCACCGAGTACATGCTCGAGCTCGCCAAGGCATTCGCGCGAGACAGCAGCCGCCCCGTCTGGCTGCAGGAGTTTGGCATCGCCCCGGAATGGATGCCGCAGGAGGTCCGCGACGAGTTCGTGGCGGAGGCGACTCGCATCAGCGCGTCCGTTGCCGGCCTGTGGGGGATCACGTGGTGGTGTTCGCACGACATCGACCGCTCCCTGGGCGGTTTCGTCGAGCTGGAGTACGACCTGGGTCTGCTGACCGTCGACAATGCGGTCAAATCCTCCGGGGAGCGCTTCCGCCAGGCCGTCGCCGACGTTCGAGCTGGGTCGACCGGGCCGGCGCCGACGCGATCCCACGCGCTCGTGCTGCCCGACGCGGAGACGCCCGACCTGCGCTTCGCCGATCACTTCTTCGCCCTCATCCAAGACGGCATCCGCCCGGCGATCGTGCTCGAGAGTCGAACCGCCGACGCGGGACAGCTGTCCGAGCGGGGTATCACCACCCTGATCCGGCCGTAGGCGAGTGGGTGGCATGGTCACGGGCAATTACACGAGTAAACTCGGCGCGGTCGACCTAGCGCCTCGGCTGCACGACGACTCCTGGAAGGACTTTCTCTATGCCCATCACCGCCGCACCGAACGAAAAGGGCTGGCTCATCGAGACGCCCGGCTCGCTGTACGCGATCGGGCTCGACGCCACCGGACTGCCGGCCCAGCGTTACTGGGGCCCGTCGCTTCCCTCCGATGACTGGGGGCAGCTTCTGCGCGGCGACACGAGCCCGTGGCGCAGTGACACCTCCCGCCCGGAAGAGGTGCAGCAGGAGGTCCTGGCGGACGGCGGCGTGCGGTGGGGCGTCCCCGGCCTTCAGGTCGTGTTCCCTGGTGGCAACCAGTCTCTCGAGCTCCGCTTCGTCGATGCGCGCATCGACAACGAAGCTGCGGGCCAGTCGACGCTCGTGCTCTCGCTCGCCGACAGCCTCTTCGCCTTCTCGGTGCACCTGCACTATCGCGTGCGGGCCGACTCGGACGTGATCGAGCGGTGGATGGAACTCGAATCAGGAGAGGATGCCGAGGGCGACGTCGTGCTGCTGCGCGGGGACTCGGCCAACTGGTTCATCGACGAAGCCGACGACTACTGGTACTCGTCGGTCAACGGACACTGGGGCGGCGAAACCCAGCTCGAGCGCGGACCGCTTCCGGTCGGCGATCTGACCTTCTCGTCTCGCACGGGCACGACCAGTCACGCCGCGAACCCGTGGATCATGGTGCATCCGCAGCATGCGACCGAAGAAGCCGGCGTCATTCGCACCGTCTCGCTGGGCTGGAGCGGCAGCTGGCACCTCACGGCTCAGCGCCGGCCCGAAGGCGGCGTGTCCGTCACGACCGGATTCGGGCACGAAGGGGTTCGCCTGGTTCTCGAGAGCGGGCGCCGACACGTCACGCCGCCTTCCTACGGCCTCGCGACCGACGGCGGCTTCGGCGAAACCTCGCGGAAGTGGCATGCGTTCGCCGTTCGTCACCTGAGGCCCGCGGTGGACGAGCTTCGGCCGGTGCTCTACAACTCGTGGGAGGCGACCGAGTTCGATGTCTCTGAAGCGCAGCAGATGCGCCTGGCCGACAAGGCGGCGGCGATCGGCGCCGAGCTGTTCGTGCTCGATGACGGATGGTTCGGTGCGCGCACCGACGACCGTCGCGGTCTCGGCGACTGGCACCCCAACCCGGATCGGTTCCCGAACGGCCTGCAGCCCCTCGCCGACCACGTGCGAGGGCTCGGCATGGGATTCGGGCTCTGGGTGGAGCCCGAGATGGTGAACCCCGATAGCGACCTCTACCGGGCCCATCCCGACTGGGTGCTGCACTTCGAGGGGCGCACGCGGCACGAGGCCCGCAACCAGCTGGTGCTCAACTTCGCCCGCGACGACGTGAAGCAGTGGGCGCTGGCGTGGCTGGATGATCTCGTGTCGACGTACCGGCTCGACTTCATCAAGTGGGACATGAACCGCTCCTTCACCCAGGCAGGCTGGCCGGAGAACGCGCGCGATCACGGCTCTCTGTGGCTCGGCCACACGCGGGCCGTCTACGACATCATGGCGACGCTGCGCGAGCGCCATCCCTTCCTGCGGATCGAGTCCTGCAGCGGGGGCGGCGGGCGCGTCGACTTCGGCATGATGCAGGTCATCGACCAGTTCTGGACCTCGGACAACACCGACGCGCTCGATCGCCAGACGATCCAGCACGGCTTCAGCCAGCTCTATCCGGCGATCACCATGTGCAACTGGGTGACGGATTCGCCCAATCCCATCACCGCGCGCGTCGTCCCCCTGCAGTACCGCTTCCACGTCGCCATGGCGGGAGCACTCGCGATCGGCGGTGACCTCGATTCGTGGTCGGATGCCGAGCTCGACGAGGCGGCGGAGCAGGTCGCCCTCTACAAGGAGATCCGCGAGGTGATCCAGCTCGGCGCACTGCACCGGCTCGGCGGGCGGCCCGGCGCGGGGCTGACGGCGGTGCAGTATGTGCGCGAGAACTCCGTCGTCGTTCTCTCCTACGAGCCGCGACGCTCCCTGGAGAGGGGAGCCAGGCGCACGGTTCTGCGCCGTCTCGACCCCGCGGCCTTCTATGTCGACCAGCGCACGGGGAGGCGGTTCAGCGGCGCCTACCTGATGCAGCGAGGCCTCGTACTGCACGACGAGCTGAACACGCACCCCGGCAACGGCTCGCTCCGGTTCTCCAATCGCGACTACCTGAGCGCGCTGACGCGTCTGACCCGGAGCTGACCCGGCGGGCGCCCAAGCAGGCCGGTCGGGCTTGCACGAAGACGTGGCGCGAAAGCATTTACACGAGTAAAGTCACTCACGATCGCAACTCGGATACTGCAAAGGAGCACTCATTCATGAAGTTCACGCGAAGCATCTCGGTCATCGCCTTGGCGGCGGTGTTCAGCGGCGCGGGCGTCGCAGCGCATGCAGACGCCGCCTCCGACGGACCCACCACCTATTTCGTCAGCGGCGCCGGTGCGGACACCAACACCGGCCTGGCGCCGGATCAGGCGTTCCGGTCCATCCAGCGCGCATCCGATCTGACGGAGCCCGGCGACACGGTCGAGATCATGGACGGAGAGTACGCAGACACGTCGGGGCAGGGGGTCCTGCGCATCACGCGGTCGGGCACGCTCGATGCCCCGATCACGTACCGGGCCTACCACAACCAGACCCCGGTCATCCGGCCGGTGACCGGGTGGAACGGCGTCTCGCTCGTCGGCGCGTCCCACATCGTCCTCGACGGCCTCGAGATCCGCGGCAACGCCGACAACCTCACGCTCGAGGACGCGACGGCCAACGCGAGCCCGGGCAAGGCGACCTACAACCAGAACTGCGTGCACGCGCGGAAGAACGCCGCGGGTGAGCGCTGGTCCCACCTGACGGTCATCAACTCGCACATCTACGACTGCCCGGGCGGCGGGCTGAGCACGACCGGCGGCGACTACATCACCTTCGCCGACAACGTTGTGCACTCGAACGCCTGGTACTCGGTCTACGCGAACAGCGGCATCTCGATCCTCACCCCGGAAGACGTCGATGACGCCACCGGCTACAAGATCAGGATCGAGAACAACGTCTCATACGACAACGAGAGCAAGGTCAAGTGGATCGCATGCAACTGCATCTCCGACGGCAACGGCATCATCGTCGACTCGACCCTGAACGCACGTTCCTCCGGCGGCGTCGACTACAAGGGGCGCACCCTGGTGGCGAACAACGTCGTCTTCGACAACGGCGGCACCGGCATCCACGCGTACCGCTCGGCCAATGTCGACATCCTGAACAACACGGGCTACCTCAACTCGCGCAGCCCCTTCATCAACAACCCGAACATCAGCGCCTTCGTCAGCCGCGACGTGCGAGTGATCAACAACGTCTCGGTGACGCTGCCCGGCAAGCCGAGCAACTCGGCCTACCGCAACGAGAACGTGCTCTACGACTACAACACGTACTGGGGTGGGGCGGAGCCGGAGGTGCTCGGGGCTAACGACCTGATCGTCGACCCGGAGTTCGTCGCACCCAGCACCGATCCTGCCGTGGCGGACTTCCGGCTGACGCGCGGATCCCCCGCCGGCGACACCGGGATCGCGCTGCCGGAGGTGACCGACGATTTCGACGGCAAGAAGCGCCCCTCAGGCAGCGCGTTCGACCGCGGGGCGTTCGAACTCCGCGGACGGCACTGACCCACACCGCCTGATCACGTCGTGCAGCGTGGCCCGGGCTCTGCTCCATCTGGCCCGGGCCACCCTGCGCCACTGACGACAACCGCAATCCCACCCCTACATAGAGAAGCACCTTCACAATGAGTGTTCGACAGCCTGCCGACGTCTTCCCCCGGGACTTCCTGTTCGGCGCCGCCACCGCCGCCTATCAGATCGAAGGAGCGGCCCGCGAGGGCGGCCGCGGCCCCTCGATCTGGGACACGTTCAGCCACACCCCCGGCAAGGTGCTGAACGGCGATACCGGCGATGTCGCGGATGACCACTATCACCGCCTCACCGACGATCTCGATCTCATGGCAGAGCTCGGCCTCGAATCGTACCGCTTCTCGATCGCGTGGCCGCGCATCCAGGCGACCGGCACCGGCCCGGCCAACGCGATCGGCCTCGACTTCTACGAGCGCCTCGTCGACGGCCTCCTGGAGCGCGGCATCCGCCCGATCGCGACGCTCTACCACTGGGATCTCCCGCAGGCGCTCGGCGACCTCGGGGGCTGGACGAACCGTGCGACGAGCGCAGCCTTCGCCGACTACGCGGCCATCGTCGGTCGTTCCCTCGGTGACCGCGTGCACACGTGGACGACCCTGAACGAGCCGTGGTGCAGCGCCTTCCTCGGGTATGGCGCCGGAGTGCACGCGCCGGGGATCACCGACCCCGTCGCGTCCGTCACCGCCGCGCACCACCTCAACCTCGCCCACGGCCTGGCGATCCAGTCCCTTCGCGCGGAGGTCGGGGACCAGGCACGGTTCTCGGTCACGCTGAACATGTCGCACCTCAAGGGCCAGGGGCACCGCGCCGACGACGCGGTGCGGCAGATCGACGGCATCAGCACGCGCATCTTCCTGCAGCCGATGCTCGAGGGGTCGTACCCGGATGATGTGCTGGCCGACACCGCACATCTGACCGACTGGGCGTTCGTCGCGCCCGGTGACCTCGAGGTCATCCACCAGCCGCTGGACGTGCTGGGCGTCAATTACTACTTCCCGCTGACGGTTCGCGCGCTTCACACCTCCGAGGCCGACGCGAGCAACCCCGGATACCCGGGAGCGGAGCGGATCGCCTTCGTGGAAGAGCCCGGTCCTCGCACGGCGATGGGATGGAACATCGACCCCGACGGGCTCGAACAGCTGCTCGTCGACCTGCGCACCCGGTATCCCGAGCAGCCGCTCATGATCACCGAGAACGGCGCCGCCTTCGACGACGACCTCGTCGACGGCGTCGTCGACGATCAGCGGCGGCTCGACTACCTGCGCGACCATGTCGCTGCCGTGCAGCGTGCCATGCGCCGGGGGGCGGATGTGCGCGGCTACCAGGCATGGTCGCTCTTCGACAACTTCGAGTGGGCGCTCGGCTACAGCAAGCGCTTCGGGATCGTGCACGTGGACTACGCCACCCAGGTGCGAACGCCGAAAGCGAGCGCCCACTGGTACTCCGAGCTGATCAGACGGCGCACGCTGCCTGCGTGATTCCGCGCAGCATCCCGCCGCCGCGCGCCGGCGATCGATCCCCGCAGGGCTCGATGGCCGGGACAGCCCCTGGAGCTATCATCGGATCACCGCATCAGACGGTCCCGATCAGAGGCACGGCCATCAGCGATACAGGCACCCCCCGGCGGCGTGTGACGCGCCACGACGTGGCGCGCCACGCCGGCGTGAGCGACGCGGTGGTCACCTACACGCTCAACGGCGCAGCGCCCGTCGCGGCCGAGACGGCCAGGCGGGTGCGGGAGTCGATCCGGCTGCTCGGCTACACCCCGAACGCGACGGCTCGTGCCCTGCGGATGGGATCGTCACGACTCATCGGCGTCATCGTGCCCGACACCACCAACGTGTTCATCGCCGACCTCTGTCTCGGGGTCGAGCGCGCAGCGCGCGCGCGAGGCTACGACGTGCTGACCATGAACTCGGACGGCGATCATGACCGCATCGAGGAGCACGTGCGGGCCCTCGCCTCCCGGCAGGTCGACGGCGTGCTGCTCGCCCTCGTGGTCGACGAGCGAGATGCTTCGGTGCTCGAGAGCACGGGCATGGCGTGGGCGGTGCTCAACCCGATCGGGGCGGTGCCGGGCGCCCGAGGGGTGGGCGTGGAGCTCGCCGATGGCGCGGAGACCGCAACAGAGCACCTGCTCGGGCACGGATACCGGCGCATCGGATTCCTCGGTGCGACGCACGATCGGCGATTCGATGGATGGCTGGCGACGCTGACGGCCGCCGGCCTCGAGCCGGGCCCCGTCGTGGACTGCGACTTCACGCGCGCAGACGCGTACCGCGCAGGCGTCGAACTCGCAGCCCGGCGGGACGAGCTGGAAGCGGTCTTCATCAGCACCGACATGACGGCGGCCGCGGCGCTGCGCGCCATCCACGAGCACGGCGTCCGGGTGCCCGACGATCTCGCCATCGTGAGCTTCGACGGGTCGGCCGAGGGGGAGTACGCGTGGCCGTCGCTCACGACGGTGCGCCAGCCGATCGACGAGCTCGCCGCGCAGGCTTTGGATCACCTCCTCGACGGCCCCGCGGGTTCGGGAACCGCAACCTCGCTCCGCGGGGAGCTGATCATCAGGGCGTCATGCGGATGCTGAGCCCACACGGGCGGCCTCCCCACGCTCTCGCGAGTCTGACGTGAACGAGAGCGTGCATCCGCTCGCCGGCGCGCTCGAGCCGGTGTTCGATCTCGTCGTCACCGACATCGAATACGTCATCGACCGGGCCCCGAACCCTCGCTGGAGGATCCGAGACTTCGTGAACTCGCGATCCGCGATCCTGGCCTACGCCATCTCCGGCCGCGCGCATTACCAGATCGACGGCGCCGCCTATGAGATCGAGGCGGGCGACATCATCTTCATGCCGCGCGGCACGCCCCACACGGCGGCGAGCGACAGCGCGCAGCCGTGGCGGTTCCTGTCCGTCGCATTCACCGTCACCGCGGCCGACGGGTCGGATCCGGCGGATGCCCTGCAGGAGCTGGCGTCGGTGACACCGGTCACGCACGGAGACGCGGCGCGCCTCTTCCACGCGATGGTTTCGACGTGGGCGACCAAGCGCCCGGGTCACCTTCTGCAGATCCGGGGGGCGGTCGCGCTCGTGCTGCATCGCATCGTCTCCGAGCACGACGTGCCGGACACGCGTCAGCCGTACCTCCGCCGGATGGGCCGCATCACCGAGCAGATCGTGCAGAACTACGAGCGCACCTACTCCGTGGAAGAGCTTGCCGCGCTCGCGGATCTGAGCCCCTCGCACTTTCGCACGGTCTTCAAGCAGGCGACCGGCATGACCGCCACCCGCTACCAGCAGCAGGTGAAGATCGCCAAGGCGACCGAGTTCCTGGCCAGCGGCGAGTACAACGTGACCGAGACGGCGCGCGCCTGCGGCTTCCGAGACGTCTACTACTTCAGCCACCTTTACAAGAAGCTGACGGGCTCCAGCCCCTCCGAAGTCGCGAGGTGGTGAGCGGCCGCGTCAGTCGCGGGGACGTCCGGTCGATTCGAAGCGCACGTCGAGCACGACGACGTGCTTCGGGCGCGTCAGCACGAAGATGATCGTGTCGACCACGTCGTCGCTCGCCATGAGCGCATCTCGGTTCACGGGCCGGTCGCCCCAGAAGGCCGTGTCGGTTCCTCCGGGTGTCAGGTTGGTCATGCGCACCCGCCGGTCCTTCACCTGCAGGGCGAATGCATCGGTGAACATCGCCACCGCCGCCTTCGCCGTGCAATAGAGGGGAGCCGTCGCGTTCGGCCTGGTTCCCGCCAGCGAACCGACGTTGATGATCTGGGCGTCGGTCTCGCGCAGGCGCGGAAGCGCGTGCTTGCACGAGAGGAACGTGCCGAGGACGTTGACGGAGATCAGGGCGTGGAAGTCCTCGACGCTCGTCTCCGCGACGGCGCCGGGAATCGACAGACCGGCCAGATTGACCACCGCATCGACCGGTCCACCGGCCTCGTGGACCGCGGCGTAGAAGCCCTCGACCTCGTCTTCGGACGTGATGTCTGCCGCATGCACAAGGGCGTGGGGCGACGTGGCCCGCAACTGCTCGAGGCGCTCGGGTGAGCTGCCCGTCGCGGCTACCGTCGCGCCCGCCGCGGTGAGGCGTGCTACCAGGCTCTGTCCTATCCCTCCCGTGGCCCCCGTGACCACGATGTGCTGTCCGCGGAGGGCGGCGTCGCCGGCCCGCGCGAGAGCGGGGGCGTCGCCCCGACGGGAGGAGTCGGTCAGGGTGTTCGAGGTGTCGGCATCCGGCATCCCCCCAGCCTCGCCGTTCCTGGACCCCGAGCCCACCGACTGCGTGCCGACTCTTTGCGTCAAACGCCTTGGTCGGCAGCGCGTGGCTGCACCGTCGATTTGTGCAAATTCCCATCCGGAGACACCATGGCTGTCGGCCGAGGACGGCATCAGGATCGAAACCACGGCGGTACCCGGAGACGAATCTCCCCACCGCGTGATGATCGCGACCGACGAAGGAGTCTCATGACCGGACACAGCGCGCCCACGACGACCCGGGGGCGACTGGACGTGGCCGCCGTCCGCGAGCGTTCCGAGCGCGATCCACGTATCTCGCGCATCGTGGAGGTCCTCATCGACCGCGCCCGTCTGTGGGCGAGCGCCCCGACCGTCACCCAGCCCGGCGAGCTCGCCGAATGGTGGCATGTGGCGTGGGAGCGCCTCGGCGACGCGGCATTCGCGCATGCGATGCGCCCCGACGAGCAGATCGCGGAGTGGCTCCGGGCCGAGACCCGGCGGCTGCTCGCCCTTCCGGTCGACGAGTGGGTGGGCCCCTTCTTCCGAACGCGCACCAACCCGCCGATCGGTGCGCTGGAGACCGCCCACGTGGGGCTCGGTGTCGCCGAGGTGCTGGAACTGTGCCCCGAGCTCTTCGACGAGGACGAGCGCGAACACATCGTGGCCGGCCTGATCGAGCATTGCCTGCTGCCCTGCGAACGCGCGGTCACGGCCTATGAGGGCTCCGCCCGGCGGTACGACGAGTCCGGCGGGGCAGAGGGCACGCCCCCCAACAACTGGTACATGGTGCTGCTGGACGGCTTCGCCGCGATCTCACTGCTGAGTGGCGACGCGGACCGCATCGCCACGCTGCCCGGGCGGTACCGGACCGCGAGCTCGCTCTACAACGCCGACAGCTACGGCGAGAGCGTGCAGTACTGGGGCTACGCGACCCTGCACCTGACGAACGTGCGCGAGCTTCTGGATGCGCACGACCCCTCGCTGCTGGCCCGCGACCGGGCGCCCTACGGGCCGATGATGCGGTGGGTCGCCCAGTCCATTCTGTTCCAGGGCGCGCGGCCCGAGCTCGGCGCCGGGACCTATACGACGATGGTCAACTTCGGCGACTCCGCGGTGACCGCGCGACCGCCGGCCGACGCCCTCACGAGCATCGCCCGCCCGGATGCCGGCACCGACGACGAGGACGCGCGACTCGCGCGCTGGCTCTTCGAGCACACCTATCGCGACATCCAGCTCGAGCCCTCGCACCTCTCCACCTTCGGGTTCTTCTCGGAGGTCGGATGGCGGAGCGTGGTCAACCTGCTCTCGGCGGCCGATGCGTCGTCGCCCGAAGAGCTGAGCCTTCCGCTCGCGGCGAGCTTCGAGACGGGATCCGTCATGGTCCGGGACCGCTGGACCGGCACCCGCACCGTGCTCGCGGCGCAGGCCGGCACCGACCGGCTGAACGTGGACTCGCATCGCCACGACGACCACGGCAGCTTCGTGCTGAGTCACGGAGACGAGCTGTTCTTCGCCGACCCCGGACACTGCTCGTATCGGCTCGAGGCCCAACAGGTGGCCAAGCGCGCCGAGAGCCACAGCACCTGGGTGCTGCGCGACGGCGGCACGGACGCGATCCTCGAGCGGCGTCAGCCGCACGCCGCCCCCGTCGGCATCCGCACCGCCCCCTGGACCTCCGCGGGCTGGACCGCGTTCTCGGTCGACCTCGCCCCGAACTTGCCGGAGACCATCACCCGGGCTCGGCGCACATGGATCACGCTCCTGCCGCACGTCGTCCTCATCGTGGACGACATCGCCTCGACGCTGCCCGTGAAGGTCGAGACGTCCTTCGTGCTCAACGATCGCGACCACGGCCTGAGAGTCAACCAGGCGACCGCGACGCGGCTCGTCCTGCGTCGCGGCGAGGCGGCGGCCAAGTTCTTCCGTCTCAGCGCCGAGACCGACGCGGCTCCCGTCAGCGGATCGGCAGATCGTCGGTGGACGGCGTTGCACGACATCTATCAGCCGCAGCCGAACGCCCCCACCCAGGGTCGTGAAGGCAGCGGCGTCGTGTACTCCTACCGCAACGCTGCGGGCACCCGCCATCGGGCGGTGTACTCGATCGTGCTCGACGATGAAGCCGTGATCCGCGGGTGGCACGTCGATGTCGCCGACGACGGGACGGTGCTCATCGAGCGACCGGACGGCGTGGGACTGGCCGTCGATCCCTCCGGGTTCGCCCCCGGCGACGCCCCACCGGCGACGCAGTGACACCGGGATGATCATGCTCCATCGACGTCGGCAGATCGTGCAAATGATCGACAGCCACGACCTGGAGCACCCCCTCAGCCGTCCATAAATTGGGTGGAGAAGCCAGAGCCGGCGACATGCCTCGGACGATCATCCGGGACACACGCCGGCCCGTCCGAGCAGAATGTGTGGTTCCCGTGTCGGCAGACATCTCAAAGGCCCCTGCGGCATCGCCCGCCGCGCCGAAGATCGGTGAGCGCGAGCTCTGCGATCGCTACCAGGCGGTTCCCACCGCGGCGATCAACGACGTGCTGCGGGCGGCCGGCCTGCTGCAGCAGGTGCTGCCGCCCGCCGTAGCCTCGCTCGAGCAGGGCGTCCGCATGGCGGGCATCGCCTTCACCATCAAGGGCTCGAAGGACCTTCGACTCGAGAACGAGATGGTCGAGCGCGCCGCGATGCTCGAAGCGATCCCCGACAACGCGGTGTGCGTGTGGGACACGTCGGAGGACGACGAGTCGGCCCAGTGGGGCGAGGTCATGACCATGGCAGCCAAGCGTCAGGGAGCGCGCGGCGCCGTGATCGACGGCGGCGTCCGCGACACCGACAAGATCCTCGAGCTCGACTTCCCGGTGTTCTGCCGGTACCGCACCTCGAACGGGATGCTCGGGCGATTCCGGATGTCGGCATGGCAGACCCCGATCCGCATCGGCTCGGTGACGATCCAGCCGGGCGACATCATCGTCGGCGATGTCGACGGCGTCATCGTCGTTCCCCGTGAGCAGTCGCTCGACGTGCTCATCGCGGCCGAGGCGATCAAGGACGAAGAGGTGCGCCTGAAGGCGATGATCACCGACGGGCTGCCGCCCAGAGAGGTCGTGGAGCGCGGTGGCTACTTCTGATCCCATGACCGCCGAAGCCGCCGCACCCGCCGTGGCTCCCGCGGCACTGTCCGTCGGGCTCTTCGATCACTACCAACAGCTCGACGAGGTCAAGGCTTACTTCGGCGTCCTCGCGATCTATGCGCTGGCCCGCCTCGGCGACGAGCAGGGCGACGAGCACCTCCTGGACCGCGTGGAGTCGATGCTGCGCCGGTTCCCCGACGAGATCGAGCACCCGCGCTACAACTTCCCGTCCTATCGCATCGGCGGGATCGCACAGAGCTTCATGATCTCGCGCGGCCGGATGACCGATCGCCGGGAGCTGCTCCGCGAGTACGCCGAAGAGATGATGTCGGCCCCGAGAGATGCGAAGGGGATCCTCACCCTCATCGATGTACCCGGCGACCTGATCTGGATCGACGTCGCGATGGCCGCCACCCCCTTCCTGCTCTTCGCCGGGCAGGCGCTCGGTGAGCGGCGCTACATCGACGAGGCCGTCGACCAGGCAGTGCTGATGCACGACGAGCTGCTCGACGCCGGCACAGGCCTGCTCCATCAGTGCAAGAACTTCGTCGGCCCCGGCATCCGCTCGGAGGATCACTGGAGCCGCGGGAACGGATGGGGCTACTTCGCGCTGGCCGAGCTCGTGCGGGGGCTGGCGCAGGATGACCCGCGCAGGCCCGAGGTCGAGCGACGCTTCATCGCGATGTCGGAGGCGCTGCTTCCGCACCAGAGCGCCCGCGGCCTCTGGCGGCAGGAGATCCCCCTCCCGTCGGCCTGGGAGGAATCCTCCGGCACGGGCCTGATCCTGTACGGGATCGGGGCGGGGCTTCGCTCGGGAGTTCTCAGCGGCTCGCGATGGACGACCGCCCTCGAGCGCGGTCTGCGGGGCCTCGCCGAGACGTGCGTCAACGCCGACCACTCGATCGAGAACAGCTGTCCCGGAACGCTCTGCCCGGGCAGCGGCGACCAGAAGGGCACCGTGCAGGCCTACCTGACGAACGCACTCCCTTATCGGGACGAGCCGCACGGATGTGCTCCCGTCATGCTGGCACTGACGATGGCGAATGCCGCCGGCGTCAGCGCGCTGCGGCTCCGTGCACATCCCCAGAGCGGTCCGTTCCTCGGCGACGAAGGCGTCGGCTCATGAGTGGGCGCACATCGGCCGCCGTGGACGAGCGCCCCGAGCCCTCGCCCACGAGCCCCCCGGGGACGCCCCCGGGGGCACCGGCATCCGGGAAGGCCGCGAAGACCGCGCGGTCGCGACGGCCCAAGAAGCACAAGAAGAGCGCGTGGCAGCGCTTCCTGCGCGACCGGGCGCTGCTGCTCATGGTGCTGCCCGGGATGCTGCTCTTCATCGTCTTCCACTACCTGCCGCTGCTGGGCAACGTCATCGCCTTCCAGGACTACGTCCCGTTCATCAGCATCCCGGAATCGCCGTTCGTCGGCCTGAACAACTTCCAGGTGCTCTTCGCGGATCCGGCGTTCTGGAATGCCGTGAAGAACACGCTGGTGATCACGCTGCTGAACCTGCTGCTGTTCTTCCCCATCCCCATCGCGATCGCCCTGCTGCTGGACAGCCTCTTCCACGAGAAGATCAAGGGCTTCATCAGAAGCGCGATGTTCCTGCCGCACTTCATCTCGTGGATCGTGATCGTCGCCCTCTTCGAGCAGATTCTCGGGGATGCGGGGCTGCTGAACCAGTTCGTCATGCAGCTGGGCGGGGATCCGGTGCACATCATCGGCAACGAGTCGCTGTTCAAGTTCCTGCTGGTGGCCGAGCAGGTCTGGAAGGACGCAGGCTGGGCGTCGATCATCCTCACCGCGGCGCTCGCATCCATCGACTCCAGCCTCTACGAGTCCGCCGCCGTGGACGGCGCCGGCTACTGGAGGCGCCTCTGGCACATCTCGCTCCCGGGGCTCCGGCCGGTCATCATCCTGCTGCTGATCCTGCGACTCGGAGACGCCCTCTCCGTCGGGTTCGAGCAGGTGCTGCTGCAGCGCTCGAGCGTCGGTCCAGAAGCGGCGGAGGTGCTCGACACGTACATCTACTTCTTCGGGGTGCAGAACGGAAACTGGTCGGTCGCCGCAGCGGCCGGGATCTTCAAGGGCATCGTCGCGCTCGGCCTGGTGCTCGGCGCGAACAAACTCGCCCACAGATTCGGTGAAGACGGGGTGTACACAAGGCGATGAGCAGATACGCAACCAATCGACCCGCGTGGATGGAGAAGCCCAACCGCGCGCTGAGCGTCCTGAAGTTCGCCGTGCTCGCTGGGATCCTGGTCGCCGTGATCTTCCCCTTCGTGGTGGTCGTCGCGACGAGCCTCTCCACCCAGGCGTCCATCTCCCGCGCCGGCGGTCTGGTCGTCTTCCCCACCGAACTGTCCCTGGATGCATACGCCGAGATCCTCGGTGGAGGCGTGGTCAGCCGCGCCGTCCTGATCAGCATCGGCGTCACGCTCATCGGCACGCTGTTCAGCCTGACCTGCACCATCCTCGCGGCCTACGGGCTGAGCCGGCGTGACTCGTTCCTGCACACCCCGCTCCTGACGATCGTGCTGCTCACGCTCCTGTTCGCTCCGGGCATCATCCCGAGCTATCTCGTCGTGAAGAATCTCGGTCTGCTCGACAATTACTGGGCCCTGATCCTGCCCACCGCGATCAACGCGTTCAACCTCGTGATCATGCGCAACTTCTTCCTCGGCATCCCGTCCGAGCTCCTGGACGCGGCGCGTATCGACGGCGCAGGAGACTTCACCATCCTCTGGAGGATCGTTCTGCCGCTGTCGAAGGCAATCACGGCGGTCATCGCCATGTTCTACGGCGTCGCGTACTGGAACTCGTTCTTCAACGCGCTGCTCTACATGCAGACGGAATCGAAGTGGCCGTTGCAGCTCGTGCTGCGCGTGTTCGTGCTCGAAGGGCAGCAGATGGCCGTGAGCGGTGAGGCCCCGCCCCCGCAGCAGGCGCTGCAGATGGCCATCGTCGTGCTCGCCATCATTCCGATCCTCCTCATCTTCCCGTTCGTCCAACGCCACTTCACCAAGGGCGTCATCACCGGGGCCATCAAGGGCTGACCCGCCCTTGCACGGCATCCACGAGGCACGTCGCCGTGCATCCAACCCTCAGCAAAGGAAAACCCATGACAAGTGACCAGCTTCCCGGCCGCGGCGTGAGCCGGCGCGGATTCCTCACCGGGGCGGCCGTGCTCGGCCTCACGTTCGGCTCGGGCATCCTGGCTAGCTGCGCCCCCGGCACCATAGGCGGAACCGCGGCCGCAGCCGGGTCCGGGGTCGCGCTGCCGGCCTTCGCCCGCCCCGAGGGCATCAAGCCGGACCTGCCCGGCTCGGCCGACGGTGTGCAGCCCGGTTACTTCTCCTACCCGAAGAAGCTCGTGAAGACGGTGAAGGAGGCGCCGGGAACCGGCGTCGCCCTGACCTCGATGATCATGACGTTCGCCGCCGCCCCGGCGCAGTCGCAGTACTTCGACGCCGTCAACAAGGCGCTCAACGCCCCCATCGACCTGGTCATGGTTCCCGCGGCGGACTACACGCAGCGATTCAGCACCGTCATCGCCGGCGGCGACCTGCCCGACACCATGGAGATCGTCGGATACCTGGCGCTGCCGCGCATCGGCGACTTCCTCAAGGCGAAGTGCGTCGATCTCTCCAAGCACCTCTCGGGCGACGCGGTGAAGAAGTACCCCAACCTCGCGGCCATCCCCACGCAGAGCTGGAACAGCACCCGAGTGAACGGGAAGATCTACGGCGTTCCCATCCCGCGGAACATCTTCTACCCCGCACCCTTCTACCGGAAGGACATCGTCGACGCGAGCGGCGCCGACCTCCCGGGCACGCCCGACGAGTTCGTCGCCTTCTGCAAGGACTTCACCTCGAAGCAGAACGGCGTCTACGCCCTCGCGTCCGGGGACCCGGCCAACCCTTTCGGTACGGACTTCTACCGGGGCATCTACGGCGCCCCGAACTGGTGGCGGGAGAAGAACGGCAAGCTCACCCACCTGGTGGAGACCGAGGAG
The DNA here is from genome assembly GCF_049844955.1 of Microbacterium sp. DT81.1. NCBI lineage: Bacteria > Bacillati > Actinomycetota > Actinomycetes > Micrococcales > Microbacteriaceae > Microbacterium > Microbacterium sp. DT81.1. Next base: position 85,252 of record NZ_JBNCMA010000002.1, read on the forward strand.
TTCCGGGAATCCGTCGCCTTCAGCAAGCGGCTGTGGGATGCCGGTGTCTACCACCCGAACAGCCCCGCAATGAAGGGGAACGAGGCGACCGACCTGTTCAACACCGGGAAGGCCATCGTCGTGTTCAAGGGCAATCAGGGCTGGGCGATCAACCAGCGCAACGGCAAGGCCGTCGACCCGAAGCTGGTCGTGGGGGCGCTTCCGCAGTTCGGGGCGGACGGCGGTCCTGGACAGAACAACATGGGCAGCGGCTCCTTCGGGTACACCGTCATCACGAGCGGCGCGAAGGACAGGGTCGAAGAGATCCTCGGCATCCTGAACTTCCTCGCCGGCCCGTTCGGGAGCGAGGAGTACCACCTCGTGAACTTCGGCATCGAGGGCGTGCACCACACCGTCGGTGCCAACGGCCCGGCCCTCACCGACCTGGGGAAGGCCGAAGTCATCCAGTCGTATCACTACATGGCGTCGCCCGAGCAAGTGCTGTTCGATGCCCAGTTCGTCGAGGAGTACGTCAAGCCGATGCACGCGTGGGAGACGGAGCTCGTACCGAACTTGGTCGCGAGTCCGACAACGGGGCTGACCTCGGATACGGAGTCACGCGTCAACGCCTCCCTGCTGACGATGATCAACGACACCGTCACTTCGGTGACGGTGGGCCGTAAGCCGATGTCTGCGCTCGATGCGCTCGAGGCGGCGTGGCTGGCCGGAGGCGGAAGCCAGATCAAGGCCGAGTACGAGAAGGCGCTCGCGAAGGCATGAGGACCCTGGCCGCGGCGTATGTCGCCGAACACTCCATCGAGGTCCACGAGGTCGCGCCGAGCCGGCCAGGGCCCGGCGAGGTGCGGATCGCCGTCGCGTACGTCGGCCTGTGCGGAACCGACCTGCACGTCTATCACGGCGCCATGGATGCGCGGGTCTCCCGGCCCGCCGTGCTGGGTCACGAGATGTCGGGGTTGATCGCGGAGCTCGGCGATGGCGTGGATGGATGGGCCGTCGGCGACGCGGTCACCGTCATGCCGCTGGCGTGGGATGGGACGTGCGCCGCGTGCCTGGCCGGTCACTCCCACATCTGCCAGAACCTCACCTTCATCGGCATCGACTCACCCGGAGCGCTGCAGACGTCGTGGACCGTACCCGCGGACACCCTGGTGGCGCTGCCGCGGGGCCTTCGGCTCGACCACGCGGCGCTCGCCGAGCCGGTGGCCGTCGCCGTGCACGACGTGCGTCGCTCCGGCCTCGCCCGAGGCGAGCGCGCCGTCGTGATCGGGGGAGGCCCGATCGGCACTCTCATCGCGACCACGGCGCGCTCGGTCGGCGGGCACGTCATCGTGGTGGAGCCCGATGCGAATCGCCGGGCCGCGGTCGCGTCGCTGGGTTTCGAGGTGCTCGATCCGTCGAAACCCGACCATGAGGAGCGGATCGCCGAGTGGACCGACGGCGCCGGAGCGGATGTGGTCTTCGAGGTCTCCGGGTCCGCGGCCGCGGTGCTGGGCTCCACCCGGTTCGTCCGCGTGCGGGGAAGGCTCGTCATCGTGGCCATCCACCCCGAGCCGCGCCCGATCGACCTGTATCGCGTCTTCTGGCGTGAACTGACGCTGATCGGAGCGCGCGTCTACGAGCGAGCGGACTTCGAGCGGGCCGTCGAGATGCTCGCGTCGGGCACGGTCCCCGCGGACGAGCTGATCACCAGCATCCGTCCGCTCGCCCAGGCGTCGGACGCGTTCGACGCGCTCGGACGGGGCGGGTCCATGAAGATCCTCGTCGACTGCGGAGCCGATTCGTGAGCGATGCCGAGAACCCCTTCGATCTGACGGGCCGGACGGCGCTCGTGAGCGGCGCCCGCCGGGGCATCGGTCTCGCGATGGCACATGCTCTTGCACGCGCGGGCGCAGACATCGTCGGGGTCAGCGCGAACATGGAGAGGCAGGGCAGCGACGTCGAGCGGCGCATCCGCGCGCTCGGCCGGGCGTTCGAAGGACACGCCGTCGACTTCGCCGACCGCGAGGCCGTGCTCGCGTTCGCCGACCTGATGAGCGAGCGGGCGCGACCCATCGACATCCTCGTCAACAACGCCGGCACGATCGTGCGCGCTCCCGCGGCCGAGCACCCGCTCGATGCCTTCGACCGGGTGCTCGAGGTGAATCTCGCGAACCAGTTCGCCCTTACTCAGCGGATCGCCCGCGGCATGCTCGCGCGAGGCCGAGGGCGCGTGATCTTCACGGCGTCGCTGCTCTCGTTTCAGGGCGGCATCAACGTCCCGGGCTACACCGCGGCGAAGTCCGGCATCCTGGGGCTCACCAAGGCCCTCGCGAACGAGTGGACGGCGGGTGGTGTGACCGTCAACGCGATCGTGCCCGGATACATCGCGACCGACAACACGCGGGCGCTGCGGGACGATCCCATCCGCGCCCAGGCGATCCTCGACCGCATCCCGGCCGGCCGCTGGGGCACTTCCGACGACCTCGGCGGAGCCACCGTGTTCCTGGCCAGCCGCGCGTCGGACTACGTCTCGGGCATCGCCCTGCCCGTCGACGGCGGATGGCTCGGTCGGTGACCAGCCGGTCGGCGAGCCGACCGACCACGTGCTCCGCACCTGGAGCAACCAACGAACGAAGGAGTTCTCATGCTCGCGAATCTGTCAGGTTGGCACCTGCTCATCATCCTGGCCGTCATCCTGCTGCTGTTCGGCGCCGCGCGCCTTCCGGCCCTGTCGCGAAGCGTCGGGCAGTCGGTGCGCATCCTCCGCGACGAGACGCGGACGGGCAAGGACGGTGAAGCGGATGCCGTGGCCCAGGCACCCGCGGTCGCTCCCGCAGAATCGCAGGGCAGCCGCACCTGACGGAGAGGGCATGACGGTCGGCACCGGCGCCGAGGACGAACACCGCGCAGCCATGAGGTGTTCGGCAATACTGGTATTACCACTACCCTGGTAGCAAGTCATCAGGGAGGGGACCGCATGCGCGCCGCACGCTGGACCGGCCGACGGGCGATCACCGTCCAGGTTGTGCCGGTGCCGCGACCGCGCACGCACGAGGCCCTGATCCGGGTGCTCTGGACGGGCGTCTGCGGGAGCGATGTCGAGGAGTACCTGCATGGCCCGGTCGTCATCGCCGGGGAGATCACCCTCGGCCACGAGATCGTCGGGACCGTCGAAGCCGCCGCTGAGGACGGGTCGGGGCCGAGCGCCGGGACGGTCGTCGTCGTCGACGTCGTCACGGGATGCGGTCGCTGCTACTGGTGCGAACGGCATGAGGAGGGACTCTGTGCCGAACTCTCCGTCACGGGCCAGCACGTCGACGGCGGCCTCGCTGAATTCGTGGTGGGCCGGGCCGATCGGCTGATTCCCGTTCCCGTCGGCGTGCCGCCGGTGCATGCCGCGCTCGCCGAACCCCTCGCCGTCGCGGTGCGAGCCGCCCGAAAGGCCGGTGCGCTCATCGGGCGGGGCGCCCTCATCGTCGGCGGCGGCACGGTGGGGATGCTGCTCGCTCAGGTGCTGAAGGCAGGCGGCGCGTCACCCGTCGTTGTGGTGGAGCCCGCCACGTCGCGCCGGCGGATCATCGAGAGCTGGGGAATCGCCACCGCATGGGCAGACACCGCCGCCGAGCGAGCGGAGGCGGTTCGCGGACTCTTCCCGGATCGCGGCGTAGACATCGTTGCCGAGTGCTCGGGCCGGAAGGGCATGACTGCGGAAGCGGTGCGACTGGTTCGGCGCGGAGGGACGGTGATCCTGCTCGGCGTGCTGCCGGAGGAGGAGAAGGTGGACGTGCTCGACGTCGTCCTGGGGGAGAAGGTCATCGTGGGCTCGGCCGCTCACATGTGGGACGACGACGTCTCCGTCGGCATCGAGATGCTCGCCGCCGGGCTCGTCGATGTGGCGCCGATGATCACTCATCGGGAGCACCTCAGCAACGTCTCCGGCGCGTTCGAGATGCTGACCGAGCAGGGGAATACGGTGATCAAGATGGTCATCGGCCCCGATGGCGACGGGGCAGCGGAAGGCCCGGGATCCGCCGGCGTCAGAGAGGGAACGGCATGACAGCTCCACGCAACGCAGGGATCCCCATCGGGCGGGAGCAGCTGCTGAACAGGCTCACGGAGTCGCTTCTCGGCGGCGAGTTCAAGCCCGGGGACAAGCTTCCCTCGGAGAGGCAGCTCTCCGAGAAGTACGCGGTGTCGAGGCCGGTCGTGCGCGAGGCGATGCAGCGGCTTCGCGAACGCGGACTCATCCATGTCGCGCCGGGAAGCGGCGCCTATCTGCGCGAATCGAGCGCCCTGGACTGGGCCCGGCCGCTCGACGCGGCGGGTCGGCCGCGGGCGGCGACGACGCGACAGCTGGTGGAGGCGCGCGTGATGCTCGAGCAGCAGGCGGCCTCCCTCGCGGCGCGAAGGGCGACCGCGGAGGACATCGAGAACCTGGAACTCGCACTGACGGCGTTCGCTCGAGCCACGACGGTCATCGAGCGCGCGCGGTGCGACATCGCGTTCCACTCCCTCATCGCGAAGGCCTCGCACAATCCCGTGATCGAGATGATGTTCGGCGCGATCGCGCCCATGGTGTTCGAGGTGATGCTGCGGAGCCTTGATGACCCTGCCGTCGTGCGGGTCGGCGCGCCGCTGCACGATGTCGTCCTCGCATCTATCAAGAAGGGCGATTCCGACGCGGCCGCCGAGGCGATGTGCCAGCACGTCAACCTCGCGGAGACCATGTTCGGAGAGGACTTCGACGCCCAGATCGACTCCATCGGGCGGCGGAAGGTCGACACTCTTCTGGGCCCGGGGGTGGAGCTCGAGGACGTCATCGCCGAAGCGCTGCGCTGAGTCCGAGACGCCGCGCTGAGCTGAGTCCGCCGCCCGGGCTCCGGCCGGACGCCGCAGAGCTCAGCGCAGCAGCAGTGCGGAGTCCGACAGCCGGGACGAACGCAGCGTGGTGCCGTCGCGCTCGGCGAGGTCGGGAAGCAGACGGATGCCGAGGCCCGGCTCGTCGGGCGCCGAGATGTGCCCGCCCTCGATGACCGCCCCGCCCTCGACGAGGGTCGAGTACCAGCCCAGATAGCCGGCGCGCACCGTCTCCTGCAGCAGGGTGTTGGGGGATGCGGTTGCCAGATGCGTGCACGCGGCGAGCGCGACGGGGCCCGTGCAGTCGTGCGGCGCCACCGGGACGCCGAAGGCATCGGCAAGCCCCCCGACCTTCTTGGCGGTCGAGAGGCCGCCCGACCATGTCGTGTCGACGGTCGCAACGCCGATCGCTCCCTGCGACAGAAGCGACTGGAACCCCGGGACGCCGGCGACCGTCTCGCCCGCCGCGATGCGCAGCGACGTTCCGCCCGCCACGCGGGCCAGGCCGTCGACGATGTCGGACCGAACGGGATCCTCGATCCAGAAGGGCCTGAACTCCTCCAGGGCCTCGACGATGCGCACCGCGGATGGCACATCCCACAGGGCGTGCAGCTCGATCATGATGTCCATCTCGTCGCCCACAGCGTCACGGATCTCTGCCACCTTCGACAGCCCCTGCGCGAGCTCCCGCTGGCTGATGCGATGCCCTCCGGATGCCTCGGCGTACGAGTCGAAGGGCCAGATCTTCATGCCCCGCACCCCCTGATCGAGCAGGTCGCGCGCGAGCAGACCGGGGGTCGTGATGGCGGCGTGCAGGTCTTCGAAGCGGCCCTCGCGCAGTCCCCAGTTCGACACCGACTGCCCCCGCGAGCTGTTCACGTACATGCCGCCGGCGCAGGTGTTGTAGATCTCGATGCTGTCCTGCGTGCGGCCGCCCAGCAGGTTGTACACGGGCTGCGAGGAAGCCTTGCCGAGGATGTCCCAGAGCGCCAGGTCGATGGCCGACCGGGCCCGAGTCTCGACGCCCGAGCCGGCATAGCCCACGTAGCCGGCCAACCGGGATGCGTGGCGCTCGATACGCCTCGGATCCTCGCCGAGCAGCAACGGGGCGGCAACCGAGTGGATGTGGGCGGCCACGGCATCCGCTCCGTAGAAGGTCTCGCCGAGCCCGGTGATGCCTTCGTCGGTGTGGACCACGACGAAGGTCAGGTTGGGAAACGCGTCGACGATGAGGGTTTCGATTTCAACGATCTGCATGCCGGAACATTAGCACTGGCATGACTGGTAAGACCAGTGCTATGGTGTGGGCATCCGGTCGAAGACTTCCCGACGACCGGCCCCTGCACACAAAGGAGTGACGGTGCCAACTTCACGGCCTACGAAGGTTCTTCTGCCGGCGGCAGCCGCGGCCGCCCTCGGTCTCGTTCTCGCCGGCTGCGCCGCGCAGCCCGCGTCCGATTCGAGCGAGATCACGCTCACCCTCTCGACGTTCGGCAACTTCGGCTACAGCGACGAACTGCTCGCAAAGTACGAAGCCGAGCATCCCGGGATCAAGATCGTGCACAACGTCGCCGCCAACGGCACAGACGCGCGCACGAATCTCTTCACCAAGCTCGCCGCCGGATCCGGTCTCGCCGACGTCGAGGCCATCGAGATCGGCTGGACCGTCGACCTCCGGCAGTACGCCGACATGTTCGTGCCCGTCCCCGAAGACCAGGCCGACGAGTGGGTCGACTTCCAGACCGCGCCCGTCACCACCGACGACGGAGAGCTCTTCGCCTACGGCGTCGCCACAGGGCCGGAGGCCATCTGCTACCGATCCGACCTGCTCGAGGCTGCCGGGCTGCCCGGCGACCCGGCGTCGGTGGCGCAGTCGCTCACCGGCGACTGGGACGACTACTTCGCGGCCGGTGAGGCCTACGTCGCCGGCGGGGGAGGCCCCTGGTTCGATTCCGCCTACACCGTCTACAACGCGCAGATCGAGCAGATGGGCTTTCCCTACGAAGACGAGGACGACAACATCGTCGCCGACAATCCCGACGTCGAGCGCGTGTTCCGCGACACGCTCGCCGGGGCCCCGCAGCTCTCCGCCGGGCTCACCTCCTTCTCCGAGGACTGGGCCGCTGCGATGGGCAACGGCGGGTTCGCGACGATGGCGTGCCCCAGCTGGATGCTCGGCATCATCGAGGGCAACTCGCAGGGCGTCACCGCCTGGAACGTGGCGGACGCGTTCCCCGGCGGCGGAGGCAACTGGGGCGGCTCGTTCCTGGCCGTGCCGGTGCAGTCGCCGCACCCCGAGGAAGCGGCCGAGCTCGCGGCATGGCTCACCGCGCCGGAGCAGCAGATCGAGGCCTTCACGGTGGCCGGGCCCTTCCCGAGCCGTCTCGCAGCGTTCGACCTGCCCGAGCTGAAGGAGATCACCAACCCCTTCTTCAACGACGCGCCGGTCGGTGAGATCTTCACGGAGCGCTCCACCGCCATCGACATGATCGTCTACAAGGGGCCGAAGTACTTCCAGATCGACCAGGCGGCGAAGGACGCGATCGCCCGTGTCGAGGCCGGGACGCAGTCGATCGATGACGCGTGGGCCCAGTTCGTCAGCGATGCAGAAGATCTGAAGTGACCTGACGGGGGACGGACGCCTCGCGCGGCCGTCCCCCGCACACCCGCCGTCGGATAGGAACCGCCGTGACCATCGCGAAATCCCCGTCAGATGAGCTGCGCGAGCAGCCCGACCGGCCCGAGCCCACTTCCCTGCCGGCGCAGCGGACGGTCGGCCGCAGAAGCCGGTTCGCCCGCTGGGACCTCAAGTACTCGCCGTACGTCTACATCCTCCCGTTCTTCATCCTCTTCGCCATCGTGGGGCTGCTCCCGCTGCTCTACACGGGCTGGGTGTCGCTGAACGACTGGAACCTGATCAGGGGCCAGGGCCAGTTCGTCGGGCTGGAGAACTTCAGCCGCGTGCTCACCGAGCGCGACTTCTGGGTCGCCACCCGCAACACCCTCAGCATCTTCGTCATCCAGGTCGTCCCCCAGCTCGCCTTCGCCCTCGTGATCGCGGCTGCGCTGGATCGCAACATCCGGAATGCGACCTTCTGGCGCATGGGAGTGCTGCTGCCGTACATCGTGATGCCGGTCGCCGTGGTGCTCATCTTCAACAGCATGTTCAGCGACCAGTACGGCCTCATCAACACGATGCTCGGCCGGATCGGCATCGACCCGATCGGGTGGCACACGGATGTGCTGGCGAGCCACTTCGCCATTGCAGGGATGGTCAACTATCGGTGGACCGGGTATGCGGCGCTCATCCTGCTCGCCGGCATGCAGGCGATCTCGCGCGACTACTACGAGGCGGCGACGATCGACGGAGCGGGGCCTGTTCGGCAGTTCTTCTCGATCACCATCCCGCAGCTGAAGCCGACGCTCGTCTTCGTCGTCATCACGGCGACGATCGGCGGGCTGCAGATCTTCGACGAGCCGAGGCTCTACGACGTACAGGGCAAGGGCGGTCCCGACGGCCAGTGGCTGACCCTGGCCCTCTACCTGTACCGGCTGGGATGGGACGAGCTCGACTTCGGACGCGCCTCTGCGGTCGCGTGGCTGCTGTTCCTGCTCATCATCGTCATCGCACTGATCAACCTGTTCATCAGCAGCAGGATCTCGAGCAAGGAGAGGGGTCGCAACTCATGACTGCAACGCTCCCGTCGCGACTCGTCGTGAACGAGAAGCCGACCCGCCGGCGGTTCCGCAGGCGGATGGGCCGCGCAGGATTCCTCGTCTACGGCTTCCTCGGGGCCGTGCTGCTCGGCGGACTCTTCCCGCTCTACTGGTCGTTCCTGATCGGCAGCGGCGACTCGACGACGCTGTACGACGCCGACAAGTCGTGGATCCCCGGCGGCAACTTCCTCGCCAACGCGGCGGCCGTCGTCGGCAACCCCAGCGTCAACTTCTGGGCGGCGCTCGGAAACAGCATCATCGTCTCGGGCGTCGTCGCGGCATCCGTCGTCTTCTTCTCCACGCTCGCCGGCTTCGCCTTCGCGAAGCTCCGGTTCAAGGGCCGCCCGTGGCTGCTGGTTTTCGTGGTGGCCACGACCGCCGTTCCCACCCAGCTGGGCGTCGTACCGCTGTTCATCGTGATGTCGAAGCTCGGCTGGACCGGCACGCTCGGCGCGGTCATCGTGCCGACGCTCGTGACGGCGTTCGGAGTCTTCTGGATGACGCAGTACATCGGGCAGGTCCTGCCCGACGAGATCGTGGAGTCGACTCGCATCGATGGAGCAAACAGCTTCGTCGCGTTCTGGTACGTCGTGCTGCCGATCGCCCGGCCCGCGGCATCCATGCTGGCCCTGTTCACGTTCATCGCGACCTGGACGAACTTCTTCTGGCCGTTCATCGTCCTCGACTCCCGCAATCCCACACTGCCGGTCGCCCTGCGCTACCTGCAGGCGAACTACTTCGTCGACTACTCGATCGTGCTCGCCGGTGCCCTCCTGGCGACGCTGCCGCTCCTGTTCCTGTTCGCAGTCGCAGGCCGTCAGCTCGTCACGGGCATCATGCAGGGCGCGGTCAAGGGCTGACACCGACCACTATGAAAAGGACACAGATGCCTTCCGTATCCGAGCGCCCGTACGCCATAACGATGTGGGACTTCTCCTGGCTGGAGCGACGCTGGCCCGGCGCCGGCTACGAGGACTGGGACCTCGCCCTGCAGGAGCTCGCCGATCGCGGCTACGACGCTGTGCGCATCGATGCGTATCCGCACCTCGTCTCCGCCGATCCGGACGGCGTCTGGGATCTCGTGCCGGCCTGGAACCAGACCAGCTGGGGCGCCCAGTCGCCGGTCACCGTCCAGCCGCTGCCCGCCCTGCTCGACTTCATCCGCGCGGCCGAGCGCCACGGCGTGGGCGTCGCCCTGTCGACGTGGTACCGACAAGACGCCTCGGATGCCCGCATGGACATCCGCACGGCAGACGATCAAGGCCGCATCTGGGTCGACACGCTGCGGCACATCGACGCGGCGGGGCTGCTCGACACGATCCTCTACGTCGACCTCTGCAACGAGTTCCCGATCCCCCCGTGGACGCCGTACCTGTACCGCGGCCGGCCCGACGCGAAGCTGTCGCGGGCCTCGGCGGAGCTGGCCGAGTGGATGCGGAGATCGGTCGAGGTCGTACGCGACGAGTACCCCGACCTCGACTACACCTACTCGATGTGCACCGAGTTCGCGACGTGGCGCGACCAGGACGTGTCGATGCTCGACCTGCTCGAGCCGCACGTGTGGATGGCGCATCCCGAGACCAGCGACTACAACGCGCGCATCGGCTACAACTTCGAGAAGTACTCGCCCGTGGGGTTCGACAACATCGTGCGCAACGGCCGCCGCGAATACGAGAACGACGCCGCCCGCTACGACGAGGCCATGTTCCGCAGCATCGACACCGTGGCGGAGTGGTCGCTCGCGACCGGCAAGCCGCTGTACACGACGGAGTGCTGGGCGCTCGTGGACTACAAGGACTGGCCGGGCCTGGAGTGGGACTGGATCATGGACCTGACCGCGCGGGGACTGCGTCGGGCCGCCGCCACCGGTCGGTGGGCGGGACTTGCGACCAGCAACTTCTGCGGCCCGCAGTTCGTCGGCATGTGGCGCGAGGTGGGTTGGCACCGCGAGCTGACGGCGCTCATCAAGTCCTCGCCGATCGATGCCGACCTGCGCTCCCGCGTCCGGACGGGCTCGGCCGGCTGACGGTGAGCGACGGCGCGCCTCGCGGATTGGGGGTGCCGCGCTTCAGATGCTGTCGCGTTCCACGAGTTCGTGCGCCAGCACGTCGGTTACCTGCGGTGCGCCCGGGTCCTCCAGCCGCCGGAGCAGGAGCTCGCCGGCCCGGCGGCCGAGCTGCTCGGACGGGATGCGGATGCTCGTCAGGGCAGGCGTGACCATCGCGGCGGCCTCGATGTCGTCGACGCCGATGATCGCGACATCCGCGGGAACGGCGAGTCGGAGTGCGCGCGCGGCGTCGAGGGCTCCGACGGCGATCAGATCGTTCGCGCACACGAGGGCTGTGGGGCGCGCGGGCGCCGCGCGCAGCAGCTCCCGCGTTGCGTGGGCGGCATCGGCACGCGTCCACTTTCCGCCCAGGGCGACGTCGGTCGGCGCGTGACCCGCCTCGAGCATCGCCCGTCGATAGCCCTCCAGCCGCAGGCCGCCCGGGGCTTTTCCGGCATCAGAACCGACGAAGACGACCCGACGGTGACCGGCGGCGATCATGCGGGCGGCCGCGTCGAACCCGATCGCCTCGTCATCCACCGTGACCCGATCCATCCGCACGTCGGCAGCCGCGTGCGCGATGAGGACCGCCGCGACCCCCTCCGCCTGCAGCCTGATCAGTTCGTCCTCGGGCACGTCGCCGGCCAGCACGATCGCGTCGACTCTGCGCTCGCGGATCGTCGCGAGGAATCGGCTCGTCAGCGCGGCACCCGCGGCGGCGTCGAAGAGCACCACAATGTTGCCCGCGGGTGCGACGACGGATTGCAGCCCCCGCGCCAGTGCCGGATAGTGCGGGTTCGCGAGGTCGTCGACCAGCAGGGCGACCGTGGCGGTGCGTGCGGTGTTGAGAGCCTGCGCGAAATAGTTGGGACGGAACCCCAGCGATTCGATCACCTGCTCCACGCGGGCGCGGGTCTCTGCCGACACCGGTCGCTTGCCGCTCAGCACGTGCGACACGGTGGTCTTGCTTACGCGCGCGGCGAGGGCGACATCGCCGAGAGTCGTGCGCCCGCCATCCATCCTCACAATGCTCCCCTGCGACTCCGGGTAGCGTCCTCTCGCTACGCAAACTAGTTTAGGCTACTGTCGACGACGAGCAATGAGGAGAGCGGATATGGCCGGCTGGGCGAACGTGCGACTGCTGCTGGAAGAGGAGTACCGCCAGAGTGCGGAAGAGGGTAAGGATCATGACGCGATCGAGTCGATCCGCGCCCGTGCAGCGAGCGAAGACGACCCCGCAGCGCTCGCCGGATTGCACGTCGAGCTCGTCGCGCTCCCCGTGCGCCCCGACTTCCCCTTCATCGAGCCCGACGACCTCCACGCCATCCGGTCGCTGCGCGGGGCGTCACCGGGGGTCGAGTCGGCCGGTTCGCGCGACCTCCCCGACCAGCTGCACGGAGCGTGGCTGGGCAGGGCGGTCGGCTGCGCCCTCGGCAAGCCCGTCGAGGCGTTCATGTCTGCGCGCGGCGAGCTGGCATCGTGGCAGCGGCAGCGACTCTTCCTACAGGCGATCTCGCCTGACGAGTGGCCCATCCGCGGCTACGTCCCGGCCGAATCCCCGGCCGAGGGGCTCACCGGGTCGCCGTGGTGTCCGGCATCCAGCCGGGAGCGCATCGCCTTCATGGAGACCGACGACGACATCCGCTACACGGTCATCGGACAGCTGATCGTGGCCCGCTACGGAACCGGCTTCACGTCGGCCGATGTCGCTCGGACGTGGCTGGATCGGCTGTCGTACAACTGGGTCTGCACGGCCGAGACCCAGGCCTACCGCAACCTCGTCGCGCGATACGACGCGGTGCGCGACCAGGATCCGGCGTTCGAGCGCGAGGACCCCGCGGCGATCGACTGGTTCGATGTCGCTCAGACCCTCAACCCGTACCGCGAGTGGATCGGGGCGCAGATCCGCATCGACTCCTACGGGTACGCGGCTCCCGGTCGTCCCGAGGCGGCAGCGGCGATGGCTTACGCCGATGCCAGGATCAGTCACACCAAGAACGGCATCTACGGGGCGATGCTCTGCGCGGCGATGATCGCGGCCGCCTTCGACTCCGACGACATCGACGCCGTGGTCGAGGCCGGTCTGGCACAGATCCCTTCCACCTCACGGCTGCACGCGGCCATCCGTCGCACCGTGGAGCTGTGCGCCGCCCGAGGGAACGACTTCGAGGCCTTCGAGGCGATCATCGAAGACCTCTATCGAGAGGTCGGCGGCTACCACCCCGCGCATACGATCAACAACGCCGCGGTGGTGGTCGCCGCGCTGCTGGTCGGCGGCGGCGACTTCCACCGCGCCGTCACCTTCGCGGTGATGGCCGGGTGGGACACCGACTGCAACGGCGCCACCGTCGGGTCCATCATGGGAGCGCTCCTGGGTGCCAGGAGAATCCCCGCGGCATGGACCGATCCGCTGCACGACACCCTCCGGTCGCAGATCGCCGGCTACCACCCGATCCCCATCTCCGAGTGCGCCGATCGATCGCTGGTCCTGGCTGAGCGTGACGGCGGCGCGGTGCCGTGGCAGGCGTGGTGGTGATCGGGTCGCTCGACATCGACACCGTTCTGCGCCTCGACCATATGACCGCGCGCTGCTCGTCCGGTGACTCGCGGCACTGAGAGCGCGGAGATCCTAAATGTATATGCATCTAATTCAATTCACGTTAGACAAGTAGGGAGAGTTGACTATAAGATCGCTCCACACGGTGCAATCCGAACCGTGCTGAACTCGGCGGGCACTCCGCTCGCCGTCCTTCACCAAGGAGCTTTCATGACGAGTCAAAGACGACTGACCAAGGTCGGCGCCCTCGCGGCCGCGGCGGCGATGACGGTGGGGGTTTCCGCCTGCGCCGGGGGCGGCGGGGACGCCGGCTCTTCCTCCGGCGACGAGCCGTTGGTGGTGATGTCGACCTTCACTCCGGCCGACTTCGCCGGGCCTTGGTACGAGGCGGCCGTAGAGGCGTTCACCGAGGAGACCGGCATCGAGGTCAAGTCCGTGACGGTCAGCGCGGTGGACATCTACACCGCCTATGAGACCGCTGTGCTGGCCGGCGAAGAGCCTGACGTGCTGATCGCCAACCTGTATGACAAGGCGCTCACCTGGACCGAGACGGGTGCGACGCTGCCGGTCAACGACTACCTGAAGGAGTGGGGCCTCGACAAGACGATCGAATCGGCGGCGATCGATGACTGGACCGATGCCGACGGCAACGTGCAGGCGTTCCCGTTCAACGGCTTCACGTGGCCGGTCTGGTACAACACCGAGATCCTCTCCAGCGTCGGAATCGACTCCGTCCCGACCACGTATGACGAACTGATCGAGGCGGCGACGGCGCTGAACGGCGCGGGCATCGCTCCCGTGGCCATCGGCGGCAGCGACTGGTCGGGGATGAAGTTCTTCCTCCAGCTGGTGCAGCTCACGATGTCTGAAGACGAGGCGAAGGATGTGATGTCCAACGGCGGCTACTGCGACAGCGAGGCCGCGATGACCGGCATCGAGGACTTCCTCGCACTGAGCGAGGCCGGCGTCTTCATCAAGGATGCGCAGGGGCTGACGGCCGACAACATGTACGCCGAGTTCAATCAGGGCACCGCGGCGATCATGCCCGCAGGCTCCTGGCAGTTCAGCGCCACTCCGGAGGAGCTCATTCCCAACGTGACGCTGGGGGGGTTCCCCCTGCCGAACGACTCCTCGTTCGACAAGCCGGTCGCGTACCAGGCGTTCACGAGTTCGGGCGTCTGGGTCACCAAGAAGAGCGCCGATCGGCTGGAGGACTACCGGAAGTTCGTCGAGTTCATGTACTCCGCCGATGTTCAAAGCAGCTTGGTCTCGGATGCGGGGGTCGTTCCGGTCGTCGAGGTGCCCGGCCTCGAGGATGCACTGGCCGACCAGCCGCTGCTCCTGAACGCCGTCACCGAGATGCCCGACACGGTGGAGTACGGAGTCTTCCCCGACTTCTTCGTGCCGGGCGCCAAGACGCAGGCGATCAACAGCGCGATCAGCACCGCATACGCGCCGGGGGCCGAGGCCGCCGACGTCTGCGCAGCGATCGACGCCGCATACAACTAGCGCGAAGCGGTGCCGACCTCGTCGGCACCCCTTCCCTCGTTCACGTGATGGACGAGCACCGACATGTACGAAAGGCGAATGTGATCATCCAGACCGTGTCACAGCCCATAGTCTCGCCGATCACCTCCCCACGTCGCGGAGGTCGCCCGCGCAACGCGCTCGGCAAAGAGGCGGGACGTCGACTGTCCCTCACCCTCATGACCGCTCCCGCGCTGCTCTGGTACCTGTTCTTCATGCTCATCCCCGCCGTGAGCATGGTGGTCGTGAGCTTCCTGGACTGGCCCGGGCTGCTGGCGACCCCGAGCTTCTCCGGCTTCGCCAACTACGAGAAGCTCGTGGCCGACCCCGAGTTCTGGGCAGCCGCGCGCAACACGCTGGTGCACGTCGTCGTGGTCGTAGGCGTGATGATCCCCGTCTCGTTCATGCTGGGCTACTACCTCAACATGAAGCCGCGCGGCCATCGCGTGCTGCGCATCCTCTTCTTCGTCCCGGCCCTGCTCTCGGTGTCGGCGCGGGCGATGGTGTTCTTCGGGGTCTTCGCCCCCGGCGGATTCCTGAACGGCGTCCTGCGAACGGTGGGTCTTGACTCGCTCACCACGGCGTGGCTGGCCAATCCGGAGACGACCCTCGGCGTCGTCATCTTCGTAGACCTCTGGGGCGGCATCGGCTTCACGGCGATCCTCTTCGCCGCTCGTCTCACATCGGTCTCTCCCGAGATCTACGAGGCGGCTGAGCTCGACGGGGCCACGCACTGGCGGAAGATGTGGGGGGTCGCATTCCCGGTGGTCAAGGGCTATGTCGGAGTCGTCACGATGCTGCAGTTCCTCTGGACGCTCTTCTACTCGGCGACCACCGTGCTGCTGCTCACCAAGGGCGGCCCGGGCACCTCCTCGACGACCCTCTCCTTCATGGTCTACCAGCAGGCCTTCATCGAATCCGACATCGGGTACAGCCAGGCGATCGGCGTCGTGCTGTTCGTTGCGGGGCTGGTCGGCATGATCGTCATCAGCCGGTCGATCCGGCAGAACTTCTAGGCGGCAGAGATGGCACAGAACTCTTCGGCATCGCGTTCAGACGCCGGATACCTCTCCCACGGGCTCGTGTGGATCTACGCGCTGATCCTCGCGGTACCGCTTTACTACCTGCTGGTGACGAGCTTCAAGCAGAACCAGGAGATCTTCACGGCGCCCGCCGCGCTTCCGACCAGCTTCGATCTCGGCAACTACATCGACGCAGCGCAATTCACGGAGATCGGACAGGCGCTCAGCAATTCCGCGATGATCACCATCGGCGCCGAGGCCATCACCCTGGCCCTCGCGCTCCCCGCCGCGTACGGCCTCGCCCGCGCCACGGGGCGGCTGGCCCGGGTCGTCGAGGGCGTCTTCGCCGGCGGATTCCTGATCCCGGCGTTCGCAGCCCTGGTTCCCACTGTGCTGCTCGCGATCAGTCTCGACCTGTTCTACAACCCGCTCTTCCTGATCCTCTTCTTCCCGGCGACGCAGCTGCCGCTCTCCGTGATCCTCCTCACTCAGTTCATGCGCGCGATCCCCGCGGAGCTCGAGGAGAGCGCGATGATGGACGGCGCATCCCGGTGGTCGATCCTGTGGCAGGTCTACGCGCCACTGGTCGTACCGGGCATCGTGACCGTCGCGCTGCTGAACTTCCTGACCTTCTGGAACGAATACCTGTTCTCGCTGTCGATCCTCGGCGTCGACCCGGCGATCAGAACGGTCCAGGTCGCCGTGCCCACGCTGATCGGCGGGCAGGCCACCAACGCCGGCACCCTTGCGGCTGCCTGCGTGATCTCGATCATCCCCGTATTCATCGTCTACGCCATCTTCAATCGACAGATGGAAAATGCCCTCGTCGCAGGCGCCCTGAAAGGCTGACATGACAGATAACCCCACCCGCATCGCCTTCCTCGGCGCGGGAAACATCGCCGGACCGTACGCCGAGAGCGTCGCGCGGCATCCGGAACTCTCCCTCGTGGGCGTCTTCGACGTCGACGCCGAGAAGGCCGCACAGTTGGCCGCGAGCACCGGATCCGTCGCATATGCGACGCTCGACGAGCTGGCGGCGGATGCACCCGAGATCGTCGTCAATCTCTCGAGCGCGCCCTACCACTACGCGACCAGCCTCGAGCTGATCGGCCGCGGGCTCAACGTCTTCAGCGAGAAGCCGCTCGCGCTCGAGCCCGGCCAGGCGGCTGAACTGGTCACGGCCGCGCAGAGCGCCGGCGTGCGACTGGCCTGCGCCCCCTCGATCTGGCTCGGGCGCGCTCAGCTCGCGGCCGCCGAGCGCGTGCTCTCGGGAGCCATCGGCGAGGTCGGACTCGTGAAGGCCGAAGTGAACCAGGGGCGCATCGAAACGTGGCACCCGGCACCCGGTTCGTTCTATCAGGTGGGGCCGGTCGTGGATGCCGGTGTCTACCCCATCACGTATCTCACCGCCGTGCTCGGTCCGATCCGCGAGGTCTCCGCCCTCAGTTCGATGTCGGTGCCCGATCGGGTGACGCTCGGGGGAGAGGCTTTCCGCCCGCACGCCAACGACACGTGGGTCGTCATCGCGACCTTCGAGTCGGGAACGGCACTGACCCTCACGTGCAATTTCTTCGTCGACTCGGCCACCCAGCCGCGCACCATCACGTTCCACGGCGCGTCGGGGTCCATCGCGCTCGATGACTGGTTCCTTCCCGGAGCGGGCGTGCGCGAGGCGGCCTACGGCTCCCCGCTCACCGTGGCGCTGCCCGCGGACGCCGGCATCGAGGCCGACTGGGCGCTCGGCGTGGCGGACCTCGCCACGGCCATCCGCGAGAACCGGCCCCACCGAAACGGCAGCGAGCACGCCGCCCACGTCGTGGACGTGCTCGACGCCATCCGGCGCTCGGAGGCCGAGGGCACCCGCGTCGGCGTCACCTCCAGCTTCCCTTCCCCGTTCTCCGCACTTGCCCACCTCAACGCTTAAGGACAAAGACATGAATGCCATCTCCTTCATGGGAGCAAACCTCGTCGCGCAGCAGCTCAACTGGTCGATGACCGAAGGCTGGTTCCAGGGCGACACCGCTGCGAACGACTTCTACCGACCGCTGGAGACATTCGAGGAGCGTTTCGACGCGTTCGTCGTGCTCACGACGGAAGCCGGATTCTCGAGCCTCGACGTGTGGACGGGGCAGCTCAACTGGGCGTGGGCGACCGAAGCACACCTCGAGGCGGCCGGCCGAGTGCTGCGCGCGCGGAACGTCTCCGTCACCAGCTACGCGGGCACCTTCGGCGAAACGCTCGACGAGTTCGCGAAGGCGTGCGCGGTCGCCGTGGCTCTCGGCGCCCCCATCCTCTCCGGCAACACCCCGCTGCGCGAGACCGCCCGGACCGGCGTGGTCGAGGGGCTGCGCTCGAACGACCTCGTGCTCGCCATCGAGAACCACCCGGAGGCGTCGGCCGAGGAGCTGCTCGCCAAGATCGGCGACGGCGCGGACGGGCTCATCGGCGCCGCCATCGACACGGGCTGGTGGGGCACGAACGGTGCGAATGCCGGTCAGTGCATCCGGCAGCTGGGGTCGCATGTGATGCACGTGCACCTCAAGGACATCCGGGCAGTGGGCGGACACGACACCTGCGAGCTCGGCGACGGCATCGTCGATATCGAGGACTGCGTCGCGGCGATCGAAGAGATCGGCTTCACCGGGCCGATCAGCATCGAGCACGAGCCGGAGCACTACGACCCCGTTCCCGAGGTCGTGGCCTCGCTGGCGAAGCTGAAGGGGTGGCTGGCGGTGCCGAGCGCAGTCAGCTGACGGCGGGCCGATCGCCCGGGTCGGCGAGCATGAAGGTGGCGTCGAGGACGTAGCGCGACGCGTTGTAGACAGTGGTGGTGAACTCCAGCTCGCGGGAGTCCTGGTCCGTTATCACGCGCTGCTCGACGAGCACGACCGCACGCGGCTTGAGCTGCAGCAGTCTGCTCTCCTCCGAGGTGGCCGGGCGTGCGCTGATGCGGGCGACGGCGGTTGTCGGCTCTCGCCCCAGGTTGCGCAGCGCGTCGTGCAGCGAGCCCGCCTCGAGGTCCTGCGCGAGCACGGGGGCGGCATCCGGTGTCAGAGTCGTGTGCTCGATCGCCATGGGCGCATCGTCGGCGAGCCGCAGCCGCACGAGCGAGACCACGCGCACCCCGGCATCCAGGCGCAGCGCTTCTGACTCGCCGGTGCTCGCCTCGCGGAGCTCCGCTGTCAGGAGTATCGAGGAGGGCGTGAGCCCCCGCCCGCGCATGTCCACAGTGAAACTCGTGAGGGGTCCCGAATGCCGGTGCAGCGGCTGCGGGGCGATGAACGTGCCGGAGCCGCGGCGGCGTCGGACCAGACCCTCGGACGCGAGGTTCTGGACGGCCTGCCGTGCCGTCATCCGGCTCACGCCGAATTGAGTGGCCAGTTCGGCCTCGGACGGCAGTGGGTCGCCCTCGCGTCCGTTGAGCACCCGCGTGCGCAGCCAGCTCTCGATCTCGAGATACAGCGCCCCGCCGCGAGCGCTCATCCGACGCGCCGGCGCGCGGGGAGGCGGACGGGCTTCATCCGGTCAGCCTATAGTCGACGCGTCATCCGGCGCCGTGTCGCTCGGGACCTGAAGTCGCCCACGACCCGACCAGATCTCGGGGCGCTCGTCATGCCCTCCGATTGGCTATACGGGTAGGAACGAAAAGTATATACTTGAGCGCGGAGGCGACGAGGGCCGCAAGACCCCGGTCATCCTCTCACCTGAACCATCGCAGAAGGA
This sequence comes from Microbacterium sp. DT81.1, assembly GCF_049844955.1. Classification (NCBI taxonomy): domain Bacteria; kingdom Bacillati; phylum Actinomycetota; class Actinomycetes; order Micrococcales; family Microbacteriaceae; genus Microbacterium; species Microbacterium sp. DT81.1. The sequence continues at coordinate 104,681 of NZ_JBNCMA010000002.1, forward strand.
GCATCGATGCCCAACGAGCCGCGCAGAGTCGCCGTGTTCGGATTCGACCACATGCATGCCGGTGATCAGATCGCCGTGGCGCAGTCGCTGTCCACCACCGCGCTGGTCGGAGTCTGGGACAGCTCGCCGGAACGCCTGGCGTCGGTGTGTGCCGAGCTGGGCGTGCCCGAGGCGCTGCAGTTCGCCGATGTCGACGAGCTCGTCGCACACGCCCGACCCGAGATCGCCGTCATCTGCTCCACCACGAAGGACCATCGCCTCCACGTCGAGTACTTCGCCGAGCGCGGCATCCACGTGCTGCTCGAGAAGCCTTTCGCCTCGAGCATGGAGGACGCCCGCGCGATGTCAGCGGTCGCTGCCGAGGGACGCGTGCTCCTGGGAGTGAACTGGCCTCTGGCGTGGTACCCCGTGCACCGCTCGACGCATCGCCTTCTCGGCGAAGGCGCGATCGGGGCGATCCGGGAGGTGCACTACTACGACGGAAACCGCGGTCCGCTGCTGCACACGCACGGCAAGGTCGAGACCGATCCCGACGAAGTCGCCCGGCTGAAGGCCTCCACCTGGTGGTACCAGGCCGAGGCGGGAGGCGGCTCGCTGCGCGACTACCTCGGGTACGGCACGACGCTCGCGACCTGGTTCCGCGGGGGCGAGCTGCCTTCAGAGGTGAGCGCACGCACCCACCTGGCGCCGGGAGACGAGGTCGACGAGCAGTCGGTCGTCGCGGCCTCGTACGCGTCCGGCCTCTCCACCTTCCAGACCCGCTGGGGGACCTTCACCGATCCGTGGACCCACCAGCCGTTTCCCCGGTGCGGATTCGTGATCGTGGGCGACGCCGGCACCATCGCCAGCTTCGACTACGCGGACGAGGTCCGGATGCAGACAGAGGCGCATCCCGAGGGCATCTCGGTTCCGGTGGACGTCATCCCCGAGCACGAAGCCGGCGGTCTCGCGAACCTCGTGCACTGCCTCGACACCGGCCGCCCGCTCTACGGCCCGCTCTCCTGGGAGACCTCGCTCGCGGGTCACCGCATCGTCGAGGCCGCCGCCAAGAGCGCGTCCACCGGGACCGTCGTCACCGTGGAGGACATCTGATGGCGGTGGGTCCCGCCATCGCGCTGATCGGATGCGGCGGCATCAGCGCGGCGCAGCTGGAGGCCTATCGAGCCGCCGATCTCAACCTGACGCTGCTGTGCGATCGCACCCTGGCGAAAGCCCGAGGCCGCCGGGACGAGTACTACCCGCACGCGGCCATCACCGACTCCGTGGGCGAGGTGCTGGGCGACCCGTCCATCGAGATCGTCGACATCGCGACGCACGTCACGGGGCGAACGGCACTGGTCGAGCGGGCCCTGAGCGCCGGCAAGCACGTGCTCAGCCAGAAGCCGTTCGTGCTCGATCTCGAAGAGGGGGAGCGCCTGATCGCGCTCGCCGACCAAGAGGACCGCCTCCTCGCCGTGAACCACAACGGACGCTGGGCGCCGCACTTCGCGATCGCGCTCGACGCGGTGCGGGGGCGGCAGCTCGGCGACGTCTACTCGGCGGATTTCGCCGTGTACTGGCCGCACGACCAGCTCTTCGAGCACGATCCGCACTTCTCGAGGATGACCGACCTGGTGCTGTACGACTTCGGCATCCACTGGTTCGACCTCGTCGCCCAGCTGCTCGAAGGCTCGGGCAGCCCGCTCCGCGTCTTCGCCGTGGCATCCGTGCGGCCCGATGCGCGCATCCCCGTTCCCACCAACGCCATCGTGGTGATCGAGTACGAGCGCGCCACGGCGTCGATCATCTTCCGTGCGTCCTCGCCCCGCGCGGAGTCGGGCCGGTTCCGGATCGAAGGATCGTCGGGCACGCTCGTGCACGACGGCGAAAGCCTGGGCGGAGCGCTCGTAGAGCTGCACAACGAGGCGGGCCGTACCGACATCGCCGTCGAGGGCGACTGGTGGTCACGCGGAATGATCGGCACGATGCAGGAGCTGATCGATGCGATCGGCGAAGGAAGGCAGCCCAGCAATCGCGCCTCGACCGCCCTGCCGGGACTCAGCCTCTGCTTCGCCGCGATCGAGTCGGTGCGAACCGGTCTCCCGGTGGACCCTCGGTCGGTGCGTCGATACACGCAGCCCGGCCCCTCGCAGGGGTAGTGGCGGGGAGCGGCTCACTGGCGCGTCCGCCCTGCCGCGTCATCCGTACGGCGTGTCCGCCCCCGCGTCTTCCGCCCCACGTCAGCTCGCGCGGACGGCGGCGAGGAAGCGACGGGCGCGCTCGGCAGGGGCAAGGTCCCTATCGCTCGGATCCACGCTGATCGTGCCGACGCCCACGGCGATGCAGCCGGCGGCGAGCAGTTCCCGCGCGGCCGTCACATCGACGCCCCCTGTCGCCATCAGCGTGAGCGATGGCAGGGGGGCGAGCAGGTCGCGTACGTACGCCGCGCCGCCCAGGCGGGCGATCGGGAAGACCTTCACCGCCACCGCACCCTCGTCGTGCGCGCGCCAGATCTCCGACGGGGTCGCGGCCCCCGGGATCGCATCGACGCCCCGGTCGCGGGCAAGTCCGGGAAGCCACGGCACCCAGACCGGCGAGACGAGGAACCGGGCACCGGCATCGACGGCGTCGTGCGCCTGCCGCTCCGTCAGCACGGTGCCGGCACCGACCGTCACGTCCGGATCCTCCGACAGCCGGCGGATCGCCTCGAGAACGTCGGGCGTGCTGTAGGTCAGTTCCAGCACCGTGAGCCCGCCCTGGGCGAGGCCCCGGGCGGCGGCGACCGCCTCATCCGCCGACGGCGAGCGCAGGACGGGGATGACGCCGACCTCGGCGATGCGGTCGAGGACGGCGCTCACACCGTCCTCCATGCCAGCGCGCGCTGCGCGTTGCTGTGCTGGATCCGGTGGAGGTCGGCCGCGCCGACCCCCGCCTCCTGCAGCACGGCCGGGAGGTCTGACGCGAGCCAGGCCAGGCCCGGCTCCCCGCCGAGGGCCGACCACAGCGTGCGACGTGCTCCGTCCGTGCCGAGCACGATCTGGTCGGCGAAGCCGGCCTCGACCAGGGCGAGCACCGCGCGCACTGTGACGGATGACGTGCCGTCGGCGCGCTCGCGAAGGGACTGATCGAGCTCGAGCACCGCGCCCGTGGCCGCGAGGTCGCGAAGGTAAGCGAGGTTCGCCGCCTTGTCGACGTGACTGAGGATGATCGAGGTGGCGGGCACGCCCGCGGCGACGAGCCGTTCGACCTGGGCGATCCCGCCCACGCCGCCCTCGCAGTGCGTGAGCACGGGGGCGCCGGTGGCCGCACTGGCAGCCGCGGCGGCCTCGATGTTGCGCAGGTCCCGGGCATCGGGGTCTTCGCCGGAGGTGGCGACCTTGACCAGCCCCGCCCGGTGCTCGGTTCGGCGCACGATCGGGCCGGTGTAGTCGAACTCGTCGATGCCCTCGAGCAGATCGGCGACGAACAGCGCGGTGAGCTCGTCGGGCCCGACCCGGTTGGTCCAGTGCAGGGGGCCGTAGTAGCGGTCGTGGTGAAGGCCCGTCGCCGAGACGATGTGCACGCCCGTGCGGCGGGAGATCTCGGCGAGGCGCACGGCGTCGCGCCCGGCGGAGATCGGCATGGCGTCGACCATCAGGCCGGCGCCCGCGGCGCGGCAGCGCGCGACCTCGTCGACCGCGGCATCCACGTCGTGAAGGTGGATGTGCGGGAACCGGTCGGCGATCAGTGGGGAGTCGAGGATCAGGTGCTCGTGGGCGTACGCGGCGCCGTCGAAGTCGTCGATGTCGCCGAGCACGGTGCGGATGCCGGTCACAGGAGCACCCCGTCCCCGATGAGCGTCGCGCGCAGGGCATCGGTGTCGATGTCGCGCAGCGGCACGCCCGTCGCCACCGACTGCGCCGCCGCGGCGCCGGCCGCATGTCCGTACGACAGGCACTGCGCGATCGATCGCGCGGAGGCGTGGGCGTCGTGGGTCGCCGACAGGCACCGTCCCGCCACGAGCAGGCCGTCGATGTCCTGCGGTACGAGGCTGCGGTACGGGATGCCGTAGGCCCGGCCGGTCGGCTCGCCATCCGCTCCCGCGGCGACGTAGCGCCAGATCGTGGCATCGCCGCCGTCGTGGTCTTCGATCGGCGCACCGCAGAGGGCGATGGCGTCGTCGAACTGCCGCGCCTCGAGCACGTCGTCCTTCTGCAGGACGTACTCGCCGACGAGCCTGCGGGTCTCCCTCGTGCCGGCCCATACGGAGGTGTTCAGCAGGTGGGAGTTCTCGTACCCCGGCACCCTGTCGCGGAAGAACCGCGTGTACTCGGCGGCCTGCTTGCGGCCCTCGATCTCTGCGGCGGTGGCCGCCCACGGATTGGTGGGGTCGATGCCCGACACCCGCGTGACGTTGGTGTGGTAGACGCCGGGCAGCACGGTGTAGTGGGCGGATCCCTCGAGCCGGGGAAGGGTGTAGTCGCCGTTCCCGGCGGCCTCTCTCATCAGGCTGTGCAGTTCGGCCGTCTTCACAGGGTCGCCGACCCCTCCGAGCCGGAACGTGGTCGTGAGCGGCTGGACCCGCCGCTGCGCGCTCGGCATCTCGAGCGCGCAGCCCGCTGCCCACGCCACGTCCGCGTCGCCGCTGGTGTCGATCACCCGGTCGGCGAGGATGCGGAACGGCCCCCGCCTGGTGAGCACCACCACGCCGCGCACGGTGTGCCCGTCGAGGAGAACGGCTCCCATCCGCGCGTGCAGCAGCGGGCGGACCCCGCTGTTGAGGATGCGCTGGTCCCACGCGATCTTGAGGGCCTCGGGCTCGTAGGTCACGCCCGTCCCGGCGCCGTACGTGTTGCCGCGCAGCACGGCGTCGCCGGCGTCGAGCATGGCCCTCGCGACCTCCCAGCCGATGCCGCCGACGATCCGCTCTTCGCTGCCCGCAGGAAAGAACCCGTACATCGTGTCGAGCACGGCGACGGCGGTCCCGCCGAAGAATCCGCCCGCCTCGATCAGGATGGTGCGGGCGCCGTGACGGGCGGCCACCACCGCGGCGGCGCATCCGGCAGAACCGCCACCGACGACGGCGACGTCCGCTTCCCACAGCACGGGGATGTGCTCCGCCGCCTCCGGCGAGAGGCGCACGAGGTCCCACGCGGTGGCGGGCGGGTCGATGATGAGGTCGGAGGTGAAGGTGTCGAGTGCCATGGGAGTCCTTGGATGAGAGGGGTGGGCCGTCAGCGGAGCAGCCAGCCGCCGTCGACGGGGATCACGGCACCGGTGGTCTGCACCGAGTTCTCACCGGCGAGCCAGCGGACGGCGGCCGCGACCTCGTCTCCGGTGGCCGGGCGACGGGTGAGGGGCATGAGTTCGGGGAAGCGCGCGATGATCTGCTCGTCACCGAGCGCGCGGGCCGCCATCCGGGTCTCGACGAGGCCCGGCGACACGATGTTGAAGCGGATGCCCTTGCGCGCGCCCTCATAGGCGGCGGCTTCGAGCAGCGGGATCATGCCGGCCTTCGCGACGCGATAGGCGGCCGTGAGGAAGTCCCCGTCCAGACCCTTGGCGAGGGCGGAGCCGATCAGCACGACCGATGCGCCAGGGGCGCAGTGATTCATGCACGCACGGGCGAAGTAGAAGGCCGAGGTCAGGTCGACCCGCAGCACCTCGTCCCATCCCTCGTCGGTGCAGGTCGAGACCGGCCCGTCCCCGATGCGGCGCCCGCTCATCCCGATCGTGTGCACGGCGGCCGTGATGGGTCCCTCCGCCGCGAGCTGCGCCGCGACCCCGTCGGCGACGCCCGGCTGCGTGATGTCTTCATGGGGCCGGTCGGAGGTGTGCACGGCGAAGCCGTCCTCGGCGAGCCCGCGCGCGCAGGCGCCGCCGATTCCACCGGTGCCTCCGATCACCCACGCCGTGCCGGTCACGGGGCGACCGGTTCGCTTACCGGCATCCGCAGAACGGATGCCTTGCGGCGGGCGTGCTCGAGGTAGGCGTTCTCGAACAGCTCCTTCGACCGCTCGGCGCCGACGACCTGACCGCCGGTCAGGACGGGCAGCTCGATCCCCCTGTCCGACAGCTTCTGGGCGGTGAGCACCTTGAGCGTGTTGACGATCGCGATGTTGGAGATGCTGCTGACCGGGCCGACCTTGTTCTCCCAGCCGTCGATCACCACGGCGGCATCGCCGAGCGGAGTGCAGATGTCGATCACGACGTCGGCGTGGTCGGCGAGGATCGTGCCGGACGCGTGTGTGGGCGGCACCGCGCGGGCTTCGCTGATGGAGGTCACCGCGATCACCTTGAGGCCCGCTGCGCGGGCGATCATCGCCGTCTCGACGGGCACCGCGTTTCGCCCCGTGGCGCTGAACATCAGGATCGCGTCGGTGGGGCGCAGATCGAAGTTCGCCATGATGGCCTCGGCGAACCCGGGCACGCGCTCGATGAACATGGCCTGGCGCTGCCCGTTCGATCCCGCGATCTCCGTGTGGAAGGTCATCGACAGCTCGACGAGCGGGTGCCAGCCCGGGTACGACCCGTACCGCGGGAACATCTCCTCGACCGGGATGCGGGAGTGGCCGGTGCCGAAGGTGTGCACCACCCCTCCGCCGCCGATCGCGTCTGCGGCGATCGCCGCCGCCCGCTCCAGGGCGGCGCTCTGCGTCGTCTCGATCCGGTCGAGGACGGCGCGTGCTTCGGAGATCCAGGTCATGGCTGGGTCCTTCCTGTCAGAGATGGGAGAAGTCGGCCGACACGGTGGGCGGCGAGTGCGGCGGCGCCCACGGAGCCCGCCTCGTGGCCGTATCGGGCGCTGATCGCGGAGACTCGCCCGGTGAGCGATCGCCGGGCATCGAGGGCTTCCTGCACGTGCGGCAGGTACAGGTCTGCCGCCGGCAGCAGCCCGCCGCCGATCACGACGGCGTCGAGCTGCAGCAGCAGGGAGATCGTCGCCGCCGCCTGCCCGAGCGCCGCTCCCGCGCGCGCGAAGGCGTCCTCTGCCCACGGGTCGCCGCGGCGCGCGGCATCAGCCACGATCTTGGCGGTGAGGGGCTGCGCGCCGTCGGCGGTGAGTTCGCGCAGCATGACGGACTGCGACATCGCCACGGTGCGGGCAAGGCCGCCGACGATCGCCGATGCGGAGGCGATCGTCTCCAAGCAGCCCCGACCCCCGCAGAGACAGAGCACGCCGCGCGGATCGACGGGCACATGGCCCATCTCGCCGATCGCATCCATGTCGCCGACGAGGATCTCACCGCGCAGGGCTATGGCCCCGCCGACGCCGGTGCCGAGGGTCACGAAGAGGGCGTCGGGGATGCCGACCGCCGCTCCGGTCGAATGCTCGGCCCACGCGAAGGCGCGCGCGTCGTTCGTGAGGACCACCGGCAGCCCTGTCAGCCGTTCGAGCGTGTCGGCGACCGGCAGATCGTTCCAGTCGCCGGGAAGGTTCGGGAGGAAGACGCTGCGACGCAGCACCGCGTTCACGGTGCCGGGCACGGCGACTCCGATGCCGGCCAGGTCGCCGGAAGTCTGCTGGGCAAGCTCCGCAACGGCGGCCAGAACGGCGTGGTGATCGATGCGGGGAGTGGGGATGGCGCCGGTCGCCTCCACGGCGCCCCCCGCCAGCACGGACCACTTGATCGCCGTGCCGCCGATGTCGACGCCCAGGAACCGCGCCGTCGCGGAGCAGGCCACGTCGCCGTCGGCCCTGGTCGCATCGTCGATGGCGCACGCGTTCACGATCGGGTCTCCTTCGCCGCGGGGCCGGTCACTGTGCCGCCTCGTTGTCTATGTCTATACAACTTGCAATGAGCACACTGTACGTTTTGGCGCGCGCTGGTGTCAAGCCGCGCAGAAACAGCGGTGGCGCCGCTCATCCGAGCGGCGCCACCGGGAGGAAGGGGTCAGGCGGAGGGCGCGGGGTCCGTCAACGTGAACACGGCGTCGATGACGTAGCGGTCGGCGGCGTAGTTCGTCGTGGTGAACTCCAGGGGCCGCTCGGACTGATCGGAGATGACCCGCTGCTCCTGCAGCACGGCGGCCCGGCGCGGCAGATCCAGCAGCGCGGACTCCTTGCCCGTGGCCTCCCGCGCGCTGATCCGGCAGACGGCCGTGACCGGCTGGCGCCCCAATTCGCGAAGCGCCTGATGCAGCGAGCCCTGCTCGAGGTCGTGCGAGAGCACGGGAACGCAGTCGGGGGTGAGTACGGTGCTCTCGATGGCCATCGGCTGCCCGTCCGCCAGCCGGATGCGCACGAGCGACACCAGGCGCTGGCCGGGTTCGAGCCGGAGTGCGCCGGCTTCGGCCGCCGTCGCATCGCGCAGCTCGGCGGTGATCAGGCGCGACGAAGCCGAAAGCCCGCGGCGCTTCATGTCCTCCGTGAAGCTCATCAGCGGCCCGGAGTGCCGGTGCATCGGCTGCGGTGCGATGAACGTGCCCGAGCCGCGCTGGCGGCGCACCAGGCCCTGCGCGGCGAGGCTCTGCATCGCCTGACGCGCCGTCATCCGGCTGACGCCGAACTTCTCCGCGAGCTCCGCTTCGGAGGGGAGGGGGTCGCCCTCACGACCACCGATGACCTGCTCCCTGAGCCAGGACTCGATCTCGCGGCGGCGCGTGCCTGTGGCGGCGGGCATCAAGAACTCGCATCAATCATGTGCGTCAGTATACGTTACATGTTCGTCGACAAACCTATATACATTTGGGACCGTATTGGTCTATCGTTGGGCTCGGCCACGAATGGACGAAGAAGTCGGGGAGTGCGATGTCAGATGAAGCGAAGCCTTCCGGGGCCCAGGAGCAGTCGCCGGCGATCCTGCAGATGCGCGGGATCACGAAAGAGTTTCCCGGGGTCAAGGCGCTCGACGACGTGACGCTCACGGTCCGCCCCGGCGAGATCCACTCCATCTGCGGAGAGAACGGTGCCGGCAAGTCGACGTTGATGAAGGTCCTCTCCGGTGTCCACCCCTACGGCACCTACGGCGGCGACGTCGTCTTCAACGGCGAGGTGGCGCAGTTCCGCAGCATCCGCGACAGCGAGCAGGCGGGGATCGTCATCATTCATCAAGAGCTCGCCCTCATCCCGGAGCTCTCCATCGCGGAGAACATCTTCCTCGGAAACGAGCCGGCACCGCGCGGCCGCATCCGGTGGGACGACGTGAGGGTCCGCGCGGTGGAGCTGCTCGCCCGGGTGGGGCTCGACGAGGATCCGAGCACGAAGATCAAGGACATCGGGGTCGGCAAGCAGCAGCTGGTGGAGATCGCCAAGGCCCTCAGCAAGAACGTTCAGCTGCTCATTCTCGACGAGCCGACGGCGGCCCTCAACGAGGATGACTCGCAGCATCTGCTCGACCTCATCAAGGGCCTTCAGGGCCGAGGGGTCAGCTCCATCATGATCAGCCACAAACTGAACGAGATCGAGCAGATCAGCGACACGATCACCATCCTGCGCGATGGAATGACCATCGAGACCTTGGATGTGACCCGCGGGGAGGTCAGCGAAGACCGCATCATCCGCGGCATGGTGGGGCGCACGCTCGAGCATCGCTTTCCCGAACGAGGTCCGCATCCGATCGGAGAGGTGTTCTTCGAGGTGCGGGACTGGACCATCCGCCACCCGCTGGCCAGTGAGAGGCTGGTCGCGAAGTCGTTGCACTTCACGGTCCGCAGGGGAGAGATCGTCGGCTTCGCAGGGCTCATGGGCGCCGGCCGCACCGAGCTGGCGATGAGCGTCTTCGGGCGTTCCTACGGCGAGTACGTCTCTGGTGGGATCGTCAAGGACGGCGTGCCCGTCGAGCTGCGCACGGTGTCCGAGGCCATCCAGCACGGCCTCGCCTACGTGAGCGAAGACCGCAAGTCGCTCGGCCTCAACCTCATCGACGACATCAAGCGATCCACGGTCGCCGCGAAGCTCACGAAGATATCCCGTCGGGCGGTCGTCGACTCCTTCCGCGAGCGGGCGGTTGCGGAGGATTACCGCCGGCAGCTGCGGATCAAGGCATCGAGCGTCGATCAGGGCGTCTCGAAGCTCTCGGGCGGAAACCAGCAGAAGGTGGTGCTCGCCCGGTGGATGTTCACCGAGCCCGACCTGCTCATCCTCGACGAACCGACCCGCGGGATCGACGTCGGCGCGAAGACCGAGATCTACGGGATCATCCGCGAGCTGGCCGAGAAGGGCGCCGGGATCGTCCTCATCTCCTCCGAGCTGCCGGAACTGCTCGGGATGTCCGACCGCATCTACACCCTCTTCGAGGGGCGCATCACCGACGAGTTCGATATCGCCGACGCCGACCCGGAGACCCTCATGAGAAGTATGACCCGATCTGCCACCCCGAAGGATCCGCGATGACCACCCAGACCACTGCCCCCACCGCCCCCGGCTCCACTCCGGCCCCCGCGCGCCGACGGCGGCTCAAGGACCTCGGCATGATGTTCGGCGGGTCAACCTCCAGTGCGCGACAGTTCGGCATCCTCGGGGCGCTGATCGCCATCATCCTGTTCTTCCAGCTCGCCACGGGCGGCAAGACACTCGAGCCGGGCAACGTCATCAACATGATCAACGCCAACGCGTATGTGCTGATCCTCGCGATCGGCATGGTCATCGTCATCATCGCCGGCCACATCGACCTCTCCGTCGGCTCGGTCGCGGCCTTCACGGGGATCATCGTCGCGATCGCCCTCAACCGCTGGGAGCTCCCGTGGCCGCTCGCGGTGCTGCTCGGACTGATGATCGGCGGCGTCATCGGCGCCTGGCACGGATTCTGGGTCGCCTACGTCGGTGTGCCCGCGTTCATCGTGACCCTTGCCGGGATGCTGATCTTCCGCGGCGCCAACCAGTTCGTCGGCAACTCGACCACCGAGCCCATCCCCGACTCCTTCTTCCTCGCCCTCGGCGGCGGGTACCTCCCGGACCCCGACATGGGCATCCCCTACAACGTCCCCACGCTGATCCTCGGTCTCATCGGGATCATCGTCGTCGTCGTCAACGAGCTGTCGCTGCGGAAGCGCCAACGCGCCATGCGGGTGGAGATGGCGCCTCTCTGGGTCAGCATCGTGAAGGTGGTGGGGCTGGTGGCCATCATCACGGCGGCGTCGCTGCTGTTCGCCGGGGGCCGTCCGGGAACGAGCTTCCCCATCCCCGGCATCGTCGTCGTGGTGCTCGTCATCATCTACTCGTTCATCACCAACAGCACGATCATCGGTCGGCACGTCTACGCCGTCGGCGGCAACTGGCACGCAGCCGAGCTATCGGGCGTGAAGATCCGGCGCGTCAACTTCTTCGCGATGATGAACATGTCGATACTCGCCGCGCTCGCCGGGATGGTGTTCATCGCGCGCTCGAATGCATCGGGACCGGGTGACGGCACCGGGTGGGAGCTCGACGCCATCGCCGCCGTGTTCATCGGCGGGGCCGCCGTCTCGGGCGGGATCGGCACGGTCATCGGCTCCATCATCGGCGCTCTGGTCATCGCCGTCCTCAACAACGGCCTTCAGCTCATGGGTGTCCCCTCCGACCGCGTGCAGATGATCAAGGGCCTCGTCCTGCTCGTCGCCGTGGGCATCGACGTGTGGTCCAAGCGCAGCGGCGGTCGTTCGCTGATCTCCCGGTTCGCGCGCAAGGGCGGCGACCTGGCGCTCGCCTCTTCCGTCGACAGACCCGCGGTGGAACCGGGTGCCGGTTCCGCCGAAGACACGTCACGCCCGCGCGGCGCGACTCCCTACGCCTGACAACGCGAAGCACCCGCTTCGCCTCGACCAACGAAGAAAGAAGAAACAAATGCGCAAACTCGCATTGATGGCGACCGCGTCAGCGGCAGCCGCGCTGCTCGTCCTCAGTGGATGCTCCTCCCGCACCGAAGCGGGCGGGGGCTCCACCGAAGCGCCGGAAGGATTCGGTGAAGGCACAGTGATCGGGGTGGCGCTGCCGGCCAAGACCTCGGAGAACTGGGTCATCGCCGGGCAGCTGTTCGAGGACGGGCTGAAGGAGGCGGGCTTCGAGGGCGACGTCCAGTACGCCGGCGCTTCGAGCCCCGTCCAGGACCAGCAGACGCAGATCACGTCGATGATCACCAACGGGGCCGAGGTCATCGTCATCGGCGCCGCGGACGGCGGTCAGCTCGGTGCTCAGATCAAGCAGGCCAAGGAAGCCGGCATCACCACGATCGCCTACGACCGCCTGATCCTCAACACGCCGGACATCGACTACTACATCGGATTCGACGCCAACAAGGTCGGCAACCTGCAGGGCCAGGCACTGCTGGACGGTCTCGCTGCCGCCTATCCCGACAAGAGCACCTACAACGTCGAGCTGTTCTCGGGCTCGCCGGATGACGCGAACTCGGCAGTCTTCTTCGACGGCGCAATGGAGATCCTTCAGCCGAAGATCGATGACGGCACGCTCACAGTGGTCTCGGGTCAGACTGATCTGAAGCAGACGGCCACCCAGGGGTGGCTCGCGCAGAACGCGCAGACGCGCATGGACACCCTTCTGCAGGGCAACTACACGTCTACGGAGCTCGACGGCGTGCTGTCTCCCAACGACACCCTGGCGCGGGCGATCCTGACCTCCGTCACGGCCGCAGGCAAGCCGCTTCCCGTGGTGACAGGGCAGGACTCGGAGGCCGAGTCGGTGAAGCTGATCATGTCGGGCGAGCAGTACTCCACCATCTACAAGGACACCCGCAAGCTCGTCGCGCAGATCATCGCCGCCGTCGCGTCCCTCTCCGAAGGGGAAGCGCCGGAGATCAACGACGACTCGTCGTACGACAACGGTGCCAAAGTCATGGAGTCGTATCTCCTCGATCCGGTCATCGTCACCAAGGACAACGCGGCGGATGTCTACCAAGACGACCCGACGCTCGGCCCTCTCACCCAGTAGTGGTCGATCCGCTTGGCACGTATGCCCCGCGCCCCCCGGCGCGGGGCATCCGCGTGCACGACATTCCCCTCATGAAGCGCGCTCGAGAGGAGGGAGACCACGGTGAGAACTGAACGGGTCGGCGTCTTCGATGCGGTGCTCTTCGACATGGATGGCACCCTGATCGACTCCACAGCCGGAGCCGAGGCGGTGTGGGTCGACTGGGCGTCCGCCTGGCCGGTCACGGACCCCGATTTTCTGGCCCACATCCACGGCAAGCCGGCCCGCGACACTCTCCGCCGCATCCTTCCCCCGGCCCTTCTGGAGGATGCACTGCGAGACCTTCAGCGACGCGAGCGCGACGACGTGACAGGGATCACGCCACTTCGAGGGGCCATCGACCTTCTTCGGGCCGTTCCGGATGCGCGGCAGGCGATCGTCACCTCCGGCTTCCGCGATGTCGCACTGGCGAGGCTCGCTGCCGCCGGCATCACACCGCCTCGCACCATGGTGACCTGCGAGTCGATCACGCGTGGCAAACCGCATCCGGAGCCGTTCCTGCTCGGCGCCGACCTGCTCGGCGTGACCGCTGACCGCACCGTCGCCTTCGAAGACACCGTCGCAGGAGTCCACTCCGCGAAGGCGGCCGGCTGCGTCGTGGTCGCTGTGACGGGCACGGTTTCCCGGGAGGCACTGTGCGACGCCGACCACGTGGTGGAGGCGCTGACGGAAGTGCGCATCGCATCCGTCCTCAATGGCGTGGAGGTTCGAATCCTGACTGATCCTGACTGCTGACCCCTGACCCCTGACCTCTGACCGCTGACCCCTGACTCCTTCATCCTCGCGACGGCGACGGGGAGACCGATACAGGTGCAGGCGTCAGCGCTGTAGCTCTGCTGTCGCCGCTTGCCGGATCAGCGCGTGAAGCCGGTCCGCGAGCCAGACCGCGAGCTCGGGGTCGTTGATGTGTTCCGGGCGCTCGACGAGGTCCACGGCGGATCCCTCCAGCCCAGACCGGACCGCGTCGAACAGCGCGGCATCAGCGGCCGGATCGTAGAAGGGGCCACCCGGCCCGGCGAGTGCCGAGACGCCGCCGAGCGGCAGGACTACGACGGCCTCGGCGGTGGATGCAGCGACCTTGCCGGCGAGTTCCGCGCCGATGGCCGAGGACTCCTCCGGGGTCGTGCGCATGAGGGTGACGCTCGAGTTGTGCACGTACAGGTTGCGGTCGCGGAACTGCGCCGGGACGGTGTCTATCGCGCCCCAGTTGACCATGTCCAGTGCGCCCAGGCTGACGACCTGGGGGATCCCGCCCGCCGCGGCGGCGGTCAGCCGGTCGGCACCGGCCGAGAAGACGCCGCCGACGAGGTTGTCGCAGAGCTCCGTCGTGGTGACATCGAGCACGCCGTCGATGTACCCCTGACGGATCAGCGACTCCATCGCGCGCCCGCCCGAGCCGGTCATGTGGAACACGAGCACCTCGTAGCCGAGCTCTTCCAGTCGCTCGCGGGCTCGGGTGACGCAAGGGGTCGTGACGCCGAACATCGATGCCGCGACCAGCGGTCTCGACCCGCCATCCGGGACGGGAACGGCGTTCACCATGCCCGAGAGGGCCGCCGCGGCGTTGCCGAGGATCTTCGTCGAGATGCGATTGAGCCCCGCGATGTCGACGATGCTCGGCACGAGGATCAGGTCGGTCTCGCCGATGTACTGCGCGGTGTCGCCCGAAGCGGCGGTGGAGACGATGATGCGGGGGAAGCCGAGCGGCAGCTCCCTGAACGCCGCGGCGGCCAGCGAGGTGCCTCCCGTGCCGCCGAGGGCCAAGGCGCCCTGCACCCGACCCTCGGCAACGAGGCGCTTCACGACGGCGGCCGAACCCGCGGCCATGATGGCCATCGCCGCGCCGCGGTCGGCGTCGGCCCTCAGCTGTTCGAGGTCTCCACCGCCCGCCTCTGCCACCTCGCCGCTGCTGATATCGGCGGAGAGGAGCGGTGTGCCGAGCACGCCGAAATCGACGGTGATCGTCTCCACCCCCGCCGCGCGGAGGCGATCGCGGACGAATGAGTACTCGGCGCCCTTCGTGTCCATGGCGCCCAGCAGCACAACAGCAGGCAGGACAACAGCAGGCAGGACAACAGCAGGCAGCACGACAGCAGGAGGCATCGCCGGCTCCTCGAGGATCAGACCGAGACCGAGGTCCCGAGCGAGAGGTTCGCGAACGCCGCGACCTCTGACGCGATGGCCCGCTCGGTCGGCATCCGCTCCATCGACGATGCGCCGTAGAAGCCGTCGATCCCGGGCACGCGGTCGAGCACGTACTGAACGTCCCCCGGAGCGGAGACCGGACCCCCGTGCACGAGCACGAAGACGTCGTCGCGCACCGAGCGCGCCGCGGCCTGCCACGCGCGCACCGACTGGACGCAGTCGTCGAGGGAGAGGGCCGTCGCGGCACCGATCGCCCCGCCGGTGGTGAGTCCGAGGTGGCACACGATGATGTCGGCGCCGGCCTCCGTCATGGCGACGGCGTCCTCTTCGCCGAACACGTACGGCGTCGTGAGCAGGTCGAGCGCATGCGCCCGGCGCACGAGCTCCACCTCGAGATCGAAGCCCATGCCGGTCTCCTCGAGGTTCGCACGGAACACCCCGTCGATGAGGCCGACGGTCGGGAAGTTCTGGATGCCGGAGAAGCCCATCCGCTGCAGATCCGAGAGGAACCGGTCGACGTCGAGGAACGGGTCCGTGCCGTTCACGCCGGCGAGCACGGGGACGTCCTTCACCACGGGCAGGATCTCGCGGCCCATCTCGACCACGGTGTCGTTCGCGTTGCCGTAGGCGAGCAGCCCGGCGAGCGACCCACGGCCGGCCATCCTGAACCGGCCGGAATTGTAGATCACGATCAGGTCGACACCGCCCGCTTCTTCGCTCTTCGCCGAGAGGCCGGTGCCGGCACCGGCGCCGATGATCAGCCGGCGGTCCGCGCGCTTGCCTCGGAAGCGCTGAAGAAGGTCTTCTCGGGAGATGCCGGTCATGAGGTTCCTTTCGAGGATGAGCGTCACGCGGGGCGAGCAGTCTTCGTGCCCGCCGTGCCCAGGCAGCCGGGAGGCACGCCCCCGCGGCGGAGGCGTGCTCGCGGCCGCCGTTGCGGGCTCGATGCGAGTGTGTCCATACTGGCCGCATGCAACGGACCAGCGGCAGGGCCAATCGAACGCAATTGGCCGCCAGCGTCGGCCCCCACCACCTGGTGCGGCTGCTGGGCGACTGGTCGGGCACCAACGGCGTGCTCCACGCCGACCTCGCAGAGGCGGTGCGCCGCCTCGTTCAGGCCGGTCGCCTGCCCTCTGGGGTGCGGATGCCGTCGGAACGCTCTCTCAGTGCGGCTCTGAACGTCAGCCGCAACACGATCGGCGCCGCGTTCGACTCCCTCCGTGGCCAGGGGATCCTCACGAGTCGCCAGGGTGACGGCACGTACGTGTCCACCGGCTGGACCTCGGCCAACCCGCGGGGAGATGACCGCCTGCAGTCCTTCGTGGGAGGGCAGGATGCCGCGGACGCCTCGGAGGTCACCCGCGTGGATCTCCGCAGCGCGGCCCTACCGGGCCTGCCGATCGTCGCGGACGAGGTCGACCGGCTCACCGGCAAGAACATGATGCACCTGATCGACTCGCACGGGTACGCGCCGGCCGGCCTGCCGGTGCTCCGCGAGGAGATCGCCGCCTACTATTCCGATCTCGGCCTGCCCACCCGGCCGGCCCAGGTGCTCGTGACCTCCGGAGCGCAGCAGGCTCTCCGCCTGGCGGCGTCTTCGCTGCTGGCGCGCGGGGCGACGGTCCTCATCGAGGAGCCGTCGTTCCGTGGCGCGATCGAGTCGCTGCGGGCGCTGGGGGCGCGGCTCGTGCCGCTTCCCCGAACCGGCCGGGGTGCCTGGGTGCGAGAGACGGAGGCGCTGATCGAACGGACGCGTGCCAGCCTGATCGTCGTTCAGTCGACGGTACACAATCCGACCGGCCTCATCATGGAGCCGTGGCAGCGCAAGGCACTCGCGGAGATGTCGTCCGGCTTGGGTGTGCCGGTGATCGATGACGCCACGCTGTCGGACACGACCATCGGCGAAGCGCCTCCCATCCCTCTCCCGGCGTTCGGCGGCTATGTCATCGCGGTCGGCTCTTTCAGCAAGTCGTTCTGGGGCGGCTTGCGGGTCGGGTGGCTGCGCGCCGACGTCGCGACCGTCGAGAGGCTCGCGTCGATCAAGACGGGTGAGGACCTCGGCACGTCGCTGCTGGCGCAGGCGGTCGCAGCGGCGCTCCTTCCGCAGATCGTCAGCTCCCGTCACCTGCGCAGCGAGTCCCTGTACGAGGCACGGCAGGCCGCGATGGCGGCGGTCGCCGAATACCTCCCGGAGTGGCGGCCGATCACGCCGTCCGGCGGCGCCTCGCTGTGGATCGAGCTTCCGGACGCATGTGCGACGTCCTTCGCGACGGTGGCGGGCCGGGACGGCATCCGTCTCCTTCCGGGCCCCACCTTCAGCTGCGTGAACGAGCTCGACAACTTCATCCGCATCTCCTACGCCGGGCCCATCGCCGGCACCACCGAAGCCATCCGTTCACTCGGACAGAGCTGGGAGCGTTTCCGCCGGAGTCCGGCACACCATGCGGGTGGGTCCACCATCGCGGAATTGGACCTTACCCGCTGATTCGCTTCTCGGTCGAATAGGTACAGGCACTGCGCCCTCCTTCGGGAGGCCAGACGCCGTCGCAGGAGTGAACTGACGTTCCCTGCATTCGACGAACGGGAGCATCCATGTCACGTGGCGGAGTAGTACATCGCAGCGACGTCCTCACCGAGCCGCAGGAGTGGGGCCGCCTGGAATGGATGGTCGCCGGCCGCCTGGGCAACTCCGACACCCTGACGGTCGGCCGCTGCTACATCCGTCCGGGGCAGCAGAACCCTCCGCACTTCCACCCGAACTGCGACGAGGTGCTGCACGTGCTGCAGGGGACCATTCGTCATCGCGTCGACGAGACCTACGTCGAGATGGGCCCGGGCGACACGATCTCCATCCCGTCCGGCAGTGTGCACAACGCGACGAACCTCGGAGAGGATGAGGCGATCTTCGTCATCACCTTCTCCTCCGCCGAGCGGGAAACGGTGGGCGAGTGATGGCCGGGCGAACCATCGACGTCGTCGTCGTCGGTCTCGGGTTCGGCCTCGACTTCGTCCCGGTCTACGCGAGCCACCCCTCCGTGGGGCGGGTCGCGCTGTGCGACCCCGATGAGGCGAAACTCCGATCCATCGCAGACCGCTACGGAATCAGCGACACGTTCACCTCGCTGGAGGACGTCCTGGAATCCGGCGAGTTCGATGCGGTTCACCTGGTGACTCCCGTGACGCTGCACGCGAAGCAAGCGGTTTCCGTTCTGAACAGCGGTCGCCATGTGGCATCTGCCGTGCCGATGGGGATGACGCTCGACGAGATCGAGGCTGTCATCGACGCCACCGAGGCGAGCGGTCGCAACTTCATGATGATGGAGACCGCTGTCTACCAGCGCGAGTTCCTGTACATCGAAGAGCTGTACCGCTCCGGCCGCCTCGGCGACATCACCTTCCTGCGGGGCGCGCACATCCGCGATCGCAGCGAGATGCCCGGCTACTGGCGCGCGTTCCCGCCTCTGAAGTACGCCACGCACGTCGTGAGTCCGCTTCTGGCCCTGCTCGGCACGCGTGCGGAGTCGGTGCGCGGGTTCGGCTCCGGCGTTCTGCGTCCGGATCAGGCGGGGGACTACGGCAACCCGTTCCCCATCGAGTCGGCGCTGCTCACGCTCGAGGGCGCCGACGTGAAGGCAGAGGTCACCCAGGGCTGCTTCAACGTGGCGCGGACGGCCATCGAGGGCTTCAGCGTCTACGGCGACCGGATGAGCGTCGAATGGCCCTCACTCGACGAAGACGACGGGCTCACGGTCTTCACCATGCACTCCGAGCCCGAGGCCGACCGTGAACGCTTCCGGCGGGTGGATGTCGAGATCGTCCACCCCGACGACCACCGGGACTCGCTCCCCGACGAGCTCAGGCGCTTCACGCAGCCGGTCGCGTGGGTGCCCGCCCCTGGTCTGGCCGCCATCTCGGTTCCCTCTCACCACGGCGGCTCTCATCCGCACCTCGTTCACGAGTTCGTCACCAGCATCCTCGAGGATCGCCCGCCGCGGATCGATCACTACACGGCCGCCGACTGGTGCGCCCCCGGCATCGTCGCCCACGAATCGGCCCTGACCGGCGGGGAGCTGGTCCCCGTGCCGAACTTCCGCGAACCGGCCGCCCCAGGGCGGCAGCCGGTCGGCTCAGCTCTTTGACCGCGGGCGATCCGCTCGCCCGACGCCCGACATCCACCCCCACCCGAAATCACCTCAAGGAAGAGATCATGTACACACGCGCGCGCCACGAATCAGTCTTCACTCCCCGCCGCATGGCGGTCGTCGGAGTCGCCTCCCTCGCCATGACGGGCATGCTCGCCGCCTGTTCCCCGGCGGCGACTCCCGAAGATGCGGATGCCGGGGGCGAATCCATCGAGCTCAGCGTGCTCGACTATTTCGTCGCCGAGCCCGGCCACACCGTCTACAACGATCTGCTGACTCGCTGCGGCGATGAGGTCGGCGTCACCATCGACCACGAGAGCGTCCCCGGCGACCAGCTCGTTCCCAAGGCGCTCCAGCTGGCATCGTCGCGCACGATGCCCGATCTGCTGATGCTGAACAATCCCGACGTGCAGCAGATCGCGGCGACGGGTGCGCTGTCGCCCCTCAGCGACTACGACATCGACACGAGCGGCTTCATCGACACGATCATGAGCGCCGGCACCTACAAGGACGAGGTGTACGGGCTCGCGCCCACCGTGAACGCCGTCGCCCTCTTCTACAACGTCGACCTGTTCGAGGCCGCGGGCGTCGAGCCGCCCAAGACGTGGGATGAGCTCGAGGAGATCTCACCGAAGCTGAAGTCCGGAGACGTCTACCCGATCGCGTTCGCCGCCGAGAATTCCGGCCTGGCGGCGTCGCAGTTCCTGCAGGCCTTCTGGTCGAACGGCGGCGACCTCAACGAGCTGAACTCCGAGGAAGGCGTCGAGGCTCTGGACTACTGGACCGGGCTCATCCGCGACGGGAACGCGTCGCAGGCGGTGCTGAACTTCAATCAGGAGGACGTGGCAGGCGCTTTCCTCGCCGGCAAGGCGGCCATGATGGTCAATGGGCCGTGGAACATCCCCGCGCTGAAGGAGAACCCGGACCTCAACTGGGCGGTCGCTCCCGTACCCACGCGGACGGACGATCAGGACGTCATCCCGTCGCTGGGCGGTGAAGTGTGGACGCTGCCCATCACCACGGCCGCTCGCCAGGCGAAGTCCGCCGAACTGCTGGCCTGCCTGACCACGGAGGAATCCGTGATGGGCCTGGCCAAGACCGCCTTCAACGTGCCCTCCCTGCAGGCGGCCGCCGAAGAGTACGCGCAGGAGGTTCCCGAGATGGCCGCGTTCGTCGAGGAGGTGCAGACCGCGCGTCCGCGGACGCTCGAGGTCGGCGTGCGCTACCCGGCGGTGGGGGCCGCCATCACGGAGGCGATCCAGGCTGCCGGCACGGGGTCAAAGACGGCTCAGCAGGCGATGGATGACGCACAGGCCCTCGCCGAACAGACCAAGTGATCATCGCGACGCACGGCACCACCAACCAGATCGGAGAGCGAAGATGGTCGATCTCGACATACGACCGGTGAACGACTCACCCCGCAGATCGGAGCGGCCCACCCAGCCGGCGCGCATCACGGCGCGCCGCGCACGGCTCCGTGACCAGCTCGGCAGCTCCCTCCTCCTGGTCCCCGCGATCGCCTACATCGGGGTGTTCTTCGCGTATCCGCTCGTGAAGAACGTCGTGATGAGCACGCAGGAGTACACGACCGCCACGTTCTACACCGGCGAAGCGCCCTTCGTGGGGTTCGAGAACTACACCGCGATCTTCACGTCGGGGCTCTTCGGCACCTTCCTCACCAACACGTTCGTGTTCGTGATCGGGTCGATCGTCGGCCAGTTCTGCATCGGGCTCGCCCTCGCCGTGTTCTTCAGCCGGCGCTTTCCCCTGAACGGCATCATCCGATCCCTGCTCCTGCTGCCGTGGCTGCTGCCGCTGGTGGTCTCGGCCACGCTCTGGCGCTGGATGTTCGACTTCGACAACGGCGTGGTGAATGAGGTGATCACGGGTCTGGGACTGCCGGCCGTGCCCTGGCTGGTGAGCACCCAGACCGCGATGATCGCCGTCATCCTCGTCAACATCTGGATCGGCATCCCCTTCAACATGGTCATTCTGTACGGCGGCATCAAGGAGATCCCGCCGGAGCTCTACGAGGCGGCTCGGCTCGACGGAGCCAGCGGCCGCCAGATGTTCCGGCACATCACCCTGCCGATGCTCCGACCCGTGATCGCCGTCGTGCTGGTGCTGGGCTTCGTGTACACGGTGAAGGTGCTCGACCTCGTGCTGGTGCTGACGCAGGGCGGGCCGGCCAATTCCACGCAGATCCTGGCGACGCAGGCCTACAAGCTCTCGTTCGAGAACTTCAACTTCGGCCAGGGCGCCGCGATGGGCAACGTGCTCATCCTCATATCCCTCATCTGCGGGTTCATCTACCTCAGGATCAACCGCGCGAGCGTCACAGGAGAAGACCGATGAGCACACCCATCCTGAAGACGCGCGCCAACACCGTCATCGGTGTCCTCCTCGTCGCCTTCCTGCTCTTCCCGCTCTACTGGATGCTGAACGCCGCCCTTCAGGCCGACGTCTCCTCCTCGAACATCACCTGGCTGCCGCTGAACCCCTCCCTCGAGGGCTTCCAGAACGCCCTCTCCACTCAGCTCGGCAACCTGGGGACGAGCCTCGTCATCGCGCTGGGCGCCGTCGTCCTCGCGTTCATCGTCTCGGTCCCCGCCGCGTACGCGCTGGCCCTGCTGCGCCTGCCGGCGGTGCCCGTGATGCTCGGAATCGTCCTCATCACCCAGATGATCCCGGCGATCGTCGTGGCCAACTCGCTCTACACGCTGTACAACTCCTGGGGACTGCTCAACTCGTTCCCCGGGCTGATCCTCGCCGACGCGACGAAGGGCATCCCGTTCAGCATCCTGATCCTCTACGCCTTCATGATCGCCATCCCCAAGGAGATGATGGAGGCGGCGCGGATCGACGGGGCGGGCCGCATCCGGACGCTCGTGTCGGTCGTCGTTCCGCTCAGCCGCAACGCGATCATCACCGCCTCGCTGTTCACGTTCCTGTTCGCCTGGAGCGACCTCGACTTCGCGCTCACCCTCACGACGGACGGGTCGATCGTCCCGGTGACCCTGGGCATCTACCAGTTCCTCGGCGTCTACGACCAGGACTGGAGCACGCTGATGTCGGTGTCGCTGCTGGCCTCCGTTCCCGCCGCCGTCCTGCTCATCTCGGCGCAGCGCTACATCGCCGGTGGGATCTCGACCGGTTCCCTGAAGTAGCGCCGGCGTCACTTGTTCTTCAGCTTCTTCGTGCTCGTGTCGTAGATGTAGCTGGATCGCGCATTGCCCGCAGCGTCCGTGGCGACCACCCGGAGGGAGAACTCGGTGGCGGGCGGAAGACCGGTGAGAGTGAAGGTCGTGCCGGCGACAGGCTCGGTGTTGACTTTGACGTCGCCGTTGAACACGTCGTAGGTCACGCGTCCGCTGGGGTGGTCGTCCGTCGAGGCGATCCAGGCCACGTCGATACGGTCCGGCATCCGCTTCGTCGCCTGGACATATGAGGGGCGTGACGGAGCTGTCACATCCGTTGCGGTGGTGGACGTCGTGAACGCGTCACTGGTGGAGCTGTTCCCCGACTGGTCGGTGGCCACGATCGTGAAGCTGTGGGCCGTTCCCGGCTGCAGGTTCTCGATCTTGTAGTCACTGGGGAAATACACCGGATCCGCGTTGACCTTGGCTCCGTCGCGATAGACGTCATACGAGAGCTCGTTGACAGCATCGTTGTCGGCAGGCCGGTTCCATCTCAGGGTCAGGCTCGTCATCGCCTTCGCCTGAGCGACGATGCCGGTCGTCTTGGCGGGCGCGGCGGTGTCGACCACGGTCGACCCCACCACCGCTTCGCTCACCGTCTTGTTGCCGGCCGCATCCCGGGCCGTCACCGTCATCGAATACGACGTGCCCGGATCCAGGTATTCGAGCTTCGTGGTGAGCTTGGGGGTGACGTTGTAGAGCCGCCCATCCCGCCTGATCTCGTACATCACCGGTCCTTGGTCATCGGCGGCCGCGGCCCACGACAGGTCGATGGTGCTGAAGCTGCTGGCGGTCACCGTGACGTCGAGGGGCTGTGCCGGTGCGGTCGTGTCGGCAGCGGGCAGCGGAGCGGGCAGCGGGCTCGTCGGGTAAGGCTCCGAGTCGTAGAAGTTGGGCATGTTTCCGGTGAGCACCAGCATGCTCATGATCATGACGGCGTCCTGGTAGTAGTTGCCGGGCGAGTCGCTGATGGGCTCCTGCGTGCGGAGGTACCCGTACAGGAGGTCGAGCGAGCTCTGGTTCGAGGCATCGACCATGGCGGCGACGGCCATGGGACCTGTCATGTTGCGGGGCGACGTGAAGGTGGCCCTGTCCGTGCCGTCGATGTTGTACGAGGCCAGCGCGTTGCCGGGGTTTCCGTTGATCTTGGACATGAACCACTTGACGTTCCGGTCCGGGAGATCATGGGCGAGGGGGCTGTTCTCGGTTCCGTTCCACAAGAAGTCCTGGGCCACCCGCCAGGGGAGCCGGCAGGGGTCGAATCCGTAGCTCGTGGAGTTGCTGTCGGGGCCGTTGGCGCCGGTGTAGGTGGGAGCGCCCGTCGCCGAGAGCGCCCACCGATAGGGCACGAGGCCCGTTCCCGGGTTCAGGTTGTAGAAGTGATCGAACATCCCATAAGCGGCATCCGTCGCCTTCTCCCAGCGGTCTTCGCCGGTGGCGTCCTTGTAGAGCGCGAACCACGGCGGGATCTCGTAAGAGCTGATGACCGAGGTGGTCGTCGCCTGACTCACCTTGACCAGGTAGGACGGCTTGTAGATCAGGTGCTCCATGGCATCCCGGATGATCTTCTTCGCCTCCTCGAGGTAGTCGATCCCTCCGCCACTGCCCCATTGCTTGTGCGCCATGAGCAGTGCTGTCGCTGCGTCGAAATCGCCATCGGGTGCGGCGTAGGGATCGATGCTGTTCCCCTCCTTGTCCACTTTCCATCCCATGAAGTTGTAGCCGGGGGACAGGTGCCGCTTGTAGTAGCGGAAGAGCCCGTCGAAGTCGCTGTGGCCGCTCGTGTGCGGGCTCGCCATATACACCGAGAGAAGCATGGCGAATCCGACGCCCTCCGAGGGGGCGCCGTCCTTGTAGTTGGAATCGCTCGCGCGGACTCTCACTTCACCGGGGTTCGCTCCGTCGGTGGTGATGTACTGCTCGCGCCACTTCGTGTAGAGCGACAGCATGTCACGGTTGAGGGTGTCGCGGTCGAGGCTCGGCATGATGCCGTGCGGATACGCCGCGGCATGCGGGAACGGGTACTGCTCCGCCGATATCGCGTCGTCACCCGCAGCGCCGGCAGCGTTCGCCTCGCCGGTAGTCGCGACAGCCTCCTCCGCTGTCGCGCCGGTCGTCGCGACGGCGTTCGCCGCCACCGCGCCGGATGTCAATGACAGCGCCAGCGCTGCAGTGCAGGCGACGGCCCGGGCCGCCGCTGTAAGCCTCTTTCGGACAGTTCTCATCGGAGCTCCTCATTACGTCGTTGTGCGGATGGCTCGGCGCATCTGGCGGCAGAAAGGATTGCGTCGTCGAACTCGAACTGCCGCGCACCAGATGGGTCGCCTGTGACGGCCGCGCGCTTCACCGAGGGGGTGCGCCGGTCAGCCTTACACTGATTAAACGAAAAATCAATAGGCGACCGCATGGTCCTGCGGCGAGCCGCCAGCGGCGTACGGACGGCGCCTCCGCACCGCTGGATCGGCGTCAATCCACCTGCCACACGGCCTTCTCGCGCTCCGCGAACTCGCGGAAGGTGGTGGCCGGTCGTCCGGTGAGCCTGCGGACCGCGCGATTGGGAAGGGCCGAGATGTTGAAGCGGACGACGCGGTAGATCATCTTCTGCACGGCGATGTAGTCCTCAGGCAGGCCGTCTTGTCTCAGCCTCTCCAGGTACTCCGCCTCGCTGGGCCGCGCGTAGCGGATCGTGCGACCGAGCACCTCGCTGAGGATGCGGGCGACGTTGCGGTACGTGAGTGACTGCTCGCCGTTCAGGGTGTACGCGCGGCGGAGGTGGCCGGTGGACGTGAGGACGTGCGCGGCGACCGCTCCGATGTCGCGAGCGTCGATGAAGGCGGTGAAAGCGCGGCCGGCGGGCAGGTAGATCTCGTTCCGATCCCGGATGCCGTCCCGGTAGGTGGTCGACAGGTTCTGCATGAAGAAGTTCGGCCTGAGAAACGTGTAGGGCGCGTCGATCTGGTGGAGGTACCGCTCGACGGCGTAGTGGGGTGTGCCCTTGTTGTGCTGCACTCCCTGCAGTGACAGGAAGGTGATGTGACGGATGCCCGAGCCCATGGCGGCGTCGATCAGAGGGAAGAGATACCGCCGCACATCATCGATCGGCGGCGGTCTCATGAGGAAGAGGCGATCGCAGCCCTCGAGTGCCGCTTTCAACGCCGGACGGTCCGCCGCGAAATCGAACGGCCGCCCCTCGACGCCGGCGGGCAGCGCTTCCCCGCCGGATCCTCCCCGGACCGCTCCGATCACCCTCTGTCCGCGTGCCGCGAGGGTCTCGGCAACGGCGGATCCGACCGTTCCCGTCGCGCCGGTGACGAATACGGCACCGTTCTCATCGATGGCGCCATCTGTGGTCTCGGCTTCCTCACGTCGCCGGCCGGGCCGGCGACCGGTTCTCGTCGCTGACCGTTCTCGCGAGAGCATACCGAGCGCCGGCGAAGCATTCGGTACTCAGCGACCTTTCAGCCAGCATCCGCCGCAGTTTCCTAGACTGCGAAATGCAAGGGGAGTACTCCGACACGGTCGGCTCGTCATTACGGATGCGATCTGCATCCCGGGTCGCCGGTCCTCGATCCCGAGGGTGGAGAAGACCTTGACGTCGATCACTCAACGTCGGGTTTGGAGCACCTCTTGAATGTCACGCCGCTCGTTTGGATCATCACGCTCGCGATCACGGTCGCGTTCTTCGTCTACGAGTTCTTCGCCCACGTGCGAAAGCCGCACGAGCCGACCATCACGGAGTCCGCCCGGTGGTCGGCGTTCTACATCGGTCTGGCCCTGCTGTTCGGCGTGGGAATCGGTGCCGTCTCGGGCTGGACGTTCGGGGGTGAGTACTTCGCCGGCTACCTGACCGAGAAGGCGCTCTCGATCGACAACCTGTTCGTCTTCTTCATCGTGATGGCGGGCTTCGCCGTGCCGAAGATCTATCAGCAGAAGGTGCTGATGATCGGGATCGTGATCGCATTGATCATGCGCGGCGGCTTCATCGCCATCGGAGCGGCGCTGATCGAGAACTTCTCGTGGATCTTCTACATCTTCGGTGCGCTGCTGCTGTTCCTCGCCTACCGGCAGGCGTTCGCCCATGGGGATCACAACCCGGCCGACGGCAGGTTCATGCACTTCGTGCGCCGCATCCTGCCGGTCACTGACGAGTACAGCGGCGACCGGCTGACCGTCCGGAAGAACGGGCGCCGTTTCGTCACCCCGATGCTGCTGGTGATCGTCGCGATCGGCTTCGTCGACCTGATCTTCGCCGTCGACTCGATCCCCGCGATCTACGGCCTCACGGAGGAGGCCTACATCGTCTTCACCGCCAACGCCTTCGCCCTGATGGGGCTGCGGCAGCTCTACTTCCTCATCGGCGGGCTGCTCGAGCGTCTGGTCTACCTCGCCCAGGGGCTCGCCGTGATCCTCGCCTTCATCGGAGTCAAGCTCGTCCTGCACGCCCTCCACGTCAACGAGCTGCCGTTCATCAACGGGGGCGAACCGCTGCTGTGGGTGCCGGAGATTCCCATCTGGTTGTCGCTGCTGTTCATCGCCGCGACGATCATCGTCGCGACCGTCGCAAGTCTCCTCAAGACCCGGAACGATGGACGCCGCGGAACTGTCGCGGTCGGCGATTCGATATCCGACTCGCCGAGCATTCGTGAAGGCAGGAGATGAGTCTCGGGAGGTAGCATGCGTCGCGGGGATCGGGGGTCTACCGTATTGCTGTCAGCGCTCGAGAGGACCGGAGGGTTGTCGCCGTAGCGGATCATGGCCGACGGTCTGAAGAAGCGAGCCAATCATGGAGCCCGTACTCGCCGTTCTGAGTCTTGTCGTGCTCGGTTGGGCCGTGCTGTCCAGGCGCCTCGCCGGGTGGAACATCACCGGCCCGGTCGTCCTGTCGGCAGCGGGGTTCCTCCTGGGCAATCAGGCGTGGGGCCCGGTGCCCGTCGATGTCGACGCGCCGTCGGTCCACCTCCTCGTCGAGTTGACACTGGCACTCCTGCTGTTCTCGGATGCATCGAGAGTCAACCTGCCCACGCTTCGACGGGACGTCGGAATACCGGCTCGGCTCCTCGGTATCGGTCTTCCGGCCTCGGTCCTCCTCGGAACCCTGGCCGCC
The DNA here is from genome assembly GCF_049844955.1 of Microbacterium sp. DT81.1. Lineage (NCBI taxonomy): Bacteria > Bacillati > Actinomycetota > Actinomycetes > Micrococcales > Microbacteriaceae > Microbacterium > Microbacterium sp. DT81.1. The sequence continues at coordinate 132,131 of NZ_JBNCMA010000002.1, forward strand.
GCGCTCTTGTTCAACGACCTCACGTGGGCGCTGGCGCTCTTCGTCGGTGCGGCCCTGGCGCCCACGGACGCCGCGTTGAGCACTCAGGTGATCGAGGACGAACGTGTGCCGGCGCGGGTGCGCCGTGCCCTCAACATCGAGAGCGGACTCAACGACGGAATCGTCACACCGATCGTGGTGTTCGCGCTGGCGCTCGCCGCAACGCAGCTCGGCCATTCCGGTGAGGACTCCGGCGGCGTCGGCGCAGGACTGGAGCTGGTGATCGGCATTGCGATCGGCGTGGTCCTGGGTTTCGTGAGCGCGAAACTGCTCGCCGGCGCGTCGCGCCGCGGCTGGGTCATCCACGGCGGTCGTCGCCTGGGTGCCCTCGCCACGGCCGTCGGAAGTTTCGCGCTCGCCGAGGTCCTCGGCGGGAATGCGTTCATCGCCGCGTTCGTGGCGGGTATGGCCTTCGGTGCGGCGTTCCCGCCCGACGTCGCAGCGGTGGACGAGGTGGTGGAGCTGCCCGAACTGCTGGGAGAGGTTCTCGCACTCGGAGTGTGGTTCCTCTTCGGCGCGGCTCTGGTGCCTTTTGCGCTCGAGCACGTCTCGTTGGCGACTCTCGCCTATGCAGTGCTCAGCCTCACGATCATCCGGATGCTTCCGGTCGCGGTCGGGTTGGCCGGAACAGGACTGGACACGCAGACCGTCGGCTTCATCGGCTGGTTCGGACCGCGTGGACTCGCCTCGGTGGTGTTCGCGATCCTCGCCATCGAGCAACTGGGCGAGTTCGAAACAGTCGGCCCCGCGATCTCCGTCGTCGCTGTCACCGTGCTTCTGAGCGTGCTCGCGCACGGCGTCTCAGCAGGTCCTCTTGTCCGACGGTACGCCCGCAGCCATGGAGACGGCGCCCCTGGCGGGCACAGCGGTCCGCGCGCTCGCCGCAGAGGTGCCTGAGCTGCGGTCATCTCCCTACCGATTCTCGCGATCGCGCGGCCCGCTGCAGTCCGTGCCAGGACTTTCGCGTGCTTCTCCGGCGAAGGGCTCTGTCAGGATGGGGACGAAGGTCGGGCGCCGAAGGAGGCTGGTCATGAAGATCGACGCTGCCAGGGTGCGGTGGCTGCGACGTGCGAGTGCCACGTGCACCGTCATCGTGGCGATCGGTCTCGCCGGGTGCGCCGGTGACGTCAGCAGCGTCGATCGGGCGGAGGCGCAGGTCGCCGCGAAGGAGAAGGCCCTGACCGAGGCCCAGGCGCAGCTGACCGCTGCGTCGGACGCCTTCTGTGGGGCGAGCAAGGCCTACATCGCGGCGCTCGACCGTTATGGGGACGTGCTGAATGAGACCGCACCCACCGTCGGCGACGTGAGGGACGCTGGCGCGGACCTCACTGATCCACGCGAGGATGCGTTCGAGGGCGCCGAGGCCGCGGTCGACGCCCAGCGGGAGGTCGTGACTGCCGAACAGGAGTTGGAAGACGCGCGTGCCGCACTGGAGCAGGCGAATTCCGGCGCCTCGGCCGCCCCCGGCGAGCCTGATGCCGCCGACCCGACCTCCACTCCCCTCGCGCCGGCCGCAACCGTCGAACGGGTCACGCAGGCGGAGTCGGATTTCGACGCCGCGCTGAGCGGGATCACCGACGACACCCCCTTGACGGACGCATCCGAACAATTCAACAGCGCCGTGGTCGCGCTCGAGTTCGCCTGGCTGCGGCTCTTCGTCGACGCCGGCTGCGTCTCCGACGAGCAGACGGTGCAGGCCCAGGCGGCCGCGAGCGCGTACACGACGGCGTTGCAGCAGGAGCTCGCCCAGGCGGGGTACTACGCCGGTGCGATCGACGGGCTGTACGGGCCGGAGACGGTCCGGGCGGTCGAGGCGCTGCAGGAAGCCAGCGGCCTGCCGGTCACCGGCACCGTCGACAACGCCACCGCCGAAGCGCTGCAGGCGGAGCTGCTGGCGCTCGGCGGAGCCGCCGCGCAGGAATCCATCGCCACCACGGCGGCCGTTCAGCAGACCCTGAAGCTGCTCGGATTCTGGGACGGCCCCGTGGACGGCATGTGGACACCGGCTCTGACCGAGGCGGTGCAATCACTGCAGGTTGAGCTGGGAGTCGAGCCGACCGGCGCGGTGGATGCCGCCACGATCAACGCCTTCCACACGGCCATCGAAGAGCTCGCGAATGCGGAATCGCCCGAGACCCCGGTTCCCGCTCCGTCGACCTCGGACGAGCCGTAGGCCGATCACATCGTCGCAGGGGCGCCCTGCTCGGCCGGTTCCGGCACGATGCTCAGCCCGTTGGGACCGCTCGCGACGAGCATGAGCTCTTCGACCCATTCCCGATCGATGCGTGGTGGACGGCTGCCGAAGAAGTGGAACTGGAGGGGCACCGAGGGGCTCATCCAGAAGCTCCGGTGCCCACTGCCGTCCGCGACTTCGACGTCGAACATGAACGACTCCGACCGACGGAGCTTGTTCATGATGACGATGCGCAGATGAGCGAGCGTGCGCTCCTCGATGTCGATCGCGGTCGTCGACGAGTCGTAGATGAACCGTGCCATGCGTCTCTCCAGGATCAGGCGTGCGGCTGCGGGACCGCACGCGTGGTGTCGACCGGGGTCTGAGCTCCGGTGTCGTGCTGTGCGACGAGAGCGATGCCACCCGAGGAGTTCGCGGACTGCGCGAGCTCCTCGATCCAGTCACGGCTCAACATCGAGGGTTCGGGATCGTCGAAGACGAAGCGCATGGGAATCGACGGATGGAGCCACAGCGTCGAGCGCCCTCGAGGCTCGTCGTCGGTGTGACGCCAGGACACCGTGAAGCTCTCACCGCGCCGCAGCTTGGTGACAGCGACCACCTTGAGGTGGGCGAGCGCGCGATCCTCGATCCGGATCGGCGTCGCCGACCCGCCGTAGTACATCGTTCCCATGGCTTGTCCTTGAAGATCTGGCCGCATCGAGATCTCTTCTCGCTGCAGCCGCATGCTCGGGCCGTGCGGATGCTGATCGGCCCGGAGGACCGCAGCGGGCCGCCCCGCGGAAGCGGGACGGCCGCCGGGTGAGGCCCGTGGCTCAGAGGGCCGCGCCGTTGACGAACACGGTGATCGCACCGGACGCGGTCACTGCGCCGGGGGTCACGTCGCCGTAGGCGAGGTCGCCATCGATGATGTCACCGGGGACGATGTCGCCGGCGACGATGTTGCCGTCCAGGGTGGCGAGGATCGTGACGTCTTCACTCACGGTGACGTCGGCCTCGGTGATGACGCTCTTGACACTGCCGGGGACGATGTTCTTGTTGCCCTCGACGCAGACGTCGGGGTTGGCGTTCGGGTCGGACTCGAACTCCTCGGCCCATGTCGTGGCGCCGAAGTTGAAGTCACCGATCCAGACGTAGGGCTGGAAGTCGTATGCCTCGAAATCGTACGCACCGAAGGAGTACTCCCCGAAGGAGTAGTCGCCGAGCGACGGGGCGCCGTAGGCGGGTTCGCCCTCAGCCACGAACTTCGGGTCGCCTGCGGCGAAGCCGGTCAGGGTGAAGCCGGTGATCTGGTTGCGCTGACGCGCGTCGTAGGCGACGGTCGCGGCGACCTTGCCGGTCAGGTCGCCGGCCCGGGTGCCCTCGCGGGTGCCGGTCGCGGTGCCCGTGCGGACGCCTTCGCGGGTCCCCATCGCAGTGCCGACGCGCTCGGCGGTGCGGTCACCCGCGCGGGTGCCGGTCCGGACCTGCTGGACGCTGTTGCCGGTGGTCTTGGTGCAGGAGAGCGTCTGGATCATGACCTGCTCGGCGCCCTGTTTGCCGAGCTCGACGCCGTACTGGACGGCCGACTGCGTGCCCGACTGCGTGCCGGACTGGGTGACGCCCTGCCTCATGGCCTGGATGGCGTCCTGCGAGGTGGTGAACTTCAGGCTCTTCGCCTGGGCCTGCATCTGGGCGTTGTTGAGGCCCAGCGCGGTCTGCACGTCGCCCTTGCCGACGAAGCCGCTGCCGGCGCTGTCGATCGTGACGGCCGCCTGCGCGGCGCCGGCGCCGCCGAGGGCGAGGGCGGTCGTGGTGGCCGCGATGAGCGCGACCTTGCTGATGCGACGCATCTGATGTGTGTCCTTACTTCCGACTTTGGATAGGTGGGCCGCTCACTCCGTTGCAGTGGCCTCTATAGGTAGTCTATACGAGTGCTATACCCATGACAAACCCGCAGTGTGCTTCTTTCAGCGTTCTCTCTGGTAACCTTGCGGCCATGCCACGTCCCTATGGAGACCCGGTCGAGATCGTGACCGCTCCGATTCCGGCGCAGTCGCCGTTCATACCGCTGGACGCGAAGATCGTCATGGGTGCGGTGGCTCCCGCATCGCCTGAGCCGATTCCACTGGTGCTGCTGCCGGGATTCGAGTACCGCCTGCGAGAGTGGCGTCATCCCGAGACTCACGCGAGCCACTGGGTGCTCGAGCGCAGGAAGTCCGGCCTGCGGAGCGAGGACGAAGAATAGGCCGACCGTGCAGAATCGCCTGCGGTCGGGGAACGCTGGGCGGGGTCCAGCAGCGGGTCAGACGGGCCGGCGCACGACGATGTAGGTATCGCGCTCCTCGGCGGCAGCGAAGCCTCGCGCGTCGAACAGTGACCGCGGTCCACAGAACGACGTCGAATCCTCGCCGGTGTCCGTCCGGCGCGGGTATCCCTCGACGTATCGTGCGCCGCGTGCGGCCCCGTCGGCGACGACGCGATCGAGAAGCGCCGATGACACGCCGTGGCGCCGGTAGGGCGGCGCGATGATGAAGCAGGACACGCCCACGACGGTGTCGGGCGCGGGGCCCTCAGGATCGACGCCGCTGTACTTCGCGTAGGTCGATCGCGGCGACGCGTTGACCCAGCCGGCCGGTCGGCCGTCGACGTAGGCGAGGTAGCCGAGCGTCGCTCCGGATCGCAGTCGCTCGATCATCTCCGCGCGTACGTCGCGCCAGGGTCGCTCAGGAACTTCGCCGGTATGGGGATGCAGGCAATAGCACGCCCCCCAGTCCGGATTGTCGGGAAACGCTTCGCGGTCGAAGAACCGCAGCCAGTCATCGATGCGTTCCTCGGTGACGGGATGCACCTCGACCGAGCCGATCGACGGAAGCCGCCCGACGGGGCCGTCCTCGCGCACCGACGCCTCCGCGAAGTTGCGCGCCCAGATCCGCACCTCGTCTTCGGGGTACGGCACGTCGTGCGTGGCGCGGACATGTGCGACGAGCTGCTCGACCAGCGCGTCAAGCCCGTCGCCCTCGAATCGCGCGTCCTCTTCGAAGCACTCGATCCACATCGAGACACTGGGCGTCGTCACTTCTCCAGCCTCCTCCGCTACCCGATCGCCGTACCCGGAACGATGACGACCGGCACCGGCGCGTGACGGACGATCTTGGATGCACTCGAGCCGAGGAAGACCTGCGCGAGCCTATGCGTCGACGACGACCCCAGCACCATAAGGTCGCCGTCGGCCCACTCGACCCCAGTGACCGCTTCGCCCCAGTCCGAACCCTCCGCCATCGCCAGCTCCAGACCGTCGCCGGTGACCCCGATCGAATTCAGGTGGACCATTGCCGCGGCCTGCGCCGAGGCGGCCTGCACCCCCCACAGGTCGATGACCTGGGTCTCGGCATGGCTGACCGCGCTGGTGACCGGGCGCCGTGATGGGCGCACGAGGAAGGTGACCACGCGCAGTCTCGCCGACGCGCGCGTGCTGATCTCGGCCACTCGTGTGAGAAGCGACCAGCTCGCGTCGTCGTCTCGGAAGGCGACCGTGATCCGCGTCACTCCGTTCGAGGTGTTGTGTCCCCGCGGCGCGATGGCCACCGGCACCGTCGACGAATGGACCAGCCGGTCGGTCTTGGGCGTCAGGCGGATGCGGCCCGGTTCGGCGTCGTCGCCCGAGGCCACCACGAGAATCTCGGCATCCCTTTTCGCCGCCTCTTCGAGGAGCGCCTGGGGCACCGACCGGCCGGCCACCCAGACCGCAGACCCGTCGATGTCCGGATGCTGCGCGAGGTCGGCGGCGGCGAGGGCTGCGCTGTCCGCCCCTTCGCCGGCCGCCCATTGCTCGTACTCCCGATCGGTTCCCGCTGCGAACGGCGTGCCCCACCCTCGCGGGACGACCGACACGGCGACCACAGGCTGGGGAAGGGACTTCGCCAGTTGGCAGGCGAGCTCGATGGCGCTGCGGTCGTGCTTGTGTGGCGCGTAGCCGACGACGTACGTCATACCTCGGCCTCGGGGTGGATCGGCTCCGAGATCTCTTCGTCGGAGGTGTAGTGGCTGAGCGTGGCGTGCCGGCGTCCGTAGAACAGATAGAAGGCGAAGACGATGGCGAGCCAGGTGACGCAGATGATCCACGTGATCGGCCGCAGGCTCGTGAGCACGTAGACGCACACCAGGACCGTCAGGATCGGCACCACCGGGTAGAACGGGACCTTGAACGGTCGCTCCAGGTCAGGGCGCCGGCGCCGCAGCACCATCAGCGAGATCGCGACGACGCTGAACGCGACCAGCGTTCCGAACGAGACGCTGTCCCACAGATAGTCGGAGGGCACGAACCCCGCGACCAGCGCGACGACGATCGCGACCACGACGGTGTTGAAGACCGGTGTGCCGTGCTTGGCGCTGACGGCGAGGAACTTCTTGGAGACCATGCCGTCGCGGGAGATCGAGAACAGGATGCGGGTCTGGCCGTACAGCGTCACGAGGGTGACGGAGAAGACCGAGACGACCGCGCCCGCGGCGAGGATCGTCGCCCAGATCGGCGTGCCGGTGACGAGCTCCATGATCTTCGCGAGACCGGCCTCGCCCGCTTCGGGGGTGGCGAACCACTCGACGGGTTGTGCCGCGAGCCCGGCGATGCACACCAGGACGTAGAAGACGGTGACGATGAGCAGCGCGCCGATGATGGCGCGGGGAATCGCCTTCTGCGGATTCCTCACCTCCTCGCTCGCCGTGGCGACGGCATCCAGTCCTATGAAGGAGAAGAAGATCGTGCCGGCCGCCGCACTGATCCCCGCGGCCTGTGCGAAGAAGTTCGAGAAGTGGTCGGCGTTGAAGGCGGAGAACCCGATGACGATGAACATGGCCAGCACGCCGAGCTTGATGCAGACCATGACCGCATTGATCGTCGCCGACTCGGAGGCGCCGCGGATGAGGAGCAGCATGCACAGCAGCACCAGTACGACGGCCGGCAGGTTCACGATCCCACCGGTCGCCACGCCGTCATCCCCCGGCACGAAGGAGGCCGAGAGCTCCCTCGGCAGCTGGAACGCGAAGAGCTGATGCAGCAGTTCGTTGAAGTACCCGCTCCATCCGACGGCGACCGCGGAGACGGCCACGCCGTACTCGAGCAGCACGCATCCGCCGACGAGGATCGCCGCGCCCTCGCCGAGCGCGTGATACGTGAACGAGTAGCTCGAGCCGCTCACCGGGATGGATGACGAGAGCTCGGCGTAGCACACCGCGGCCAGCCCGGCCGCGATCGCCGCGAGGAGGAACGAGAAGATCACGGCTGGGCCAGCGACCGGGATCGCCTCGCTCAGCACGAAGAAGATGCCGGTGCCGACCGTGGCGCCGACCCCGAACATCATGAGCTGGAACGTGCCGAGGTTGCGCGTGAGCTCCTCGCCCGGATGGTGGCGGTGCTGGAAGATGATGGGCTTGCGCCGCAGCAGCTGTTTGCCGAGATCGGACATGTCGGACTCCGTCGCGTCGTCGCCCGCTCCACCGTCACGGGGTTGCCCAAGTCTGGTCCCCGCTCCGGCCCAGGGCAAGGCCGGTCCGGCCGGGCGTCAGCCGCCTGTCGTGCCTGCCGGGCGCCGGGAGATCGACTCGAGAGCGAACTCACGGACGGAGGCCGGACGTGTTGCCGCGCACGTGCTGAGCAGCGGCGCCGACATCCGCTCGTGCATCGTCACGGTCACGATGTCACCGCCATGGCCGAGGTCCACCCGCCATCCCCCTTGCGCCGTGCGCTCCTCTCGCAGCGGCGTGAACGTTCCGATCCGGGCATCGCCAGTGCGCGAGCGCCCGAAGGATTCGGCTGCCTGCGTGACATTGCTGAGCGAACTGCGGCCACGGTAGTACTGATCGACGAGTTCGCCTTGGAGGTAGCGATCGATGATGGCAACGGCATCCGCTGTCGGCACTCGCCCGTAATACAAGCCGTGAGGCAGGACGATCATCGTCGCGGCGAAGCGATCGCCGCCGAGGTGCGAGCTCTCCCACGTCTCCTCGGGGAATGCGCCGGCGAGCGCCTTGGCGACCGGTCGACCGCGAACGGCGCAGCACTGGTCGTGTCGCGCGTGCGTGCACACCAGCACGACGGGCCGGTCGGATGCTGTGCCGGCCGTTCCGTCGAGCGGGATGTCGAGAAGTTCGGCCGGGTCCTCGACGACTCCCCAGCGCACCGACTCGAGGCCGGTACGGGCGTCGGCCACCGCCCACCGCCACCGCCGCTGGGAACGGCGCTCGTCCGCGCGACGGCCGTACCGCCGGATCGCGACGGTGCGCATGCCGGCGCCCTCGGCGCGCCGCACGAGCGCCCGCCCGATCGCCGGATCGAGGCGTGACTGGAAGAAGGCGTGCGCACCCCATGCGCCGTCGATCTCGACGAGCAGCCAGCGAGCGCCGAATCCGCCGGTGCCCGCGAGGGGATCGTCACGTTCGAGCGAGCGGTCGCTGCACGGCTCCCACGCGCCGGTCGGCTCGAACGTCGCGGGAAGCGCCGTCGCGCTCATGGACGACCGATCATCGGGGAACCAGCACGCCCTCGCGGAGCAGTCTGCGCGACACCACGAGCGACGAATTCGGGTCAAGCCCTGGCAGCGCCCCGGCGAGCTGGTCGCGCTCGCGGAGTGCATGGACAGCGGAGGAGGCCTCAGCGGGCAGCGCGATGGACTTGTCGGGCAGCACGATGCGCACCGTCCCCTGGTCATCTTCGATGCGCGCCTGGAGGGCGTTGCGCCATCCGAGGCTCGCGGCGGGATCGAGGCCTGTCAGCACGTCGATCGTGGCAAGCGGCCGCACCGGTTCCGGACGGACCGCCTCGTGGAATGCACGCCGCAGCCCCGCGGCGATCGGGCCGGCGATCGACGCCGCGTCGAGGATCGCGTGAGCGGCGGCGACGGTGGCCGCCAGGTCTGCATCGAGCGAAGAGGGGTCCGCATAGTCGATGCCGAGCGGCAGTGGATGTCGCAACGCCGCGTCGTCTCCCGCGTGCGCGAGCAGGCGGGAGAGCAGGTCGTGGCGCGTCGTCGCCCGCACTCCGATCGTCAGGTGGATGGATGTTCCGCCCTGCGCCACCGCCGAGTGGATCCATCCGCGGGGCAGATACAGCACGTCTCCGGGCTCGAAGACCGCATCGATCCGAGGCTGCGTGCGCGCGCGCTCGGCCACCGCCTCCCGGTGATCCGTCCACGGTTGGTCGGCGAGCGGATGCCGGTGCACCGGTTCATGGATCGTCCAGCGCTTCGCGCCCGCGATCTGGATCACGAACACGTCGTGCGTGTCGTAGTGCGGGTCGAACCCGCGCGACGACGCCGGAGTGACGTACGCGTTGACCTGCACGGGGTGACCGAGATCTGTGACCAGCTGCCGGGTGAATGCGGCGATCGGCTCCCACGTGCGGTGCAGTCCCTGCAGCACCAGCGTCGCGCCGCCGGCGAACTGCTCGAGCACCTTCGACGAGTCGAGCTGGTCTCCGATCTCTGCGCCGAATCCGCCGGACCCCGTGAACAGCGACGACGCCAGCACCGTGCCCTCAGAGGCCATCCGCGCGAACGGTGTGCGAAGGCCCCTCTCGGCCACGAGCTCGTCGACCGCCCTCGCGCTGAACAGGTCGCCGAACCCGGCTGCGCCGGGGGTGAGGAGCGGCTGCTCCCCCCAGTAGTCACGGCCGAACTCCGCCGTGGGAATCGCGGTGAGGCGCGCGAGCGCGGGTCGATCACCCGGTCCGCGCGAGGCGACCTCGCTCAAGCCGATCCGTCGGCACCGCCGTCATGACCACCGGTGTTCGCGCCGCCGTCCGCGGGTCCTTCGCCTGCGTCCGCGGATCCGTCGGCACCGCCGTCGTGACCGTCGGCGTTGGCGCCGCCGTCCGCTGGTCCTTCGCCTGCGTCCGCGGATCCGTCGGCACCGCCGTCATGACCGCTCGGGTTCGCCCCGCCGTCCGCCGGCCCCTCGCCGGGTGTGCCGGTGGTCGTGATGTCGTCGTCGTTGATGCTCATGTGCAGCCTTTCAGAATGGATGTGGCGCGATTGGATGTGGCGAGGATGGGCCGTTTGCGACAATACCCGGGCCGCCTCGCCCCAACGAGGCCTTGACATCGCCCCTCGCTCTCAGGGTCCGAGGCGGATGTGGTCGGTCAGCCCCAGGTGTGCACGGGCTGGTTCGTGTGCATCCCTTCCCGGTACTCCAGCAGGGTGGCTCGCAGGGCGTCGTAACGCTCCATGCGCGAGCGGCGATGCATCCTGTCGACGAACCACTCCGCGCCGGTGATCCCGGTGAGGCACCGCTGCTCGATGATGCCGAGCAGCCGTTCCCGCTCGGATGCCGGAACTCCCCACGCCTCGAGGCCCGTGTGCGCGAGAGGCAGGAGTCTGCGCAGGACCAGCTCGGTGACGGGCACCTGTCCGACGCCGGGCCAGTAGATCTGCGCATCGATCCCGTGGCGCGCGGCGGTGTGGAAGTTCTCCTCGGCCGCGGCGAAGGACATCTGCGACCACAGCGGTCGCCCGCTGTGAGCCAGCGAGCGCACGAGTCCGAAGTAGAAGGCCGCGTTCGCCACGATGTCGGCCACCGTCGGGCCGGCCGCAAGCAGCCGGTTCTCGACCCGGAGGTGGGGCACGCCCTGAGAGATGTCGTAGACGGGTCTGTTCCACCGGTAGATGGTGCCGTTGTGCAGCCGAAGCTCGGCGAGCTTCGGCGTGCCTCCCGACTCGAGGACCTCCACCGGGTCTTCGTCGTCGACGATGGGCAGCAGGGCCGGGAAGTACCGGACGTTCTCTTCGAAGAGGTCGAACACGGAGGTGATCCAACGTTCGCCGAACCACACGCGCGGGCGCACGCCTTGTGCCTTCAGCTCCTCGCTGCGGGTGTCCGTTGCCTGCTCGAACAGCGGAATGCGGGTCTCGCGCCAGAGCTCCCGACCCAGCAGGTAGGGCGAGTTCGCCGACACCGCCAGCTGCACGCCCGCGATCGCCTGCGATGCGTTCCAGTACGCCGCAAACGACTCCGGCGACGTCTGCAGGTGGAACTGCGTGCTCGTGCAGGCAGCCTCGGGCACGATCGAGTCAGCGGTCGTGACCAGCTTCTCGCGTCCGGCGATGGAGATCGAGATGTCCTCGCCGCGCGCATCCAGGATCTGGTCGTTCAGCAGCGCGTACCGCGGGTTGGAGCTGATGCTGTTCCGTCCGAGATGCTTCTGCGCGAGCGTCGGCAGGATGCCGATCATGACCTGGTGGGCCCCGACGGTCGAAGAGCGCTCCTCGGCGTTGTTCAGGCTGGCTCGCAGCGTGTCTTCGAAAGTGGAGAGCCCGCCATCGCGAAGCCGCGCCGGCGGCACGTTGATCTCGATGTTGAAGCGACCCAACTCGGTCTGGAAAGCCGGATCGGCGATGGCCTGCAGGGCCTCGGCGTTTCGCATCGCCGGGTCGCCGACATCGTCGATGAGGTTCAGCTCGACCTCGAGTCCGGTCAGCGGGTCGTCGGTGTCGAATCGCGCCTCCCGCAGCATCCGCGCGAACACGTCCAGGTTGCGCCGCACCTTCTCCCGGTGGCGGGTCCGGTCGGCACGAGTGAACTCCTGCGGCGCGACGTCTTCACCCATGACGGCACAATAGACCCGCCGCGGTCAGCCAGGAACGGCCTAGCGGACACCGCCGGACGTGTGCTCAGCGGGCGGTGGCGATCTGACGTGATTCGTGACCGTATCAAGAGGGCACCGGTCGCCCTCTCTCTGTGTACAAGCACGAGGCGCAAGGAACTCAGAGGACCGAGCTCGATCCACCTTCGTGGTCCGCAGTCTCCACATCATCAACAGGGAATCCGCTCACGCGCTCCAGATGGAGCCTTCCACCTCGAACGCCCGGACGGATCCCGCCCCATCCCGCGAAAGGGTGTGACTCATGGACGAGCCACCCGTCGACATCGTCGACCGACACCGTACCGACGTCGCGAGCGAAGCGCGCGAGTACTGCGACGCCTGCGCCGGCACCGGCGCCCACGTCGAAGCGTTCGTGTTCGCCGAGCTTCCCTCGGGACTCTCGGTCGCCTACTGCGCTCACCATGGCACGCGGTACCTCGGACGGCTCCGCGAGGTCGCGCTGGTCCTCATCGACCACCGGCATCTCGTGGCGTCCTGACTGCAGGGAACCATGCGACACGCATCCGCCGCCCACGCGGGCGTCGGGCCTCACGCGCTCGCGCGATGAGAGCTATCCTCCCGTCATGGTCAGCCACGCCGACAAGCCCGAGTTGCATGTGGACACGGTCGCGGACTGGGAAGCGTGGTTGGACTCGCACCCCGACCCGGTCGGCGTCCGGCTGCGACTGCGGAAGAAGGCGACGACCCAACCCGGGATCACGTACGCCGAGGCCCTCGATGTCGCGCTGTGCTTCGGGTGGATCGATGGGCAGTCGCACTCCCTTGATGCCGACTACTTCCTCCAGACCTTCACGCCGCGGCGACCGCGAAGCATCTGGTCGAAGGTCAACATCGGTCACGTGAGCCGGCTGATCGACGAAGGTCGCATGCGGCCGCAAGGCCAGCTCGAGATCGAACGGGCGAAGGCGGACGGGCGATGGGACCGCGCTTATCGCCAACGCGACGGCGAGCTTCCCGTGGAACTGCAGGAAGCACTGGACACGAACCCGGAGGTCGCCAAGGCCTTCGCGTCCCAGTCGGCGCAGAACCGATTCGCGATGGCCTTCCGCGTGGCGAACCTCAAGCGACCGGCTTCGCGAGCGGCACGCGTCGCCGAATACGTCGAGATGCTGAAACGCGGCGAGAGCCTTTACTGACGCGCTCTTAGATTCCAGGGAATATAGTTCCCGGTGATGCAGTTTTATAGATCATGGACTTCTTCACTTCGCTTGTTCGCTACGAGATCGACCTGTGGAACGCCATCGAGGACGCCCTGCGGAGTCAGGGTCAGATCGGCTTGGCCCGATTGCAGGCGGTCAGCGTTCTCGCGGAACACGCCGGTGCCGGCCGGGTGCACGACATCAGCGGGGAGATCGGGATCACGGTCGGGGCGGCGAGCAAGCTGGTCGACCGTCTGGAGCGGGATGGGCTCGCCGTGCGCAGCCCCAATCCGGACGATCGACGGTCATCCTTGATCGCGTTGACCGCCGACGGCACGCGCGCACTGCACGCGGCCGCCGATGTGCGGGACACCGTTCTCGGGGCCGTCATCGATCCTGACGCCGAGCGAAGTGCGTTGTCCGCCATTGCGGCTCTGCAGTCCAGGCTGGACGAGCATAGGAAGGCGGGCGCGGCATGAGCGCGTCGATGCGCGCCGTCGTTGTGGACCAGCCGGGGCCGCCGGAGGCGTTGCGAGTCCGCGAGGTCCCTAAGCCGACCGCCGCGGAGGGTCAGGTGCTGATCCGGGTCGCGGCGTTCGGCTTGAACCGCTCGGAGCTGCACTTCCGCCAGGGGGTCGCGTACAGCGGAAGCTTCCCCCGCATCCCCGGTATCGAGGCCGCCGGTGTGGTGGAAGAGGCGCCGGGTGGCGAGTTCCCACGGGGCACGCAGGTCGTCACGATGATGGGCGGGATGGGTCGCGACTTCGACGGAGGGTATGCGGAGTACGTCCTCGTCCCCGCGCGCCAGGTGATCGCCTTCACCAGCGATCTGCCGTGGCACGTTGTCGGTGCCGTTCCGGAGATGCTGCAGACCGCCAACGGGTCGCTGACCGCCGGACTGGACGCGCGCGAGGGGCAGAGCGTCCTGATCCGCGGCGGCACGTCATCCATCGGGCTGGCCGCCACTGTGCTGGCGAAGCTGCGAGGGATGACGGTGTACGCCACCACCCGCCGCGACGCTGCCCGCCCGCTGCTGGAAGTGACAGGCGCCGACCACGTGCTCATCGATGACGGGGATATCGCCTCCCGGGTGCGCCGCATCGAGCCTGCCGGAGTCGACGGGGCGATCGAGCTCGTGGGGGTCAATGTGATGAAGGACACCCTGCGAGCTGTCCGGGCCGGCGGCACGGTGTGCTTCACCGGCATGCTGTCCGACCAGTGGACGATCAAGGAGTTCTACCCGATGGACTGGCTCCCGAACGGTGTCCGGCTGACGGCGTACTCGGGCGAAGCGGGCGACCTGCCCGCGGCAACCCTGCAGGCCTTCCTCGACGCCGTCGCCGCCGGCCGCGCGACCGTGCCGATCGGACGCGTCTACAGGATGCACGAGATCGCGCGGGCCCACCACGACATGGAAGCGGGAACCGTGGGCGGCAAGGCGGTGGTGCTGACATGATCCCCCCTCTCGAGATCTGGCACGCCCGCCACATCGCCCTCGCCCGCGCCGCCGCACGTGAGCGCGAACCGGTTATCGACGACGAGGAGACGCGCGAACGAGCACCAGGCGCCCCGAGCCGGCCCGCGAATTCATCCGGAGAAGACCACAGCGACCTCGTCGCACCACGCGAGACCGTGAAGGGGAACTCATGAGCAGCGCACCGACCATCGCCATCACCGGAGCTACCGGCGTCGTCGGCGGCCACGTCGCACGAGAGCTCGCCGACCGAGGCGTGCCTCAGCGTCTCCTGGTCCGAACGCCCGACACGGCCCGTCAGCTCCCGGCGGCGCCCGTCTTCCGATCCAGCTACAGCGACCAGGACGCAGCCCGCTCCGCGCTCGAGGGGGTCGACACTCTTTTCATGGTGTCGGCACACGAGAGCCCCGACCGCATCGACCAGCACAGGTCATTCGTCGACGCCGCGGTCTCGGCTGGGGTGACGCACATCGTCTACACATCCTTCGCCGCAGCGGCACCCGATGCGACGTTCACCCTCGCCCGCGACCACTGGGCGACGGAGCAATACATCCGGGCCTCAGGGCTCACGTGGACGTTCCTCCGCGACAGCTTCTACCTCGACTTCATGGAGGCCCTCGTCGGTGACGACGGAGTCATCCGCGGTCCGGCCGGGCAAGGGCGCACTTCTTTCGTCGCCCGCGCGGATGTCGGCCGCACAGCAGCCGCAACGATCCTCGACCCCTCCGCGCACGCCGGCGGCGTCTACGACCTCACCGGTCCGGTGGCGCTCACCCTGGCCGAGGTGGCCGCCACCATCAGCCGCATCCGCGGACGCGATGTCACCTTCCACGACGAAACGACCGAGGAGGCCTACGCCTCCCGCGCAAGCTACGGCGCGCCCGGCTGGCAGGTCGATGCCTGGGTCACCACCTACACCGCCATCCGCAGCAACATCATGGCTCCCGTCAGCTCAGCCATCGAGGACATCACCGGCAGGGCCCCGATCGACCTCGAGACGCACCTCCGATCCACCCCACGCTGACGCAGGCATGAAAGGTGCGTGGAGCACGGGGGTCAGCCTCCGACGTGTATGACGGGCCGGTCCATCGGGTCGCTGTCGTTCGCTCGGAGGATCTCGCGCACCACGGGTGCCGTGTCGCCGCGGCCGAGGAGGAGGTAGCGTCCCGACGGCCCAAGCTGAGAGCTTCGCTCAACTCCGATGCGCCTTCTCGGCCTCGACAGGCCGAGGCGGATCCGCCTACGCGCGTATCTGTGGGATTGATCGATCGTCACCGGGCTTCGGGCCAACTTCTTTGGGCAAACCTGAGGATCCGTTCTTGTCCCCCTTAAGGGGGACAACGTAACCTCGATCACGAAGACGCGGCGCTGGGGAGTCGACCGCGATCCTCGAATCTGGAAGGGATGTCCGGCGCTGGGGCGCGGGACATCCAGGAATCCGGAGGATCCCCCGGGATGCAGTCACAGCTGCACCCCGGGGGGCCGACCGGGGTCCGTCCAAAAAGACCGCCTCGTGCGCCAAGTGCCGTCAACAGGCATGTCGCCCAGACGCCACGCCCCGTTCGCCGGGGCAGCCTTGGGCCTGGCTCGCCTGAGACAGAGAAGTGTTCAGCGCGCCGACTCCACGATCGCGGTCACCTCAGCGGCGATCTGGTCCGGCACGACGGGCAGCATCACATGCGGGGTGTCAACGGTGATCATCTGGGATGGGTCGAAGTGTGCGATGAGATCGGCCTGCATGTGCCGGATGCCGGAGACAAACTGTTCCGCGCTTTCGGGGTCTGGCGCTTCGAGGGATTCGGTCACGAAGATCGTGCCCGGCACCGCCGGAATGCGGTTGAGCGCGACGCGGGCGATGGGGTACGCGCCGAGGCCGTCGATCTGCTCGCGCGTGGCCTCCCATGCGTCGGGGGCAGCCACATGCTCTCGGGCAGGAGGGCCCGCTCGATCTCGTCTTCGGACGGGAGGGTCGGATCCAGGAGGACGACGCCCGCGACATCCTCTGGATGCGTCCCGGCGTAGGTGTAGGCGATCAATCCGCCGAACGACCCGCCGACGAGCACGACAGGCGTGGCGAGACCGAGCCGCTCGATCAACCCCCGAAGGTCGGCGACCGTATCCGTCACGGGGAACGGTCCTTGCACTTTCGCGCTGTCGCCGACGTTCACCCGCTCGTATTCGCAGTACGTCGTCTCGGGCGCGATGCGCTGCTGCAGGTCGGGGGAGTGAGCCCATGAGTCTGAGTCGCCCTGCGGAGACGAGGGGCTTGAAAGGTCGCGCACCAGCGGCCGGGTGGTGAGACTCCTCGCTGAAGGTCATGTGAACGAAACACGGAGGCGGGACTAGGCACCCGCTCGATGCCGTGCAACGGTCGTAGCGACGAGCGACGACGAGGACTCCGCGCCATACCCACCATGGGGCATGTCAGCGCGGCCGTCCCGTTTCGACTGCTCCTATCACCGTCAGGAGGGCTGCCAGCGTGCCAGACAGGGAATCACACCGGATCGAGCTGCGCGTGGACCGATTCGTGCGCGAACGTCTGCAGCCTGCTTCCGTGGTGGCCACGGCATCCGTCGCGCTCGCGGCCTGGGAAGCGCCCGATGAGCCGGTGCCCTTCGAGGAGGTGCCGCACGACGCCTTCACCCCCTTCCGGGTCGGCACTTCGTGGGGCAAGCCGTGGGGCACGACCTGGTTCGAGGTTTCGGGGACCGTTCCCGTCGATTGGGATGCCGGCGCCGAGGACATCGAACTGAAGATGGACCTCGGCTTCTCCCTCACGCAACCCGGTTTCCAGGCGGAAGGCCTCGTCTGGTCCCCCGAGGGAGTGATCCTCAAGGCGCTCGAGCCGTTCAACGACTACGTGCGCCTCGGCGTGCGGCCCGGAGACCCGTTCCGGGTGTACGTCGAAGCCGCGTCGAACCCCGACATCGGGGCCGGCTTCATCGACTTCCGCCCCTCGGGCCTGGGCCGGAAGTCGGCCGCTTCCTCCGATGCGCTCTATGCCCTGCGCCAGGTCGAGCTGCTGCACCGGGATCCTGAGGTCGGCGAGCTGATCGCCGACGTCTGGACGCTGCGTGGCCTCGCGAAGGAGCTTCCCGAAGGCTCACCCCGGCGGGCCGCGATCCTGACGGCGCTGGACGAGATGGTGGACGTCGTCGACCCGACCGACGTGTCCGGCACGGCCTCGACCGGGCGCGCTGCCCTCGCCGGTGCCCTCGCGTCGCCCGCGGCGGCGACGGCGCACACCGTGTACGCGGTGGGTCATGCGCACATCGACTCGGCGTGGCTGTGGCCGGTCAGAGAGACGATCCGCAAGTGCGCGCGCACCTTCTCCAACGTCCTGGACCTGATGGAACAGGATCCCGACTTCACGTTCGCGTGCTCCTCTGCCCAGCAGTTCGCCTGGATCAGGGACGGCTACCCGAAGCTTTTCGAACGGGTCCGCGCACGGGTCCTGGAAGGAAGGTTCATCCCGGTCGGTGGCATGTGGGTCGAGTCGGACACCAACATGCCCGGGGGAGAGGCCCTCGTGCGGCAATTCATCGAGGGCCACCGGTTCTTCTTCGACGAGTTCGGCCTCGAATGCCGGGAGGTGTGGCTGCCCGACTCCTTCGGATACTCCGGCGCGCTGCCGCAGATCGCCAGGGCCGCCGGAGCGGACTCTTTCCTGACCCAGAAGCTGTCGTGGAACGAGGTGAACCAGTTCCCGCACCACACCTTCCTCTGGGAAGGCATCGACGGCACGCGGATCTTCACCCACTTCCCGCCCGTCGACACGTACAGCGCCGTGCTCTCGGGCGGGGAACTCGCACACGCCGAGCGGAACTTCCGCGACAAGGGGCACGCGAACACCTCCCTCGTGCCCTTCGGGTTCGGGGACGGCGGGGGAGGCCCGACCCGGGAGATGATCGCGGCGGCGAGACGGACGAGGTCCTTGGAGGGTTCGCCGCGGGTGCTGCTCAGCACGCCTTCGGCGTTCTTCGACGATGCCAAGCGCGAGCTCGCAGTTCCCGCGGTGTGGGTGGGAGAGCTGTACCTCGAGTTCCATCGGGGGACCTACACGTCGCAGGCCCGCACCAAGCGGGGGAACCGGCGCAGTGAGCACCTGCTGCACGAGGCGGAGCTGTGGGCGGCGACCGCCACGGTGCGCACCGGCGCAGACTATCCCTATGAACAGCTCGAAGCGGCGTGGCGACTGGTGCTGTTGCAGCAGTTCCACGACATCCTTCCCGGGTCATCGATCGGGTGGGTCCATGACCAGGCCGTGCAGAACTACGAACGGATCGCCGATGCTCTCGAAGGGATCATCACGACGGCCATCGCCGTACTGGCCGGCGAGGACGGGTCTTCCGAGGAGCTGCGCCTCGACGGCGCGGAGCTGCGCCTCAACGGCGCGCCCGTTCCCGTCGACGGCGTGCCGGCGTTCGGTTTCGCTCCGATGCCGGATCATACGCCGGTGCCGATCATCGAGACGGACACCGGATACACGATCGACAACGGCGTGCTCCGTGTCGTCCTGGACTCCGCGGGGCTCGTCACATCGCTTCTCGACGTCGCCGCCGACCGCGAGGTCGTTCCGCCGGGACAGAGACTCGGCATCCTGCAGCTCTTCCAGGACACCCCCACGACGTGGGACGCGTGGGACATCGACGTCTCGTACCGCGCGTCGGGGAGCGACCTGATCGACACCGACTCGGTGTCGATCGTCACGCTCGCCGATGGGACCTCCGCGCTCCGCACGATCCGGACCGTCGGCTCCTCGACCGTGATCGCACAGACGATAAGCCTGGGTGCGGGCAGCAATGCGGTCGACTATGAGACGCGCATCGACTGGCGCGAACGGCAGCGGATGCTGAAGCTCGCCTTTCCGGTGGATGTCCACGCCGACGCGGCGGCGTCGGAGATCCAGTTCGGTCACATCGTGCGGCCGACGCACACGAACACGAGCTGGGATCTCGCGCGCTTCGAGACACCGGCGCACCGATGGGTGCACGTGGGTGAAGAGGGCTTCGGGGTGGGAGTGGCGAATGACTCCACCTACGGGCACGACATCACCCGCCATGCACGATCGGGAGGTGGCACGTACTCGGTCGTGCGCCAGACACTCCTGCGGGCGCCCCTCTTTCCGGATCCGGAGGCCGATCAGGGCGAGCACACCCTCCGCACCGCGATCGTCGTCGGCGACATCGGTGAGGCGATGCGGCAGGGATACCGCCTCAACATTCCGGTTCGAGAGGTCGTGGGCGTGGCTTCCGACCGCACGGCGCCCCTGGCGCGGAGTGATCGCGAGAACGTCGTCGTCGAGACGGTCAAACTCGCCGAGGACCGCACCGGCGACGTCGTCATCCGCCTGTACGAAGCTCGAGGCGCGCGGTCGACCGCCACGATCCGCTTCGGGTTCCCCTTCGCCACCGTGCGCGAGACCGACCTCTTCGAGCGCGAAGTCGCGGCATCCGTGCTGACTGCAGGGGCACGCGAAGTCACGGTGGATATGCGACCGTTCCAGCTGATGACACTGCGCGTGACGCGGGGGTAGCCCGAGTCCGCTGCTCAATCCTTCTTGACGGCGGAGACATCGACGCAGACGACGCCCTCGTTGCCGTCCTGGTCGGCGATCACCGTGAGCGATGGCGCGTCAGTGGCGTCCACGACGGTCCCACCCGCGGCGATGGCGGCGGCGATCCGCTGCTCGGCCACCTCGGGCGCCACATAGACCTCGATGTGGAGCCGCTGACGCGGAGCTCCTTCCTCGCCGGCTTCGCCGAACCACAGGTTCGGCACCCGCGCCGTGGCGTCCCGGATCTCGTCGCTGGGAGACCCGCGCCCCTGTGACTCGGCGCTGCCGGTCAGCAGGGCGGCCCACACGGGCGCGATGGTCGCGGAGTCGGCCGTCTCGAGGCCGAGCTCGATGTGGCTGACCGAGGCCGGGTCGGCGGTGATCCCGTGATCGGAGGCGATCTCGGTGATCCGTCGCGCGAGATCGACGTCCCGCTGGGTCACCCACTCGACGGCGTGTTCGGTGCCCTCGTCGTCGCGGTACACGGCGTCGTCGCTGGTCAGCTTGAGATCGACGTATCCCTTGCCCATCGACACGCGCGGGTGGTGGCCGAGCGCGTCACCCGCCTCGCCCACCGCGACGACGAATCGTGCCCCGGTTCCGAAGTCGTCGACGACGTACCGGGCGTGCAGCCCCTGGGCGAGCTTGCGCCATTCGGTCAGGTTGGCTGCGGCGATCTGTCCGCCACCGAGCATGTCCATAGCCGGGGAGTCTAGACCCGGGGTCCGCCGCAAAGACAGTAGAGAATCCACTTCCCCCATGCCGGATCGCCGGGGTCACTGCTCGGGTGCGTAGGTCCGCTGGAAGTGCTCGGATGGGACGACCCAGCGCTCACCGCCCTGTCCCTCGACCACCCAGTCCCCGGGCTCGGCGCGGGCGGTCCCCTCGAGCGTTTGGACGATCGTCGTCGTGCGAGCCTGCATCGCGCGGACGACTCCCCGCCGCCGCCACCGACCTTCCCCCGCCGGTTCATAGGTGGCCTCGAACTCGGGGGCGCGGACGGACCACATCCGTTCGCCATCGTGCACGCGCCAGTCGCCCCGGTGCGCCTCCATCGTGCTGCCTCGCGCCGTCTCCCAGGTCCAACCGTTCGTCAGCAGCTCGGCCGTCACCTCTCCCAACCGCCGATAGCGCCCCCATGTGCCTGCGGCATCACGCACCGGCCGGGAGACGTAGCCCAGGGTGCGCAACAGCGCCAACGCATCCCGGACGGAGCGGCGCGACTTCTCTCGATTCGCCTCATCCAGGTCCGACCACTCGATGAGCCCGGGGTGTCGGCGCCGGGCATCGTCCCGCCGCTGACCGAACCGCCATCCTGCAGCGAGGTAGTGGGCCCGCCACGACTCGTGCTCTCGCTGCGTCATGATCTCCAGCTGCTCCTCGGTCGGCAGCACATCCCCCGGGTCGCCATCGCCCGTGGCAGGCCCCCACGATCGGCCGACCGCGACGGCCGATGCGAGCGTCGCACGGATGAGCCGGACGTTGCTCTCCTTATAGAACGCGGGCAGTCCCGCATCCCACCTCCGCCGCGCCGGAACAGCGGCGTCTTCTCCGTAATCCGCGAGGAAGTTGGTGTGCGCGATACGAGCCACCCTTTCCCAGCGATCGGGGGCGCCGCCGAAGTCCGAGAAGCTCAGCGCGAAGGGGTAGAGCCCCTCCATCACGGGCTCTTCAGGGATCGCCCCGTCGTCGGCGACCTGCGCGTACACCGGCCACCCAGGACGTGACGCCGCCAGTTCGGTAGGACTCAGTCTGGGGCGTTTCGAGCCCGGGGCGGTCATGACCGCTGGTGACCGGGCGCTCGCGAGCGCCTCGGTGAAACCCGAGGTGGGGTCGTCACACGGGAAGGCGTCGACGTCGTCCGCCGCGTTCCCGAAGGCGCGCTGGTGGAGCGCATGCTGCCGAACCAGCGCCTCGGCATCCCGACCGACGATCGCGATGCGAGGGGGACGGGGTCCTTCCGCCGACCTGAGTGCCTTCAATTCGCGGCTGCGCTGCGCGACCTCGGCGGCGATCGCGAGCACAAGACCGGACTCGCCGTGCACGGCGACCAGATCGTGGCCGTCGTCCATCCAGCGGGTGACGAGCCTTTGAGCGGTCGCTTCGTTGAGGCCCACCGCGTCCACCGCCCACAACGGCCGGTCGACTTGGCGGCGCCGCCAATACTCCGCGACCCACGCGTCATCGATGCGCACGACGACACGCACGTGCCGATCGCCACGGATCGCATCGAGGTGCTGAGACAGCCGCTCGAACCGCAGCATGTTCGTGCCCGTGTCGGGGCTGAGGAGGTAAAGGGCATCGAGCGCGATCCGGCCCCGCCGCAGGGAGAACGAGCGCAGCGCGCCGTCGGCCGAGTCCCCCCACCGCAGCACGACGATGCCTGCCTGGCGCTGCAAGGGCGGGGGTGGATCAATGGCCTCCGCTCGGACGATGATGAGAGTGCCAGGGGCCGTCCGCCTGCGGATCGCGGAAGCGGCAGCCAGCGTCACGTCCAGCGGGCCGTCCACGACCACGCGTGATCGCGCACGTCGCATCCGGAGCACGTCCAGCTGCGTCCGGAAGACGACGGCCGCCGCGAGAGCGAAACCGAGACCCACGGTCGCAATCGCGAGGAGTCGGGCAACCGTCAGCGCGAGCGGGGGGTCCGCGGGGCATCCGCTGACGCTGCCGAAGACCTCGGGTGCGCTGCCGACGAACAGCCCGAACGCCCAGGTGAGGGGGCTCCAGAAGGCGACGGACTCCCTGGCGCACGTGGAGTAAGCGGCGAGCCCGAGCCCGACCGCTGCTGTGCCGATCAGGAGGATCCCCGCGAGAGGCCGAGCGCTGTGCTGCCTGTGGCCCCGTGGAAAGACGAGCACCCCGAGTGCCAGCGCCAGCGCAACCGCCAGCGTCACGACCTGCCACGACTGCGGGTCCCAGAACGGGGACCAGACTCCTACGGGCGAGCCGAATGGTGTCAGTGCCGCGACGACGAGGAGGGCTCCTACCGCGATGCACGCCGCGGCCGCGATGGCGATCGCGATCCGCCTCAGCACGACGTGCCGCCAGAGTGTCGAGCCGGCGCCACGCGCCCTGCTCGCTCTACGAGCACGGCGGGTCCGCCGGTGTCAGCACGCCGATGAGCGTCTCCCACTCGCCGGCGGTCACGACTGAGCCCGCCGTAGCGCAGGCAACGTCCACCTGCACGGCAGGGTCGAGCTCCAAGCGGGTCGCGATGGTGGCCTCCGGGCTTGCGCCGTAGAGGGTCGTGATGAGCGCGCCTCCGTTCGGTTCGAACGCGTACGCTCGCACGGCGCTCTCGTATCCGTATGGCAGCGGGATGCTGTTGACGCGGGTGGCCGTGGTGACATCCACGAGCTCCAGGCCGTTGGCGGTCGGGATGCCGACGATGCCGTCGTCGCGGATGATGAGGCGACTGTCCTGCAGCCCTCCGAGATTCCTCGCTGCGGTGGATGACACCGTGCGGGTTTCACCCGCGCCGGACTCGTCGATCAGCCAGACCGGCCCCCCGTCGAAGACCACGACGAGCGTGCCGTCCACGACCGTGGCGTCGATGAGCACCATACCGGCGGGCACCTCCAACTCGGTCATCAACTTCCGGGTGGAGACCTCGAAGATGCGGACCTTGTCGGGACCGGCGGTGACCGTCGCCACGTCGTACTCGCCCGGGTCGGTGAGCGTGACAGTGATGCCGTCGTTGGAGAACCGTGCGCTGTCGTAGCCGCTCTCCCCGTCTGCCGCGCTCAGCTCGATGGCCTCGACGGCCCCACCGGTCGCCGCATCGAGGACGAGGATTCGGCCGTCGCTGGCGGCCACGGAGACGGTTCCGTCCTCGTTCAGGTGCGCTTCCAGCAGTTCGATCGCATCCGCTCCGTCCCGGGGCAGTCCTAGCCCCCACGCGACGATGCCTGCGGGGACCTGGGAAGCGTCGGGCGGCTGTCCGGGCCAGATCGTCGCCAGAGTCGCATCGTCGAGCCAGACGAGGGGGGCGGGCGGTTTACCGGAGACCCAGGCCGGATTGCGCAAGGCGAACTCATCGCCGGGCATGGTCCAGGTCATCGAGGGTCGTTCCCCAGAGGAGCCGGGCACGGCTGCCACCTCCAGCGTCCGCGACTCGAGATCGTAGGTGTACATGCTCTGCCCTGTCGCAGAGACACCAATCGCCGAAGCTCGGCAGTCATTGAAGTACGGAATAGCGGTGCACTCGTCCAGCGGGCGAATGGCGCTCGCATCGACCGCCCTGCCGAGCGATTGGACATGCCAGACCGACAATGCGTCGTCTGCGGCGAGGACGAAGCTCTGCGAGTCCGCGAGAAACGCGCCGTCGGTCACGTCTGCGACACCGGAGAGCCGACGTGCGACGCCCTCCGCGGCACCCTCGGAGTCTTCGACCGGCACCAGATAGATGCCGGTCGAGTCGACGGCGAGGAGTCTGCTCCGATCGGGGCTGAGCGTCAGCCAGCTCGGCGAAGCCAGTGCCACGTCGGCGAACAAGGGTGCATCATTCCCCGGCGCCTCGGCCGTCGGCCAGATGTCGACGCGCGACGCGTCGGTCTGGGCGGCCCGGATCACGACGTCGAGCGTGGGCGGCGTGTCGAAGAGATCCGTCCAGGGATTCCACGGCACGCTCATCGGCTCTGCAGACGCGTCATCGCTCAGGTCGGTGGTGGTCCACGTCGACCGGAGCGACATCACGCGGAGCGTCGTGTCATCGACGAACGACATGTCCTGCGTCGAGTGCTGGAAGTCGCCGCCGGCTGTGAACAGGGGATCCTCGAGGGTGGTGTCCGGATCCAGGTCGCCCGTGGAATACAACTGGATGGCGGACGACGGCTCGCTGCCGACACGGTAGAGCGTGGCGGAAAGCGCCCACCTCGCACCGTCGGGCGCGACCGCGAGTCCCCACAGGGCATTTCCCTCGGGCATGTCGATGTAGACCGGGTCCTGCCCACCCTGGGCCACACCGACCCGGGACTGCCCTCGCGCGAGCACCACATCGGCGGATGCCGCGATGGCCACACGCTCGACCGGCTCACCGAGGTCGAGCCGCTCGGCGGGCGCGGCGCCCGGGGCTGTGCCCAGCGTGTAGACCGTCCCGTCTCGTGTTCCCACGGCCACCGTCGAACCGCCGTCAGGCGCGACCACCGTGATGTCTGACGGGAAAGTCCTGAAGTGGTCGAGGTTGGGGGTGCTCACGGTCGCCTCGAGAAGGACGGTGCGCGCGAGCGAACTGTCTTCCATCTCGATGCCCCCTGCGGCGAGCAGCGAGGCCAGGCGGAGATCGGTGGGGAGAAGTCCCGATGCCAGCGCGCTCAACTGACGCGCGGCGATGGATGTCGCCTGCTCGCCGATCTCCTCTGACTGCCGCGCGACTTCTTCCGCCTGACGGGCGACCTTCTCTGCCTGCCTGGCCACTTCGTTGCTCTGAATCAGGGCGATGATCGCGGCTCCGACCGCGGCCACGAGGAGGACGGAGAGGGTGGCGATCGCTGCGCGTGTGAGCCGCCGCGTCTTGCGGTGCTGGGCGACGTCGTCGCCGATGAGTTCATCTCGAGGGATGCCGCGGATGGGTGCGGCGAGATCTGCGACGAGGTCCTGGAATCGCGCGCCCGCCGTCGGGTCGGTCGCTTCGGTGACGAACCAGGTCGCGTCAACCCACCGCGGCTCCTCCGGGAAGGCGCCGCGAAGTGACGGTGGGATCGGGCTCTCCGGGGTGAATGACCGGCTCGTCGCGTCCCATGCCATGCTGCCCTGCTGCACGACGAGCAGCATTCCCCCGACGCCCTTGTGCTCCACCCACCAGCCGACCTCTCGGTCGACGTAGGCCGACTGCGCCGCCTCGGGTGTGGCGAGCAGGATCAGGTGCTCGGCCTCTCGGAGCGCGTTCTCGATCGTGCCCCACAACGCAGGGTTGGCCGACATCGACGAGTCGTCGCGGAACACGTTGCACGCCCGAAGGCGGTTCCAAGGGCGGGCGAACTGCTCGATTCCACGCTCCAGAGCCACGGCGAGCGGGCCGGACGCGCCCCGCGAATAGGAGAGAAAAGCGTCCCACGTCCGAGCCATGGCCGCTTCAGCCGCCTTCGCGGTCGCGCTGTCGATTTCCCATGTGACCCTCTCCCTCAGGAGCGCCTCGCGCGGCCCAGCCGCGCCTCACGTGCCTAGCAAGTTAGTGGAGTCGCCTCCGCGGCGAAAGATACATGGTGGGCGAGATCGCGCTAGGCCTCGCGGCCGGTTCCCGCCGCGGTCTTCGCGCCCTCCTCGGCGCTCGACGCGCTTCCCCGTCGACGGATGAGCCATACCGTGTCGCGACCGAAGGATTCCAGCAGCAGCGCGAGAGCGACCAGCACCCCGGCTAGTCCCGCCCACGCCGGCGCGAGAGTCGAGGCGGCGAGAACCAGCGCGATGCCCGCGACCGCCGTCACCACCTTGCGCCAGTAGCGATGCGGCAGCGTCCTCCGCATCCAGGGCAGAAGCCACCCGGCCGCGACGAAGACGTAGCGCAGCAGGCCGATGGTCAGCACCCACCAGCCCATGCTCGGGGCGAGGTAGGCGCTGAGGACGAGCAGGAAGAAGGCATCCACCTCCATGTCGAACCGGGCCCCCAGCTCGCTCACCGTGTTCGTGATCCGTGCGATCCAGCCGTCCACCGCGTCCAGCGCGAGGGCGATGCCCGCCAACCACACCAGCAACGGCACCGAAACCGACGCCGTGAATGACGTCGCCACAAGTCCTGTGACGACGCCCACCATCGTCGAGCGCAGGGCGGTCACCCCGTTGGCCCAGCCGAACGGAATTGTCGTCCTGCGGTTCAACCCCCTGGTCAGCAGGGCGTTGGACACGACAAGGTAGAGGAGTCCGGCGGTCCATCCCGCCACCGACAGCGCGGAGACACGGTCGACGGCGAACAGGCCGACCGCGCCCACGCCGATCGACGAGAGCGGAGCAAGATGAACCTTCGACACGGGGCGCTCCGTTTCCTCCTCATGGATACCATTCGGAGCACGCTGCTCGGGTCGTCTCGCGTTCGATTCGAGAAGAAGCCCGCCTGATGCGCGCGACGGCGTTCTGGGTGGATGGGCCCGGCGCGGGATCGCTTCGGAACGAGCAGCTCCGCGAGCCGGCGCCCGGCGAGGTGCTGGTGCGGACGCTCCACACCGGCATCAGCCGGGGGACGGAGTCGCTCGTGTTCCGCGGCGAGGTTCCTGCCTCGGAGCGGGACCGGATGCGCGCCCCGTTCCAGGAGGGCGATTTTCCCGGCCCCGTCAAGTACGGCTACCTGAACGTGGGCGTGGTGGAGCAGGGCGCCCCCGACGTCGTCGGCCGCACCGTCTTCACTCTCTTCCCGCACCAGTCGGCGTTCGTCGTCGCGGAGTCGGCGATCTCGCTCGTCCCCGACTGTGTCCCCGCCCGACGGGCGGTGCTCGCGGGTGCGGTCGAGACGGCGGTCAACATCCTGTGGGATGCCGCCCCCCTCGTGGGGGATCGCATCAATGTGATCGGTGCGGGCATGATCGGCTGCGCCGTCGCGCGGCTGGCCCGCGGCATCCTCGGGGTCGACGTCACGCTGGTCGACGTCGACGCCGCCAAGGCAGAGGTCTGCGGGCGCCTCGGCGTCGCGTACGCCCACCCTGACGATGCGCCGAGGGGCCGCGATCTTGTCGTGCACTGCAGCGGATCCGGGGGCGGGCTGCAGCTCGCCCTGCAGTCTGCCGCCACGGAGGGCGAGATCATCGAGGCCAGCTGGTACGGCGATTCGCCCGTGAGCCTGCGGCTCGGCGGCGACTTCCATTCCCGCCGTCTCACCATCCGGTCGAGCCAGGTCGGAATGGTAGCGCCGCGTCGGCGAGGCAACCGGACGACGGCCGACCGGCTCGCTCTTGCGCTCCGCCTGCTGCAGGATCCGGCGTTCGACGAACTGCTCACGGGCGACTCCCCGTGGCGGGATCTTCCGGATGTCCTCGCGGGCATCGCGGGAGGAACCGCGCCTGGCCTTTGCCACACCATCGATTGGAAGGACGCCGGATGACGTACTCCCTCACGGTCCGTGACCACATGATGATCGCGCACAGCTTCTCGGGCGAGGTCTTCGGTCCCGCGCAGCGCCTGCACGGGGCCACCTTCATCGTGGACGCCACCTTCCGTGCGGCCGGTCTCGACGCGGACGGCGTGGTGGTCGACATCGGGCGTGCGTCCGACACGCTGCGCGGCATCCTGTCGGCCCTGACGTACCGCAACCTCGACGACGAGCCCGAGTTCGCCGGGGTCAACACCACCACCGAGCGGCTGTGCAGCGTGGTCGCGGAGCGGCTGGTCGAGGCGGCGCGGTCCGGCGCGCTCGGCGGCGCGCCGCTGACGGCGATCGAGGTCACGCTCCGCGAGTCGCACATCGCGTGGGCGTCGTTCGAGGTGATGCTGTGAGCGGCGCCGACGGGATGCTGTGGCTCGTCGTCCCGCAGGGGGTCGACGATCCGACCAGGGTGAGCGGCGGCAACGTCTTCGACCAGCGGGTGCGGGAAGGGCTGAGGGACCGAGGCTGGCAGGTGCGGGCGGTGGAGGTCGAGCCGGATGCGGGGACGAGGCTCGCCGAGGAGCTCTCGCGCGTTCCGACGGAAGCCGTCGTGCTTGTCGACGGTCTGGTGGCGATGCGGGCCGCCGGCGTCATCGAGGCCGCCGCGGGGCGGCTGCGCATCGTCGTGCTGGCTCACATGGTCGTCGGCGCGTTCGCGGGCGCGGATGCGCGGGACATCGAGGGCGAGGCGCGGGTGCTGAGCTGCGCCCGCCGCGTCATCGTCCCGAGCGAGTGGGTGCGTTCGGAATTCGTCGAACGAGGGCGTGTCGCGCCGGAGCGCGTCGTCGTGGCGATGCCCGGGTCGGACGACGCGCCGGAGGCCCGCGGGACAGCGACCGGCGGGGCCCTGCTGTGCATCGGGGTCGTCGCCCCGCACAAGGGACAGGACACGCTGGTCGACGCACTGGTGCAGCTGGGCTCGAGGATGCCGTGGACCTGCACGATCGCCGGATCCGTGGCGGTGGACCCCGGGTTCGCGGGCCGTGTCGCGGCGCGAGCGGAGGGCGCCGGTCTGTCGGAGCGGATCACCTGGGCCGGTGTGCTGACCCCGATCGAGCTCGACGCCGAGTACGCCCGCGCGGACCTGCTGGTCGCGCCGTCGCGCACGGAGAGCTACGGAATAGCCGTGGCGGAGGCGCTGCGGCGCGGCGTCCCCGTGCTCGCCAGCCGCGTCGGCGGGATCCCCGAGGCGGTGCGTCCGGGTGTCGCCGCGGTCCTCGTGCCACCGGATCGGCCGGATGCGCTGAGCGACGCCCTGCGACGGTGGATCATCGATCCCACGCTTCGTGCGCGCCTGACCGATGAGGCGCGCAGAACCAGAACGCGTCGTCCCCGGTGGAGCGACACCGTAGACACGATCGATGCGACCCTGGCGGGCCTTTCGTGAGCGTCGTCATCCCGGTCTCGGCCGAGTGGCTGAC
This sequence comes from Microbacterium sp. DT81.1, assembly GCF_049844955.1. NCBI lineage: Bacteria > Bacillati > Actinomycetota > Actinomycetes > Micrococcales > Microbacteriaceae > Microbacterium > Microbacterium sp. DT81.1. Next base: position 161,660 of record NZ_JBNCMA010000002.1, read on the forward strand.
GCTGCGGGAGGACGTGGATGCGCGGTCGCGCTCACGCGCGCTCGCGCTGCGGGCAGCCGAGATGGTGAGGGCGCCCCTGACGGTGCACGATCTCGGGAGCGGCACGGGCTCGATGATGCGATGGCTGGCGCCGCTTCTCCCCGGACCCCAGACGTGGGTGCTGCATGACTGGAACCGCGCCCTCCTCGAACAGGCGGCTGCACAGCCGGCTCGCGACGGCGAAGGGGTTCTCGTCTCGGTGCGGACGAATGTCGACGGGCTCGGCCGGCTGCGCGCGAGTGCGCTCGCGGGGGCATCGCTCGTGACCACCTCCGCCCTGCTCGACGTGCTGGCCCGCGAGGAGATCGAAGCGATGGTGCGGGCGTGCGTGGAGGCGGGCGCGCCCGCGCTGTTCGGTCTCAGCGTGACCGGAGGGGTGGAGTTCGAACCGGCCGACGCGCGAGATCACGCGTTCCAGACGGCGTTCAACGATCACCAGCGCCGGTCCGTCCACGGCCGGCGCCTGCTGGGCCCGGATGCCGCGGGAGTGGCGACAGACCTCTTCGGGACCGCCGGGTGGTCGTTGCGCGTAGCGGAAACGCCGTGGGTGCTCGACTCGGAGGACCGCGAACTCGTCGAGGAGTGGATGCGCGGCTGGGTCGCGGCCGCCGTGGAGCAGCGCCCGTCCCTGCGGAAGCCGGCGGCGGAATACGCGGCGATGCGTGCAGCCCGCATTGCCCGGGGCGGGTTGCGCGTTCTCGTGCATCACCAGGACCTCTTGGCGTGGCCGCCATGACCGCGGTGGTCCGCGAGCGCTCGCCGGAGGCGGCCGTATCGCCGCCGCGGTGGCGACGTTGGGCGCAGGTGACCGTTGGAGCGGGAATCCTCGCGGCGATCCTCATCCAGGTCGGGGCCGAGCCGTTCCTGCGAGGGCTGGCGTCGGTCTCGCCGTGGGCCATCGCCACGGCGTTCGCGCTCACCGCCGTGGCCACGGCGGCCGCCGCGTGGCGATGGCGCCTGCTCGCGTCCCGTCTGGGGCTCGAGCTCGGGTGGGGCGAGTCCGTTTCGGCGTACTACCGCTCGCAGTTCCTCAACACGGTGCTTCCCGGGGGGGTCGTCGGTGACGTCCATCGAGCCGTGGAGCACGGGCGAAGCGTCGAACAGGTCGCGCAGGCGGCGCGCGCGGTGGCCGCCGAGCGAGCCGTCGGCCAGGGGGTGCAGCTCGTGCTCGCCGCGGTGGTGCTGGCATCGATCGGATTCTCGGCCTACGCTCCGGCTGTGGGGCCTGTGCTCGGAGTCGTTCTCGGCGTCGTTCTCGTCGTCGGCGCGGCGGTCGCCGTCGCCCTGGCAAGCCGTCGCGCCCGCGCGGCGCTCGCGCACGAGCTCGCGATCCTGCGGGGTGCGTTCAGCTCCGCGAGCACGGTCGTCCGATTGGTCGCGGCCTCGACCATCGTGGTCGCGGCACATGTGGGAACCTTCGTCGTGGCGTGCGCGGCGGTGGGCGTCGACGCGACTCCCGGGCAGATCACGGCAGCGGCCGTTCTCGCGGTGCTGGCGTCCGCCATCCCGCTGAGCATCGGCGGATGGGGTCCTCGCGAGGGCGTCGCCTCGTGGGCGTTCGCCGTCGCGGGGCTCGGCGCGGCGACCGGCATCGCCGCTTCGACCACGTACGGCGTGCTCGCGATGATCGCCGTCGCCCCCGGTGCGCTCGTGCTCGCGGCATCCTTCCACCGTCGTCGCCGCGGCGTGGCGTCGATCGATGCCGGCGGGTGGACGCGATGACCCTGCCCTACGTCACTCTGAGCTGCGCGATGTCGATCGACGGCTATCTGGACAGCGCCGTTCCCCGTCGCCTTGCGATGTCGAACTCCGAGGATTTCGACCGGGTGGATCAGCTGCGCGCGGACAGCGACGCGATCATGGTCGGCGCATCCACCGTCCGCCGCGACAACCCGCGCCTGCTCGTGCGCAGCGAAGAGCGGCGGCTGCTTCGCCTCGCCGCGGGGCGGCCGGCGTCACCGGCGAAGGTCACGATCACCGCCACCGGCGACCTCCCCGTGGAGTCGTCGTTCTTCACCGTCGGCGATGGCGACAAGCTCGTCTACTGCCCGCGGGGAGCGCGCGAGCGGATCGCGAACCGGCTGAGCGGCGCAGCCACGGTGGTCGGGCTGGGTGCGGAGGTCACAATGAGGGATGTCGCGGCCGACCTCGCCGGCCGCGGAGTCCGGCGGCTCATGGTCGAGGGAGGTGGCCGGCTGCACACGCAGTTCCTCGTCGAAGACATCGTCGACGAGCTGCAGCTCGTGGTCGCTCCCTTCTTCGTCGGCGATTCCCGTGCACCCCGCTTCGTCGAGGCCGGCCGCTTCCCGTGGACGGCCACGAGACGTGCCCGGCTGGCCGACACCCGTCGCATCGCCGACGTGGTGCTTCTGCGCTACGCACTGTCTGACCGGTTCCCGGGAGCAGACGCCATCGACGAGCTAGGCCGGCACGGCCGGCGGCCTTCCTTCGATCGCCTCGACCAGCTCGAGGACGGCGACCCGCGCGAGAAACTCGACGGATGCGATGAGGGTGCGGGGGAGGCGTTGTCCGCGGGACCTCCCCTGCGGGACCGTGACCGCCGATCGTGACGCCCGGTTCGGGGAGGGTGACCGCCTCTCGCGCGGCGCTCGCATCTCCACGGTCGCCGCGTGCGCCGCACTCCTCGTCGTCCCTCTCGTCCCCGGTGCGCTGACGACCGGAACGCCCGCCGCATTGCTGGGCGTGCCGGCCGAGTCGTTGGCGATCGTGCTCGTGCTCCTCATCGTCGTGGCGCGGCCCGTGCGTGCGACAGCCGCGGGTGTGTTCGGGGCGGTCGTCGTGTCGGCGATCCTCGTGGCGGTGCTCGACCTCGGCTTCCGGGCGATGATCGACCGCCCGTTCAACCTCGTCGAGGACGGTGGAGCGGTGCTGAGCGCCTGGGGCGTCGTGCGGGATGCGGCCGGCACGGGCAACGCGATTCTGACGGTGCTGCTGCTCGCCGCGCTGGCGGCCGCCGCTGCCGTGGCCCTCGCACGCGCCGCGCTGCGCGTCGGGGGAGCCGCTGCGGGCGCGGGCAGACGAGGGGGGATCGCCGTGGCGGCCGTGACGGGGGCGTGGCTCGTCGGCTCGCTGGCGGGGCTCCAGGTGCTGCCGGGCACGCCCGTAGCGGCATCCCGGGTCGAGGACACCCTCATCGACTCATCGGCGCGCGCGCTCACCAGCATCCGGGATCAGCGCGCGTTCGAGCGGGCGCTCGAATCGGACCGTCTCGACGGGGTGCCGGCGCAGGAGCTGCTCGCCGCCCTCGCGGGCAAGGATGTGGTCGTCGCCTTCGTGGAGAGCTATGGACGTGTCGCCGTCGAGGACTCCGCGTTCACGGACGGCATCGCACGCGCGCTCGACGAGGGTGGCAGCCTCCTCGAGCGAGAAGGGTATTCGTCCCGGAGCGCGTTCCTCGCCTCGCCCACGTTCGGCGGCGTGAGCTGGCTCGCCCACGCGACGCTGCAGAGCGGTGTCTGGGTCGACTCACAGGCGAAGTACGACCGGCTGATGGCGGGGGACCGGCAGACCCTCAGCGGCGCGTTCGCGCGCGCCGGATGGCGGACGGTTGCGGTCGTCCCGTCCAACACGCGGCCGTGGGAGGCGGGCGCGTCGTTCTACGGCTTCGACACCGTGCTCGACTCCCGCAACATGGGCTACCGCGGCCCGGCCTTCGGATACGCGCGCATGCCCGACCAGTACACCTGGCAGGTCTTCTCCGACCGGGAGCTCGGCAACGGTCGCCAGCCGGTGATGGCCGAGATCGATCTGGTCTCGTCGCACACACCTTGGACACCCCTGCCGAGTCTGGTGCCCTGGACGCGGGTGGGGAACGGGTCGGTGTTCGCCGGCCAGGCGGCGGAAGCGGAGTCGCCGGTCATCGCGTGGGCCGACCCGGATCGAGCCCGGGTGCTCTACGGCCGCTCGGTCGAGTACGCGCTGCGCACGATCTTCTCGTTCCTGGAGACCTACGGCGACCAGGATCTCGTGCTCGTGGTGCTCGGGGACCACCAGCCCGCACGGATCGTCAGCGGCTCCGAAGCGGACGGCGATGTGCCGGTCACGATCATCTCGAAGGACCCCCAGGTCTTCGCGAGCATCGCGTCATGGCGATGGGAGGACGGACCGCGCCCGTCCCCCGACGCGCCGGTGTGGCGGATGGACCGGTTCCGCGACCGGTTCGTCGAAGCGTTCAGCGGTTGAGCGTGCGGGGCGTGCGGAAGACGAGGGCGGTGGTGATGGCGAGCACCACGATGCCGATCGCTTCGAGGATGACGGTCTGCGGGACGAGCGTGAAGTCCCAGGTCTGCGAAATGCCGAACAATCCGACGGTGAGCGCGAGGACGAGCGCGAGCAGGGTGGCGATCAGGAACAGCAGGCTCAGCACGGTCGCCAGCTGAAGGAGGCGGCCGTGCAGCACCAGCATCGCGATCGCCAGAACGAGTGCCGCAACCGCGTTGAGGGTGAATGCCACGCCCAGGATGCCGCCGACGCCGTTGAAGACGAGGTAGAGGTGGATCCCGCCCGCCACGAGAAGCAGGACGGCGCTGAGGATCCGCATGATCCAGAGAACGCGCTGGTTGGTCTCAGCCATCGACTCACCCTTCGCACCACGGCGCCGCGAAGTACGCTAGCCCCGTGCATAGAATCTTCCGCACCAGCGTGGCATCGGTCTACCCCCTGTACGTCACGAAGCTCGAGAAGAAGGGGCGCTCGCAGCACGAACTCGACGAGGTGATCCAATGGCTGACCGGGTTCGATGAGCCGACGCTGAAACGACAGCTCGATGATGGTGCGACCTTCGAGGAGTTCTTCGCGGACGCGCACGTCAATCCCAAGGCCTCGCTGATCACCGGCGTGATCTGCGGCATGCGTGTCGAGCAGATCGAGGATCCCCTGATGCAGAAGATCCGCTACCTCGACAAGCTCGTCGACGAGCTCGCGCGCGGCAAGGCGATGGAGAAGGTCCTGCGGCAGGCCTGAATCATGAAGCGGGTCGTGATCGTCGGCAAGGGTGGCCCCGAACAGCTGCAGGTGCGAGAGGCGCCCGACACCGAGCCGAAGCACGGTGAGGTCCGGATCCGGGTTCGGGCCAGCGGCATCAACTTCGCCGACATCCTGGCGCGCAAGGGTCTTTATCCCGATGCCCCGCGCCTCCCGGCTGTGGTCGGCTACGAGGTCTCCGGCGTGGTGGATCGGGTCGGCGCCGGGGTCGGCGACGCCTTGATGGGCGAGGAGGTCGTGGCTCTGACGCGCTTCGGGGGCTACTCCGACGTCATCTCGGTGCCGGCGGGCCAGGTCTTCCGCAAGCCCGCTGCGCTCTCGCACGAGCAGGCGGCGTCCCTTCCGGTGGCGTACCTCACGGCATGGCAGCTCCTGGTGGTCATGGGTTCGCTCAAGCCTGGCGAAACGGTGCTGATCCACAACGCCGGGGGCGGCGTCGGGCTGGCCGCGATCGACGTCGCGAACCATCTCGGGGCGACGATCTACGGCACTGCAAGCGCCGCCAAGCACGCGTTCCTGCTCGAACGCGGCGTGCACGAGGCCATCGACTACAGGACGACGGACTGGGCCGTCGAGGTGGACCGACTGACCGGTGGCAGGGGAGTGTCGCTCATCATCGATCCTCTGGGCGGGAAGAACGCGAAGAAGAGCTACAACGCCCTCCGTTCGGGCGGCAGGCTCGGGATGTTCGGGATCTCCGCCGCGACTGCCTCCAGACTGCCCGGGCCGCTGGGACTGGGGCGGGTCGCGCTCGGAATGCCGTTCTTCCATCCGGTGTCGCTGATGAATTCGAACCGATCGGTCTTCGGCGTGAATCTCGGGCACATGTGGCACGAGACCGGCATGATCGCGGGCTGGATGCAAGTCCTGCTCGATGGCGTGGCGGAGGGGTGGGTGCGTCCCCATGTGGACCGGACGTTCCCGCTCGAGGATGCCGGAGCCGCACACACATACATCGAGGAGCGCAGGAACACCGGCAAGGTCGTCCTGACCACCACCTGACGCCGCCCCGCCCCGAGATCGGCGATCCGAACGTCGGGTGTCGAAAACCCTGGCGGCGTGCGCCGCGCGCACCCTATGGTGTGCGAGAAGGCTCTCCTCCGGCACCCCGAGTTCCCTCGCAGCTCCACCACCGCAGCCTCACCTCGCCCTTCGGCGCCCCCACAGAAAGAAGTCGCATGTCTGAGAGCAAGCCCACCATCGTCCTCGTCCATGGAGCATGGGCCGACGCGTCCAGCTGGGACGCCGTGACCAGGTCCCTGCAGTCGCAGGGATACACCGTTCTCGCACCGCCGAATGAGCTGCGCGGCCTGCAGTCGGACGCCGCCTACGTCGCGTCCTTCCTCGCCCAGCGCACGACCGGGCCGGTGGTGCTCGTCGGGCACTCCTACGGCGGCGCGGTCATCACGAATGCCGGTGCGCAGGGCGGCGACGTGAAAGCCCTGGTGTACGTGGACGCGTTCATCCCCGACGAGGGGGACACCGTGGTGAGCCTTCTCGCCGGTTCGGGGTCGGCGCTCGACGTCGCCGACCCGACGACCGTGCTCGATGTCGCGGGCTACCCCGGCGCGCCGGAGGGCGCCGCCGAGGCCTTCCTCAAACCCGACACCGTGCACACCGCCTTCGCGCAAGACCTGCCCGAGGCGGACCGCTGGACCATCGTGGCGACGCAGCGACCGGCATCCTTCGTGGCGAACGTCACCCCCTCGGGCGCCCCGGCTTGGAAGACCATCCCCAGCTGGGCGGTGCTGGGCACCGACGACCTGGTCATCCCCATCGGCCTGCAGCGCCGGATGGCCGAACGCGCCGGCGCCACGATCAGCGAGGTCGCCGCCTCCCACGTGTCGATGGTGTCGCAGCCCGAGGCGACCCTCGCGGCGATCCAGGCGGCCGTGGACGCGATCGGCTGACCGGAGGCGCCGGCAGGGCGCGGCCGGCCTCGCCCTAGGGGAAGATGACGCGTCGGCGCTCCTGCGAGTCGACGAGGATGTCGACGAGGTCCGTGCGCTGCTCGATCGACCCGAGCCCTCGCGGCAGTCCGCGGACGTCCTCGTCGCTCACCGCATCGAGCAGGCTCGCCCCGATCGACGGCTCCGGATGCAGGAACGGGCGATCCCAGAACGGGATGGTCGCGTTCGGGATGTCGGTCAGCCCGGCGTCGTTCTGCGTCCGCAGCAGAAGCTGCAGTCCGTCGGCGAGAGCACTCTGGCGGTCCTGCCAGCCGGCCGCCGTCTGCACGCGGTCGATGATCGGGCCGAGCTCGCTCGCGCACGGCAGCCGGTCGAAGAGGGTGCCGAACCACTTCGGGTAGGGCGGGAAGCGCCGCTCCAGCAGGAATGCCAGGTGCATCAACACCTGGGTGAGCCGTGCGGCGATGATCCGCGAGCCGCGTTCGTCGCCGACATCGCCGGCGCGGCCCATCAGCGGCATCTCCTGCTCGAGGCGGATCCAATCGGCGGCGAGGACGTAGCGCCACACGTCATCCGGATACCACTCCAGCGTTCGCCGCGCGGCGCTGATCTCTCCGATCTCATCGGTGAAGAGCGGGCCGGCGGTCACCTCGAGCACGGCTTGACCGGACACAGCCAGCCAGTCCCGCGGGGACGCCCCGTCGCGAGGATCGAAGCCGAGGTGCGCGATCAGGAAGTCGTGCGCCGAGCTCACATCGACGTGATGCCGTTGAGCGCTCCGCCCCGTGAACGCGAACCTCACGGGCAGATCACGGAACTCCGGCGGCAGCGATCGTTCCAGCTCCTCGTCGACGGCGACGACGTCGCCCGGTGGAACGAGCAGATTCAGACGCAGCCCCCAGTCGTGATCTCGCGAGGTCTCGTCGTCGAGCCCCAGCACGTCAGAGCCCGCTCCCAGTCGTCCTGCCGCGTGCGGCATGCCGGGAAATCGCTCGAGGAGGAGCGGTCTCACGACCTCCAGGTAGTAGGCGCGGGAAAGGTCCACACCGTTGGGCCCAGAGGTGGTCACGCGACCATTGTCTCGCGCTTCGGTCCCGCCCAAGGGGCGGCGCTCACGTGCGCACCGGCCGCGTCGCTTCACACCTCCGCTTCATGAAAAGTTACTAACAAAAGTTGTGTAAGTACTTGTGCACCCGGTGGAAGGCCGCATATTCTGGCGATCGTCACAACGTTCCGCCCCCTGCGACGATCCCCCTTCGTCCCCCGCGACGGCACGAGAAGCCCGGTGACCACCACAACGAAGTGAGAGGAACTGCAATGAGGAAGTCCCATGCTCTTGCCGCCAGCGCCCTGACAGCGACTGCCGTTCTCGTCCTGGCCGGGTGCGCCGGTTCGGGCACGAGCGGCGACGCCGACGCCGAACCGGCCGATTCCGGCGAGGTGACCTGGTGGGGATGGACGCCCGACACCCCGGTGGCAGAGCGCTACATCGAGGAGTTCAACAAGGAGTACCCCGACATCGAGGTCACCTACCGCAACTTCGAGAACGTCGACTTCCGCAACACCATCGTCCCGGCGCTGGAGTCCGGTGAGGGACCCGATGTCTTCGACCTCTCGCCCGCCGGCGGCACCCCCGATCTCTGGGGCCCGTACGCCATCGACCTCGCGCCGCTGGCGGAGGAGACACTGGGAGAGGACTGGGAGTCCGGATTCGCCAGCGACTACGCCGATCAGCTCAAGGACGCGGAGGGGCGTCAGGTCTCCCTCCCGCTCGGCGGCATGTCAGCCGGCTTCGTCTGGTACAACGCCGACATCTTCGCGGAAGCGGGCGCCGAGGTCCCCACCGACTACGACTCGTGGGTCGACGCGTGCGAGAAGATCAGCGCCATCGGCAAGGAGTGCTTCACCATGGGCGCGGGCGGCGAGGACACCTTCCCGACCGAGATGTACCACGCGATCGCCAACTCGGTGGATCCCGACTACTTCATCGCGGCCGCCACCGGCAAGGCGCGGTGGGACGACCCCGAGGGCATCGAAGTGCTCGAGATCATCCAGCGCATGCAGGAGGACGGCATCATCGCCGCGAACGCGCTCGACGGACCGCAGTATCCGCTGGCGAACGAGGCCTTCATGAAGGAGGACGCCGCGATGGTGCAGATGGGCTTCTGGTACACCCAGTACGCCGGTGCCGAGTCGTGCAAGGCGGCGATGGAAGCGGCCGGTGTGAGCAGCCCCGAGTGCTTCGTCCAGCTGCCGGCGGAATTCCCGGACGTGGCCGGCAAGGGCAACGGATCGATCCCGTTCGGCGAGGGCGACTACGGCCTGGCGATCAACAGTGAGTCGCCGAACATCGGTGCCGCCAAGACGTTCGTGCAGTGGATGACGATGTCCGACACGGGGCAGCAGAACGTCGCGAACGCGATCGACCTGCTGCCGGCGCTCGAGGGTGTGAGCCCCGACTGGTCGGCGATCAGCCTCGTCGACGATGATGTGCAGCGCCCCGCCATCGAGGAGCTCATCGCGTCGAGCGCATCGTCCACGCAGTCCCGCCAGTGGCAGACGACGGAGACGACCCTGGATGCGATCGTCATCGCGATCCAGCAGGTGCTCGACCCGACGGTGGACAAGTCCATCGAGGACATCGCGGCGGAGATGCAGGCGACCGCCGAGCCGAGCTCCGTCGGCGTGGACGACTGAGCGCGCGGCATCCGGATCGAACGACGGGAATCGACATGACCACGGTCGCAGAGCGCACGCAGGGCTCGCCGAGCCCCGCCCCTCGCGATGGACGCGGCAGACGGGGAGGGCGGGCCAGGAGGTCCGCCCCCCTCATCCCCCCGGGACTCCGCTGGATCCTGCCCGGATTCATCATCTCGGTCGGGCTGATCTACTACAGCGTCGTCTATTCCGGCTACCTGTCGTTCTTCGACTGGCGCGGGGGCCGGGCGCCGATGATGCCGGTGGGCATCGACAACTATGTCGAGGCGTTCACCGACCCCGTCTTCTGGACGGCGATCCGCAACACCGTGATCTACTTCGTGGTCGTCTTCACGGTGCAGGTCATCGGCGGTGTGCTGTTCGCCGCGGCGCTTCATTCGAAGGTGCTGTTCGGGAATCTCTACAAGGTGATCATCGTCATCCCGGTCGTGGTGGCGCCGGCCACGCTCGCACCCGCGCACATCCAGGTGTGGCAGTCCGACGGCACCTTCAACGCGATCCTCGAGGCCATCGGGCTGGGCGCGTTGACGCAGTCGTGGATCGGACAGTCGACGACGTCGTTGATGGTCGTGATCGTCGTCGGATGCTGGGGCTCGATCGGATTCGGATTCATCCTGTACTACGGCGCGATGACGCAGGTCGACCCCGAGATGATCGAGGCCGGCCGCGTGGACGGAGCAGGAAACCTCCGCGTGCTCTTCTCGCTCGTGCTGCCCAGCATGCGCCCGATCACGATCTCCCTGGCGATTCTCAACCTCATCACCGCGCTCAAGCTGTTCGACAACGTCTGGCTGATCACGCAGGGCGGACCGGCGAACTCCTCGGCGTTCCTCGGCACGATGATCTACTCCGAGACCGCGGCGTCGGACCGCAACCTGGGGTACGCGTCGGCGCTGTCGATCATCCTGCTGGTGATCGCGGTGGTCACCTCGGTGCTGATCCAGCTTCGATCGCGCGAGCGACGGGTGAAGCCGATCCTGGAGGCGGCGAAGAATGTTTGAGACACGTTCCCGCCTCTCTCGGGCGGTGCTGCAGATCGTTCTCACGATCGCCGTCATCCCGTTCCTCATCCCCATCTATACGATGGTCGCGAGGTCCTTCGAGGGCGCGGGGTGGGGGAACTACGCGGCCGTTCTCGGAGTGCCGGGCTTCGCCCGGTTCTTCCTGAACTCCGCCATCGTCGCGGGCGGCTCGATCGTTCTCGTCTACGTGACGACGATGATGGCGGCCTTCGGGTTCTCCAAGCTGCGCATCCGCAACAAGGAGGTCTACTTCTGGCTGATGATGGTCGCACTGACCTTGCCGGAGGTCGTGCTCATCGCGCCGTTGTACGCGACAGCCGTCAGCCTCGGGCTGCTCGGTACCTTCTGGTCCGTGATCCTCCCGATCGTCGCCCTGCAGATCCCCTTCACCGTGCTCATCGCGCGGGGCTACGTCGACGGCATCCCCGACACTCTCTTCGAGGCGGCGAGGCTCGACGGCGCCGGCACCTGGCGGATGTTCTGGTCGGTGCTCGTGCCGCTGGCGCGGCCCATCGCCGTTGCTCTTCTGGTGCTCGTGCTCATCAACGCGTGGAACGCCTACCTGCTGCCGAAGGTCTTCCTCATCAACGACGACATGGGCGTGGTCACGCTGCTGCCCGAGTTCTTCCGCCGGCAGTACAACGACGACACCCCCAAGGTGCTCGCCGCCGCCGTGGTCACCGCCATCCCGACGATCGTCGCCTACATCGCGCTCCAGAAGCAGTTCGAGCGCGGCATGGCAGCCGGTGCCATCAAGTAGGCGGCCCCTATGATGAGTGCGATCGACACAGACCTGGCCACGGCGGCTCCTCCCGGCCTCCGGCGCCGGCCGCGCCGGGGCTTCCACCAGGCCGCGAACGACGGGGACCGGATGACGGGGATCGGGCTCGCTATCGCGGCCGGCAACGCCGACGACCACTTCGTCGCCGCTCTCGCACACGCGCTCGCCGAGCCGCTCATCACCCAGGGGATCGGGCTCTTCACCCGTGTCGTCCACGACGACGCATCGGAGGAGGGCATCTACCGCCACTGGGCCGACTCCGAGGGCATCTCCGGCGTGGCCCTTCTCGGCGCCGGACGGAACGACGCGCGCATTCCGCTGCTGCGATCCCTGGGGCTCCCCTTCGCCGCGGTCGTCGACGCCGGAGAGGCCGCCGACTTTCCCGCGGTCCTCATCGACGTCTCGGCTGCCGTGGACATCGTGCGCTCCTTCCTCGAAGGCGGTCGCCATGACCGGATCGTCTACATCGTCGGGCCGACCCCCTCGATCACCTCGCAGTCCAGGGCGGCGGCCCTCGCCGAGCAGTTCGCCGTGGTGCGCACCGACCGCTCCGCGGCGTCCGCCGTCGTGGCCGCCGCCGCCGTGATCGCCGACGGCCCCGCCGCGCTCCTCTTCGACAGCGATGTGCACGCGGCGGCGGCGCTCGCGGCTTTCGCCGAGCGGGGGCTCCGCATCCCGGATGACGTCTCGATCGTCTCGTGGACGGACTCGTCGCTCTGCCAGAGCACGTCGCCGTCCATCACGGCGATCAACCGCCGCGGGAGCGAGATCGGGGCGCTGCTGGGTGCCCAGGTGCTCGCGGCGATCCGGGGGGACGCCGTGGCCACGGTCGACGCGCCGCATCCGTTCGTCGTCGTGCGGGAGAGCGCATGAGTGTGGCACGCCGGCTCGGGCCGTCCTCCGAGAACACCCGGAGCGCGGTGCTCGACCTCATCCGCTCCAGCGGCACGGTGAGCCGCATCGAACTCGCCGAGATGTCGGGTCTGACGGCGACCTCCATCACGCGCATCATCAAGTCGCTCATCGACGCCGGTCTGGTCGTGGAGACGGGATACGGGGATTCGACGGGCGGCAAGCGCCCGAGCCTGATCGAGCTCAATCTGCTCGCGCGCTACGCGGTCGGCGTGTCGCTCGATGATGCCCGCTTGACGTACGTGGTCACGGATCTGGGCGGCAACCTCGTCGGGCAGCTGGTGACTCCCGGCATCGACAAGAGCCCGCCGAGCGATGTCGTCACCCGCATGGCCGAGGAGCTGGACGAGCTGTTCCGCGACCTCGACATCCCCCGAGCGAGCGTCGTCGGCGTCGGGGTGGCGGGCGCCGGCCTCGACATCCGCGCCGGCGCCGAACGGCTCTCGCTGACGGCGGACGAGTGGGAGTCGTTCGCCGTGCAGGAGGCGCTCGAGCTCAGCACCGGTCTGCCCACCGTGCGCGACAACGACGCCGCGTGCGCCGCGCTCGGCCAGTTCTGGGCTGGTCGCATGCCGGCGACCGACGACTTCGCCACGCTCTTCATGTCGAACGGCTTCGGCCTCGGCCTCATGACCGGGGGAAGCCTCAGCCGGGGCTCGTCGTCGAACGTCGGCGAGATCGGCCATATGGTGCTCGAGATCGACGGGCCGGACTGCTGGTGCGGGTCACGGGGCTGCCTCGAGATCCTCGCGGCGCCGCGGGCCATCGTCGCGATCGCGTTGACCGACGAGGGGCTGGCGTCGGACCTCGCCCTCGCCGGCGGCGACCGCAACGTGCGGCACGACTTCGACGCGGTCGCCCGGGCTGCAGGGCGCGGAGAGCCGCGCAGCCTGGCGATCATCGAGCGCTCGGCCCGCTACGTGGCGGCGGCGATGCTCTCGGTCGTCAACGTGCTGGACCTGGACCGCATCTACCTGGCCGGTCCTGGCTTCGCCGACGCCGGCGCGATCTACGTCCGCCACATCCGGGAGACCATCGCGCGGCTCGCACGCACCCGGGCGGTGCACGGGGTCGCTGTGGAGCTCTCCGACCCGGGGCTGGATGCGGCCGCGCTCGGCGCGGCATCGCTCGCCCTGCAGCACGTCCTGACGCCGCATACCCGCTCGACCCGCCCCGCGCTCGACGTCGCCGCGGCGCCGAGGGCATGAGAGCGGCGGCATCCGCGAACCTCCTGCAACGGGCCCCCCAACTTAGAACCACAAGCTTAGAAAGTAAGTTCACAACCCCGACCGCAGATCCGCTGCGCTCCTCAACCCCATCAGAAAGGACTGGCCCGTGGCCATCGCGTCCGTACTCATCAACGTCGCCGACATCGACCGTTCCGTCGACTTCTACACGCGTTTCCTCGGGCTCGTGCCCGTCGAGGTGACGTCGGGGAGCGCGGTGCTCGATGCCGTGACCGCGACGGTCCGCCTCGTGCGCCTCGACCAGCCCGGCGAGTCGAGCTGGATCGCCGACGACCTGCAGGCCGGATTCCGGCACATCGGATTCAAGGTGGCGGATCTCGACGAGCGGGTGCAGGCTCTCCGGAACGCCGACGTGCCGTTCCAGCTCGAGCCGATCCACGCCGAGGGCGACGTCCGCATCACCTTCTTCTACGACCCCGACGGCACCCTTCTCGAACTCGTCGAAGGACCGCTCCAGTATCACGAGGTCTACGACCGTGCCGAGGTCGACAGGGACTGGGGGCTCGGCACCCCCGACCGCCCGCGGTTCGACCACGTGGCGGAGACGGTGAACGACGCGCACGCCACGCACGAGTACTTCGCCGGTCTCGGCTTCGCGCTGATGGGCGGCATCCACCAGCCGAGCGATCCGCGAGGCTTCGAGATCACCTACCTGCACGGCGGCGACACCTCGATCGAGATCTTCGAGTTCAGCGGCGCCGAGAAGAGCGCGCGCGCCCCTCAGCTCGACGCGCCGGGCTTCGTCGCGGTCGAGTTGCAGGGTGAGCCTCCCGCCGCGGCGGCACCGCTCGGCGAGGCGCACGGCCGCCGCCTGTACGCCGACCCGGACGGTCTGGTCCAGGCGATCGCCGGGGCCTGAGGTGCCCTGGGAACTGCGTCCGCTCGGCTCGACGGGTCTTCGCGTCAGCCCCATCACGCTCGGGGGCGGGCCGCTCGGCGGGATGCCGGAGAACTTCGGCTACGACGTCGACGAGGACGACGCCGTGGCGCTGGTGCGAGCGGTGCTCGAGAGCGACATCCGGACGATCGACACGTCCAACGGATACTCCGGCGGACGCAGCGAGCAGCGGATCGGACGGGCGATCGGCGAGCACGGAGGTCTGCCCTCGGACGTCGTGGTCATCACGAAGGTCGACCCCCGCGACGGCGACTACGGCGGCGACCGCGTTCGGCGATCACTGGCGGAGAGCGAGGAGAGGCTCGGGATCACCCCCCTTCCGCTGGTGCACCTGCACGACCCGGAGTTCCACGACTTCGATGAGATGACGAAGCCCGGCGGTGCCGTCGCGGCGCTCATCGAGGCGCGGAACCGCGGCGAGATCGAGCACATCGGCCTCGCCGGGGGGAACGTGCACGAGATCGCCCGGTATCTCGAGCTCGGCGTCTTCGAGGTGCTGCTCGTGCACAACCGATGGACCCTGGTCGACCGCAGCGCGGGCAACCTGCTGCGCACCGCGGAGCGGCTGGGGGTCGCGGTGGTGAACGCCGCCGTGCTCGGCGGCGGCATCCTCGCGGACATGACCGGTGCCAACACCAGTTACGGCTATCGACCGGCCTCGCCGGCGACCCTCGATGCGGTGAGGCGGATGCGGGAGGTCTGCGTCCGCTGGGGCACGGACCTCGCCACGGCCGCCATCCGCTTCTCGACGCGCGACCCCCGATTCGCGTCGACCATCGTGGGCATCAGCAAGCCGGAGCGCATCGCATCCATGATCGCCGCCGCCACCGCGCAGCTGCCCGAGCCGTTCTGGGAGGAGCTCGAGTCCCTGCTGCCGTCGGCCGACCACTGGCTCGACGGCCCGAAACCGGCCTGACCCCTCGACCCCATCCAGTCCGCTGCGGGAACCGCAGCACCCAACCCGTATGAAGGAGATCACCATGCCCCTTGTCCGCGTCGACATCCACCGCCATCTCGCCGCTCTGCGGCCCGAAATGAGCGAGGCCATCCACCGCGCCCTCGTCGAGGGGTGGGAGATGCCCGCCGACGACCTCTTCCAGATCTTCCAGGTGCACGAGCCCGGCGACCTGTTCTACAGCCGCACGTTTCCGGAGGCCGACCGATCCGACATCGTCTTCGTGCAGATCCTCGCGTTCACGGGCTACAGCCCCGAGGTGAAGCAGAGGAGTGCGGCTCTGATCGCCGACCGCCTGGCGGCCCTCGGCATCAAGCGCGACGACATCCTGATCGCCCTCAGCGAGAACGGTGACGGCGACTGGCTGGCTCCGGCCGCGGAGGTGACCCGTGCAGCGGTCTGACTTCTCCGAGGACTTCGTGTGGGGCACCGCCACGGCGGCCTATCAGATCGAAGGCGCCGTTCAGGAGGACGGTCGCGGGCCGAGCATCTGGGACACGTTCAGTCGCAAGCCCGGTGCCGTGCTCGGCGGCGACACGGGCGACATCGCCGATGACCACTACCACCGGTTCCGCGAGGACGTGGCGCTCATGGCCGACCTGGGGGTGAACGCCTACAGGTTCTCGATCGCGTGGACGCGCGTTCAGCCGACCGGCAGTGGTCCCGCGAACCAGGCGGGCATCGACTTCTACCGGCGGCTCGCCGACACGCTCGGCGAGCACGGGATCACACCGTGGGCGACCCTCTATCACTGGGATCTCCCGCAGACGCTCGAGGACACCGGCGGCTGGCTGCGGCGGGACACGGCACTGCGATTCGCCGAGTACGCCGGCATCGCGGTCGACCGCCTCGGCGATGCGGTCTCGGACTGGATCACGCTCAACGAGCCGTGGTGCTCGGCTTTCCTGGGCTACGCCAGCGGCCACCACGCGCCGGGTCGTCACGAGGGGAGCCGCTCCCTGCACGCCGCCCATCACCTCCTGCTGGGTCACGGCCATGCCATGACGGCGATCCGCGCGGCGCGCCCCGACGCGAATGCGGGTATCACCCTCAATCTCTACTCCGTGCGTCCGGCGAGTGGAACGGCGGAAGACGTCGACGCCGCCCGCCGCATCGACGGGCTGAGCAATCGGCTGTTCCTCGACCCCGTGCTGCGGGGCCAGTACCCGCAGGACGTGCTGAATGACGCCGGCGAGGCGGATTGGTTCGCCGAGAACGCGACGGCGGAGGACCTCGCCCTCATCTCCGCGCCGATCGACTTCCTCGGCATCAACTACTACAGCCGCCACACGGTGGCCGCGGGGTCGGCCGCGACAGACGCCAGCGCGTACCCGGGGAGCGAGTCCGCCGTCATGATCGACACCGGCGCGCCGCGCACGCAGATGGGCTGGGAGATCCACCCCCACGGCATGCTCGATGTGCTCGAAATGGCCCACGAGCGTGCTCCCGAGCTGCCGCTGTACATCACCGAGAACGGGTCGGCGTATGAGGACGAGGTGTCTGAGAACGGCAATGTGGACGACCCGGATCGGCTCGACTACCTCCGCGCGCACATCGACGCGTGTCGCCAGGCAATCGAGCGCGGGCTTCCCCTGGCGGGCTACTTCGTCTGGTCGTTGATGGACAACTTCGAGTGGGCGTGGGGATACCACCGGCGATTCGGGATCGTGCACGTGGACTACGACACCCAGGTGCGCACGCCGAAAGCGAGCGGGATGTGGTTCTCCCGGTTCTTGGGCGGACGCATCGGGCGGCGGAGCCGCGAGGGCGTCGACGAAACGGTTGAGGTGGCGTAGCGCGGTCGGTCGAGGCGGCGTGCAGTACTCCTCGATTCAGGGTGCGCCTGCGCATGCTGGGGCTGCCTGAGAGGATGTGCCTGTGAAGGTAGCGGTGGTCGGAAGCATCAATCTGGACGTCGTCGCCCGGGTTCCGCACATCCCTGCACCGGGGGAGACGCTCCTTGCGCGCGGCTCATCGCGCGGCGGCGGTGGGAAGGGGGCCAATCAGGCGGTGGCCGCCGCCCGCGCAGGCGGCGCACTCGTCGCGTTCATCGGCTCGGTGGGCGAGGACGGCGACGGGCAGGCGCTTCGCGCCGCGCTGGAGCTGGACGGGATCGACGTCACGGGGCTGGAGTCCATCGGCGCGCCCACGGGCGTGGCGCTCATCTCGGTGGCCGATGACGGCGAGAACGCGATCGTCGTGATCTCCGGTGCCAATGCCGTGGATGCGCCCCTCTCGGGACGTCAGCGGGCGCTGATCTCGACCGCCGACGTTGTCGTGGCACAGCTGGAGATCCCACCGGCTCGCGTGCTCCAGGCGTCGGGCCTCCGAAAGCCCGGTGCGCTGTTCGTCCTCAACGCCTCCCCGGCATCGCCTCTCGCCGAGGAGGATGTCGCGCGCAGGCTCCTCTCCGCGGTCGACGTCGTCCTGGTGAACGAGCACGAGCTGCGCGACATCGCGGGATCCGAGACCGGGACGGTGGATGCCGCGATCGACCTCCTGACGGAGCGCGTCGGCGCTCTCGTCGTGACGCTCGGGGCGGACGGATCGATCATCGCGGTGGGTGCGGAGCGCAGGAGCGTTCCCGCGTTCCTCGTCGAGCCGGTCGACACGACGGGCGCCGGCGATACGTATTGCGGCGTGCTGGCCGCGCACCTTGCGGCCGGGCAGGGCGCGCTCACGATCGACGGGATCGCGGACGCAGCGCGCCTCGCCGGTGCGGCGGCCGCCCTCGCCGTAGGAAAGGCGGGCGCGCAGGCGTCCGTTCCGACGGCGGAGGAAGTGGACGACCTGCTCGCCGGGGCATCCTGAGCGACGACTTCGATCCGCTGGCCCCGCGGGCCATCGATCGCTGACGGGACGTTCCGCCGCATCCGTTCGTGTACCACTCGGTGGGCCGGAGCCTTGCCTCCCCTCGCGAGCGACGGTTAGCGTCCAGGCGCCGGATGGCCGAACCGATCCATCGAATGGATAGGGCCGGCCGGCCCACCCCACGGGTGGACTCGGGCGCGCGGTGGCACGCCGGAGACGAGATCGAGGACGATCAAGGAGTCGAGGATGCGCAGACGTCTGATGAAGAGGATGGGGACCGTCGGGCTCGGGGCGCTGGTGGTGCTCGCGCTCACGGCCCCACCCGCCTACGGCCTGGCAAGGCCCACCGAAGCCGTCCCGCCCGCGGGGGTGACGGGTCTGGAACCGACGGGCGCCGACATGCCGACGGTCGGCGGCAACCTCGGCAACCAGCACTACTCCGGGCTGACGCAGATCGGCAAGGACAATCTCGATCAACTGGCCCCCGCGTGGCGCACCCACGTCTCCGCCGTCGCGCCCGCGAGCGATGATGTCGGGCAGCAGACGACCCCCATCGTCGTGGACGGCGTCATCTACCTCGACACGCCGAGCGGTGGGGTGATCGCGGTGGACGGCGCCAGCGGTGATCCCGTCTGGAAGTGGGAGAACGACGTCTACGGCCTGTCCGGCACGCGGCGCGGCGTCTCGGCCGGCGACGGGAAGATCTTCACGCTCGCGGGCGGCAACCGCGTCGTCGCGCTGGACGACGCCACGGGGGCAGAGGTCTGGGCCGTGCCGGCTGCCGGCCCGAACGGCGAGGACCTCGGACGCGTCGGCAAGGTCGCGACCGTGTACTACGACGGCATCGTCTACGCCCACGCGGCCGACGGCGACCGCGGCGCGGTCGTCGCGCTCGACGCGAGCGACGGATCGTACCTGTGGCACTTCTTCGGCGGACCGAAGCGCGGCCAGGTATTCACCGGCGTCGACGGCGTGCCGTTCGACGCCTCCGCGACATGGGGGCCCGTGCTCGCGGACGGCACGGACTGCGCCGAGGAGGGCGGGGCGACGTCGTGGATCCACGGCGCCGTGGACCCCGAGCTGAACATGTACTACATGACCTTCGGCAACGCCCGCAGCTGCACCTCATCGCAGAACGGGTCGCTGCGGCCGGGAGACAACCTCTTCTCGAGCACGATGGTCGCCGTCGACGCCTCGAGCGGCGAGTACAAGTGGCACTACCAGTCCATCCACCACGACGTGTGGGACATGGACAACGTGCACCCGCCGACCCTCGCCGACATCGAGGTCGAGGGCGCCGAACGGAAGGTCGTCTTCTACGGCAGCAAGTCGGGTCACCAGTTCGTGCTCGATCGCACCAACGGCGAGCCCGTCCTGCCCGTCACCGAGAAGCCGATGATCACCGACTCGCGGCAGGCGCACTCGCCGACGCAGCCCTTCCCCGAGAGCCGCCTCCTGCCGGAGTGCGTGGTGTGGGAGAAGCTCGACCGGGAGAACATCCCGGGCGACCCGTGGCGTGCCGTGCCGAACTACAACGGCTATCAGCCCGACGCGGACGGGAACCTGGTCTTCAACCCCGACAGCTACGTCGCGGCCGACGAGCCGTTCCTCACCTACCCCGAGGGCGCACCCGACCACCGCGAGGGCTGCATGTACGACCCGCAGTGGGATCTGCCGATCCTCTCGACCACCAGCCAGAACGGCGGGGCCGACTGGTCGAACAACGCGTACAGCCACAGCACCAACCTCGTCTACTACCCGTATGGGACGAACCCCGTCGCGCACTGGAACGGGGCGGCGGCCAACGGTCAGCGGGCGATCGGGCAGTACCAGACCGGCGGCATCCTCGCGTATGACGCGTCGACCGGCGAGGTGGCATGGAAGAACCACCTCGGCACCGACATGTCGCACGGTCAGGGACCGCTGGTCACGGCATCCGACCTGCTCTTCGTCGGGCAGATTGACGGGCGTGCGCTGGCGATGGATGCCGGCACCGGCGATGTGCTGTGGGAATTCCAGACGGGCTCCGGGATCGCGGCCGCACCGGTGACCTACGAGGTCGGCGGCGAGCAGTATGTCGCGGTCTTCGCCGCGGGCTCCACCAACCCCTACGGCGGATCGGTGACGCAGGGCGACTCGCTGTGGGCGTTCAAGCTCGGCGGTTCGTACACCACGGAATCGGGCAGCCAGGAGGGACCGGACACGGCGCCCCTCTCGATCCGTCGCCCGGTCAGCGGTGCCGCGGTCGAGGGTGCGACGGTGGGCAACACCGTCCTCCTCGCCCGGAGCAGCCGAACCGCCGACACAGCGGTCGCGCGGGACGCGACCACCCAGAGCTCGATGCAGCCGACCCACCTGCGGGTGCCCGTGGGGACGACGGTGACCTTCCGAAACCCGGGTGCGGAGACGTTCCCGAACTTCCCGAACCTGCTGCCCCACTGCGCCACGCAGTTCTTCGAGGGGGAGTTCAACGCCACGCTGCAGCCGGGGGAGAGCTACGAGCACACGTTCGATCGTGCCGGCGACTACTTCTTCAACGACTGCACAGACCCGCGGCCCACCGGAAGGATCGAGGTCTACCTCACGCCCGAGGACCAGCCGGGGTCGCTGCGGTTCACGCCGGGCACGCTGAATCTGCGATCGGAGACGGGCATCTTCACGGGTGTCGACGGCAAGGTCACGGCGCACTTCGAACTGCCGGCGGGCGCCGTGTACGACGGCGGAGCCGCACTGCTCACTCCGCTCTCGCAGACGCCGATCCCGGCCGAGAAGGTGACGGCCAACAAGAACCGGCTGATCGTGCAGTTCGAGAAGGCGGATGTCGACAACAACGTGCCCACGGGGGAGGTCAGCCTCACCGTCGTGGCGAGGGTCCTGCAGGGCGGCGTGCAGAAGCAGCTCACGTCGACCGCGACCGTGACGGTCGTGAAGTAGGCCGGTCGCCGGCATTCCCGTCCGCCTCCGTCACCGCTCCCCGCACCCGCGGGGAGCGGTCGGCGGGGGCGGGCGTCCGCGCGCCGAGCGGCCGCCGTGTCCCATTCGGCGAGACTCGACTTTGCAGAGGTCGGTTCCACGATCCAGAGTCGCAGAGGCGGTCGCGCGCACGCGCGCGGCCCCACCGCACCTACAGAGAGGCTGGCCATGGTGCCTGACAAGGACCCCGGGGAGTCGAGGGAGCCGGAAGAGCCGAGTGAGCCGGCAGAGCGCGCGGTGCCCGAGGAACTTCGCGAGTCGATCTACGGGCACACCGACACCTTCTACACGGCGCCCAAGCTGAACCAGGGGGTGCCGCCGGACCCGAGGTTCATCCGCATCCTCTCGGCCGTGGAACTCGCGATCGGCGTCGCGCTGTTCGCCCTCCTCTTCATCGGCGTCATGTACCAGGTGGTTGGTCGCTACCTGCCCGGGATCGGCTGGGTCGGTGCCGGCGAGCTCGCCCTCCTCTCCATGGTGGCCATGACGTTCATCACGACCGGCTACCTGGTGGGTCGCAACGGGCACATCGTGATCGAGGTGTTCGACCAGCTGCTCGCCGGTACGAAGCTGTTCGTGGCGCTGCGCGTGATCTCCGCCGTCATCATGGTCGCCACGAGCTTGGCGCTCGCCTATGAGGCGTTCGTCAAGATCGAGACGGAGTGGATCCGGGCGAGCGCCGCCATGCACATCCCGCTCGGGGTGCTCTACATCTTCGCCCTCGTCGGCTTCCTGTCGGCGGCGGTGCACTCGGCCATGAAGATCCCTTACGCGAACCGCCCGGAGCACAAGCTCGACATCTCCGAGATGGAGGGCTGATCCGCGTGGATCTCTGGCTCTACATCCTGCTGCTCGTCGTCTTCCTGCTCCTCCGGGTGCCCGTCGCCTTCGCGATGATCGCGCCCAGCATGCTGTACTTCTACAGCCACGGGCTCTCGTCGGGCTACGCGATCTCGTCGATCGTGAACGGGATCAACAGCTTCCCGCTGCTGGCCGTGCCCCTGTTCATCTTCGTCGGCACGATCGCGAACCACCTCGGCATCGCGACGCGGCTGTACGACTTCGCGAAGGCGCTGCTTCCCCGGCTCCCCGGCAACCTCGCCTACGTCAATCTCGGGACCGCGATCGGCTTCTCGTGGATCAGCGGCTCGGCGCTCGCCGACGCCGCGTCCACGAGCAAGGTGCAGATCCCGCAGATGCTGAAGGCCGGCTACCCCTACGGCTTCTCGGCCGGGCTCACCGCATCCGGTTCCCTGATGAGCACGGTGATGCCGCCGAGCATCCCGGCGGTGCTCTTCGCCGCCACCGCCACGATCTCGACCGGAGCCCTGTTCGCCGGCTCGATCCTGCCGGCGCTCCTCATGGCCCTCGGCCTCGCGGTCTACGTCTTCATCTGGGTGAGGCTGCACCCCGAGGTCTCGACGAGCCGCCGCTTCGACGGCGCGATGCTCCGCAAGGCGACGGTCAGGGTCCTCGGCCCGATGCTGCTGCCGGTCATCATCCTCGGCGGAATCTTCAGCGGGCTGTTCACCCCGACGGAGAGCGCCGGCATCGCGGCCGCCTACATGCTCCTGCTCGGGGCGATCTATCGCACGCTGAACCTGCGGGTCTTCTGGCGCGCGGCCAAGGAGACCGTGGTCATCTCCGGCGGCATCCTGCTCATCCTCGGCGCGTCGAACCTCATGGGGCAGGTGCTCGCCCGCGAGCAGGTCTCGCGCAACCTCGGAGAGTGGCTCTCGAACCTGACCGACAACCCGGTCGTCTTCCTGCTGCTGCTCAACGTGCTGCTGATCCTGCTGGGTATTTTCTTAGAGGCGCCGCCGGTCATCCTGGTGCTGGTCCCGATTCTCATGCCCATCGTGGCCGCCTACGGGATCGACCCCGTCCAGCTCGGCGTCATCATGATCCTCAACCTGATGATCGGCTCGCTGACGCCTCCGGTGGGCGCCGTGCTGTTCGTCGTCGGCTCGATCACGCGCAGACCGATGGGCGAGCTCTTCCGAGGCATCCTGCCCTTCCTCATCCCCCTCGGCGTCGTGCTGATCCTGCTGACGCTCTTCCCGCCGATCGTCACGATCGTGCCCACCCTGCTCGGCTTGATGTGACGACCCCCGGAAAGGAACACCCGTGACCAGGAAGCTCTACGTGCTGAACGGCCCGAACCTCAACATGCTCGGCCAGCGCGAGCCCGAGCTGTACGGCAGCGCGACGCTCGACGATGTGCGGGACGACTGCGCGCGCGTGGCCGGAGAACTGGACTTCGATCTCTTCTTCGCGCAGTCCAACGCCGAGCACCAAATCGTGGACTGGCTGCATGACGCGTTCCGCGAGAAGGCGACGGTGGTGATCAACCCGGCAGGGTTCAGCTTCCGCTCGGTGCCGGTTCTCGACGCGCTGCGGATGCTGGAGGCACCGATCGTCGAGATCCACATCACCAACATCCACGCCCGCGACGCCGCGCACCAGCACTCACTCGTCTCATCCGTCGCCCGCGCCGTGATCGCGGGGGCCGGCGTGTTCGGGTACGAGCTGGCGATCCGCGCGGCCGACCGCCTCACGCGGTGATCAGCGGGGGTCCAGCTCTTCGGCCCGGAACTTCGCGACATCGACCGTTTCGCCGCTGCGCGCGGCCAGGGCGGCCGCCTCGACGAGGGCGAGGGTCCGCGACGCGTCCTCGGCCGACACGAGCGGCTGGGCGATGCCTCGGGCGACGTCGGTGAAGTGCTCGAGCTGCGCCGGGAATGCTCCGCCCGCGGGGACCGGGAGGTAGGTGCGGGAGAGCGGTGAGTGCCAGTCGGGCGACACCGACGGATGGTAGGCGTAGGTTGCGAGGTTCGGCACGGACAGAGCACCGCGAGTGCCGACGAGCTGGTAGGCCGTGCCGTCGGGCACGAAGGGGAACGCCGGGGTGTCGTTCGTCGACTGGTCCCAGCCCCACGGCGAGACGCCGGCGTCGGAGGCCAGGAAGCTGCCGATCGCACCGCTTTCGAACCGGAGGTTGATCGACACCGTGTCCTCGACGTCGAGGTTCCTCGCGTGCGAGCTGACCATCGCCTGAACCTCCGCGACCTCGCCGAGGAGGTGGCGCAGCAGGTCGAGGTCGTGCACGAGGTTGATCAGCATCACGCCGCCGCCGCGCTCCCGGTGCCACGGGATCTCGGTGAAGTACGCGTCCTCCTTGCGGGCGGACCACAGGCCGCTCACCGCGACGACGTCGCCGATCAGGCCGTCCTGCAGCACGCCGCGGGCCCGGGCGACCGCCGGGTGGTGGCGACGGTGGTGGCCGACCAGCAGGCGCCCGTGCAGCCGCGCCATAGCCTCGACGAGCCGGAGGGACTCGGCGTAGTCCACGGCAACCGGCTTCTCCAGCAGCACCGCGACGCCGGCCTCGAGGCACTGGATCGCCGTGTCGACGTGGAGGGCGCTGGGGTTCGCGATGATCACCGCATCGAGGCTCTCGGCCCGGAGCATGTCGCCGGCATCGCGATACGCCGGGCAGCCGAAGGCGGTGTCGGTGGCCGCGGGATCGGCGACGGCGCACAGCTCGGCGCGGGATGACGCCTCGATCAGCTGGACATGCTGTCGTCCCATGAAGCCGACGCCGACGATGCCCATGCGGAGGGCAGGAGGCTGTGGGCCGGTCATGCGCACCCCTCTTCTGGAGTCCGGGCGGGTGATGGACCCGAGCGTATGCCACCATGGGACGACGTGCGGGATCCGTCCCATTCAGCGGGGACACCGGGTGTCCAGCGGTCCCACGCGGCATGTTCCACTCGCCGGGACATCGCTTTGCGAACCGCACGCAGTGGGCGAGAGTCGGCACTGCCACCGGGCCGTTTCATTGACAGCGTGGTCGACGATGCCCTTGTGAACTGCAGGAACCTCGTCGACCGGATGTCGCCGTCTCGGCCACCGATTGACACATCAGCGCCCGCACCAGGACGTGCGCACAAAAGAGGAGAGTCCCATGGGCACAGCCCGCTCGACGCGCCGAGGCCGCATAGCCGCGTCGGTGCTTGCAGCAACCACCCTCGTCGTCACCGGCTGCGCCGGTGGTGGCGCCGCCCCCGAAGGCGACGCCACCGAGAGCGCCACGGCGAACGAACCCGTGACCCTCACCGTCGCGACGAGCCAGAACGAGCAGACGCCGAACTACTACTGTGGCGTCGAGCTGCTGAAGGAGCGCCTCGAGGAAGCCGATATGGGCTTCACTGTCGAGCTGTATCCGGCGAGCCAGCTCGGCCCCGATGCCGACCGCTTCCCGCTCGTGCAGGCCGGCGACATCGACATCGACCTGCAGGGCGCGTCCGCGCTCAGCTCGACGTTCGAGCCGATCGGCGTCGTGGACGCGGCCTACGCGTTCGATGACGTCGACCACGCGTTCGAGTGGATCGACGAGGGCTCGGAGGACCTCTTCGCGGAGTTCCAGGAGGCCACCGGGGTCAGCATCGTGGACGGGTGGTTCTTCGGCAACCGCACGTTCACGACGAAGGACGTCGAGGTCACGGGCCCCGACGACCTCGAGGGCGTGCCGATCCGGTTCCCGAACTCGCCCGCCTTCCTGGCGAACGCCGAGGCCCTCGGCGTCACCAATCCGGTGTCCGTGGCGGTGGAAGAGGTCTACACGGCGCTGCAGCAGGGCATCGCCGTCGGCCAGGAGAACCCGATCGTCGCGACCCGCTCATCGAGCTACGACGAGGTGCTCAACACCGCGATCCTGAACAACCACAACGTCGGCATCCACTGGATCCTCGTCAGCGACAAGACCTACGAGAAGATGAACGACGAGCAGGCCGCTCTGCTCGAGGAGACGATCCACGGGATCCGTTCGGAGAACGCGGAGTGCGTCGACGAGGCCACCGAGGAGATCCTCGACGAGTACCGCGCCGACGAGAACTTCACCGTGATCGAGCAGGAGGACATCGACATGGACGCGTTCATCGAGAAGGCGGAGGCCTACTTCGAGAACTACTTCACCGGGGAGACCCTCGAGGTCTACCAGGCGATCCGGGAGATGGCCGGCTGATCGCAGCGACGAGCGAACGGGGCGGATGCGAGGTTGCGCCCGCCCCGTTTCGCGTGGGCGGTGGGGTGTCAGGTTCGGGTTCAGGGAACTCGACCGGCACCCCCTCGACCGGCATCGAGTCGGCGGGTGAGGGTCATCGCCGCTGCACGGACGGCGGGGGCGGCGCGACCCGGATCCAGCTCTTCGCTCGTGCCCGTGACGGAGATCGCCGCGACCGGAACGGTGCCGGAGCCGAGGATCGCGCTGGCGATGCAGCAGCGACCGGCCGCCGACTCTTCGCGCTCCGAGGCGAACCCGCTGCGACGGGCGTCGGCCAGCTCCAGGAGGAGCGCGGAGGCATCGCCGGTCGTGCGGGAGGCGAGCCGGCGAAGGTCGGCGTTCACGATGCGTTCGGCGACCTCGGGCGGCGTGAACGCGAGCATGGCCTTGCCGAGCGCTGTGGCAGAGGCGGGCAGTCGCGTCCCGACACGCGCCACGGGCGCCTGCGTCGGCCGGCCCCGCACGACCGAGAGGAACACCACGTCCGTTCCTTCGAGCACCGCGAGGTGGACGGTCTGACCCGTGAGGTTGCGGAGCTCGGTCATCACGGGAAGGGCGAAGTGGCGCAGCCTGCGCGGCTGCTCGACCGTCTGACCCATCTCGAACAGGTGGACGCCGAGATAGAGCTTGTCCCCTTCTCGATCGAGCAGTCGCTGCCCCACGAGGTCGTTCGCGATCCGCGACACCGTCGACTTGGGCAGGTTCGCGCGCCGGGCCAGCTCCGAGACCCCGAGCCCCTCGTCATCCTCCCCGAAGGCCTCGAAGACCGCCGTGATGCGGTCGAGGACGCTGACCGATTCGGTCCAGTCGGCGGTTCTCACGGTCGCCTATGCCGCCGTGAGGCGACGGGTCACGCTGGCGCCGGCGGCGCGGACGAGCGGCGCGACGCGTTCGGCATCCATCACCCCGCTCGGACCCGCGATCGAGATGGCGCCGAGCACGGCGGAGTCGGCCGAGAGCACCGGGCTGGCCACGGCGAGGATGCCCGGGTACGAGACCTCTCGGTCCGTGGCGATCACCGACGAGCGGATGCGGCCGAGCTCCTCCTTGAAGCGCACGGCCTCGTCGGCGACCAGCCGCGCGCTGACGCGATCCACCACGCTCTGGTCGGCGCAGAACGCGAGGTACGCCTTTCCGCTCGCCGTCGTGAGCACGGGTGAGCGCATCCCTGCGCGGGTCGGCAGCATCGGCAGCCGGCCGGCCACGGCCGCGATCGACACCATGTCCGTGCCGTGGTGGACCCACAGCCCGACCCGTTCTCCCGTGAGGTCCCAGAGGTTCCTGATCACGGGGGCGGCGGCAGCGATGAGGCGCCGGGGGAGACTGGCTCGCGCGCCCAGTTCGAACAGGCGCAGCCCGAGAGTCACCCCTTCCGCCGTGCGCTCCAGGTACCGCTGCTCGACGAGCGCGGCGACGAGTCGCGAGACGGTGGATTTCGGCAGTCCGGTGTGCGCCGCCAACTCGGTGATCGAGCTCGATCCACCCGAGTCCTGCACCGCGTCGAGGATCGCGAAGATGCGGTCGAGCACCGAGGCCGAGCGGGCGGGCGACCTGTTCCATTCGGCGAGACTCGTCATCGAGGATCCCCTTCCACCGGGTTGAATCGTCATCGATCGCCCATCTGCGATCGAACGTACTAGTTAGTACGTTTTGATGCAATGCTCGTTACGGGAACGATGCAGGCGCCAAGGACGGTGCCTACGGGAGGTGTCATGCGAACGTCGGTCGCCACGGTGTGCCTCAGCGGAACGCTCGATGAGAAGCTCGTCGCCGCGCGCGCTGCGGGGTTCGACGGTGTGGAGATCTTCGAGCCGGACCTCGTCGCGTCGCCGTACTCGCCGGAGACCATCCGCGATCGCGCGAAGGAGCTCGGGCTCTCGCTCGACCTCTACCAGCCCTTCCGGGACTTCGAAGGAGTCGGCCCCGACCTGCTCGCCCAGAACCTGCGACGGGCGGGGGCGAAGTTCGCGCTCATGAACCGCTTAGGCATCGACACGATGCTGCTCTGCAGCAACGTGGGCACCGCGCGCAGCGGCGACGAGCAGCTTGCCGCCGTGCAGCTGCGCGAACTGGGTGATCTCGCGGAGCGATTCGGCGTGCGCGTGGCATACGAGGCCCTGGCCTGGGGGCGGTTCGTCGACAGCTACGAGCAGGCGGCGCGCATCGTGCGCCTGGCAGATCACCCCCGCATCGGGGTGTGCCTCGACAGCTTCCACATCCTCTCCAAGGGTCACAACCCCGAGGCGATCGAGACGATCCCGGCCGACAAGATCTTCTTCGTGCAGCTCGCCGACGCGCCGCTGCTCTCGATGGACGTGCTGTCGTGGAGCCGTCACCACCGGCTGTTCCCCGGCGAGGGCGGCTTCG
Source organism: Microbacterium sp. DT81.1 (assembly GCF_049844955.1). NCBI lineage: Bacteria > Bacillati > Actinomycetota > Actinomycetes > Micrococcales > Microbacteriaceae > Microbacterium > Microbacterium sp. DT81.1. The sequence continues at coordinate 190,362 of NZ_JBNCMA010000002.1, forward strand.
ACCTCGGGGCGTTCATGGGCCACCTGGCACGCACCGGATATGACGGCCCCGTCTCGCTCGAGATCTTCAACGACACCTTCCGTCAGTCCGACCCGTTGACCACCGCGATCGACGCGCGGCGGTCCCTCCGATGGCTCGAGCACGAGACGGCATCGTGGCTCGGCGCGTCCGCGGGCGGGCGCGCCGCGGGGATGGCCCCATCCGCGCTGCCCGCGGTCGATCCGCCGGCCGGACTCAGCTACGTCGAGCTGCGCCCCGACGACACCGACGACATGCGGGCGCTGCTCGCCCAGCTGGGGTTTCGCGCCCATGGTCGTCACCGCACGAAGACCGTCGAGCTGTGGTCGCAGGGCGCCGCCCGCATCGTGCTCGGCGCCCCGGGGTCCGACCGCCCGCAGCCGACCGTCGCCGGCATCGGGCTCTCCGTGCGGGATCCCTCAGCCGCCCTGCTGCGGGCGACGGAGCTCTTCGCGCCGGAGATCCCCCGCGAGGAGGGTGCCGGCGACGAGCCGCTGGTGGGCGTGCGCGCGCCCGACGGCTCGGAGGTCTTCTTCGGTGCCGCGACGGATGCCGAGCCGCGATGGGTGAGCGAGTTCGGTGCGCCCGACGGCGACGGAGTGGGCGGAATCCTCTCCGTGGATCACGTGAACCTCGCGCAGCCGTGGCAGCACTTCGACGCGGGCGTGCTCTTCTTCCACTCCGTGCTCGACCTGCGCACACAGCCGTCGATGGAGGTCGCGGCGCCCGTGGGTCTCGTGCGCAGCCAGGTGCTCAAGAGCGCGGACGGCACCGTCCGAATCGCTCTCAACCTCGTGCCATCGGGTGCCGATCGGGACGCCATCCTTCCCCAGCACATCGCGTTCGCGGCATCCGACGTCCTCGCACTGGCGCGATCGGCGAGGGCGCGGGGATTCCACCCCCTCGAGATCCCGGCCAACTACTACGACGACATCGAAGCGCGGTACGACATCGACCCTTCGCTGCTGTCCGAACTGAAGGAGCTGAACGTTCTGTACGACCGCGACGAGGCGGGGGAGTTCCTGCACTTCTACACGCGCCCGATCGGCACGGTCTTCCTCGAGGTCGTGGAGCGGCGGGGACGCTACGAGGGCTACGGGGCGCTGAACGCGCCCGTCCGCCTGGCCGCCCAGTATCAGCAGCGCGGCGAGGCCACGAAGCGGGTGCCCGCATGATCCGCCATGTCGCCGTCTTCCGGTTCTCGCCGGCGTTCACCGCAGAGCAGCGGGAGCACTGGATGTCGCTGCTGCGCGCCCTCCCCGCGCAGATCCCCGAGCTGCTCAGCATGAGCGTGGGCACCGACGTACACGGCGGACCCGCGTCGTACGAGCTCGCTCTCGTCGCGGACTTCGCCGACCTCGAGGGCCTCGAGGCCTACACGCGGCACCCGGCGCACGCCGAGGTGCTCCGCATCTCCGCACCCGTGAAGACCTCGCTCGCGACCGTCGACTTCGAGATGCCGGACGCCTCGTGACACCGGGCGAGCGGAGCACGGGCCTCTCCCCGCATCCGCCCGGCACCGGATACCTGGTCGGACTGATCGGCGAAGGCATCACCGCATCCCTCTCTCCGGCGATGCACGAGGTGGAGGCCGCCGCCCTCGGCATCGAGTACGAATACCGCATCCTCGACCTCCTGCAGCTCGGCAAGGAGGCCACGGACGTCGGCGTCCTCCTGCGCGACGCGCAGAGCGTCGGGTACGCGGCGATGAACATCACCCACCCCTGCAAGCAGCTGGTGCTCGGCATCGTCGATCAGCTCGATCCGGATGCCGAGCGCCTCGGTGCCGTCAACCTCGTCGTCTTCGACGGCGGACGCATGATCGGGTACAACACCGATTGGATGGGCTACCGCGACGGGCTGATCGCGGGGCTGCCGGGGGCGTCGTTCGAACGCGTCGTGCAGGTGGGATGCGGAGGCGCGGGTGCGGCCACCGCGTACGCTCTGCTGTCGTGCGGCACCGCCCGGCTGGACCTGTCGGACGTGGACGATCGACGAGCCGAAGATCTGGCGGCGCGCATGCGCCGCCTCTTCCCGGCGCAGACGATCGCCACCGTGCCCACCGACGGGCTCGCCGGAGCCATCGCGCACGCGGAGGGAGTCGTGCACGCCACGCCGCTGGGGATGCTGCACCACCAGGGGGTCGCGTTCGACGTCGGTCTGCTGCCGCCGGGCTCGTGGGTCTCGGATGTGGTCTACCGGCCGCTCGAGACGGAGCTGATCCGGCAGGCCGCCGAGCGCGGCCACCCCGTGCTGGATGGAGGCCGGATGGCCGTCGGCCAGGCATACGCTAGTCTGCACATCATCACGGGCCGACGACCCGATCGCGATCGGATGGAACGGCATTTCCGCACCCTCGTCGAGGTGGAGGAGCGGTCGGGAAGACCGGGATGACGGGCTGCGTACGCCCGGATCCCGCCTCGGCGCCGGCGATGATGCGAGAGTGCGGGGCGCACGGCGGCGGAGGGAGCCCCCGATGACCGATCGGCTGAGCGAGGCCAGCGACATCGGGCAGACAAGACGCGCTGCGCGCACCCGCGAGGACATCCTCGAGGTGGCGACGGCGGAGTTCGCCGCGAACGGATACGCGGGCGCCCGGGTTGATGAGATCGCCGCACGCACGCGGACGACGAAGCGGATGATCTACTACTACTTCGGGTCGAAGGAAGGTCTCTACCTCACCGTGCTGGAACGGGTCTATGCGCAGATCCGCCGCGTCGAGCGCGGCATCCAGATCGACGAGCTCTCGCCGGAGGATGCCCTCCGCAGGCTCGCGGAGGCGACGTACGACCACCACACCACGCACGAGGAGTTCATCCAGCTCGTCAGCATCGAGAACATCCACCGCGCGGAGCATCTGCGGCGTTCCGAGACGATCCTGCGGGAGAACGCGACGGCCATCACGGTGCTCGAGCAGGTCATCGATCGGGGAGTGCGGGACGGCGTCTTCCGGGACGACATCGACGCCCTCGACGTGCACATGATGATCAGCGCCTACGCGTGCTTCCATGTCGCGAACCGGCATACCTTCGCCGCGATCTTCAAGAGGGACATGCTCGAGCCGGCGCTGCAGCACTCGCACCGTCGGCTCATCGGAGACATGATCGTGGCGACGATGACGGATCGGCCTACCGACCTCGATTCGCACTGAGACGGCACTCCACACTGTGCGCGGCCTCGCGGACCGCCGATGCCTCACGGGCCGGATCCAGCCGCTCCACGGGGCCCCGCAGCCCGAGCGCGGCCACCGCACCGCGGACCGGGAAGATCACCGGGCTCGCCACACCCGCGATGTCGCGACCGGACTCCACGCTTTCGAGGGCGACCCCCGTGCGCCGGATCTCGGCCAGCTCGCGCTTCAGCCGCCCCAGCTCGGCCGGCATCCACTCCCTCGATGCCCCGAGGACGATCTCATCGATCTCCGTGGCGGGCGAGTAAGCGAGCAGCACCTTCCCGAGAGCGGTCGTGTGGAGGGGAGCACGTTCGCCGATGCGAGAGGCGGGCGGAGCGGGCGGTCGTCCCCGCATGATGGAGATGCAGATCATCTCCGCGCCGTCGCGTATGGCGAGCTGCACCGACTCGCCGGTCGCGTTGCGGAGCTCGGCCATGACGGGGAGGGCCGCGATCCGCAGCTCCTGCGGCATCTCCGCGAGCTGGCCGAGCTCGAACAGCCGCAGGCCCAGGTGGATGAGGGATCCGTCCCGTTCGAGGTAGCGCTGACGCACGAGGCCGGCAACGATGCGGGAGACGGTGGATTTGGGCAGACCGGCGCGCAGTGCGAGCTCGGAGATGCCGAGACCGCGATCATCGCCATCGAAGGCCTCGAAGACGGCCGTGATCCGGTCGAGGACTCCGAGCGCGTCGCCGGCGGCATCCGTCATGCCACCTGCAGCGCCAGCCGGTGCGTGAGGGCCAGAGCGGCGCGGCGCACCAGCGGCACCATCCGCTCGGGATCCATGTCGGCGACGGGCCCCGCCACCGAGATCGCCGCGACCGGCTGGTGCTCCGGAGAGAGGATGGGGCTGGCCACGCCGACCACGCCGGGGAACGTCTGACAGCGATCGATCGCGACCGACGATGTGCGCACTTCGGCGAGCTCGCGCTCGAGAGCGTGGCGGGCCCGCGGGTCGAGCCCCGTCGTGATCCTGCGCAGCACGGACTCCTCCGTGGTGAACGCCAGCACGGCCTTGCCGAGGGCCGTCGTCGCCGAGGGGACGCGAACGCCCGCGCGCGAGGGCGCAGGTCGGAGCCGACCTCGAACGGAGATCACTGAGAGCATGTCGCGTCCGTCGCGCACGGCCACGTTCAGGTGCTCGCCGGTGGCGTTGAACAGCTCCGCCAGCACCGGAAGGGCGGCGACGGTCAGGCGGCGAGGGGTGCTCGTGCGCGCACCGAGTTCGAAGAGGCGCAGCCCGATCCCCACGCCGTCGTCGGTCCGCGAGAGGTAGCGCTGGCGCACGAGATCGGCGACCAAGCGCGAGACGGTGGACTTCGGGATGCCCGTCGCACGCGCGATCTGCGTGATCGTCGTCGAGCCCTGCGACTCGCGAACCGCCTCGAGGACGGCGATGATCCGGTCGAGCACGGACACCGGCTCGCTCCATTGAGCGGTTCGCATGAGTGCAGTATGCGGGGGCGTTCGGGCAACGGCAAGGAAACGCAGAGCCGATGCCGCATCCGTCCCATCCAGTGGAACCGGCGGCATCGGGACGTGTCCTTGTGGGCGGATGAAGCATCTCTGTCGTGGGAGGATGCTTCTCGTTCTGGGCCGACGAATGGGCCCGGAACCGGCGATGCCGGCCCCGGGCCCCTCATGAATCGCTGCGAGGCGGGAACGATCAGGCCGCGCAGAAGGGCTTGATGCCCATGGCGCTCTCCAGGCCCTCCATCACGTGCCGCTTGAAGAACTCGTCGCCCGGCAACGGAGCGGCGGTCCAGGCCGCGGCGTCGTGGCCGAGCGTGGTCAGCCACGCCTTGCCGCCGTCGTAGTACTGGCACCAGCTCACGGGGTGCGATTCGCCGTGGCCGGCGACGGTGGCCTCGCTCGTGGCCCGGTCGACCTCGAGCAGCACGTTGACGAAGCTCGGGTAGGGCGTCAGGTTGTACCACTCGTCCTTGAACGCCCACGTCTCGGGCAGGAAGGAGGTGGACACGTCCCTGTCGTTGATCGTCTCCACCGTTCCGTCGCGGTTGGGGCCGTGGTTGTAGAAGTTCGCGCCGCCCAGGAGGCCCTCGTAGTACTCCCAGTGGTATTCGGCACCGAATGCGTTGTGGATGCCGACGAAGCCGCCCCCGCCGCGGACGTACTGCATCAGGTTCGTCTGAGCCGTGTCGTCGAGGGTGTCGCGGTTGGAGCTGAGGAAGACGACGGCCTGGTAGTTGTTCAGCCGTGAGAACGAGGCGAGGTCCTCGGTGTAGTCGGCGGCGATGCCGCGCTCTTCCGCCCACGCCTTGAGACCGGCCTGCGCGACGTTGTCGGCGTTCAGCGGCGGGTTGAGCCCCGGCGCCAGCGGTGTGCCGAGATGGGCGTGGCGCGGACCCGCCGTGCGGCTCCAGATGAGGATGCGCTTCTGCTCACCCTCCACCCAGCCGTTGCCCCACTCGTTGTAGCACGCGGGGTCGAGGCCGCGGCAGACGCCGTAGTCCGTGATCTCGTCCAGATAGATCTGGCTGGCCGTCGCCGGCTGTCCACCCAGCCCGTTGCCATTCCCGTTGCCGGCGGCCGTTCCCGCAAGCATCATTCCTGCGCCGAGCGCTGCCGCGGCGACTAGGCCGACGGCGGAGCGTATTGACGATCTCACGTGATCTCCTTCGATCGTTCCTGGTGTGGCTCGGCAGTGCCGGGGCGACATCCTCCGGTGCGGCGATGCGGTCTGCGGTACCCGACCGAGCAGCGGGGGTGCATTCGACCCCCGGCTGGTGCGAATCTAAGCGGGGGCAGGAGGGCGATCAACGGCCGTTCCACCCAGTAAGCCGATCTCCCGTGCCGGGGTGGAACGCCCGCGGTCGGTGTTTTCGTACGACCCCGCCTCACGGGTTTCCGACGACGTGTCGGATGGGCGCGCCGCCGTTCGTAGTAAGGGTGAGAGGTCGCCCGCGGGGCGGCCCAGAGGAGGATGCCCATCATGAAGCTCGTCACCAACACGCAGATCACCGTCGACGGCGTGATGCAGGCCAACGGGGGCAACAACCCGACGCTCGACCCCGGATTCGACCGCGGTGGCTGGGCCCTGCCGGTGGGGGATGAGGAGTCGACCGGCTACATCGGCGAGTGCTATCAGCGGGCGGACGCGTTCCTGTTCGGCCGGCGCACGTACGAGCTCTTCGCCGGGTACTGGGGGGTGCGGGACGACTTCGACAACCCGTTCGTGAGCGCCCTGAACTCCCGACCCAAGTTCGTCGCATCGAACACTCTCACCGACCCGCAGTGGGCCGACACGACGGTGCTCTCCGGAGACCTCGAGTCCGGCATCCGTGCGCTGAAGGAGAAGCCGGGTGGCGAGCTGCAGGTGCACGGCAGCGGCCGGCTCATCCGCTGGCTGCTCGAGCGCGAACTCGTCGATGAGATGACGCTGATCGTGTGCCCCGTGATCGTCGGTGCCGGCACGCGTCTGTTTCCCGAGGCGGGCAAGGACTTCTCGCTCGAACTGGTGGATTCGCGTCGGTTCGCGACCGGCATCCTCGCCCAGACCTACCGCCCCGCCGGTCGTCCCCGGTATGCATAGCGGTACGATCCACAACCACGTCCCGAAAGGTGCGAGATGCAGTATCTGGTATCCGTGATCGATGACAAGACGAACTCCGGCACGGCGGAGGAGATGGTGGCGATCGACGACTTCAACGACCGCCTTCGAGCCGGCGGTCACTGGGTGTTCGCCGGCGGCCTCGCAGACCCGAGCACGGCGACGGTCATCGACGGACGCGGCGAGGAGCCCGTGTTCACCGACGGCCCCTTCCTGGAGTCGAAGGAGCACATGGCCGGCTTCTGGATCATCGACGCCCCCGACCTCGACGTCGCACTCGCGCTCATGACGGATGGCTCCAGGGCGTGCAATCGGCGGGTCGAGGTGCGCCCGTTCCTGGGGGTGGGGGCCTGATCGACGCGCGCGACGCGATCGCCCGAGTCCACCATCAGGAGTGGGCCCGGGTGGTCGCCTCGCTCGCCAAGCGATTCGGTGATCTCGACATCGCCGAAGAGGCGGCGGCCGAGGCCTTCGCGACGGCCGTCGAGCGGTGGCCGGTCGACGGGGTCCCGCCCAATCCCGGTGCGTGGCTCACCACGACCGCGCACCGCAAGGCCATCGACAGGATCCGGCGCGAGAGCCGGCGCAACGAGAAACATCGGGAGGCGCTGATGCTCTCCGACCGAGAGCCGCCCGAGCCGCTCGGGGTCATCGACGACGACCGTCTGCGGCTCATGTTCACCTGCGCTCATCCGGCGCTGGCGATGGAGGCGCGGGTGGCGCTCACGCTGCGCATGGTGGGTGGTCTGACGGTGCCGGAGATCGCCGCCGCCTTCCTCGTGCAGGAGGGCACCATCGGGCAGCGGATCACCCGGGCCAAGCGCAAGATCGCGGCCGCCCGCATCCCCTACAGGGTGCCGGCCGCTCGTGATCTGCCGGTGCGCATCAGTGGGGTGCTCGCGGTGCTGTACCTCATCTTCAACGAGGGCTACCTCGCCACCGGCCCGGGTGAGGACCCCGTGCGTCCCGACCTCACGGCCGAGGCGATCCGGCTCGCTCGCCTGATCCGCACGCTGCTGCCCGAGGACGGCGAGGCGGCCGGCCTGCTGGCCCTCATGCTTCTCATCGAGGCTCGTCGCCCGGCGCGGATCTCGCCCGAGGGGGAGCTGGTTGCCCTCGGCGACCAGGACCGCGACGCATGGGATCGCGCGCTGATCGAGGAGGGCCATACCCTCGTGCGCGAGCGCCTGGATGCGGGGGTGGCTCCCGGGCGGTACCAGCTGCTGGCCGCGATCAACGCGGTGCACACCGACGCGCGGGATGCCCGCGCCACCGACTGGTCGCAGGTCCTCGCCCTCTACGACCGGATGGTCCGCCTCGACCCGTCACCGATCGTCGCTCTCAACCGGGCGATCGCGATCGCGGAGCTGCGGGGTCCGCAGGAGGGGCTCGCTGAGATCGACCGCCTCGGTGACGCGCTGAACGGGTACCACGCGCTGCACGCCGCCCGCGCGGAGCTGCTGCGCAGACTGGGGCGCGACGGCGAGTCGCGCACCGCCTACGACAGGGCCATCGCGCTCACCGGCAACACCGCCGAGATCGCGTATCTGGCGCGCCGCAGGGACGAGCTCGGCTAGGGCTTGCACCCGGTGGGGACATCGGTGCCCTGTACCTGACGCTGCCTGGCCCGCGCAGCGCGCCCGCGCTGCAGTTCTTGCCGCGCGCCGCGCAAACCTGAGCCGCGTGTGGCAGGAAATGCAACGGGAGCCGTGACCGCACATTCCTCACCGGACCGCGCTCGGCCCTGAGTACCCACGCGGCGCCGGTCCAGAAAGAGCGCTTATCCCACCTCGGCCACCTCCGCGTCTACCCCTTGCTCCGCCTTTCTGAACTCGGATAGACCCGGGACTCCACACCGCAGCGGTCCGACGATGGAACGCCGCGGCCCATCCCCACATCGATTGGGCTTCAATGAAGAAATCTACGAGCGTGTTCGCGGGAAGCACCCGCGCACGCGTCCTGGTCGGAGTAGCGGCAGCCGCTCTCACGATCAGCGTTCTACCGGCGCAGGCCGCCTTTGCGCAGGATCCTGCGTGGATGAACACAGCGCTGTCTCCGGATGAGCGCGCAGCGCTCGTCCTGCAGGAGATGACGCTGGAGGAGAAGGTCGAGCTGATGACGGGGGACCAGGGCGAAGCCCCGTCCGCCTTCTACAACGGCCCGATCGACCGGTTGGGCATCCCCGAACTTCGAATGGCGGATGCCACCGCGGGTATCGCATCCCGCGGATGGACGCTGCCCGGGACAGGGGACACAGCGACGGCGCTCCCGGCCAACCAGGCGCTGGCCGCCACCTGGGACCCGGACCGCGCTCGTGATTACGCGGGCGTGGTCGCGGACGAGGCCCGCCAGACGGGCCACGAGATGCTCCTGGGACCCAACTCGGACCCGACCCGGAACCCGTTCTGGGGTCGCCAGGCCGAGACGGCGAGCGAGGACCCGGACCTCAATTCCTCGATGGTCGTGCCGTTCGTGCAGACGGTGCAGGAGCGGAACGTCATCGCCAACCTGAAGCACTACACCGGCTACACGCAGGAGGTGAACCGAGGGCTCGGCCAGAACTCGATCATCGACGAGCGGGCGCTTCACGAGGTGCACACGTACGCGTACGAGAACGCGATTCGCGAGGCCGACCTCGGGTCGGTCATGTGCTCGTTCAACAAGATCAACGGCGTGTACGCCTGTGAAGACGAGTACGCGCTCGACACGGTGCTGCGCGATCAGCTGGGCTTCACCGGGTTCGTGATCACGGACTTCGGCGCCATCCACTCCACAGTCCCCTCCATCGTCGCCGGCACCGACATGGAGACCGGCACGGCCGCCTTCTACGACGGCGCACTGCTTGCCGCGGTGCAGTCCGGCGAGGTGCCGGTGTCGCTGGTCGATCGGTCGGTGCTGCGCATCCTGCGCACGATGTTCGCCATCGGGGTCTTCGACAACGACTACACCCCCACGGCGATTCCGGTCGAGGAGCACGGGGCGATCGCCCGCGAGGTGGAGGAGGATGCGATCACCCTGCTGCAGAACGAGGACGGTGTGCTGCCCCTGGACCCGGCTGTCGGCTCGGTCGCGGTGATCGGTGGCGACGCCAACATTCCCTCGGCGCTCTCCGGCTCGGCATACGTTCAGCCGACGTACACCGTGTCCCTTGTCGATGCGCTCACCGCTCGCGGTGCGGCGACTGGCGCCGAGGTGCGCTACGAGCCTGGCAATGACCCGGTCACCCCTGCCAACATGATCGAGACGGCGGATATGACGGCCGTACCCTCTTCGGTGCTTCGGCCCGAGGTCGGGGACGGTAACGGTCTCACCGCGCGCTACTACCCGACTGCCGATTGGAGCGGCCCGGCCGGTGTGGAGCGTACAGAGCGGCAGGTCGCGTACGACGTCGGGTTCCTCGGTGGCGGGCCGGCCTTCGCCAGCCTGTACGCGTCTCAAGTCGAGCCCACGCCGTCACTCGGCGGTCCCGCCGGGGGCGGGGATCAGTCGGTGCGCTACACCGGCACGCTCGCGCCCCCGACCAGTGGCACGTACGTGCTGGGCGCCACCGGCTGGGGTGACGCGCGCGTTTACATGAACGACGAGTTGATCATCGATATGACGGGCGAGAACGGTCGTCGCGACGTGCGCTCGGCACCTCTGGAGCTGACGGCCGGCGAAGAGTACGACCTGCGGGTGGAGTACTCGCAGACACGTCCTCTGGTGGGTCTTCAGCCGGGCACGTTCCTGCTGCAGTGGTCAACGCCGGAAGGCGCCCTGTCGCCGTCCGCGCAACTCGCGGTCGAGGCGGCGGCGAGTTCCGACGTCGCGGTGGTGTACGTGCGCACGCTCGAGGGTGAGGAGCGCGACCGTGTCTCCTTGAAGCTCCCTCAGAGCGCCGACCAGCTCATCAGTGCTGTCACTGCGGTCAACCCGAACACCGTCGTCGTGCTCGCGACCGGCGGAGGCGTGACCATGCCATGGCTCGACCAGGCCCCGGCGGTGCTGCAGAGCTACTTCGGCGGACAGGAGGAGGGCAACGCGCTCACCTCGATCCTGTTCGGTGACGAGGATCCGTCCGGTCACCTCCCGATCTCGTACCCGCGCAGCGAGAGCGAACTGCCGCTCGGGGTGGAGAACCCGTGGGCGGGAATCGACAACCTGGACGTCGAGTTCTCGGAGGGTGTCAACGTCGGCTACCGCGGCTACCTCGCCGCGGGGGTGGAACCGCTGTTCGCCTTCGGGCACGGTCTGTCCTACACCGATTTCTCGGCCGACCAGGTCAAGGTCGGCAAGTCCATCCGCACCACCGGGGGAAAGGACACGGTCGATGTGCAGCTGCGTCTGGACAACGTCGGAGATCGTACGGGGACCGAGGTGGTGCAGGTGTACCTGGGCGCACTTCCCGGTGTCGATTCCCCGCCGCTCAAGCTCGCCGGCTACGCCAAGGTGGAGCTCGACGCGGGAACCGGCGAACAGGTGAAGATCACGCTGGACCGGCGGGACTTCTCGTACTGGAACTCCGACGCCGACAAGTGGGTCGTGCCGACAGGAGATGTCGCCGTCTACCTGGGGACCTCGGCGGCTGAGGTCGAGCAGGTCGGCACCGTGAAGGTGGTGGACAGCGGGATCGACAAGCGGATCCGGGCCATCCTTCTGAAGGTCATCGCCTGGCTGAAGCTGCACCCGCGGGCCGACCTCGAGGAGATCCTCCGCGCTCGCCTTGACAACGCCAACATTCCCGTCACCGAAGAAGAGATCCGCGAGCTGGTCCAGCAGGCGCGGGAGCTCATCCGAGGCTAGGAACGGCGGTTCGACGCTGAAAGCAGACGTTGCCGCCCACCGATCCACACATCGGTGGGCGGCAACGTTCCCGCACGGGGGCGTGAGAGTCTCGCCGTACGGACCGCGAAGCCGCCAGAACGGCCGTGGACGATGCGCTCCGACGCCGTTGCCGCGGCGGGTCCGCCCGGGTAGCCTGCAGCCGTGAGCGAGCGCGCCGTCCCCATCCTGCCCAGTCGCGACCTCGAGCAGACGCTCGAGTTCTACGCGTCCCTCGGATTCGAGAATCGCGGGGCCGCCCCGGACGAGTGGGATTACCTGATCGTCGGCCGGGGAGGGATCGAGCTTCACTTCGTCCGGGACGAAGACGTCGATCCCCTCGCGACGGCTGGTACGTGCTACCTGTTCGTCGATAACGCCGACGAGCTGTTCCGCGCCTGGTCCGACGTCGTCGTGGATGACCTTGAAACAGGCAGTCGGCTGATTCCACCTTCGGACACCGAGTACGGCATGCGCGAGTTCGCGCTCGTCGACCGGAGCGGGAATCTCGTTCGCGTCGGCACCGTGTCGGCGACTGCGTAGTCCACGGCGTGGGCCACAGTGGCCCATGGCGTCGTCCGCGCCGTGATTCCGCCGCTGCGCAGGCTCGCGGCGTTCAGCCGCCCGCTGTCCGCGTCGACACCGTCGTGTACCCGCCCCCGCCGGGGTAGTGCCAGGCGCCGGTGAGGGTATTGCCGTCTTCGCTGAAGGTGCCTTCGTAGTACGCCGGCGAGCCCCTCTCGCCGCTCCAGATGGTGAGCGTGTCACCTATGATCTCGTAGGTGTAGTCGAGGGTCTCCCCTTCGGAGAACCCGTAGTACCGGGATCGGATGTCGGTGCTGGGCTCCTCGCCGTACTTGCGTTCGTGTCCGATGATCTCGAGACCTCGGTTGCCGCCCAACTCGACGTGCTGGAGGAGGAAGAAGCCGCCGGGGGTCCACTCGTAGGTGACCGTGCCCTCCGCTTCGCCCGTCACGCTCCAGGTGCCGATCAGCGGTGCGAGGCTCTGCAGGTCGGGGTTCGGCTCGGCCGGCTGCGGTGGGCCCTCGCCCGTGAAGCCCTGCTCATCCGTCATGACGCTCTCCCATCCCATCCGGTGCCCGAGTCGATGGACACTCGCGACAAGTCTGCATTCAGTGGGCCGGTGCGCGCCAGCATCTTTCGGCCCCGGCGGGGCGGATGCGGTGTACGGCTCGAGCCGGCCGTCCTGGCAGAGCTCGACGCGATCTGGCCCGGCCCCCGTCGGGAGGCACCCGCGGAGTACGCCTGGTGAACTCTCAGTGTGGGGCCCTGACTGAGCGGCCCTGAATCACGGGCGCTGACTCAGAAGTCGTAATCCGGCCATGGGGTGTGGTCGATCGGCGGGGGATCGGCCTCGATGGCCTCCAGCTCCTCCTCGGTGCGCTCGATGATCTCGAAGCGGACCGGCATGTTGGGAGTGACCAACACGGAGATGGTGCCGTGGCCGACGGTTCGGAAGTCGACGAAATCGGACCCGTCACGTGCGGCAGCGACGATGGCTTGCTTGGTCTCATCGACGTCCTGACCTGGATCCAGGAGAAATGTCTGTCCGTCGAATCGGACCTTGCTCACCTGCATCGGCTGCTCCTCGCGGACCGCTCCGGCCCGAGCATCTGCCGCTGCGACTCGAGAGTTCGAGAGTCGGGATAACAAGCGACCATACTCTTCGGAGCTCTCCGGCTGTCCTACCTGAGCAGATGCACAGGTGCCGCACAGCTACCCCTTACGTGGTCGCGCTCTGGGCCGCTGCATCCAAACCCACGCCGCAAGCCGAATAACACTTCAGCGGCGAATCCTGGTCGAGGGTCGCCCGATCGCGACGATGCGAGGTCTCGCCATGAAGATGCCCAGCCAGACGACCGTGTTCGAATACGACACCTACGGAGATGCCGGTGTGCTGCAGGCGCGAAAGCGGGACCTGCCGGCGCCGCAGTCACGAGAAGTCACCGTCGAAGTCATCTCGTCGGCGCTGAACCACATCGACGGCTTCATCCGGGACGGTCGCGAGGAGGAGTGGACGGAGGAGTGGCCCCGGCGCTCCGGCAGCGACTTCGCCGGCGTGGTCATCGCACGCGGAGACGAGGTCACCCGCTTCCCGGTCGGATCATCCGTCATCGGGCACGTCTCCAGCGGCGCGCACGCGACGTTCCTCAACGTCGACCACGGCGTGCTGGTCCTGAAGCCGCGAGAGGTGAGCTGGGAGGTCGCGGGAGGCCTCTATCTCGCCGGCGCCACCGCCTTGGCCACGCTCGATCAGCTCCGCATCGGCGCGGGCGACACCGTCGTCATCTCGGCCGCCGCCGGTGCCGTGGGCAGCATCGAGGCGCAGGTGGCGAAGTACCGCGGCGCCCGGGTCATCGGCACGTGCGGCGTTCGCAACTTCGACTACCTGCGCCAGATCGGCATCACGCCGATCCAATACGGAGAGGGCATCGCGGAGAGGATCCGCCGCGTCGCCGGTGGGCCGGTCACGGCCATGATCGACAACTTCGGCAAAGACGGCCGCGATCTCGCCATCGAGCTCGGTGTTCCGATGCAGCGCTACCGCTCCAGTGCGGACCGCCGGGACCTCGAGCTGCAACTGCTCGGCGATGACCTCGAGTCCGTCGCGGCCGGCACCGATCTGCTCCGCCGAGCGAGCGAGCTCGCGCGCGTTCGAGCCTTCACCCTGCTCGCGTCGGGCGTCTATCCCCTCACCGACATCGTCGAGGCGTATGCCGACCTCGCACGCCTCCATGCCCGGGGGAAAGTGGTGGTCGCCACGCACCCGGTCTCCACCTTCCGGACCCTCAAGGCGCGCGACGTTCACGAAGCGTCTTAGGGGGAGCGAACGTCACATCGCGGAGGTGGCCACCGCCCCGGCCGGCGGTGGGTGGATGCAGGTGAACGACGGAGAAGGCGAGGAGCGCCCCGCCTATCTCCTGCTCACGCCCGGAACCAGCATCGCGGTGATTCCTGTCCCGGATACCGCGTAAAGCCGGCCCTTCCCGCTGCCCGCCTACGGCGCGCGGAACACGGCCATGATCTTCTTCGCCGGCAGATACGCTCGCAGCTCCGTGATGAACTCTTCGGCGACGTCGTAGAACACGACATACGGAACTCGGAGCTGCTGGCCGGTGGCTGCCACGCCTTCGAATTCGCCAGTGTTCGTACCGACGAAATCGAACTCACCGGCGACGACGCCCTCCCCGATGACGAGCTTCCTGACTTCGGGGTGCGCATCGAACAGCGTGGTGTGCATCGAGCCGATGAAGTCCCGCACGGCTTCCCGACCGACGATCTGATCGCCCGATTCCATGGTGATCCACCGGACGTCGTCCGATAAGTGCTGGGCGAAATCGCCCCCACTCAGGAGCGCCTCCAGGTACGAGTCCATCGTGCGCTTGGTCGCTTCGGTCGACATCCTTGCCGAGTCAATGGACATGTTCATCTCCTCCTCTCGCTGCGGCTGCTCAGGTGCATCCGCTTTTCGGCACCCAATATGCTCCCGTGCCGGCTGCCTGTCGAGCGGGAACGCCCCGTGGGACCACGTCCAGGGTGGGCCGCCTCCTGGGCGTAGGCTCGGGCGCTATGGCCATCGGCGCAACGATCCACACCTTCACGGTGCAGCTGGCCGATGTGGACCGCGGCGTGTACGAGGAGCTGACCCTTCGTGTCGCGCGCCAGTCCTCCGAGACCGACGCCTTCATGGTGACGCGGGTGCTGGCCTACTGCCTCGAGTTCGAGGACGGGATCTCGTTCAGCGAAGGCATCTCATCGACGGATGAGCCCGCGGTGCTCGTGCGCGATCGCACCGGCAGGGTCACGGCATGGATCGAAGTGGGCGCCCCGGATGCCGCGCGCCTCCACTACGGCAGCAAGCTCGCCGACCGCACCGCCGTCTACACGCATCGCGATCCGGCCAAGTTGATCCCACTCTGGGCCGGCAAGCCCATCTATGACGCACAGGCGATCGCGCTGCACAGCTTCGATCCGGGATTCATCGACGCTGCCGCCGCCGCCCTCGAACGCCGCAACACGGTCACGCTCTCGATCACGGAGCGCCAGCTCTACGCCGAGATGAACGGCACGACCCTCAGTTCGGCGGTGCACGACCAGATGCTCGCGTAGCGAGCCCGGGCGCATTCGACGTGCAGAACAACGTCTGCTTCGCCTTGTCGGCGCCGGTCGGTAGCGTGCATGCATGGCCACCGACGCCCGCGTCCTCGACTGGTTGCTCGATTCCGACCCTGCCCTCCTCTGGCAGGTCGAGCGGGACCTGGCCGGCGCTCCGCCCGAGTTCTGGGAAGCCACGCGGGCCCGCGTCGCCACCGAGGGGTTCGGGGCCCGGCTGCTGTCGCATCAGGATCCGGATGGCCAGTGGGCGGGCGGTGCATTCTTCCCGGCCGGGTTCTTCGGCAGCGCGGAAGCGGACGAACCGGGGCAGCCGTGGGTCGCCACCACCTGGGCGCTGAACGATCTGCGGGATTGGGGGGTCGATGCGGCGGCGCTGGCGGGGACCGCCGAGAAGCTCGCGGCGAACAGCCGCTGGGAATACGACGACCTGCCGTACTGGGGTGGCGAGGTCGACGTCTGCATCAACTCCTACACCCTCGCGAACGGCGCATGGCTGGGCGCCGATGTCTCGCGGCTCGCCTCGTGGTTTCCCGCGCATCGCCTGGCCGACGGCGGCTGGAACTGCGAGGCCGAGGAGGGTGAGTCGACGCGGTCATCGTTCCATTCCACCCTGAACGCCGTCCGCGGCCTCCTCGCGTACGAGAGGATCACCGGCGACACCGGCGTGCGCGAGGCCCGCCACGGCGGCGAGGAGTACCTGCTGACCCGGCGCCTGATGTACCGGGCCAGCACCGGTGAGCTCGTCGGCGACTTCGTGACGCGCTTCGTGTATCCGAACCGTCACCGCTACAGCGCGCTCTCGGCCCTGGACCACTTCCGCGGTGCCTCGCTGTTCGACGGCACGCGACCCGATCCACGGCTCGCCGAGGCGGTGGAGGTCGTGCGCGCAGCCCGGCAGCCCGATGGAACATGGCTGCAGACGACGCCGCTCGCCGGGCGCACGTGGTTCGACGTCGACGTCCCCGAGGGCGAACCGTCCCGCTGGCTGACGCTGATCGGCACCCGCGTGCTGGACTGGTGGGACACCGCGCACCCCTGACCGGGCCGGAAGCCGGAGGGGTCGGGATAATGAGACGCATGCAAGATCGAGAACTCGGCGGCACCGGCCTGCGCGTCACCGCCCTGTGCGTCGGTACCAGTCCGCTCGCCAGCATGCCGGGCCTCTACGGCTACGAGGTCGATGAGGCTCGAGCCGTCGCCACCGTGCGCGCAGCGCTGGGCAGCCCCATCCGCTTCCTCGACACCTCCAACGGCTACGGCGCGCACGGCGAGTCGGAGTCGAGGATCGGCGAGGCCCTTCGTGAATCGGGCGGGATTCCAGAGGGCTTCGTCCTGGCGACGAAAGTCGATCCCCGTCCGGGGTCTTCGGACTTCTCCGACGCCCGGGTGCGCGAGTCGTATCGCGAGAGCCTGGAGCGGCTCGGAGTGGAGCGAGTTCCCCTTCTGCATCTGCACGACCCCGAGCGGATCGGGGTCGAGGCGTCGCTGGCACCGGGAGGCCCCGTCGAGGCGCTGCGACAGCTGAAGGCCGAGGGGCGGGTCGACTGGATCGGCGTCGCCGGCGGCGCGCTGAGCGTGCTGCGGCCGCTGGTCGACACGGAGGTCTTCGATGTCGTGCTGACCCACAATCGCTACACCCTTCTCGACCGCTCGGCAGAGGAGCTTATCGCCGAAGCGAGCACTCGCGGCCTCGGCGTCCTCAACGCGGCGCCGTACGGTGGGGGACTGCTCGCGAGGGGTCCGGCGTCGACATCGAAGTACGCGTACGCGGAGCGAGGCGACGCGCGCGCCGCGGCGGAGCGGATGCAGGCGGCGTGCGAGCGTCATGGCGTGCCGCTGGCCGCTGCCGCGCTGCAGTTCTCCCTGCGCGACGAACGGATCGCGTCCACCGTCGTCGGGGTTTCGTCACCCGAGCGGATCGATCAGACCCTCTCCTTGGCCGCGCAGGAGATTCCCGATGACCTCTGGGCGGAGCTCGGCCGGCTCACCCCTCCGAAGTCCAGCTGGCTGAACGACTGACGCTGTCGCTCGTGTCTCGCGGTACTCTGGCGCCGTGACGATTCACCGTGGGACTGTCATCAGCAACCTCGACCCGACGGGCTCCGGGCGATTGCAGGTGCTGGTGCCCGCGATCAGCACCGAACCGCTGTCGTGGGCGCTGCCGGTCTTTCCGCTCGGAGTCGCGCCGGCTTCGGAGCCGTTGCCGCTCGGTACCGAGGTGTGGGTCACGTTCGAGAACGACGACCCGGCCTACCCGGTGGTGCTCGGCACCCTCGGCTGACGGCACCGGCGCCGGACCAGCGATCACGACGCCCGCGGGCGGCGGGCCCGTCAGGCGTGGCGCGTCGCCGGTCGCAGCACGATCTCGGTCGGACACACATTCGCCGGGGAGTCCACGACGAACTCGACTGCCCGGGCGATGTCCTCCGGCCGGAGGAGCGCGGACGCGTGTGTCCGGGCCGCCGGCGCGAGGCTCCCCGCTCCGGCGTTGACGAGCCCCGCGCTGATCACCGACACCGTGACACCCTCGTCGCACACGTCCAGGTGCAGCGCCTCGGCGAGCCCGCGCAGACCGTGCTTCGCGGCGACATAGGCGGCGTTGTCGGGGTATGCCTGGCGTCCGGCACCGGATCCGACGAAGACGAACGTGCTCGGCGCGTGAGCGACGAGTGCGGGAAGGAACAGGCGCGCGGTGGTGGCAGCGGCGGTGAATGTCGTGGACAGCACGTCGTTCATCAGCGACTCGTCCACGGTGTCGAACCTTCCCCACTGGAACACGCCGGCCGCCCAGACGACGGCGGTGAGGCGGCCCCCTTCTTTCAGCACACCGTCGGCGGCGGCGTGCAGCGCCGCGCCGTCCCGTACGTCGACGACGGTCGGCTGTGCGGATTCCGCACCGGCGTCCATGCACGCCGAGGCCGCGGCATCCAGTCGGGCGACGTCGCGTCCCCACAGACGCACGTGCATGCCGCGCCCGGCGAACGACACGGCGATCGCCCGCCCGATCTCGCTCGAGGCGCCCGCGATCACCACAAGATCGGTCACGGCACAACGCTAGACCCGCCCGCGGACACCGCTGCGGTCGGGCAGAATGACCGGATGCGACTCGTCTTCCTGCATGGCGCGGCGGCCGCGGGAAAGCTGACCACCGCCCGCGAGCTGGAGCGGCTGGTCGGGTATCCGGTCTTCCACAACCACCTCATCGTCGACGCGCTCACGGCGGTGTTCCCCTTCGGAACCGAGCCGTTCGTGCGGCTCCGCGAGGAGTTCTGGCTGAAGGTCTTCGCGGAGGCTGCCGGCATCGGCCGCTCGCTGACGTTCACGTTCGCGCCGGAGTCGACGGTCACCGCCGGCTTCGCGGAGCGCGTGCGCCAGGTCGTCGAGGAGGCGGGCGGCCGGGTGTGCTTCGTGCGGCTCACCGTCACGGACGAGGAGCAGGAGCGGCGGATCGGGAACGCCGACCGCCGGGAGTTCCACAAGCTCAGCGATGTCGGGACGCTCCACCGGTTGCGCGAGCACGGCAGTGCGGACGTCGAGCAGCCTCCGGTCGACCTCGAGATCCTCACCGACCGGAGCACGGCGTCCGAGAGCGCCGCCTTGATCGTCGCCCGCTTCGGCCTGCGGCCCCAGGTGGTCAGCGACAGGTATCCGCCCGTCTGACACCCGGTTGGGTTCGGTATCGGGCCGCGATCAGCCCCCGGCATCCGGAAGCAGGTCGGGGCACACCCCGCCCGGCTCGGTGGCGAGCTCGAAGTGCCATCGTTCGTTCGCGTAGATCTGGCAGATGCCCCACTGCGCGCCGTGCTGGATGAGCCACGACTGCGCATCCAGCCCGCCGATGTCGATCGCGTGGCCCGTGACGTGTCTGGACCGATCTGGCGTCGCGACGAACTGGCGCGCGATCTCCTCGCTCCCGTACTCCACGATCGCGTCGTCGAGCAGCCACTGCTGATACGCCCGGCTGCGCCAGCCGCTCGTCACCTCGAATGCGACGCCGTCGGCGCCGGCCGCGGTCGCGGCATCCCGCATCGCCGAGAGCAGCGCGGGGTCGAGCAGGGCGATCGCCGGCAGCTCGGCGTCGGCGAGCGATGCGGCATCCTCGATATGACCGCTCGCCTCGCTCGGAGCGAAGGGTGCCGACAGTGCATGAACGGGGCTCCAGAGGGATACGGCCGCCAGGATCACCGCCGCGACGACCGCCGCCGCTGCTGCGCCGATCATCACGAACACGACCGGGCGCGCCGGGGACGAGCTGCCGACGACAGATGCAGAGAACATGCGTCGATCTCACGCGGGCGCGCGTTGCGAGGGCGTAAGCGGAATCGGATACGTCCGCGATATGCGCCCCCACCTAAGCTGAGCGCATGCGCGTGCTGATCGTCGAGGACGAGCTCTACCTCGCCGAAGCCATACGCGACGGCCTGCGCCTCGAAGCGATCGCGGCCGACATCGCGGGGGACGGGGACACCGCCCTGGAGCAGCTCGCGGTCAACGAGTACGACGTCGTCGTGCTCGACCGTGACATTCCCGGACCGAACGGGGACGAGGTCGCTCGTCGGCTCGCGGCCGAGCCGACGAGCCCTCGCATCCTGATGCTGACGGCCGCGGATCGGCTCGACGACAAGGAGACCGGCTTCGAGAGCGGTGCCGACGACTACCTTACGAAGCCCTTCGCGCTGCGGGAGCTCACCCTGCGCCTGCGGGCGCTGGGCCGCCGGCCGGCGCGAGGACGGCCGCCCATCGAGGAGGTCGGCGGCGTTCGTCTCGATCCGTTCCGCCGCGAGGTGTACCGGGATGGCCGCTACGTCGCGCTGACACGCAAGCAGTTCGCCGTGCTGGAGGTGCTGGTCGCGGCGCGCGGCGGCGTCGTGAGCGCCGAGGACCTTCTCGAACGCGCATGGGACGAGAACGCGGACCCCTTCACCAACGCCGTGCGCATCACCATCTCGACGCTGCGCAAGCGCCTCGGCGAACCGTGGGTGATCGAGACGGTGGCGGGGGTCGGCTACCGCATCAGCGGGGTGGCGGATGCCGAGTCCCATGACTCCGTCTGAGGCGGGTCGCCCGGCCGGGCTCTCGGTGCGGGTCAAGCTCGCACTGAGCTACGCCGGCTTCCTCGTGGTCGCCGGCGCGGCCCTGTTCGTCGTCGGCTTCCTGCTGCTGCGATTCGTTCCTGAGGGCAACGTGCAGGTCGTGGGCGGGGGCTTCGCCCCCAACCGCACAAACCTCATCGAAGTGTTCGTCCGCTACGCCTCGTGGGCGCTCGTTCTCCTCGTGATCTTCGGGCTCGTCGGTGGATGGGTGCTCGCCGGGTTCGTGCTGCGACCCCTCGACCGCATCACCGATGTGGCCCGCCGGGTCGCAGCCGGGTCGCTCAATCACCGGGTCTCGCTTCCGGGACGCCGCGACGAGCTCACCGATCTCGCCGATGCGTTCGATGCGATGCTCGCCAGGATGCAGCACACGCTCGACGAGGAGCGCCGTTTCGCGGCGAACGCCTCGCATGAGCTGCGAACACCCCACGCGATCATCCGCACCATGGTCGAGGTCGCGCAGGCGGATCGGGAAGGGCGCGACGTCGACACGCTCCTCGAGCGGATCGCGGCTACGAACGACCGCGCCATCGCCACCACCGAGGCGCTGCTCGCCCTGGCGCGCGCGGGCCGCGATGCCGGGCTCGAGAAGGAGCGGGTGGACCTCGCGGCGGTCGTCGCCGAGGCTATCGCCGAGGTGCAGGCGGATGCCGAGGCCTCCGGCATCCGGATCGATGCCGCGCTCGATCCCGCGCCGATGTGGGGCCATCCGACGCTTCTGCACCGCCTCGCGGCGAATCTCCTGCAGAACGCGGTGGTGCACAACGTGCGCGGCGGCGCGGTGTCGGTCACGACGAGCCGGGGTCCCTCCGGTGCGGTGCTCACCGTGAGCAACACCGGGCCGGTGATCGATCCCTCGGTCGTGGCGACCCTCGTCGAGCCCTTCGTGCGCGGTGCGGGGCGCGTGCGGACGGGTCATGCCGGCGCCGGGCTCGGGCTGGCGGTCGTGGCGTCGATCGTGCGGACGCATGGCGGCACGCTCGACGTCTCGGCGCGCGCGGAAGGCGGACTTCAGGTGCGCGTCACGCTGCCGGTCGAGGCCTCCCTCAGCGCCTGACGCGGCGAAGCCGCCGGGTCACGAGGCGGATGCCGGTCACGCTGCCGGTCTGTGCATCCCTCGGGTCCTGTCCTGGCGAAGCCAGCGGGTCACCAGGCGGATGCCCGTCACGCTGCTGGGTTGCCACCCCTTAGCGCCTGACGCGGCGAAGCCGGCGGTTCACGAGGCGGATGCTGGTCACGATGACGACCCCGATCGCGGCGCCCGCGGTGTTCCAGAACACGTCGGCGGAGTCGGGGACCCGGCCCGGAATCGTTGCCTGCGCGTATTCGACCGCGGCCGACATCGCGAAGCCCGCGAGGATCGCGAGAGGCCATAGCCGACGGTGCAGCAGCAGTGCGATCGTCGCGCCTAGCGGGACGAACATCACCGTGTTCAGCAGCCGTTCGGCGTCCGCGGTCGAGATCCAGGCCAGCAGCGGGGCGGGAACGACATCCATCGATCGCATGAAAGCATCGCGCGCTGGCGCGACGAGAGCGCGGGGACCGAGCGTGAGCGTGGCGACGGCCGCGACGGCGACGACCGCGGCCAGGAGCCGGCCGCTCCGGTGGCCGTTCACGGGGGAGCTCTGCGACATGGGTCCGCCTTTCGCCGGCGGGAAGCGCCGGTTTCGTTCGACCAGTTCAACAGGACGGATGTTGCAGGAGCGTATTGATATGTGCGCGTCTCCGGGCTTCTCCGATTCGGGTCACGCGTGGACGCTCGTCAGCGTTCGTTTCCTTCTTTCCCGCTTCGTTCCTCCCCCTCGCGTGTCGGGCCTCAGTTATCCACATCACCCCACCGCCCTCGTCTGAGTGTCGTACCTACGTTCTAGACTTCGAGCATGTTCTTTGAGCCCGAGATGACCCCAGACGCGGCCGGCAACGACGCCGAGCTGGGGGGCGCGTCGGAAGATGAGTCGGTAGTGGCTGCACGGGCGGCGGCGGCGTTGAACGCCCCGGACACCTTGGATCATGTGGTGGAGATCGCGGACATGATCACGATGCACGCGGCGCAGCGGCTGATCGGGATCGATCTGGCGCGGCGCGAGGCGCTGGCGGACGCGGCGCGGCATGGGCGGGGTCTGGTGGAGGTGGTGGAGCGTTCGGTGCGGCTGGAGATCGCGGCGGCGTTGCGGATCACCGAGCATGCCGCCGACGGGCTCCTCTCTCTTGGAGAGGCGTTGGTGCACCGGTATCCGGCGGTGCTGGATTCGTTCGCGGTCGCGGGGATGACCGAGCGTCACGCACAGCTGCTGGTGGACGCGCTGGATTCGGTGGAGCCGGAGTTCCGGGACCGGATCGTGGGGCCTGGGATCGTGCTGGCAGAGTCGCAACCGGTGGGCACGTTTCGCCGGAAGCTGCGGACGCTGGTGGAGAGCGTGCGCGCAGCGACATTGGAAGAACGGAACACGGCGGCTCTGCAACGGCGCCGGGTGATCGTGGAACCGGCAGAGGACGGGATGGCCTGGTTCTCGGCTCTGATCCCTGCGGTGGAGGCGCACGCGGCGATGGGTCGGGTGACGACGATCGCCAAGGTTCTCGGCGGCAGGGACGAGGAGACCCGCACCCTGGACCAGCTGCGCGCCGACGTATTCGCCGACCTCCTGATCGAGGGGGAGACCGTGGCGCATCCGCCCGAGGCGCGCGGCATCCGCGCCACCGTTGCCGTCACCATCCCCGTCCTCGCCCTGCTCGAGAACGACAAACCGGGGACACCGGCCGCGGGCGGCGCAACCGGCACAACCCGCACAATCGGCGGGCGCGGGGATCCGCCGACCGTGGAGGGAATAGGGCCGATCCCACTCTCCCGTGCCCGGGAGCTGTGCGGGAGCGCCGAGGGGTGGATGCGGATCCTGACCCATCCGGAGTCCGGCATGGTGCTCTCCGTCGGGCGGGAGCAGTATCGGCCACCGCCCGGGCTGCGAAGGCTGGTCCGTTGGCGGGCGGACAGCTGCATGGCACCCGGATGCGCAGTCCCCGCCTCCCGCTGCGAGATCGACCACACCATCGCCTGGCAGGACGGAGGCACGACCACGCTCGACAATCACGCTCCGCTTTGCAAAGGGCACCACATCGTGAAACATCACGGCGGATGGAGCGTCACCCAGATCGAGGGCAGCGGCGGCGCCATCCAATGGGTATCCCCGACAGGACGCCGCTACATCGTCCAACCGGAACGCCGCGTACCCGTCTTCCGCGCCCAACCCGACGACGATGCCCCGTTCTGAACACCCCGAGTCGCTAACCTCAGCGCATGAGCAACAGCGACGGGCCGATGGGCCAGCGCGACATCCCCGGTCACCCCCGCTACGCGGGGATCGCGACCTTCGCCCTTCTTCCTCGGATCGAGGATGTGCCGCACGCAGACGTGGCGGTGCTCGGAATTCCGTTCGACGCGGGCACCAGCTACCGCCCAGGCGCGCGGTTCGGCCCGGCGCACATCCGCGAGTGCTCGAGGCAGCTGCATCCCTATCACCAGACCCACGACGTGCATCCGTTCGCGGTGCAGCAGGTGGCGGATGCCGGCGACCTCGGGGTGACCCCCTACGACATCGCGGCGGCGGTGTCCTCCATCGAGTTCGCCGCCTCCGAATACAACGAGCGAGGGACCCGACTGGTCGTGCTCGGCGGCGACCACACCATCGCTCTTCCGCTGCTTCGCGCCGTCGCGAAGAGGAACGGGCCTGTCGCCGTCATCCACTTCGACGCGCACCTCGACACCTGGGACACCCATATGGGAGCCAGCCTGTGGCACGGCTCACCCTTCCGGCGCGCCGCAGAGGAGGGGCTGCTGGATAGCACCCGCTGCGTCCACGTCGGGCTGAGAGGCGGCGTCTACGACAAAGGCGAGCTGGAGGCCGACGGGGTCCTCGGCTTCCAGGTCATCCGGGCGGACGACTTTCAAGCGCAGTCGATCGCCGACGTCCTCTCCCGCATCCGCGACCGTGTCGGCGCCGGTCCCGTCTACCTCTCCGTCGACATCGACGTGCTCGATCCCGCGTTCGCCCCCGGCACCGGTACGCCGGAACCCGCCGGCCTCACGAGCCGCGAACTCTTCGGCGCCATCCGCGGGCTGGTCGGGCTCGACGTGGTCGGCGCCGACGTCGTCGAGGTCGCGCCGGCGTACGATCACGCCGGCGTGACGGGCCTCGCGGCGGCGCACACGGCGTGGGAGATCATCGCCCTGATGGCCACCGGCGCGGCCGCATCAGGAGGACTCGCTCGCTGAGGGCCCGGCAATCGCCCGCCCCAGAGTGCTCTCGCGAGCCATCAGGGTCGGGGCCACCGTGATGGTCCGGTGCACGTGGTCACCGGGCTTCTCGATCTCCTCCACAAGCAGCTCGATCGCGTGCTCACCCAGCGTCTCGCCGCTCAGCGAGACCGACGAAAGCGGGATGGCGCCGCCCCACGCCGCGGTGTTGTGGTCACAGCCCATGACGAGCATGTCCTGCGGCACACGGATGCCGAGCGCGGTGAGCCGGTTGATGATCGCCATCGCGAGCAGATCGGTGACTGCGAGCACCGCATCCGGCCGATCCTCCGACCCGAGGTCGGCGATCCGGTCGGCGGCGATGATGCCGGCTCCGACCTCCAGACCCTCGATGTCGAGCTCCATCACCTGTACCGCCTCCGCGGCCTCCACCGCCTCCGCGGCCTCCGCGGCCGCGCGCGCCACCCCCTCGAGCCGGTGGGAGACCGGCTGGTAGTCCCGGCGCCCGACGACCACGGCGATCCGACGTGCGCCGCGGTTGATGAGATGGCCGGCGGCGATGCGGCCCGCCTCGCGGTTGTCCACGAGCACACAGCACGCATCGGTGCGCGAGGGCTCGTGGTTGACGATGACGACCGGATGACCGTGGCGGCGGAGCCGCTCGACGCTCTCCGCGGCCTCGTACATCGGCGCGAGCAGCACCCCTGAGACGCGCGAGCTGTCGAAGAACGCGAGGTGCTCCGCTTCCTGCTCGACGTCGCTCTCGCTGCTGCCGAGCTGCAGGCTGTACCGCCGCGCCCGCGCCGCCCGCTGGGCGCCGCTCGCGATATCCACGAACAGCGAGTTGCGAAGATCGAACACCACGAGACCGATGGTGTGGGTGGCGCCCACCACGAGCGCGCGGGCGTTCTGGTTGCGCACGAACCCGAGTTCGGCGACGGCCGACTCCACGCGCTGCCGCGTCGCGACCTTCACCCGCTGCGGATGGTTCAGCACGTTCGACACGGTGCTCAGCGATACCCCTGCGACGCGGGCCACGTCGTGCACCGTGGGCGGTGCGTCGTGATCGGCCGCGCGCACCGCGGGAAGGCGAGTCGGGGGAAGGCGAGTCATAGGGGGATGGTAGTTCTACGGCACCTGATCGGGCTCACGACGGCGCGCCAGGAGGGGGTGGCGGGCACGCGGCCCACCACCCCCTCCTTCGCGGGTGTCTTCCGCCTCCTCAGCGTCTGACTGTGATCAGCGAGACCCCGTAGGCCGGATGGACGGTGTCGCTCCCGGCATACGACAACGTGATCGGGTGGATGCCGCGCTCGAACGTGCCGATCGGGATGGTGGCCTTTCCGCCGGCGAGAGTGCCGGTGAAGGACTTGCCGTCGACCACAGCCGTGACATCGCCTTCCGGGGTCACGCCGTTCGCGAGGGGGGTGACCCGAACGGACAGGGTGAACTCGGTCGTGGTGGTTCCCACGAGCCTGTTCGGCACAGCCACGATGACGGCAGAGGTCTTCACGAAGACTGCCGCGCTGGTCGCTGCGCCGGAAGGCCCTGACTTCGGCTTCGCGGTGACGGTGACGCTGAGCGACGTGCCCTGGTCGGCGGGGGTCACCCGGTAGGCCGCCTTCTCCGCACCCTGGATCGGCTCGCCGTCGCGCAGCCACTGGTACGAGAAGGCGAGACCGTCCTCGCTCCAGACGCCCGGGTCGGCGGTCAGCTTCTTGCCGAGTGCCACGTCTCCCTGGATGCTCGGCGCCGTCGTCGCGACGGGGCCGTTCGCATCGATCTCGACCGTCTTCGAGAGCGGCAGATCACCCGACGAGGAACCGGCCCAGACGGTGTACTCGCCATCGACGATCCTCCACTCGTCGGCGTCGGCATCCCAGATCGAGAGGGGGTGGCTGCTGTCTTCCGAGTCCACGACGATCTCGACCGTGCGGTTCTCTCCGGGAGCGAGTTCGATGCGATCGAACCCGATCAGCCGTTTGCCGGGCTCGACGGCGGCCTCCGGGAACGTCAGGTAGACCTGCGGGATCTCGGTACCGGCGACCTCACCGGTGTTCTCGACCGTGAAGCTGACGGTCGCCGTCCCGGATGCCGCAGCTTTGTCCGCGGTCGCCTTCACCTTGAGCTGCGAGTACTCGAACTGCGTGTACGACAGGCCGTGGCCGAACGCGAACAGCGGCTCGATGCCCTGCCCCTCGTACCATTTGTACCCGACCTGCAGACCCTCGGTGTAGTTCACCTGACGGATCTCGGTCGACCCTTCGGGGCGCGTCGTCGACCCATCGGCGAACACGCCGGGGTACTGCTCCGGGGTGTTGGTCGGAGTGTCTGCGAGCGACGCCGGGAAGGTCATCGGCAGCTTTCCCGCCGGCGCGACGTCGCCGAACAGCAGCGACGCGATCGCCGGGCCCTGCTGTTCGCCTCCGTACCAGTTCTCCAGCACCGCCTGAACGCCGTCCAGCCAGGGCATCTCCACGGCACTGCCGGTCTGCAGCACGACGACCGTGTTCGGGTTGACCTGCTCGATCGCCGAGATCAGCGCATCACCGTTGCCCTGCAGCCTCAGGTCGGTCAGGTCGCTGAACTCTCCCATCCGCTGATAGCCGAAGACCACGGCGACATCGGCGGCGGCAGCCTGAGCCGCAGCCGCCGCGACGTCCTGACCGTTGTTCCACGTCACCGTTGCGCCGGCCTGGGCCGCACGCTCGGTCAGCGCGGTCTCGGCGGAGACGACGTCCTCGCACGGAAGCGTGTTGCGTGGCGGCTGATCCGGGCGGAAGCGCAGGGTGAGGCTGCACACCGAGACGGCGCTCGTCGGCACCCCGCCGAGGTCAGTCGGCGTGCTCGAGGCGGTCGGCCCGAAGAGCGCGATCGTCTGCCCCTCAGAGGGGGTGAGGGGCAGGGTGCCCTCGTTCTTCAGGAGAACACTGCCCTGCTCGGCGATCTGCCGAGCGACCGCTTCGTTCGCCGGCGTCGACGCCTCCTCGGCGGGCTCGGCCGGGAGCGGGTTGTCGAAGAGGCCACCGCGGATGTAGGACCGGATGACGCGGAACGCCGCTTCGTCGATGCGCTCCTGCGTGATCTCACCGGCCGCCAGCGCCGCATCCAGCCGGGCGGGCGTGAACCACTTGGGGCGGTTGAGCTCCTGATCGAGTCCGTTCATCAATGAAGCGCCGGTGGAGTGCACCGAACCGAAGTCCGACATGATGAAGCCGTCGAAGCCGTAATCGTCCTTCAGCACATCCTGCATGAGCGGGCTCTCGCAGATGTACACGCCGTTCACCTGATTGAACGCGCACATCACGCTCTTAGGGGCTCCCCCGATCCACCGCGATCTCGTACGGCAGCGCGTAGACCTCGCGCAGCGTGCGCTCGTCCATGTTCGACGAGCTGGTCTGACGGTCGAGCTCCTGCTCGTTCGCGGTGAAGTGCTTCAGGTCGGAGATGACCTTGCCGTCAGCCTCGATGCCCTCCGCGTGCGACGCCGCGAAAAGACCGTTCAGGATCGCGTCCTCACCGAAGTACTCCGGGGTGCGGCCCGCGAGCGGCGTGCGGCCGTTTGCGAGTCCGGGCGCCAGGATGACGTTGCGTCCCTTCGCGAAGGCTTCCTCCGCTTGGGCCACGCCCTTGTCGTACGCCAGATCGAGGTCCCACGTCGAGGCGAGTGCGATCTGCGCAGGAAAGTCCGTGACGCCAGCGGCTCGTACGGCCTCCGGGCCGTCGGTGTAGACGATGGTGGGCGTGCAGGACACCTGGACGGGATAGGTCACGGGGTCCTCGCCCGGAAAGCCGGGGTTCCACTCCGTGCGCTCCGGCGAGACGGCGGGCTGCTCGACGAGCCAGCGGTACTTCTGGTGCTGTGTGCTCGCCTTCAGAAGCGCCTCCGCGCGCGCTTCGGGTGTGGCGGATGCGTCCATCCAGGGGACGGTCGCGCAGTCGGTCTCCGCGGCCGAAGCCGGCTGGACGGCGAGGGTGGAGGCGAGGAGGGCGACCGTGATCGACGCCACCCCGATCCACCGGGTATTGCGTTGCGGGGCGTGACGGGGACTCGTGCTCGCCATTGGGTTCCCTCTCCTTTGAGGCTCGCGGGCCGCGGCGCGGCCGGTCGGTTTTGGCAGGCTAAGCCCGGGCCGAGCACAAGGTCAAGGAAAAATTGCAACGTTTTAATAGGTGCAGGGAAGCCGGCCAGGAAAGGGCTCTCGAGCCGGCAGCCGACCGTCGCCGGCGTCACCACCCGCCGCGGGTCGGCGTGTGCCCCTGCCGGGCGTCGTCGGGCATCGCCATCTCGGCCCGCACGCCGAGCAGCCGGATCGGTCGGTCCTCGATCTTCTCGACCAGCTCCATCGTCTTCGCGAGCACAGTCTCCCGGTCGAACGTCGAGGCGATCTTCTTGGTGAACGTCTTGGTGATGAACGGCGCGTAGCGCACCTTGAGCCCCAGCCCGACGACCGGCCGACCGTCCGCCGCCACGTCCTCGAGCACCTGCGCGAGCAGCTCGAGGGCGGCCGCCTCGACAGCAACCCGCTCCACGAGGTTCTGCTGGTAGGTCGTCTCCCGGCTGTGCCCCCGGGCCACCCACGGGGTGTCATCCACCACCGTCGCACCCTCGCCACGTCCGAGCTGCGCGTACCAGGGTCCCATCCGCGGACCGAACTCGGCCACGAGGTCTTCGTCCTCGACGGCCGCCAACTCTGCCACGGTGCGGATGCCGAGACCGGCCAGGCGCTTGGAGATCTTGGAGCCGACTCCCCACAGGTCGATCGTGGGGCGTGCGCCCATCACGTCCAGCCAGTTCTCCGCGGTCAGCCGGAAGACTCCGCGCGGCTTGCCGAACCCGGTCGCCACCTTGGCCCGCACCAGGGTGTCGCCGATGCCGACGCTGCAGTGCAGCGCGGTGCGCTCCAGCACCGCCGCCTGCACGGAACGGGCATACGCCTCGGGATCGTCGGTCTCAATGCCGAGAAAGGCCTCGTCCCAGCCGAGCACCTGCACGGTGGCGCCCGGCTGCGCCCTCAGCGCCGACATGACCTGCTCGGATGCCACGGTGTAGGCCTCGGCATCGACGGGCAGGATCACGGCATCCGGGACCTTGCGCGCCGCGATGCGCAGCGGCATCCCGGAGCCGACGCCGAACTCGCGCGCCTCGTAGGACGCCGTCGACACGACCGCGCGCTCGGTGGGATCCCCCCGGCCGCCGACGATCACCGGCTTGCCGGCGAGCTCCGGCCGTCGCAGCACCTCGACCGCGGCGATGAACTGGTCGAGGTCGACGTGCAGCACCCATCGACGGCGGTCCGCGCTCATGGGGCTAGTCTGCGGTCTTGCGGCAGGCATCGCCATGTCGCCGGCATCCGGTCACGCACCGCCCGCGGGATGGCGCCGGCACAGCGCCGTGGTCGGCGCGGTTGAGTATGCGGTGCCAGAAGTACGCCATAAGACCACCATTGCGCAATAAGTGGCGGCTCGGCCCGATATCTGCGAGCCTCGTCAGGCCGTCCCGTCAGTCCAGTCATTCCGGAGGAAGTACATGACACAACGCACGGCCCTGATCGTTCGAGGAGGCTGGGACCAACACCACCCGGTCGCGGCGACCGAACGGTTTGTCCCGTTCCTCGAGAAGAGCGGATTCACCCTGCGCATCGAGGACTCGCCGGAGATCTATGCCGACGAAGTGCAGATGGGCGGCGTCGATCTGGTCGTCCAGTGCGTGACGATGTCGCAGGCGAGCGGCGAGGCCGTCGCCGGTCTGCAGCGTGCCATCGCGGCCGGCACCGGGTTCGTCGGCTGGCACGGCGGCATCGCGGACTCGTTCCGCGCCTCCGCCGGCTACCTCCAGCTCGTCGGCGGCCAGTTCGCCGCCCACCCCAGCGTGCTGGGCTCACCGGAAGGCGAGTACGCGCACCCGACCTATCGGGTGGAGATGACGGATGCCGGGCGCGAGCACCCGATCACCGCCGGGCTCGACGACTTCGAACTGACCACCGAGCAGTACTGGGTTCTCAGCGACGACCTCAACGACGTGCTGGCGACCACCACCATTCCCACCGACGGCACCCGGCCGTGGCACCGGCCGATCACAAGCCCGGCGGTCTGGACGCGGGCGTGGGGAGCCGGTCGTGTCGTCGTCGCGACGCCCGGGCACGAGCCTGCGGTGCTCGACGACGCCAACGTACGCACGATCATCGAAAGGGGAATGCTGTGGGCGGCCCGCACAAAGTAGGGATCATCGGACTGGGCAACATCTCGGCGGCCTACCTCGAGACCCTGAACGGCATTCCCTCGATCACCGTTGCGGCGGTCGCCGACCTGGATGCCGCGCGTGCCGAGGCGGTCGCCGCGGCGCTGCCGAGCGCGCGAGCCGTGACCGTCGCCGAGCTGCTCGCCGACGACGAGGTGACCACCGTCCTGAACCTCACGATCCCGGCGGCGCATGCCGAGGTCGCGCTCGCCGCCATCGCGCACGGCAAGCACGTGTATGGCGAGAAGCCGCTTGCGGTCACGCTTGAGGAGGGGAGGGCGATCGTGGATGCCGCGGCCGCCGCCGGCGTCTCGCTGGGCACCGCCCCCGACACCGTGCTCGGGACCGGCATCCAGACCGCGCGCGCCGCCCTCGAGGACGGATCCATCGGCACGCCGACCGCCGCGTCGGCTGTGATGATCACGGCCGGGCACGAACGGTGGCACCCGCAGCCAGACTTCTACTACCGCGCCGGGGGCGGACCGCTCTTCGACATGGGCCCGTACTACGTCTCCTCGCTCGTGCACCTGCTCGGACCCGTCCGATCGGTGATCGGGGCGTCGGTCCGGCCCCTGGAGGAACGACTCATCGAATCCGGGCCGCGGGCGGGGGAGCGGATCCGGGTCGAGATCGACACCCACATCGCCGGCATCCTCGAGCACCACGGTGGAGCGCTGAGCACGATCACGACCAGCTTCGACGGCTCCGCGACCCTCGCCGCGCCGATCGAGGTGCACGGCACCGGCGGCACCCTGGCGGCGCCCGATCCCAACCACTTCCACGGCGATGTGCGGGTGTTCGCGCGCAACGGCTCGGAGTGGCGGACCGTCCCGGCCTCGGCGGGCTACGCCGACTCCGGCCGGGGGATCGGGCTGCTCGACATGCTGGAGTCGGCGAACGGCGACGGGAGAGCGAGCGGCTCCATCGGTCTGCATGTGCTCGAGATCATGGTCGGGCTCACGGAGTCGGCGAACGCCGGCGGGCAGCGCGTGCAGGTGCAGAGCGTCCCGGCGGTCCCGCCGCTCGTGCCGCTGACGAGCGCGGACCGCTGGCGGGGCGTTCCCGCCTGACGCCGCGCCGGACGATGAAATCACGCGCATCGCGTGAGGTGCCGGGGTGCCTGGCGAAGGCTGGAGTCGACCACTAGCGCGAAGGCGGCGTATCAGCTAGGTTTCGACCGAGGGGGACTGTCGACCGATAGCTGGAGGTCATAATGTCGTACGATCGCGGGTCTGCAGACGTGAAGGTTCCCGCACTTCCCACCGTGATCTTCTATCAGCCGCAGGTCAATCGCCTGCTGGAAGTTGATGCCAAGGAAGACCTCGCCTCTTGGGAAGAGCGCATATCCAAGTGGAGTGGTGTCCGGCTCGGAGCGGAGGACATCCTCTCATCCGGCGGCACATGCACTGATAGCGGAAACGACTGCGACGTCGACTGATAGCGCTGCAGGGCGTGGCCGTGCGGTGTCTGTTCCTCAGCCACCGCAATGACCTCCATACCGCCGTGGTCGCCAAGCTCCTCCGCGACCACACCGGGGTCGAGGTCGACATCGTCGCCGTCGACGACATCGCCGGAGGGAAAGGCATCACCCTCTTCTCGACCGGCGGAGCACTGCCCGTCGGCACGGCGCGCCTCAGCGCAGATGACTACGACCTCATTTGGGCGAGACGACTCCGGATGCCTCAACGCGGCGCGCCGAGCGACGGAGGGGAGGCGAGCGCCTACGCGAACTCCGAATCCCAGGCGGCCATCGAAGGCTTCTGCCTGGGGGCGGGTGAGGATCAGGTGGTCGTCAATCCGATCCTGGCCGAGCGCCGCGCGGAATCGAAACTCTGGCAGCTGCACATTGCACCGGTGCTCGGGTTCGATATCCCCGACACCGTCTGCAGCAACAGCCCCGCCGACATCCGATCTGCGGTCGAGAGCATGGGCGGTCACGCCATCGTGAAGAAGCTGCGTGGCACGCATCACCGGAGCCTGCTCACGCTGGCCGTGACCCCGACCATG
This sequence comes from Microbacterium sp. DT81.1, assembly GCF_049844955.1. NCBI lineage: Bacteria > Bacillati > Actinomycetota > Actinomycetes > Micrococcales > Microbacteriaceae > Microbacterium > Microbacterium sp. DT81.1. The sequence continues at coordinate 223,650 of NZ_JBNCMA010000002.1, forward strand.
TTGGCTGACGACGATGCATTGGCGGCGGCTCCCCTGCTCGTGCAACAACGTATCGACGCCGAGTGCCACTATCGCGTGAATGTCTTCCTCGATGAGATCATGGCGTTCCGCATCGAATCCGACGCGTTGGACTGGCGTCCGGGTGCGGGACGCGGTGCCGTGCTGGTCGAGCTTCCTTCGGCGTTGGCGAGGCTGTGCCTAGATTTTCGCGAAGCGTCCGGGCTCTATTACTGCGTTCTCGACCTCGTACAGGCGCGGGATGGCCGGGTGTACTTCCTGGAATGCAATCCACAGGGTCAGTTCCTGTTCATCGAGCAGCGAAGCGGGCAGCCAGTGAGCATCGCGTTCGCCAGGATGGTTCTGGGCCTCCTCGATCTTCGTGATCGAGTTGCCTCACTGCCGCAGCAACTCCCGGTCTGAAAGACGCCTGCCGCGACGAGAGGCGTGTCACCGCAGGTGAGCGCCCGCCCCGACGGCATATGCCTCGCCGACCCATTCGGCGAACTGTGCATCGAGCTGGTCGGCCGCCGTCACCCGGAAGCGATGGACGAACAGCCGCTCGGTGTACGGAGAGACGGACGTGATCCGCGGATCGCGGACGTCGCGCTGCAGGTCGAGATAGCCCCGCAGCCCGGATCGGTCGGGTCTCGCACCGGCGAAGCCGCGACGCGAGCCCTTGAGCGTGACCGTCGTCTTGCTGACCGCATACGTGAAAGGCCCGATGCCCTCCACGATGGCGATGAACCGCCGGAACAGGTCGACGGCGAAATCGGGCTGGCCGGCGAGGTGACGCGCGACCGTCCACTCCCCGCCGCTGTTCGCCTCCTCAGTGCCGTTCTCCGTCATGAGGCCACTGTGCCGCAGGAAGACCCCGGGGACAACGGGACTCGCGTGAGGACAGGACGTTCGCGAACGGCCTGCCGAGGCGGAGACAGCTGCGCCGCGACCGGTCCACGACGTCGCCCTAGGGTGGATGGATGACTGACTTCCTGGCGATCACCGGTGGCTACGTCGTTCCTGTGAGCGGCGATCCGATAGAGAACGGAACCGTGGTCGTCGCGGACGGAGTCATCTCGGCCGTCGGCGGACCGGACACCCCGATTCCGGACGGCGCCCGGATCGTCGAGGTCTCGGGCAGCTGGGTGCTGCCCGGCTTCGTCGAGGCGCACGGCCACCTCGGTGTGCACGAGGACGGCGAAGGGTGGTCGGGCAACGACACCAACGAGATGACGGATCCGAACGGCGCGCGATTCCGCGCGCTGGACGGCATCGACATCGAAGAGGTCGGCTTCCGCGACGCCCTTCGGGGAGGGGTCACGACCGCGGTCATCAAGCCGGGGTCCGGCAACCCCATCGGCGGCCGGACCGTCGCCATCAAGACCTGGGGCGGACGCACCGTCGACGAGCAGGTGCTCTCGCTCGATGTCTCGGTCAAATCCGCGCTCGGCGAGAACCCGAAGCGCGTGTACGGCGACAAGAAGCAGACGCCATCCACCCGCCTCGGCGTCGCCGCGGTGCTGCGAGAGGCGTTCGTGAGCGCGCGCAACTACGCCGAGAAGCGCGCCGCCTCGGTCACCAAGGGAGAGCCGTTCGAGCGCGACCTCACCGACGAGACCCTTGCCGCCGTCCTCGACGGCGACCTCGTCTGGGACCAGCACTGCCACCGCCACGACGACATCGCCACCGCCATCCGCATCGCCCAGGAGTTCGGCTACACCCTGGTGGTCAACCACGGCACCGAGGGCCACAAGATCGCCGATGTGCTGGCAGAGAAGGGCATCCCGGTCATCTTCGGCCCCATGCTCACCTCGCGCTCCAAAGTGGAGCTGCGTGACCGGGCGATCGGCAACCTCGCTCTCATCGCGGCGGCGGGCGTGAAGGTCGCGATCACGACCGATCACCCGGTCGTGCCCATCGAGCAGCTTCGCCTGCAGGCGATCCTGGCCGTCCGGGAGGGGCTGCCCGCGAAGACGGCGGTCGAGGCGCTGACGGTCAACCCCGCATCGATCCTCCGGCTGGACTCGCGCGTCGGCGCCCTGGCGGAGGGCCGGGATGCCGACATCGTGGTGTGGTCAGGAGACCCGCTGGCCATCGAGTCGGAGGTCGAGCAGGTGTTCATCAACGGCCGGGCGGTCGTGGAGCCCACCGACGACCAGGACCGGACTCCGCGGATCGTGGACCGGTGGGAGCGGTTCGGCCGAAGCTCCTGGAAAGGGTGACCGGGTAGGCCGATTGCCGGACGACGCGGGTCGTCGCGGGGGTGGCGCGCTTCACGCCTCCGGTGCGCCGGGGGTCGGCTCCGATGGCGTCGGGAACGTCGGCTCGTCCGGACTGGGCGCGAGCGGCTCGTCTGGGTGCGGGGTGGCCGGCTCGTCCGGCACAGGGCTGAGGGGCTCGTCCGGGGCAGGCATGGTCGGACTGGATTCCGAGCTAGGAGCGTGCGCCCGTTCGGGCACGGTGGGCCCCGACGGGTTCCCGCCGGGGGTGGGAATCTGATCCGGCCCGGGAGGGATCTCTCCCGGACCGCCGGGAGCCGGGTTCGCGGTGCTCATGTTGTCCTCCTTCGTGCGGGACGGGCGATCCCGCCCTCGGCGCTTGTGCGGGGCGGGAACCCGCCCTCTTCGAGGTTCGCGGCGTGCCGCTGTCCGCGGTAGCGGGTTGACCGCGGCGCAGGAGCGAGGTAGCTCACGAGACGCTGCCTCCCCGAAAGGCCTCGGACCTCGCACGGAGATAGTCGACGACGCGGCCGTGCGAGGCGGCGGCGGCCGCGGCATAGGCGGCGGACGCGTCGGCGTCGCCCGCGCGCGCCAGCAGATCGGCCCGGGTGGCGAGGTACGGCTGGAAGACGGATGCCGGCAGCTCGATGCGAGCGAGTTCGGCGAGGCCGGCCTCCGGGCCGAGAGTCCTTCCCACGATCGCGGCGTGCGCGACGCGTGCGCCGAGCGTCGGCGCGACGGTCACCAGAGCCCTGGACAGGGTCTCGAGCGCCGCCCAGTCCGTCGCCCCCGTACGCGCGCGGGCGGCGTGCACCGCCTGCATGGCTGCTTCGAGCTGCAGCCGTCCGGGTGGCCCGGACGTGACGGCGGCCGCCCGGCGAAGGGAGCGCTCGCCTTCCGCGATCAGGCCACGGTCCCAGGCCCGCGTGTCCTGCTCGTCGAGCGGGATGAAGGGGCCGCGGCGGGCGGCGGCCCGGGATAGCGAGAGCGCGATCAGCGCCGCGAGCGACCACGCCTCGGCGTCGTCCCCCAGCAGAGAGGCGAGCGTGGTCGCCAGGTACAGCGCTTCGCCTGGCATCGACTCGGGAGCGCGGTGCGAGATGCCGTCCGCATCGTCCCAGCTGGCCGCAAAGCATCCGTAGACCGCCTCGAACACGGCAGGGAGCCGTTCGCGACGAAGAGCCGGCTCGGGGACGACGAAAGGGATGCGGGCGTCGCGGATGCGCCGCTTCGCGCGGACGAGCCGTTGCGCCATCGTCGCCGGCGGGACGGCGAACACCCGCCCGATCTGGGTCGCGTCGAAGCCGAGCACCGTCTGCAGCATGAGCGGTGTGCGCACCGACGGGTCGATCGCTGGATGCGCGCAGACGAACAGCAGTTCCAGGCGCCGGTCGCCGATCGCATCGGGTTGCACTTCATCGAGCGGGTTGGTCGATCCCGCCGCGTGCTCCGCCGCGGCATCCCACACCGCCCTCGTGCGCATCGCGGCCGACTTCCACGAGTCGCGCTGCCTGTTGCGGGCCACGGTCAGCAGCCATCCCTCCGGGTTGTCGGGCACGCCCTGCCGCGCCCAGCGGTCGAGCGCCTGTGCGAACGCGTCGCCGAGGGCATCCTCGGCGTGGGCGATGTCGCCGTCAGCGGCGGCCAGCAGGGCGACGAGCCGGCCGTACGAGGCGCGCGCGGCGCGCTCGGCCGCCGCGTGTGCCGCCGCGTCCGCCGCGTCCGCTGCCGCGTTCGGCTCCGCGTTGGCCTCGGCGGCCGTCATCCGTTCGGCACCCACACGCCGTCGCTCGTGTACGTGGCTCCCGGTCGGATCTCCACGGCGCCCCACCGCACCGGCGGCGCCTTCGCGGCCCAGGAGATCGCCTCGTCGAGGTTCGGCACGTCGATCACGAACGTCCCACCCAGCTGCTCCTTGGTGTCGGCGAAGGGGCCGTCCTGAATCCTCAGCACTCCGTCGGCCATCGTCAGGGTCGTGGTGCTCTCCGATGGCTGAAGGACTTCCGCGGCGATCAGCACGCCGGCGCCGTGCAGCGCTGAGGCGTAGGCGGCGAACGCCTCCATGCCCGCCTCGATGGCCTCCGGGCCGAGGGACTCCGCGGTCTCCTCCGGGTAGTGCAGCAGCAGCGTGTAGCGCATGGGTCGATCCTTCCGGCGTCCTGCCCGCTCGTCCAGCCCGTCAGCCGCGCACGCGGTACGACGCGATCACGACGCCCGTCGTCGTCGGGAGCGCCCGCTCCAGGTCGAGATCGACGCGATCCGCCGGTCCGAACAGGCTGGTGCCCGAACCGAGGACGATCGGGTGGATCAGCAGGATGTACCGGTCGATGAGGCCGGCCGCGTGCAGGCTCCGGACCAGCTCCCCACTGCCCAGGATCGTCAGATCGAGGTCGACGCCGTCGCGGAGTCGTTTGACCGTCGCCGGGGCATCGCCCGCCAGCAGGTGGCTGTTCGGATACACCGGCTTCGTCGAGGCATCCCTCGACACGACATACTTCGTCTTCCGGCTGAGGACGTCGCTGAACGGGTTCTCGAAGGATGCCGCCGACCAGAAGCCCAGCAGATCCTCGTACGTCCGCCTGCCGAAGAGGAGCGCACCGTCCTGGGTCATGCCTTCCGCCGCAAAGCCCATGGAGATATCGTCCTGGTAGCCGTTGCTCCAGCCGCCGTGGGCGAATCCGTTCCTCGTGTCCTCGTCGGCGCGACCCGGCGCCTGCATGACGCCGTCGAGGCTGACGCTCTCGAAGACAGTGATGGTCGACATGCCCACTCCGATCCGGGACGCACCGGCGGCGTCCTCACGGACATGACGAGTTCGGCCGGCGCCGATCGACAGGTCAGGGAAGGTCGGCAGGTCAGACGCACCCGGCGGGACAGGAGGCCGGGCTCAGACCCGGGCTGGTCCGGGTCCGGTGGACTCACGGATCAGCAGGTGCGTGGGGATCAGACCCGGGCCGGTGCGGGTCCCGTGGACTCACGGATCAGCAGGTGCGTCGGGATCAGCGATGTCGCGTTTCCGACGGCGCGCTCGCCGTTCAGCGCGGCGAGCAGCCGGGTGGCGGCCACTCGTCCCGCCTGCTCCGTATCCCCTGCGATGGTGGTCAGCGGTGGATCGCAGAAGTCCGCCCCGAAGATGTCATCACACCCGATGACACTGAGTTGGCCGGGCACGGAGACCCCTCGACTGCGAAGGCGCTGCAGCATCCCGATCGCCAGGAGATCGTTGTACGCGACGCAGGCGGTGGCTTCGGTCAAAAGGAGCGCATCCGCAGCTCCGACCCCGCCCGCGCGAGTGGGAGGGTGGGGCCCGACGAGGATCGGCATCATCTCCTGCAGGAGAATCTGCTCCTCGAACTCCTTCCAGCGCCAGCGATTCTGCCACGACTCGGGTGGGCCCGACACGAAGGCCACGGTGCGGTGGCCGAGCGCCTTGAGGTGATCGACGGCCTGCGTCAAGCCCATGCGGATGTCGATCAAGACACTCGGGATGTCGTCGTGCCGGCGGTTGATCACAGTGAGCGGCAGTCGGGCTGCCGCCGTCCGCAACGCGTCCGAGTCGAGCCGGGGTGCAGAGAGGATGACGCCATCGACGACATTCACCAACTGCTCGAGGGTCTCGGATTCGGTGCGTCCGGACTCGCTGGTGTCGATGAGCAGCTGCATGTAGCCGGCACCGCGCAACTGCTCCTGCGTCGAACGGATGATGTCGAAGTAGAACGGGTTCGTCACGTCCGGCACGAGCAGAGCCACGAGTCCTCGTCGCTGCGTGGCGCGCGGGATGGCTGTGTATCCCAGTTCCCGCGCCGCGTCCATGATCTGCTGGCGCGTGGCCTCGTTGATCCGGCCCGGCGTGCTGAAAGCGCGCGAGACCGTGGAGGCGGCGACGCCCGCTCGGGCGGCTACATCCCGAGCTGTGACCCGGTTCGCACTAACCATTGACATCCCTTGCTCGACAACACTTGGCAATATTCTATCGATTGCCAGACTAACCGGACGCGCCTGGGATGGTCGCCGAATTTCCCGGTGACCCCGGCGCGCGCTTCGCTCGGGGCGCCAATTTCTCGCCCGTTCACGCGGCGTGAACGCTGTGCACGCATGGAAACGCTTGGCAACTTGTTGACGGATCGTGCCACAGGCGTTCTCATGGAAGCAACGGCGACCACACCTTCGCCAAATCCGATGACGTATAGAAGGTATGAACAATGAAGTCCATCAGCAGCAAGATCGGGGTTCTCGCGGTGGGAGCCCTCTTCCTCGCCGGATGCGGCGCCGGCGCCCCTTCCGCCCAGGAATCCGCCAGCGGCGACGCCGCGGGCCGGGGCGGCACACTCAAGATCGGCCAGCTCGGAGACGTCGCCTCGTGGGATCCGGCCCAGGCCCATGTCGGACACGCTCTCGTGCCGTACCAGCTCCCCTATGACACGCTCATCCTTCGTGAGCCGGACGGGGAGCTCAGCCCCATGCTCGCCACGGAGTGGAGCTACAACGACGACCGCACCGTTCTGACTCTGGAGCTGCGCGACGACGTCACCTTCTCGGACGGCGAGGCTTTCGACGCCGAGGCGGTGGTGGCCAACCTCGAGCACTTCAAGTCCGGGAACGGTCGCCAGGCGGTTCAGCTGACGCAGTTCGAGTCCGCGACCGCGGTTGATGAGGACACCGTCGAGATCACCCTCGCTCAGCCCGACCCGGCGATGGAGTACTACCTCAGTCAGGCGGCGGGCCTCATGGCAAGCCCCGCGGCGATCGAGGCGGGGACCCTTGAGACCGATCCCGTCGGCACCGGCCCGTACACGTACGACAAGGCGAACTCCGTGCGCGACTCTCAGTCGATCTTCACGGCGAAGGAGGACTACTGGAACCCCGACCTGCAGAAGTTCGACTCGGTCGAACTGCGCATCCTCGAAGACCTCTCTGCACGGGCGAACGCGATCATCTCGGGGCAGGTCGACTGGACCACTCTGGACGCAAGGACCGCCGGACAGGCCGAGGACGCCGGGCTGGAGATCATTCCCGACTATCAGGTGGACTGGACGGGTGTGACGTTCTTCGATCGTGACGGCGTCATCAACCCGGCGCTCGCCGACGTGCGCGTACGCCAGGCCATGAACTATGCCATCGACCGTGAGACTCTCCTCGAGCAGTTGCAGCTCGGCCGTGGCTCGGCGACGAGCCAGGTCTTCGGTCCTGAAAGCGGAGCGTTCGTCGACGATCTCGAGGACTATTACCCTTACGACCCTGAGATGGCGCGGGAGCTGTTGAGCGAGGCGGGCTATGAGGATGGACTTGAGATCACTCTCCCTGTGATCGACGGATTCGCGACGCAGATCACCGCGGTCGCCCAACAGCTGAGCGACGTGGGGATCACCGTCAACCAGGTGGCCGCCGTTCCGGCCAACTACGTCGCAGACGCCGTCCAGCAGAAGTTCGAAGCCTTCAACTTCAACCTGTTCCAGGGCGAGGCGTGGGTCGCGATCAACCAGATCATCGCGCCGACGGCCACCTACAACCCGTTCCAGACGACGTCTCCTGAGCTGGAGGAACTGATACCCGTCGTCCAGCAGGGCGGCGACGACAGCGAGGCCGCCGCACAGGACATCAACCGGTACGTCACCGAGAACGCCTGGTTCATGCCGCTGTATCGCATCGATCAGATCAGCGTCTACAATCCCGACGCGATCACGGTGGAAGCGCAGATCCAGTCGGCCATGCCCGCGCTGTACAACTTCGCTCCGGCGGAGTAGGCCGCACTCGGACAGGGGTGGGGGCGGCGCGCGCACCGCGTCAGCCGCCCCCGCCTCCCAACCCGGAGACATCTCTCATGCTTACTTTCACTCTGCGGCGACTCGTCTCAGGGGTCGGGCTGCTCATCGTCATCTCGATTCTGACGTACACCCTGCTCTTCTTCTCGAGCTCGAGTATCGCCCGCAACATCCTCGGCGATCAGGCCACACCCGAGCAGATCGCTCTCAAAGAGGCCGAGCTCGGCCTCGACCAGCCCCTCTTGGTTCGCTACTTCGACTGGGCCGGCGCAGCGCTGCGGGGTGACCTCGGCCAGTCCTGGTTCAACGGCGAGCCCGTCACCGAGACCATCCAGGGTCGCCTGCCTGTCACCCTCGTGCTGATGTTCGTCTCCATCGTCCTGGTGGCGCTCATCGCCACCGCCCTCGGAGTCCTCGCCGCCGTCCGCCGCGGCGGGGTGGATCAGGCGATACAGGTCGGCGCCGTGGTCGGAGACGCCATTCCCGGCTTCGTGCTCGCCATCTTCCTCGTCACGATCTTCGCGGTGAACCTCGGCTGGTTCCCCGCGGTGGCCACCATCCGACCAGGGGCAGGGGCCGAGGCGTGGATCGTGTCCCTGACACTCCCCGTCATCGCCATCGTGGTCAACTACGTGACATCCAGCGCGCAGCAGATCCGCAGCGCGGTGATCAAGGAGCTCGACAAGGATTACGTGCGCACGCTCCGCAGCCGCGGCCTCGGTGAGCGTGAGATCGTTCTGAAGAACGTCCTGCGCAGTGCGGCGCCGGCCGGTCTCACCGTACTGAGCCTGCAGTTCATCGGACTCCTCGGCGGCGTGGTCATCCTGGAGCAGATATTCGCGATCCCCGGCTTCGGCGCCCTCGCCGTCAACGCGACCGTTCTGAGCGACATCCCGCTCGTCATGGGGGTGGTGATCGTCTCGGTCATCTTGGTGATCATCGTGAATCTGGCCGTGGATATCGCCCAAGGCGCCCTCAACCCGAAGGTTCGGCTCTCATGACCAGCGTCATCAAGACCCCGTCCGTACCCAAGCGCCCCCGTCGCGGCACCCTCCGCCGGATGCTGCGCAACCCCCTGGGTATCATCTCGCTCTCGATGCTCACGATCATCGTGCTGGCGGCGGTCTTCGCGCCGCTGATCGCGCCGTTCGACCCGGCGTACGCCGACGTCGGAAACACCCTCGCCGACCCGGGTGGGCAGAATCTGCTCGGCACCGACAGCAACGGCCGCGATGTCCTCTCCCGACTGGTCTACGGCGCTCGACTGACCTTGCTCTCGGCTCTCCTGTGCGCGGCAGTCGCGATCGCGATCGGCCTCCCGGCGGGACTCATCGCCGGGTTCTACGGCGGACCGTTCGACAGTACGTCGAATTGGTTCTCGAACATGCTCATGGCGCTGCCGGCCATCATCATCCTGCTGTCGGTGCGTGCGGCGCTCGGGCCATCGACGTGGTACGCGATGATCGCATTCGGCATCCTCATCAGTCCCGCCTATTTCCGGCTGACCCGCACCGCGGTGCAGTCGGTGCGCAATGAGCTATATGTGGACGCGGCCCGAGTCGTCGGTCTGAGCGATGCCCGCATCATCTCGCGGCACGTTCTCTCGGTCGTTCGCGCACCGCTGATCATCCAGACCGCCCTCATCTGCGGAGTCGCGATCGCGGTGCAGAGCGGACTGCAGTTCCTCGGGCTCGGTGACCCCACCGAGGTCTCCTGGGGTGCGATGCTCAGCGACGGCTTCAGCAACATCTACATCCAACCTCTGCTCATGCTCTGGCCGGCGCTGGCGATCGGTATCACGATCGGTACGCTCGTGCTGCTCGGCAACGCGATCCGTGACGCGCTGGAAGACCGCCGCGAGATCAAGGCTCCGCGACGCCCGGCCATACAGACCCCTCTTCCTGCAGACGAGCCGGCCGCGGTCGACGCCGCCGAGGCGATCCTCCAGGTCGCGGGGCTGAGCGTCGGCTATCCGAACGCCGACGGCGAGTACACCCGCGTGGTCCGCGACGTATCGCTCACGATCCGCCCCGGTGAGGTGCTGGGTCTGGTCGGCGAGTCGGGGTCGGGCAAGTCGCAGACAGCGTTCTCCATCCTCGGCCTGCTGCCGCAGAACGCGCGCATCCTGTCGGGCTCTATCCGCTTCCAAGAGACCATGCTCGTCCGTGACGGCGAGGTCGACGCGAAGGCCGTGCTCGCCATCCGTGGGCGACGCATCGCCTACATTCCGCAGGAGCCGATGTCGAACCTCGACCCGGCCTTCACGATCGGGCACCAGCTCACGCGTCCCATGGTCAAGCTCCTCGGCATCTCGAAGAAGGAGGCCCGCGAACGCGCGCGGAACCTGCTCGAGAGGGTGGGGATCACCGATCCCGAGCGAGTCATGAAAGGGTATGCGCACGAGATCTCGGGCGGAATGGCGCAGCGCGTGCTGATCGCAGGTGCTCTGACATGCGAACCCGATCTCATCGTCGCCGACGAACCGACGACAGCGCTGGATGTGACGGTCCAGGCCGAGGTGCTCGACGTGATCCGAAAGATGCAGCAAGAGCTCGGCGTCGCGGTGCTTCTGGTCACCCACAACATCGGTGTGATCGCCGACATCGCCGACCGCGTGGCGGTCATGCGCCAGGGAGAGATCGTTGAGACCGGGCAGGTCGAGGAAATCCTCGAGAACCCCTCACACCCGTACACCCGGTCGCTCATGGCCAGCATGCTCGTCGGCAAGACGCCGCTCACCCCGCTCGGTCTCTCGGGGCCCACCACGGGAGGCGAGACCAGCTACGACGAGGATGCCGGCGAGCTGGCGATTGATCAGGCCGACATGCAGCAGCCGCTCTCGTCAGCCGCCGAGACAATGCTGCGAGAGGACATCTGATGAGCGACCTGTTGGAGGTACGCGACCTGGTCGTGGAGTACAAGCCGAAGAAGCTGCGCGCCAAGCCCCACCGCGCCCTGCATGGAGTTTCGCTGAGCGTCGCCGAAGGCCGCACGCTCGGGCTCGTCGGCGAGTCTGGCTCGGGCAAGACGACGATCGGTCGCGCGATCCTCGGCCTCGCGCCCATCGCCTCAGGCGCGATCGCCTTCGAGAGCCAGGACATCACCCGCATCAGCCGTCGGGACCGCCGCAAGTTCAGCGGCGACCTGCAGGTGATCTTCCAGGATCCGTACACGTCCCTCAATCCCGCGATGGACGTCGGCGACATCCTGGCCGAACCCCTCGGTGTGCAGGGCGTCGCCCGCGACGCGGCGCGGAAGCGCGTGGTGACACTCCTCGATCGGGTCGGCCTCCCTTCGAACGCGATCGACCGTCAGCCGTACGAATTCTCGGGCGGACAGCGCCAACGCATCGCGATCGCCCGGGCGCTCGCACTCGACCCCAAGCTGATCGTGTGCGACGAGCCGGTGAGCGCCCTGGACCTGACCACTCAGGCCCGCGTTCTCGACCTGCTGCTCGAGATTCAGCAGGACACCGGGGTGGCCTACCTGTTCATCTCGCACGACCTGGATGTGGTTCACCACGTCAGCCACGACGTCGCGGTGCTCTACAAAGGCCAGATCGTCGAAGACGGTCCGGCGGCCGAGGTCACCCGCACACCTCAGCACCCCTACACCCAACAGCTGCTCCTGGCCTCGCCGGTGCCGAATGCCGCCGAGCAGCGCGCCCGCCGCGAGCAGCGCCTCGCACTCAAGGCAGCGCCCGACGCAGCCTGATATCTCCACCGAACGAGAAAGAGAAGCCGTGCTCAAGCCCATCTCCACCCCTACTCGCGAATTGGTCCGCCTGGACGGTCTCTGGCGCTTCGCGCTTGACGACGCGGCGATCGCCGAGCCCTGGGCAGGTCACCTCGAGACCGCCCTGGAGGCTCCGGTTCCGGCCAGCTACAACGACGTCTTCGCCGACCAGACGATCCGCGACCACGTCGGCTGGGTCTGGTACCAGCAGACGGTGCGTGTCCCCCGTGGGTGGGCCGGCGAGCGGGTCGTGCTGCGCGTGGACGCCGCCACCCACGAGGGGGTCGTCTACGTCGACGACACCAAGGTTGCCGAGCATGTCGGCGGGTACACGCCGTTCGAAGCGGATGTGACCGACCTCGCCCCGGCGGGCGAGGAGGTGCGGATCACGATCGGCGTGAACAACGAACTGACGAACGAGACGATCCCGCCGGGCACGATCTCGACGACCGAGGCGGGCCGCCGCAAGCAGGCCTACCGCCATGACTTCTACAACTACGCGGGACTGGCCCGCTCGGTTATCCTCTACTCGACTCCCGCGACCCGGGTGACCGACGTCACTGTGACGACCGACATCGATGGCGCGACGGGTGTCGTGGAGTACCGCGTGGAGACCTCCGGCGACGCCGAGGTCCGCGTCGTCCTCTCCGACGCCGACGGCACCGAGGTCGCGGCTGCGGACGGCGCGTCGGGAGAGATCACCGTGGCGGATGCCGAACTCTGGCGACCCGGCCGCGGCTATCTGTACGAGCTGCGGGTGGAAGCGCTCCAGGGCGGAAGCGTCGCCGACGTATACGAGCTGCCGGTCGGCATCCGCTCGGTCCGCGTCGATGGTACACGGTTCCTCATAAACGGCGAGCCGTTCTACTTCCGCGGTTTCGGCAAGCACGAGGACAGCGCGTTCCGCGGCCGCGGGTTCGACAACGTCGTCATGGTGCACGACTTTTCCCTGATGGAGTGGATCGGCGCCAACTCGTTCCGGACGTCGCACTACCCGTATGCCGAGGAGTTCCTCGACTACGCCGACCGCCACGGGATCGTGGTGATCGACGAGACGGCGGCGGTGGGCCTCAACCTCGGCATCGGCGGCGGATTCCACGGGGCGGTCAGCGAGCTCTCCTTCTCGCCGACGATGTTCAACGACAAGACCCAGGCGGCCCACGCCGAGGGCATCCGCGAACTGATAGACCGCGACAAGAACCACCCGAGCGTCGTGATGTGGTCGATCGCCAACGAGCCGGAGTCGGTCGAGGAAGGCGCTCGAGAGTACTTCCGGCCGCTCGTCGAGCTCGCGCGGGAGCTCGACCCCTCCCGCCCGCTCACCTACGCGAACGAGTACCGGGGCACCTTCCACAATGACCGCCTAGCCGACCTGTTCGACGTGATCTGCCTGAACCGCTACTACGGCTGGTACAACGAGACGGCAGACCTCGATTCCGCGGCTCTCAAGCTCGAGGCGGAACTGCGCGGCTGGGAGTCGGCGTTCGGCAAGCCGATCATCATCACGGAATACGGCGCCGACACGCTCGCCGGACTCCACGCCGTCGGAACACAGGTGTGGAGCGAGGAGTACCAGGTTGCGCTGCTGCGCACCTACCACGAGGTCTTCGACCGCATCGACGCCGTCATCGGGGAGCAGGTCTGGAACTTCGCCGACTTCCAGACCTCGCAGGGCATCATCCGAGTGGACGGCAACAAGAAGGGCGTCTTCACCCGCGACCGGCGTCCGAAGGCGGCCGCCTTCCTGCTGCGGGATCGGTGGCGCACCGCCTCCGAAGGGGTCTGAGCCATGCGTGATGCCCACCCTACACCCGCGGCTGAGCGGGCCGGCGTCGCGTCATCCGACGCACTCCTCCCCGCCGATCAACGCACGCGCGACATCGCCCGCGACCTCTACTCCGAGGTCGCGGGTGCGCCGATCATCTCTCCGCACGGGCATGTCGATCCCAGGCTGCTGGCGGACGACACTCCCTTCCAGGACCCGGCCGAGCTTCTCATCACTCGTGACCACTACGTGACCCGTCTCCTCCATTCCGCGGGAGTGGACCTCTGGGAGCTGGGGCTGGATCCAAGCCGGCCGGTGGATCCACGAAGTGCCTGGCGACGATTGGCGGAGAACTGGCACCGGTTCGCCGGCACAGCCAGCGGATACTGGCTGACGCACGAGCTTTCGTCCCTGTTCGGCGTGGACGAAGAGCTCGACGAGAGTTCGGCCGATCGCATCTACGATCGCGTAGCGGTCGCGCTCACCGAGCCGGAGTTCCGTCCGCGCGCTCTGTTCGAGCAGTTCCGCATCGAGGTTCTCGCCACCACCGACGACCCACTCGACGACCTGGAAACGCACCGCCTTCTCGGCGCGGACCGCTCATTCCACGGACGAGTGCTCCCCACCTTCCGTCCAGACGCCTACGTCGACCCCGATTCGGCGGCGTTCACCGAGAACGTGACGAAGCTTCTGGCCGCTACCGGAGAGAGCACCTCGTTCGCCGGTTATCTCGGCGCGCTCGCTGCGCGTCGCGCGCACTTCCTGGCGCGGGGGGCGGTCTCGGCCGACCACGGCGTGCTCGAACCCTTCACGAGCGATCTGGCCCCGACCACCGCGGAAGGGCTGTTCCAGCAGGCCCTGACCGGCACGCTCGACCCTGCCGGCGTCCGCCTCTTCCGCGGCCACATGCTGTTCCAGATGGCACGGATGAGCGTCGAAGACGGTCTGGTGATGACCGTCCACGCCGGAGTGCGCCGCAACCACCACGCGCCGACCTTCCGGCGCTACGGGGCCGACACCGGTCACGACATCCCGGTGCGGACCGAGTACACGGAGAATTTGCGACCCCTCCTGGATGCCTTCGGCACCGCGCCCGGCTTCCACCTCGTGCTGTTCGCCGTCGACGAGACGGTGCACTCCCGAGAGGTCGCTCCTCTCGCGGGGTTCTACCCGAGCGTGTACATCGGCGCGCCGTGGTGGTTCCTCGACGCTCCCGACGCCATCCTGCGCTGGCGATCGGCCGTCACCGAGACCGCCGGCTTCTACCGTTCGAGCGGATTCATCGACGACACGCGCGCCTTCCTTTCCATTCCCGCGCGCCACGACACCGCGCGTCGCCTGGACGCTTCCTTCCTGGCCCGCCTGGTCGTCGAAGGACGCGTCTCGATCTCGACCGCACGCCGGATCGCACGAGACCTCGTGGGAACCATTCCCCGAGAGGTGTTCAAGCTGTGACCGACGCGACCATCGCTGCGCCCCCCGGGGGTCCGCGGCGCCCGGTGCGGATCGTGCACATGGGGCTGGGACGGTTCTTTCGTGCGCATCAAGCCTGGTACACCGACAGGGCAAGGGATGCCGAAAGCTGGGGGATCGCCGCGTTCACGGTCCGCAGTCCCCGGGCGGCGGCAGAGTTGGCGGCGCAGGACTGCGTGTACACACTGACAGTGCGCGGGCCCGAGGTCGACACGGAGGAGCGCATCGATAGTGTCGTGGCAGCGCACGATGGTTCGGATGTCGACGCCCTGTGCGACTATGTCTCGCGCCCCGAGGTGGCGGTGATCACCCTGACGGTGACGGAGGCCGGCTACGGGCTGGACGCTGAAGGGAAGCCCGACATGGACGACCCGGAGGTGAGCGGGGATCTCCACGGCCTTCGCACCGGCACGTTTGGCGCGCACACGGTGCTCGGCCGGCTGATCGCCGCACTGGACGCTCGCCGTCGCGCCGGCGCCGGGCCCATCGCGCTCGTGCCCTGCGACAACGTGCCGGGAAACGGGCCGTTCCTCGCGCGAGGACTTCTGCGGTTCGCCGAGCAGATTTCGGGCGACCTCGCGGCGTGGATCCGAGAGAACGTCTCGTTCGTCAGTACATCGGTCGACCGCATCACGCCCCAGACGACCGGCAGCGAAGTCGTCACCGAGCCATTCTCCGACTGGGTGCTGGCCGGAGACTTTCCGGCCGGCCGGCCGGCCTGGGAGAGCGCGGGCGCCCGATTCGTGAACGACATCGAACCTTGGGAGGCCCGCAAGCTGTGGCTGCTCAACGGAGCGCACAGCATCCTCGCGTTCGCCGGTCTCACGCGCGGACTGCAGACGGTATCCGAGGCGATCGCGCACCCGGAATGCCGCGCGCTCGTCGACGCCTTCTGGGACGAAGCCGTGCAATGTCTGCCCGCGGGCACCGAAGTGGACGACTACCGCGAGCAGCTCGTGGTGCGCTTCGCCAACCGCCGCATCGAGTACCGGCTCAGCCAGATCGCGACAGATGCCACGACCAAGGCGCAGTTCCGCTTCGCGGCGGTGTCAGAGCGCTCGATCGAAGCGGGGCGAAGCCCGGAGGCGTCTGCTCGGGCGACCGCGGCGTGGATCCAGTGGGTGCTCGGTCGACCTTCCGAAGCCGACGCACGGGCGGCAGAGATCGCCGCCGCGGCGGCATCCGATGATCCGATGACCGCCCTCGTCGAGGTCATCTCACCGCGGCTCGCCGCATCCCGTGCGTTCATGGATCGCGTTCGTCCAGCGACGGCCGCTCGTCCCGAATCCCTTCCCCGCGGCGCCGCCGTCGCGTCCTGACCTGCAAGGAGACCACCCATGATCATCGACAAGGCAGAAGTGATCGTCACGAGCCCCGACCGCAATTTCGTGACCCTCAAGCTCACGACCGACGAGGGTCTCACCGGGCTCGGCGACGCGACGCTGAACGGCCGGGAGCTCGCCGTGGTGACCTACCTGACCGAGCACGTGGTGCCGCTGCTGATCGGCGCGGATGCGTCGCGCATCGAGGACACCTGGCAGTTCCTGTACCGCTCGGCGTACTGGCGGCGCGGCCCGGTCACGATGGCCGCGATCGCCTCGGTGGACATGGCCCTCTGGGACATCAAGGGCAAGGCGGCCCGGATGCCGGTGTACCAGCTGCTGGGCGGCGCATCGCGCAACGGCCTCATGGCGTACGGGCACGCGTCCGGCAAGGAGCTGCCCGAATTGTTCGACTCGATCCGGGCGCATCAGGAGCAGGGCTATAAGGCGATCCGGGTGCAGACCGGTGTCCCGACCCTCAAGGCGATCTACGGCATCGCGGCGCAGGGCGCCGATGTGGGAGATGCGACCGTCCGGTACGACCACGAGCCTGCGCGCCGCGGCGCCAAGCCGGTGGAGGAGGACTGGGACACCCGCGCTTACCTCAACCACCTGCCGGGGGTGTTCGAGGCCGTCCGGAACGAGTTCGGTCTCGACATCCCGCTGCTGCACGATGGCCATCACCGGATGACGCCCATACAGGCTGCGCGGCTCGGCAAGGACCTGGAGCCGTACGATCTGTTCTGGCTCGAGGACTGCACACCGGCCGAGAACCAGGAGGCGCTCCGGCTGGTGCGCCAGCACACCACCACGCCGCTCGCGATCGGCGAGATCTTCAACACGATCTGGGACTTCAAGGACATCATCCGCGACCAGCTCATCGACTACGTCCGCGGCGCCGTCACCCATATGGGCGGCATCACGTCGCTGAAGAAGACGCTCGACTATGCGGCGATGTACCAGATCAAGTCCGGCATGCACGGGCCGACCGACATCTCGCCGGTGGGAATGGCGGCCGCGATGCACCTCGGGCTGTCGATCCACAATTTCGGCATCCAGGAGTACATGAAGCACGGCGCCAAGACCGACCAGGTCTTCGAGCAGTCCTTCACCTGGACCGACGGCTACCTCCACCCCGGCGACAACCCCGGTCTCGGCGTCGAGCTCAACGTCGACGAAGCAGGCAAGTACCCGTACGAGCAGGCATACCTGCCCTACAACCGCCTGCTCGACGGCACCGTGCACGACTGGTGAGCGGCGTGCCGGAGATCCGCCGCATCGTCGTGATGGGGGTCGCCGGATGCGGAAAGAGCACCGTCGGCGCGGCCCTCGCGGCGGCCATGGGGCTCCGGTTCCTCGACGGCGACACGCTGCACAGCCCGTCGAACGTGGCGAAGATGGCATCGGGCATCCCTCTCGATGACGACGACCGCCGACCGTGGCTGGATGCCGTCGGCGCGGTCCTCGCGCGGGCCGGCGAACCGGGAATGGTCGTCGCCTGCTCGGCGCTCAGACGGGCGTACCGCGACCGGCTGCTCGCCGCCGCGCCCGACGTCGTGTTCGTGCATCTCGACGGCGGCCCGGAACTGCTGGATGCTCGACTGCGGGCGAGGCCCGGTCACTTCATGGCCGCGGGGATGCTGGCATCGCAGCTCGCGACGCTCGAGCGCCTGGAGAACGACGAGGCCGGCGTGGTGATCGGGATCGATCAGGATGTCGATTCCATCGTCGCCGAGACGCTCCAGGCGCTCGGCCCGCACCCTGCGCGGAGCTGAACGGCGGCGCCGTTCAGCTCGCGGCGCTGCCCGGCTCACAGCGCTGCCCCGGCCTACTCCGGCCGGAGGCGAAGCTCCTGCATCCCGCCGTCGACGGCTATCGACGTGCCCGTCGTCGAACCGGAGCGCGGACTGGCCAGGTACGCGACGGCGCCGGCGACCTCGTCGGCGCTCACCAGGCGGCCGTGCGGCTGCCGGGCCTCGAGGGCCCGGCGCTCGGCATCCGGATCGGATGCGGAATCGAGCAGCCGGCCGATCCACGGCGTGTCGGCGGTGCCCGGATTGACGGCGTTCACCCGGATGCCCTCCCGCAGGTGGTCGGCCGCCATCGCGCGCGTCATCGCGAGCACCGCGCCCTTCGTGGCGGAGTACAGCACCCGCTGCGGGAGGCCGGCGGTGGCGGCGACCGACGAGGTGTTGACGATGGATGCCGCGGGGGACAGGCGCAACGCGGGGAGCGCGGCCCGGGTGACGCGCACCATGCCGACCACGTTGATGTCCCAGACGCGATGCCACTCGTCGTCGTCGTTGGCCCCGACATCGCCCTGGGCGCCGATCCCGGCGTTGTTGACGATGATGTCGATGCGGCCGAACCGTTCCAGCACGGCGGCAACGGCGGCACGCACCGAATCGTCGTCGGAGACGTCCGCGGCGACGGCGAGGTCGGCGTCGGCGGTGTTCGACACGTCCCGGTCGAGCACCGCCACCGTCGCGCCATCCGCGCGCAGCCGGCGCACGATCGCCGCCCCGATGCCCGACGCGCCGCCCGTGACGATCGCCACAAGGTCCGTGAACTCGGTCATTCCGCCTGCTCTCCGGGGCCGGTCGGCCCGCTCTGCTCAATACGTGGCGCGTCCGCCGCTGATGTCGTACACGGCACCCGTGGAGAAGCTGCACTCGTCCGACGAGAGCCAGCTGACGAGCGCGGCGACCTCTTCGGCCGTGCCGACCCGGCCCATCGGGATGAGCGACGTGATGTGCGCGAGCACCTCAGGGGAGGTGGTCGAATTCATGGGGGTCTGAATGACGGCCGGAGCGATCGCGTTCGTCAGGACGCCCGTCTTCGCCAGCTCCTTGCCGAGGGACTTGGTGAGGCCGATCACCGCCGCCTTGCTCGCCGAGTACGCCGACAGGTTCGGGTTGCCGTCCTTGCCGGCCATGCTCGCCATGCTGACGATGCGTCCCCAGCCGGCCTCGATCATCCCCGGCACGACGGCCCGGGTCACGGTGAAGAGCCCGTGCACGTTGACGTCGAACGTGCGACGCCACTCCTCGAGCGACACCTCCCAGAGCGGCTTGTTCGGACCCACGATGCCCGCGCTGTTGATGAGGATGTCGACCGGCCCGATCTTCGCGACCGCCACCGCGACGGAAGCGGGATCGGTGATGTCGAGCGGCACGTCGGCCTCGGGCGAGAGGTCGAACGTCACGACCTCGACGCCGTCGGCGCGCAGCCGAGCCGCACAGGCGGCCCCGAGGCCGCTCTGTCCGCCGGTGATGAGCGCGCGCCTCAATGCGACTCCCGGCTGACCGGGGCTCCGCTGGAGCCGACGAGGAAGTCGAGATCCGCTCCGGTGTCGGCCTGCATCACGTGATCGACGTAGAGCTTCGCCCACCCGCGCACCGGCGCCGCATAAGCCGCCTCTGCGGCGGGCGTCTGACGGCGCGCCCGCAGCTCCTCATCGGAGACCTCCATGTGCAGTGAGCGGCCTTCGACATCCACGCGGATGAGGTCTCCCGTCCGCACGAGCGCCAGCGGTCCACCCGCGGCGGCCTCGGGCGCCACGTGCAGGATGACGGTGCCGTACGCGGTTCCGCTCATGCGGGCGTCGCTGATGCGCACCATGTCGCGCACCCCCTGCTCGAGCAGCTTGCGGGGCAACGGCATGTTGCCGACCTCCGGCATGCCCGGGTAGCCACGAGGACCGCAGCCGCGCAGCACCAGCACCGAGTCGGCCGTCACGTCGAGGTCGGGATCATCGATCCTCGCGCGCATGTCTTCGACGCTCTCGAACACGACCGCCGGCCCGACGTGCTGAAGCAGGTGCGAGGTGGCGGCCGCCGGCTTGACGATGGCACCCTGAGGCGCGAGGTTGCCGCGCAGCACGGCGATCCCCGCGTCGTCCATCAGCGGGGCCGACCGGGGGAAGATCACCGTGTCGTCGAACACCGGATGACCGTCGAGGTAGTCCACCAGGGGCTTGCCGGTCACGGTGATCGGCGAAGGGCTGAGCAGGTCCTTCACCTGCTCGAGCAGCGCGAGCACGCCGCCGGCGCGGTACAGGTCGTCCATCAGGAATCGGCCGCTGGGCTGCAGGTTGGCCAGCACCGGTACCCCCGCTCCCGCGGCATCGAAGTCCTCGAGCGTGAGGTCGACACCCACGCGTCCCGCGATCGCGAGCAGGTGCACAACGGAGTTGGTCGAGCCGCCCACGGCCGCGACGGCGACGATGGCGTTGAGGAACGCGTCCCTGGTCAGGATGTCGCTCGGCTTGCGGTCCTGGGCCACCATCTCCACGATCAGGCGACCGGTGTCGTGCGCGAGCGAGAGCAGCCGTGAGTCCGGCGCCGGAGTTCCCGCGAATCCCGGGATCGTCATGCCGAGCGCCTCGGCGACGACCGCCATCGTCGACGCGGTGCCCATGGTGTTGCAGTGGCCCTTGCTGCGGATCATCGACTGCTCGGAGCGCAGGAACTGCTCCTCTGAGATCGTGCCCGCGCGCGCCTCCTCGCTGAGGCGCCAGACGTCGGTGCCGCAGCCGAGCGCCTGGCCGCGGAAGTGTCCCGTCAGCATCGGACCGCCCGGAACGACGATGGCGGGAAGATCGACGGATGCCGCGGCCATGAGCAGCGCGGGAATGGTCTTGTCGCAGCCGCCGAGCAGCACCAGGCCGTCGATCGGGTTGGCGCGGAACATCTCCTCCATCGCCATCGCCGCCATGTTCCGCCAGAGCATGGCAGTGGGCTTCACCTGCGTCTCCCCGAGCGAGACGACGGGCAGGTTGTAGGGGACTCCGCCGGCGGCCCAGACGCCCTGTTTCACCGCATCCGCCACCTCGTTCAGGTGCATGTTGCACGGCGTGTAGTCGGACGCCGTGTTCGCGATGGCGATCTGCGGCTTGGATGCGTCGAGAGCGTCCTCCGGCAGTCCGCGCCGCATCCAGGCGCGGTGGATGTACGCGTTGCGGTCGTCGCCTGCATACCAGCCGGCACTCCGTAGATGGGCACTGGGGAGATCGGCGCTGGGCAGATCGGCACTGGGGTGAGAGTTCACGCGGATCCTCGGTTTCCATCTGCTCGAATGGCGCGATAGCATTTCGAATTATGGCACACGCCGACGAAAGAGGAGAGACCCGCCCATGAGACTTGTCCGAGTGGGAGATGCCGGCTCCGAGATCCCCGGGGTGCTCCTCGACGACGACACGGTCGTCGACCTGTCCGACGTGGTGCGGGACTTCGACGAGGCGTTCTTCGCCTCGGGGGCGCTGGCCACGCTCCCGTCGGCCGTCGCCGATCGCGCGGCGAGCGGCCGCACGGAGCCGCTTGCGGGGCGCCGCCTCGGTGCGCCGATCGCCCGCCCCCATCAGATCCTCTGCATCGGACTGAACTACAGCGACCACGCCGCCGAGACGGGTCAGGAGGTTCCGTCGGAGCCCATCCTCTTCACGAAGGCGCCGAACACTCTGATCGGCCCGGACGATGACGTGCTGATCCCTCGTCGGTCGCGCAAGACGGACTGGGAGGTGGAGCTCGGCATCGTGATCGGGTCGCGGGCCTCCTACCTGGCGGACGAGGCGGAGGCAGCCGCCGCCATCGCGGGCTACGTGCTGGTGAACGACGTCAGCGAGCGGGAGTGGCAGATCGAGCGCAACGGCCAGTGGTCGAAGGGCAAGTCGGCGCCGACGTTCAACCCGGCGGGGCCGTATCTCGTGACGCCCGACGAGGTGGGCGACGTTCTCGCTCTCGATATGTGGCTCGACATCGACGGAGTGCGCCGCCAGACCGGCTCGACCGCGACGATGATCTTCAGCCCGACGTTCATCGTGCACTACCTCAGCCAGTTCCTGACCCTCGAACCAGGCGACCTGATCAACACCGGCACGCCGCCCGGTGTGGGCATGGGGCAGTCGCCGCAGGTCTTCCTGAAGGGTGGCGAGACCATGACGCTCGGCATCACACGGCTCGGAACGCAGACCCAGCGGGTCGTCGCCGACCCGACCGCCTCGGACTGATGCGCGCGCTCGTCGTCACCGGGCCCCACGCGGCCGAGGTGCAGCAGGTCGCCGATCCGGTGGCCGGCGAGGGCGAGCTGCTCGTACGGGTCGAGCGCGTCGGCATCTGCGGCACCGACGTCGAGCTGTACACGGGCGAGATGGCATACATCCCGCAGGGCTTCACGCATTTCCCCATCCGCCTGGGACACGAGTGGACCGGCAGGGTGATCGGCACCGGATCGGCCGCCGACGAGAGCTGGCTCGGTCAACGGGTCACCGGCGACACGATGCTGGGCTGCGGCCACTGCGAGTACTGCAGCGCCGGCGTCCACCACGTCTGCCCCGACCGCTTCGAGGTCGGCATCCGCGACGGTTGGCCCGGTGCGCTCGCCGAAAAGGTGCTGGTGCCGACACGGTTCGCGCACGCGGTTCCGGAGCATGTGAGCGTTGCGGCCGCCGCACTGGTCGAGCCCGGTGGCAACTCGCTGCGGGCGGTGCAGGCCGCCGCGCTCCGGCGGGGCGACTCCGTGCTGGTGCTGGGCTCGGGCACGATCGGCCTGCTGGCGGCGCAGTTCGCCCTCGCCGCCGGTGCCGACGTGCACGTCGCAGGGGTCCGGGAGGACTCTCTCGCCCTGGCCGCGTCTCTCGGCGTGCCGCACACCTCGCGCCTCGATGAGCTCGATTCTTCGCCCGACAGCAGGTTCGACGCCGTCATCGATGCCACGAGCCTCCCCACCAGCCCGGCGCTCGCCGTCCGGCTGACCAAGCCCGCGGGTCGCGCGGTCTTCATCGGGCTGTCGGAGACGCCCAGCGTGCTCGACACGCGGGAACTGGTGCTCAAGGACGTCTCCGCGATCGGCATCCTCTCGGCCTCGCCGGGACTGGCGGGGGCGATCGAGAGCTTCGCCGACGGATCCGTCGTCCCGGACGGGATCGTGAGCGAGGTGATCGCGCTCGAAGACGTGCCGTCGCGCTTGGAGGGGCACCGCGGCGCGGGCGCGAAGGCCGGACCCAAGGTGCATGTCGACCCCCGGCTCCGTCCGCACTCCCCATGAACAGGAACGAGAACCTCAGCGAGCCCGGCGAGGAGAGACTGGTCGGGGCGGACCGCGTGATCGCGGTGCTGACCGAGCTCGCCGAGCACCCCACCGGCGTCACGCTCGATGAGCTCGCCGGCATCCTGCGCAGCACCAAGCCGACCGTGCACCGCGCCCTTGCGACGCTCCGCCGTGCGGGACTGGCCGACCTCGTGGGGCGGGGTGTCTATGTGCTCGGCGACGAGTATCTGCGCCTGGCGTTCCGCAACCTCGACGGCCGTCCCGAGCACGCCCGCATCCAGCCCCTGCTTCTGGATCTCGCCGACCGATTCAGCGAGACGGCGCACTACGCCGTGCTCGCCGGAGGAGACATCGTGTACCGGGCCAAGATGGACCCGCCACGGGGGGCCGTGCGCCTCACCTCGGTGGTCGGTGGCCGCAATCCCGCGTACTCCACAGCCGTCGGCAAGGCGCTGCTGAGCGGCAGGCTGCGCTCCGTCGCCGAGGTGGCGGAGTGGTTCGGAGAGCTGCCCCTCGAGCGGAAGACCGCTACGACCCTCGTCACGGCGGACGAGCTGCACAGGGAGCTCGAGCTCACCCGCGCTCGGGGCTTCGCCGTCGATGATCAGGAGAACGAGGTAGGGGTGAACTGTGTCGCGCTCCCTGTATTCCTGCAGGGCTCGGCTCTGCCCTCCGGTGCCATCAGTGTGAGCGCGGTCTCTTTCCGCTGCCCGCTCGATCGGCTGGTGGCCGCGGTGCCGGTCATCCGCGAGACGATCGAAAGCCATCTCGGCGCCGGCGCCGTGCGCTGAGTGGACACCCGAAGTGATCTACGGACTTGTAGAACCTAGCGAATATCGATATCTTTCTATCGAAACACTACCTAGGAGTCTCGATGGGAAAACTGACGATCCTCGCGCTGCGCGTCGTCATCGCGCTGGCACTGGCGGGCTCGCTGCTCGTGCAGGTCGTGATGATGCCGGTCATCTGGGCCGATCTCGAAGGTGCGGAGCAGTGGATGCGCGTCGCGTTCGTCGTCCTGCTGGTGCTGTTCATCGTGACCCTGCAGGTCAGCGCGGTCTGCATCTGGCAACTGCTGACGATGGTGCGGCGCGGCTCGGTGTTCTCATCCGCCGCCTTCCGCTACGTCGACGTGATCATCGGCGCCGTGGCAACGGCATCCGTTGTCATCTTCTTGATCGCGGTGCTGCTCGCCCCCGGTGACGCGGCGCCCGGCATCGTCGGCTTGATCTGCGGCGCGTCGCTCGTGACCGCCGGCATCGCGCTTCTCGTGCTCGTGATGCGGATGCTGCTCGCACAGGCGGTCGCGCGGGAGACCGAGGCGCGGCAGCTGCGCACCGAGCTCGACGGGGTGATCTGATGCCCATCGTCGTCGACATCGACGTGATGCTGGCGCGGCGCAAGATGGCCGTCGGGACACTCGCGGAACGGGTCGGACTCAGCCCGGCGAACATCGCGGTGCTGAAGAACGGGCGCGCGAAGGCCGTGCGGTTCACGACCCTCGAGGCGCTGTGCGCGGTGCTGGAGTGCCAGCCGGGCGACCTGCTGCGCTGGGAGCCCGATGGAGCGGGCGAATCGCACAGCTAGCGCGCGCGGCGCCACTCGCTCTGCGTGAGGTGCGAGCCGCCGTGCGGGCCCATCAGCAGGATGCCGCCGTCCACCAGGTACGACGCTCCTGTGACGTACGACGCCGACGGTGACGCGAGGAAGGCGATCACAGCGGCCACCTCCCGGGCGTCGCCGGGTCTGCCGAGCGGGATCCCAGGGCGGTCGATCTTCGTCGTGTCCACGTCCTCGGCTCCCGTCATCGGCGTCGCGATCTCGCCCGGCGCGACGGTGTTCGCCGTGATGCCGTGGTGGCCCAGCTCGAGCGCCAGGGTCTTCATCAGGCCGCCGAGGCCGTGCTTGGCTGCGTCGTAGGCCGCGAAGCCGACGCGCGGCTGGTACTCGTTGATGCTCGTGACGGCGATGAGCCGGCCGCCGTTACGGCCCTGCACGAGGTGCCGGGCGGCCTTCTGCAGGCACACGAACGCCCCGTCGAGGTCGATCGCGATGGTGCGTCGCCACTGCTCCCGTTCGAGATCGACGAAGCGTTGGCTCTCGACGGTGCCCGCATTGTTGACGAAGACATCCAGGCCGCCGAGTCGCGCGATCAGGTCGTCGATCACCGCCCCGCACGACTCGGGGTCGCTCGCGTCGAGCCGGGCGAGCACCGCTTCGCCTCCGTGCGAGCGCACCTCGGCGGCGGTTTCGTGGGCGCCCTTCTCGTCGGCGTACCACGTGAAGCCCACGTCGCAGCCGTCGGCGGCCAGAGCCACGGCGGTCGCCCGCCCGATGCCCGAATCGGCCCCCGTCACGATCGCGCGCCTGCGGTGTTGTGTCGTCACGGAGAAAGCGTGGTGCGGCTACCCGGATGCCGGGAGGCGGTTGACACCGCGGGATGCCGATGGCAAGGCCGTTGACCGGTGTCGGTGGCCGGAGGTAGACGTGGATCATGAACGAATCCGTGCAGAACTGGCTCGACCGCTACCTCGTCGCCTGGGGCTCGAACGACCCCGACGACATCCGTGCGCTCTTCACCGAGGACGCCACCTACGCCGGCGGGCCCTTCGATCCCGAGCCCTGGATCGGCCGCGAGGCGATCGTGGAGGGCTGGCTCGCCCACCGCGACGAGCCCGGCTCGTGGACCTTCGAGGGCGTTCCGCTCGTCTACGCCGACGGGGTCGGCATCGTGCAGGGCCGCACCGACTACGCCGACGGTGACGTGTACGCCAACCTCTGGGTCATCGGCCTGGCCGACGACGGGCGCGCGCATTCCTTCGTCGAGTGGGCGATCGAGCCGGGACCGGTCTGGAAAGACCAGGAGTAGGCACCGCTCAGGCGGTCCCGTCGGCCGTGCTCGCCGGCATCCGTCGCATGGGAACGTGCGGGATGTCGTCTTCGACGTACTCGTCACCGCTGGCTGCGAAGCCGAAGCGGGCGTACCACGCCGACAGGTGAAGCTGGGCGTCGAGGTCGATCGGCAGCTCCGGGTGCGCTTGGATGCAGTGGGCCACGGCGCGATGCATCAGCTCGACCCCGACCCCGCGACCGCGCGCGCTCTCCGACGTGGCGACGCGGCCGATGCGCGAGGCGCTCGCGTCGGTCAGGATGCGCAGCGTGCCGATCACGTCGCCGTCGGACTCGGCCCACATCAGGAGGGCACCGGGCTCGATGTCCCGGCCGTCCAGCTCTTCGTAGGCCGCTCGCTGCTCGACGACGAACACCCGCACGCGCAGCCACAGGATGCGGTAGAGCGTGACGGCATCGATGTCGGCGAGCGGGGCCAGCCGGTAGTTCACGGTCACCGCTCCACGGTACAGGCGGCGACGGCGGCCGCTCGTGGTCTGGGCGCGCGCTGGAGGGGCATCCGCTGTCCTACATCGCGGCGGCGATGTAGGAGTACTTGACGAAGACCTCGGGCGCGAGCCCTGCCTCATCGAGCAGTCCCTGCACCGCGGTGAGCATGTACTTCGAATCCCAGCCCATGTAGATGAAGTGGGCGTCATCGATGGCATCCCATTGGCCGTTCCAGGCCTGGGCTTCATAGATCGGACCCCCGCGGCGCCCGCTGTAGGCGACGACCGTCTCGTGGGCGTCGGCCCAGAGGCGCTTGAAGATGCGGTTGAAGAGCGCCTTGACGTCGTGCACCTCCCAGTGCTCGCCGCGGTACTCGACGTACTCGAACTCGCGATCCCAGCCGCGCGGCCATCCTCGGCGGCGCTGCGCGTCGAGGACGGGGGTCAGTCCGTCGTCGTCGATCCCGACCGCGGCCGGGCGGGCCCAGATCTTCAGGAAGGCCTGAGTCAGCCGTACGGTGCGCTCGGCGATCGCCGAGGTGCTCCACGCCGGAATCTCGGCGAGCTCCTTGGTGGGGCCCACCGCGCTGCGCACGTAGACCGCGCGCTTCTCGGGGTGCGAGGCGTCGAAGGCACGTTCCGCCAGCGGCTGCTCGAGCAGGGCGACGTTGCCAAGGGTCTGCGCGAGGGCCCGGAAGGCGTTCTGCTCGTCGTCGGTGAAGTCCGTCCACCGGCGCTCGCCGTCCGGGCTCCAGTCGTCGGCCGGTGCGAGCGGGAAGACGTACTCGAGCTCGAGCGCGCCGAGTGCCTCGACATCGGCGAGGCGACCCAGCACGTAGGCGGCGTGGGGAAGATCGCCGTACTTGAGGGCCACGCGCACGCGCTCGTCCGACGGCGTGATGCGCGCGATGGCGCGCGCCAGGCTCTCGGGACCCTCTTCGCGTGCCCGGCACATTCGGGCCACCAGCCGGTCGTTGCTGAGGCCCACCACCGTGCGCCGCAGCAGCAGCGCCTGCACGTGCTCGAGGGTGCCGATCAGGGTGGCCCTGTCTTCGGCGCCGCGAGCGTGGTCGCGGTAGGCCCGCATCACGAGCGGATACATCCCGCGGCCGAAGGTGTTGACATAGGCCAGCTGACGCCCGATCTCCGCGTCATCCGCCGTCGACGGCTCGAGCAGCGTGCGGTAGACCGCGGAATACTCGCGCCACTCGGCGGCGTGCGCGCGCAGCGTCTCGAAGTCCAGCCGCGGGAACTGCTGGCGGAACGCTCCATAAACGCCGTGCTCGCCCGCGACGGCCACCTCGCGTCCGGTCGACATCACGAGGTAGTGACGCCAGAAGCCGCCGATCTGCTCGCCGGTGTTCTGCTCGATGGGCAACCAGTACGAGTCCTCGATCTCGCTCTGCTCGGCGTGCGAGAGTCCCATCAGCACGTAGTTGTGGATCAGCTCGTGATCGCGCAGGGGCTCCCCGGTCGAGTTCAGGCTCTCGAAGATCTGCTGGGCGTTCGCCCCCGCGCCGAGCGTGATGGCGACGTGCTCCAGCTTCTGCAGCCCGCGCCAGATGCGGGGGGCCTCATCGGCGAGCACCTGGCTGCGGAAGAAGGCGTAATTGTCGTCGAAGCGCGAGTCGCGCAGCTCGTCGCCCGCGTCCCGGCGGTCGAGCACGACGCTCTCGAAGACCTGTGCCCACGCGCGGTGCGGCCGGAGCTTGGTGCGGGTTCCGGGGTTGTTCGTGTCGGTGCCGTTCGGGTCGTTGCCGTTCGTGTCGCTGCCGGCGCCGGTGCCGTTCGTGTCGGCGCCGTTCGGGTCGTTGCCGTCGCCGTTGCCGTCGGTGTGCACGAGCACCCTCCCGAGGTGCGCTGCCAGCTCGGCGTCGTGATCCTTCACGGTGTGGTGCAGCGCCGCGATCAGCAGCATGAGCGTCGTGATGCGCTGCTGGCCGTCGATGAGCACGAGCTCCGGAGCGGCCCCGGCGCTGCTCGTGGTGGACAGCACCGATCCGATGAAGTGCATGTGCCGGTCATCCGAGTCGGCGACCGCACGGATGTCGGCGAGCAGCTGCTCGCATCCGCCGATGTCCCAGCGGTACTGGCGCTGGTAGACGGGCACGACGATCGTGGTCTCCGCAGCCGACAGCCAGGCGATCGTGTTGACCGCGGTCGCGTCGATGTTCGTGGCACTCGCCATAGTCTCGCTTCGCCCCTCGGAACGCTGTGTGTCGTGACGCGCGAGCATCCCACAGACGACGCCGCACTCGGCCGAAGACCGCCGGAGGCTCCGATTTTACCGTGCGGCCCGCTGCGGCCCGCGCAGCGACGCCGTTCCCTGGGCGCGCAGCAGGCCCGAGGTAGGCTTACCTAAGTTGGGCCTGTTAAAACGTGCTGGCCCCCCTACGAAAGGCATGATTCGCATCATGGGTTACATCAAGTCTGCAGCGCTCGAGGAGACCGGCTTCGTCGTCCTCGACCGCTACAACCAGGAGCTCGACCCCAAGGAATGGCTCGATATCGAGTACAACGACTGGAAGTCCTCGGGCGACACCCGCTTCGCTCCGCTGGCCAGCTTCGCCGGCGAGATCGAGTGCAACGGCTTTTGGAACCACAAGCCGCCCCGCACCGACAAGGGCGGCGTCTGGATCGACTCGCAGGTCGAGAAGGCCCCGAACCTCACGCGCCGCGCCCAGGAGCCCGGCTCCGACGTGGGTCGCTGCCGGGTCATCGAGCTGCAGCCGAACACCTACGCGGACTGCCTCTACAACCTGCACCAGGACGACAACAACCGCCTGAACCCCGACGGCACCGGCTGGGTGGTCCGCGGATTCTTCAACCTCACGGACGACAAGGACAGCTTCTTCGTCCTGCGTGAGAACCGCACCGACCCGAGCATCGAGTACCGCATCGCCCTGCCGGCCGGCGCGCAGCTCATCATCGACACGCAGCGCCTGTGGCACGCGGCCGCGCACTACGGCACGGAGCCCCGGTACTGCCTCATCACGTCGTGGACGTCCGGGCCCGAGCTCGACGCCTACATCGAGAAGTACCACGGCAACCCGCGCACCGAGCAGTTCGAGGTGTCGCAGGAGGTGCTGGATGCCGGACAGGCCGAGCAGGCCCGCCGCGACGCCGCACGCGCCGCGTACTACGCCGCAAAAGGACAGTCGGAGAAGCTCGCGATGAGCGAGGCCTGAGCCTCAGCTCCCTGCAGAAGGCCCCGGTCGATCGACCGGGGCCTTCTGGTTTCCCCGCCGGGCGGTGGGGACCGACGTCGGGAGGCACAGCGGCGGGGAGGATTCCCGGGGTTCTGCGTGCACAACGGCGGGGATTCTCCGCGACACGCCGCGCCGCGGCATCCGTCCTCGGCGTGTCGTCGACGATGTCCGCCGTTGTGCTCGTGAGTCGCGTGTGTCCCGGTTTCGGCGAGGTGTGGGCCGGCCCAGCCGATCGCCCGCCGATCGCCCAGAACCAGCCACGAGTCCGGAGTTCGGCGTGCACAACGGCGGGGATTCTCCCCGACACGCCGTGCGGTGGCATCCGCTCCCGGCGTGTCCCCCCCCGATCTCCGCCGTTGTGCTCGTTGATCCCGGGGAGGGGAGTGAGTGGAGTTGTTGTGACCCGTGTCGGCCTGCCCGGCCGATCCGGCGGAGCCGGACTCACGACTTCCGGGGTTCTGCGTGCACAATGGCGGGGATTCTCTGCGACACGCCGTGCGGTGGCATCCGCTCCCGGCGTGTCGCCCGCGATCTCCGTCGTTGTGCTCGTAACTCGGGGAGCGGCCGCCGCGGGCTGCGCTGACGCGCGAACGCGCTACGCGATCGCGCCCGCGTTCTCCGGCCGGCCCGCCTGCAGACGTGCATCCACGGCGCGCGCCGAGAACGTCTGGTCGATCACCATGTGCGTCGCGCCGTGGATGGCCGCGTCGGTGCCGAGGGCGCTCGTCGCGATGAACAGCTCGCGGGTCGCGAGCGGCACGGTGCGCTCGAACACCCGGTCGCGCACCGCATCCACGAGCACGGACGACTGGCCCGCCATGATGCCGCCGATCACCAGGACGGAAGGGTTCAGCAGCGCCACCGACGTCGCCAGCACATCGCCGAGCATGCGGCCCGCCCGCTCGGTGAGCGCGACCGCGCGCGGATCGCCGCCGGCGACGAGACGGCTCACTTCGGCGGCGGATGCCACGTCCCGGCCCTCTTCGCGGAGGGTGCGGGCGATCGATCCGCCGCTGGCTTCGGTGGCGAGGCAGCCGTACGCGCCGCACGTGCAGCGGTGGGCATCCGGACTGTCGTTGACGCGGATGTGCCCGATGTCGCCGGCCCCGCCTGCGATGCCGCGCTCCGGCTGGCCGTGCAGGATGATGCCGGCGCCGATGCCCGTGCCCACCTTGACGAAGAGCAGGCTCGGCGCATCGGGGTACCGCTGGCGGGCTTCGCCGAGCCCCATCAGGTTCGCGTCGTTGTCGACGAAGACGGGGATGCCCAGGTGTGCCCCCAGCGCATCGGCGATCGGAAAGTCGTGCCATGCCGGCATGAGCGGCGGGTAGTTGGGGCGCTGGGAGGAGAACCGCACCGGCGCGGGGATGCCGACGCCCACGCCGACGACCTCCGAGAGCGGCCGCCCAGACCGCTGGATGAGCTCCGTCAGCTTCCGGGCGAGACCACGGAACGTCACCTCGGGCGCGAGCGAGATGTCGATCTCGGCTTGCGCCTTCATGATGACCTGGCTGCCGGCATCCAGCAGCGCGAGATTGGCGTGCGTCGCCCCGATGTCGACGGACAGCACGAGCTGCCGAGCCTCGTCGAAGGAGAGGATGCGGGCGGGGCGCCCCGTCGACGCGGCCGCCTGCCCGGACTCGCGGACGAATCCCGCGGCGATGAGCTGCGACATCCGCAGCGCAAGAGTGGAGCGGGACAGGCCCGTCTGCTCCTGCACGTCCCGGCGGGTCGTGGCCCTGCCCGACCGCACGAGCTCCAGGATCTCGCCGGCGCTCGCGCTTGCGGAGGTCGGTGACACGCTCACTCAGCCCTTCTCGGCTCCGGCCGTCAGCCCGCCCGTCAGCAGGCGCTCCGTCAGGAAGAACAGGATGATGATCGGGACGGTGAGCACGACGGACCCCGCCAT
Organism: Microbacterium sp. DT81.1; assembly: GCF_049844955.1. Classification (NCBI taxonomy): domain Bacteria; kingdom Bacillati; phylum Actinomycetota; class Actinomycetes; order Micrococcales; family Microbacteriaceae; genus Microbacterium; species Microbacterium sp. DT81.1. The sequence continues at coordinate 255,426 of NZ_JBNCMA010000002.1, forward strand.
AAGAACAGTAGTCGGCACTTCGATGCTCCCGGACAGCTGCGCGAGCCCCAGCGAGACGGTCCAGAGGGGGCGCCTGTCCACGAGGAACAGCAGGGCGAACAGGAACTCGTTCCACGCGATCATGAAGACGAAGAGTCCCGTCGCCATGACAGAGGGCGTCGCCAGCCGCAGGGTGATGCGGCGGAGGACGCCGACCCGGGACAGCCCGTCCATCAGTCCTGCCTCTTCGATGGACACCGGAACGGTCTCGAAGTAGTTGCGCAGCATGTAGATGGCGACCGGCACCGTCTGCGCCGTGTAGACGAGGATCAGTCCGACGAGCGATCCGCGCAGCCCCAGACGCGTGAAGATCACGAACAGCGGGATGGCGATGACGATCGCCGGGAAGAGGTACGTCGCCAGGAACAGGGCGCTCACCTGGCGGCGGCCGAAGAACGGCAGCCGCGCGATGGCGTACGAGCCGGGGATCGCGATGAGCAGGGCGAGGATGACCGAGGAGATGGCGACGATCGCGCTGTTGCCGAGGAAGGTCAGGAACCCCTGGCCCCCCTCCGAGACGGGAGCCAGGACCGTGCGGTACGTGTCGAGCGTGAGCTCGCTGAGCGACGGCGGGAAGAACGTCCCCGGGTTGCGCAGCAGGCTCTCGATCGGGCGGATCGACAGGATCGCCATGTACGCGAAGGGCACCAGCACGGCGATCAGGAACAGGGCGATCGTGACCCAGCGCAGGACGGCGAGGAACGTGCGCTGACGGCCGGAGCCCGGTGGCCGCCGGCGCTTGGGCGCGCGGGCGGCGACTTCCTCCGCCATGACGACGGTGGCTGTGGCGGTCATACTTTCTCTCCCCTACGGCGCATGAGCAGCAGATAGAACGCGAGCATCAGGATGAGCAGCACGGCCATGACCATGGACATCGCGGATGCCGCGCCGACGTTGCGCTGAACCGTGAGCAGTTCGAAGATGCGCACGCTCGCCACCTCCGTGCCGGCGGCACCGCCGGTCAGGAGGAAGATGTCGTCGAACTCGTTGAAGGTCCAGATCGTGCGCAGCACGGCGAGCACGCCGATCACCGGAACGAGCTGCGGCCAGATGATGTAGCGGAACGTCTGGAAAGGGCCGGCGCCGTCGACCAGGGCGGCCTCCTCCGGCTCGCTGGAGAGGGCCTCCAGCCTCGCCATGATGAACAGGAACGCGAACGGGAAGTACCGCCAGCCCTCGAAGACGATGACCGTCAGCAGGGCCGTCGGCACCGGGATCTCGAGGCCGAAGACGTCCCATGTGCCCGAGGCCTGGGTGAGGAACGGGATGGGCCGCTCCCACCCGAGCACGTTCTGCCCGAACTGGTTGACGATGCCGAACTCGGGGTTCAGCATGATCCGCCAGACGAACGTGACGGCGACCACCGGCGCGACGTACGGCAGGAGGAACGCGGCCCGCACCAGTGTGCGGCCACGGAACGGCCGCCGAACGACGAGCGCCGCGATGAGGCCGAAGAAGATGACGAGCACGACCGATCCCGCGGTGTACACGATCGTCGTCCACAGACTCTCCCAGAGGGCACCGTTCGCGAAGACGACCCGGAAGTTGTCGAGCGTGAAGTTGCCGAACGGGTTGGCCGTGCCGATCTGGATCAGCTTCACGTTCTGGAACGCGAGCAGCACCGACCAGATCAGCGGGACGAGCACGACCGCGACCACGATGACCAGCGTCGGGGTCATCAGCCAGACGCCGGTGCGGGCGTCGCGCTGGGTGAGGGTCCGCCGTCTGGCGGTTCGGGCGGCGGGCTTGCGGCCCGCCGGATCGGGCGATGTCGTGGCGGTCGAAGCCGGCTCGAGGTTCGTTGGCGTTGCCATGTTGTTCTCCCGCGGTGCGGCCCGCGACCCCGCCGGGCGCCCCGCCCCCCCCCGAAACGCCGCGGGCTGCCATGAATGGGGGTGGCGGCTCGGCCCCCCCGGGGGCGGGCGCCCGGGGGGGGTGGGTGGGGGGTTGCCCTTTGTGGGCCCGCGGGGCGCCCCCCGGCCCCCCGCCGGGCCCCCCCGCACCCCGGCTACAGGCCGAGGTCTCCCTTGATGGCGTTGGCCTGCTCGGCCGCCTGGCGGGCGCCGTCCTCGGCGCTCACGCCGCCGTTGATGGTCTCCGAGAGCACGCTGGGCATCACGAACTGTCCGCCGACCGCGCCCGCGAGCGCGCCCTGGCCCTGGGGCAGGCCCCAGCGGCTGAAGGTGCTGGGCGCGTCCACCACCGTCTGCAGCACTTCCTCGCCGTAGATGGAGGAGAGGAGCGCCTTGGTGTCGACGCCCGCCTCGAGCTCCTTCCAGCCGTCGGTGAACTCGGAGGGGTTGTCGGCCGTGCCGAGGCGCGTCGGCATCTTGCCCTCGGGGGCGAGTGCCAGCCAGTCGAGGTACCCGTCGCCCATCACGTATTCGATGAGGCCCTGGGTCTCGGACGAGGCTCCGCTCAGCACGGCCCACGACACGATCTCCCCGAACGATGCGGGCTCGCTGCCACTCGGACCCTCGATGGCGCTGACGATGCCGGTGTTCTGCGCGAGGTAGGCGGGGTCCGTGCACTCGGGGCAGGTCGGCAGGGCGTCGTTGCGCAGGCCCGCGAGCTCGTCGAGCAGGAACGAGGACCACACGATCATCCCCGCGCCGCCGCTGAAGTACGTGGCGCGCGTGGTGTCGGCATCCTGGTTGCCCTCCACCGACCCGTCGGTGATGAGCTTCGTATAGAAGTCGATCGCCTCGACGCACTCCGGGCTCTCGAGCGTGACCTCCCCGGAGTCATCGACCAGCTGGCAGTCGTTCGCGAGCGCGAAGTGCTCGAACGTCTGAGCGGTGAAGGAGTCGGCCGGTGCCGTGGCGGCGACGATGCCCGCGACCGCGGGGGACTGCAGCGTGGTCGCCGCTTCGGCAATGGTCTCGTAGGTGGTCGGCGCCTCGAGCCCGGCCTGCTCGAACAGGTCCGTCCGGTAGTAGAGCAGCTGGGCCCATCCATCGCTCGGAACACCGAGCTGCGCGCCGTCGGCGTTCTGCGTCAGCTCGAGCGCCCGCGGTGAGAAGGTGTCGGCACCCAGCTCGCCCACGATGTCATCGGCGGCACTCGCGTCGAGCACCCCGTCGGTCTCGAGCTGGTTGAGCCCGTTGAGGGAGACGGCCGCGATGGCGTCGGGCAGTTCGTTGGATGCCGCGGCCGAAGCCAGCACGGTGGCCAGCTGGTCCTCGGCGAGCGCCACGAGTTCGATCTCGACGCCCGCCTCCTCGGAGTACGCGTCGAGGATCGCCTGCTGTGCCTGGACGCGCTCGGCGACGTCTTCGACGGTCCAGATCAGAATGCTGTCGTCCGTCTCCTCGCCGCCGCCGGCGGAACAGCCGGTCAGCAGCAGGGCGGTGGCGGTGAAGGTGGCGGTGACGCCTGCGCGGACAGTGCGCATGGTCTCTTCTTTCGGTAGCCGGATCGAGGTCCCGCCGGGGGCGGAGCACGCCTGGTCATCATCGACTCGGATCCACAACCATGGAGCGCTGCCGCCATTGAAGCACCCCTTTATGTCCGACCACAAGACTAAATCTAAAGACGAGGACTTGCGCGCGCGTCGAAACGGTCTTATTTATGTCCTATTTCTGGATGAACGCTTGTCGGTGACATCGCTTTGGGCATACTGTGGCGACCGACAGGATGAGAGGTGAGCCGATGGGCTTGCGCGTTACGTTCCCCGAAGCACGGAGGGTGTCCGTCGTCGAAGACCCCGATCCCGCTCTCCGCGCGGAGGAGGTGCGCGTTCGCACCCTGTACTCGGGGATCTCCGCCGGCACGGAACTGACCGCGTATCGCGGTACGAGCCCGCATGTCACCAAGCAGTGGGATGCGGCGTCCCGCCTCTTCAGCGACGGTGCGGCGGAGCCCGCCTTCCCCGTGACGACCCTCGGCTACGAAGAGGTGGGCGAGGTCGTGGAGGTCGGGGCGTCGCACGATGGGGTAGCCGTCGGAGATCGCGTGTGGGGCACGTGGGGGCACCGCAGCTCCGCCGTGCTCGACGGCGCGCAGGCGGCCGCACGGGTGCTTCCGCCCGACGCCGACCCGCGCATCGGCATCTTCTCGCACATCGGCGCGGTGGCGGTCAACGCCGTGCTCGACGCCGACATCCACATCGGCGAGACCGTGGCCGTCTTCGGCCTGGGCGTTCCGGGCCAGCTGGTGGCGCAGCTCGCGCGGCTCAACGGCGGGCGTGTCGTTGTCGTGGACGGCATCGAGAGCCGCAGGAACCTCGCTCTCTCGCTCGGCGCGGAACTCGCCCTCGACCCGCGGGAGGGCGTCGCCGAGCGGATCCGCGAGCTCACGGACGGTCGCGGTGCCGACGTGGCGATCGAGATCAGCGGCAACGCCCGTGCCCTGCACGAGGCCATGCGATCCGTCGCATACAACTCCCGCGTCGTCGTCGCCGGATTCATCCAGGGCGATGCCGTCGGCCTGCGTCTCGGCGAGGAGTTCCACCACAACCGGGTGCAGCTCGTGTGCTCGCAGATCTCCGGCTCGTCGCCATCGCTCAGCCATCGATGGGACAGACTGCGGCTCAACCGCACCGCCCTCGGCCTGGCGGCGGAGGAACGCCTCGACGTCACGGCGCTCATCACCCACACCATCACGCTGGACGGCGTCGCGGAGGCATACCGGATGCTCGATGAGACGCCGCAGGAAGCGCTGCAGGTCGTTCTCGATCTTCGGGAGGACCCCTCATGAGCCCCATCAACGCCGTGTGCGTGCAGGAACAGGTGCTGAAGGGAGACACTCTCGAGGAGAAGTGGGACCTCGCACAGTCGTGGGGGTACGACGGCATCGAACTGCGCGGCCAAGGGGAGCGCGCGCTCTCGGCCCGCCTGCCCGACCTGCAGCGGGCGCTCAGGGCAGGAGTGCACATGCCGACGGTGTGCGTCGAGATGAGCCACTTCATCGGCGCGTTCGACGACGACCTGCGCCGGGATGCCGTCGCCCAGATGTCCGATCAGCTGCGCGTCGTCGCCGCCCTGGGGGGCCGCGGGGCGATGACGCCCGCATCGTGGGGCATGTTCTCCCGCCGGCTGCCGCCGTTCGAGCCGCCGCGCACCCCCGAACAGGACACGCAGGTGCTCGTCGACTCACTCGGCGCGCTCGGCCGCGTCGCGGAGCAGGAGGGCGTGAGCGTCTATCTCGAGCCCCTCAACCGCTACGAGGACCACATGGTCAACACGCTGGCCGACGCCGCCCGCCTGATCCGGCTGATCGGCCTCGACTCCGTGCGGATCGGTGCGGACACGTACCACATGAACATCGAGGAGGCAGATCCCGCTGCGGCCCTCATGCACGCCGGTCCGCTGATCGGGCACGTTCAGGCCAGCGACTCGAATCGGCTCGAACCCGGCGCCGGCCACATCGACTGGGCGCTGTTCGGCGCCACCGTGCAGGCGATCGGCTACACCGGTCCCATCGCCATCGAGAGCCGCCTGTCCGGGCCGGCCGACGCGGTGCTCCCCGCGGTTCCGGTGCTGCTTCGGCGGTACTTGTGAGCGTGGGGACTGCGTCCGCGCGCACAGCGGGCTGTACGAGTGAACGGCGGGCTGCACTCATGAACGGCGGGCTGTACGCATGAACGGCGGGCTGCACTCATGAACGATCTGGCGATCGCGGCCGCCACGCGGGTGCTGGCGGAGAACTGGCGCGGTACGTACACCGTTCCCGCCGCAGGCCTCTACCCGCACCAGTGGAGCTGGGACTCGGGCTTCATCGCGATCGGTCTTCGTCATATCTCGCCCCGCCGCGCGCAGCAGGAGCTGGATTCGATCCTCAGCGCGCAGTGGGACGACGGGCGCCTTCCTCAGATCGTCTTCAATCCGCGCCTGGACGTCCAGTACTCGCCCGGGCCGTCCTTCTGGCACAGCGAGCGCATCCCGGGCAGCCCCGTGGTGCCGACATCCGGCCTGATCCAGCCGCCGAATCACGCGCTGGCCGTGCTGCTCGTGCACGAGGCCGACCCCGAGACCTCGGCTCGGCGGCGGTTCCTGGAGCGCGCCTACCCGGCGCTGCGCGCCTGGCACGACTACCTCGCCGACCGTCGCACCGGAGCGTCAGGTCTCGTGCACGTCGTGCACCCGTGGGAGAGCGGGATGGACAACTCGCCGTTCTGGGACGGCCCGCTGGCTCGCATCGGCGAGTCCTACGAGGGCGACATCCCTCGGCCGGACCTGGCGCATGCCGACGCGGGCCATCGGCCGTCGAACGCCGAATACGGCAAGTACCTCTACCTGGCCGCCCGATACCGCGACCACGACTGCGATGACCGCGACGATGGCTACCCGTTCGTGCTCGAGGACCCCGCCGTCAACGCGCTCTTCATCCGGTCGGAGTGGGCGATGACACGGATCGCGGAGCTGCTCGGCGAGGATCCGCAGCCCCATCGGAGCCGGGCCAGGGCGCTCGGGGAATCGCTCGACTCCCTGTGGGACGACCAGCTCGGATGCTATGTCGCCCGCGACGTGATCGCCGGGCGGCACGAGCGCTTTCGCACCGTCTCGGGCCTCCTCCCGCTGCTGGTGCCCGAGCTCCCGCGCACGGAACGGCTGCTCGAGACGCTGCACTCGCCGCACTTCGGACTCGGGTCGGCAGCCCTCGTGCCGAGCCATGACCTGACGGCGCCCACCTTCGACTCCGCCCGCTACTGGCGTGGGCCGTCGTGGTTCAACACCGCCTGGCTCATCGCCGAAGCGCTCTATGAGCGCGGCTACGACGATGCGGCGCGCGACCTGTCCAGCCAGATGGCCGATCTCGGCCTCGGTCACGACTTTCCGGAGTACGTGGACCCGCACACCGGCGAACCGCGGGGAACGATGAAGTTCAGCTGGACCGCGGCGCTGAGCCTGGACCTCTTCGAACGCCTTCACAGAAGCGGAGAGACCGCATGACGCTGCGCATCCTCGTCTAGAACCGAGGACCCCCTGCCGGCTACGCCATGTCGGGGTCGAAGTACGACGAGGACTCCGAACGCTCGACCGGCTGCGCCAGCGACGGCAGAAGCCGGCGTGCGCGGCGATCGAGCTCCGCGATCACCGCCGGGTCGGCGCCCACCTCGTCCGCGTCGGGAGCGGGGGTGGAATAGAGCTGGCTCGCGGGCCCGATCAGCAGCTCCGCCTGCGAGGGCTGGCCCTTGTCGTCTATGACGGGCACCACGATGACATCGGACGTCTTCGCCTCGGCAAGCGCGCTGGCGTAGCGCATCACCGCTTCTCCGATGGCGTCGGCCATCAGGATCCTGTCTCCGGTGTAGTGCAACTCGAGCATGCACCCATCTTTCCGGCTCGATGCGGAGCCGAGAAGGGGGTTGCAGAACGGCCAAGGGCGTCCTAACCTCCGAGGTCGCCCCTTCGCCGCACCGCCCCTCGCGCCGATACAGTTGGGGCTCACGAACCGCACCCGGCCGTCCGCGCGAAAGTGGCTGTGGTGTGCGCGGCCGGGCACACATGAGGGACGACGAATGCTGCAGGCGATCGGTCACATGCTTCCGATCGCGATCGCCGTCGCCCTCAGCTCGGTGCCGATCCTGGCGACCATCGTCATCCTGCTCTCGCCCAAGAGGCAGCAGTCGTCTGTGCCGTTCCTCATCGGCTGGGTGATCGGGATCGCGGTGGTGCTCGTCTTCTTCACCCTGACCGCCCAGCTCCTGCCCGCGTCGCGATCGCCGAGGCGCCCGGACACGGTCATCGGCACCCTCGAGATCGTCGTCGGCGCGGCCCTCATCGCGATCGCCGTGTTCGAGTGGGTCCGCGCTCGCCGGCATCCCTCCACGACCATGCCGAAGTGGCTGAGCGCGGTGGACTCGTTCGGGCCATGGGCGGCATTCGGCGTGGCCCTGCTGCTGAACGTGCGCCCGAAGGCGCTGCTTCTGGCTATGGCGGCGGCGCTCGCGCTGCGCGGCGACGGGCTCACGCCGGCCGGCTCGATCGTGCCGATCCTGGTCTACACCCTCGTGGGGTGCTCCACCGTGGCGATCCCCATCATCATGACGATGGCGCAGCCCGAGAAGATGGCGCCGCGGCTCGTGTCGATGAAGGACTGGGTGTCGCGCAACATGAAGTCCGTGACGGCCGTCATCCTGCTCCTGATCGGCGTCGCCATCATCTGGACCGGCGTCGCCCGGCTCTGACGCGCAGCAGGGGCGGACGCGTACGCCTCGACGATTCACACGGTCTCGGGCTGATAGCGTCGCCCGATGGAACGAACTCGGTGGGCGGTCCTCGGACCCGGTGAGATCAGTGGCTTCTTCGCGCGGGCGCTTCCGCGTTCGGAGCACGGCGTGCTGCACGCCGTCGGCAGTTCGGATGCGGGACGCGCGGAGGCGTTCGCGTCCAGATACGGCGCCCCCGTCCACGGCACGTATGACGACGTGCTGGCCCGCGACGACGTGGATGCCGTCTACATCGGCACCGTGCACACCGGTCACGCGCCCCTCGCGATCGCGGCGCTGGAAGCAGGCAAGGCGGTCCTCTGCGAGAAGCCCGTGACCCCGACGGCGGCGGCGACCGCTGAGGTGCTCGCGGCGGCCGAACGCTCGGGCCGGCCGTTCGTGGAGGCGTTCAAGCACAGCTTCGGGCCGCTCGCCCGGGAGCTGCGGACCGTCGTCCAGAGCGGGGAGATCGGTGAGCTCGTCAGCATGGAAGCGGCTTTCGGATTCGCGGCCGGCGAGCACACCGGCCGGCTCTTCGATCCGGCGCTCGCGGGTGGGGCGATCCTGGATGTCGGCGGCTACCCCGCATCCCTCGCCGTCGCTGTCGCCCGGTGGGCGGACCGGGGCGAGCCGGTGCTGGTCTCTGCGGAGGGCACCATCGGCCAGACCGGGGTGGATGTCGAAGCCGTCGCGGTCGCGGACTTCGGCGGCTTCACCGCGACGCTTCGCACGGCCATCGTGACGGCGATGCCCGAGGAGGCGACCATCGTCGGCACGCGCGGCAGCATCCACGTGCCCGATGTGTGGGGATCCCGCGAGGAGAGCCCGGCCCGCGCGACGGTGCGCGGCGACTCGGGCGAGCGGGTGATCGAGGTGGAGCCGGTCGATCCATTCGCCGCGGAGGCGGACGCGGTGTCGCTCGCGCTCGCGGAGGGCCGCCGAGAGGTGCCGGAGGTGCCGTGGGCGTCGAGTGCCGCGATCTCCCGGATTCTCGACGAGTGGCGCGCCCGGCTCGGTTGACGCGCCCGTGGGCGATCGCGGGAGGTAACAGGCGATCGACGAAATGGACGCCGCCCCCGTCGCCGCCCTACGGTGATCGGTATGACGAGCAATTCCTCGGACCGACCTCGCCCTGGCGCCGGGCTCCTCACGGTCGGTGAGACGATGGCGCTCGTGACGCCGGCAACCGGTCACAGACTTGTCGACGCCGAGGATTTCCACCTCGACGCCGGCGGAGCGGAGTCGAACGTCGCCGCCCACGTCGCCGCGCTGGGGTATCCGGCGCGATGGTTCAGCCGGCTGGGAGACGACGCCCTCGGCCGGCGGGTCGCGGCGCAGCTGGGGCGAAGGGGAGTCGATGTCTCCACGGTCGTGATGGATGCCGCACACCGCACCGGCGTGTACTTCAAGGACCCGGGCAGCGGAGTCCTCTACTACCGGTCCGATTCGGCGGCCTCGCATCTCTCCCCGGCCGACGCCGACCTGCTCGCCCTCGACGGAATCGGCATCCTGCACGTCTCGGGCATCACCGCCGCGATCTCCGGCTCGGCGGCGTCCTTCCTCGACAGCGCCATCGGGCGCGCTCGCGAGGCGGGCGTGCTGGTGAGCTTCGACGTGAACGACCGGCGCGCGCTGTGGGATCCCGCCACCGCGGCCGGAGCGCTCGCCGCACTCGCGCGAAGGGCCGACCTCGTCTTCGTGGGCCGCGATGAGGCCGAGGGACTCTGGGGCACCGAACGAGCGCGGGACGTGCGGGCGCTGTTCCCCGACATCCCCGAACTCGTCGTCAAGGACGGCGAGGTGGGCGCCACGGTCTTCGCCGGCGGCCTGGAGATCTTCGAACCGTCGTTCTCGGTGCAGGTCGTCGACGTCGTCGGCGCGGGCGACGCCTTCGCCGGCGGGTACCTCGCCGCCGTGCTGGCCGGCGCCCCGCACGAGAAGCGCCTGCGCGCCGGCCATGGCCGGGCGGCCCTCACACTGCAGACCACGGGAGACTTCATCGACGAGAGGATCGGAAGATGACCGACAGCACGACCGCATGGTTCGACGAGGCATTCGCTGATGTTCCTCTCATGGCGATCCTGCGAGGCATGGGGGTGGAGCGCTCCGTCGCCCTCGCCAGGACGGCCTGGGATCTCGGCATCGATTCCGTGGAGCTTCCCCTCCAGACGCCGGAGGACGAGGCGGCGCTCCGCGAGGTCGCGCGCGTCGGCGCGGAACGCGGCAAGGTCGTCGGTGCCGGAACGATCATCTCCGTCGAGCAGATCGACGTGGCGAATCGCGCGGGAGCCCGCTATCTGGTCTCACCCGGACTCGACCCGGCGATCGTGCGCGCGGCCCAGGACGCCGGCATCCCGATCCTGCCCGGGGTGGCGACGCCGAGCGACGTGCAGCTCGGGCGTTCGCTCGGTCTGACGTGGCTGAAGGCCTTTCCCGCCCAGTGGCTGGGCGTCGACTGGTTCCGGCACCTGCGCGGTCCCTTCCCCGACGTGCGCTTCGTCGCGACGGGCGGCATGGATGCGAACAACGCGGGGGACTTCCTCGACGCGGGCGTGAGGGTCGTGGCGGTGGGCTCGGCCCTGGAGGATCCCGCCCAGCTCGAGCGGCTCGCGACCCTGCTCGGCGCGCGGCGGGTGTCGCGCTGAGCCGGGACTGACCCCGAGCGGCGCGTCCCTGGCCGCGCCGGGCGCCTCCGCCTCGGCGCCCTCCATTGGGCGCGGCCTCCACTGGCGCGGCCTCCACTGCTCGGCTTCGTGGCTTCGCTTCGTGGCTTCGCTTCGTGGCTTCGCTTCGTGGGTCGCTCTCCTGGCTCGCTCGTCCCTATCTGCTGGTCGCGCAGGTCCGCACCCGCATTTTGCGCCGAGTCGGCGGTGGTGTTCGCCGCGCTGCGTCTCGGGCTCCGTCTCTGGGCGCTGCTCCCAGGCGGAATAGCCTCGACCCTGCGAAGCTTGTCTTGAAGAACGGATGCCGCGGGCACCTGCTGCCGCGCCGTTCCCGAGAGGCTTTCACCATGACCACAAACGCATCGACCGCCGGCACCCGCACCGGGCCGCTGTCAGGCGCGGCCCGCACGGACGCCCTCCTCGGGGATGCCCTCCTCGGCGATGCCGCCCGCACGGATGCTCCCCGCACGGACGCTCCCCGCACCGATGCCCGCATCGCGGATGCCCCCCTCACGGATGCCGAGGTCCACCGGATCCGCGCGGACTTCCCGATCCTCGCCACCCGGATGAGCGGCCACCCGCTGGTCTATCTGGATTCGGCGGCCACATCCCAGAAGCCCCGCGCCGTGCTCGATGCGGAGCGTGCGTACTACGAGGGCGCGAACGCGGCCGTGCACCGCGGGGCGCACACTCTCGCCGCCGAGGCCACCGAGCTGTTCGAAGACGCCCGGAGCGCGGTCGCGCGGTTCGTCGGCGCGGCCGAGGACGAGATCGTGTGGACCTCCAACGCGACCGAAGCCATCAACCTCGTCGCGTACGGCTTCTCGAACGCGAGCGTCGGACGTGGCGGCGAAGAGGCCCGCCGGTTCCGGCTCGGCCCGGGCGACGAGCTCGTCGTCACCGAGATGGAGCACCACGCGAACCTCCTGCCGTGGCAGGAGCTCGCGGCGCGCACGGGCGCGACCCTCCGGTTCATCCCGATCGAGGACGACGGCTCGCTGCGACTCGAGAGCGCTGCCGACGTGATCAACGACCGTACGAAGCTCCTTGCGTTCACCCACGTCTCCAACGTGCTGGGCCTGATCAATCCCGTCGACCAACTCGTGCGTCGTGCCCGCGCCGTGGGCGCGCTCGTGCTGCTCGACGCGTGCCAGTCGGCGCCGCATCTTGCGCTCGACGTGAAGGCCCTCGACGTGGACTTCGCGGTCTTCTCCGGGCACAAGATGCTGGCTCCCACCGGGATCGGTGCGCTGTACGGCCGTCGGGAGCTGCTCGCCGCCCTGCCGCCCTTCCTCACCGGGGGCTCCATGATCACGACCGTGACGATGACCTCCGCCGAGTACATGCCTCCGCCGCAGCGGTTCGAGGCCGGCACCCAGCGCGTGTCGCAGGCGATCGCGCTCGCCGCCGCCATCGGCTACCTGGACGGCGTCGGCATGGGCCGGATCGCCGCGCACGAACACGAACTGGGCCGGCGCCTGGTCGACGGGCTCGCGGCTCTTCCGGGTGTCCGCGTGCTCGGCGCGGATGCCCGCGCCCCCCGGGTGGGCCTCGCGAGCTTCGATGTCGCCGGCATCCACTCGCACGATGTCGGGCAGTTCCTCGATGATCGTGGGATCGCGGCGCGCGTCGGGCACCACTGCGCGCAGCCCCTGCACCGCCGGCTCGGCATCACCTCCTCGACGAGGGCGAGCTCGTACGTCTACACGACCGGCGACGAGATCGACCAGCTGATCGAAGGCGTCGACGCGGCCACGCGGTTCTTCGGGGTGCGGTCATGAGCTCCGGTGAACTGCAGGCGATGTACCAGCAGGTGATCCTCGACCACTCCCGCACGCCCCACGGGTTCGGGCTGCGCAGCGGGCCGGCCGCCGAGTCGCACCAGGTCAACCCGACCTGCGGAGACGAGGTCACGCTGCAGGTGCACCTCGCCGCCGACGGCGCGATCGAGGAGCTGCGCTGGGAGGGCTCCGGCTGCGCCATCTCTCAGGCATCCGCATCGCTCCTGGCGGACCTCGCCGAGGGCCTGACGACGTCGCAACTGACGGAGCGCATCGGGTCCTTCCGCACCGCCATGCGCTCCCGCGGGCAGATCGAGCCCGACGAGGAGCTGCTCGGCGACGCCGTCGTGCTGGGCGGGGTTTCGCGCTACGTCGCGCGAGTGAAGTGCGCGATGCTGGCGTGGGTCGCGGCCGAGGACGCGATCGGTGCGCTGCCTTCCCACTAGCACGCACCTGGTTTTCCGCAAGGGTGGGCGCTCAGCTTGTGACGCGGTGCGATTGCGGCAAAACTGGAGATCCCTCGTGCCGGCCGACTTCAGGAGCGCAATCAGATGAGTACCGGAATCGCCTACACCCTGGCCCTCATACTTCTGCTGGGCGGGATGTGGCTCGTCGGGTTCGCGTTCTCGCAGCCGGCATTGCAGGGACTGGTCTTCATCGGCGGCATCCTCGCCATCAGCCTCGCGCTGGCCGTTCCCGTGCACCTGCTGACGCGGGCGAAGTAGACCCGCGGCAGCGGATGTCGGCGGCGGCGCGCACAATTCCGGCATGACCAGATTCGCCATCGACGCCCCCACCGCCGTCCGGATGATTCGCGAGGGGATCAGCGTGCCCGAGGGCAGCACCCTCGTCGCGCCGAACCTTCTGCGCTCGCAGGCGCTCTCGCTCATCTACCGCGAGGTGCGTGCCGGGACCCTGGATGAGGCAGAAGCGCGCTCCCTGCTCGATGGGATCACGACGATGCGTGTGCGCCTCCTCGGCGACCGGGTTTCGCGAGGCGTCGCGTGGCAGCTCGCGAGGGAGTTCGACTGGGACGACACGGCGGATGCCGAATACGTCGCCGTCGCCAAGCTCCAGGCGGACGTCTTCGTCACCCTCGATGAGGAACTCGCGCGGCGGGTCGAGGGCGTCGTGACCGTGGCGCCCTTCGACGCGCTCTCGGCTCCGGGGTGAGCTCGGGCACACCGCCATGACGACACGTCTGCTGCTGATCTCGGACACCCACATCCCCGGTCGGGCGCGCACGCTTCCGGATGCCGTGCGGGCGGCGGCGGAGCATGCGGACCTGATCGTGCACGCGGGCGACTGGGTCAGCGCATCCGTCCTCGATGACCTGCTGACCTACGGCGACGTGCTGGGGGTGTACGGGAACAACGACGGCCCGGACCTGACGGGGCGTCTGCCCGAGGTGGCGCGGCGCGAGATCGACGGGCTGCGCTTCGCCGTGGTGCACGAGACAGGCGACGCCAAGCGCCGGCACGCCCGCATGGACGCCCAGTTTCCCGACGCCGACGTCGTCGTCTTCGGGCACAGCCACATCCCGTGGGACTCGGCGACGCCCCGTGGCCTGCGCCTGCTCAACCCCGGATCTCCCACCGACCGCCGCCGGCAGCCGGTATGCACGATGATGACCGCCGTGGTCGACGCGGGGGAGCTGCGCGAGGTCGCGCTCCTGCCGGTCTGAGGTGCCGAGTACCGATGCGGGCGTCGCGACGGCCCGTCAGGCCGCCGCTTCGTCGGCGATGCCCCGAGCGCTCGAGGGGATCGGCAGGTCCGAACCCAGCCAGGGAATGTGCGGACGGTCGCGGTCGACCGCGTACGCCGCATCCCGCACCGCCTCCGCGAGCGGCGTTTCCAGACGCTCACCGTTGTGCACCTCGAAGACGCCGGGCTCATAGGTGACCTCATCGCCCTCGGTCGTGCAGAGGGTGTCCCAGTCGAATGATCCGAGAAGACTCCAGACGGTCACCCCCGCGACGGGGATGCCGCGGTGTGCGGCGACCTCCGCCGCCGCGAGCGCTGCGCGCCACCACGCCGCCTGGCCCTCGAAGTGGTCGTAGATATGCACCTCGGTGATGGCGATCGGCGTCGCGTAGCGGCGCCATGTCTCGTCGATCAGCGAGAGCAGCGATGGCTGGGAGGCGAGGTGCGTATCGCATGCCGCCACGTCCGCGTAGCGCTTGCGGCCGTTGCCTCCATGGAAGGCGGGGTGGAACTGATCGAGGCGGTGGTCCAGCCAGCGGTTGCTGCGCGGGTAGTGGTTGAGTCCCAGGATGTCGGGCGGGCACGCGTTCGCGGCGATCCACTGCAACTCGGCGGGATCTGCGGCGCCCATGCCGGTCAGGTAGCCGTACAGCGGATGCCGGCGGTCGACGCGCCCGCTGAGCAGGTCGAAAGTGAGCCACCGTCGCTCGTTGTCGAAGGCGATCTGATCGCGCAGCGGCCGGGTGCCCCCCGTGCGGCCGAAGTCCTCGGTCTGGATCAGCCGCGCGTCGGGGTTCACCCGCCGGATGGCCCGCATGGCGAGGATTGTCGCCTTCACCTCGTTCAGCAGCATGGCGACGAACGCCGGGTCATCGTTGGCGTGCGGATACCAGTGCCCGTACAGGCCGGAGAAGCGGGCCGTCGTCAGGGGCTCGTTCACCGGCGTCCAGTCGGAGACCCACGGATACCGGCACGCCACGTCTTCGGCGAAGTCGGCGAGGCGCTCGGGCAGCTGCGGATCGTCCAGCGAGGTGGAGGACGGACCGCTGCCATGATGCAGCAGACCGACGATCGGGGTCATCGGGGACTGCTCGAGGTAGCGCATCGCCCGGTCGGCATACGTGAAGTCCCGCTCGCCGCTGGGCGATTCCACCTCCTCCCAGAGCACCGGGTAGCGCAGTCCGGTCACCCCCAGCGAGGCGCACGCCTCCAGGTCCTGCTCCAGCCGTTCGTAGTGTCCGCTCCGCGCGAACTGGCGGTGCCATGAGTCGCCCACGCGATTGACGGTGCACTCGATCCCTCCCCAGACCTGCGGGCGGGGGGCTGCCCGGTTGCCTGTCATCGCGCTTCGGCGGCGGGTTTCGATATTGCGGCGGTCTTGAGCACCTGGCGCTCGAGTGCGGCCATCCGCTGCCAGATGCCGTCCCAGGAGCTGTCCTTCAGCGCGATGTCCACGGCCCGCAGCCGGGCGGGATCGTCACGCGTCTCGATGGCGGCCTCCAGCGCGCGAGAGAAGGATGAGGCATCGTCGGCGATGCTCACGAGACCCGGTTCGCCGTACCGGACGACGACATCCCGGATGCTGGTGGAGACGACGGGCAGACCGGCGGCGAGGTATTCCGGGGTCTTGGTGGGGCTGATGAAGCGGGTGGCCTCGTTGCACGCGAAGGGCATCATCGCCACGTCCCACTCCGCCATCAGTTCGGGCAGTACGGCGTAGTCCTGCATGCCGAGGTAGCGGATGTTGTCCCCGACAGGGAGCAGATCGGGGTCGATCTTGACGACGGGACCGACGATGTCGAAGTCCATTCCGGGCAGCGCCGAGGCCACGGCGGCGAGCAGCTCGACATCCATGCGCTCGTCGATCACCCCGGCGAATCCCACGCGGGGGCGGTCGGTCGCCGGCCGGTGCATCGACCGAAGTGCGTTCCGGCGGTGATCGCGTGCGCGACCGAAGTGCTTCGTGTCGATGCCGCTCGGGAAGCAGTGCACGCTGGGGTGCTTCTGCCGCTTCGCCTCGTACAGGGCCCGGCCGCCGGTGAAGACGAGGTCGGCGCGGCCGAGCAGCTGCTTCTCGTTGAAGGCGAGTGCCGGGGGCGCGTCCTTGAAGCCGCTGAGTTCGTCCATGCAGTCGTAGATCACGGCGCCCGCCCGGTCGAGCGGGGCGAACGAGAACGCCATGGGAGTCTGGAACCAGAATGTCGGCCGCTCGCTGCGGGCATCGAGGTAGTCGGAGATCAGCGACTCCTGAGCCAGGATGGCCTCGCGGGCCGAGAGTCCTTCGGGGAGCACGGGCACGATCACATCCACACCGTCCCTGCGTCGGTCGACGCGGAGGGCGGCCCGCGCCACGGACTCGAACATGGGCTCCTCGATGAAGAGGACCCTTCGCTCACGCGCGAATCTGCTCATCAGGTGCTGGGGGCGTTGGTACACGAAATCCCAGCGAAGGTGCGAGAAGCAGACCAAGTCCGGCAGGTTTCGAGGCGGAGAAGGTGGCGTGTTCATTGCCTCAGTGTGCGAGAACGGGCGGTTCTTCCTCACACCCTTGACTCACGGGGACACCTGAGCTACACGCACCCGCGGGCGATCTTGGTCGGGCGGGTTGAGGTCGCGCGATCAGGCTGCGCGTTGCCCCGCGCAGGCGCCGGGCAGCGCGCGATCAGGCGGGCGCCTTGCCCCGCGATCAGGCGGGCGCCTTCACCCCGGCGAGGACTTTCGAGAGGGTCGCCTTGGCGTCGCCCAGCACGATCGCCACCTTGGGGTCGTAGAAGAGCTCGTTCTCGATGCCGGCGAAACCGGGGTTCAGGCTGCGCTTGAGGAACACGATCTGCCTGGCGTCGGCGACCTCGAGGATCGGCATCCCGTAGATCGGCGATCCGGGGGATGTCTTGGCGGCGGGATTGACCACGTCGTTCGCGCCGATGACGAGCACGAGGTCGGTCGCCTTGAACCGCCCGTTGATCTCGTCCATCTCGACGAGTGATTCATACGGCACGTTGGCCTCTGCGAGCAGCACGTTCATGTGGCCGGGCATTCGGCCCGCGACAGGATGGATGCCGAAGACGACGTCGGCGCCCCGCTCTCGCAGCAGCTCGGCGAGCTCGGCCGCCGCGTGGTGCGCCTGGGCGACGGCCAGCCCGTATCCGGGCACGATCACGATCGTCTGCGCATACTCCAAGAGGATCGCCACGTCATCGGCATCCATCGTGCGGATCGGCCGGTCATCGGCCGCCCCGCTTGTGCCCGATGCCACGGCAGTGAACGCGCCGAACACGATGCCCGTGACCGTGCGACCCATGGCCTTGGCCATCGCCATCGTGAGGATCGTTCCGCTGGCCCCGACGAGCGTGCCCGCGATCAGCAGCAGCACGTTGCCGAGTACGAGACCGGATGCCGCGACCGCAAGACCCGTGAACGCGTTCAGCAGCGAGATCACGATGGGCACGTCTGCGCCGCCGATGGGCAGGACGAGCAGCACGCCGAGCAGCATGCCGACCGCGAGGAGGGCGTAGGCGAAGAGGATGTCGCCCGTGACGGCGAGTGCGACGCCGAGTCCGATCGCCCCGAGCAGAGCGAGCACCAGCAGCACGCGCAGGCCGGGGAAGACGACCGCCCTCGTGGTGATCACGCCCTGGAGCTTGCCGAAGGTGACGAACGATCCGGTGAGCGAGACGCCGCCGATGAGGGTGGTGACGGCCACGACGCCGAGGGTCCACGCGCTCTCGCTGTGCGTGACCTCGACGACGGCGACGAGCGCGGCGGCGCCGCCGCCCACGCCGTTGAAGGCGGCGACGAGCTGCGGCATCTGGGTCATCTGCACGCGTCGCGACGCGATGACCGCGATGACGGATCCGATCGCGACGGCGAGGGCGATCCAGACCATGTTGTGGATCGTGGTGCTGAACACGTAGGCGAGCACCGCGAGAGCCGCGCCGGCGGCGCCGAGCAGGTTGGCCCGGCGAGCGGACCGGGGATTGCTCAGGCCCTTGAGGGCGAGGATGAACAGCACCGCCGCGACGAGGTAGACGGCCGTGACGGTCTCGGGGCTGAGGAGCTTCACTGGGCGGCCTCGTCGAGGCTCGCGGCATCCGCATTGGGAGACGAACCAGGAGATATTCCGCCTCCGGCATCCATCGGCTTCTTCTTCGTCGACGAGCCTCTCCGGCCGCCCGAGAACATGACGAGCATGCGGTCGGTGACCACGAATCCGCCGACCACATTCATCGTGGCGAGCAGCACGGCGACGATCGACAGCGTCAGCGTCACAGGTTCGTCCGCCTGCCCCGCCACCATGATGGCGCCGAGCAGGATGATGCCGTGGATCGCATTGGCCTCCGACATCAGAGGGGTGTGCAGGGTGCTCGAGACCTTGGAGACGACCTCGAAGCCGAGGAAGATCGCGAGCACGGTGATCGTGATGAGGGCGAACGGATCCATCAGCGGGCCGCTCCTTCCAGCAGTTCTGCGATGCGGGCCTGCGTGACGGCGCCGTCGTGGGTGAGCGCGCAACCCGCGACGAGCTCGTCGGAGAAGTCGAGGGCGAGGGTGCCGTCGGTGAGCAGCGGGACGAGGAAGTTGGCGTAGTTCATTCCCAGCAGCTTCGACGCATCGACCGGGAGGTCGGAGTGGATGTTGCGTGCGCCGATCAGTGTGGCGGTTCCGCCGGCCACCTCGACCGCACGGCGTTCGCCCGGCACGGATCCCTCGACGTTCCCGCCGGATTCCGCGGCGAGGTCGACCAGCACCGACCCGGGGCGCATGCCGGCCAGCATCTGCGCTGTCACGAGGCGGGGGGCGGCTCGCCCGGGGACGGCCGCGGTGGTGATCACGATGTCGGATGCCACGAGGTGCGGGGTGAGCAGCTCCTGCTGGCGGCGGGCACGGTCTTCGCCGAGCGCCTTCGCGTAGCCCCCGGAGGCGTCGGCAGTCTCGAGGTCGAGGTCGATGAAGGTGCCGCCGACGGAGCGCACCTCGTCGGCGGATGCCGCGCGAACGTCGTTCGCCGAGACGACTGCTCCGAGGCGCTTGGCCGTGGCGATCGCCTGCAGCCCGGCGACACCGGCGCCGAGCACGAGCACGCGGGTCGGGGCCAGTGTTCCGGCGGCGGTCATCGACATCGGGAACATGCGGCCGAAGGCATCCGCCGCCATCGTCACCAGCCGGTATCCGGCGACGAACGACTGCGACGAGAGCACGTCCATGGATTGCGCGCGGGAGATGCGGGGGAGCAGGTCGAGGGCGAGCATGGTGACGCCCCGGTCGCGGGCCGCCGCGACGCTCTCGGGATGTGTGAAGGGGTCGGCGGTGCCGATTGTGACGGCGCCCCGGGGCAAGGCCGCGACCTCTGCCGGCTCCAGAGGCCGCACGTGGAAGTACACGTCGGCGGCGTGGGGTTCGTCGGGAGCGACGATCCGCGCTCCGGCGGCCTCGTACATGGCGTCGGTCAGGAGCGCACCCGCTCCAGCGCCGGACGCGACCAGCACCGTGGCTCCCGCCGCGGTGAGCTTCTTCACGCTGTCCGGGGTGGCGGAGACCCGCCGCTCGCCGGCGGCGTGCTCGGCGCGGACCATGATCGTCGTCGACACAGAACTCCCTGAGTTGCCTCGGTGCACAGCAGTGTGCCCCGCTTTCCACCATAGAGTCGCGGGGCGACGTCTGGGCGGTGATCGGGCGGGGTGAGGGCGAACAACACCCACCCCACGAAATTCCGGCCCACCGCCTGAACGGGGGGCTCACGGTGGAGTGAGCCGGGGCTCGGCGGGCTGCCCCAGGCCGAAACCGCGGCCTCGGGAGGAGATCCGGGTTCGGGAGGACCGGAACAGCCCGCACCATCCTCCCGACTCGGGATCTCCTCCCGAATGGGGATTGGAAGGGCAACCCGGGGCGCGGGCCGCGGCTTCGGGAGGAGATGTAGGGAGTCCGGACGCGGCGGCTCACCGGGGGCTAACCCACGGGGGAAAACCCGAAAGAAACTTTCCGGATCCCTCGGGAGCGCGCAGGAGCCCCGCGACCTACCGTGGAGCCATGACAACAACGCTGCCGCAGCGCGTCCCGATCGCACGACCGCTGCCACTGGCCGGAGCCGTGGCGCACCTCTTCGCGCTCGGCTGGGTGGGACCACTCGTCCTCGGGGCACTCTTCACGCTTCTCGCCGCCTCCATCCCCCTCCTGCTCGTGTTCGGCATCGGCCTCCTCGGACTCATCGCCTTCGCCTACGCCCTGTTCGGCCTCAGCTGGCTCGAGACCGCGCGCGTCGGGGGACTCTACGGCGTCGACCTGCCCCCACGACGCCTGCGGCGCAGCCACCGCACCGGGTTCGCCGGATTCCTCCACACCATCTGGCTGCAATTCATAGACCCGAACTCCTGGCGCGCTCTCGCCAACATCATCATCTCCACGGTGCTCGGCCTCATCGCCCTCGCCGCCCTCGCCCTGGCCGCGGCCGGCCTGGTAGCCGCCTTCGCCCCGCTCTACGCCAGCACCCCGGCCGTGTCGCTCGGCCGCACCGACCTCTCCCTTCCGGTCGCCTGGGCCCCCGTCGGCGGAGTCACGACCGCCTTCCTCGCCCTGGCCGCCATCGTCGGGCTCGCCCTCCTGCACGGCCTCATCTCGCGAGCCGTGATGATCCCCTCCCGAGAGCAGCACTACGCCGAGGCGGCGCAGGCGTCCAGCGCGCAGCGCGCCGGCGCGGTGCGAGCGGCCGAAGTGGAGCGCACCCGCATCGAGCGCGACCTGCACGACGGCATCCAGCCCCGCCTCGTCTCCGTCGGAATGACACTGGGCCTCGCCCAGCAGAAGGTCGACGACGACCCCGACGCGGCAAAGGCGCTCATCTCCGAGGCCCACACCTCGACGAAGGCGGCGATCACCGAGCTGCGCCAACTGGCCCGCGGCATCCACGCCTCGGTGCTGGATGACCGCGGACTCGACGCCGCCCTGTCGGCCCTCGCCGCTCGGTCCCACATCCCCGTCCAGCTCGACGTCCGCCTCACCCGCAGGTGCAGCGCCGTATCGGAAGCCGCCGTCTACTTCGTGATCGCGGAGTCGTTGACGAACGCCGCCAAGCACTCCCGAGCCTCGGAATGCCGGGTGCTTCTCCGGGAGCGCGAAGGGGGTGCACTCTGGGCCCGCGTCGAGGACGACGGCATCGGAGGCGCACATCTCACCCCCGGCGGCGGGCTAGACGGCATCTCGAACCGGGTGATCGCCGCCGGCGGCACCTTCCGACTCGACAGCCCCGTGGGCGGACCGACCCAGGTGGAGGTGAGCGTCCCGTGCGCATCCTGATCTGCGAGGACTCCGTCCTGCTGCGCGAGGGAATGGTGCGGCTGCTCGAGGATGCCGGCCACGAGGTGGTCGCGGCGATCCCCGACGCGACCACCCTCGATGACGCCGTGGCGCAGGGCGCCCCCGAGCTCTGCATCCTCGACGTGCGGCTGCCGCCGACCTTCACCGACGAGGGCATCCGCGCCGCCCTCCGCCTGCGTGCCGCGAACCCGCACCTGCCGGTGCTGGTGCTCTCGCAGTACGTCGAGGAGCGCTACGCCGCCGATCTGATCGGCGGGCGCGGAGGCGCGCTCGGCTACCTGCTGAAGGACCGCGTGGCCGACGTCACCGAATTCCTCGAGTCCGTCGCCCAGATCGCGGCCGGAGGCACCGTGCTCGACCCCGAGGTCGTCGCCCAGCTCTTGGGCCGTCGACAGGTGGACGAGCGGATGCAGCGGCTGACCGCCCGCGAGTCGACCGTTCTCGCCCTCCTCGCGGAGGGCAAGTCCAACCAGGCGATCGCCCGCACCCTGCACCTCAGCGAGGGCAGCGTCGAAAAGCACATCACCGCGGTCTTCCAAAAGCTCGGCCTCGAGCAGGACGACTCCGGGAACCGGCGGGTGCTCGCTGCCCTCGCCCACCTCGAACATGGCGGATCGCCGCAGACAGGAGCTTGACATGTCATCCAACGACCTCACCCCGCCCCCAAGGCCGCCGCTGCCCCCGGTTCCGCCGGCAGGAGGGCCGCCCGCCGCACCGCCCGCCGCACCGCCCGCCGCACCGTCCGCTGCAGTGCCGGTCGCGAACCCGTCCACCTCTGTGCCGCCGTCATCCGGCCCGTCCGCGGGGCGCATCATCGCGATCCTGACGGCCGCACTCGGCGGCCTCGTCGCGGTCGTCACCATCGGCGGCGCGGCCGCCGCCACCGTCGGCTCCGGCAGCACCGAGACGGTCACCCGGGCGCTCGACGTCGAAGGCATCGATGAGCTCGGCGTCGAGGCGACCGCCGGCACGCTGGACATCTCCTTCGCCGACGTCGACGAGGCCGTGCTGAACGTCACGAGCGGCCCCGGCCGCGGCGACTGGACCTTCGAACGCCAAGGCGGCACGCTCGTGGTCGCCTCACCTGACCGCGGCTGGTTCGACGGCTGGTGGTTCGGAGGCTGGATGAGCGGCCCCACGACGGCGACCCTCACGCTGCCGCAGGAGCTGGACGGCGACCTCGACGCGCACCTCGAGCTTGCCGCCGGAAAGCTCACGACTGCGGGCGGCTTCGGCGAGCTGGAGCTCGACGTAGCGGCCGGCGACCTCCGGCTGGACGGTGCCGCCGAGACGCTCTCGGCCGAGGTCTCCGCGGGCCGAGCCGAGCTGGACATCGCCGACGTGCGAACCGCCGACATCCGGATCAGCGCCGGAGCGATGGTCGCCGAGCTGACGGGCAGTGCCCCCACAGAGACGACGATCGACGTGAGCGCCGGGAGCCTGGAGCTCACCCTGCCGGACGACGACTACGACGTCAGCGTCAGCGAGTCCGCGGGCAACGTCCGCAACGACCTCGAGAGCTCGACCTCCGCGGAGAACGCCGTCGACGTCTCCATCTCGGCGGGAAGCGTCTGGCTCCGCGCCCGCTGAATCCGTCCTCACCACGTCGAGACGCACTCCGAGAGCCGCTGCGTCGCGGCGTGCTGGATCAGCAGCAAGCCCGGCGCGGACGCAAGTGTCACGCGCAAGAGCAGCAGCGTCACGCAGCAGAGCCGGCAGCGAAGGCGAGTGCCGAGCGGATGCCGCCGGCTATTCCTCCCGGTCGCCGAGCAGCGGCTCGGCCACGAACCGGGCCGTCGCTTCGCGGATTCCCTCGAGCTCGATCACGACGACGTCGTTCTCACCCGCGCGCGTCACGGGCCCCGGAACGTACAGCGACCGCTGGGGGCCGTTCCGCCAGTAACGGCCGAGGAAGAATCCGTTCACGAACGCGAAGCCCTTGCCCCAGGCATCCGTATCGAGGAAGAGGTCCGACGGTCGCTCGAGCGCGAAGGTCCCGCGCAGAGACACCGGGCCGGCCGCCGGACCTTCTCCGCCGCCGCCGGGGGTCGCCGGGGAAACCGTGCGGCGCGCCAGCTCATCGAGGTCGATGGGGGTCGCGGTCCACCCGCCGAGCAGCGACCCGCCGAGGGTCACCGCCCCGATCAGACCCTTCTCTTCGCCGAGTCGGTGCGCGTAGTTGACGCGCCCCTGCTCCTCGACCAGCACCGTCAGCGCCGATCCGCGAGGCACGGCGAGGGTGCGCTCGTGCAGCCCGCGCGACAGGCGCCCGACGGGCGCATCGTCGACGAAAATCCACGCGATGTCGCGCACCTCCTCGAACTCCAGCAACGCCGTGGGGCCATCTCCGAACGCGCCGGCGTCCAGCGCCGCGTCGTACCGCACCAGCGCACCGAGGTGACCGAGCCCCTCGAAGGAGAGCGGAACGTCCGATGAAGAAGTTCCGGGCGCGACCTCGCCCAGCCACTCCGAGACGATCGCCAGCGGTGCCGACGGGGTGGGCGCCGGCTCGGCCAACGGCGGCAGCTCGTCGGGCACCGGCGCGTATTTCGCGATCACGTCGCGGAACGCGAAGAACTTCTCGGTCGGGTGACCGGCCTCATCGATGGGTGCGTCGTAGTCGTACGAGGTCACGATCGGCAGGTAGCGGCCCTTGTCGTTCGCGCCGTTCGTGAGAGCGAAATTGGTGCCGCCGTGCACCATGTAGATGTTGATGGATGCCCCGGCCGCCAGCAGAGTGTCGAGCTCCTGCGCGGCGGACGCGACATCCGTCGTGTGATGCACGCCGCCCCACCAGTCGAACCAGCCGTCCCAGAACTCCGAGCACATCAACGGGCCGGTCGGCTGGTGCTCACGCAGGGTGGCCAGGCGCTCGGTCGCACGCGCGCCGAACGAGCCGGTCATGTGCAGTCCGGGGAGGCTTCCATCGCGCAGCATCTGGGGCTGCGGCTGGTCGACCGTCGTCAGCGGAACCGTCACGCCGAGCTCGCGCGTCAGGCGGACCAGTTCGGCGAGGTACGCCTTGTCGGAGCCGTATGCGCCGTACTCGTTCTCGATCTGGACGAGGATGACATTGCCGCCGCGGTCGATCTGCCGCGGGGCGACGATCGCGTACACGTTGCGCAGGAACTCGGTGACCTCGGCAAGGTACGTCGGCTCGGAGCTGCGCAGCCGGGCCCCCGGCATCGAGGTGAGCCACACCGGCAGCCCGCCGTTGTGCCACTCCGCGCAGATGTAGGGTCCGGGGCGCACGATGGCGTTCATCCCCTCGGCAGCCACCGCGTCGAGGAAGCGGCCCAGGTCCAGGCCGCCGCTCGTGTCCCACTCGCCGCGCACCGGGGAGTGGGCGTTCCAGGCTACGTAGGTCTCGATCGTGTTGAGCCCCAGCAGCCGCGCGGTGCGGATGCGATCCGCCCACTGATCCGGGTGCACGCGGAAGTAGTGGATCGCCCCCGACAGCACTCGGTACGGCGCTCCGTCGAGCAGGAAGTCGTGCTCTCCGATGGTGAATCGGGCCATGGGGTCTCCGTTCTCGGCGTGCGCGCCCGGCGCTGTCCCAGGCTAGCGAGCGGGGTGGTCGGCTCAGGAGGCCTCGGCCTGTGCCAGCTCGGACTTCCAGGCCCGGAAGCCGTCCTCCGTGCGGCCGCGCCGCCAGTATCCCGACACGGAGACCTGGTCGCGCGCGAGTCCGTGCTCCTTCAGCAGGAGGGGGCGGAGGCCGTGCATGGTCTCCTGCGCCTCGCCGTGCACGAACGCGTGCACGCGTCCGTCCGGCCACTCCATCGCGCGCAGCGCGCGCACGAGGAGTCCTTCGGTCTCGTCGCCCACGACGTCGCTGCGGTAGACGTGCGTCACGGTCCCGTTCGCGGGCAGCGGCAGCACCGGTTCGTACCCCGGCCGGTCGACCAGCAGCACGACGCGCGCCGTCGCTGAGGGATCGAGCACGTCGAGGGCGGCGGTGATCGCGGGCATCGCCGACTCGTCTCCCACGAGCAGGTGCCAGTCCGCTTCCGGGTCGGGCCGGTACCCGCCACCGGGACCGTTGACCAGCAGCGTGTCGCCCGGCTGCGCGCGGGCGGCCCACGGGCCGGCCACCCCCTCATCCCCGTGCAGGACGAAGTCGATGGCGACGGTCCCTGCATCCAGGTCGGGGAAGATCGCGGTGTACGTGCGCACGTCCGGCATGTGCTCGGGCGGGAGGGTGCCGCGAAGGGAGCGGATGTCGAGCGGTTCCGGGTACTCGACGCCGGGCTTGGGGAACACGATCTTGACGTAGCGGTCGGTCTGGACGCTGCCGGCGAAGGCCGAGAGGTCGTCGGAGCGGAAGTGCACGCGCCTCACCACCGGCGTCACCCAGGTGGTCGCCGTCACGGTCAATCGGATGCTCACGTCTGTCCTCCGAGCTTCGGGTCCTCCTTCGACCCTATGCGCGTGCGGCGGGTCGGCGGTCCCGCGCTTCTGCGGCCGAGGGCTTGTCAAGGGGCTTCGGCCACCCCATGCCACTTGTTACGTTCGCGCCATGCAGATCGGATACAAGCTGTCGACAGAGGGCTTCGGGCCCACAGAGATCGTGCGTCAGGCGGTCGCCGCCGAGCGCGCCGGATTCGACTTCGTCGAGATGAGCGACCACTTCCACCCCTGGCTCTCGAGCCAGCAGCACAGCGCGAACACCTGGGTGCTGATGGGGATGATCGCGGCGAAGACCTCGACGATCGGCCTCGTCACCGGGGTCACCTGCCCGTCGTTCCGCTACCACCCGGCGATCGTGGCGCAGATGGCCGCGACCCTCCAGATCGTCTCCGAGAATCGATTCACCCTGGGCGTCGGTTCCGGCGAGCGGTTGAACGAGCACATCACCGGCCAGGAGTTCCCGTCGGTGAGCAAGCGCCACGAGCGCCTCACCGAGGCCCTGCAGATCATCCGGCTGCTCTGGCAGGGCGGGTACCAGTCCTTCGAGGGCACGCACCTGCAGCTCGACGACGCGCGCGTGTTCGACCTGCCCGACCGGCTGCCCGAGATCTGCGTCGCCGTCAGCGGGCCGGCATCCGTTCGTCTGGCACAGGAGCTGGGCGACGGCATCTTCGCCGTCGAGCCGGATCCGGAGCTGGTCCCGGCATTCCGCTCGAGCGGCAAGGCGGGCCCGGCGTTCGCCGAGGTCCCGCTGTCGTACGCCGTGGACGAGCAGTCCGCGATCGACTCCGCGCTCGAGACCGGACGGTTCGCGCTCACCGGCTGGAAGGTCATGAGCGAGCTTCCGAATCCGGTGAACTTCGACGCCGCGACGCAGACCGTGCGCCCGGAGGACGTGCAGGAGGCGTTCGCGTGCGGGCCGGACGTCGCCAAGCACCTGCAGGCGGCCCAGCCGTACGTCGATGCGGGATTCGACCACCTCGTGATGCAGAACGTCGGGCCGGACCCCGACGCCTTCCTGCGGTTCTTCGCCGACGAGTTGCGTGACGGGCTGCACTCGCTGACGCGCTAGCCCGAGAAATCCGGCACCCCCTTCCGAGGACGCTTGACGCCGGCGAACCCGTCGGCGTAATCTACCCGGCAGTTCAGGGGCAGGACCGCGGATTCACTAGCCCGAAGTGCGCGGACCGTCAAGCCCCTCTCACCTGTGCCCGATTCCGAGGCAACCTCTTGAATGGACATGACCCGCTGTTGGTCATGAACCGATTTCGGACATGCACGAGGAGGTGAGGACATGGCGGTGGACTACCGGGATCCGAACCCACGTGGGCAGCGGACGCTGGAGCACCCCGGGCAGGGCGACCGCCGGCAGCGCGACGGCGAAGACTCGCGCGACACCACGACCGACTTCGCGGCATCGGTGCCGCGGCGCGGAAACGTCCGGCCGGCCGCTCGGCACGAGTGAGCGCACAGCAGTACGGGGGGAACACAGAGGGGCCGGCGCTAGCGTCGGCTCCGCAACGACAGGAAGGTGAGCGGGCGTGACCGACACCCGGGCGGCGCTGCCGCCGATCGAGAAGTGGTGGCCGTACCTGACCATCGGCAGCCGGCACGCCATTCTGCGTGCAGGCGACCGCCCTCTCGAGTACCGCGTGATCGCGGAGATCCAGAGGGCGACCGGCGAAGACGTGCCGGCCGGCATGGTCCTCAGCGATCGGGATCGGCGGTTCGTCGCCAGCCAGATCGAAGCGGACGATTGAGCCCGCACCGTACCGTTTCTGCACGACACGAGAAGGAGTGAGTCCAATGGCGGGCGACACGATGTACCGGCGGATCGAACTGACGTTCATCGGTGAGACCGGCTGGCGCGTGTGCGACGCGTCGGTACCGGAAGACGATGCACGGCGGCTGGTCGCGTTCTTCGAGAGGGTGGATCGGCACATCGAGGTGATCTGGTTCCGGGAGTGCCACGCCTCCCGTCGTTTCGACACGCTGAACGATGCGCTGGACGCGGCCGACGCGGTCATCGAGCACGCCGACTCGGACCGCTCGACGCGACCGATCCCGATCCATCACTTCCCCCCGCGCGCGAGAAAGGCGATCGCGTGAGCGTGTTCACGCCCACGCCATCCCGATCCAGCCACGTCTTCCTTCCCTACGGGCCTCGGGGTCCTCTGAGCCGAGAGCTGCATGCCGTGCTGGGCGCCTCCGCGGACACCCCAGGGCCCAGCGACCTGATGGAGCTGGCTCTGGATGCCGTCGCGCGTGCATCCGACGTCGCGCGCGATGGCGACATCCAGGTGACGCTGCTCACCCTCTACGGCCTGCACTACGGATCGTTCGATCAGTTCGGCGGTGACTGGGAGTGGCACCCGGGACTGATCCGCACACGGGCGGTGCTCGAGCGCGCGTTCGAGGCACAGCTGCGCGCCGAGGTGCCATCGCCGGCGCTGCCGGATCCCTCCGTCGACGCGGTCGCCCGGTTCCTCTTCACCCTGACGGGCGCGCAGGGCGGCCCGAGCCTCGCCCGCTTCATCGCGAAATCCGCCACCAGCGAGCAGCTGCGGGAGCTGCTGATCCAGCGCAGCATCTACACCCTGCGCGAGGCGGATCCGCACTCGTGGGCGATCCCCCGGCTGACCGGCCGCGCGAAGGCGGCACTCGTCGAGATACAGTCCGACGAGTACGGCGGTGGGGTTCCGAGCCGGATGCACTCGGCGATCTTCGCCCAGACCATGCGCGCGCTCGCGCTCGATGACACCTACGGCGCCTACGTCGACGCCGTTCCCGCGGTCACCCTCGCGTCACTGAACATGATGTCGATGTTCGGGCTGAACCGCCGGCTGCGGGGAGCGATCGTCGGGCACCTCGCCGCGTTCGAGATGACCTCGTCGATCCCGAACAGGTTCTACGGCGACGGCTTCCGGCGCCACGGGTTCGACGTGGACGCGACGGAGTACTTCGACGAGCACGTGGAAGCCGATGCGGTGCACGAGCAGATCGCCGGGCGCGACCTGGCCGGGGCGCTGGCCGAGGACGAACCGGTGCTGCTGCCCGACATCGTCTTCGGGGCGGCGGCCTGCCTGGCGGTGGACGGGTGGGTCGGCGAGCACATCCTCGACGCGTGGCGCAGGGGGGACTCGTCTCTGCGGCAGCCCGTTCCCGAGGCAGGGGGAGCCACCACGTGAGATCGCCGCAGCACAGCGCCGAATACGTGCTTCCGCTGCGCTGGGACGAAGACGCCGACCTGCCCGAGCTCACCGGATACCTGGCCGAGCTGGTCGTGCTCCTCGACGTCACCGTGGTCGACGGCTCGCGGGCGGATCTGTTCGAGCGCCACCGCGCCGCGTTTCCCGCCGCGGTGCGGCACCTGGCCCCGGCTGCGTGGCCCGGGGCGAACGGCAAGGCGCGCGGCGTGATGACCGGCATCCAGGCGGCGCGCCATGATCGCGTCGTGATCGCCGACGACGATGTGCGCTACGACGCGGCGACGATCGCCGCGGTGCTGCACAGGCTCGGTGACGCCGACCTCGTCCGTCCCCAGAACGTCTTCCGCCCTTCCCGCTGGCACGCCCGCTGGGACACCGGCCGCACACTGCTGAACCGGGTTTGGGGCGGCGACTACTCCGGCACGCTGGGCGTTCGGCGCTCGTTCGTGCTGGCGCGCGGCGGCTATGACGGCGACGTGCTGTTCGAGAACCTGGAGCTCGAGCGCACGGTGCTCGCGCACGGCGGACGGGTGGATGTCGCCTCCGACGTCTTCGTGGTGCGTCTGCCCCCGACGCCGGCGCAGTTCTGGAATCAGCGCGTGCGGCAGGCCTACGACGACTTCGCGCAACCCGCGCGCCTCGCATTGCACCTCGCAATCCTCCCGGCCCTCGGCTGGGCGCTGTCCGCCCGTCGCCCGGGCGTCGTCGCGGCCGGGGCCGCCGCCGCGATCGGCCTGGCCGAAGTCGGACGGCGACGCGACGGCGGTGCCGCGGTGTTCGACGGGACCGCGGCGCTGTGGGCACCCGTGTGGCTGCTGGAGCGCGCCCTCGCCATCTGGATCGCACTCGGATGCCGGTTGCGCGGAGGAGTGCGCTACCGTGACACACGCATCTTCCGCGCGGCATCCTCGATCCGTTCTCTTCGAAGGAGGTCGGCATGACCCACGCGGAACACCCGCACCGCCGGTCGGAACCGGGGCCCACCATCACCCCCTATCCGAACGGGCCCCTGATCGTCCGCGGGCACGTCACCCTGATCGACGAGCACGGCGACCCGGTCGAGCGGCGCCGCCGCACGATGGCCCTCTGCCGCTGCGGGGTGTCGGCCATCAAGCCGTGGTGCGACGGCACGCACAAGGCGATCGGCTTCACCACGGGGGAGCACGAACGATGAGCGAGGCGACCGCGGCCACCGCATCCATCTCCGTCGTGATCCCGGTGAAGGACGACGCACAGCAGCTGCGGGAGTGCCTTCGGGCACTCGGCCGGCAGACGCGCGCCGCGGACGAGATCATCGTGGTCGACAACGACTCCAGCGACTCCAGCGCCCTCGTGGCCGAAGGGATGGGCGCCCGCGTCGTGCGGCAGGAGGGCGGCGGCATCCCCGCGGCCAGCGCCGCCGGCTACGACGCGGCCCGTGGAGAGATCATCGCGAGACTGGATGCCGACTGCCTGCCGGGCGAGGGATGGCTGGAGCGGATCGCCCAGGACTTCGCCCGTGACGCCGACCTCGCCGCGGTGACGGGCGGGGCGCGTTTCGCCGAGGGCCCGCGGGTGCTGCGCTCTGTGCTGTCGGCGGTGTACCTCGGGTCCTACTTCGCCGTGCTGACGCCCACGCTCGGGCACGCGCCGCTGTTCGGCTCAAACTTCGCGATGCGCCGCTCCGCGTGGGAGGCCGTCTCAGCCGAGGTGCACCGGCACGACATCCTCGTGCACGACGACCTGGACCTCGCGTATCACCTCGGCCGGGATCACCGGATCGGCCTCGACCGGGAGCTGGACATGACGATCTCGATGCGGCCGCTGACCGATCCGTCGTCGTACCTGCTTCGAGTGCGGCGGGGATTTCACACCGTCACTGTGCACTGGCCGCACGAGTTCCCGCCCAGACGGTGGGTGCGTTCGCGTCGGCGCGAACATGAGAACGCGGGCGGGCGAGCGGAGACGCCTCCGCTCGCCCGGCCCTTCACTCAGCGCTGATCCGACCGGCGGCCGGTGCGCTTGCCATCGGAGTCGGCGGGCACCGCTGTCGCGTTCTTGTCGCGGTCCTCGTTCTCGCCGCCGTCGGGGCTGCCGTCGTTCGCGCCGTCGGCAGCGGCCTCCGTCCGGATGCGCCGGCCCTCCTCGATGTCCTTCTGCTCCTTCTCCTCCGCCTTGTCGATCTTCTTGGTGTCGCGAGGAGGCAGCTGGATCGTCTCCTCGGCGGCGATGCCCGCCTGCAGTTGGCGACCCCGCTCCATCTCGGCGTCGAACTCCGCGCCGAACAGAAGCGCGATGTTCACGATCCACAGCCAGAGCAGGAAGATGATCACACCTGCCATCGACCCGTACGTGCGGTCGTAATTCGAGAAGTTGGTGACGTACAGCCCGAACAGCAGCGTCGACACCAGGATCAGCACGATGGCCAGCACGGAGCCGAGACTCAGCCAGCGGAACTTCGGCTGCTTCACGTTCGGCGTGAAGTAGTAGAGGATCGCGATGATCAGCACGACGACCAGGGCGAGCACGGGCCACTTGACGATGTTCCAGATGGTCGTCGCGGTGTCACCGAGACCCAGTGCGTTCCCGACGGCCTCGGCTACGGGACCGGAGACCACGAGCAGGACGGCGGCTACCACCACGAGGACGATGGCGATGACGGTGACGAGCAGCTGAGTGGGCTTCAGCTTCCAGACCGGGCGGCCCTCGGGAATCTCGTAGATGCGGTTCATGGCCCGGCTGAAAGCGCCGACGTAGCCGGATGCCGACCAGATGGCCAGCACGATACCGCTGACGAGCGCGAAGCCCTTGGCCGGTGAGTTGGAGAGCTCTTCGATCGGCCCGCGCAGGGCGTCGGCGCTCTCGCCCGGAGCGAGGGAGTTCACGATGCCCAGGATGGCGTCGGTTGCGTCATTCCCTTGGCCGATCAGACCGAGCAGCGCGAAGATGGCGATCATCGCCGGGAAGAGCGACAGCACACCGAAGTAGGTCAGCGCCGCCGCGATGTCGGTGCACTGGTCGGAGCTGAACTCCCGGATGGTCTTTCCCAGGATGTACTTCCACGACCGCTTGTGGAGGTCATCCGGCGAATCGGGCTTTCTCGGATCCTCGGGGTGAGGAGCGTCTCGGGTGTCGTCGTCGTTCGAGCGGGTGGAAGTGTCGTTGGTCATGGCATCACCTGAGGGGAAGAAAGGCGGGGGGCCGGTTTCCCGGTCCCCCCGCCGATGAGTGTGTCGTTCGGTCAGCTCTGCTGGACGTTCTCTTTGGCCTGCTGAGCCTGGCCCTTGACCTCCTGGGCGGCGCCCTGAGTCTCGGCCTTGACGTTCTGCGCGGCATCCGTCGCCGTGTCCTTCACGGCGGCGGCAGCCTGCTGGGCGGGCTCCTTCAGGTGCTCGCCGACCTCGCGCGCGGCGTCCTTCGCCTTGTCGACGAGGGGCTGCGCGCTGTCCTGCACGTTGCCGGCGACGTCCTTCTCGCGCTCGGACGCAGGAATGAGGGATGCCACCACCAGGCCGACGCCGAACGCGATCAGCCCGACGGCGAGCGGGTTGCCCTCCGCCTTGGCGACGACGCGGTCCTTCGCGTCGACGACACGGTCCTTCGCGTCGGAGAGGCCGGAACCGGCGTCCTGCAGGCTCGAGCCGGCGCTGTAGCGGACGTCATCGGCGGCACCCATGATGCGGGTGCGCACGTTGCCGATGGCCTCCTTGACCTTGCCCTTCTGGCGGTCGACGATCTTCGACGGCGTCACCTTGTCGGCCAGGGCGTCGACGTTCGATCCCAGCTCACTGCGCGTGGCCTCGATCTCGGCGCGGATCTGTTCCGGTGAATCGGTAGTGCTCATCGGTTCTCCTCATTTCTCTGGAATGCTTCCGGTATTTCCTTGAGGGTGTCGACGGTCTGCGGTGCACCCTGGACTTCCTTCAACTTCTTGCGGCCGACGACGAACAGAATGGCGGCGATGATGCCCCAGACGATCGCGACGATCACGGCCGACCAGGCGTTGTTGTCGAGCGCGTAGCCGAGTCCCCACCACGCGGCGATCGAGAGGAACAGCACGGTCAGGTGACCGGCATAGCCGGCACCGCCGAGGAAGCCCGCGCCCTTACCCGCCTTCTTGGCCGACTGGGTGAGCTCAGCCCTGGCCAGCGCGATCTCCTGACGCATGAGCGTCGAGAGGTCGCGGGTCACCTCGGCGAGGAGCTCCCCGAGCGACGAATTCGCCGCCTTGGCCTCAGAGGGAGTCACGTCGGACATAGCCGTCGCCCTCCTCCTCTGCGAGTCCGCCGGACAGCGACGCGGAGCGCTCCGCGTACAGCGGCGTCTCCGCCAGGTCGTCGCTGCCCGTCACCGGGTAGGTGGTCTCCCCGGCCACGCCCGCGTACGACGTCGGCGGGACGGGAGGGGCCGGGCGGTAACCGGCGCTCTGGGAGATGCGCTCCTGGTCGGCCTTCTCGTCGGCGTTGTGCTCGGTGAGCGCACGTGCCAGGCGGCCGGCGACGATACCCGCGACGGCGGCGAGGCCGATGAAGACGCCCGGACGACGGCGCGCGTATCGCTTGACCTCGTCGAGAAGCTCGGCCGGGTCGCGATCGCCGATCCAGGCCGCGGCGCTGGACACGCGATCGGATGCCTGGCGCACGAGGTCGGTGGCGATGCCGCTTGACTGAGGCTGCTCGCCGTTGGCCAGCGAGCGGAGCTCGTCGCCCACGGAGCGAAGACCCGATGCCGCCTTCTGCTGCTGCGCGCCCGCCTGGCTCTGCAACTCGTTCTTGGCCTGGGCGTAGAGATTCTTCGCCTGGTACTTGGCCTCGGATGCGACGTTCTTCGCCTCATCCTTCGCGGTCTCGGCAACGTGACCGGCTTCCGCCTTGGCGGTGTCCTTCACGCCAGCGGCCTCCTGCTTGGCTGCATCCATCGTGCTCTGGGTCTCAGTGGACTCTTCAGGCCTCGTGGCTGAGACCGATCCATAACTCTCGGACATGGTGCCCCTTTCGACTACCGGCCGTTCGACCGGGATTTAGTAGACATTGATACGCGCGGCCCCGCATCTGTTGAACCCCCTTGCCAAATGGGAGGCGTCTGTGTAAACGCGAGCGCGCGGTGTTGCGGGTAGTGCTGCGGGGCTACTTCATCGCCCCGAAAGTCGCGTCGATGTCGGCCATCTCCATCGCCGCCGTCGCCTCGATCAGCTGGCGCAGGTCCTTGTCGGCGCCGGGGGAGAACTCCTCCGGACGCTCCGGTGAGATCGTGAGGGGGAAGCCTTCCGGCGCCTGCTGCGACGCGTCGAGCTGGGTGCCGTCCTTCGAGGGCGAGAGGCCCTGGAAGATCTTTCCGGCTTCGGATGCCGCGGTCAGGTCGAACGAGAACTGCTTGCTCTGCAGACCCTGGTTGAGGAGCTTCTTCACCTCGGGGAACTGCTCGGCGTTCGTCTTCGGGATGGGCAGCGCGGTGCGCCAGTTCACCCCGAGCGTCTCCAGCGCCTTGGCGAAGGCGTTCTCGTGCGCCTGGTCGCGCACGATGAGGTAGGAGATCGTCGAGCGAGCGGTCTTGTTCGACGTCATCTCGTAGAGGCGGCACTTCTGCAGTCGGCCCGTCGACTCGAGCATCAGGTTGTACAGCAGGTCGAGCACCAGGTTGCCGGAGTTGTACACGTAGCTTCCGAGCCACGGGTTGCCGGCGGCATCCACCGGCAGGGCGCCCTGCGCGCCCACCAGATAGTGGTGGATGTTGCTGTGATCCAGGGCGATGTTCAGCGGCGTCGCGCCGCCGTCGCCCGGCTCGTCGACCGGGTCCGTCGGCTTGCCCTTGTACTGCGGCGATCCGTCCAGGAGGCGGGAGATCGTGGTGCCGATCAGCTCGACGTGGCTGATCTCCTCGGTGCCGATTCCCTGGATCAGGTCGCGGTACGGCTTCGCCGACGGGCCGCGGAAGTTGATGCTCTGGAACAGGTACTGCATCATGGTGCGCATCTCGCCGAACTGACCGCCGAGGCCCTCCTGCAGCGCGTTCGCGGCTGCGGGGTCCGGCTCGTCCTGCTCGATCTCGTTGATGAGTCTCTGCACGTGGAAGTACATGGCGCCTCCGTCTTCGGGGTTGGGTCTCCCACTCTGCGACGGTTCCGCGAAGCAGCCAGGACCCTGGACCGACGAGGGCAAGGGGCGCTAAAATCGCCCGCTCGCCTCCTCCGGCCGGGGCCGCGAGGGGATCACGGCGCGGGGTACGGGCTGTCCTGCAGCAGCTTCGCGAGGTGCACGGCGTTGCGCGCGAGCGTCTCGGTGGCGCTCGCGGTCTCCTCGGGCGTCTCGTCCAGATCCTTGTAGTCGACCGTGTGCATCGCCTCGCCGTTCCAGTACGTGCCGCCCTGCGACGGGATGCTGAAGCCCACATCTCCGAGGGCCTGGTAGAGGTCCGCGGTGATCTTGTGGGCGCCGTCCTCGTTGCCCACGACCACAGTGACGGCCACCTTGCCGGTGAGGATCGGACGGCCTTCCTCGTCCGTCTCGGAGAGCTCGGCGTCCAGCCGCTCGATGACCCGCGCGGCGACGCTCGACAGGTGGCCGACCCAGGTGGGCGTGGCGAACACGAGGATGTCGGCCGCAAGGATCTTGGCGCGCACCTGGGGCCACTCGTCCCCGTCGCCCATGTCGGTCTCGGTGCCCGGCCGGACGTCGTAGTCCAGCACCCTGAGCTGCTCCGTCTCGGCACCTCGAGCGGCAAGGGCTTCCAGCACCTGCGTGGCGAGCAGCTCCGTGCTGGAGGATTCGGGGGAGGGCTTGAGGGTGCAGTTGAGTGCGAGCGCGCGGATCATCGGTTTCCTCTCGTCGGGCCGTGGCGGTCCGGTCAGGCCGAGGCTACGGTCGGCGCCGCGGATGCCGGAAGCCCTTGACAGCGGGGGCCGGCCGGTCCGCCGTACCCGATGCCCTCGCCATGTGCAAGGCGTTGCCTGGCGGTGGCGGCCCGGGCAAGACTCGATCAATGGTCTTTCTCGGATACCACGCCTCTCACGAGCAGCTCCCGCCCAGCGCGCTGCTGACCGCCGTCCAGGACGCCGAGGCCGCAGGCTTCGACGGCGCGATGTGCTCTGACCACCTCGCCCCATGGGGGGTTCGCCAGGGCGAATCCGGCTATGCCTGGAGCTGGCTGGGGGCGGCGCTGGCGCGCACATCCTTCTCTTTCGGCGTCGTGACGGCGCCGGGGCAGCGATATCACCCGGTCATCGCGGCACAGGCGATCGGCACTCTGGAGGAGATGTTCCCCGGGCGATTCTGGGCGTGCCTCGGCAGCGGCGAGGCGATGAACGAGCACGTCACGGGCGACCCGTGGCCGCCGAAGGGCTTCCGTGACGACCGCCTCGACGAATCGCACGACGTCATCTCCCGGCTCCTCGCCGGCGAAGAGGTGTCGCACGAGGGGACGGTGCGCGTGCACCGCGCCCGGCTGTGGAGCCGGCCGGCCGAGCCGCCGCCGCTGTTCGCGGCCGCGGTCGCCTCCGAGACCGCCGCGCACGTCGCCGGGTGGGCCGATGGACTGGTCACCGTCGCGCAGGACCGGGCGGCGCTCGAGGATGTGGTGGCCGCCTACCGGGGGGCGGGAGGTCGCGGGCCCCTCGCGCTGCAGACGCACGTGGCGCTCGCGGAGGACCGGGAGACGGCTCTGGCGATCGTGCGGGACCAGTGGCGGCACGCTGCGGTCACGGGCCCTCGTCTCTGGGACGTCGAGCAGCCCGAGGACTT
Source organism: Microbacterium sp. DT81.1 (assembly GCF_049844955.1). Lineage (NCBI taxonomy): Bacteria > Bacillati > Actinomycetota > Actinomycetes > Micrococcales > Microbacteriaceae > Microbacterium > Microbacterium sp. DT81.1. Next base: position 292,410 of record NZ_JBNCMA010000002.1, read on the forward strand.
CGATGCCGCGGCCAAGGGCGTGGACGACGAGACGCTGCTGAAGTCGGTGCTCATCGCGTCGGACGCACGCGACCTGGCCGCCCAGATCGTGGAGCGGGCCGACGCGGGGTTCGATCGCATCTATCTCCATCACGTCGGCAAGGAGCAGGGTCCCTTCATCGAGCGCGCGCAGCGCGAGCTGCTCCCGGCACTCCGGGAGCTGCTGCCGTGAAGATCACCGACACGGGCGACCTGTGGTGGAAGACCGCCGTCGTCTACTGCCTCGACATCGAGACCTTTCTGGACGAGAACGGCGACGGGATCGGCGACCTCGCCGGCCTGGCCCGCCGCATCGACTACCTCGCCGACCTCGGGGTCACCTGCCTGTGGCTGATGCCGTTCTTCCCTTCCCCCGACCGCGATGACGGCTACGACATCACGGACTTCTACGGGATCGACCCGCGGATCGGCAGCCACGGCGAGCTGGTCGAGGTGCTCCGGACTGCCCGTGACCGCGGCATCCGCGTCATCATCGACCTCGTCGTGAACCACACCTCCGACCGGCATCCGTGGTTCGTCTCCGCAAAGCGCAGCCGCACGTCGCCGTTCCGCGACTACTACGTGTGGCGTGACGAGCCGCCGAAGAAGCAGCAGGAGACGGTGTTCCCCGGCGAGGAGAGCAGCGTCTGGGAGCTCGACGAGAAGAGCGGACAGTACTTCCTGCACAGCTTCTACTCGCACCAGCCCGACCTCAACATCGCCAACCCGCGCGTGCGCGACGAGATCGCCAAGGTCATCGGGTTCTGGCTGCAGCTCGGCGTCTCGGGGTTCCGCGTCGACGCCGTGCCCTTCCTCATCGAGCCGCCGGAAGGCGTCGACATGGGCGACCCGCACGAGTTCCTGCGCGACATCAAAAGGTTCCTGCAGCGCCGCAGCAGCGAGGCTGTCGTGCTCGGCGAGGTGAACGTGCCCTACAAGGAGCAGCTGGAGTACTTCGGCGGCTCGCGCGGCGGCGAGCTCGACCTGCAGTTCGATTTTCTTTCGATGCAGTCGATGTACCTTTCCCTCGTTCGCTCCGACCCCGCGCCGCTGATCCGCACGCTCACCTCGCGTCCCGTCATCCCGCCCGAGACGGCGTGGGCGAATTTCGTGCGCAATCACGACGAGCTCACGCTCGACAAGCTCACGGAGAAGCAGAAGCAGGAGGTCTTCGAGGCGCTCTCGCCCGATCCCTCGCAGCGCGTCTACGACCGCGGCATCACGCGGCGGCTGCCGCCCATGCTCGCCGGCGACCCCCGGCGCGTGCGGATGGTCTACAGTCTGCTGTTCTCCCTTCCCGGCGTGCCCGTGCTCTTCTATGGCGAGGAGATCGGGATGGGGGAGAACGCCGACATCGAGGGACGCCTGGCCGTGCGCACGCCCATGCAGTGGGCGCCGGATGACAAGGGCGGCTTCTCCAGCGCCCCCGCCTCGCGCTTCCCCGCGCCCATCCCGGCGGACGGCTACGCGCCACGGCACGTCAACGTCGCCGACCAGCGCAACGACGACGGCTCGCTGCTGAACTTCATCCGCCACCTCGCGTCGCGATACCGGCTGTCACCGGAGATCGGCTGGGGCGAGTTCGAGGTGCTGCCGCAGGAGGCCCCGGCTCTGCTGGTGCACAGCCTGCGGGCGGATGTCGGGCGCATGATCGCCCTGCACAACTTCGCGGATGTGCCCGCGGTGGCCGCGGTCGTCTTGGACGACGAGCCGGATGACGTGCGGCTTCGCGACCTGTTCAGCGCCGAGGCGCTCGTCCCGGATGACAAGAGACGCTTCGAGATCGAGCTGCCGCCCTACGGGTATCGCTGGCTGCGCGTCGCGCGCCCCGGTGACACCCGGCTCGGGTGACGCCCGGCTCGGTTGACGCCCGGCCCGGGTGACGCCCGGCCCAGTGATCCCGGCCCGGTTGACGCCCCGTCCGGTGATCCCGGCTCCGGGGGCGCGCTCCGGCGACCCTCGCTCCGAGGTGACGGGGCTCAGCGCTTGGTGCGTCGAGCGGTGACGTGCGCTCCGGCGCCGCGGCTGAGCCGCAGCGCCCCTGCCATCGGCAGGAGCAGCAGGGCCGCAGCGACGGCGAAGGCGATGTTGTACGGCAGCATCGCGTCGGTGCCGCCGCCCGCATCCGCCACGATCCGCACGATCGTCGCCGCGAGGGCGATCCCGCCCGCCTGGGCGAGCTGCGCGAGCACGGAGGAGACGGTGTTGGCCGACGCGAGTGCGGCGCCATCGACATCCGCGAACTGCAGCGTGTTGAACGCGGTGAACCCTGTCGAGCGGAACCACCCGCTGACGAACGCGATCACGGTCACGAGCCAGATGGGCCACGCGGCGCCCAGCAGAGCGAGCGCCACGAGCAGCACGAGCGAACCGGCGATCGAGACGAGCAGCACACCGCGGAAGCCCCATCGGTGCAGCTGAACGGTCGCGAGGCTCTTCGCCGCGATGTTGCCCAGGAACAGCGCCGTGACGGGAGCGCTCGCCAGCAGGGCGCTCCAGCCGAGGCCTTCCTGCAGCGCGAGGGCGAGCAGGAACGGCACCGCGCTCACCACGAGGCGGAACACGAACCCGCTGGAGTTGCCGGTGCGGAAGGTCTCGGTGCGGAAGATGCCGAGGTCGACCAGCGGCTGCGTGGTCCGCCGCAGCCACAGCAGCAGCGCAGCGAGCGACAGCGCCGCGATGACCAGCAGCACCGCCGAGGTGAGGTCGAGTCGCGCCGCGCCCTCGAAGGCGAGCAGCACGGCGCAGCAGGCGACGGTCGTCAGCAGCAGCCCCGGAACATCGAGCCGCGTCGGCTCCTCCCGGGTCTTGGGCACGAAGACGAAGGCGAGGACGAGGCCCAGGATGCCGAGCGGAACGTTGATCAGGAAGATCCAGTGCCACGTCGTCACGGTGACGATAAGGCCTCCGACGGCCGGCGCGATGGCGGGTGCGAGCAGCGCGGGCCACGTGATGACCGCGATGGCGCGGATGAGGTCGGATTTCGCCGATGATCGCAGCACGATGAGGCGCCCGACGGGGACCATCATCCCGCCCGCGATGCCCTGCAGCGCACGGAAGACGCAGAGTGCCAGCAGTCCGTCGCTCATGGCGCAGAGCGCCGAGAACACCGTGAAGCCGGCGATCGCGCTCAGGAACACGACCCGAGGTCCGATGCGGGTGGACAGCCATCCGGAGAGCGGGATGCTGCAGGCCACGGCGACGAGGTAGACCGTCATCGCCGCGCCGACGTCTTCCGCGGCGACTCCGAGATCGGCCGCGATGGCCGGTGCTGCGGTGACGAGGATGGTGGCGTCGAGGTTCTCCATGAACATCGCGGCGGCGACGATCCAGGCGGCCGGGGATGTGCGGGAGCGGAGAGACATCCTCCTCATCTTCGCGCACGGGACTGCGCCCCCGGCGAGTGCGGTGCGCGGGCGGCGAAACGGTGCGGCGACACCGAGGCGGCGACACGGGGCGGCGACACCGGGCGTAACACGGCTCGTGGCGGCCGAGGCCTCCGTGTCACCCTGGTCAGGGTGCGGCGTGCGCCCGAGGGGGTGTCGGATGTCGGGGACCATGGTGAGAAGCGGCGTGCTCGATGCGACGCATCCCTTCGACCGCCGCAGCCGCGCGGAGCTCGAGCGCCCATCCAGCCGCAAGTGGAGCCTGCACCCAGGCACGATCGGTGCGTGGGTCGCGGAAATGGACTTCGGCACCGCGCCGGTGGTGACCGAGGCGCTGCATCGCGCGATCGATGACGAGACGCTCGGCTACCTGTCGCCGGCGACCTCCGCCGAGATGGGCGCCGCCACGGCCGGATGGATGAGGCGCGAGTACGGCTGGACGGTCGATCCCGACCGCGTGCACCCGGTGAGCGACGTCATGGCCGCCCTCCGTGTGGCGGTGGAGGAGTTCTCACCCGAGGGCTCCGCCGTGATCGTTCCCACCCCGGCGTACATGCCGTTCCTGACATATCTGCCGTCGATCGGGCGTCCGGTCGTGCAGGTGCCCGGCACGCACACCGACGCGCGCTGGGCGCACGACCTCGACGCGATCGATGCCGCATTCGCCGCCGGAGCGCGCACGCTCGTGCTCTGCAACCCGCATAATCCGACGGGAACCATGCTGTCGCGCGCCGAGCTGGAGGCCATCTCACTGATCGTCGAGCGGCACCGCGGCCGTGTCTTCGCCGACGAGATCCACGCCCCGATCCGATTCGGGGGCCGCCGGCACATTCCGTACGCATCGGTGTCGGATGCCGCCGCCGCGCACTCGGTGACCGGCACGAGCGCCTCGAAGGCCTGGAACATCCCGGGACTGAAGGCCGCGCAGCTGATCACCTCGAACGACGCCGACGAGGAGCGCTACCGCCGCTTCGGATTCGCCACCGCGCACGGGGCCTCCACGCTGGGGGTGCTCGCGTCGACGGCGGCCTACGCCTCGGGCGGCGAGTGGCTCGCCGGCGTGACGGCGTACCTCGAGGCCAGCCGCGAGGCTCTCGAGGCGCTCGTGCGTTCGGAGCTCCCCGGCGCGCGCTTCACCGCCCCCGATGCCACGTACCTCGGGTGGCTCGATGTCGGCGACTTCGACATCCCCGGCTCACCCGCCGAGTTCTTCCGCATGCACGCCGGGGTGGCCCTCACCGACGGAGCGCTGTGCGGCGCGGGCGCCGAGGGGTTCGTCCGCCTCGTCTTCGCGATGCCGAGGCCGCTTCTCGAAGAGGCGATCCGTTCCATGGGCGACGCGCTCCGCCGCTGAGCGCCGGGTGGTTCGCGGTGCGCGGCCGGGCCGGCTCGTTCGCGCTGCACTATCTGCCTTGCGCGTAGTCACTTATCGGCGCGCGCGACGATAAGTGCAGCGCGAGCGGAAGCGACCCGATCGCGACACCAATCGGAGCCCGTTCTCGCGCCATCGATTAACCTCGAAGGGACGCGTGGAGGGAACCGTGGCGCAGGACAGCAGGGATGCCGCGATGCGATACCGCCTCGAGAAGGAGGCGCGCGAGCGCGGCGAAGAGCCGGAGGCGGACGGCGAGGCATCCGCGCGCGGCTTCACGAACGAGGAGCGCGCCGCCATCGTCGAGGTCGCGATCGAACAGGCGATCCGGCGTGGAGAGTTCAAGGATCTTCCCGGTGCGGGAAAGCCGATCCCCGGGCTCGGCGCGACCCACGATCCGGACTGGTGGATCCGCCGCAAGATCGAGCGGGAGCGCCTCACGGGTCTCGGGCCGCCGGCCCTCACCCTTCGCACCGAGTTCGCCGAACTGGACCAGCGGCTCGATGCCCTCCGTCGCGAGAGCGACGTGCGGGAGTACCTCGAGGACTTCAACCGCCGCGTCATCGAGGCGCGGCGGCAGCTGCTGGGCGGGCCGCCGGTGGTCACGCCGACCGTGGACGTCGACGAACGCGTCGCGCAGTGGTCGGAGCGACAGGATGCGGCGGCGCGCCGCGCCGCGGAGCAGGACGCACGCGAGGCACCGCCTCAGCGCCGCTGGCGGCTCCGCATCCGCCGCCCCGGCTGAAGCGCGGGTCAGACCGCAGGGCGCAGCCCCTGAGCGAGGTCGAGCACGCCGGCGCGGGCCACCTCCAGCGCGGCCGCCACCGCGCCGATGCACACGACGTCGCCGCCGAGCTGCGAGGCGACGAGCTCCGGCGCCGGAAGGTCGAGCTCGCCTGGAAGCGACACGCTCGCGGCCGCCACCACTTCGGCCGCTCCCTCCGAGATCGCTCCGGAGACCACGACCCTGCGGGGATCGAACAGGCTGCCGAACATCCCGGCGACGACACCGAGCATCGCGCTCACCCGATCGACGATGCGCTGGGCGTCAGGATCGCCCGCACGTGCGGCCAGCAGCACGGCGCGGCCGTCCAGCTCGGCGGGGTCGAGGCGAGCAAGAGGGCTTCCGGGCGACAGCTCGCCGGCGGCCGCGGCTTCGCGTGCCCACTGGGCGGCTCGGTAGCCCAGCCCCCAGGCTCCCTCGACGCCGATCACGTGGTCGAAGGCCACCATCTCGCCGACGCCGCCGTGTGCACCGCGCAGAAGGGTGCCGTCCACGACGACCCCGGCGCCGAGGCGCTCACCGGCGAGCAGCGTCACGTAGTCGCGGCATCCGACCGCTGCGCCGACCGACCCCTCCGCGACCGCCGCGAGAGACGCGTCGTTCTCGACCCGGACGATCGGAACCCATGCGCCGAACAGCTCGGCGAAGTCGGGGTTCATCCGCAGCCAGAATCCTGCGCGGTGGGGCGGTGACTTCCCCTCGCGGTCCACGGGGGCCGGCACGCCGATGCAGATGGCCAGCACGTCCTCCCGAGGGCGTGCCGCCGCGTCGAGCGCGGCATCCACCGCCCTCTCGGCGGCTGCGCGGCGCTCATCGGGAGCATCGCGCCCCTCGTCGAGTTCCACGTGATGCCGTGCGAGCTCCGCGCCGCGCAGATCCGCCACGGATGTCGTGATGTGCAGGCGGCCGGCATCGATGCCGACGACGACCGCGGCATCCGCACGGAGCTCGAAGCGCCGCGCCGGCCGGCCCTTCTGGTACTGGCCGCCGGCGCGGGCATTGGGCAGTTCGCGCAGCAGCCCCAGTTCGGCGAGCTCATCGAGCACGGCGATCGTCGTGGAGCGTGTGAGCCCCACTGCCGACATCGCTTCGCTCGCCGTGAAGACGCCGATATCCCAGGCGTACGCGAGCACCGCGTCGAGGCTGGCGCGGCGCAGAGAAGCAGGAGCAGTCGGGCTGGACAAGGGTCTTGACCTTTCGGGTCGCTCCCTGCATTATGGTCGATACCGATTTGATTCGAGTAGTAAATCTATTAGCCGAACCAATCAGATCCCGCATCACCGACGATGGCACGTGGAAGGACAGCGACGTGGCTGCAATGACACAACGACGATGGATGAGGGTGGCCGCGGCCGCGGCGGGGCTCGCCCTCATGGGCGGTCCGCTCGCGGCCTGCTCTGCGTCCTCTGGCGGCCGGGAGACCATCCGGTTCGCTTTCGCCAAGCCCGAGGCCATTCCCTACATGAGGGAACTCGTTCAGGAGTACAACGACTCGCAGGATGAAGTGAACGTGACTCTCGACACCTCCGGCGTCGACGCGTTCTCGGCGGGATTCGTCCGTGGGGATCCACCCGACATCGGGTTGAACAACTACAACCAGGAGACCGCGCGCTTCATCCAGCGCTGCGCCATGTCGGATCTCTCCGACACGGAGGCGGCGCAGAGCGTTCGAGAAGACCTGACCCCGTTCATGGAGCAGTTCGGCGTCTGCCCCGGCCGCACGAGCGCGATTCCGTACTCGATCATGGGCGCCGCGGTAATCTACAACAAGGAGATCTTCGAGCAGAACGATCTTGACGTGCCGGAGACGTGGGACGAGCTCATCGAAGTGTGCGAGACACTCACGGCGGCAGGGGTCACACCGTTCTACGCGACCTTCGCAGACAACTGGACGATCGGGCAGGGCTGGTACGACTACACGGTAGGCGGCATGCTCGACACGGTCGAATTCTTCGACCAGCTCGCCGAAGAGGGTGTGAACGTCGGACCGAACTCGGCGGTCTCGTTCCAGAAGGACCAGGCCGAACCCGTCGACAAGATGCTCGAGCTGTCCCAGTACGTCAACCCCGACGCCGCCAGCCGCGGCTACGGCGACGGCAACACGGCGATGGCCAATGGCGAAGCCGCGATGTACCTGCAGGGCCCCTGGGCGCTCGGCGAGATCGCCAAGGCCGCCCCCGACCTCGACCTCGGAATGTTCCCGCTGCCGGTCACCGATGACCCCGACGACCTCAAGGCCCGCATCAACATGGACCTGGCCGCCTGGATTCCGGAGGCCTCGGAGCACCAGGAAGCGGCACGGGCGTTCCTCGAGTACCTGTACCAGCCGGAGATCATCCAGGAGTACAACCAGTCGCAACTGGGCTTCCTTCCGACGAAGGATGCCCCACCGGTGTCGGACGAGCGCATCAAGGGTCTTGAGGAGTACATCAACGCGGGCGACATGTACCAGGGTTCGACGCAGCTCGTGCCACGAGCGATCCCGATCATGAACTACGCGCAGGCCATCATGCTGGGCAGCGACCCGCAGAGGATCCTCAGCAACATCGACGCCGACTATGCGCGGCTCGCCTTCCGTCAGCAGTGATCCGGGAACAAAGGAGTTTCTCATGACAACAACGACAACTCTCGTCACGCAGGGCAAGCGACAAGCAGGGCAGGCGCGGCCACGCAAGCGCGTCGAGGCCATCTACTACTGGTTCCTGGTTCCCACCCTGATCCTGTTCACGCTGGCGATCACGGTCCCCGCTGTGATCGGCATCTTCTTCAGCTTCACGAACTCCATCGGCCTCGGGGAGTGGAAGTTCATCGGGCTGACGAACTACGTCGCCCTGTTCGCCGACCCGCTGGTCATCCAGAGTTACGGGTTCACGTTCGGGTTCTCGCTCGTCACGGTCGTCCTGGTGAACATCATCGCCCTGCTCCTCGCGGTGGCGCTGACCTCGCGGATCCGGCTGAAGACGCCGCTGCGCACGATCTTCGTGATCCCGATGGTGATCTCGGCCATCGTCATCGCGTTCGTCTTCAAGTTCCTGTTCTCGAACTCGGTGCCGGCGTTCGGCACCATCTCCGGCATCACGTGGCTCCAGGAGAGCATCCTGGCCAAACCGGACTGGGCCTGGCTGGCGATCGTGATCGTGACGGCGTGGCAGGCGATCCCGGGGGCGCTCCTCATCTACATCGCCGGCATCCTGTCGATTCCGGGCGAGGTGTACGAAGCGGCCGACATCGACGGGGCGAGCAAGACCCAGCAGCTCACGCGCATCACGATCCCGCTCATGTTCGGCTACATCGTGATCAACGTGATCCTGGGCTTCAAGGGCTTCCTGAACGCGTACGACGTCATCAAGGGTCTCACCGGCGGCGGCCCCGGCACCTCGACCTACAGCATCGCGATGACGGTCGTCTCGGGACTCACCACCGGCGACTATGCCTTCCAGATGGCGAACGCGACGGTGTTCTTCGTGATCACTGTCGTCATCGCCGTCATCCAACTCTCCATCACTCGCGGAAGGAACGCCCTCTGATGTCTGTTCAGCCAGCTCTCGTCGTCGAAACGGTCGAGGCCACCGAAACCCTCGAAGGCGTTCACCCCAGACCGGCCGGGGGCAGATTCGGCATGGAGCGGGTCAACTGGACCGGCACCATCCTCCTCATCCTCTGCGCGGTCACGGTCCTGCTGCCGCTGTACGTCACCGTCGCGATGGCGTTCAAGACGACCGCCCAGGCGGTCGACGGCAACGCGTTCTCGCTTCCGGCCCCGTTCAGCGTCGAGGGCTTCGTCGCGGCGTGGAACCTCACGAACTTCCCGGTCGGGGCCGCCATGTCGGTGATCGTCACGGCGGGCACGGTCCTCTTGACGATCTTCCTCGCGGCGTTCGCCTCGTACGCGATCGTCCGCAACTGGGATCGCAAGTTCTTCCGCTACTCGTTCTTCTACCTGCTTGCGGCCATGTTCATCCCGTTCCCCGTCGTCGCCCTCCCGCAGGTGCAGCTGACCGGGCTGGTCGGGCTGGCCAACCCCGGCGGCGTGATCATCCTCGCGACCATGTTCCAGTTGAGCTTCAGCGTGCTGCTGTTCACGGCGTTCCTCCGTTCGATCCCGTTCGAGCTCGAGGAGAGTGCGCGCATCGACGGCGCGACAACGTGGCAGACCTTCTGGCACATGATCTTCCCGCTGCTTGCACCGATGAGCGCGACGATCGGCATCTTCGCGTTCCTGTACGCGTGGAACGACTTCATGATGCCCTCGCTCATCATCGCCGACCCGGCCCTGCAGACCCTCCCCGTGGTGAATTCCCTGTTCCAGTCGCAGTTCAGCAACAACTACAACGTGTCGTTCGCGTCGTACCTCATGACCATGGCCCCCGCGATCATCGTGTATCTGTTCGCGCAGCGCTGGGTCATGGAAGGTGTGACCCAGGGTGCTGTGAAGGGCTGACGCCCGGCATCCTCGTTCCGCAGATCAATCCCGCCCTACGAAAGGAACCCGCTCCCGTGACGAGCGCACCGAACACCCAGTTGCAGACCGAGGCGTTGCTCGACAGCGAGAAGGCGCCGTGGTGGCGGCAGGCCGCCGTCTATCAGGTGTATCCGCGCAGCTTCGCCGACGCCGACGGCGACGGTCTCGGGGACATCCCGGGCATCGCGTCCAAGGCGGACTACCTGGCCGAGCTGGGAATCGACGCGGTGTGGCTGAGCCCGTTCTATCCGTCCGAGCTGGCCGACGGGGGGTACGACGTCGCCGACTACCGGAACGTCGACCCCCGCCTCGGCACGCTCGCCGACTTCGATGCCCTCGTCGCGGCGCTGCACGCCCGCGGCATCCGGGTCGTCGTCGACATCGTGCCGAACCACACGTCGGACCGGCACGTCTGGTTCGAGGAGGCCCTCGCCTCCGCTCCCGGTTCGGCGGCGCGCGAGCGTTACATCTTCCGCGAGGGCACAGGGCCGGACGGCGCCCTGCCCCCGACCGACTGGGAGTCGATGTTCGGCGGGTCGGCGTGGGAGCGCGTGCCCGACGGCCAGTGGTACCTGCACCACTTCGCGGTGGAGCAGCCCGACCTCAACTGGGACAACCAGGAAGTGCGGGCCGATTTTGTGCGCACTCTGCGGTTCTGGTCGGACCGCGGCGTCGACGGGTTCCGCATCGACGTGGCGCACATGCTCACGAAGGACCTCACCGAGCCGCTGCCCTCCAAGGCCGAGCTCGAGGCGATGCCGCGCGACGGCCGGCACCCGCTCATCGACCGCGACGACGTGCACGACGTGTACGCAGAGTGGCGCAGGGTCTTCAACGAGTACGACCCCCCGCGCACCGCCGTGGCGGAAGCGTGGGTGGACTCATCCCGCGTGCCGCTCTACGCGAGCGCCGAGAGCCTCGGCCAGGCGTTCAACTTCGAGCTGCTGGAGGCCGACTTCGAGGCCGGTCAGTTCCAGCGCATCGTCAGGGACAACCTCGCCCTCGCGAAGCTGTCGGGTTCATCGACGACGTGGGTGCTCTCCAACCACGACGTCGTGCGCCATCCGACGCGCTACGGGCTGCCGCATCCCGAGCGCGACGCCGACGGGCGGCCCGCGCGCAAGCACGGCAACGAGTGGCTGCTGTCGGGGGGCATGCAGCCGGTGCTCGACCGTGTGGGCGGACTACGCCGCGCACGGGCCGCCACCCTCTTCGTGCTGGGCCTGCCCGGTTCCGCGTACCTCTACCAGGGGGAGGAACTCGGCCTGCACGAGGTGGCGGAGATCCCCGACGCGCTGCGCCAGGACCCGACCTTCTTCCGCAGTCCCGGTGTGGACAAGGGACGGGACGGATGCCGCGTGCCGCTGCCCTGGAGCGAGGGGGGCCGGTCGTTCGGCTTCGGCGACGGCGGGGCGCACCTGCCCCAGCCGTCGTGGTTCGCCCTGCACGCCGTCGACGTGGAGGACGGTCGGCCGGACTCGACGCTCACGATGTACCGCCGCGCCCTCGCCCTCCGGCACGAGCTGCAGACCGACGAAGAGCTCGACTGGATCGACACCGGGCGGGCCGATGTGCTGCGCTTCGCGCGCCCCAACGGCTGGCAGGTCGTGACGAACTTCGGCACGGAGCCCTTCGAGCTCGACCGCGCCGACGTGCTGCTCGCGAGCGACGAGGCGCCGCTCGGCATCGTGCCGGGAGAGACCACGGTCTGGCTCGCGCCGAACTGAGGCGCGGGTGGGGCGGGGCGCCCGGGGGACGGGTGCGCCCGCCCGGCTGCCGTCGGGCGCGCACCCGGGAGCACAATCGACGGCGATAAGCGTGCCTGGGCAAGGATCGGGTCCCGAAGCGGACGGATCTGTGCCCGGGTGCACGCAGCATAGAAGCACTTCCACCGGCAGCACGAGCGCATGGCCCCGGCGACCCTGGCCGGGCAGCCGGGCAGGCGGCGCTGCGGACCGGGCCTGTCAAGAGGTCGTGGATGTCGGGACGCGCGGTTAGCGTGGCCCGAAAGGAGGTCCATCCATGACCGAGTTTCTGACCACTCCTGGCGGCGATCGCGTGGCCTTCGACGTGCGAGGCGAAGGACCGGCGCTGATCTTCATCGCCGGCGCCGGCCCCGTCGGCCGAGAGCCGGAGACCGCGCAGACCGCCGAACTGGCCGCCGCCGCCGGCCTCACCACCCTCGTCTACGACCGGCTCGGACGTGGTGAGAGTGAGCTCGGCGGGCCGGCGACCCTTGACCGCGAGGTCGACGCCATCGGCGCGCTGATCGAGCGGGTCGGCGGCCGCGCGGCCCTCTGCGGGCATTCGTCGGGCTGCACGATCGCCCTGGCGGCGGCAACCCGAGGGCTGCCCGTCACGGCGCTCGCGCTCTGGGAAGCGCCGATCGAGGGGGAATCGAAGGAGGCGGCGCCGTGGGCGGCGGAGTTCGGGCGCCGTGTGGATGCCGGCGACAACGTCGGCGCGCTGGAGTACTACATGAAGGACATGCCGCCCGAGTGGCTCGAGGGGGCGAGGCAGGCGCCGTTCTGGCCGGCGATGGTCGCCGCCGCACCGACGAACCGGGTGGATGCCGACTCCCTCGCGTGGGCGGAGTCCGCGCCGCTGTCCGAGCTGCTGGGCGGTCTCGACGTCCCCGTGATGGCGATCGTGGGGGAGGAGACGATGCCGCTGATGATCGACGCCTCGCAGGCGATCGTGGATGCCGTCCCCGGCGCCGCGCAGCGGCGCATCCCCGGCGCCAACCATACCTGGGAGCCGGCGCCGATGGCGGCCGTCCTCGTCGAGCTCGTGCAAGGAGCGGAGAGCAGGGCCGGCGCGGCGTAGGAAGCGGGGGCTTCGAACGCTCGAAACCCTCACTCCCCACGGCGGAGGGTCCTAGCGCGCGATGACCGGATCGGCGCTCGCCTGGACCACGGGTTCCTGTGCCAGCGAGAGACCGTGGCCGCGCCGGCGGAAGAGCAGCGCCGACATGATCGCTCCCGCGACGAAGAACGCGGCACCCCACCAGTACGCGGTCGAGTAGCCGGCGATCGCCGCCTGAACCCCCACCTCGGGCGTGGTGGGCGTGTTGGCCACCAGGAAGTCGGCGGTCGCGGTAGCCGCGAGGGTGTTGAGCAGCGCGGTGCCGATCGAGCCTCCCACCTGTTGGCTGGTGTTCACCGTCGCCGACGCGACGCCCGCGAACTCTCGGTTGACGCCGAGCGTCGCGGTCTGCATCGAGGCCGGCATGATCGTGCCCATCGCGAAGCCGATGACCATCAGCGGCGCCAGCACGTGCGCGGCGTACGTGCTCGACTCGTCGAGGAACGTCAGCCAGATCATGCCGATCGCGCCGAGCGTCATGCCCATCGGCACGAGCACCTTCGGCCCGAATCGCGGGATGAAGATGTTCGTGCCGAGCTGCGCCGCGAGGATCAGCATCCCGATCATCGGCAGGAAGGCGAGGCCCGTCTGGATCGGCGAGTACCCCAGCGTCAGCTGCAGATAGTAGGTCACGAACAGGAAGATGCCGAACATGCCGGCGCCGGCGACCATGACCGAGAGGTAAGCGGCGCCGCGGTTGCGGTCGAGCACGATCGACAGGGGCAGCAGCGGGTGCGCCGCCCGGCGCTGCCACAGGACGAATGCGGCGAGCAGGATGACGGCGGCGGTCAGCATCCCCCACGTCAAAGGCGAGTCCCAGCCGTCTGTCTCGGCGTTCGAAAAGCCGAAGACGAGTCCGAAGAGACCACCGGAGACGAGCAGCGTGCCCGGAACGTCGAGCTTCGGTCGCGGGCCGGTGCGCGGCAGGAGGGGCAGATAGATGAGCGCCCCGACGAGCGCCACGGCCGCGATCACGACGTTGATGTAGAGATTCCAGCGCCAGCCGACCGTCTCGGTCAGGATGCCGCCGAGCAGCAGGCCGACCGCGCCGCCGGCGCCGGCGATTGCACCGAAGACGCCGAACGCCCGCGCGCGTTCCTTGGGGATCGTGAACGTCGTTGTCAGCACCGCCAACGCGGTCGGTGCCAGCAGCGCCGCGAAGGCGCCCTGCAGTGCACGGGACGCAACCAGCAGCTCAAAGGTGCCCGAGGCGCCGCCGAGGGCGGACGCGGCCGCGAAGCCGACGAGGCCGATGATGAACGTGCGCTTGCGGCCCATCAGGTCGGAGAGGCGACCGCCGAGCAGCAGGAGGCTGCCGAAGGCGAGCGAGTACGCCGTGATGATCCACTGGCGCTGACCGTCCGAGAAGCCGAGGTCGGCCTGGGCGGACGGGAGGGCGATGTTCACCACGGTCGCGTCGAGCACCACCATGAGCTGGGCGAGGCCGACCACGGCCAGCGTCAGCCAGTGGCCGCGATTGGTGGGCGTGGGGGTGTGAGAAGACATGCTGGTCACTATATACGGTACTATTGAGTTCCGGATCTACTTGGTTCCGAAATTTACCCCGCGGTAATGTCGACACGAGAGAAGGGAGTCCGCGATGACGCAGACCGACCTCGTGGATGCGCAGCCCAAACTGGGCCGCAAGCGCGATCACAGCCGCGATCCCGAGATCTTGGATGCCGCCCTCGACGTCCTGGCCGAGACCGGGTACGACGGCATGACGATCGACATGGTCGCTGCCCGGGCAAAGGCCGGCAAGGCGACCCTCTACCGCCGGTGGGCGTCGAAGACCGAGCTCGTGCTCGACGCGGTGGCCTGCATGAAGTCCAGGGGCCAGGACCTCACGTCGCCCCCCGACACGGGGACCCTGCGCGGGGACCTCGTCGCGATGGTCAAATCGCCGACCATCGCGGAGAGCGAGCGCAAGCTCAAGGTCATGGCGGGAATCGTGTCCATGATCGCCCGCGACCCCGAGCTCGCCGTCGCGGCCCACGAAGCGCTGGTCGAACCGCGCGCGGCGGCGAACCGCATCATCTTCCGGCGCGCGATTGACCGCGGAGAGATCTCGGCCGACAGCGACGTCGAGACGCTCTGCACGATCGGCCCGGCGATGGTCGCTTACCGCACGCTGATGCTGCGTGAGCGGGTCGACCGGGACTTCATGATCGACGTGATCGACCGGATCATCCTGCCGGCGGCCGGCGTGCCGCGATCCTGACGAAGGTGACCGTGTCCGCCCGTGCCGGGACCCGCCTGATCCGCGCCTCAGCTGAGGCCCGTGAAGGACGGGCGCCGCTTCTCCTGGAACGCCGAGAAGCCCTCGCGGTAGTCATCCGTGTCGCACAGCGCCGCCTGCGCGCGGTTCTCGGCGTCGAGCGAGTCCCAGAGCCCGAGGCGCTCGTCCCGCAGGGCGTGCACGAGGGCCTTCGACGCGAGGAACGCCTGTGTCGCCCCGGCTGCGGCCGTCCGGGCCGCACCCCTGGTAGCGCCCACCACGCCGTCGGCCGGGAAGACCCGCGAGAAGAGCCCCGCCTCGACCGCCTCGGATCCGGACATCAGCCGTCCCGTGTAGATGAGGTCGAGCGTCCGGTGGGCGCCGAGCCGCTCGTAGAAGAGCGCGTGCCCGCCCGAGTCGAGGGTCGCGCCGAGGTTCGCGAACGGGGAGCCGATCTTCGCGTTGTCGGCGACGTAGACCACATCGGTCGCGATGAGCAGTCCCAGGCCGACGCCGAGGCACGCACCGTGCGCGACGGCGAAGGTCGGGGCGGGGAACGCACTCATGCGGCGGAGCAGCGGCCCCACCAGGTCGCCGAGGTACCCCATCACGTCGTCGGTGCGCGGGTCGACGCCCGAGATGTCGCGGCCCGCGCAGAACGCCCTGCCCTCGCCTCGGAGCAGCAGCGCCCGGACATGGGCGCCCTCGGCGTCGGCGTAGGCGGTCTCGAGCTCGGCAAGGTCGCCGGGGCCGAGGGCGTTGAGCCGCTCGGGCGCATCCAGCACCACTTCGGCGACGTCGTCTTCGATGCTCAGGTGGATCATCCTGCTCCTCTCCTCTCCCGCTCAGACGTCGTAGTCGACGACGACGCGAGGGGTCTGCGGGTGGGACTGGCACGTAAGGACGTACCCCCGCGCGAGTTCGTCCGGCTCGAGGGCGTAGTTCTGGGTCATCCGCACGTTCCCCTCGACCAGGCGGGCGCGGCACGTGCCGCACACTCCGCCGGCGCACGCGAACGGCACGTCGGCGCGCACGCGCAGCGCGGCATCCAGGATCGCCTCGTTCGCCGCGACCGGCGACTCGATCCGGGACGAGAGCCCGTCCAGCGTGAACTCGATCTGCACGGTCTCATCGCCGGGGCGGGTCTCGACGGGCCGTCCCCGGTCGATGCGCGGGCTGTCGGCATCCGTCGTGAAGAGCTCGAAGCGGATGTCGGATGCCGGCACCCCGCGGCGCTCGAGCGTGTCGCGGCAGAGCGCCACGAGCTCGAACGGGCCGCACAGGAACCACTCCGTGACACCCTCCGGCGGTAAGAGCACGTCGAGAATGCGGCCGAGCTTCTCGGCATCGATGCGCCCCGACAGCAGGGGCGCCGCCCGCTGCTCACGCGAGAGCACGTGATGCAGCGCCAGCCGCGCGGGGTAGCGATCCTTCAGGGCGGCGAGCTCCTCGAGGAACATCACATCCTGCGTGGCGCGGTTCGTGTAGACGAGGGAGAAGCGCGCGGTAGCGGATGCCGCCAGCACGGATGCCGCGAGCGCCATCATCGGCGTGATGCCCGAGCCGGCGGCGATGCCGGCCAGGTGCGCCCCGTCGAGGTCCGGGAGCCCCGTCGTGAACGTGCCTTCCGGGCTCATCACGTCGATGCGATCGCCCGGTTTCAGCTCGGTGTTCGCCCACGCCGAGAACACGCCGCCGATGTCGCGCTTGATGCCGACCGAGATGGTGGTCCCGGCTTGGCTCGCCGAGACGTTTTCGGTCCCTCGGCCGTCCCCGGTCCCTGAGCCCGTCGAAGGGTCGCCCGGCGCTGGGGCGCGGCAGATCGAGTAGCTGCGGCGCAGCTCGTGGCCGTCGATCGTTGCGCGCAGCGCGACGTACTGTCCCGGCAGGTAGGCGTAGTCGTCCCGCAGCTCGGACGGTACGGCGAACGTGACCTCGACGCTGTCGGCCGTCAGCGGACGGACCGCCGTGACCTCGAGCTCGTGGAACCGCGCCCGGCGGCGCGTCGTGGTGCTCACAGCACCTTGAAGAAGTCGAACGGCTCGAGGCACGCGCGGCACTCGTAGAGCGCCTTGCACGATGTCGACCCGAAGTGGGAGAGCTCCCGGGTGTCGAGCGACCCGCACTGCGGGCACCGCACGCTGAGCGTCACCGGCACGCGGGTCCCGCGGGCGGGTGCGTGGCCGTTGGGCGGTGCGATGCCGAACCCGGCCAGCTTGGCCTTGCCGGCATCCGTCATCCAGTCCGTCGTCCAGGCGGGGGAGAGCACGGTGCGCACCTGCACGTCGGTGTAGCCGGCGTCGAGCAGGGCCGCGCGCACGTCGTCGGTCATCGCATCGAGGGCGGGGCATCCGCTGTATGTCGGGGTGAGCCGCACGCGCACGCGGGAGCCGTCCTCCTCGACGGAGCGGAGCACACCGAGGTCCTCGATGGTCAGCACCGGGATCTCCGGGTCGACCACCGCGGCGGCGATGTCCCAGGCACGGGTGCGGGTCGCGGTCACCATGTCGCCCCCGGATGCTGTCGCGCCAGCACCTGCATCTCGGCGAGCAGAAAGCCGAGGTAGCTGGAGTGTCGGCCCTCGCGGCCACCGCCCGACGAGAACGGCACGCGGGGTGCCTCGAGCTCGCAGGCGCTCAGGATGCCGGTCAGCTCCGCTTCCACGTCGTCGCGCAGGGATGACGGGGGTACGGCGATCCCCGGCAGCGCCAGCGCCGCCTCATCGTCGACGAAAAGCTCGCCGAGGTAGGGCCAGAGGTCGCCGAGGGCGACGATCGTGCGCCGCCGGGATTCCTCAGTGCCGAGCGCCAGGCGGCGCATCCACTGCTCCGCGTGGTCGAGGTGGTACGCGACCTCCTTCTCGGCCTTCGCCGCGATCGCGGCGAGGGTCGGGTCGGCGGATGTCGAAAGCTCCGCGTAAAGTGCGCGGAAGTAGGTGGATGCGAGGAGCTGCCGCACGATGGTGTGCGCGAAGTCGCCGTTCGGCTGCTCGAACAGCCACCGGCTGCGGAACTCGCGCTCGCCGCGCCAATAGGCGAGGTCGTCCTCGGTGCGGCCGTCGGCGCTGCCCGCGTAGTGCAGGAGCGAACGGGCGTGGCCGAGCAGGTCGAGGGCGATGTTGGCGAGCGCGATGTCCTCCTCGAGCTCTGGAGCCCGGGAGATCCACCAGCCCAGCTGCTGGGCGAGGATCAGGGCGTCATCGCCGAGGCCGAGCGCGTACGCGGCGACCTCGGGTGACGCGACGGCGGCCTCGTCGCCGATCAGCTCGGCGTCGAGCTGGACGGTGTCGACGACGATGTGCGCGGTACGAGCATCCGGCCCCGGCGCAGCCGCATCCGGTCCCTGCGCCGCGGCATCCGGTCCCTGCGCCGCGGCATCCGGTCCCTGCGCCGCGGCATCCAGCTGTTGCGCCGCGGAATCCGGTCCCTGCGCCGCCGCATCCGGTCCCTGCGCCGCCGCATCCGGTCCCTGCGCCGCGGCATCCGGTCCGTGCGTCGCGGCATCCGGTCCCTGCGCCCCCGCATGCGCTCCCTGAGCCTGTCGAAGGGTCGTCACAGGTGCGGCACCCCCTCGGACGCGGTGTAGTACGTCGCGTGCCGGTAGTTCTTGCCCGATGGACTCTCGAAGAAGGCGTCGCGCGCATCCGGGTCGCTCGTCGTGATCGCGTCCGCGGGCACGACCCAGATCGAGACACCCTCGTTGCGCCGCGTGTAGACGTCGCGCGCGTTGCGCACCGCCATCTCGGCATCCGGAGCCTGCAGCGAGCCGACGTGCACGTGGCTCAGCCCGCGGTTGGCTCGCACGAACACCTCCCACAGTCCCCACGACGCTTCGACAGGCTCAGCGACCGGGGTGGGCCCGGTCCCCGAGCTTGTCGAGGGGTGGGAGGACGACGCTTCGACAGGCTCAGCGACCCGGGTGGGCACAACATCCATCACGCCGCCACCTCGATCCGCGACATCCGCTCGGCGTACGCCGCCGCCGCCGCGCGCACCCACCCGCCGTCCTCGTGCGCCTGACGCCGGTGCTGGATCCGCTGCGCGTTGCAGGGTCCGTTGCCCTTCAGCACGGCCTCGAACTCGGACCAGTCGATGGGTCCCATCGCGACGACGTTCCCGTCGTCGTCGAGCCGCAGCTCGGGGTCCGGAAGCGTGATGCCGAGCGCTTCGGCCTGAGGCACGAGCATCGAGACGAACCGGTTGCGCAGGTCATCGTTGCCGAAGCGCTTGATGTTCCAGGCCATGGACTGCGCCGAGTTCGGCGATTCGTCATCCGGCGGCCCGAACATCATCAGGCTCGGCCAGTACCAGCGGTTCACGGCATCCTGGGCCATCTCCCGCTGCGCGGGCGTGCCGTTCATGAGCGTCAGCAGGATCTCGAATCCCTGCCTCTGGTGGAACGACTCCTCCTTGCAGATGCGCACCATCGCGCGGGCGTACGGGCCGTACGAGGCGCGGCAGAGCGGCACCTGGTTCACGATGGCGGCGCCGTCGACGAGCCAGCCGATCGCGCCCATGTCGGCCCAGGTCGGAGTGGGGTAGTTGAAGATCGAGGAGTATCGGGCCTTGCCTGCGAGCAGCGCCTCGGTCATCGCGTCGCGCGGGGTCCCGAGGGTCTGCGCGGCGGAGTAGAGATAGAGCCCGTGGCCGGCCTCGTCCTGCACCTTGGCCATCAGGATCGCCTTGCGCTTGAGACTCGGAGCGCGCGAGATCCAGTTGCCCTCGGGCTGCATGCCGATGATCTCGGAGTGCGCGTGCTGCGACATCTGCCGCACGAGCGTCTTGCGGTAGGCGTCGGGCATCCAGTCCCGCGGCTCGATGCGGGAGTCGGCGGCGATCAGTTCGTCGAACCGGGTCTGCTCGCGTGTCGTCATCGTCAGCACCTTTACTTTACGATCGTTCAGTTATTATAGGCCCACGCCGCGGGTCGGACAAACGATGCGGGCGAACAGAGGGGGTCGGATGTCGAGCCGCGACATGATGGCGAACGACCGGGCCTCCGCGGCGCTGGGCATGGTCGTCGAGACCGACGAGCCGGGGCGCGCCGTCGTCTCGATGCGTGTGCGCGACGACATGACGAACGGCTTCGGCATCACCCACGGCGGGCTCGTCTTCGCGCTCGCCGACACGGCGTTCGCGATCGCCTGCAACGAGGACGACCGCGTCACCGTCGCCGTCGGCGCAGAGATCGACTTCGTGCGCTCGACGGTCAGCGGCGAACTGCTGAGGGCGACCGCGGAGCGCCGGGTGCGACAGGGTCGGCGCGGCGTCTACGACGTCACGGTGACCGACGAGGCTGGAGACGTGGTGGCGCTGTTCCGCGGACGGGCGGTCGTCACGGATCGCCCGGCGCCGCCATCCATCGTGCCGGCGGATGCCGCGGCCGCAGGAGCGGGCGGGTGACCGAGGGGCCCGTGGCCGGCGACGTGGCAGAGGCGGGCGTGGCCGAGGCCGACGGGGGCGATGCCGTTGCCGCGGCCGTCACCCCTGAACCGCGCCGCGGCCGGCCCGGCTACGACCGGCGGGGCGCCCTCGAGGTCGCCGCGCGCGTGTTCAACGAGCACGGCTACGACGCGACATCCATGGGCATGCTGGCCACGCGGCTGGGCCTGTCGAAGTCGGCGATCTACCATCACTTCGCGTCCAAGGAGCACCTGCTGGATGCCGCCCTCGACGAGGCGCTCGGCGGACTGGAGCAGGTCCTCGAAGAGCCGGGCGCTGCGGCGGGCGAGCCGATCGACCGCCTGACCTATGTGGTGCGCCGGGCCGTCGAGGTGCTGGTCGAGCGGCTGCCGTACGTGACCCTTCTGCTGAGGCTGAGGGGCAACACCGAGGTGGAGCGGACGGCGCTCGAGCGTCGCCGTCGATTCGACGAGGCCGTGAGCGCCCTCGTACGGGCCGCGCAGGCCGACGGGGCGGTGCGAGCGGATCTCGACCCCGCGATCGCGACGCGGCTCGTCTTCGGAATGGTGAACTCCCTGGTCGAGTGGTACCGGCCGACCGGCCCCGAGCGCCCCGCCGACATCGCCGACGACGTGCTCGCCCTCGTCTTCGACGGCCTCCGCCGCCGCTGAGCGCGGGACGTCTGCGCCCCTGACCCGGGGTCGCGTGCGCGCGAGCCCGGGAGGCCGACCCCGTTCCCGCTGCACAATCCGGACGGCGCTGCGTCGATTCGCGTGGCCCGCGCAGGAAAGTGCAGCGCGAACGCCCGAGCCGGGCGAGCTGCGGCGCGGGAGCGTGCCGGGCCGCCGCTGGGTTCGGGATGCGCGCGATACCCGCTCGCGCTGCACAATCCGGACGGCGCTGCGTCGATTCGCGCGGCCCGTGCAGGAAAGTGCAGCGCGGATGCCGGGCGGACCCGGGCAACGGGTGAGTCAGCGCCCGGTCGGCCCGAAGTGCGACCCGGCACCGAGCCCGCCCAGAACTCCCGTGCGACCTACTCCTTCGCGACGAGCGTCAGCACGTCGTAGGTCGCCACGAGGTCGTCGCGCTGGTTGCGGATCACGGCGTCCCACCGCACCTCGCCGTACTCGTCGGTCTCGCGCGGGGTGATCTGCTTCGCGGTCAGCTCCACGCGGATCTCGTCGTCCGGGCTCACGGGGGTCACGAACCGCAGGTTCTCGAGCCCGTAGTTCGCGAGCACCGGGCCAGGCGCCGGGTCGACGAAGAGGCCCGCCGCCCACGACACCAGCAGGTACCCGTGCGCCACGCGACCGGGGAAGAACGGGTTCGCCGCCGCGGCATCCTCGTCCATGTGGGCGTAGAAGGTGTCGCCGGTGAAGTTCGCGAAGGTCTCGATGTCATCGAGCGTGACCGGCCGCGACTCCGAGATCAGCTGGTCGCCGATGCGCAGTTCGCCCAGGCTCTTGCGGAACGGATGCCGCTCGTCGCTCCGCGCCTTCGCGCCGGGGTGCCACACCCCGGTGAGGGCGGTGAGCATGTCGGGGGAGCCCTGAATGGCCGTGCGCTGCATGTGGTGCAGCACGGCACGGATGCCGCCGAGTTCCTCGCCGCCGCCTGCGCGCCCGGGGCCGCCGTGCACGAGGTGCGGCATGGGGGAGCCGTGCCCGGTCGACGAGCGTGCGTCGTCGCGGTCGAGCAGCAGCACGCGGCCGTTGCACGAGGCGATCCGCGAGGTCAGCTCGACCGCGAACACCGGGTCGTGGGTCGCGACGCTTGTCACAAGGGACCCCTCGCCTCGCGCGACCAGGTCGGCCGCGTCATCCACGCTCTCGTAGCCGAGGATGGCAGCGACCGGACCGAACGCCTCGATCTGGTGCACCGCCGGCGTTCGGGCATCCGCGAATCGCAGCACGAGGGGGGTGATGAACGCGCCGTCCTGGGCCGGCCCGCGGGTGCCGTCGGCCCGCACCACCTCGGGGGCGTCGGTCGAGCCGATCGCGATCTCGCCACCGGCCTCCACGAGCCGCGCGACCTGACGGAGCACCTCGTCGCGCTGCGCGGTGGACACCAGAGGCCCCATGGTCACGCCGTCGCCGCGCGGATCACCGAGCACCGCGCGCTCTTCGAGGCGTGCGCGCACCGCGTCGAGAACGGCATCGACGGATGCCGCGGGCACGATCGCCCGCCGGATCGCCGTGCAGCGCTGGCCCGACTTCGCCATCAGCTCTGCCACGAGCTGCTTCACGTAAGCATCGAACTCCGGGGTCCCCTCGCCGGCGTCGAGCCCGAGCACCGAGGCGTTGATCGAGTCCGTCTCCGCCTGGAAGATGGCGCCGTTCGGCACACGCGCCCGCAGCATCGCGGCCGTCGATGCCGATCCGGTGAACGCGACGAGGTCACCCAGCCCGAGGCTCTCGAGCAGGCCGGGCACGCTCCCGCACACCAGTTGCAACGCGCCGTCGGGCACCTCGCCGGACTCCACGAGGATGCGCACCATCGCCTCGGCGACGAACGCGGTCGGGGTCGCCGGCTTGACGATGGTCGGCATACCCGCGAGGAACGCGGGCGCGAACTTCTCGAGCGCTCCCCACACCGGGAAGTTGAACGCGTTGATCTGCACCGCGACCCCCGGCAGCCGGGTGTAGATATGCCGGCCGAGGAATGAACCGTCCTTCGAGAGGGACTCCGACGGGCCGTCGACGTAGACCTGGGCGTTCGGGAGTTCGCGCCGGCCCTTGGACGAGTACGTGAAGAGCACGCCGATACCCCCGTCGACGTCGACCCAGGCGTCGGATTTCGTCGCGCCCGCGCGAGCCGAGGCCGCGTAGAGCTCGTCTTTGCGCTCGGTCAGCACCTGCGCGAACCGCTTCAGCAGCAGGGCGCGCTGGTGAAAGGTCAGCGCGCCGAGGCTGGCCTGGCCGGTGCGACGCGCATAGTCCACAGCCCCGGCCAAATCGAGTCCGTCGGCGCTCACCTCGGTGATCAGCTCGCCGGTTGACGAATCGCGGACGGGGACGGCGGAGCCGCCGGCATCCGGTGTGAACCACCGCCCGGTGGTGTAGCTCGGCAGCGCGCCCATGGGTGTCCTCCTCATCGAGAACGGATTAGTGACCGATCGTTCAGGAAGTCTAACCGAGCGACACGGGTACGCCACCAACCTCGGGTGAAGGTATCGACTGAGCGACCGCGGCCGCATCGCCGAGAGTCCCGTGCGCACACGGGTGAACGCGCTTCTGCCCGAGGGTGGGGTCCGGGCACCGCCTGGCACGCGCGGTGCACGTTGGCAGGCGGCGCCTGGACCTCAGCTCGGACAGGAGACCGCCGTCAGTGCAGAAGCCCGCACGCAACCGGATCGGTGGCCTCGGCGGGGAGGCTGGGATCCAGCTCGCTGGCGCCTTCCGGATCGCTGAGGTTGTACGCCCCGTTGCCGTCGTAGTCGTTTCCGTGGATCACGACGACGCCCTCACCCGCGCGGATGGCCTCGGCGATCTGTGCAGCGGTGCCGGTGCCGCCGGCACCCGGGTAGCCGGTTCCGGCAACGTCAGTGAACGCGATGTTCCGCCGGAAGTAGTTGTAGGTTCCGTTCTTGGAGATGGGGAACCGGGTAACGTCCAGAAAACTGGCCGGCGACGTGTCGCCGCTGGTGTTCAGCGATACGACGACGGGCCCGTAGGCCGGAACGCCTTCGACGGTGTTCAGCCGCCCGTCACCGTTGCTGTCCAGCGCCAGCGTGGGACACTCGTTCAGTGCCTGCTCGCCGTAGTGGATGTGCTGGGCGTGAGGCGCATTGGGTGAGAGGCCCCTCGCGCGGATTCCGATCGCCCGGATCGTCTCGTCGCGAACGACCGCGATCGCCTTCCCCGAGGCCCCCGATCCGTTGAGCTCCGTGAGAGTGGCGGTGAGCACCACGTTCTTCCCCGGTGACGGCTCGGGATCATGCGCCATCGCCGGCGCAGCGCCGAGCGACATGGCAACAAGCGCTGCGGCACCGATGCCGAGCACCCGCTTGGTGTTCTTCTTCACGATTCACTCCCTTGTGTCATCGCCCGCCGGGGAGATCCCGACGGTTTGTGCGACAGGTGTGATTCGTTGCGGCGCGCCGAATGGATTGGCGGAGGTCGCCTGTCCAGCCGGCGGCATCCGTGGCACACTCGCCCCATGCGCTTCGAGACGACCCTCTTCCAGACCGGCAACAACACCGGGATCGAGGTGCCTCCCGAGGTGATCGAGCAGCTCGGCGGAGGCAAGCGGCCGGCGGTGACGGTCGAAGTCAACGGCTTCCAATACCGCAGCACCGTCGCGGTGATGGGCGGGCGCTACCTCATCGCGTTCAGCTCGGACAAGCGGGCCGCAACGGGGCTGAACGGCGGCGACCCCATCACGGTCGAGCTCGCCCTCGACGCCGCGCCGCGGACGGTCGAGGTGCCCGACGACCTTGCTGCGGCGCTTCGCGGCGGCGATGCGCAGGAGGCGTTCCAGGCGCTCTCGCCGAGCGCGCGCAAGGCGCACGTGACGAACGTGGAGGGCGCGAAGACGCCCGAGACGCGCCAGCGCCGCATCGATTCCATCGTCGCGAAGCTCGTCTCCTGAGCGCACGCGCCGCTCGGCCGGCGGGCGCGGGCTGCGCTTCTGGAATGCGCTCGCCGTCGGCCCGCTAATCTCTGAGGGAGGGAGGTGGGCGGCTGTGGGGAGAAATGCGGATGCCGTCGCCGAGGGAATCGCGATTGCCACGGCGGCCGCTCGCCTGAGTGTGAAGAACAACATCCTCGTGGGGACGATCTCGCTCGGCGAACCCTTCGAGGCCTCGCGGTTCGTGCCGGTGGCGCGAGATGCCCTCCTCCTGCTCGCCACCGAGGCGGAGGACGCGGCGAGCCTCGCGAAGCGTCAGCGCAAGGCCGCCTGGGGTCAGTACTCCCAGCCCGACGGCACGCACGACTATCGGGACCGCGACGTGAAGAACCTGCGTCGCCGCGGTCGTCAGTATCTGCGGGTCGCGAAGGAGCTCCGCAGAAGGGGCGATGATCCGGACGCGCTGGCAGAGCTCGTCGAGGCCGCGCGCGAGGCGGCGTGGGCGGATGTCGAGTCCAACCTCGAACGGCGGCTGAGGGTCGAGGGCATGCGCCCCGAGTCCGACCCCGACTACGAGCGCATGCGTGCGGCGCGGATGCAGTCGCTGCGCCTCGTCGACCTCGAGCGCCTGGCCGCGCAGCACCGGCGCCGGCTTCGCGGCGCGGACGCTGATGACGAGGACGATGGGGCGGATGACGGCGCCGGCGTGGATGACAACGTCGGCGTGGATGACACCGCCGGCGTGGATGGCAGTTCCGCCGCCGGCGACTCGTCAGAGCGCTGACGTCGTCGGACGCTCCTGGCACAATCGGGGGATGCCGGACACGCCGCCGCCCTCGCCCTTCCCGCGGGATGAGGCGTTCATCCCCCGCCTGCGGGAGCTCTGCCTCCGGTATCCCGAGGTCGCGGAGGTCGCCGCGCACGGCCGGGCCACCTGGCGCGCCGGCACCCGGCAGTTCGCCATCGCCGGCGCCGCCCATCAGCCGGAGCAGGCGGTGGTCGTACGGGTCGACCCGGACGAGCGGGAACCGCTGCTCGAGCGCGACGACGTGTGGGTCCCCGCATACGACGGTGCCTGGGGCTACCTCGCCATCGCGGCGCATGAGGAGGCGGACTGGCAGCTGATCGCAGAACTCGTCGACTCGTCGTACCGCTCGGTCGCGAACCAGCGTCAGCTTCGAGCCCTGGACGCAGAGCCGGTCGTTCCCCTGCGAGGCGATGCATGACCGACATCGATCGCAGCCGCTGGGAACTCGAGTTCGAAGACGACTTCGACGGGAATGACATCGATCCGTCCAGGTGGATCCCGGCCTATCTGCCGCAGTGGAGCAGCCGCGCGGCGACAAGACCGCGCTACTCCCTCCGCAACAGCGTGCTCACGCTGCGGATCGATGAGGACCAGGCGCCGTGGTCGCCGGAGTTCGACGGCACGACGTACGTGTCGAACCTGCAGACGGCGGTCCGCTCGGGACCTCTCGGCTCGCGCGACGGCCAGCACCGCTTCGCCGATGCCCTGGTGGTGCGCGAAGAGCAGCAGCGCGAAGTGCTCTACGCCCCGAGCGAGGGCCTCGTCGAAGTGCGCATGCGTGCCACCCCCGACCCCGACGCGATGGCGGCGCTGTGGCTGATCGGAATCGAGGACAGCCCCGAGCAGTCCGGTGAGCTCTGCGTCGCCGAGATCTTCGGCCGCGACATCCGGGGGCAGACGATGAAGGTCGGCGTCGGCGTGCATCCGCATCATGATCCGGACCTGCCCGACGACTTCACGACGGTCGACGTTCCCGGTGCAGACGAATTCCACGAGTATGCCGCCGCGTGGTCGGCCGACGGCGCGCGGTTCTACGTGGACGGCCGCCTGGTTCGCTCCGTCGCACGCGCGCCCGCCTATCCGCTCATGCTCATGCTCGACCTGTATGCGTTCGCGCGGCCCGACGGCGGGCGGGGCGCGCTGCCGAAGTCGTGCGAGGTGGATTGGGTGCGGGGATGGCGTCCCGCCGCCCCGGAACCCTCGCCGACCTGACCTCGGTTCGCGGCATCCTCGCGCGTGGGGTATTCTGGACGCTGGCCTGCGCGCCTTGCGCCAGGCGAGACTGCGCTCGTAGCTCAATGGATAGAGCATCTGACTACGGATCAGAAGGTTGGGGGTTCGAGTCCCTTCGAGCGCACACTGTGTTGAGGCAGTAAATGGGAAAAGGGCCGGTGACGGCCCTTTTTCTTTTGCTGGACTCTTCTGGCCGGCGTCGATCCGAAACCGTCTGGTTTGGCTCTGCCTAGACGTTTTTTCCTGCGGAATCACGCGGAAGTGCATGCGCGCAGGGCTCAGACTCTTCTGATTCGGTGTGCACCAATGTGTGCACCTGTGTGCACCTGGACCGCCCTCGAATTGTCCGTTGCGCCCCCATGGACGCATTGCGATCACAGCGGGGGTTACATCCTGCTGGGGTTCAGTTCCCAACGTCACCGCGAGGAACCCCAACTGGTCGCCGGTCATCTGACGACCGATCGAACGATCCGGTCCTCGTCGTGTTCGGCACACCGCGCTGAAGTTGCGCTTGCAAAGCTAATACATCATTCATATGATCTTAACGCGAACGGTCATCGCTCGCCCCGTTCCACAGTGTCGTGATCGGTTGTTGCGCGTGTGAGTACGGGAAGCCCTCATCAGATTGGATTCCCCGTGAAGCTCGGCCTAATACGTGGCAGCGCACTGGCGGTGATCGGGATTCTCGCGGCAAGCCTCGCAGTCGCGTCCCCCGCCCACGCTTCCACTCGCACTCTGTTTGTCTCGCCTGACGGGTCAGGTCCGGCGTGCTCGGAACCCCGGCCCTGTGACCTCGCCACCGCGAAAGAGCGGGTGCGTCAGCTCCCCGCCGGACCGGCATCGAATGTCACCGTCGAACTCGCCGACGGCGAGTACCGCATCCACGAGCCGCTCGAGTTCCGCCCGGAGGACGCCGGCGGCGAAGGCGGAATGGTCCGCTGGGTCGCCGCCGAAGGCGCGGACCCCGTGATATCCGGGTCTGAGCCCGTCTCGGGCTGGCGCGTGCACGACGCCGCAGCCGGCGTCTGGGTCGCCGACACCCCGCAGGGTGTGGACACGCGACAGCTCTACGTCGATGGTGTGTACGCGCAGCGGGCGCAGCGTCAGGTCCCGGTCGCCGATGTAACGCTCAGCGCCGACGGGATCGCTCTGAAAAACCCCAATCTCGCGTTCATGAACTCTCTGCCCAACCAGGACCGGGTCGAGTTCGAAAGCAAGGGCGATTTCACTTATCGCTACTCGCCGGTGGAATCGATCGCGAACAACGTGGTCACCATGAGCCAGCCCGCGTGGGACAACAACACGTGGGGTTGGGATACCCCCCAGTACGCGCTCCTCGGTGGGTCGACATTCTGGTTCTCCAACTCGCTCGCGTTCCTCGACTCGATGAATGAGTGGTATATCGATCCGGGCGCCGGAAGGCTCTACTACAAGCCGGGCGCCGGGGTGGACCCGAACACGCTCGACGTGCAGCTGCCGCGGACCGAGGCTCTCCTGAGCGTCGGCGGCACCTACGACGAGCCGTTGCAGAACCTCGAGTTCGAGGGGCTGACCTTCGCAGGAACCTCCTGGCTCGGACCTTCGTCGCACGGATACGCGACGCAGCAGAACGGCTCGTACATCAAGGACGACTACGACTATCGCCCCGCCGACGCTTTCACGTCGTGCTCGCGCGGATGCGAGCTGTTCGAACGTGCCCGTACGAGCTGGTACCAGCAGCCGGCGGCTGTCCAGGTGTCGGCGGCCTCCGGAGTGTCGTTCGTGGACAACTTCTTCACAACGCTCGGGTCGTCCGCTCTGGGTATCGGCAATGACACCAACGCGGCCATCAGCGGCGTCGGGCTCGGCGCGAGTGACGTCACGGTGATCGGCAACCGTTTCACCGAACTCGGTGGCCACGGCGTCTTCGTCGGTGGGAACCGACCCGACGCCCACCACCCGAGCGACCCGCGGATGATCAACCGCGACATCGTCATCGAGCACAACACGGTCACGCGCGCGGCAGTGGAGTACAAGGACAACTCCGGCATCCTGAGCACGTATGTCACGAACGCCCGGATCCTCCACAACGAGGTCGCCAACGTCGCGTACGACGGGATCGACACGGGATACGGATGGGGCGTGAACGACGCGGGTGGATCCGGCGAGTACACGAACCGGGGTTACTACAACTGGAACACCCGCTACGAGACGCCCACGACGCTCAAGGACAATGCCGTGACCGGCAACCTCGTGCACAACACGAAGTCCCAGTTCGCCGACGGCGGGTCGATCTACAACCTGTCGGCAAGCCCGGGCTCGGTCACAGAGCGCAACTATCTCTACAACGTTTCGGGAGTGGGGCTGTACCTCGATGAAGGTACACGGTCGACGGTGTACCAGAACAACGTGCTGCAGGGTACCAACCCGTGGGTCTTCACGAACGCGTACGGCGCGACCAACACGAGTGACAACCTCATCCGTGAGAACTGGTACAACTCGGGCGGCGCGCAGACTCCCAATGCGACACAGAACCGCAACCAGATCGTCGACAACGTGCGAGTCACCGGACTCAACTGGCCCGCTGCCGCTCAGCAGGTCATCTGCGAGGCCGGTGTCGAGCCGGAGCGCCGGAGCGTGCTCAACGGCAACTTCTTCTCGGAGGACCCTGCCTGCGGCAACCCGGGTGACCCGGTCGCCGCGCCGTTCTCGACGACGGGCTCGTCTGCCGTGAGCTCCTACTTCGCTCAGTCGGGCGATCACTTCGGGATCCGTGCCGCAGGCGCGGACGTCTGGGGCGGCGGCGGACAGCGCGACGACCAGTATGGAGCCATCTTCCAGAAGGACGCCGTCACGGCGGCCTCGAGCGTGTCGGCCCGTGTCGACACCGTGGGTGACTCCAACGCGTGGGCGAAGTCCGGCGTGATGATCCGCAACGACATCGAAGGTGCCGGTGCGTCAGCCGGCTACGCAGTCGTTGCAGTGACTCCGCGCAACGGCGTCGCGTTCCACTGGGACGCCAACGGCGACGGGTACGTCGAGAGCTCCGCATCGGCGAACGTCAACACGTTCCGCCCGCTGTGGGTCAAGCTCGAGCGTCAGGGCGACAAGGTGAGCGCCTTCTACTCGTTCGACGGCGCCAACTACGCCCAGGTCGGGTCGACGGTGGCGCTCACGGGTGCGGAGGCGGTGCAGGACGGCGGGATCTTCTCGAGCTCGCACGACCGCAACCAGTCGCGGATCAACATCTTCAGCGACTTCTCGGTGGAGACCGACGCCATCACGCCCTAGGCGACGCTGATGATCACGCCGAACTGACCGGCACGACTGCGCCCCCTCCTCTCGGACGAGAGGAGGGGGCGCAGCTCTGCGGAGCCTGGAGTCCGCAGGGTCAGTGAATGCGCAGCGGGGACGCACCACCGGGGAGGTAGGCCGATCGCGCTGTCGTACCGGATACCGCCGGCCAGTCCGTCGTGCCGACGAGGCGCTCGACCCGCACGGCCCATTCCATCATCGTGACGCCGACGCCGAAGTGAGAACTGACCGGCCAATCGCTGCCGATCATCGCCCGTTGCGCCCCGAACGCCTCCAGGGCACGGCCGATGAAGGCGTCCGCGTTCTGGGCGAAGGCGGCGGCACCCGAGGACTCGGGTGCGAGTCCCGAGAGCTTCACGTATGTCCGCGGACGCGCAGCGAGGATGCCGATCTGCTCGGACCACCGTCGCCCGTCCGGACTGTCGATGCCGGCGTCGACCGGCGGTTTGCCCAGGTGGTCGAGCACGACAGTCAGACCCGGGACTGGATCGAGAAGGTCTGTGAGCGCGGGCAGCTGGGTGTGGCGGATGCAGGCATCGAAGGTTCCGCCGTGGGACTCCAGGATGCGCAGTCCTTCGCTCACCGCGGCGAAGTCCGCCACAGCGGTGTCCTGGAGCAGATGTCGCACCCCGACAACTCGAGGGATCTCGGCGAGCGCTGCGAGGTGCGCCTCGACGTCTTGCGGCTCACGAGTCAGGTCTGCGCCCGCGACGATCGCAATCAGCTCCGGCCAGGTGAGCTGGTCGACCCACCTCGCTTCGGCGAGCGGGTCGCCGTCGGATGCCTGGACGAAGACCATCTCAGTGGGCACGGTGGCCACACGATCCACCTCGGGAGGGAGCATTGCCCGGTCGAGCCCGGTCTCCGAGAGCCAGGCGTAAGCGAGGCGGCGCGGGTCCCAGACGTGTACGTGGGAATCGACGAGGGTCATCAGAGGCGCCGTCTTCTTTCGGGGTCAGTGGACGCTAGCGAGTGACAGGTTCGGACGAATCGAGGAGGCCGAGTTCGTCGCGACGCGGATACCCTTCCCAGTCTCCAGGTGCGAGACAGGCGAAGGCGCCTGTCCGTACGGCGAGGTCGAGACAGTCTCGAGGTTCTGCGCCATTGATCGCCTCGCAGAGATGGCCCGCCTCGAAGGCGTCTCCGGCTCCCACCGTATCGATGACGGGGACGGCCACTGGCGCGCGCGACGAACTCGCCGTCTTGGAACGCAGGCAGTCGACGATGGACGGAAGGCGCGTCGCCGTGGCGCCGGAGCGAGGCGTGGTGATTGACGTCGAATGAGACGGGCACATCCGACGCCTGAGCGATGTCGATTGCCGCCTCCACGGCGGCGGCTGCCGATGCGGACAGAGTAGGCGTGTCCCCGTGATGTGTAGCACGGAGGCTCCCGCAACATCCGAGTCGGCGATGTCTGCGGGGGAAAGCCGGTCCCGGCGCTGTCCGTGCGGGCGTAGTGCACGGCGGAGCGCCCGGGACTCGTTGCTCCTTCGTCATGAGTCCGGTGCCGGCATTCGTGTCGACAGCGACTCGGACGCGCACCGACTCAGCGCGGAGATCGCGCAGCACCTTGCGGCCGACCGCATCCGCGCCCACTCGCCCGATCCCGGTCGGCCGGAAGACGCCCATCGTCTCGCCGAGGGTGATGAGCCCGACACGATCGCTCCTCATCCTCCAGTCCTCTGCGTCCCAGACATGCTCATCGCCTCGCGGCTCAACGCCTCGATCCGGTCGAACTCCCGGCCCACGACGAGCTTCCGCGCGACCATCCAGCTGCCGCTCACCGCCGGCACCGAGGTGTGTGCGAGGTAGTCGGCCATGTTCGCCGTCGACACTCCGCCCGAGGGAACGAACGCCATGTCCGAGAACGGGGCGGCGAATGCGGAGATCGTCGCGAGACCACCGAGCCGGTCGGCCGGAAAGAACTTGACGGTGCGCACTCCCAGCCGTCGCGCATACTGTACCTCGGTCGCAGTCGCGACGCCGGGCAGCACCTCGATGCCGCGGCTGTTTGCACGTTCGACGATTGCGGGGTCGAGTCCGGGGCTCACGACGAATGCGGCACCCGCTGCAACGGCTGCGTCGAACTGATCGACGTCGAGCACGGTTCCCGCCCCGACGGTGAATCCTGGGTCGCTGTTTCGGGCGATCGCGCGGATCGCGTCGAGCCCGGCCGGCGTGCGAAGCGTGATCTCGGCACATCGGATGCCTCCGCGCAGGAGCGCAGCGGCGAGAGCCGGGGCGGCCGCGGCGTCCTCAGTGACGACGCCGGGGATCACGGGCGACGATTCCAGCACACTCCCGGTCATCTGCCCAGCCACCCGCCGTCGACGGGGAGCACGATGCCGTTGATGTAGTCCGAGGCGCGGGAGGCGAGGAAGATGGTGGCGCCCGCAAGGTCGTCGGCGCGTCCCCAGCGTCCGGCCGGGATCCGCTCGAGGATGCTGCGAGAGCGGTCCTCGTCGGCTTGCAATGCGGCCGTGTTGTCCGTCGCGATATATCCGGGGGCGATTGCGTTGACGTTGATCCCCTGCGATGCCCATTCGTTCGAGAAGGCCTTCGTCAGCCCTGCGATGCCGGACTTCGCCGCGGCATAGCCAGGCACGTTGATTCCTCCCTGGAAGCTCAGAAGCGAGGCCGTGAAGATGATCTTTCCGCTTCCTCGCTCGAGCATCGACGCGCCGACCGCTTGACTGAGCGCGAACTGGCTCGAGAGGTTGACCTGCAGGACGCGGTCCCAGGCGTCACGGCTGTGCACGGCGGCGGGTGCGCGTTCGATCGTCCCGGCGTTGTTGACAAGGATGTCTGGGGCGCGTTCCGCCAGTCTCCTACCGAGCGCATCGACGGCGGCCGTGTCGGCGAAATCGCATGCGATGGCATCGAACGAACGCCCTTTGGCTTCGATGGAGGTCTGCACGTCGCTGCCCGGGACGAGACTTGCGCTCACGCCGATGATGTCCGCGCCGGCGTCAGCGAGGGCCTCGGCCATGGCGCGTCCGATTCCTCGGCGGGCGCCCGTCACCACGGCGAGCGTGCCCGTCAGGTCGAACAGACGGGCGGTCATGAGACGTCCCCGACCTTCACGAGCACCTTCATGGCGCGACCGTTCTCGAGGTCGCTGAACGCTTCTTGCGCTTCGCTGAGGTCGACGATGCGCGTGATGATGGCGTCGGTCGGGATCGCGCCTTCTACAAGGAGTTCGACGGCGCGCTCGAAGTCTTCCCGGCGGTAGACCCGAGCGCCGAGGATGCGCAGTTCACGCCAGAAGACGCGCTGCAGATCGAGCTCGCGGGGCTGCGGGTGGATGGCGACGATGACGATGGTGCCTCGTACCTTGGCCAGGCCAGTCGCTCCGGCGACGGCGGCAGCTGCGCCCGAGACTTCGAAGACGACATCCGCGCCCGCGCCATCGGTCCACTCCTCGACCCATGCGGTCTGGTCTGTGGCGCGGGGATCGATCGTTGCGAAGCCGAGGTCGGAGATCTGCGAACGACGCCGCTCGTCGACTTCGATCACCACGACGTCGGCGCCGGCGTGGCGCGCAACAGACGCGATGAGCGCGCCGATGGGGCCGCCGCCGATAACCACGACGCGGTCGCTGTCGGCGAGCTCCGAGCGGCGCACATCGTGCACCGCCACGGCGACGGGTTCCACCAGCGCTGCGACCTCAAGTGGCAGCGATGACGGCAGACGTACGAGTGTGGACGCGGGAACGTTCCACTCCTCCTGGAGAGCGCCAGGGGAATCGATGCCAATGAAGTCGAGATTCTGACAAATGTGCTCATTCCCTGCACGGCAGGCGGGGCACACGTTGTCCCAGGAGAGAGGCATGACGGTGACCCGCTCGCCGACACTCCACTCAGTCGCGTCCGGTCCGACGGCGGTGATGACACCGCTCATCTCGTGACCGAAAATGAGCGGTCTGCTCACACGCGCGTCCATGTGGCCGTGGAAGATGTGAAGGTCGGTGCCGCACAACCCGGCGAAGGCTACGCCGATCTGGACTTCCCCCGCGCCGGGCGGAGACGGTTCTGCATCGGCCATCACAACGGTGCGCTGGGCGATGTACTGCAATGTACGCATGTCTCTCCTATGGGTATGACGTCATATGAAAGATACACTCCAACGAGGAGTCGTTGCTAATAGGTCACATGTATGATCTACTGGCGTCGGCAGTCGTCATTCGGCGACGAGTCGTCAACGACGTCGACAAGTAAGGACGCGAAAATGGCATCACGGCAGCGCCGCTTCTCCCGCCTCGCTCGATCACTCACTCTCGCCACTTCGGTGTTTGCAGTGGTCGCGCTCACCGCCTGCTCGGGCGGCACCGGCGGCGGCGGAGACAACTCCGAGCTCGGCTTCACTCCTGCCGAGCAGGATCCCGACAGCGCCATCACCGTGTGGGTCGACGCCTCCCGCGAACCCGCGACCGAGGCCTTCCAGGCAGCTCACCCGGAGATCGACATCAACGTCGAGACGTATGACGGGAACGCGAGCGGCTCGGGGAGTCTGCAGACGAAGATCGCCCTGTTCGATCAGGCGGGCGAGGGGTGGCCCGACGTCGTCTTCTCTACTCAGAACAACGACGCGTCGTGGGCTTCCAAGGAGACCAACGGCGTTCAGGCCTTCGCGGCCCCCGTCAACGAGGGGTGGTTCGACCAGGAGTTCCTCGACGGCTTCACGCCGGGATCGCTCGACCCGCTCACGGTCGACGGAACCGTTTACGGGCTGCGCAACGACCTGGCCCAGTCGGTCTTCTGGTACGACCAGACCCTGTTCGACCAGTTCGGTTACGAGATCCCCACGACCTGGGAGGAATATGCGGAGCTGAGTGACTCCCTCGCTGCGGACCACCCCGGCTACATCCTTGGCTCCGTCGGCGACGCGTTCCTCGGCATGATGGTCTACTACTGGGGCGCTCAGGCACCCGTCTTCCAGCTGGACGGCGACACGTTCAGCAGCGACTTCTCGGCCGACAACTCACAGAAGATGACTGAGCTGCTCGACCACATGGTTGAGAACGGCACTCTGACCGAGGACAGCGTGTTCAGCGCGGACTTCGTGCAGAAGAACCAGGGCAAGGTGCTGGGCATGCCGGGACCGGTCTGGTTCACCGGAGCCCTCTTCCAGAACCCCGACAGCCTCAACGTTCCGGCCGGCCAGCTTGGCGCCGGCACACCTCTGCACTGGGAAGCCGAGGAGATCGGCACAGGCAACGTGGGCGGCGGCACGTGGATCGCATCCAGCCACACGAAGAACCTCGAAGCGGTCAAGACCTTTATGGAGTTCGTGACGAGTTCGGACGAGTACCAGGTGGAACTGGCGGGCGGCTACCCCGCCTACGCCGACGCGGCTGAGCAGTGGATCGCGAAGCAGGCCAGTGGCGGATACTTCGTCGGAGAATTCGAGCAGACGGTGGTGGATGCTGCGAGCCAGGTGTGGACCGGCTGGGGCTACCCGAGCTTCAGCGCCGAGACCGCATATGCGAAGGTCGTCCTGCCCGCGCTCGCTACCGGTGACACGATCGAGTCGGTCGTGCCCGAGTGGCAGAAGGAGATGGAGAACGAGGCGCAGGTTCAGGGTTACACCGTCGCCCAGTAAACGATCGCTCATCACTGAAAGAAGAAGCTCATCGCAATTTCCAACGTGACGGCTCCCGTCGTCGGCCAGCTGGACGGCCGGCGGGGGGAGCCCCGCACCAGACGCAAGAACCCGAACCGCGCGCAGTCGCGAATGGGTTACACCTTCAGTGCGGGATACGGCATCCTGCTGGTCCTGTTCGGCCTGGTTCCTACCCTGTACGCCATCTTCCTGGCGTTCACCCACGAGGGGGCCTTCGTCGGTGTCGACAACTTCGTGAGGGTGTTCAACGACTACCGATTCTGGCCCGCCGCGCAGCACGTCGCCGTGTACGTGGTCATGTGGGTGACCTTCCAGACGATCTTCGTCGTCTTGCTTGCCCTGATCGTTCACGGGTTCGGCGCTCGGTGGCTGTCGATGTCGACGCGGTTTGTGTACTACATCCCCGGGGCACTCGCCGGCGCGTCCAGCGTGATGCTGTGGCTGTTCCTCCTCGATCCTTCCGTCAGCCCCGTCTCCGGGATCCTGGGCGCTCTCGGCTTGGACAGCTTCGTCGAGACCGTCTCGATCGAGAATCTTCCGGTCATCTTCACCATCATCGCCTTCTGGGCCGGCGCCGGTGGGTGGATCGTCATCATGTACGGAGCGCTCAACAACATCAGTCAGGAAGTGATGGAGGCGGCACGCGTCGATGGCGCCGGTGCGGTCCAGACCGCCTGGTATATCCAGCTGCCACTGCTGCGAAAGTGGATCTCGTACATGGGAATAATGACGCTTGCGGCGGGAACGCAGCTCTTCGTCGAGCCGCGCGTCCTCTCTCAAGCCAGCAAGGGCGTCGTGCCCGCCGACTATTCATTGAACCAGCTCGCCTATCTGTACGCGTTCCGTCAGAACGACTTCAACGGCTCCGCGGCGATCTCCCTCATCCTTCTCGTGGTCGCTCTCGGCCTGGCCGCGTTCTTCGTCTTCCGTGGAGGTCTCTTTGAGCGCGACTAACGCAGTACTGACCCGTGATCACCGCAGGGCGAGTTCCCCACGCGGCTGGCTCGGACGCGCGCTCGCCATCGTCATAGCGCTGGTTTTCGTAGTGTTCTTCGTGCTGCCATTGATCTGGCTACTGCTGGCACCTACGAAGACACCTCTGCAGCTGCTGACCGAGAACCCGTTCATGTTTGGGGGTATCGGCACGCTCGTCGAGAACTGGCAGAGCCTGTCGGCGTTCCAGAACGGCATCGTCTGGACGTGGTTGGGAAACGCCGCCTTCTACACCGGAGCGGCGCTCGTCCTCACGCTCGTCGTCAGCATCCCGGCAGGCTACGCCCTGGCGTTGATCGACTTCCGCCTACGTCGTGCGCTCCTCATCACGACCTTGGTCGTGATGCTCATTCCCAACACTGCCCTGGTGCTTCCGATCTTCCTCGAGCTGAGCGCCGTGCGGCTGATCGGCAACCCACTGTCGGTCATCCTGCCGTTCTCGTTCTTCCCGTTCGGCGTCTACCTCACCTATATCTACTTCTCCACCAGCGTCTCCCGAGACCTTTTGGATGCCGCCCGCATCGACGGAGCCAGCGAGTTCCGGGTCTTCTGGGGAGTCGCGATGCCCCTGGCAACCCCCGTGATCGCCCTGGTCGGCTTCTTCAACTTCGTCGGCAACTGGAACAACTACTTCCTGCCCTTCGTGATGGTGCCCGGCAGGAAGGCGCCGATTCAGGTGGGACTCGCCGAGCTGCTCTCGAACGTCCCGCTCTTCAACCCCACGGCGGCCGGTACCGTGACGATCGAGTTGCCGACGCTCGCGCTGGCGACAATCATCTCGGTCGCACCCGTGTTGATCATCTTCCTGTTCTCGCAGCGATTCCTGGTATCCGGAATGACTGCCGGCGGAACGAAGGGCTGAGGCGGATGCAGAGATACGCGATGGTGTGCCGCGTGCGACCGGGCAAGCGCGAGGAGTACCTGGCTCTCCATCGCGAAGTATGGCCGGGCGTGGAGGCGATGATCACGCAGTGCGGCATCCGGAACTTCTCGATCTACGTGATCGAAGACATCCTTTTTGGCTACTACGAGTACATCGGCGACGACTTCGACGCCGATCAGCAGCGGATGGCAGGTGACCCCCTGACCCAGGAGTGGTGGGCTCGCACTGCGCCGTGTCAGGTGCCATTGACAGCGGATGCGGACGTGCCGAACTGGCAGCCGCTAGAGGAGGCCTGGCACCTCGACTGATGGCGGCGCCCTGCTGGACGTGCGCCAGCACGCTCGCGCGAATTCTGCGATTGGTCGGCAGACGGCGGGACGGGACGAGGATCTCGATCGCCGTGTCGACGAAGGGTGGAAATCTGCCCGCCTCCGATCCGGAGGACCGTTGGCGGGGTAGCGGCACGAGGGCCTGGCGCGCACCGCAGGGGAGCGCGTCGAAGCGAACCGCGATGACCCCAAGATGGGTCTTGCGCATACGTCATACGTATGATTTTCTACAACAAGGTCAAAATATCCCTCCTCACCATCACGGAAGCGAACAGCCATGACATTGACGTCACCCACGCGCGAACTCCCTGGGCGAAGGAAGGGCCGGTGGCAAGCGGCTGCCGGATCTGCCGGCGCGGCAGCCCTACTCCTGAGCGGTCTGGGCATACCAGCCGCCCAGGCTGCACCACCGGACAAGGACAGTGTCTACTACGCGTCACCCGACGGCCGCGACCAGGGGCAGTGCCAGGAGCAGCACCCGTGCTCGCTGGAGCACGTGCAGGGCGTCGTGCAACACACGGCCGCTAAGGGGAAGGGCGATGTCACCGTCGTCCTCGCCGACGGCACCTACCGCATCGACAGCCCGCTCGAGTTCCGCGCGGAGGACGGCGGCCAGAATGGGCGCACCGTACGCTGGACGGCTGCTCGAGGCGCGGACCCCGAGATCACAGGATCGACGCAGCTCACAGGCTGGCAGACGTATGACGAGGCCGCGAACATCTACGTCGCAGACACGCCGACCGGCTTCGAGACCCGGCAGCTCTACGTCGACGGCATAGCCGCTCCGCGGGCCTCGACCAGCCTGGAGCTGACCGACTTGACGCTCACCCCAACAGGGATGACGATCAACAATCCCTCGCTCGCCTATTTGGCGGACCTGCCGGACCAGGACCGGATCGAATTCGAGTCGCTTGGCGACTTCACCGACCGCTACTCCCCGGTGCAGAGCATCGAGGGCAACACGATCACGATGACCCAGCCCGCCTGGGACAACAACACGTGGGGCTGGGACACGGTGCAGAACTCGCTGCTCGCCGATTCAACGTGGTTCCTGGCGAACTCGCTCGATTTCATCGATGAGGCGGGGGAGTGGTACGTCGACCCCCACGCAGGAAAGCTCTACTACAAGCCCGCGGACGGCGTGAACCCCCAGGACCTCGACATCGAGCTCCCACGGCTGGAAACACTTATCAGCGTCGGCGGCACCTACGACGACCCCGTGTCCAATCTGGAGTTCAGCGGTCTCACCTTCACGGGGACCTCCTGGCTCGGCCCCTCTTCGGCCGAGGGGTACGTCAGTCAGCAGATTGGTGGCTACATCAAGGGCACGTACGATTACCGCCCCGCCGACGCCTTCACCAGTTGCAGCCGCGGGTGTGATCCGTACGAGCGGACGCGCAACACGTGGGACCAGATCCCCTCCGGCGTGCAGGTGTCCGCCGCCGATAACATCACGTTCGCCGGGAACACCTTCCGCAACCTCGGGTCGGCGGCCCTCGGCATCGGCAACGACGACAACGCGATGTTCACCGGAATCGGGCTCGGCGCGAGCAACATCGACGTAGTCGGCAACGTGTTCACCCAGATCGGTGCGCACGCATTGAACGTGGGCGGGATTCGGGCGGACGCCCATCACCCGAGCGACCCCCGGATGACAAACCAGGACATCCTCATGGCGAACAACACGATCAGCGACGTCGCGGTGGAGTACCAGGACACCACCGGCATTCTCAGCACCTACGTGACCAGGGCGCAGATCGTGAACAACGAGATCAGTGACCTCGCCTACGCAATCGACACCGGCTACGGATGGGGGATCAACGACGCAGGCGGCTCTCAGGAGTACCTCCGCCGCGGGTACTACCAGTACAACCCGCTTTATCAGACGCCGACGACGCTGAAGGACAACCTGATCGCGGGCAACCTTGTGCACGATATCAAAGGCGACTTCGCTGACTCCGGCAACATCTACAATCTCTCGGCGAGCCCAGGGACGGTAATCGAGAAGAACTACTTGTATAACGTCTCCGGTGTCGGCCTCTACTTGGACGAAGGCAGCCGCGGCATCCTCGCCCGGAACAATGTCCTGAGCGGCGCGAACCCATGGGTGTTCACCAACGCGTACAGCGCCGGTAACGGCACCAACGACAATACGTTCCAGGAGAACTGGTACAACTCGGGCGGTGCCCAGATGCCCAACGCTGAACAGCGCAACAACCGGCTGATCGACAACGTTCGGGTCAACGGCAACAACTGGCCCAGCGGCGCGTTGGAGGTCATCTGCGCGGCGGGCGTCGAGCCCGAGTACCGCACGGAGCTCAACGTCAACCTCGACGGTATCGACCCGCGGTGCGAAGCCGTCGCGGAGGCCGCGACCCAGTAGCGCAGCTGCCGGCACTGCCGGCGAGGCGCCCCCGCGACGTGCCTGATGCGGGGGCGCCTCGCTGCGGCGGAGTCTTGGCGACCAAGGCACGCGCGGTAACGTGTGGCACCTTCGAACCGGTTCCGACGATGACTTCGACGATGACCAGGAGCGAAGAG
The DNA here is from genome assembly GCF_049844955.1 of Microbacterium sp. DT81.1. NCBI lineage: Bacteria > Bacillati > Actinomycetota > Actinomycetes > Micrococcales > Microbacteriaceae > Microbacterium > Microbacterium sp. DT81.1. The sequence goes on from NZ_JBNCMA010000002.1 coordinate 333,189, forward strand.
TGACCACGATTGGCGCCGTCGCGTCTCACCTACCCCTCCAGCCAGATTAGGACCTCGTTGCATGGCAGACATTGACAACCGCGTGCTCTTCGGCGCCGCGTACTACCACGAGTACCAACTCTCCCCTCGGCTTGACCAAGACCTCGACCTCATGCAGAAAGCGGGGTTCACCGTGATCCGGGTCGGCGAGTCCACGTGGGCCACCTGGGAGCCAGAAGATGGAGTGTTCGACCTTGACTGGCTGCGGCCAGTCCTAGACGGCGCGCATTCGCGTGGGATCGCCGTAGTGCTGGGTACGCCCACCTATGCCGTACCCCCATGGTTGACCCGAAAGTATCCCGAGATCGCCGGAGAGCGACGCACGGGAGAACGTATCGGGTGGGGGGCCCGTCAAGAGATGGACCTGACGCACGCCGCCTACCGCTTCCACGCGGAGCGGGTGATCCGCGCCGTCGTCGGACGCTACCACGACCATCCTGCAGTGATCGGGTTCCAGGTGGACAACGAGCCCGGTTTCGAGTTGCTGCACAACGAGGGTGTATTTCAAGCCTTTGTCGACGACCTGCGCCGGACCTACGGCGACGTGGAGACTCTGAACCGGGAGTGGGGACTCGTTTACTGGTCCCATCGGCTGACGACCTGGGCGGATCTCTGGCGACCGGACAACAACGCCCAACCCCAGTACGATCTTGCTTGGCGGAAGTTCCAAGCCCGATTGGTCACCGAATTCATAGGCTGGCAGGCACAGATCGTTCGTGAAATTGCGGGCGCCGAGAAATTCGTGACCACATGCATCGCTTACGATCGGCCGGGAGTACAGGATCCGGAGCTGACAACAGCGCTGGACGTCACCGCGGGCAATCCCTACTACGCGATGCAGGACGGTCTCGCATTACCATCCGCAGAACATCTCGCGCAAAGCTGGACTACAAGCGGGCCTTCGGCGATATTCCACAGTGCAGACCGGATCTACTCCTCGAAGCAGGCGCGGTTTCTCGTCACCGAGACGAATGCCGGGGCAATCGGCGGTCCGGCCGAGAACGCGCCCGCGTTCGATGGTCAATGGCGACAAGTAGCTTGGGCGATGATCGCGCGGGGCGCACGAATGCTCGAGTACTGGCATTGGCACACACTGCACTTCGGTACCGAGACGTTCTGGGTCGGGATCCTTCCCCATGACCAGAGGCCCGGGCGGGTCTATGAGCAGCTGGCCGAGCTGGGTGCAGAGATCAAATCCGCCCAGGATCACCTGAGCGGACTCGTCCCTGACGCCACCGTAGGGTTGCTATGGTCCAACGAGTCAAAGTGGGGCCTCGAAGGTCAGCCGTCGCTGGCCCGCAGCGACGGCTCCGCGGATCCCGGAAGCTACCAGCGAATTGTGCACGCCTTCTACCAGGGAGCGTTCGACGCCGGTGCGCCGGTGCGAATAGTCCATGACGTCCAGGTGGTCGAACAGGGCGTCGGCACGCGGCTCCGCGAACCGGCCGAGGTCGCCGCCGAGCTGCCCGTCCTGCTGGCGCCTGCGCTTTACGTGGCCAGCGACGCGCTGCTCGAGTGGTTGCGCGACTACGCTGAGGCGGGCGGACACCTCGTTCTTGGACCGCGCACTGGATATGCGGACACAGAGGCCCGAGCGCGCGCCGAGGTCAAGCCGGCGCGGCTCGCCGCCACCGCCGGCGTCAGCTACCAGGAGTTCAGCAACCTGGCGGCACCGGTCCGCGTGACGGGCGCCGACGGCGCACTGGAGTTGCCTGCCGCCGCCGCTGGCGCAGCATGGGTCGACTACTTGCAGGTCTGGGACGACTCCGTCCAGATCCTCGCTCGATATCAGCACCCCGCGTTCGGCCTGTACCCGGCGGTCACCACCGTTGAGGCTGGTCTCGGGCGCATCACCGTCGTTGGTACCGTGCCCAATGCCGAACTGTCGGCTGCGTTGGTGTCCTGGGCGGTGCCAGCTGACAGGGACGCCTGGACCTCGCTGACGACCGGTTCGGTCACGGCGACCTCCGCGACGACGGCCGCAGGTCGTCGGCTGCGAGTGCTGCACAACTGGTCGTGGGATGCCTGCTCGATGAGATTGCCGGCCGACGTCACGGATCTCTTGTCCACCGAGCCTCTTGAAGCTGGTTCGCTCGTCGAGTTGGGGCCGTGGGACGTCCGCGTCCTTCTGGAGTAGAAGCGAGGGCGAAGCAACTGCATCCTGGGCGAATGGGTCGTGGAGCCGCTCGCCGGCCGCCGCGCCGCCCGCGTTATCGCGAAGTCAAATTATCAACGCTGTCTTCACCCGACGCCGACCCACCTGGTGTCGTCGCGATTATGTCATTCCCTGCGCCGTCAGGCGGGGGCCCCGATCCGTGCAACGCGAGCGACAGCAGACCGAATCACCCGCCCTCCCCCGTGCGGTGCCGGGGGCCGAGGGCGGGGCGGCCGCCAACGGTCCCGCCGCAGACGAGCCGCGATGGGAAAGGTCGTCAGCAGTGAATAAACCGTTCCGTCTGCCGATCCGCTCAAACAGAAGTGATGGTCCCCGACCGCGCCGTGCCAGGGCCTCCTGACGGAGCGCGCAACGGGCGGAAACTGGCAGATTTCAATCGAGGCCTGGCACCGCGACCCAGTGATAGATGTCAGGGCTTGCGCTGGGTCGGGAGACGACGGCGCTGCCAGGAGTCGATGATGTGAGCGCGCATCGCCGCTTGTGCCGCCTCGGCATCACCGGCGGCGATCGCTTCGTAGACGCGCCGATGCTCTTCGAGGGTGAGCGCGTGGGCATCCACGGACTGGTGGCCGGTGAAGCGACTGCTGCTGCGGGCGCGCTGGAAGAGGATCTTCGTGATGTTGCTCGCGAGCTGGTTGCCCGAGAGGGTCATGACGATGAAGTGGAAGTCGACGTCCGCTTGCGGGAACACGTCCGGGTCATGGACGTGCTGCTCCATCGTGGTGAGCGCCGTGTGGATGAGAGCGAGCTCCTCCTCTGACCGGCGCCGGGCGGTCTCGGCCGACATCTCACCTTCAAGAGAGCCTCGGATGACCGCCAGATCATCGAGCACTCCGAGCGCGTCGTCGTTCTCGAGCATGACCGAGAGCACGACGGGATCCAGGATGTTCCAGGAGGTCGTCGGCTGCACCGTCGTTCCGCGACCGGGCGCCACCGCGATGAGGCCCTTCTCTTCGACGCGCTTGACGGACTCGCGGACCACCGTTCGGCTGACTCCAAAATGCTGTGCGAGCTTTTCCTCCGGTGGGAGCGTCTGGCCCGGAGCAACCTCGCCGTTGACGATCGCTGTCACGAGATCGTGCACCACGGCCACGCCCAGTCGGGCCGAGGGGGTGCGTCGCGCTGAGTCGCCGAATACCGCTGACGCATCGCTGGAGGCGTTGAGGGCTGAACTCATGCCGTCAGCCTAGCCGCGCAGGATCCGGATACGGGGGCGCCGTCATGACGCGCCTTCGCGGCGGCCGGTGTCGGTGACGAGGCGAAGGCCGGCGCGCGCCGGGCGCACGTGCGGGCCCTCCGTGAGGAGCCAGCTGGCTGAGCGCTGGTTGCTCTCGATCGCGACTTCGTCGACTGCCACGCCGTGGCCTGGGTTGTTGCCGAGCACGATGCCTCCATCGACGATCTCCTGGTCGATCGTGAGCCCGAACGGTGCACCAAGGTCCTGCACCTCGGTCGAGAGGTGGTTGGGGACGGATGCCGCGGCGTGCGCAACCGCCTGGTTGGTCGTCAGCCCGACGGGGCTGATCGGCAGATCGCGGGAGTGAGCGACCGCCGCGACCCGCAGGAAGTGGGTCACGCCCCACGTGCAGCCCACCTGCACCACGTCGACGCCGTTGGCGTCCAGGAGCGGGCGGAACTGCTCGAGGCCGGAGAGATTCTCGCCGGTTGCCACAGCTGCTCGGATTGAGTTGGACAGGCGCGCGTGTCCGGGAGCGTCCCAGCGACGGAGAGGCTCTTCGATCCAAGTGAGATCGATCTCGCGCTCGATCGCCGATACGTAACGGACGGCCTGCTTCAGATTCCAGGACTCGTTGGCGTCGAGCATGAGGGCGGGCGCGCGCGAGTTGCGCTGAAGAGCGTCCTCGAGGATACGCAGACGGCGAAGGTCCGCCCCGAGGTCGAGGCCCCCTTTGAGCTTTCCGCTCGTGAAGCCACGGTCTGCCATGGCGGCGTAGAACCGAGCGAGTTCCTCGTCCTTCAGGGCGATGTCAAGTCCGGAGGCGTATCCCTCCACGAATCGATCACGCGCTCCGAGCGTGCGCCACAGCGGCTCGCCGGCGATCTTGGCTTTGAGATCCCACAGTGCCATGTCCAGGGTGCCGATCGCGCCGAATGTCGCACCGTTGTGCCCGGCCTTGAACACACGCGCCAGCATCCGGTCGTACAGGGTCGTCACCGCCCGCGGGTCTTCTCCCTCAAGAGCCGGGAAGAGCTGCTCGAGGTTCTGGTCGGATCCCGTTCCTACCCCTTCGATGCCTTCGTCGGTCTCGAGGATCACGATCGGCACGTCCGTCACGCCGTGCTTCAGGAACCCGTTGACGTCGCCGATCGGCCGGCCCCAGTCGCGGAACGTGCGTACGCATCGGTAGCCGGTGATCTTCATATCGTCCTTGATCTCTGGGTGGAGCCTTAAGCATAAACAGCATACATCATATGTTCAGTGTCTATAATGGGTTGGACAAAGGAAAGACGTGCGCGATCGATGCGGAACAGGGGCAGGCGGATATGAAGACGCGTGGACACAGGCGGACCCCCGCGCTGACCGAACTCGGGCTGGGTGCGGCTCAGCTCGGCAACCTCCACCGCGAGATCGACGACGACGTCTCTCATGCGACGGTGGACGCCGCCTGGAACGCAGGGATCCGCTACTTCGACACGGCGCCCCATTACGGGCTGGGATTGTCCGAACGCAGGCTGGGAGAGGCGCTGCGTTCGCGGCCGCGCAACGAGTTCGTCGTGTCCACCAAGGTCGGACGGCTGCTAGTCGAAGACGCTGATGGGCAGCAACGTCCTGATGACGATGGATTCATCGTCACGAGCCGCCTGCGCAGGCGATGGGACTTCACGCGCGACGGGATCCTTCGCTCGGTGGAGGGAAGTCTGCAGCGGTTGGGGATGGATCGCCTCGACATCGTGTACCTGCACGATCCCGATGCCCACTGGGAGGAAGCCTCGACCAACGGCATCGACACCCTCGTCGAACTGCGTGAGCAGGGCATGATCTCGGCGATCGGGGCAGGCATGAACCAGAGCGCAATGCTCGCTGAATTCGTGCGACGGTGCGATGTAGACGTCATGATGGTCGCCGGCCGCTACACTCTCCTGGACCAGTCGGCCGGGAGGGATCTGCTCCCGATCGCGAGGGAACGAGGCGTCGCCGTGGTCGCGGCGGCCATCTACAACTCGGGCCTGCTCAGTACCCCTCGCCCTCGCGCCGATGCGCGCTTCGACTACGCGGGAGCGACGAACGACATCATCGCGAAGGCGAACTTGATCGCAGATGTCTGCGAGCAATTCGGAACAACACTTCCCGAGGCTGCTATTGCGTACCCGTTGCGCGAAAGTGCCGTGGTCTCAGTCGTGGTGGGTGCCCGCGGCGCAGGTCAGATCGGGTCCACCCTCCAACGTTACGACGGGCAGCCTCCCCGAGATTTGTGGGAGGAACTCCTCGAACGGAGGTTGATCGAGTGCTGACCGCGCGGAGAAGAAGTGCGCTGTCGCCGTTTGTCGCCCCCGCCCGGATGTGTGCACGCATGTGTGCACCAGCACCGATATGGCGCGGAATAGCGCGGATGTCAGCTCCGTAGCCGATGACTACGGATCAGTAGGTTGGGGGTTCGAGTCCCTTCGAGCGCACACTGTGTTGAGACAGTGACGGAAGAAAGTGCCGAAGCATCGGCACTTTTTTCGTTAAGCCTCGGGTCGAAGCGAGCGCGCAGGGAACGGCTGTTGCTGCTCCGCAGGCTGGCTGACGTGTGGGAAGCCCGTCGACTCCCGGCCCACGATGCGAAAGTTCGGCTTGATGCGCCGGGGCGGCATCCTCTCGCCCTTCTCTGCGATGCGCTCGACGAGCATCTCGACCGCAAACTCGGCGATATCGTCGCGTCCTGGGTCCACGCTCGATAGGGAGGGGAGCGAGAAGCGTGTCGCATCGGTGTTGTCGAAGCCGATGATGGCGACGTCGTCGGGTATCCGCACACCGGCTTCGCCCAGAGCGCGCAGAGCGCCGATGGCCAGAGTGTCGTTCAGAGCGAAGAGCCCGTCGAACGATGTCCCCGAGGCGATCAGGGCGCGTGTGGCGATTGCGCCGTTCTCGTGACGCCACTTGCCGGCGGAGCGGATGAGGTCGGGATCATCGGGGATCCCGGCTGCCGCGAGCGCCTGCCGATACCCCCGCACGCGCAGGGTCGCCGAACCCACCGCATCCGCCGGCTCCGAATCGGCCGCACCGATGAGTGCGATCCGGCGACGGCCGAGCCCCAGCAGGTGTTCGACAGCCGCCTGTGCGGAAGACACGTTGTGCATCGTGACGTGATCGGTGGGGCCGCCGAAGATGCTCTCGCCGAGGATGACCAGAGGAAACGGCACGTCGAGCAGCCCGGCATCCATCTCGCCGATATGAACAGGGCTGAAGACGATGCCGTCTGTCAGCCGAAGTCGGCGACCCGCGATGACATCGAGTTCATGCTCGCGTACCTCGTTGGTCTGATCGACGACCACCCCCAGGCCCCGCTTCTCTGCGGCCACGATGATCGAGTCCGCCAGCTCGGCGAAGTACGCCTCTCGCACCGACGGGATCGCGAGCCCGATCACGCCCGTCTTTCCCGAACGAAGGCCACGAGCGGAGAGATTGGGCTGGTATCCGAGTTCCTTGACGGCTACGAGCACTCGATCGCGCGTCGTCGCCCGCACGTGCGGGTAGTCGTTGATGACGTTGGACACGGTCTTGATCGAGACGCCTGCCACGCGGGCCACATCGTGCAGCGTCGCACTCATGTCGCCTCCTTGCGCCGGCTCCCACGGCCTGTGCGTGTGCGGCAAGCTTAGCGGCGCTCCTGGTCCGCGTTCCGGCCGCCGTCCGCTGCACGACAAGAGACTTGCGATTACCGCTCTTCGGACAGGGACTTTTCGAAATTCCTTGACACGACTCGGGTGATCGGGGATAGTCATTTCCAACGTTGAATGTACAACGTTGCAAACACGATTCAGACACCCCGATCTGCTCGGTGGGCGCACGCTCGCCAGCTCGAATGGGGACCCCGCGATCGTGGGCGCTTCGACGAAGATGTCCAGCACCGAAAGGAATCACAGTGAAGACGACACCGGTCATCGCTGCAGCAGCCACGCTCGCGCTGGCGAGTGCCCTCGTTTCCTGCTCCCCGGGCGAGAACGATGCGGACGGCGGCGGCGGCGGAAACGACGCGACCAACTGCACCAACACGATCAAGAACGAAGACGCACCAGTGGTGACGCTGTGGGCCTGGTATCCGAACAGCGAGACCGTCGTCGACAACTTCAATGAGGAGCACGATGACGTCCAGGTCTGCTGGACGAATGCGGGCGCGGGCGGCGACGCCTATGACAAGTTCCAGACCGCCATCTCGGCAGGCAGCGGCGCTCCCGACGTCATGATGGTCGAGGCCGACCGGATCGCGACGTTCCAGGCGCAGGACGCCCTCGTCGACCTGACGGACATCGGCTATGAGGACGTCAAGGACAACTTCAGCGAGGGCGCCTGGAAGGACGTCTCGGTCGGTGATGCCGTCTACGGGGCTCCGATCGACGGCGGCCCGATGGGCATGATCTATCGCACCGACGTCTTCAGCGAGTACGGCATCACTCCGCCCACGACGTGGACCGAGTTCGAGGCCGCCGCGCAGACGGTGAAGGATGCCGGAGGCCCGGTCTTCGCCAGCTTCGCCGCGAATCAGCCCGCCGAGGTCACGGCGCTCATGTACCAGAACGGTGCGGAGCCGTTCGAGTACGACCCCGCCGCCGAGGGCGAGATCGGGATCAACCTGAACAGCGACGAGATCAAGGAGGTCCTCGACTACTGGAGCGGCCTCGTCGAGAAGGGTCTGGTCGGCACCGAGGATCAGTTCACGCCCGAGTACATCTCCGGCGTCATCGCCGGCGACTATGCAACGTACCTGTCGGCCGCCTGGGCCCCCGGCTACCTGCAGGGCGCAGGCGTCGGCGAGGGCGCGGACGCCGGCGTGTGGGCGAGTGCGCCGATGCCGCAGTGGAACCCGGACAACCCGATCGCGATCAACTGGGGCGGCTCCGCGTTCGCGGTGAGCAGCCAGGCGGCGGATCCCGAGCTCGCAGCGCAGGTCGCCTTCGGCGTCTACGCGGATCAGGCCTCGCTCGACGAGGGCTGGCAGCAGCAGATCATCTTCCCGCTGAACCTGAACGTGCTCGAATCGGAGGAGTTCCTGAACTACGAGGTGCCCTTCTTCAACGGCCAGCAGGCCAACAAGGAGGTGTACGTGCCGGCGGCCAACGCCTACACCGGTATGACGTACACGCCGATCGGACAGTACTACTACTCCCAGCTCACCGAGCAGATCGCCCGCATCAACGATGGGTCCGCGACCGGCTCTGAGGCCGCGGATGCGCTCCAGGCAGCCGTCGTGGCATACGCAGAGGAGCAAGGGTTCACCGTCAAGTGACATGACACGAGGGCCGGTCCGTGTCAGTGCGGACCGGCCTTCGGTCATCCGTTCCATACCCGGAGAAATCATGACAGCGACAACCGCAAGTCCCGCAAAGACGAAGGTTCGCAGATCGACCGCCGCCCGGCAGAACCTGTTCGGATGGCTCTTCGTCGGACCGTTCGGAATCATCTTCCTCGCCCTTCTCGTCCTGCCCATCGGCTACGCCTTCTACCTGAGCCTGTTCCAGAAGTCGCTGATCGGCGGGACGAGGTTCGTGCTCTTCGGCAACTACGCCAAGGCCTTCAGCGACCCGTCGTTCCTCGACGGCGTGTGGTTCGTCGTCAGGTTCTCGCTCGTCCTGATTCCGCTGCAGATGGCCGTCTCGCTCGCGATCGCGCTGATCCTCGACATCGTGGTCACCCGTTTTGCGCGCTTCTCGCGCCTCATGATCTTCCTGCCGTACGCGATCCCGACCGTGATCGGCGCCCTGATGTGGGGGTTCCTCTACAGCGACAACTTCGGCCCGCTGGCGGAGATCTTCGAGAGCTTGGGTCGACAGGCGCCCGATTTCCTGAGCACCGGCCTCATCTTCTACGGCCTGCTCAACATCGTCACGTGGCAATGGGCCGGTTACTACATGATCGTCATCTACGCCGCGCTGCAGGGGATCGATCCCACGCTCTACGAGGCAGCCCGCATCGACGGCGCATCCCAGTGGCAGATCACACTGCGGATCAAGATCCCGCTGGTCGCCCCGGCGCTCCTGCTGATCCTCGTTTTCGCCCTCATCGGCACCCTGCAGTTCTTCAACGAGCCGCAGATCCTGCAGCAGCTGGCCGCCGGGTCCATCCCCAATGACTTCACGCCGAACATGTACGCATATCAGCAGGCGTTCTCGCTGGCCAACTACAACTACGGCGCCGCGATCTCGTTCGCGCTGGGCGCGGTCGTCTTCGTCTGCGTCTACATCTTCCTGTTCGCCACCCGCAAGCGAGGGAGCATCCTCTCATGACCGTCACACCTGTCGAGGTCACGGGCATCCCTTCGGCGCCCGACGATGCCTCCAAGCGGAGGCGGCCCCCCCGCGCTCGCGGCCGCATCCCCCTGAACATCGTGCTCGCGCTGTTGATGATCTACTTCCTGATCCCGTTCTGGTGGCTCATCGTGAACAGCTCGAAGAGCGCCGCCGGGCTGTTCGGGGGCGACAGCTCGCTCTGGTTCGCCGACGACATCGACTACATCGGCAATCTGATCGACCTGTTCACGTACAGCGGTGGGATCTACGCTCGCTGGCTGGCGAACTCCGCCCTCTACGCGATCGTCGGAGGTCTCGGCGCCACCGTGCTGGCGGTGCTGGCGGGTTACGGCTTCGCGAAGTATCGCTTCTTCGGCCGCCGAGCCTCCTTCGCGATCCTGCTGGGTTCGGTCATGGTGCCGACGACTGCACTCGTGATCCCGACCTTCGTCCTGTTCGCCCAGGCCGGGTTGACGAACACGATCTGGGCGGTGATCCTGCCGACGCTGCTCAACCCGTTCGGCGTGTACCTGATGAACGTCTACGCCCGCGACGCGGTACCCGACGAGCTGCTCGACGCCGCACGCGTGGACGGCGCGGGGGAGTTCAGGACGTTCCTGCAGGTGGCCCTTCCGCTGCTGCGACCCGCCATCGTGACCGTTCTGCTGCTGTCGGTCGTGGCGTCGTGGAACAACTACTTCCTCCCGCTCGTGATGCTGTCGGACAACCGGCTCTTCCCCGTCACGGTCGGGATCGGCCTGTGGAACTCGACCGCGTCGACCTACGGCGCCGCCGGCGGACAGACCCTGTGGAGCATCATCATCCTCGGCTCCTTGGTCTCGGTCATCCCCCTGATCATCGCGTTCCTCACCCTCCAGCGTTACTGGCAGGGCGGGCTCTCGATCGGAAGCCTGAAATGACATTTCGCGACCACCATCACGACACCAATGAGGACCATGATCTCCGCACATCTGACCATCGACCCCCACTTCGTCGTCGGACCGATCAACCGCCGTCTTTTCGGCTCGTTCGTAGAGCATCTCGGGCGGGCCGTGTACGAGGGCATCTATGAGCCCGGCCACGCCGACGCGGACGAGCACGGCTTCCGTCGAGACGTGATCGAGTTGGTTCGGGAGCTCGGCGTCTCGACCATCCGGTATCCGGGGGGAAACTTCGTCTCCGGATATCGGTGGGAGGATGGCGTCGGCCCCCGCGCGGAGCGGCCCAGACGGCTCGAATTGGCATGGCATTCGACGGAGCCGAACGAGATCGGCCTCGACGAGTTCGCCACCTGGCTGGACAAGGTCGGCAGCGAGATGATGTACGCCGTCAACCTCGGCACCCGCGGGGTGGAAGAGGCACTCGACGTGCTCGAGTATGCGAACCTCAATTCAGGAACGGCTCTGAGCGATCTGCGCATCGCGCACGGTACCCCGCAGCCGTACAACATCCGCATGTGGTGCCTGGGCAACGAGATGGACGGTCCGTGGCAGCTCGGTCACAGCACCGCTCAGAGCTATGCCGAGCTCGCATCCAAGACGGCGCGTGCGATGCGTCAGATCGACCCCGACCTGGAGCTTGTCGTGTGCGGCAGCTCGAGCGGCCAGATGCCGACGTTCGGCGCCTGGGAGCGGACGGTGCTCGAGGAGACGTACGACGCCATCGACTACATCTCGTGCCACGCCTACTACGAGCCGCTCAGCGGAGACTTCAAGAGCTTCCTTGCGTCAGCCGTCGACATGGACCGATTCATCGACAAGGTCGTCGCGATCGCGGACGGCGTGAAGGCCGTGCGCGGCAGTGACAAGACGATCAACATCTCCTTCGACGAGTGGAACGTCTGGTATCTGTCGCGCTATCGCGAGGTCGACCGTGTCTCAGGAGTCGACAGCTGGCCGGTCGCGCCGCGCATCTGCGAGGACACCTACTCTGTCGCCGACGCCGTCGTGGTCGGAAGCCTGCTGATCTCGCTGCTTCGCCACGCGGATCGAGTGACCGCCGCGAGCCTGGCTCAACTGGTGAATGTCATCGCGCCGATCATGACCGAGCCGGGTGGTCCTGCGTGGCGCCAGACGACCTTCTATCCGTTCGCCGTGACATCACGACTCGCCCGCGGCGTCACCCTGGACGTCACGCTCGACAGTCCGTCGTACGACACGGATCGATTCGGGTCGGTGCCCGTGATCGATGCCGTCGCCACCAGGGATGAGGCGACCGGCCAGACGACGGTCTTCGTCGTGAACCGAGGCATGGAGGAAGAGGTCACGATCGACATCGACGTGCGCCAGCTCGGAAGCGTCGCGCTGCAGGAGGTGCAGTCCCTGCACGACGACGACATCCACGCGGCCAACACCCTGGAGCATCCCGACCGGGTCGGTCTGCGCGGCAATCAGTCGGCCATCCTCGCGGACGGCATGGTGACCCTGCAGCTGCCTCCGGTTTCGTGGACTGCGTTGACCCTGGGGTAGCGGGCGTGACCGCGCTCGTGCGGCATGGCTGAGAAGAACCGCGTGACCCTCGCGACGATAGCTGCGGCGACCGGGGTGTCCGTCACGACGATCTCGAAGGTCCTCAACGGTCGCGGGGATGTCGCGGCCTCGACCCGGATCCTCGTGGAGGACCAGCTGGAGCGGCTCGGGTACGCGCGACGCGGTGAGAGCAGAAGCGAGTTCATAGAGGTCGTTCTCCATGAACTCGATTCCAATTGGTCACTCGAGGTGATCGAGGGAGTGCGCGACGTCGCAGCGTCTTCTGGTCGGACGATCTCGCTATCCGTCAACGGCGACCGCTACGCGCCGACCGAAGGGTGGATCATCGACGTCGTCCGTCGGCGTCCGATCGGTGTCGTGCTGGTGTTCGCCGGCCTGCCGCCCTCGGCCCGCCGCACGCTGCAGGCGCGCGGCATCCCATTCGTGATCCTCGACCCCACCGGCGACCCTGCTCCGGACGTACCAGGAATCGGATCGGCCAACTGGCAGGGCGGAGTGCTCGCCACCCGCCATCTGATCGAACTCGGTCACCGTGTGATCGGGGCGATCATGGGCCCGGACGACATGATGTCCTCGCTGGCGCGCATCGACGGGTTCCGCTCCGCGATGAGCTCGGCGAGTCTGGAGGTCCACCCCGAGTGGGAACGATTCGGCGAGGTGAATGTCGAGAGCGGCGAGCAGATCGCCGGGGAGGTTCTGGCGATGCCGGAGACTCCCACCGCGATCTTCGCCGGCAGTGATCTGCAGGCAATGGGGGTCGTTCGCGCAGCCCGTCTGCGCGGGCTCGACGTGCCGCGCGACCTCTCCGTCGTGGGGTACGACGACATCCCGCTCGCGAGCATCAGCACCCCGCGCCTGACCACCGTTCATCAGCCTCTCCGACGCATGGCCGAGGAAGCGACGCGCCTGCTGCTGCGGATGCGGGGCGGCGAGGAGCCGGCGACGACCCGCATAGACCTGGCCCCGACGCTCGTGGTGCGGGAATCCACGGCGCCGCCCGACCACCCGTTGCATCCTTCATTTACAACGTCGTAAAGATTTGCTTTACAACGTAGTAAACCTTCGGTTAGCCTGGCCGCGGCGAGCAGCCTTCCGGCGCTCAGTGGCCGTTCAAGGAGGAACAGTAATGGGAGCTTTGCAATCGAGTAGGCAGACCGGAGGGGTGCGGGGCAGTGCCGTCCAGGCGCCACTCCTGAAGCTGATGACGGCTTTGGCGCTCGCGTTGGCGATGGTGCTGAGCATGTCGGCCGTGTCGGCGCGGGCCGACGAGGTGAATCTCACCCCTGGGCCGACCGTCACCCAGGATCCGAACTCGCCGACCGGCTACACCGGCCACTTCGTGTACTACAACCCGACCGCGACCAGCGTGCGATTCGTCGCCGACATCATGCTGCGCAACTGGGCGGACCCCACCGACACGACCGTCTACTCGCCGTTCGAGTACCGGCCGGGCCTGATGCGCGGAGGCGGTGGATACGACGTGGAGATGACAGAGGTGGCCGACGGCTACTGGGTCACCGATGTGCCGCTCGCCGCGGGCGCCAACCAGTACTGGTTCTACGTCGACAACGACACGAGCTACTGGGTTCCGGATCCCGCGAACTCACCGATCTTCGCTCCGGACGGCATCCAAGGCACCGCCCGGCGCGCGTTCAACAAGGTGCACGTGCCGTACGATCCGGTGAAGCAGAACTACGCACCGCTTGCTGCACGCGAGATCGAGAACCCCCGGGCCGACTCGCCCAAGGGCACCTGGAGCTATGTGCCGTTCGAGGTCAACGGCACGACGCGCACCATGGGCGTCTACCTGCCGCCGAACTACGACCCGAACCGGGCCGAGCCGTACAAGACGATCTACATGCAGCACGGCGGCGGGCAGGATCAGTCCGACTGGATGAACATGGGTGACGTCCCCGTCATCATGGACAACCTCCTCCAGGACGGCACCACCGAGCCCGCGATCGTCATCACGACGAACACGAATTACCTCGGCGCGCCCAACGAGGGCTACCCCAACCTGCGCAACGTCGTGATCCCGTTCGTCGAGGCGAACTACAACGTCTCCACCGACGCGATCGACCGCGCGTTCGCGGGCCTGTCGGCGGGTTCCTTCGTCACGCAGAATCTCATGCGCTACGACACTCTGAGGTTCGGGTACTACGGTCCCTGGAGTGGAGGCGCACAGGCAGTGCTTGCCACTGTACCGAACATCGATAAGCCCTACATCCTGTACGGCGGCGGTCGGTGGGACTTCGGTCTGCCCAATGCGAACACCGTCGCCGCTCTGGATCAGGTTGCCTTCGTCGAGAACGTGGTCGTCGCCGGTGCCCACGACTTCAACGCCTGGAACCAGCTGTTCACCATCTGGGCGAGGGACTACCTGTGGCACCCGGAGGCGTTCATCCTTGATGAGGTCACCACGCTCAAGGACGCCGTCGCGGACACGGGCCTCAATAAGGGGAACCGCAACGCGCTCACCGTGAAGCTCGATCAGGCGCTCAAGCTCGTGACGAAGGACGAGAACGGCGGCGCGGTCGATGTGCTGAACGGCTTCGTCGCTCAGGTCAACGCGTTCGAGAGCAATGGAAAGCTCACAGAAGAAGAGGCGGCAGGGCTGCTCGTCATCGCGAATCAACTGCTCTCCAACCTCGGATACTGGCAGCAGCAGTAGTCAGTACGTGAAGTGGGTTGCCGGCGGAGCTTCTCCGTCGGCAACCCATTTCTGCGGCACCAGCGAAGGTCAAAGGCTCCTTGGTCACCGTTTTCGAAATAAGTTGACGACAAGAACTTATCGTGCTTAGCATGGTCGCCGGATGGAAAACGTTATCGAACCATCCTTCACCACCCCATGCAAAGGAGCATTTCCATGCGCATTTCCCGTCCCCTGCTCGTCGGCGCGCTGGCTACGGCCTTCGTCGTTGCCCCGGGCACAGCCTTCGCCGCCGATCCGGCCCCGCCGGCCAACCCGAATGCGTCGAAGCACTCGGCCGTCATCGGCGAGAACACCCTGCGCGCGCTCGCCGAAGAGGCCGGCATCGAGATCGGTGTCGCCGTCAACACCGACCTGCTGGCTAAGAACGGCAAGTACCGCAACATCGTCAACACCCAGTACTCGAGCGTGACGGCCGAGAACGTCATGAAGTGGGAAGCGCTGAACCCCGCGCCCGGAGTTTATGACTGGGCGGCGGCCGAAGCGCTGATCGCCAACGCCGAGGCGAACGGCCAGGTGGTGCGCGGGCACACGCTCGTGTGGCACAACCAGCTGCCGACGTGGCTGACCACCGGCGACTACAGCGCCGAGGAGCTGCGCGCGATCCTTGAGAACCACGTTCGGACGGTCGCCGGACACTTCGCCGGTCGCATCCAGCAGTGGGACGTCGTGAACGAGATCTTCAACGACGACGCTGAAGGAAGCTTCCGCGAGACCATCTGGTACCAGGCGTACGAGGAGCTGGGCCTTCCGGGCGAGCAGTACGTGGCGGATGTGTTCCGCTGGGCGAACGAGGCCGACCCGGAGGCGCTGCTGTTCTACAACGACTACAACCTCGAGTTCACCGGCCCGAAGAGCAACGCCGCGTACGCGTTCGTGCAGGAGCTGCTCGCCGCAGGGGTGCCGATCGAGGGCGTCGGCTTCCAGGGACACCTCGACACCCAGTACGGATACCCGGACCTGCAGAACAACCTGCAGCGCTTCGCCGACCTCGGCCTCGAGGTCGCGCTCACCGAGGTCGACATCCGCACCTTCGTGACGCAGAAGAACAACGGCACCTACACCAACACCCCCGCCGATCCGGCGGAGGAGGCCGAGCAGATCGACTGGTGGGCCCGGACGCTGGAAGCCTGCCTCGCGGTGGAGGCATGCAACTCGTTCACCGTGTGGGGGGTATCGGACGCGAACTCGTGGATCCCCGGCTGGTTCACCGGCCAGGGCGCGGGCCTGCTGTACGACACGCACAACAACCCGAAGGCCCAGTACGACGCGCTGCGCGAGGTGCTGCGCGCCGCCGCCTGACCGGCATCGGATTCGCGTCCGGCGGCCTTCCGTCGCCAGGACCACGAGGGGCACGTCCATCCGGGCGTGCCCCTCGCGGCGTGTGGGCCGAACCTCGCGCGACCTGCGTTCCGGCGCGGGGTCGTCAGGACAGCGGGGGAGTGCGCGGCGGAGCCACCCGACGCGGCCGGATCGCCTCGAAGGCGCTCGCCAGCCGCAGCAGGGCCACGTCATCGTAGGCGCGTCCCGCGAACGTCAGTCCCACCGGCATCCGGATGTCGTCCATCAGCCCCATCGGGACCGTGACGGTCGGGATGCCGAGGTGCCGGATCGCCAGGTTGCCGTTGGCCACCCAGACCCCGTTGCGCCAGCCGAGGTCGGCGGAGTCCGGGTTGACGTCCATGTCGGCGGGGCCGACATCGGCGACGGCCGGGAACACCACGGCATCCAGGCTCAGGCCGTCCATCCACTCCTCGAGGTCGAGGCGGCGCGTCTGCTCGAGGCCGATGACACCCGCCTCGAGATCGGCGAAGTCCGCCCAGGTCGCGTCCGGGTGCGTGCGCACCCAGTCCGGGTACTCCGCGATGTCGTCGTCGAAGCCGGTGTAGCGGTCGAGGGCCGCTCCTCCCGGGTGGGGGAAGATGCGGCTGCCGTCGACGTCGGCGAGGGTCGACAGCGCGGGGTCGCCGTTCGCGGCGAGGAAGTCCTCCCACGCCCATGCCGAGAGGTCACGGATCTCGCGCGCCAGGTAATCGGGCGTCACCAGTCCGCGCGTCGCGATCGTCGGCGCGCCTGGTCTGTCTCCCTCGTAGTTCGACACGACAGGGAAGTCGACCTCGACGACGGTTGCCCCCGCCTCCTCCAGGTCGCGGCGGGCGGCGTCCCAGAGGTCGAGAACCGACGGCCGGGTGTCGATGCGGGTTCCGGTCGGCCCGCCGATGCCGGGGGAGGGTGCGGTGCCGGCCAGTTCGTCGGCGTTGATGTACATGCGCGGGATGCCGATGCGCCGGCCGGCCAGCGCGCGTCGGGCGGTATCCGCGTCGGTGACCGCGAGCGCGGCGTACGAGTCCGGACGCCGCGTCGACGCGGCGGGAATGGGCACCCACGGCTGCACGCGCCAGAAGTCGCCGCGCGTCTCCGGGTCGTCCGCCACGACGGCGTCGAGCACGGCCAGCAGATCGGACATGGTGCGGGTGTGCGGCACGACGACGTCCATCGTGGGCACGAGGGGCCAGTTGCCCCGCACCGAGATCACGCCGCGGGAGGGTGTGTAGGCACACAGGGCGTTGTTGGATGCCGGCCCCCGGCCGCTCGACCAGGTCTCCTCGCCGAGCCCGAACGCACCGAAGCTGGCCGCGGTGGCCGTGCCCGACCCGTTGGACGAGCCCGAGGCGAAGGGCGCTGTCAGGTAGTCGGCGTTGTAGGGGCTCTCGGCGCGTCCGTAGAGGCCGCGCTGCATGCCGCCGTTCGCCATCGGCGGCATGTTCGTGAGTCCGAGGCAGATGGCGCCGCCCGCGCGGAGCCGCTCGATAGTGAACGCATCTCCCTGCGCCACGAGCTCGGCGAACGCCGGGCTGCCGGCGGCGGCGGTGAGCCCGCGCACGAGGTAGCTGTCCTTCGCGGTGTACGGGATGCCGTCGAGCGGGCCGAGCACGCGCCCTGCCGCCCGCCGGGCATCGGATGCCGCGGCTTCGGCGATCGCGTCGGGGTTGGCCACGATGACGGCGTTCAGGGCCGTCGGCGTGTGCGGAGCGTCGTACGCCGCGATCCGCCGCTGGTAGGCGTGCACGAGGTCGACGCTCGTCGTCTCGCCGGACTCGAGCGCCCGGCGCAGGTCGGCGATGCTCGCCTCGACGACGTCGATCTCGGTCGCGCCGTCGGTGCCCGTCATCCCGCCGCTCCGTCCACTCGAGGCTGCTGCTGGGTGATGCAGTGCACGCCACCCCCGCGCGCGAAGATCGGCCTCGCATCGACGCCGACAACCCGCCGTCCTGGGTAGGCGTCTTCGAGGATGCCCCGCGCCGCGGCATCCGCCGGCTCGTCCCCGAACGCGCACGCGATCACGCCGTCGTTGACGACCAGATGATTGATGTAGCTCCAGTCGACGAACCCCTCGTCGTCCCGCAGCGTCGACGGGGCGGGCACGTCGACAACCTCGAGCGACCGGCCCGCGGCATCCACCTCTGCGTCAAGGAGAGCGCGCAGCTGCGTGGACACGGTGTGGTCGGGGTGGCCCGCGTCGTTCTGCGCGTGCAGCAGCACGCGACCCGGGGCGGGGATGGTCGCGACGATGTCGACATGCCCGTTCGTGCCGAAGTCGTCGTAATCGCGCGTCAGGCCGCGCGGAAGCCAGATCGCGTGGCGGGTGCCGATCGTGCGGGCGAGCTCGGCCTCGACCTGCCCGCGCGTGAGCCCCGGATTGCGCCGAGGGTCGAGCTGCACCGTCTCGGTGAGCAGCACGGTCCCCTCTCCATCGACGTGGATGCCGCCGCCCTCGTTGACGAGTTCGGAGGGGATCGTCTCGGCCCCGACGAGGTCGGCGACGAAGGCGCCGATCCGAGCCGAGAGCTCCCACTCCGCCCACGCGGGGGCACCCCAGCCGTTGAAGACCCAGTCCACCGCGCCGAGCGCTCCGGGTCGCTCATCGTCGACCACGAAGGTCGGCCCGAAGTCGCGCATCCAGAACTCGTCGAGCGGAGCTTCGACGATCTCGATGTCGCCCGAGAGCATGCGGCGCGCCCTGGCGATCTCGGTGGGGTCGACGACCATCGAGACGGGCTCGAATTCCGCGACGGCGTGCGCGGTCGCCGTCCAGGCGGCGTAGCACTCCTCGCGCTCCTGCTCGGTGTCGCCGATCGTCTGTCCGGCGCGGGGGAACGCCATCCACGTCCGCTCGTGGGGCCTCGTCTCCGAGGGCATTCGCCAAGCCATCCGTGGCACCTTCCCTAACAAGTTGATCACTTGATCAATTCGACCTCACGGTACAGAATCGGGATGATGTCGTCAACACGCACACGAAGATCCGCGAGCGAGCGCGTCGCCGAAATCGGCGACGCCGCTCGGGCGATCGCGCTCCAGTCCGGCCTGAGCGCCGTCACTCTCCGCGGGGTGGCGCAGCACATGGGGGTCGCCTCGGCGCTCGTCGCGCACTATGCGCCCAGCATGAACGACCTGGTGGCCGAGACGTTCGCCACGATCGTCGGCGCCGAGCTGACGGAGCTGCAGCAGGTTGCGAACGCCCAGGACGGGCATTCCGCCGCACTCGTCTCGATGCTCGGCAGCATGCTCGACGAGGACCGCGCGGACGTGACGCTGATCTGGGTGCAGAGCTGGGCGCTCGGCGGCCGCAATCCCGCCCTGGCCGAAAGCGTCCGCGAGCAGATGGACCGGTGGCGGGCGTTCCTCGCCGGCCTGCTCGCGGAGGGGCGCCGAGCGGGGGAGTTCCGATTCGACGACCCGATCGCCATCGCGGGACAGGTGCTCGGGATGATCGACGGGCTGAACGCCCATTCCCTGGTCGGGTGGCAGCGCCCGCGCGAGCGTACGGAGCTGCTGATGCGGTCGGTGGAATCGATGCTCGGGCTGTCGTCGGGGGCGCTCATCGACCGGATGCCCTAGACGCTGCTCCGGCGTTCGGGCTCCGCGTGGGCGCGCGGCGTGATCACGCCAGCGTGTCGAGGATCGAGGTGAGCAGTTCGATCGTCGTGAGGGGGCTGATGATCGCGAAGCGCAGCACCGGCTCTCCCGCGTGCGAGCTGGGCACCACGAAGGCCTTCTGCTCGGCGAGCAGCTTGTCGGACCACGCCTGGTAGTCGCGGGCCGACCAGCCCTCCCGGCGGAAGACCACCACCGAGAGCTCCGGCTCGCGCACGAGTGACAGATGCGGACGCTCGGCGATCTCGTCGGCGATCGTGCGGGCCAGCGTGATGCCGTGGTCGATCGCCGATCGGTACTGCTCCGTGCCGTGCGCCGCGAGCGAGAACCACAGCGGCAGGCCACGGGAGCGACGGGTGAGCTGCACACCGAGATCCGAGGGGTTCCAGTCGGCCGTCTCGGTGAGGGTGTCGAGGTACTCCGCCTTCTGAGTGTGCGCGAGACGCGCCAGGTCGGGATCGCGGTACAGCAGCGCGCAGACATCGAAGGGGGCGAACAGCCACTTGTGCGGGTCGACGATCACCGAGTCGGCGTGCTCGACGCCGGCGAACGTCGGTCGCATCCGCTCCACCAGCATCGCCGCCAGGCCGTACGCGCCGTCGATGTGCAGCCATACGCCGCGCGAGCGGGTGACCTCGGCGATCGAGGCGATGTGGTCGACGATGCCGAAGTTGGTGGTTCCGCCCGTGGCGACGACCGCGAACACGGCGGCGCCGTGCTCGTCGAGCGCCCGGGCCACGGCGTCGCCGCGAAGACGACCGCCGTCATCCGGGGCGGCCGCGACGACGTCGATGTCCATCACGGCGGCGGCCGACGCGATCGAGGAGTGCGCCTCGGCGCTGCACAGCACGACCCAGCGGGCGGGATCGGCGACGCCGTTCTCGCGATTGCGGCGGCGGGCGGCATCCCGAGCCGTCACGAGCGCCGACAGATTGCCGATCGTGCCGCCCTGCACGAACACGCCGCCGGCAGTCGCGGGGAGTCCGAACTCGCGCGCCAGCCAGTGCAGCACCTCGTTCTCGGCGAAGACCGCGCCCGCACCCTCGACCCACGAGCCGCCGTAGATCGCCGACGCCGACACCACGAGATCGAAGGCGATCGCCGCCTTGCTCGGTGCCGACGGGATGAATGACAGGTATCCCGGATGGTCGGTCGAAAGGCACGCGGGCGCCAGCACATTCTCGAAGAGGCTGATCGCCTGCTCGGCGCCCAATCCCGCGGGGCCGATCGAGCCGGAGGCGGTCTTGGAGAGCTCCTCGGGCGTGACCGGGTGATCGAGCGGGATGTCTTTATAGAGCACACGGTTGCGTGCGTAGTCCAGCACCGCCTCGATCACGTCGTGCGTCTCGTCGGTGAGGGCGTGCATGCGCGCGGGTGCGTCTGTCTCGAACAAGGGGCGCTCCAGGGAGTGAGGGAATCGCGCCCGGCGGGAGCGCACGGCTGCCGCGGCAACTCTCTCAGCGTAGGGACGACCCGGGTGCACGATCAATCGCCGGACTGCGCGTTCTCGACCCGCGCATGAGCGAAATGTACATCCCGGATGTACATTATGTGCATGGAGCCCACTCTCGACGACCTCGATCGCCGGCTCCTCGCGCTGCTTCGCGACAACGCGCGGGAGCCGGTCGTGACGCTCGCCGCGCGCCTCGGAGTCACCCGCGCAACGGTGAACAAGCGTCTGAACCGTCTGCTCGACTCGGGGGCGATCCTCGGTTTCTCGGTGCGCGTGCACGACGCCGCCGAGCGGTCGACGATACGGGCGATCACTCTCATCGCGGTCGAGAGCCGCGACGCGCGCGATGCGATCCGGAGCCTGCACGGCATCCCCGAGATCGCCGCTCTGCACACGACCAACGGGCGATGGGATCTGGTGGCCGAACTCCGCTGCACGAGCCTCACCGCGCTCGACGGCGCCCTCGGCGCGCTTCGCGGCATCGAGGGGATCCGAGACAGTGAGACGAGCATCCTGCTCAGCACGGCGACGGCTTAGGCGCGACCGCGCCGGTGCGGGCGCCGCGGCCGCCCGGTTGCCTCGCTCGTCGCTTTTTGTGGGTTTCTGCCCAGTTCACTGACACTTACGACGAGTGAGGCGATCTGGGCGTTACCCGGTGCTTTGCCGAACCGCCAGGCGTGACCAGATCCTGTCCCGGCCGCCGGGCGTCACAGCGTCGTTTCGCGCGGCGGGGCGACGGACTCGCGTTCGATCAGGTGCTGATCGAGCACCCGCAGCACCGGAGGAGCACCGTCGCCCCGGATGCGACGGACCAGCAGCCGGGCCGCTTCGGCGCCGATCTCATGGATGGGCTGGGCCATCACCGTGATGCCCGGCGTGCTGACCCCCGTCCAGTCGGCGTCGTCGAAGGCGACCAGGGAGAGATCCCCCGGGATGCGGAGGCCCAGCGCGCGGGCGACCCGGAAGACCCCCAGCGCGATGAGGCTGTCGGAACTCACGATGGCCGTGATCCCCGGATCCTCCGAGAGGATGCGGCGGGTCAGCCGCTCCACCCCCTCCTCGCGGGCGTTGAGATGCACGAAGGACGCGGGATCCGGCACGCCGGCGCGGGCCAGCGCGCTCGTGAATCCCTCGACACGCTCGGCGACGGACGACGTCGACAGCACATCGCCTGCGTGGTAGCGACCCGGATGACCGAGCGTCGAGATGAAGGCGATGCGGCGATGTCCAGCGTCGACCAGGAGCGTCGTCAGCACCGCCGCGCCGGTCCGGTTGGCCGCGATCACGGTGTCGACCGGCAGTCCCGGCAGAGCGCGGTCGAAGAGCACCACGGGCCTCCGGGCGGTGAGCACGGTCTGCAGGTTCGACGCATCGATCGAGGATGCGGGTGCCACGAGCAGCCCGTCCACCCGTTTGGCGAGCTGCACCCCGATGGCCTTGGCCTCGATCTCGGCGTCCTCGTCGGAGTTGGAGAGGATCACATCGAGCCCGGCCGCCGCCGCGACATCCGCCGCACCTCTCGTGGCCTGCGCGAAGAACGGGTTCTCGATGTCGCCCACCACGATTCCCACCGTGTTCGAGCGACCGGTGCTCATGGTGCGGGCGAGCGCGTTCGGTCGGTAGCCCAGCCGCTCTGCGGCGAGAAGTACCCGGTCGCGTGCCGATTCGCTCACGGCTCCGTAGTCACCGAGTGCCCGGGCGGCTGTCGCCTTGGCAACCCCGGCCGCGGCTGCCACGTCGCTGACCGTGACCTCGCGACCGGTGTCGTCATGCCCGTCCCCGCCGGTGTCAAGTGACTGCACGTGATTTCCCCTCCTTGTTTGACTTGCGCCCCGGTCTCGCGTATTGTCCTCGAAAACGAACTGAGACCGGTCTCAATCTAATCAGTTGAGACCGGTATCACCAAAGCGACATGACTCACCACCGCGTGGAAACCCCCCGCGTGGAAACCCCCGTCACACCCAACCGCAGCTGAATCCCCGAGAGGATCATCGTGACCTTCACCACCATCCGACGCGCCATCGTCGGCGCCGTCGCCGCCAGTGCGACCGTTCTCGCGCTCGCCGCGTGCTCCTCGGCCGCTCCCGCGGCCGAGACCAGCGCGGCCGCCGACCCGTACGGCCTCATTACCCCGGGCCAGATCCGGGTGGCGAGCCTGGGCGACTCCAAGCCTTACACCTTCACAGACGAGAACGGCGAGTTCACCGGCTTCGACGTCGAGCTCTTCACCGATGTCGCCGACCGGATGGGCATCGACGATGTCGTGTTCACCGGTCAGGACTTCTCCGGTCTGCTCGCCGCGGTCGCGAACGGGCAGTTCGACGTCGGTGTCGCCGCCATCGGAATCACCGAGGAGCGCGAGCAGACGGTCGACTTCTCCGACGGCTACCTCGCCGGCTACCTCACCGTGATGTCCAGCCCCGACGCGAACATCGCCGACGAGGCCGATCTCGCGGGCAAGCGCCTGGGCGTCGTCCAGGGCACGCTGCAGGAGGCCTACGCGGTGAAGAACTTCACCGACACCGAGCTGGTCCGCTTCCCCGACAACAACGCCGCCATCTCGGCCGTGAACAGCGGCTCCATCGACGCGCACTTCCTCGACTACGAGGCGGCGAAGGAGTACGCCGACCAGTACGGCCTCGAGAACGCGATCGACATCCCGTCCTTCGATGCCCCCGCCGGCTTCGCCATCGCCAAGGGCAAGGACGCCTTCAAGGACGCCCTCAACGAAGCGCTGCACGAGGCCATGGAGGACGGCACCTGGAAGGAGCTGTACCAGAAGTGGTTCCCCGGCTCGCCGATGCCCGACCAGTACCTTCCCTCGGACGAGCAGCAGACCCCCGCTCCGACGGACACCGCGTCGGACTGAGCGGATCCGCGGTGCGGGCCTCCCACGGCAGACCGCGCGGCCCGCACCGCCACCGCCTTCTCTGAAAGAAGAATCCCATGGACTGGCTCGACAACATCGTCAAGACCTTCTTCGACTTCGAAGCGATGTGGCAGGTGTTCCCGCAGCTGCTCGGCATCGGCCTCGTCAACACGCTGGTGATCTCCGGCGCCGCCACCGTCATCGGAATCGTCCTCGGCATGGTCATCGCGATCATGGGCATCTCGCCCTCTCGATGGCTGCGCATCCCCGCACGTGTCTACACCGACATCTTCCGGGGGCTGCCCGCGATCCTCACGATCCTGCTCATCGGTCAGGGCTTCGCCCGGTTGAGCCAGCAGATCTTCGGTCCGTCGCCGTACCCGCTCGGCATCCTCGCCTTGAGCCTCATCGCGAGCGCCTACATCGGCGAGATCTTCCGCGCCGGCATCCAGAGCGTCGACCGCGGACAGCTCGAGGCATGCCGCGCCCTCGGCATGAGCTACGGCAAGGCGATGCGCCTCGTCGTCGTGCCCCAGGGCGTCCGTCGCGTGCTGCCCGCCCTGGTGAACCAGTTCATCGCCATCGTCAAGGACTCGAGCCTCGTGTACTTCCTCGGCCTCCTCGTCTCGGAGCGCGAGCTGTTCCGGGTGGGCCAGGATGCCGCGGTGCTGACCGGCAACCTCTCGCCGCTCGTGATGGCAGGCCTGTTCTACCTCGTGATCACTGTGCCCCTCACGCACCTCGTGAACTACTTCGACAACCGATTCCGCACCGGCCGCCGCAAGGCCACTCCGCCCAAGAGCGGACTCGACGAGGTCGAAGAGACCACCCTGACTCCGACCCTCACCTACGGAGAGAACACATGACCTACACCACTCCCGTGCCCGTTCCCGACGGACACATCTACGCGGGTTCCAGCCTCGAGCTGCGCAACCTCACGATGGCCTACGGCGACATCGATGTGCTGCGCGATGTGAGCCTTCAGGTCGCACCGGGAACGACCACCTGCATCATCGGACCCTCCGGCTCCGGCAAGTCGACTCTGCTTCGGGGCGTCAACCGGCTGCACGAGCCGAAGTCCGGCGATGTGCTGCTGGCGGGAGAGAGCGTGCTGACGCAGAAGGCGGATGCGGTGCGCAAGCGCATCGGCCTGGTCTTCCAGCACTTCAACCTGTTCCCCGACCACACCGCTCTCGAGAACGTCGCCCTCGCGCTGCGCAACGTGAAGGGCCTCTCGGCTCCGGAATCGCGGCGCATCGCCGCCGAGCGCCTCGCCGAGGTCGGCCTCGCCGAGCGCTCCGACCACCGGCCGCGCGATCTGTCGGGCGGCCAGCAGCAGCGCGTCGCGATCGCCCGCGCGCTCGCGATGGAGCCGGAGGTGATGCTCTTCGACGAGGCGACCAGCGCCCTGGACCCGGAGCTCGTCAAGGGCGTGCTGACCCTCATGGCCGGCCTCGCGCACCGCGGGATGACGATGCTCGTCGTCACGCACGAGATGGGCTTCGCACGCAAGGTGGCCGACCAGGTCGTCTTCATGGATGAGGGACGCGTCGTCGAATCCGGTGCCCCCGCCGATCTGTTCGACCGGCCGCAGAGCCCGCGCCTGCAGCGCTTCCTCTCGGAGGTGCTGTGATGACGGATGCCGCACACCGGCCGCTCCGCACCGCCATCATCGGCTTCGGCACGTCGGGTCGCGTCTTCCACGCGCCCTTCCTCGCGGCGAACCCCGACTTCTCGCTCGACCTCGTCGTGACGAACGACCCGTCGCGTCGGGCGGCGCTCGCCGACCGGCATCCGCGCGCACGGGCCGTCGCGTCGCCGGATGATGTCTGGGCGGATGCGGATTCGCTCGACCTCGTCGTGATCGGCTCGCCGAGCGGCACGCATGTCGACCTCGCCGACGCGGCGCTCGACGCGGGACTGCACGTCGTCATCGACAAGCCGCTCGCGGTGACCGCCGACGAGGGAAGGGCGCTGATCGCCAAGGCCGAGCGGCTCGGGCGACACCTCACGGTGTTCCAGAACCGGCGGTGGGACGGCGACTTCCTGACCGTGCGAGACCTCGTCGGGGCGGGGGAGCTGGGCGAGGTGCGTCGCTTCGAGTCCCGATTCGAGTGGTGGAAGCCCGAGCCCGTCACCTCCTGGAAGACGAGCACAGCGGCGGGGGAGGCCGGCGGCATCCTCTACGACCTCGGGACGCACCTCATCGACCAGGCTGTGCAGCTGTTCGGCCCCGTGTCGAGCCTGCACGCCGAGATCGCCCGTCGCCGACCGGCCACCGCCGCCGACGACGACTCGTTCCTCGCCCTTCAGCACGTCTCCGGCGTCACATCTCACCTGTGGATGAGCGCGGTCGCGCCGCTGGCAGGGCCGCGGTTCCGCGTGCTCGGCTCCCGCGCCGGCTACACGACGTGCGGACTTGACCCGCAGGAGCCGTCGCTGCTCGCGGGCGCGCTCCCCGGTGACCCCGGCTTCGGCGAGGTGCCCGAGGATCGCTGGGGCACGCTCGGCACCGACGGCGCTGCGCGCCGCGTGCCGACGCGGCGCGGAGACTACGGCGAGTTCTATCGCCTGCTGGCCGTCGCCCTCCGCCGCGGCGGGCCGCTTCCCGTCGATCCCCGCGACGCCGTCGACGTGCTCGAGCTCATCGAGCGCGCGCACGCCACCGCGGACATCACCGTCTGACCGAATATTCGAGAACACGAAGGAATCACTCACACATGACCAGAACCGGATCGAAGAACGTCGTCGTCATCGGCGGCGGCATCCTGGGTGCATCCACCGCGGCGCACCTCGCGCGCGGCGGCGCCCAGGTGTCACTCGTGACCGCCGGCGAGCTCGCGGACGGGGCATCCGGTCGCTCCATCGCCTGGCTCAACTCGTCGGGTGACCGCTCGGCCGAGTACCACTACCTGCGCCTGCTCGCACTCGACCGCTACCGCACGTGGAGTGCGCGGCATCCGGAGAGCGCGGCGTACCTGCGCTTCGACGGCGCGCTGAAGTGGGCGGGTGCCGGCGAGAGCTTCCGCGACACCTTCGCCTTCGAGCGAGCAGGGGGATATGACTCCGTCTGGGTCGACCGCGCCGATGTCGCCGCGGTCGCCCCGGACGTGAACGCCGACGCGGTCGCCGCCGAGGGCGCGATCTTCAACCCGGGTGAGGGCTGGGTGAGCCTGCCGGACATCATCGCCGCGCTGGTCGATGAGGCCCTCACCGACGGCGCCCGCCTCATCGAGAACGCGGGCGAGGCACGCGTCGAGGTGACGGACGGGACGGCCACCGGGGTGATCCTCGGTGACGGGACGCGCGTGCCGGCCGACGAAGTGGTGCTGGCGACGGGACCCGCGGTGCCTGCGCAGCTCGCCGCGCTGGGAGTCTCCGTGCCGGATGCCACGCCGGCCGCGTTCGTGCTGTTCACCGATCCGGTGGAGGTCGAGGTGAAGACGGTGCTCAACACGCCCCGCGTGGCGGTGCGCCCGACGCCCGACGGCCGCCTCGTGCTCGACGCCGACTGGGCGGAGCAGTCGGTCGTCGTCGCCGACGATGGATCTCTCACGGTGCCGGACGACTCTGTCCAGGGCCTGCTGGATGCCGCATCCGAGGTGCTCGCCGGCCACCCCCGCCTGACCGCGCAGCGCGTCGGCGCGGGATTGAAGCCGATCCCCGGCGACGGCGAGCCGGTCGCGGGCGCCGTGCCCGCCATCGACGGCCTGTACACGCTGTTCACCCACTCGGGTGCGACACTCGGGCTGATCCTCGGCGAACTCGCCGCCGAGGAGATCCTGACAGGTGCGCCGTCACTGGTGCTGACCTCGTTCCGTCTCGAGCGCTTCGGCGCAGACGCGGAGCCCGCGGCCGTGGGGACGGGGGCCTGGGCGCCGTTGGTGCAGAAGTAGACCGATCCGGGGCGGGGGCGTCGCGCCCCCGCCTCGGATCGCCTCGCCGTTCGCGTTCTGAAGGTGCCGGTGCACCGGACACATCGGGGCGATGTGAAGTGTGCCGCGCGCGGCCCCAAGCCCGCGGCATCCGCTCGCATGAGGTTCGGAGAATCGCGCCTCAATCGTCCCGATCATCCGGAATCACCCGAACTGAGCGACATTCTCCGAAGTTCGTGCTCCCGCGGCGAGGCGACGCGCAGTCCGGTGGTTGAGCGAGCGCAGCTAGGAGCCACGCCCCGCCCGCGGCATCGGCTCGCATGAGGCTCGGAGGATCGCGCCTCAATCGGCCGGATCACCTGCAATCACCCGAATCAGGCGACACTCTCCGACGCTCGTGCTCCCTTGCTCCCGGCGGCCCCTCTGCTGCGCGAGCGCGGGAGAATTCAGTGATGGAGAGCATCACCCTCAACAGCGGGGCGCGGATGCCGCAACTCGGCATCGGCGTCTACCAGGTTCGCTCCGCCGACTGCGGGCCGGCGCTGGCCTCGGCCTTCGCCGCCGGGTATCGCTCGGTCGACACGGCGAACGCGTATCTGAACGAACGCGCCGTGGGGGAGGCGATCCGAAACAGCGGTCTGCCGCGTGAAGACGTCTTCCTCACGTCCAAGCTGTGGCCGCCGAACTACCCGTACGAGAAAGCGGTCGCGGCGATCGACGGCACCCTGAGGCGCCTGGCAACCGACTACGTCGACCTCCTGCTGCTGCATCAGCAGTACGGCGACTACAACGGGGCGTGGCGGGCGATGGAGGAGGCCGTCGAAGCGGGAAAGGTCCGCGCTCTGGGCGTGAGCAACTTCGATGAGCGCCGCTTCACCGACCTCACCGACCACGCGAGCATCGTGCCGGCGGTGAACCAGGTCGAGTGTCATCCGTACCATCAGCAGCGTGAGCTGAAGGAGTTCCTCCGGTCATTCGGTACGGTGCTCGAGGCCTGGTACCCGCTGGGGCATGCCGATCGACGACTGCTCACCGAACCGCTCTTCGCGGAGCTGGCGCGCAAGCACGGCAAGTCGCCCGTTCAGGTGATCCTGCGCTGGCACATTCAGGAGGGGAACATCGCTATACCCCGGTCGACCAACCCCTCACACATCGCAGCGAACATCGACATCTTCGACTTCGTGCTCGCACCCGAGGAGGTCGCCTCGATCGGGGCGCTCGACAAGGGCAAGCCGTTCTTCCAGATGCCCGACCTGCTCGGGCGGATCCTCCTTCCCGCAGCGCGCATCAACTTCGACAAGCGGCAGCGCTGAGCGGCGCACGAGAACCGCTTGCTACTGTGCCAAGCGTGATCATCGACGACCCGCGCACCCGGCGCGTCCTCCTCAACTCCGACGTCAAGAACGAGGCCGACGATCAGTTCGCGGTCGTCCACGCGCTCCTGTCGCCGACGCTGGACATCCGTGGCATCATCCCCGCCCACTTCGGCAGCGCGCGGTCGCAGACGTCGATGCTCGACTCCCGTGCCGAGCTGGAGCTGATCCTCGAGCTCATGGAGCGACCGGATGCCGTGCGGGTCGAGAACGGCGCCCCGCACGCGCTGCCGTCAGCGACCGAGCCGGTCGACAGCCCGGGTGCGCGCCTGATCATCGAGGAGGCAAGACGAGCGGATGCCGGTCCCCTCTTCATCGCCTTCCTCGGCCCGCTCTCCGACATGGCGACCGCGCTGCTGCTGGCCCCGGACATCGCCCGGACCGACACCACCGTCATATGGATCGGCGGACCGCCATACGGGGATCGCGAATACTCCGGCACATGGCCGGAGTTCAACCTGCGCAACGACATCCATGCGGCGAACGTCGTCTTCGCATCCGGCATCGCCGTGTGGCAGGTGCCGTCCGACATCTACCGCCTCGTGAGCGTGAGCTATGCCGAACTGCGCCGAAAGGTCGAGCCGCACGGCGCACTCGGGGCTCACCTCGCACAGGGAGTGGTCGACTTCAACACCGCACATCACCGGGTGGCGACGGAGTCGCGCTCGCTCGGTGACTCGCCGGCCATCGCGCTGCTGATCGACCCGTGGTGCGCGGTCTTCCGCAAGCAGGGGCCGACCCGGTTCACCGCGGACGGCCACTACGAGGCAGCCGACGTCGGCGGCGACATCCTCGTCGTCGAGCAGATCGACGTGCGGTTCCTGCTGGAGGACATGTTCGCCAAGCTCGCGGAGTTCGGCGAGGCGTCAGCGGCGGCGACCGCGCAGTAGGAGGTCACGGCGCCAGAGGACGGTCACGGCGTCCCGAGATCGGCCAGCCAGGAGAGGAAGGCTCGCTGGGTGGCCGCGTCGAAGGAGTGCGGAGCGTCGACCCAGTGCGCGGAATAGGCCTCGCCGGCGTTCCTGCTCTCGTAGTGGCGCCGGATCACCTCGTCTGCGGCACGCATCCCCTCGAGTGGAAACAGCGCGTCCCGTTCGGCGTACCCGACGAACAGCGGCCGCGGTGCGCGGCACGCGGCGATATCGGGCCAGTCGGCGACGCGACCGATCCCGGGGTTCATGAAGGCCCAGGTGTGCGAATGGAGATAGCCGTCGAGCATCGCATCCATCGTCGACATCATGGCGATGACGGCTGCTGCGCGGATGTCGTCGCTCAGTGCCGTCGCGAGCACCGCCCGCGCGCCGCCCCCCGAGAGCCCCGCGACCGTGACGCCCCCGTCTCGTACCCCCGGTCGCGCGGCGAGGATCTGCGCGGCGATGAGATCGTCGCGGACGATCACGCCGCCCCACGATGTGCCCAGGACTCCGAGCGTCTTGGCCATGACGTCCTCGTGCGGCCCGGCGTGCAGGTCGTATTCCCGTGCCTCATCCAGCGGCTCGCCGGCCCGGCGCCGCTCGTCCAGTTCGAGCCCAGCGATGTGCTCGCTTCGCCAGGGCATGTTCTCCACCGGCACCCGGCGACTGCCCCAGCCGAACGCATCATGCACCAGCACGACGTTGCCGGCCCGCGCGAACTCGTTCGCCACCGCCCGACCCGAATAGCACTCGTCGCGGAAGGCCTGGATCTGAGCGGAAACGGCGTCCGGGCCGTCGGCGATCTTCTCCTTGCCGTACCGCTTCATCCCGCCGTGGCAGTGCAGCGCGACGATTCCGGGGAGCGGACCGGTCTCGCCGCTCGGCCGCAGCAGGAACGCCTCCGTGTCTGGACCGAAACCCGTGCTCCACCGCAGCAGCGCACCGTCGACGCCGTTCCGCGTCCACCCGCCCAGCTCCTCGACTGCGGTGGCCGCGGGGATCGTCGGTACGCCGAGCACGTCGGTCAGGACGCGGGGGATGTCCTCCGGTGCACGACCGCTGAACGGCCGGCGATCGAGCAGAGAATCGAGACCTTCGATCCCTCGTAGGTCTCGGGGTGCAGGTTGCGGCGACACCGGCGCTCCTTTCATGTCGGGGGAGGCGTGCGCTCAGGCGAGCGCCGCGCGAAGCTCCCGGCCGAACGCCTCGGGCCGGTCGAGCATGACGAAGTGCTGTGCCCCGGCGAGAACGATCTCGGGGATGCCAGTGCGCGCGATGTCGTCGCTGCGGTCGTAGCTGCGGACCTCACCGCGGATGAGGGTGGTCGGCACCCGAACGGAGAGCAGGAGGTCGGTGATCGAGTCGTCGAGGGCGTCCGTGGTGTGGATGGCGCATCGCAGGAAGGCGACAGGATCGGTCAATCGGACCTCGGCCCGTCGCCACGCGGGGTCGCCGGCGAGAGTGAGCTCCCAGCCGCGGTCGAGGAAGTCCTGCTCGCTCCAGGCGGCGATATCGCCTGCACCGATGGCCCGACGGTCCAGCGCGGGCTCGACGGCTACGCACCGACGCACCAGGTCTGGCCTTGCTGCCGCGATCAGGATCGCAAGGGTGCCGCCCAGGCTGTGCCCGACGAGATCGACCGGCC
Organism: Microbacterium sp. DT81.1; assembly: GCF_049844955.1. NCBI lineage: Bacteria > Bacillati > Actinomycetota > Actinomycetes > Micrococcales > Microbacteriaceae > Microbacterium > Microbacterium sp. DT81.1. Next base: position 365,119 of record NZ_JBNCMA010000002.1, read on the forward strand.
CGTCCGCGACGGTCTCCACGACGGCGATCACGGCATCCCGGAGGGACGGCAGCGAATAGTCGTATGTCCGCGGGCGATCGCTCCTGCCATGGCCGGGCAGGTCGACCAGGATGGCGCGACGACCGAGACGGGAAGCGGCATCCGCCCACGACGCCGCCCCGTGGCATCCCAGACCGTGCAGATACACGACGGGACCGCCGTCGCCCGCGACATCGATCCAGCGCACCGCGTCGCCCCGGGGCGTGAATGCGACGAAGTCCGCGTACATCGACCTGCCTCCTGCTCGTGGCTCCGGTCGAATGTATCGCGATTCAGCGCGATCAGAAACCGGTTCCCAACGGATCGAAAAGATTCGGGTAACCGGTTTCCCTTTTCGCCGTTTCGGGCGTAGCATGTCTCGCACCGGTCGAGAAACCGGTTACCGAGCGCAAGCTGTGCCGACGCTCGAACAGCTCACCACGAACAAGGGGACGTCAATGAAGACTCACACGAAGCGCCGTGCGATCACGGCTCTATCGGTTGCGGCCGCAGCGGGCGTCGTGCTTGCGGGCTGCGCCGGCCCGGGTGCCGAGGACTCGGGAGATGTCACGCTCACGGTTCAGGCCTGGGCGGACACCACTCAGGCGGAGGTCTACGAAGAGGTCTTCGACGTCTTCGAGGAGAAGAACCCCGGCGTCACCGTCAAGCTCGACTGGATGGACGTGGGCTCGTACCAGGACAAGCTGGCGACGAAGTTCGCCGCCGGGAGCCCGCCGGACGTCATGTTCCTCGTCGGACTCTGGCTCGCTGAATACGCCTCGCGCGGGGCACTCGCCGACCTGAGCGAGTTCTCGGACGAGATCGACTTCGACGACCTGCCGGACAGCATCCTCGCGTCCGGACAGCTCGACGGCGCGACGTATGGCATGCCGACGGGGTCGACGGCCATCGGATTCGTCTACAACAACGAGATCGTCGAGCAGGCGGGCCTCGGGATGCCGGATGACTCCACCTGGACCTGGGAGGACTTCGAGGCGTTCAACAAGGACATCTTCGACGCGACCGGCGTGTACGGCACCGGCTTCTATGTCCCCTGGACCCCGGCCATCTCCACGTTCGCGCGCCAGCGCGGCGAGGACTTCTACACCGAAGACGGCGAACTCGGCGTCTCGGTCGACACCGTCGAGGATTACTTCCAGATGACGGTCGACATGCGTGCGGATGGCGGCTTCGCCCCCGCCGGCTCGCTCGAGGATCAGGGCAGCTCGACTGCGGAGTCTCCCCTCGGCAAGGACTTCATCGCATCCCAGGTGATCCCCTCCAACGTCTTCCCGGACTTCCAGTCCGCCCTGGACGGCAAGCTCTCACTCATGCGCTTCCCCGGTGAGACGGAGGGCGAGCGGCCCGGTATGGCGGTCACCCCGACGCTCCTGTGGGCCGCCGCGGCTCAGTCCAAGCATCCGGAGGAGGCCGCAAAGCTCATCGACTTCCTCACCAACGACCCCGAGTCCTACGAGGCTCGCTCCACGCTGCTCGGGGTGCCGATCAATCCGGCCGTCGCCGAAGAGGTCGCCGCCGGGCTGGAGCCCGATGCGAAGACGTTCGTCGACTACGTCCTCGGGCTTCAGGAGGAGGACCTCGCCCCGTACTTCCTCGAGCCCGCAGGCGCCGGAGAGGTGGGCAACGCGCTCGTGTCGGTCGGCACCGAGGTCGAGTTCGGCCGGATGACGCCGCGCGAAGCGGCGGAGAAGTTCGTCTCCGAGGCGGAGTCGATCCTCGCCAACGCCGGCTGATGCCACCGGGGCGGGTCCGCCGGACCCGCCCCCTCCCACCCGCACGATCGAAGGAGATACCGTGACCAGCCTTATCGGAGGCAGTGAGACCGTCGCCGAGGTCGAGCCAGGAGTTCTGAGCAGCGTCGTCCGAGACCGAGATCGTCCCTGGTGGCGCCGCAGCCGCGGGGGGAAGGACGACACCGCCGTCGCCTACGTGATGCTCATCCCCTGGATCCTCGGGATGCTGTTCACGATCATCCCCTTCGGCGTCTCGCTGTGGCTCGCCTTCACGGACTACAACCTGTTGCAGCCGCCCGAGTGGATCGGGTTCGAGAACTTCGTCCGGCTGTTCCAGGATCCGAAGATCGCGACCGCCACCCAGGTCACGCTGATGTACACGCTGCTGGCGGTTCCCATCTCGATAGCGGCTGCACTCGGGCTCGCGGTCCTCCTCAACCGGGGTGTGCGAGGACTCAACTTCTATCGATCCGTCTTCTACCTGCCGTCACTGATCGGCGCGAGCGTCGCCATCGTCATGCTGTGGCGCTCGATCTTCGGGTACAACGGCATCGTCAACCAGTTCCTCGGCTTCTTCGGCATCGATGGGCCAGGCTGGACGACGGATCCGGACTGGGCGCTCGTGACGCTCGTCACCCTCGCGGTCTGGGGCTTCGGGGCGTCGATGGTGATCTTCCTCGCCGGGCTGCGTCAGATTCCGCGGTCGTACTACGAGGCGGCCTCCGTCGACGGTGCGGGGGGATGGCGGCAGTTCCGGGCGATCACGCTGCCGCTGCTCAGCCCGGTCATCTTCTTCAATCTCGTGCTCGGTCTGATCGGCTCGCTGCAGACCTTCACGCAGGCCTTCGTCTTCAGCGGCGGCACCGGCGGTCCCGCCGAGTCCACCCTGTTCTACAACCTGTACCTCTACCAGCAGGGCTTCCAGCGGTTCGACATGGGCTACGCGTCAGCGATGGCGTGGGTCATGTTCGTCGTGATCGCACTGTTCACCGCGATCAACTTCTTCGCCTCGAAGTATTGGGTCTTCTACGATGACTGACACCACGGTAATCCGCACCGGCCTTCGCGGCCGCTCCAGCCTTCGCAGCCTTGCCGGCAAGGTCGGCGGTGAGACGCATCAGGAAGAGCTGACCGGCAGTCCCCGTCAGCGCTTCCTCCGCCATGTCGTGCTGATCGGTCTCGGCGTCGTGATGATCTACCCACTGCTGTGGATGCTCTCGGCGTCGTTCAAGCCGAGTGACATGGTCTTCAACGACGCGGGTCTCATCCCGAGCGAGATCGAACTCGGAAACTACGCGCAGGGGTGGGACGCACTGGAGTACCCGTTCCAGCTGTACATGTGGAACTCGCTCCTGCTGGCAGTCCTCAACATCATCGGCAACCTGCTGTCATGCTCGCTCGCCGCCTACGCCTTCGCTCGGCTGCGGTTCCGCGGTCGCAAGCTGATGTTCGCAGCGATGCTGGGCACGATGCTGCTCCCCGCTCACGTCGTGCTGATCCCGCAGTACATCGTGTTCGCCAAGCTCGGATGGGTCAACACGTTCCTGCCGCTGACCGTGCCGGCGTTCCTCGCTTCGAACGCGTTCTTCGTGTTCCTGCTCGTGCAGTTCATGAGGAACCTCCCCATGGAGCTGCAGGATGCCGCCAAGATCGACGGCGCGGGGGCGTTCCGCACGTTCTGGAGCATCATCCTTCCGCTCACGAAGCCGGCGCTCGCGACGATCGCCATCTTCACCTTCATCGGCAGCTGGAACGACTTCTTCGGGCCGCTGCTGTACCTGACCGACCAGAAGCTGCTCACCGTGCCGCTGGCCCTGCGCCAGTTCGTGGCGAGTGAGGGCTCGAGCCAGTGGGGTCCGATGTTCGCGATGTCGGTTGTCTCCCTGCTGCCGGTGATCGCCTTCTTCTTCATCGGACAGCGCTACCTCATCAACGGCATCGCGACGACGGGACTGAAATGACGGACTTCACTCGCCGCTACGCCATCATCGGGACGGGCGGTCGCTCGGAGATGTACCTGCGGGCACTGCTGACCACTCACGCCGACCTCGGCGAGGTCGTCGCCTTCCTGGACACCAACGAGAGGCGCATGGCGTTCTATGACGGGGTGGCTCGAGAACTCGGCAGTGCAGCCGCCATCCGGCACTTCGCTCCCGAGTCGTTCGAGACGATGCTCGCCGAGACCGTACCCGATGTCCTCATCGTCACCTCGCCGGACTTCACGCACGCCGAGTACATCGTGGCCGGTCTTGACCGTGGCCTGGACGTCGTCTGCGAGAAGCCCATGACGATCGATGCGCCGAGCCTGCGGGCCATCGTGGACGCAGCCGACCGGTCGGCGGGCAACCTCATCGTCACCTTCAACTACCGCTACTCGCCGCGCAACACCCTCGTGCGCCAGATCATCGCGGACGGCCTGATCGGCGATGTGACCTCCGTGCACTTCGAGTGGTGCCTGGACACCGTGCACGGGGCGGACTACTTCCGCCGATGGCACAGGGAGAAGTCGAAATCCGGTGGGCTCCTGGTGCACAAGTCGACGCATCACTTCGACCTGGTCAACTGGTGGATCGACGATGTGCCCGATGTCGTGTTCGCACTCGGGCGGCTCAGATTCTACGGACCCGAGAATGCGGCGCGTCGTGGCCTGGGACCGCGCGCCGAGCTGGGTCGCGACCTGCCGGGCGATCCTTTCGCCCTGGACCTCGCCGCAGACGACAAGCTGTCGGCCCTGTTCCTCGAGGCGGAGTCGCTGGACGGCTACCAGCGCGATCGCGACGTGTTCTCGGACGGCATCACAATCGAGGACAACATGACCGTCGCCGTCGGGTACCGGAGCGGTGCGTCCCTCGCGTACACCCTTGTCGCGCACTCGCCCTGGGAGGGGTATCGCGTCGCGATCTCGGGAACCGAGGGACGCGTGGAGCTGGAGGTGGTCGAGCGAGGCGCCGTCAGCCACGACCGTGCGACCAGTGGCCTCGGGCCGAACGGCAAGTCCGCTCCCGTCGTCGACCCGAGCGCGCAGGTCGACGACCTCGCGCAGACGGAGACCGTCCGTCCCCACGGGTCGCGCGTCGTGCTGCAGCGCCTGTGGGAGCCGCCCCGCGTCATCCCCATTCCGGAAGGTGTCGGATCGCACGGCGGTGGGGATCGGATGCTGCTCGACGACGTGTTCCGTGGACCGGGGGAGGACCCCCTCCGGCGTCAGGCCGGGTACCTCGACGGGGTGCGCAGCGTGATCGTCGGCGTCTCAGGCAACGAGTCCATCCGCACCGGGATGCCGGTGCGCGTCGCCGAGTTCGGGCTCCCCCTGATCGAATCCGATGGCGGCGTCCACGGCCTCCGGCCCAAGGTCTCCGCGTGACGGGCCGAAGGCACCTCATCCTCGTGCTGGGCCAGTCCAACGCGAACGGCTCGAACACCGACTATCAGCCCGACGGGCTCGACGCGCGCGACCCGCGGATCGAGGTGTTCCCCGGTTCCGGGCCGGACGCCGGCACCATCGTGCACGCGCGCGAGCCGCTTCCGCCCATCGGGGGCCACCCGCCGGGTGGGCTTGGACCGGGCGGGCCGTTCGCCGCGCTGCTCCTTCCGACGCTTCCGCCGGAGGACCGGATCCTTCTCGTGCCCGTCACGATGGGCAGCACCGGCATGCGCTCGCACGGCGGTTACGCCGGCGTGTGGAAGGTGGACCTGGTGAAAGACGGTGCTCCGAATCTCTTCGACGCCACGATCGCGCACAGTACCGCCGCCCTGGAGGCGGCCGGTCCCGGCGCGACGATCGACGCGATCCTGTGGCATCAGGGCGAGACCGACGGCGGCCGCAGCGAGGCGGACTACGCCGCCGACCTCGATGAGCTGATCGGGGCGCTCCGGGAACGGCTGCCGGCCGCGGCCGATGCGCCCTTTCTCGTGGGTCAGCTCCCGGCGGAGCGTCGCCGCGCATACCCGAACCACCAGGGCGTGGCGGATGCCCTGCGGAACACCCCGAACCGGGTACCGAACACCGGCTATGCCGAGGCGCCGCCGTTCGGTCACGTCAACGACCTCACCACGCACCTGACGGCATCCGGTCAGCGCATCCTCGGCGAGAACTACTTCGTCGCGTACGAGGAGCTGCGCGCAGGCTGAGCAGGCGCGCGCCGCTCCCCATCGAGCAGGCCCGCGGATGCGACCCCTTCGGCCACCAGCGCGGCGACGGCATCCGCGCCCTCGTCGGACAGATGGGTGTCGTCGGCCTCGCCATCGGGGAAGCCGGGCCACACTCGCGGCTCGAGCCAGAGGAACAGCCGCTTGCTCTCTTCGGGCCCGAGCTCCTGCACCAGGCTGCCCGTCAGCCGCGTGAGATCGATCAGGGCGACACCCTCCGCGGCGGCGAGCCGGCGCACGCGCTCCGGGTAACCGCCGTGAGTCGAGCGCAGGCGGCCGTCGACGAAATGCCGGCGCACGATGGGGGTCAGCAGGACGGGCACTCCGCCGCGCGCGCGGGCGCCGATGAGATAACGGCGGAGGTTCGACTCGAACTCCGTGAAGACGTCGCTGTGCCGTTCATCCGGCTTCGAATCGTTGTGGCCGAACCCGATCAGCAGCAGGTCGCCCGGCTCCAGGGTGTCGAGAGCCGCATCGAGTGCACCGAGCTCGATGAAGCTGCGGCTGCTCGCCCCGGAGATCGCGAGATTGCGCGTCGGCATCCCGGTGTGCCGACGGAGGCGCTGTCCCCACCCCGTGCGCGGCGCGCGGCTCTGGTCGTAGTGCGACGCGGTCGAGTCCGAGACGATGACGGCGGCGGGGCCCTCTTGCATGCGGGCCGCGGGGGCGGTGAGCCAGTCCCGGGGATCGGGAGCCAGGGCGGCCTGTGGTCGGTCTTCCCCCCGCCGGGCGCCTTCGCCGACGTTCTCGAACTCCTCGAACCGCGCGTCGCGCCACGAGAATCCGCCCATGTCGTCCCACGGCTCGGCGGCGATGTGCGCCCCCAGGCGGCATCGTGCGAACACGGCCTGCCCGACCGCATCCGGTTTGCCGCCCGGGTGCCAGGGACGTCCCAGTCGCACGGATCCGTCCGGAAGATCGGCGACGACGTCCACGTTCCAGAAGAGGAACCCCCGCGGGTTCTCCCGCGCGGTGCTCGGCGCGGCGATGTAACCGGGCCCCACGCTGCGCAGGATGCCCCCTTCGATGAGGGCCGTGGCGCGGCCGTAGACGAAGTCGACATCCCCCTGGATCTCGCACTCCCGCAGGTGCACGCGGCGCCACGCGGCGAAACTGGGGGCGTCGAGCAGAACGGTGTCCTGCCTGCCCAGCAGACGGCACCCATCGAGAAGGATCTCATCGCCGCGGGTTCGCAGGGCGAGCGCCTGCACGTTCGGAAGCTCAGGATGCGCGCGGCGGTCGAAGCTGTTCTCGATCGTGATGTGCCGGACGGTGACCGCATCGGCGTCGATCGTCAGGGTCGCGCACGACTGGACGAACTCCATGCCCGTTCGGTCGCGGTCTCCTTGCCGCAGGCCGAAGGTCAGCACGACATCCTCGGCGGCGCCCGTGGACGAGCGGATCAGCAGGGGCGCATCCCGAGGGGCGATCACGACGTGCTCGATGTACACGCCGGGATGCAGCACGATCTCGGTGGCGTCGGGGTCTGCGAGCGCCATCCCGAGCGTCGGGATCATGTCTGCGTCGTCTCCGACCCGCAGCATCTTCGCCATTGTTTCCTCCGAGTAACCGGTTTCCGGTACGATTCTATGCATAGTAACCGGTTTCTCAACAGAATCGATCCCATGAACCTTCGGCACGACGATGAGCCGCACTACCAGAACCCGATCCTCGACGAGGACCGGCCGGACCCCGATGCGATCCGGGTGGGCCGCGACTTCTACCTCGTCGCGTCGAGCTTCAACCGCGCGCCCGGGCTTCCGGTGTTCACCTCCCGCGACCTCGTCAATTGGGCCCCCGTCACGTCGGCCATCCCCCGCAACGAGCCCGAAGACTGGTTCCGGCTGCCCCGGCACGGCGGGGGCGTATGGGCGCCCTCCATCCGCCACCACGAGGGCACCTTCCACATCGTCTTCCCCGATCCGGATCGCGGAATCCTTGTGACGAGCGCGACCGATGCGGCCGGGCCATGGACCGAGCCGAGGGTGCTGCTCGAGGGCCTCGGCCTGATCGATCCGTGCCCGCTGTGGGACGACGACGGCGCGGCGTATCTGGTGCACGGCTGGGCCGGCAGCCGCGCGGGGCGCAAGAACGAGCTGTGGGTCGCACCCGTCGATGCGCGGCTGACCACCGCACTGGGTCCGAGCAGGCTGGTGATCGACGGGAACGCGCTGGACGGGTACCGAACGCTCGAGGGGCCGAAGTTCTACAAGCGGGACGGCTGGTACTGGATCTTCGCCCCAGCCGGCGGAGTCGCGACCGGATGGCAGTCGGTGTTCCGTTCCCGGAGCGTGTTCGGTCCCTACGAGGGCCGGATCGCCCTGGAGCAGGGAGAGACCACCGTCAACGGACCCCACCAGGGCGCATGGGTGGACGCCGGGGACGGCACGGACTGGTTCCTCCACTTCCAGGACCGGGGCGCATTCGGTCGCGTGCTGCATCTTCAGCCGATGGCGTGGGATGCCGAGGGCTGGCCGCTCATGGGCCGGGCCGTCTCGGGCGGAGCGGCGGTCCCCGTGCTGCGGCATCCCTCGCCCCTCGGGGCGGTCCAGCAGCGGCGCACGCTCGCGGCGGACGACGACTTCATCGATGGGATCGACGCGAACTGGGCGTGGCAGGCGAATCCACGCGCCGATTGGTGGGACACCGGATCGGACGGGCTGCGGCTCGTGGCCGTGCCGAACGACGGGGGGAATCTCCGCGCGATCCCGCAGGTGCTCGGGCAGCCCCTTCCGGGGATGCCGACATCGGCGGAGGTGTCGATTCGAGTCGACGGGCCGCCGGGAACGCGCGCGGGGTTACTGGTGCTGGGCCGGAGCTACCTCTGGGTGGGACTCCGGGTGGGCGATGGGGGGAGACGGCTCGTCGTCGCCACCCGGATAGACGGTCGGCTCGAGGAGGAGATCGTGCGCGATCGACCGTGGGCGAGTGACGAAGTCCGCCTGCGGGTGATCGTCGACAGTGATGCCGTCGTCTCGGCACTCGTCCTCGACGGAGGGGTGTGGCAGGAGCTCGCGGTCGCGTTCACGGCCGTCGCGGGTCACTGGATCGGCGCGGAGATCGGAATCTTCGCCGCGGCGCCGCTCGGCGGCGAGCCGGGCGTTGCGCGGATGCAGCGGTTCCGGATCCGCACAGAGGATCCGGTCGGCGCGCAGGATCCGATCGACACAGAGGAGCCGGACGGCGCGCAGGCTCCCGTGAGCCGGAGCCGAGCATGACCTCGGCGGTAGAGCTCGAGGTGAATGGGCACGTCGTCGCTCGGCTGGATGACGGCTCGGACATGGCGCCGCAGCTCTCTCCGCGCCCGTTCGTCGAGGTGTGGACCCTCGGGGGAGAGCCCGTGACTCAGACTCATCCGAGCGACCATCCGCACCATTACGGCGTGAGTGCCGCCCTGCCCGATGTCGACGGCGTGAGCTACTGGGGTGGGCGCACGTACGTGCGCGGGAGCGGGTCGACCATGCTGGAGAATCACGGGACGCAGCGGGTCGAGAGCCGGACGGTGTCGGCCTCGGGCGTTCTCGACGAGATCTCGTGGCGGCGACCCGACGGCAGCCTCCAGGCAGTCGAACAGCGCGAGGTGTCGGTGGAAGGGTTCGACGGCGGCTGGATTCTCGACTGGGTGTCACGACTGCAGGCGCCGGACGGCGTCACGCTGGGGAGCCCCGCGACGAACGGGCGGCCGGGAGCGTTCTACGGAGGCCTGTTCTGGCGCACGCCCTTCGAATCGGCCGCGATCTCATCGGAGGCACTCGCCGGGGTCCAGGCGGCCCACGGATCGGAGTCGCCGTGGCTTGCGATCCAGTCTCCTCGGGCCGCGCTCGTGGCGGCGGCGCCGCGAGGGTACCCGTGGTTCGTCCGGGACGACGGCTACGTCGGATTCGGTCCCGCGGTGGCGGTGCGGCATCGGCGTGCCGTGCCGCCGGGAGGCGCATTGACCCTGCGGCTCCGGGTCGCCGTGCTGAATGGCGACGAGGAGCGCGTCGTGGAGCGAGGCCGCCGAGCCGTGTTCGGCGGAGAAGGAGGCCGGCTGTGACCACCTCGTCTACCCCCACGGTCGCGGTGGTCGGTGCCCATGGGCACGGCCGTTCGCACGTCGTCATCGCGACCGACGCCCATCGCGAGGGGCGCATCACCCTGGCGGCCGTGGTCGATCCCGTGCCCGTCCCCTCCGGCCTCCTCCCCGACGCGACCGCCTATCACTCAGAGCTCGCATCTCTCCTCGAGGCTGCGGTGCCTGATGTCGTGATCATCAGTACGCCGATCCACACCCACGCCGACCTGGCCCTCGCGGCCGTGCGGGCGGGGGCGGACGTTCTCCTCGAGAAGCCGCCGACCGCCACCCTGACGGAGTTCGATGAGCTGTGCGCGGAGTCCGAGAGAGCGGGCGCCCTGGTGCAGGTCGGCTTCCAGAGTCTCGGCTCGCACGCCCTCGCCTACATCCGGGATCGCGTGCGCGAGGGCGCGGTCGGCGAGATCACCCGCTACGGCGCCTCGGCGGGCTGGGTGCGGCCCGAGAGCTACTGGCGACGTGCCGCGTGGGCCGGCAGACGCCGAGTGGGCGACCGCGTCGTGGCAGACGGCGTGCTCACCAATCCTCTGGCTCACGCCACGGCCACGGCGCTCGCGCTGGCGGACCGCATGCGAGCGGACGACGTCGTCGGCATGACCCTCGACCTGCATCGAGCCAACGACATCGAGGCCGACGACACCTCCGTCGCTCGCCTTGGGCTGCGGGACGCGCCATCGCTCACGACCGCGGTGACTCTCTGCGCGGCCTCCCGCGAGGAACCGTGGGTCGAGGTCGTGGGCACGAAGGGCCGCATCGTCTTCTACTACGGGATCGACGTCGTGCAGGAGCACTCGCGCACGGGCGAGCCGCCGGTGACGACGCGGCACGATCGCACGCCGCTCCTCGAGGACCTCATCATCGCGCGTCGCGACGCTCGCCCGCTGTGCTCGCCGCTCGTGGACAGCGGAGGATTCATGAGGCTCCTGCAGGGGGTGATGGATGCACCCGATCCGGCGGCGATCGACCCGTCCCGGGTGCGGTGGGTGACGGACGCCGCCGGCCGCCATCCGATCGTCGACGGTGTCGAGCATGCCCTGCACGAGGCCGTCCGCACGGAGCGCACGTTCCGCGAGGCCGGCGTGGAGTGGGCTCAAGCCTGAGAGGCGGTCCGGCTCTTGCCCTCAGCGGGCGGGACCGGTGCTTGCTCGCACGACCAGATCCGGACGGAATCTCGTCTCCGACGGTTCCTCGCCGCGGTCGATCGCGGCTCGCAGCTTCTGCCACGCCACCTCGCCGATCCGCACCTGATCGATCGTCACCGTCGTCAGGGGCGGGGACGAGAATCGGCTGAACGGGATGTCGTCGAATCCGGCGACGGAGAGGTCGGCCGGAACCGCGATCGATTCCTCGTTCAGCCGGCCGAGGAAGCCGAGGGCGACCAGGTCATTGAAGGCGATCACCGCAGTGGCACCGGTGGACTGCACGTCCGGCCACGCCCGATAGCCGTCCACCAGGGTCGATCCGCACGGTACCCAGTGGATCTCGAGATCGTCCCGCTCCTGCTTCATCTTCTCGAGTGTCTCCATCCGGACGACATTCGACGCGCTCTGCGGCGGCCCCTCCAGGTACGCCAGGCGGCGGTGGCCGAGGGCGACCAGGTGGTCGACGAGAGACCGGATGCCGGCGGCGTAGTCGATCGTGACCGCCGGCGCGACGCCGCCCTGCGTGCTGCGGTTGATCACGACCGCGGGCTGCACGGTGCGCAGCAGCTCGACCAGCGCCTCGCCGCTCGATCGCGGTGCGCACAGCACGACCGCGTCGCAACGGCGTCGCGCGTCACGGGCGATCGCGACCTCGTCGGCGACGACCTCTTGAGAGTCCGACACCAGCACGCGGTACCCGTCGGCCCCGGCCGCGTGGTGGAAGCCCTTCAGGATCTCCTGGAACATCGGATTGCCGAGGTCGGGGACCATCATCGCGACGGTCTGGGTCACCCCGAGCGACAGGGAACGCGCGGTCCCGCTCGGCGCGTATTCGAGCTCGGAGGCGGTCGCCAGGACCCGCTCGGCGATCGATGCGTCCACCGTGCTGATGCCGTTCATCACCCGTGAGACGGTTGCCCGCGACACACCCGCCGCGCGCGCGACGTCGGTGATGGTCGCGCGCTTGCCCGCGTTCACCGCGTCGATGGTCATCACATCCTCCGGACGTCGCGCTGGGGAGCGCACTCGCGGTTCTGCGAGAGTGCAGTGCCCCATCCGTTGCCCAGCATAGCGGGGAACCGGTTACCGGATCGGGACGTCGGTCGAGCCGGAGGGACCGATCGCCACGCGCGTCACCTCGCCGCGCATCTCGACGGTGTGCACGGTTCCGATGCCTCCTCGAAGAGTCAGTGAGGTCGGGACGCCGTGGCGCCAGTCGAGGTCGATTTCCGCGCCGCCTCGCACCCGTGCACCGCGCACCCTGCCGCTCGGCCACTGCGCCGGAAGGGCGGGCAGTATCGCGATGCGGCCGCCGTGCGACTGCACGATCATCTCCAGGATCGCCGCGGTGATGCCGAAGTTGCCGTCGATCTGGAACGGCGGATGCGCGCAGAAGAGATTCGCGTACAGCCCCGCCTGGCCGGACGGTCCGGGATCGTCCGGTTCCCTAACGGGTGCGAGGAAGTCGCGCAGCGCGGCGTGGGCACCCACCGCATCCCGGAGGCGCGCCCGCAGCCCGACCCGCCAGGCGAGCGACCAGCCCGTGGTGTCGCGGCCCCGCACATCGAGGCTCCGCGCAGCGGCTCGGCAGAGTTCCGCTTCGGTCCAGGGGACCACCGCGTCCCCAGGCAGCACGCCATAGAGATGAGACTGATGACGGTGATGCGGTTCGGCGTCAGGGGAGTCGTCGTACCACTCGGCGAGCAGCCCCTCGCCGGTGATGTGCTCGCGAGGGATGCGCGACAGGGCGCGCGCCGCTCGAGCGACGAGCGGATCATCGAGCCCCAGCATCTCGGCCGCGCTCACGACATTCGTCAGCAGGTCCCGGATCATGGCGAGATCGGCGGTCGTCGAGACCGTCAGCCCGGTTCGCACCGCGCCGACGAGGAAGTGATTCTCCGGGGAGGTGGAAGGCATCGTGCCGAGCGTGCCGTCGTCGAGTTCGACGAGCCAGTCCAGGACGAAGGCGGCGGCGCCCCGCAGGATCGGCCAACTCCGATCGCGAAGCTCTTCCAGGTCCTGGGAGAAGAGCCAGCGATCCCAGAGGTGTCGGCAGAGCCAAGCCCCGCCCATGGGCCACATGGACCACACCGGGTCGAACGTGCCGTCGCCGACGGGAACGGAGAACCCCCAGATGTCCGAGTTGTGATGCACCGTCCAGCCCGGCAGTCCGTACAGCTCGCGCGCGGTTCTCGCGCTCCGTTCGGCGAGGTCGCCCAGCCATTCGAGCAGGGGCTCGTGGCATTCGGCCAGATTCACCGCCTCGGTGGGCCAGTAGTTCATCTGGAGGTTGATGTTCGTGGTGTAGTTGCCGCGCCACGGCGGAAGCAGCTTGTCGTTCCAGATGCCCTGCAGATTCAGCGGACCGCTGCCGGCGCGCGACCCCGCGATCGTGAGGTAACGGCCGAAGGCGAACACGGTTTCGGCCAGCCTGCGCTCGTCTCCGTCCTCGGCCGCGCCGCGAAGCAGCTCGGCCGTCGAGACCGACGCGGAGCCGGAGGTGCCCAGGTGCAGCGACATCCTGTCGTAGAGCGCGCGGTGATCGGCGACGTGCCGAGCGTGCAGCGCATCGCCGCGTGCGAGCGCCGCGGCGGACCGCGCCGACGCCTCGGCCAGGAGCCGGGATGCGTCTCCGTGCGGTGCGATCCGCATGCCGACGAAGTCGGTTGCGGTCGCGACGACGATGCGGATGCGGCGGGCCCCGGCGAACGCCAGCGCGCCGGTGGAGACACCGTCATGCTCGAGGAGAAGGGCGACGACGGCAGTGACGGCGGCACCCGGAGCGGGGTCGTGAAGGGCGTGCTCGGTCTTCGACCCGGCTTCACGGGAGATGTCGGAGGGCATCCGCACGGTGATCGTCGCGTCCGCCGCTCCGGCGCGGACCGTGCCGTCTTCGTGGGGTGTGTCCAGCAGCACGCGGCCGGAGAAGGGGGCTCCCCGCGTCACCTCCCGCTCGATGACGAGCACACCGTCGGGGGCGCTCACCCATGACACCTCACGCGCCGATTGCGCCGGCGTGGTCCAGGTCGTCGTGCTCGTGGCCGTCGGCAGGTCGAGGATCCGCTCCAGCGTCCGGGGCTCGCGGTCGCCGTCGGATTCCACCCACACATCGGCCAGGGGCTGGTATGCCTGCGACCACCCCAGCTGCAGATCCTGCTCCGCCGCAGTGGCGGCGGCCACGTCGCCCGCCGCCAACGCCGAACGCACGCGCGCGAGCGCGGCGGGCCCGTCGACGGATGCATGGCTGAGCCTGCCGTGGGCCGAGGCGGGGGAGCCGGTCCAGCAGGTGTCGTCGTTCAGCTGGAATCGGGAGCGATGTGGCGTGCCGAACACCATGGAACCCAGGCGCCCGTTGCCCAGAGGCCAGGCCTCGGTCCAGCGTTCGGCGGGCCTGCCGGCGGCGAGCCGTTCGGCGCTCATCGCGAAGGTGGGGAAGAGATCGAATCGGACAGGATGCGTTCCTTTCGCCGGACAGGAGAACGCGGTGCGGGCAACGGCGGGAAAGCGGTTGCTCCGACACGGCACACACGGTATCGTAGTCAGAGAAACCGGTTTCTGACAGAGAGGACGACCGATGCGCATAGCCGTGACGGGAGCATCCGGGCGCCTCGGCCGCAGCGTCACTGCGGTGCTGCGCGGCGCGGGGCATCGCGTGCTCTCGATCGACCGCACGCTGATTCCGGGAGACGAGGGCGAGGCGGTCGATCTGACGGACGCCGCCGCGACGGAGGACGTCTTCGCGCGATTCGAGCCGGATGCCGTGGTGCACCTCGCCGCGATCGCCGTGCCGTTCAGCGCACCCGAGCGCACCATCTTCGCGACGAACACCGGCATGGCCTTCACCGTGATCGAGGCGGCCGTCGCAGCGGGCGCGACGCGCGTGCTCGTCGCCTCCAGCCCCACCGTGCTCGGTTACGGCGGAGCCGACTGGGCGCCGGCGAGGCTTCCCCTCGACGAGCACGAGGAGCGCCGACCCACGAACGGCTACGCGCTGTCGAAGGTGTGCGTCGAAGACACCGTCGAGATGTTCGCGCGCACCAACCCCGGCGTGCGGCTCGCGAGCTTCCGGCCCTGCTACGTGATCGCGCCCGACGAGTGGGCGGGCGTTCCGACCCAGCAGGGCCACACCATCATCGAGCGCCTCGAACGGCCGGAGTTCGCCGCCGTGTCGCTGTTCAACTACCTCGACGGGCGGGACGCCGGGGAGTTCGTCGATGCGTGGCTGCGCGCCGACGACGCACCGAGCGGCGCCCGCTACTTCGTCTCAGCGGCCGACGCTCTCGCGCTCCGGCCGCTCTCCGAGTTGCTTCCCGCCTTCCACCCCGGCACCGCTCCCCTCGCCGACGCGCTGCGCGGGACGGCCTCCGCGTTCTCCTCGGACGCTGCCTTCCGCGACCTCGGCTGGACGGCCAGCCGCAGCTGGCGCACCGAACTTCCGGCCGATGAGGTCGCCCGGCTCGAGGCATCCGTTCTCGAGCTGTCGCTCGAAACGGAAAGGTCCGCATCGTGAGTTTCGCCTTCGCCGATGGCCCGCTGTTCTTCCCGGTCACTGCCTACGCCGAGGACGGCACGGTCGATCACGCGCTGACCCGCGCGCACATCGAAGCGGGCGTCGACGCCGGTCCCGGTGGCGTGTTCCCCGCGTGCGGGACGGGCGAGTTCCACGCACTCTCCGCGAGCGAATCGGTCGCCGTGGCCAGGACGGCGGTCGAGGCCGTCGACGGACGCGTCCCCGTGATCGCGGGCGTCGGCGGGCCGGTCGGACAGGCCATCGAGTCCGCCCGCAACCTGCAGGGAGCCGGCGCCGACGGCCTGCTGCTGCTGCCGCCCTACCTGGTGGGGGCGACGCAGGCGGGCCTTGAGGCGTACGTCGCGGCGGTGGCCTCGGCATCCGAGCTGCCGATCATCGTCTACCACCGCGCGACGGCGAAGTTCGAGGCGGCGACCTTCGCGCGCATCCTCGAGACCCAGCCGACCGTCGTGGGGTTCAAGGACGGCATCGGCGACGTGGCGCTCGCCCAGCAGATCGTGCTCACTGCGCGCGCCGTGCGGGAGGACGTGCAGTTCTTCAACGGCCTTCTGACCGCAGAAGCCAGCCAGGCGGCGTACCGGGCGATCGGCATCCCGCTCTACTCGTCAGCCGTGTTCGCCATGGCGCCCGACATCGCCCGCGCGTTCTACGAGGCCTACCGCGACGGCGACGACGCGCGCTGCGACGAGCTGCTGACCGGGTTCTTCTTCCCGTTGGTCGGACTGCGTGACACCACGCCCGGCTACGCGGTGGCGCTCATCAAGGCCGGCGTTCGCCTGGCCGGGCTTCCCGTCGGGGGAGTACGACCCCCGCTGGTCGACCCCGGTGAGGCTCACACGGCGCGGCTCGAGCAGCTGCTCGCGGCCGGACGGTCGCTCCCGTCGGCCGGCGGCGCACGGATGTCTGAGGGCGCGGTGTCGGAGGTCGCCGGGATGCCGGAGGGCGCGGTGTCGGCTTCTGCCGCAAGTGCCCTCGTCTCGTCATGAGCCGCATCGCTCGCATCGACGTGCGCCGGGTGTCGGCGCGGATGCCTCGGCCCTGGGTGCCCGAGGCGCCCGATCTGCACCTCATCATCGTCAGAGTGGAGGACGATCAGGGCGCCGTCGGCACCGGATTCTCATGGACACCGACCATCGGCGCGTCGGCCGTTTCCGCGCTGCTCGGCGACGACATCCGGCGCTTCGTCGTGGGTCAGGATGCCGACCCCGCCACGCTCTGGCCGCTCCTCTGGGCGCACCTGCACGAGGCCGGAGGCGGGGGCATCACGACCATCGCGATCGCCGGCCTGGACCTCGCGCTGTGGGACCTGCGCACCCGCCGCGACGGCGTCGGCCTCGCCACGGCGCTCGGCCGCCGGCACGAGCGGCTCCCGGTCTACGGCTCCGGCGTGAACCTGCATTACTCGGCCGATGAGCTCGTGGCCCAGGTACGGCGCTGGACGGATCGCGGCCTCGACGCCGTCAAGGTCAAGGTCGGCAAGCCCGACCTCTCCGAAGACATCGAGCGTGTCGCGGCCGTGCGCGATGCGCTCGGGCCGGGCCGGCGGCTGATGATCGACGCCAATCAGCGCTGGGACCTGCCGACCGCCGTGCGCGCCCTCGAGGCGCTCGCCCGTTTCGATCTCACCTGGATCGAGGAGCCCCTCCGGGCCGACGACACCGCCGGCTACCGCGCACTCGGCGCCGAGACATCCGTGCCCATCGCCCTCGGCGAGAACCTGCACACGATCCACCGCTTCCGCGACGTGCTCGACGCCGGCTTCGCCTCGACGGTGCAGCCGAACGTCGTGCGGGTCGGCGGAATCACGCCGTTCCTCGAGATCGCGGCGCTCGCCGGCGAGCGGGGGGTGGATGTCGCTCCGCACCTGCTGCCCGACATCTCCGCCCAGCTCGGCATGGCCCTCCCCGGCGAGACGTGGGTCGAAGATGTCGAGGACGCCGACTTCGCCGCCCTGCGTGTGCTCGCCGCCCCGTCGCCCGTTCGCATCGAGGGACCCTGGGCGACCGTATCCGAGTCCCCGGGGCTCGGCCTGACCTTCGTCCCGACCCCTCAGACCCACACCGAGGAGACCCCATGACTCTCACATCCACGGTCGCATCCACCCCCGCCGACCTCGCCCCCGTGCTCGACCGGTCCGCCGCGGCGGCGGTCGCGCTCCGTTCGATCCCGGACGACGTGCGCGCCGGCTGGCTCGAGGCGATCGCCGACGCCATCGATGCGGCGCGCGAGGAGCTGGTCGAGATCGCCCGCCGAGAGACGCACATCGCCGAGGTGCGGCTCGTCGGAGAGGTCGCCCGCACCACCGGCCAGCTGCGGCTGCTCGCCGGCGTCGTGCGGGAGGGCTCGTACCTCGAGGCGATCCTCGATGACGCGGCCCCCGAGGCGACGCCCCCGCGCCCCGATCTTCGCCGCATGCTCGTCCCGCTCGGCACGGTCGCGAACTTCTCGGCCTCGAACTTCCCGTTCGCCTTCTCGGTCGCCGGAGGCGACACCGCCGCGGCGCTGGCCGCCGGGTGCCCGGTGGTCGTGAAGGCCCACAGCGGGCACCTCGAGCTCTCGCACCGCACCGCCGAGGTCGTCTCCGAGGCCCTCGCCGCGGCGGGCGCACCCGAGGGCACTTTCGCGCTCGTCGAGGGTCGCGAGACGGGCACGGCCCTGGTCGCCCACCCCGTCGTCAAGGCCGGCTCGTTCACCGGATCGGTGAACGGAGGCCGCGCCCTGTTCGACATCGCAACCAGCCGCCCCGACCCGATCCCCTTCTACGGAGAACTGGGCAGCGTGAACCCGGTGGTCGTGACGCCGGGCGCGTCGGCCGCCCGTGCTGCGGAGCTGGCGGAGGGGCTCGTCGGCTCGTTCACCATGGGCTCCGGTCAGCTCTGCACGAAGCCGGGCATCGTCTTCGTCCCCGCTGGCAGCGACATCCCCTCGCTGGCCGCCGCGGCGGTGGGCGAGCCCGTGCCCGCGAAGCTGCTCACCGACTCCATCGACGGCGCCTTCACCGGTGGCTGGGCCGAGCTCGGTGAGATCGAGGGACTCACCCGGCTGGTGGATTCGACCGTCGGGCCGGAAGGCGGGGTGACCCCGGGTCTCGCGCACGCGCCGATCGCCACGTTCCTCTCGGAGCCGCGCCTGCGCGAAGAGCTGTTCGGCCCCGCGACACTGCTCGTCTCGTACGATTCGCTCGAGCAGGTGTTCGCCGCCTTCGACCTGCTGGAGGGCAGCCTGACCGGCACGATCCATGCCGAACCGGGTGAGGACATCGCGGACCTCGTCTCCGTCGTGTCGGAGCGCGTGGGTCGCCTGCTGTTCGCGGGCTGGCCGACCGGGGTCGCGGTCACGTGGTCGCAGCACCACGGCGGACCGTGGCCGGCGACCACCTCGCTCCACACCTCGGTCGGGGCGACGTCGCTGCGGCGGTTCCTGCGGCCGCTCGTCTACCAGAGCGCACCCGAAACGGTGCTGCCGCCGGCGCTGCGCGACGGCAATCCCCTCGGCATCCCGCGGCGCGTCAACGGAGTGCTCGAGCTGCCCTGAGCCCTCCCGCGGCCCGCCGCACAGCGGCTCGTCAGGGCGGCCGCCGAGCGCGGCTCGCCTATCCGTGTGGCGTCGCCGGTCAGCCGAATGCCCGGAACCTGACGCAGTCACCCGGAAACAGCGAGTGGAGCGGTCAGCCGAGGGGCGTGACCCGCAGCCACGCGAACCCGTGCGGCGGCAGCACCAGGCCGTGGTTCAGCTCGAGGTCGCGCTTCTGCACGATCTCGCGCGCCGCGGCCGTGAAGCCGCCGAAGATGATCGGGTCGAGATAGGCGTCGTCGTCGCTCACGTTGGCGAGCACGAGGATCACGGCATCGGCCCCCGGCCGCTGGTAGCCGAGCACCGCCGGATTCTTCGCGTCGAACCCGATCAACTCGCCTCCGGCGAACTCGGGCGTCGCCTTCCTCGTGCGGATCAGTGCCGTGAGCCCGGCGAAGACGCGTCCGGCATCCGTTGTCGGATCCTGCCGCTGCGCGTAGCGTTCGGCGGGCCGGGCCGGGCGATGCACCCAGCGGCTGTCGCCGGATCGGTCCGGGTCGTCGGCGTAGGAGTAGTCGTTCAGCTGCGCGACTTCGTCTCCGAGGTACAGCAGCGGGATCCCGCCGGTCGAGAGAGCGATCGAGTGGGCGAGCAGGATGCGGTCGACCCCGCCGGCATCCCCCGCCTCGACGCCGGCCAGCGACGCCGTGGTGCCGGTGACCCGCGCGTCACCCGTCTTCGCGTTCTCCTGGAAGGGCACGCCGCGCGCGAAGGTGCCGGGGAACCTGCCGACGTAGAAGTCGTTCAGGAACCGCCGGTGCGGGTAGCCGTCGATGCCCAACTCGGCGGCATCCTCGTCGGCGAACGTCCAGCCGATGTCGTCGTGGCTGCGGACGTAGTTGACCCAGGCGGTGCCGGGCGGGAGCGCGTGCCGCCGCTCGAGCGACTGCTGCAGAAGCCGCGGGTCACGGGTGGCGAGGGCCTCCCAGGTGAGGGCCATCTGCAGCGGGTTGTAGGAGAGCTGGCACTCCTCGAGCGAGATGTACTGGATCACCTCGTCCGGGTGCACGATCGCCTCGGACTTGAAGAGCAGCGACGGGGCCGCCATCCGGAGCACCGCGTTGAAGGCGCGCAGCAGCAGGTGTGCCTCGGGGAGCGACTCCGACGGGGTTCCCAGACGCTTCCAGATGAAGGCCACGGCATCCATGCGCAGCACTTCCACGCCCTGGTTCGCGAGGAACAGCATCTCGCCCGCCATCGCGCGGAACACCGCGGGATTCGCGTAGTTCAGGTCCCACTGGAAGTGGTAGAACGTCGCCCAGATCCACCTGCCGTCCTTCAGCTGCACGAAGGAGCCGGGGTGGTCGTCGGGGAAGATCTCCCGCACCGTCTTCTCGTAGGCGTCGGGCATCGTGCGATCGGGGAAGACGAGGTAGAAGTCCTCGAATCCCCGCTCCCCGGCCACCGCCTTGCGAGCCCACTCGTGCTCGTTGCTCGTGTGGTTGAAGATGAAATCGACGACGAGTGAGATTCCGGCGTCGCGCAGCTCGGCGGACAGCGCGGCCAGCTCTTCCATCGTGCCGAGCCTCGGATTCACGCGCCGGTAGCTCGACACGGCATACCCTCCGTCGGAGTTTCCCTCCGGGCTCTCGAAGAGCGGCATCAGGTGCAGGTAGGTGAGCCCCAGCTCCTGGAAGTAGGGGATGCTGTCCCGGATGCCGGCGAGCGAACCCGCGAAGCGGTCGACGTAGCAGACGCCGCCGAGCATGCGGTTCGAGAGGAACCAGCCGGGGTCGGCCTCGCTCTGCTCATCGCGGGCCTTCAGGTCAGGGGAGCGCACCTTCCAGGATGCCGCGGCTTCGGCGATCACCGCCGCGAGCTGATCGAGGCTGTCGTCGCGCTCGCCGTAGAGCTCGAGGAACAGCGGATGGAGGGTGGGGAAGTGCTCGTAGAACCGCCGGGTGAAGGAGGCGTCGATCTCGCCGGCGCCCAGTGTCGCGAGCGCGCGGACCGCGTCGATGTCGTCGGTCCACTCGGCGGTGAGTCTCGGCATTGCGCTCCTCGTGAAGTGGCGACGTGTGCTCTCACCCTAGGTGCCGCAACGGGCGCCCGCGAGGACTGGAGCGCGGCCGGTGCGCCTGGGAGACTTCCCGCATGAGACTCGTTCAAGTGGCGTTGCACGCCTCCGACCTCGACCGCGCGTCGGACTTCTACACGGTGCTGCTCAACACCGATCCAGTGGCCCGGTTCGACCCTCCGGGGCTGCTCTTCTTCGATCTCGACGGTGTGCGGCTGCTGCTGGATGCCGAGGCCCCGGCATCGCTTCTGTATCTGCATGTGCACAACGTGCATGAGACGCTGGAGCGCCTCGACGGCATCGCGGATGTCGTGTCCCGGCCGCACGTCATCTTCCGGCACGAGAACGACACACTCGGTCCCGCCGGGCACGAGGAGTGGCAGGCCTTCATCCGCGACTCGGAGGGCAACATGGTCGGCCTGATCGCGTTCCAGCCCGCCTGACTTGGCACTCCTCCGCTCGCCGCCGCCGGTCTCGGGCACTCCGTGCTGAGCTCGCTCGTCGCTGAGTGCGGGAGTACACCGGGTGTACCCGCACCTTGCGACGAGCGACGCCGTGAGGGCCTGCGTTTTTCGGGGGATTTCGGGTCTCGTGTTCGCTCGAGGCGAACAGAGATCAGACTTGGCACTCTCGGTGTCCGAGTGCTAATCTGAACGTAGTTGAGCCGATAGGGCTCAACTCCCAGAACACAGTCCGGAAAGTTCCGGACGCACGACAGAAGGAGACGACATCATGGCAACCTACGACCCGTTCCGTGACCTCGACCGCCTCGCGTCGACGTTCTTCGAAGGCCGACGCGGCCCACGGTTGATGCCGATGGACCTGTACCGCGACGGTGACCACTACGTGCTGACCGCCGACCTGCCGGGCATCGACCCCGGTTCGGTCGACATCGACGTCGACGGCCAGCTGCTCACGATCCGCGCGGAGCGGACGCTCACCGGCGGAGAAGGAGTCAAGTGGATCACCCGCGAGCGTGAGGCTGCGAGCTTCCTGCGTCAGCTCAACCTCGGTCAGGGCGTCGACACGGAGCACATCGCGGCCAGCTACAGCAACGGTGTGCTGAGCGTGACCATCCCCGTCAGCGAGAAGGCCAAGCCGCGCAAGATCGAAGTGGCGACGGAGGGTGACCAGCAGGTCCTCCAGGCTCGCGAGAGCACCGACGCTCAGCAGTCGGTCGAGCAGTAGCAGCACACGGCGCGCAACGCCCGTCAACCCAGGTGCATCGCCGAACAGCACCGGCGCATCACCGAGCGACAGCGGCGCAGACCGCGAAACACCGGCGCAGCGCCGAACGAACCGCCCCGAGGCAGACCGCCTCGGGGCGTTTCGGCGTATCGGGGCGCTTCCCATCGCGCACTTTCGGGTAAGCCGCACCGTGCGGGTCAGCCGCGGCCTGCGCCGGCGGTCGAAGAAGGAGGACGCCCATGGCCATTCACAGGAGCCTGATCGCGATCATCGCGAGGAGGAATCCGGCGATCTGGGAGGAGATCATCGGTCCGCTCCGGAGTTCGTGTTCGGCTATGCCGTGGGCCTCGCGTTCGCGCTCGAGAGCAGCGTCCACGCCTGGGAGTTCCTCGACGGCGCTCCGGCCCTCGAACAGCTTCACGAAGCGGCGTTCGAGACGGTGGAATCCGCCGGCTGAGCACAAGAGGGCCCGAACGCCGGGCGTACGCTGAGGGGGTGACAGCGTACGTCTCGGCGTTCGAGTTGTTCTCCATCGGCGTGGGACCCTCGAGCTCGCACACGGTCGGCCCCATGCGCGCCGCGCAGGACTTCGCCGCACGACTGCGCGCCTCCGGCCGGCTTTCGGAGGTCGGCCGGGTGACCTGCGTGCTGTACGGCTCACTCGGCGCGACGGGAATCGGGCACGGCACACCGGATGCGATCGTCGGCGGCCTGCAGGGGCTGGCTCCCGAGACGGCAGATCCGGATGCCGTGCGCTCGGCGTGGCGCGACTGGCCCGATGGCGGCGCGCTGGCGCTCGACGGGAACCACCCCGTCCCGTTCGTCAAGGCCGACATCGCGTTCGAGCCGCGGTCGCGGCTGCCCGGCCACCCGAACGCGATGACGCTGTACGCGTGGGCCGCCGAGCATTCCCCGGTCGCTGAGCCTGGCCCGGTCGCTGAGCCTGGCTCGGTCGCTGACCCTGGTTCGGTCGCTGAGCCTGTCGAAGCGTCGGACCGCGCCTCGGTCGCTGAGCCTGGCTCGGTCGCTGAGCCTGTCGAAGCGTCGGACCGCGCCTCGGTCGCTGAGCCTGGCTCGGCCGCTGAGCCTGTCGAAGCGTCGGACCACGACGCCTCGACAAGCTCGGCGACCGGTGCTGGCTCGGCGACCGGTGCTGGCTCGGCGACCGGTGGTGGCTCGGCGACCGATTCGCGCTCGGCGATCCGCACGACGGGCCGAACGATCTACTCCACGGTCCCCGAGCCCGTCGAGGGGACGCCGCTTCTCACCGAGACGTATTACTCCGTCGGCGGCGGGTTCATCCGCCGAGATGGCGAGGAGGCGCAGGTCACCCCGCACGCCTATCCCTACTCGTACGCCGACGCCGAGTCCCTGATCGCGCTGTGCGACGAGCACGGCCTGACGATCGCGGAGCTGGCGAGGCGCAACGAGCAGTCGCTGCGCTCAGAGGACGAGGTGGCCGCGGGGCTCGATGCGATCTGGGACGCCATGGCGGCCTGCGTCGAGGCCGGCCTGCACCACGACGGCGTGCTTCCCGGCCTGCTCGAGGTCAAGCGGCGGGCGTCGGCGATCCGGGAGCAGCTCGAGGCGGCCGAGGCGGGCGGCCACCGGGAGCTTCCCGGTGAGTGGCTCGGCGCGTTCGCGCTCGCCGTCAACGAGGAGAACGCTGCCGGCGGGCGGGTCGTCACGGCGCCGACCAACGGCGCCGCCGGCATCCTGCCCGCCGTTGCGATGTACTGGTGGCGGTTCCTCGCGGACGCCGGGCTCGGAGCGGGGAACGCCGTGACGCCGTACGGCGAACTCGTTGGCAGCGCTCTGCTCGGTTTCGACCCCTCGACAGGCTCGGGGACCGGCTCAGGCTCGGGGACCGGCTCAGGCTCGGGGACCGGCTCAGGCTCGGGGACCGGCTCGGGCTCGGGGACCGGCTCGGGCTCGGGGACCGGCTCAGGCTCGGGGACCGGCTCGGGCTCGGGGACCGGCTCGGGCTCGGGGACCGGCTCAGGCTTGCGGGCCGGCTCGGGCTCGCGACGCGGCACAGGCTCGGACCCGGCCATAGGCTCGCCGCCGCCGAGCGATCCCCTCGACGGGGCCCTCGTGGCCGATGCGAACCGCCGCCGCGGCATCCGTCGCTTTCTGCTCACGGCCACCGCGCTCGGCTCGCTGTTCAAGGCGAACGCGTCGATCTCGGGCGCCGAGGGCGGCTGCCAGGCCGAGGTCGGCTCGGCCTGCGCCATGGCGGCCGGCGGCCTGACCGCCGTCATGGGCGGCACGACGCGGCAGATCGAGAACGCCGCCGAGATCGCCATGGAGCACCACCTCGGGCTGACATGCGATCCGATCGGCGGGCTCGTGCAGATCCCGTGCATCGAGCGGAACGCCATCGCGGCATCCACCGCCGTCACAGCGGCCCGGCTCGCACTCCGCGGCGACGGCTCGCATTACGTCTCGCTCGACGCGGTCGTCGAGACCATGCGCCAGACCGGCGTCGACATGTCGACGAAGTACAAGGAGACCAGCGAAGGCGGCCTGGCGGTCAACGTCATCGAGTGCTGACGGAACAAGCCGTGACCCCCAGGACCGCGACTTCATCCCCCACTGCGCCGCCCCAGCTGCACCCGCTCCACGGTCTCGCCCACCGCCACGAGCACGAGCAGCGCGGCGACCGCCAGCGACAGAACCAGCGCATCGAACAGCGGCGAAGCCACGGCGAGCACGAGAATGCCCGCGATGCCGAGCACGTGCGCCCGCGCCCAGCGGTGCTCGAGCACCCGCCGGAACAGCGTCGTGCCGACGAGGAACAGCAACGGCCCCCCGAGCAGAATCACCGTCACCTCGAGCCCCGCCGAATGTGGATGACCGAGCGCCTCCTTGTCGCCGACGCTCATCAGCACGATCCCCGCGATGATCGCGAGGTGCACCCAGGTGTAGGCGGTGCGGGCGAGGCGGCCCGGTTCGTCGGCGGCCTCGATCGCCTCGGACCCGATGCGCTCGCCGTGGTCGAAGTAGATCCACCAGGCGGCCGCGGCGGTCACGAACGACGTACCGAGCGCGATGATGCTCTCCGGGGATGACTCCGTGCCCGCGAACGCGAAGCCCGCGACGAGCAGGCCCTCACCGATCGCGATCAGCACGAAGAGGGAGGTGCGCTCCGCGATGTGCGGACCGGAGATGTCCCAGGCGCCGATTATCGCCCGCCCGTAGCCGGGCACCGGGAAGCCGAGCACCGTGCCGATCAGCTCCAGCCCGAGCGCGGCGGCCCAGAACGGCAGCTGCAGCTCCAGGGGGAGGAGCGCGCCCGTGATCCAGAGCACGGCGCCGGCAGCCGTCCACGCGAGGACGCAGGTGAAGTCCCGGGCCACCCCGGGGTCGTGCCGCCGCGTCGCCCAGACGATGAAGCCCGTGCGGCCGAGCTGCAGCACGACGTAGGCGATGGCGAACGTCCACGCCCGCTCGCCGAAGGCCTCGGCGATCGCGACGCTCATCAGCAGCGCCACGGCGGCGAGCGCGACCACCGCCCCGCGCACCGGAAGCCTGACGGGGTCGAGCCAGTTGGTCACCCAGGTCGTCGACACCCACGCCCACCACAGCGCGCACACCATGATCACGCCCTCGAGCGCACCGAGCGGAGTCTGGTTCTCGTACAGGTACGCCGAGAGCTGCGTCAGGGCGAACACGAACACCAGGTCGAAGAAGAGCTCGACGTAGGTGACGCGGTCGGCGCGAGGAGTGTCGCTCGGGCGCAGGACGTCGCTTCGCATGCCCAAAGTCATCCCTCATCATCGCAGGCCGCTTCCCTGTCGGTCCCTGCGCTCCATGCTGGCGCCTGGGCTCCGTCGGGGCCCAGGTCTAGGCTGGGCGGATGCCGAACTACGCCGTTCCGACGCCGCGGCGTCCGCGCGGCCGGCCCCGCGGCGGGGGCGCGGACACGCGCGATCGCATCGTCGCGGCGGCCATCGACGAGTTCGGCGAGCGCGGCTACGACGGCGCCACGATGCGCGCGATCGCCGCGCGGGCCGGGGTGGATGCCGCGCTGCTGCACCACTACTTCGGCACCAAGGCCGACCTCTTCGGCGAGACGGTCGGCGCGCCGATGCGCCCGGACCTTGCCCTGCCCGAGATCCTCGACGGTCCCCGCGACGAGGTGGGCGAACGGGTCGTGCGCTACCTGCTCGAGGCGTGGGAGGTGCCGGAGACCCGCAAGCGGGGTGTCGTGCTGCTGCGTTCCGCGATCGGCAACAAGCTCGCGACCCCGCTCCTCGCCGGCTTCATCTCCCGTGAGCTGCTGGGCAAGATCGCGGCGGTGCTCGATACGCCCGACGCCGAGCTGCGTGCGGCGCTCGTCGCCTCCCAGATCGCCGGCCTCCTGATCGGGCGCTACGTGCTGCGGCTGCCGCCGCTGGCCGAGGCATCCGTCGACGAGCTCGTCACCCGGCTCGCGCCCACGGTCCAGCGCTACCTGTTCGACGAACACGAGGGGAAGACATGACCTTCCAGGCATATCTCGACAACATCGAGGAGCAGACCGGCCTCACACCCCGCCAGTTCCTCGAGCTCGCGACCGAGAAAGGCTTCGGGCCCGGCACGAAGGCCACGCCGATCGTCGAGTGGCTCGCCGCGGACTACGGTCTCGGTCGTGGCCATGCGATGGCGCTGGTGCACGTCATCACGAAGGGTCCGAAGATCCCCGGCAAGCACGTCGAGTCGGGCGGCACCCACAGCGACCCGAGCGACACGCTGTGGCTCGACGGCAAGGCGACCAACCCGGCAGGCTGACCCGGCCGCGCGCGGAGCGCGCGCGTCGACGCCTTCCCTCTTGTGATTCCCGCGTCGCCGGAGCATTATTCATCATGTGATGAATAAAACCCCGAGTGCCGCGGCCGCGGCCGCCGTGTCGGTGCGCGGCCTTCGGGTGCGCCGGGGGACGACCACGGTCTTCGACGGGCTCGACGTCCAGATCCCGCGCGGTCAGCTCACGGGACTCCTCGGCCCCTCGGGCTGCGGCAAGACCACGCTGATGCGCTCCATCGTCGGCGTGCAGAAGGTCGACGGGGGAACGGTCACGGTGCTCGGGGCCCCGGCCGGCTCGGCGGCGCTCCGGCACCGCGTCGCGTACGACACCCAGGCGGCCTCCGTCTACGGCGACCTCACGGTCGAGCAGAACCTCGCGTACTTCGCGCGGCTGATCGGCGCTCCGGCGAGCGATGTCGCCCGCGTGATCGGGGAGGTGGGACTCGGGCCGCAGGCCCGGCAGACGGTCGACTCCCTGAGCGGCGGCGAGGAGTACCGCGTCTCGCTCGGCGTGGCGATGCTCGGAACCCCCGAGCTCATCGTGCTCGACGAGCCGACCGTCGGCCTCGACCCGGTGCTGAGGGCCGAGCTGTGGGGACTGTTCCACGCGCTCGCCGAGCGCGGCGCCACCCTCATCGTCTCGAGCCACGTCATGGACGAGGCGCTGCGCTGCGACCGCCTGCTGCTGATGCGCGCCGGCCGGATCATCGCCGACACCACCCCGCAAGGGCTGCTCGCCGACACGGGCGCGGCCGACCCGGATGCGGCGTTCCTCGCGCTCGTCGAGCGCGATCAGGCGGCGCATCCGAAGCTCCGGCGAGAGGGCGACCGCTCATGAACGCCACCCGCACGTTCGCCACCGCGGGCCGGGTGCTCCGGCAGCTCGGCCACGACCACCGCTCGGTCGCCCTGATGCTCATCGCGCCGAGCATCCTGGTCGGGCTCTTCGCCTGGCTCTTCATCGACCAGGACGGGGTGTTCGACACCATCGGTCCGCCGATCCTGGCGCTCTTCCCCTTCGTGATCATGTTCCTCATCACGAGCATCACGACCCTGCGGGAGCGCCGCTCGGGGACCCTCGAGCGCCTCATGACCACGCCGCTCGGCAAGGGCGACTTCATCGCCGGCTACGCCCTCGCCTTCGGAGCCGCCGCGGTGCTGCAGGCCCTGATCACCGTCGCCTTCGCCGTGGGGGTGTGCCGGCTCGACGTCGAGGGACCGCTCTGGCAGCTCGGCCTCGTCGCCGTCGTCGACGCGCTCCTCGGGACCGCGCTGGGCCTGCTCGCGAGCGCCTTCGCCCGCACCGAGTTCCAGGCCGTGCAGTTCATGCCGCTGATCGTCTTCCCACAGATCATCGTCGGAGGCATCTTCATGCCCCGTGACGAGATGCCGGACCTGCTCTACGCGATCTCGAACTTCCTGCCGCTCAGCTACGCGATCGACGCCGTGAACGCCGTGACCGCGGGGGATGAGGGCTGGGACGTGGTCAGCCCGCTCCTCGTCGTGCTCGGATTCGTGGTCGGCGCCGTCATCCTGGCCGCCTTGACGTTGCGGCGCCGTACACCGTAGGTCGGCGGTCCGAGCCCGACCGGCCGGGCCGCCCGCCGGTCAGCGCCCCCGAGCCTTCAGCACTCCGGCGGGGGAGTGCGCAGCTTCGCGGTCAGGTCGCGCAGCACCCGGAGCTCCTCGACGTCGAGACCCGACATCCGCTCCGCGATGCGACGTCCGTGCTGCGTCGCCATCGTGCGGAAGGAGCGGGCACCCTGCTCGGTCGCGCGAACCAGTGCGCCCCGACCGTCGTCGGGGTCGGGGCATTTGGTAACGAGTCCGCGCGCGACCATGCGGTCCACGAGGCGCGAGACGCTCGGTTGGCTGACGAGCATGAGCGAGGTCACATCTCGCAGCCGCGCCGTCATCTCGGGGGCCCGAGTGACGGTCAGCAGTACGTCGTATTCTGCCTGGGAGAGGGTGGTGTCGTCGAAATCAACGCTGAGATCTCCGAACACCTCGTGCTGTGCCCGAAAGAGGCTCTCCCAGGCCTCGATGGCAAGACGGCGGTCATTCATCGCACCAGGGTAACGCCCGTAGGCTGGCCCGCGTGAGGATGCCTGTGAGGAACGCACGCCCGGCCCGTGCATCGGTCCGGTGGATGCGCGGCGCCGCGACGCTCGCGGCATCCATCGTTCTCGCGGCGCTCGCTTCGGTCGCCGCCGCACCCGCTGTGGCATCCGTCCCCGCGTTCGCGGCGTTCGCCGTCGCGGATCCTGCCAACGTCGCCCCGCCGACGGCCGCCGGCGTGCAGGACTTCGTCTTCGAGAGCATGGACGTCGACTACACGCTGGACCGCGCGGACGACGGCACCAGCCGGCTCTCGGTGGTCGAGACGTTCGTCGCCGTGTTCCCGGAGTTCGACCAGAACCGCGGCATGCAGCGCCGCATCCCGGATTCGTACAACGGAGTGCCGACCTTCCCCACGCTGGCCTCGGTCACGGATGCCGAGGGCGACCCGCGTCCAGAGGAGACCGAGAGCGAGGACGGCCACCTCGTCGTCACGTCCCGCTCCGACGACTTCGTGCACGGACGGCAGACATACGTCTTCACGTACACGATGCAGAACGTGGTCGGAGCCTTCGCCGACACCGACGCGGACGAGTTCTACTGGGACGTGAACGGGGTCGACTGGGCGCAGCCGTTCGGCCGGGTGTCCGCGCGGGTGAGCATGCCGGCCGACCTCGCCGGCGCGCTGACAGGGGAGGAGGCCTGCTACCGCGGCTCGCAGGGGTCGACGGCGACGTGCGAGATCGCGCGGGATGCCGGGGCCTCCGGTTCGGCGGTGCTGTCGGCATCCGCCGCCGAACTGGGTCCGTTCGAGACGATGACCGTCGCGATCGGCTTCGAGAGCGGCACCTTCACGCCGTTCGACTCGTCGTACTTCGCGTCGCCGTGGGGCTGGCTGCAGGCACTCGCCGCGCTGCTGGTCGCCGGGGCGATCGCGCTGGCCGCCGTCGCGCGCCGGCGGCACCTGCGCGATGACCCCGGGCGCCCCACGATCATCACGGAGTTCACCCCGCCGCCCGAGATCGACGCACTCGAGAGCGCGGTGCTGCTGGGCAAGACGACGAAGGCGATTCCCGCCGAGGTGCTGGAGCAGGCGGTTGCCGGGTCGATCCACATCGTCGAGGGTCCGCCGAAGATGTTCGGGGGGACCAAGCTCGAGGCGCAGCTGGTCGATCCCTCGCGGGCCGACGGTGACGGGCGGATGCTGCTCGATGGGCTCTTCGGCCCCGGAGCGCCCGCCGGGTCGGTCTACGAGTTCGGGCGCGCCGACACGCGGTTCTCCTCCGCCGCCCAGAAGATCCTCAAGGCGGCGTCGACAGAGCTGAGCACGCGCGGCCTCCGCCGGCCGGTCTCGCCGATGGTGCCGGCGAGGCCGATCCTCGCCGCGATCGGCGCCGGGGCGCTCGTGTTCGTGCTCGGGTTCGCGGCGATCAGCGCCGGCGTCTTCCCGCTCGGTCCCATCGCCGTGATGGCGGTCGCCGTCGTGGGCTTCTTCGTGGTGGTCGGGCTCGTGACGCGCACGCCGCTGACCGCCAAGGGCGCCGAGACCCGCGACCATCTCGAGGGCCTGAAGGTGTTCATCGAGTGGGCGGAGGCGGACCGCATCCGGATGCTGCAATCACCGCACGGCGCCGAGCGGCAGCGGATCGACACCAACGACCCGCGGCAGATGCTGAAGCTGTACGAGGTGCTTCTCCCTTACGCGGTCGTCTTCGGCCAGGAGAAGGAATGGGCGGAGCAGCTCGCGGTGCTCTACGGCGCCGACGGCTCGCCCGGCTGGTACACCGGGTCGAGCGGCTTCCACGCGGCCGCGTTCGCTTCCGGCATCGGTTCGCTGTCATCGAGCGCGTCGGCGTCGTCGAGCACCTCCGGCGGCTCCAGCGGAGGAGGCTCCGCCGGTGGTGGAGGTGGCGGCGGGGGAGGCGGCGGCGTCTGACCCGCGGGGTTCGGTCCCTGGCCCCGGCCCGGTCCCTGGCCCCGGCCCGGTCCCTGAGCCCGTCGAAGGGTCGCGGCTCCGCAGTCCTACTTCCCCGCGACGGCGCTGCTGACGTCCGTGGGGCTGTCGAACGAGTCCCGCGAGGCGGACTCGAGCGCCTGTACGAGCTCGTCGGGTGCGCCCTGGTCCCGCGCAGTCCGGACGAGGTCGTCCCGGCTCGCCGGGTAGTCCACGCCGCTGAGGTACTTCTGGAGCTCGATCGGGGTCGGGTTGTTGTCGGACATGGTGCTTCCTTTCGTTGATCTACGGAGTGTCTTCGCTACGACGCGGCGGGAACGGCCGGCCCGGTCTGCCATCGCAGCAGGGCCGCCACGGCCGCCTCGCCGGGCAGCGTCAGCGGGTGATCGTCGAGCCCGGCTTCGCGGGTGAAGTAGACGCGGGCGTCGGTGAGCAGCGCCGCGCGCAGGAGGGCCGACCGCGCCGGAACCTTGCCGAGGATCCTCGCGGTCAGCGCGTCCTCGGGGGTCGAGGCGACCCAGGGGGCGTCATCCAGAGCAAGCAGCTCGCGGTCGGCCAGCCGCGCGTCGTCGATGAGCAGCGCGTCGACCTGGGCGGAGGCGAGCGCGTGAACAACGCCGCCGACCGTCAGCTCGGCGAGGTTGTCGCCGCGGCCCTCGTGCAGGTTGATGAGGTCCGTGATGGCCTCCTCGTCCGCGCGGACGATCCGCTCGATCTCGGCATCGATCCGCTCGGTGAGGCGTTCGTCGCTCGCGCCCTCCGGCTCGGTGTCGGTCGGCTCCACGACGAGGATCGCCTTCGCCTCGTGCGAGAGCTCGTCCGCGAGCAGCTGCCGGGCGCGGATGTCGCCCGCGACGACGAGCAGCCGGGGCCGGTGCCGGCGCACCAGGTGGTCGATGGTGGTCGCGACCTCGGACTGCGTCTGCTTCCAGATCTCCTCGACGTGGTCCTGGGTGTGCTCGTTGCGGGATCCGGTGCCGCGCTTGGGCTTGTGCAGGCTGTCGGTGCGCCCCTCGACGTACTGGCTGGTCTCGGGGGCGGCCTTGCCGACCTGGAACAGCGTCACCCGCCCGCCCTCGCGGGCGGTCTCGACGACGAGGTACGAGAAGGCGGTCAGGGCGTGCTTGACCGCCGGCGAGAGGTCCGGCACCCGGCCGAAGCTCACGGATTCGGCATCCGCCGGCGTCGAGCGGATCACCTCCGTGAGAAGCGGTTCGCCCCCGCGCACGACGGAGAGGACGGTGACCGGACTGGGCACGCTTTCGGCCTCGGTCAGGGCTTCGACGACCGCCTCGATGTCGGCATCGGGGGCTCCGGCGCGTCGCAGCGCGTCCACCGCGCTGTGCGAACGGGCCCGCTCGACCTGCGGGGGATCGGCCGTGTCGACGGACATGTCGACGTAGACGCACGAGACCGGCTCGGGCTCGCGGTAGACGTCGGCCAGTGTTCGGAGGTAGTCGGTCGTGTTGTCCACGAGACCCCTTTCGTCTGGGA
Organism: Microbacterium sp. DT81.1; assembly: GCF_049844955.1. Lineage (NCBI taxonomy): Bacteria > Bacillati > Actinomycetota > Actinomycetes > Micrococcales > Microbacteriaceae > Microbacterium > Microbacterium sp. DT81.1. The sequence continues at coordinate 397,857 of NZ_JBNCMA010000002.1, forward strand.
ATCGTTCAGTTCACGACAGACGGTAGCCGCGCACCCCGGGGGGCTCGGCAGGGGCTTGACAAGGTATGCGGGATCACCCGATCGCGGGGTGCGCCCGAGGAAGAGGGGCGGATGCCGGAGGCAAGAGCGGCGGTGGACGGCTTGATGCCGGAGGCAAGAGTAAGGGCCGGTCGGAGAGGCTCCCGACCGGCCCTTGTCCCTTGCACCAAGAGTGTCCTGCAATCACATGTCGGTAGCTGCCACAGCAAAACAACTACCGTGCTTGCACTCTATAACGACGAGGTAACGGATGGGAAGGGGTTCTCGTTATCTTTTTGTGATTCTCCTCGAAGCGCGTCACAGAACCCTTATCCGGTGCGCCGATGTCTTGTCGGGGTGGGGCTGATCCGATCGACATTCCCGGGGTCTGTTCTCACGGCTCAGTCGTTGGAGTCAACGGACTCATCTTCGAGCAGCATCCCGACCGATGTGGCGCAGGTATCGCCGCCCCAGGCTTCGATGCCCTCTCGGATCGCAAACCCGGCGATGATGAGGCCCGCAATCGCATCGGCCCACCACCATCCGAACAGGCTGTTCACGATGAGGCCCGCGAGCACCGCTGCAGAGAGGTACGTGCAGATGAGGGTCTGCTTGGAGTCCGCGACGGCCGTGGCCGATCCGAGTTCGCGGCCCGCGCGTCGCTCCGCGAGGGAGAGGAACGGCATGATGATGACGCTGAGAGCGGTGATGACGATGCCGATGGTGGAGTGCTCGACCTCGACCTGACCCACGAGTGCAAGCACGGACGAGACCGTGACGTATGCGGCGAGGGCGAAGAACGCGACCGCGATGACGCGGAGCGTTCCCTTCTCCCACCGCTCGGGGTCGCGACGCGTGAACTGCCATGCGACCGCGGCGGCGGACAGGACCTCGATCGTGGAGTCCAGGCCGAACCCGATCAGCGCGGCCGACGATGCCACGGTGCCCGCGGTGATCGCGACGACGGCTTCGATCAGGTTGTAGGCGATTGTCGCGGTGACGATCCACCGGATGCGGCGGTGAAGAACGTGCCGGCGGTCGTCGGCCACGCGGGGTGCGGTGGTGGTCATGCGCAGGTGCAGCTCTCTCCGGCGCAGGAGCCGGGCTCGACGTAGAGGACGACGCGCAGCAGCTCATCCAGGGCCGGGGCCAGGTGTGCGTCCGTGAGCCGATACCACGTGCGTCGGCCGTCGGGTACCGCCTCCACCAGGCCGCAGCCACGAAGGCACGCCAGCTGATTGGACATGACCTGTCGAGAAACGCCCAGAGCATCGGCCAGGTCCGAGGGGTAGGCGGGCGCCTCACGCAGGGCCAGGAGTACGCCGGCGCGAGTGGCGTCGGACAGAGCATGACCCAGTCGAGCCAGCGCCGCGGTGTGCGTCACGGTTGCGGTTGCGGGAGACATACGAGGGAGAATACATAGAACGCTGAATAAACGAAACTGTGTACTTGTGAGGCGGCCTCCTTCTCTTCGGTTGACGGAGCACCGTCTGGCGAGCGTGACTGTCGGTGCAGGCGATGCTGGAGGAGCAGCTATCCGGCTGCCGTGAGTAGGTGGGGATGGTTGTGACGAAGATGGCGGATGCCGCGCCGACGTCGGCGATCGCCCCGTTGTACGCGGCTGGTTTCGTGACCGCATTCGGCGCGTTCAGTGTGGCCGCGGGCTTGGGAGCGACGGGCGAAGAGATCGGCCTCAGCCTTCTGCGCATCGGTGTGCTCCTCGCCCTGTACGACGTCGCGGAAGTCTTGCTCAAGCCCATCTTCGGATCGCTGTCTGACCGGATCGGCGCGAAGCCCGTCATCGTGGGCGGGCTCGTGGCGTTCGCGGGATTGTCGTTGTTCGGTCTGGGGGCGGACAACATGGTCATGCTCGCGGTTGCGCGGCTCGGGCAAGGGGCCGCTGCAGCTGCGTTCTCTCCGGCTGCGTCGGCGTCGGTGGCGAGACTCGCGGGCCCAGGTCGGACCGGTCGGTACTTCGGTCGATACGGCTCGTGGAAGTCGCTGGGGTACACGCTCGGGCCGATACTCGCGGCCGCGCTCATCGGCATCGGCGGGATGCCCTTGCTGTTCGGCGTGCTGGCCGCGGTCGCCGCGGTAACCGCGATCTGGGTGGCGGTTGCGCTGCCATCGATCCCGCCGTTGCCGCGCCCGCGCTACACCGTGATCGATCTGGTTCGACAGACGACCGATCGTCGCTTCGTGATTCCCACCCTCGCTCTGGCGACCTCGACGGCCGTCTTGGGTGCGTCGATCGGTTTCCTTCCGGCCCTTGCCACTGAAGGCGGGTCGAGCGTGATCGGGGCAGTGGCGATCGCGTCGGTGCTGGCGTTGTGCTCCGCGATCGTGCAGCCGGTGGTCGGCGCGCGTCGCGACCGGGGCACCGTGTCGGATCGGACCGGCACCGTCGCCGGCCTCGTGCTCCTGGCTGCGGGTGTGCTGACCGCGGCCGTGCCTCTGGGACCTGCGGGTTTGTACCCGGCGGCAATCCTCATCGGTGTCGGCATCGGCGTGGTCACGCCGTTCGCGTTCGCCTCCCTCGCAGATTCGACGCCGCCTGAGCGGATGGGTCGCACGATGGGCTCAGCGGAACTCGGCCGAGAGCTCGGCGACAGCGCCGGTCCGCTTCTGGTCGGCGCGGTCGCTTCGGCGCTGACGCTCGGCGCCGGTCTTGCCGCTCTCGCTCTCTCTGCCCTCGTCGTGGCGGCAGGCGTGAGCCTCACGCCACCGAAGAAGCCCGTCCCGGACCCCGTCCGGGACTAGCCCTCCGTAGCGGACACTGCGTCGCGCTGCTCGGGGCTGCCTTGTCGAAGCTGCGCCGGCGCGCCGATTCGCCGAACCGAGCTCATTCAGGCGCCTACGGCGATCCTTCGGTAGGCGAGGCGACGAGACCGCTCTCCGGCGACGGCCCTGTCCCGAGCAAACTCCCCTGGACGCTGCCGCGACCGCAATCGATTACGGTGCCGCATGGAGGGAGGCCTCTGCGTTCTCCTGCGCCGTCCGCGTGCGGGTCTCGCCCGTGACGCAGATCTGGTCGCCGACGTAGGCGTCGCGCCAGACGTATCCAGGAAGGCACGTGTTCTCCCCGTAGGGCCCGCCCGGCGGGTTGGGCTTGCGCCGCAACTGCGTCACCTCGGCATTGTCCACGAGGACCTGAGCGGCCGACGCCGGCAGAACGCACACCTCATCTGAGGGCACCACGAGGCGATAGACGTAACCCGGCTGGCACCGGTCCGCCGCCGCCGTGGGCGTCACCGTGGGCGTCACTGTGGGGGTCACTGTGGGCGTAACCGTCGGCGTCCGGTCGGGATCGGGTTGAACGAGCGACCAGATCAGAATCCCGCCGCCGACGAGGAGTATCAGCGCCACGGCGGCGACGATGAATATCCACCACGGGAACTTCCGCTTGGCAGGCGGCGCCGACACCTGGAAGGCGACCGTTGGACCCGCCACCACCCGGTCGGGGGCCTCCTCCAACGCGGCGCCCAGAGCGAATGATGCTGCTCCGGCCGGCGCCTGGTCCGCAACCCGCACCGTCACTTGCACGGTCGCCGTGCCCGCCACAGGCAGAGCCCGCTCAGCCGTCGCCGGCCCTCCCGAGGGTGAGCCGGCCGGTGCAGCTCCGGCAGGTGCTGATCCCGCTGGCGGCACGGGCTGTCCGACCTCGGGCTCGATCTGGAACCACGACGCGTCGGCGCCTGCGCCCGGCTGCACCATCACCCGTGCCCGTACGGGTCTCCCCGTCAGGTTGGACACCGTGAACGACACACTGCCGCGCCGCAAGCCGTCCAGGCTCAGCTGCGACGGTCCCGCGACGGCGAACGGTACGGCTTCCGCCGCACCCGGATCCGACGGCCCGAACCCTTCAGAACCCGACATGGGTCACCTCCCACTCTTCATCGTCCTACGTAGCGAATGGACGGGTGCAGCACGGTTACGGAGTCTGGTGGACCAATCGTCGGCGACGGCGAAGCCCGATGCAGTGAGAGAGGTTCCAATCGGGTGCGTGATACACCGTGGAACGAGGAGTCTCATTCGTGCCCCGCAGGTCTTCCGCCGTCGTTGGGTCACCGGGTGGATGTCATGCCAGGTTGACCCCGCCTCTCCCGTCCGGGCGTAGCGTGACAGGGTGGGGAGCTCACCGAAGCGCAGACCCGTCGCGGGCAGGATGGCCTGACGATGGATGCCGCGGCCCGCGCCGAACTGGCCGCGCTGCGTCGCCGCGCGTACAGCCGGGACGCCGACATCGCCGGCGACTCGGTCGCGCTGAAGCGCCTTGCCGAGCTCGAGGAGCTCGCGCTCCCCGCCCGGCCGGCCGCACCCGTGCCGTCATGCAGCCAGGGCGACCCAGAGGCCGAGGCCCCGACATCCGGTCCCATCGCTGACGAAAGGGCGACATCCGGTGCCGTCATCGGTGCAGGACCGCCGGTCGCCGGGCCGGCCACCGGCCGCCCCTCGCCCCGCGGCCGTCTGATCGTCGGCCTCGTCGGTGCAGTCGCGGTGCTCGCGGCGGCCCTCAGCACGGTCGCCGCGCTGCAAGTGGCGCCGGACCCGACCCGCGCGGACGCGGCGACCGCAGCTCCGACCGCAGGACCCGCCGGGACCGATGTCACGGCGGACGATCCCGTGACGATCCCTCTGCTCATCGACAGCCTGCGCGGCGAGTTCATCGACTTCTCCGAGCGACCCGATGTACCGATGTTCCTCGCCAACGGCGTGACCAGCTGGGTGCAGCCGCTCGGCGTCTACTACGGATGGGCGCTCTGGGTCGCCGGGGTATCGAGCGGGCAAGGACCCGAGAACTGTCTGCTGGTGACCGACGGCACCGCGACCGAAGCACAATGCATTCCCGCCGAGACCACCGTGGACGGGGCGCTCGAGGTGTCGCTCCGCTATGACAAGCTCGCCGATTATCAGCGGCCCCAGGGGATGACACCCGATCAGCAGGTGACTTTCGACTGGGGTGGCGGCGCCTACGTGACAATGGAAATCACCGACAGTCGATGAGCCCTTCGAGAACGATCGAAGCCGCCGACCCCCTCGAAACTGTGCGCGGCCGGGCAGAGGTCGGTACGGTCGAGAAGACGAAACCAGGGAGACACCATGGACCTGTTCGACATCAATGACACCCAGCGCATGAGCCGCGAGGAGGCAGCCGCCAAGCTTCGCACACTCGCCGACGCCTTGGCGAAGAACAACTCGGTCGAGTTCTACCGCGAGGGACGCCAGATAACCGTGCGCATCCCCGACGAGGTCAACCTCAAGGTAGAGGTGGAGCTCGGCGAGGAGGGCGAGAACGAGCTGGAGGTCGAGCTCACCTGGTGACGCCGGCGGGCCGGAGGCGACGCCGCGACAGAGAGCGGCAGAGCGCCACCGGTCGGTCGACTTACCAGAGAGTGCCGCCCCCGACTGAGATGCCGCCCCAGGTGAGCGCGATGAAGATGCCGGCGAACACGACGGGCGCGATGCCCTTGCCGCCGCGCGCGAGACCCTTCAAGAGGGCGATCACGGCAAGGACCGCGGCGACGATAGAGAGCCCGCCGCCGAGGATCAGCCCGATGAACAGCGGGATGGGCATGAGCAGGAGGCCGGCCAGCGCGACCCAGAACGCGGCCCAGGCAGTCGGATTGGAGCGGCGTTCGACGGAGGAGGACATACTTCATTATCCCGTGTCCGCAACCCGCCGCCCGTCACGCCCGCACCATCACGCCGGCCCGCAAGCCCTCAATGTGAAGCGTCGACCGGCGCCTTCCGCCTGACGAGCTTCATCACCGCAAACACGATCCCTGCGATGATCAGCCCGTACACGAGGCCGAACAAGCCGGAAAGCGCGGTGTCGACGATCCACCCCACGACCGGCCCGAGCGACTCGATCGCATGCGTCGCGGCGTGCAGCAGGTCGTAGGGGCCGGCCCAGAAGGTCTCCGCCAGATTCGCGATCACCAGGTGGCCACCGACCCAGAGCATCGCCACCGTGCCGATGACGCTGATGATGCGGAACACCGTCGGCATCGATCGCACGATCCACTCCCCGGTGCCTCGCACCCCGCTTGCGGAGCTCTGCGCCATGCCCAGTCCGATGTCGTCGATCTTGACCAGGAGCGCGACGGCACCGTAGACGAGCAGCGTCATCCCCAGACCGATCACGACCAGAGCGCCGAGGGTCATCCAGATCCCGAAGTCCGCATCGAGACTGGCCAAGGAGATCAGCATGATCTCCGCGCTCAGGATGAGGTCTGTGCGGATCGCACCGAACACGAGTTTGCGCTCGTCGCGCGGTTCGTCCTGACCAGGGCCGTGGTGAGCGCCGAACCACTCCATGACCTTCTCGGCGCCCTCGAAGCAGAGGTATGAGCCGCCCAGGATGAGCAGCCACGGCAACGCCCACGGAGCGAAAGCGGTGAGCAGCAGAGCGATGGGGATGATGATGACGAACTTGTTGACCAGACTGCCGATCGCGATCTTCCCGATGATCGGCAGCTCCCGTGCAGGGGTCACGCCCTGCACGTATTGAGGGGTGACCGCCGCGTCATCGATCACGACGCCGGCCGTCTTCGCGCTCGCCTTGACGGCGGCGGTGAGGATGTCGTCTACGACTGCGAGCAAACCGACCGACAAGGCAAACCTCCGTTTTGGGTCTTCCGACGCGCGGGTGCGGACCGATCGACTTCATGCACGCTAATGCAGCACTCGCTCGTAGACAATCCGGTTGCGCTCAGGCATCCGACGCGTTCCCGTCCGCGACCGTGCCGCCCTCCACGGCGACGATGCGGTGATCCTCACCGTGCGTCAGCTCGGTTTCGAGAAAGTGCTCGTCGGTGGGAAGGCGCAGGTTGAAGCGGGAATGCGCCGCGAGCTTCAGCCGGGCCTCGGCGATCGTCACATCCAAAACGTGGCCGCCGACGCTGCGGTCTTCCGCGATGAAATGCATGTGCAGACCCCCGACGCTGATTCCTTGATAGATGCGCGGCGTCCAGAACCCGACGAGCGTGCCGCGAGCATCCGTCACCATTGTCTCGATCTGACCGCTCGTGACCTCCGCCAGCGGTTCAAACGGGCGCTCCTGACGCGGAGTCACGCGGATGCGGAGGGCGGCGAACACGCCATCCACGCGCACGGCGTGGAACAGGTTTCGACTCACGAGACCCTTCTCGACGCGGCCGGTGAATTCAGGCAGATCCGCGCCGGCGATGGGCTGCGCCGATACCTCCGGGAACGGACTGACAGCGACGAACGGGAGGACTCGGTCCTCTGCCATAGGCCGCGGGGACTCATCGACCGTGCACTCGAACACATCGCCGTCGAGGATGATCACCTCGCCGCCGAGATGATCGCAGCATCCGATGCCGAAGTCGCCGAGTTTCCGCACATCGGCAACCGCCATTCCCGACTCGTACGCCCCTGCAAGCAGAGCATCAAGCACGGCGAATTGGGTCACTGCCGAATCGGAGACGGATTGTCGGCTGCTCACGATGCGAGATTATCCCGCCCGTGCCCCCGGAGGATTCGTCCCCGAGCAATGCACCCATCGACGCCGCGCTTGGGTCGGCGTACTCTGACCCTCATCAGTCAGGGAGAGAACGTGAAGTTTCGACACGCGCAGCACGCGATCAGCGAAGACGAGCAGATCGCGCGATACGCCTACGTACTGGGAAACGTTCCCGCGAGCGTCGCCGATAAGGCCTACGCGGCCGCCTTCGCTCACCTGCCCGCGGCCCAGCGTCAAGAAATCGTCGGCCGGCTTCTCTCGCAGCTGCCGGCCGCGCCGCAGAAACCGGCATCCGAGGATCCCGAAGCGTTCGCTGTATTCATGCGCGACCTGAGCTCGCGTGACGCCCTGGTGCGGGTCAGCGGTGTCGGCGCCTTCGCGGCCGCGTTCGTGACGAGCCCTCCGATCGTCGCCTACTTTACGGCCGGCACCGGGTCGGTGACGGTGGACCAGCAGCCGCTCTGGGTACAGGAACTGGCGGGCCACGAAACGGCCCCTCTCGACGCGGGACGGATGCACCACCGCTACGGAGTGAACGCAGGCGAGTGGTACGTCTGACACGACCGGCCGTCAACGCGGGGGAGTGACCGCGGGCCTCGACCTTCATGGGTCGACCGGACATGGTGTGAACGTGGGGCGCGTGGAGACCGCTGCCGACGACATTCTGCGGGCAGTCAACGCCGCAGCGATCGGCCTCCATCGTCGAACATAATGGGGCTTGTGCCAGATGCGCTGGCGCTTCACGGCTCCCCGGGGTCCGGGAAGAGCACGCTTGCGCGAGCTCTGGCTTTGACGCTCGTGGAAGCGGACATCCCGTGGGGCGTCATCGACATGGACGAGCTCAGCCTGATCCATCCCTACCCCGGCAGACACTTCCCACGCGAGAACCTGCGGGCCATCTGGCCGAACTACGTCGCCGCTGTCCCCGACATCAAACTCATCATCCCGACGGTGTTCGCCGACGCGGAGGAGGTCGAGTTGCTGCGCGCCGTGCTGCCGGGAGCGCGGCTTCTCATCTGCGAATTGACCGCGCCCATAGAGATCTTGAAGCAGCGGGTCACCGAGCGCGAGCCCACCGAGGAGATGGCCGTCGGTCTGCGCCGGTGGGTCGACGTCTACCACGCCCGGACTGATCATGAGCGCATCCGGCACTTCCAGGTGGCTACCCACCCCGCGTCGGTCGATGAGTCGGTTCAAGAGATCCTTCACCTCGCCGAGTGGACCTGACCCCGCCCGCGCCGGGGCCGGCGATCGGCAACTGCGCAGCCCAACCCGGCGGTGGGCCTCTACCCGTTGCTCGTTGCGCTGCTTTTCGCGGCGATCGGCGGCGCCTTCGAGACCGTGAAAGAGCGGATCGACGCCACCGCATACCCTCCTCCCGGTGACCTCGTCGATGTCGGCGGGCACCGGCTGCACGTCCACTGCGCCGGCTCCGGCAGCCCCACCGTGATTCTCGAGCCCGGGCTCGGGGAAGTGGTTCCCCGCACAGAAAGCACTGGCGAGCCTGTCTACGAACAGCCGCCAGCAGATCGTCACCGATGCCACCCATGCCTCCCTCGTGTACGAGCGGGCCCATGCGGCCGCGGTCAGCAAGGCGATTCGTGACGGCGTTGCAGCGGTGCGGACCTCCCAACCGCTGGGCTGAGCGATCCGCGGCTCGTCCTGCTGAAGGGCACCAGTGAACGAGACGTCGTGGCGCGGGAGCGCTCGCGCTCGCTACAGTCCTCGAATGAAGGTGTTGTTCCTGAGTGCGAACTTGGGTGGAAACGTGCCGCCGACGGTTGCGATCGCCCTGGAACTCTGCCGCCGCGGCGCCCAGGTGGATGTCGCCGGCATCCTCGTCGGCGCAGGCCCGGCCGCGGACTCAGGCGACGGCCCCCCTGACGATGCCGCCGCACTCACCGAGGTCGATGCCTCGTGGGGACAGAAGCGAGACGCGTCGGGCTCTCCTGAGCCGGTGGGGCCGGCGCTCCTGCGCATCTTCGTCAGCCGTGGTCTTGCGGCGGAGGCGGAGGCGCTCATCCGGGACCACCGCCCAGATGTCGTCGTCGTCGACTGCATGGCGCTCGCGCTGATCCAGGGCGCGAACCGCAGCGGGGTGCCGGTCGTGGTGCTTTTCCACACCTTCGCCGAATACTGGCGCCGCGCATTCCTGGCGGGTCCGTTCGGGGCGCTGGTGGGAGCGCTCGGATTTTCTCCTCGTGCGCTATGGGGGGCCGCGACGCTTCGACTGGTGCTCACCGACCCGGTGCTGGACCCGGCGAGCCACAAGCCGGAGTTCGCCGGCTACGTATGGACAGGGACGACGGAGGTCGGCCCGACCGAATCCCCACTTGGCTCGACCACCCCGCCACGCGTGGTCGTGTCGTTCTCGACGACTTCTCTGCCGGGAATGCGGCGCGCGTACCGCAATGCCATCGAGGCGCTGCAAGAGCTTCCCGTCGTCGCGATCGTCACGACCGGCGGGTTCGAGATCGGGGATTCACCGCCGGCGGCGTCGAACGTGGAGGTCCGCGGCTTCGTGCCGCACGCCGAGCTGCTTCCGGGAGCCGCCCTCGTGATCGGTCATGGCGGGCACTCCACGACGATGAAGGCCCTCTCTTACGGCGTTCCGCTGCTCGTGATGCCGCTCAATCCCACTGCCGACCAAGGACTCATCGGAGATGTGCTCGAAAGAGCCGGGATGGGGCGCCGAATCTCAGCCCGCAGCGATCCCGCCAAGATCCGGCGGGAGGCCGCGGGGCTGCTGCAGGACGTCACGGTGCGGGAGCGCGCACAGACCACGGCTGCACGCTTGCGCTCCGCGAAACCCGGAGCCGAAGTCGCCGCAACCCGAATCCTGGAGGCCGCCCGCAGCTGAACGGGGAACCGGACGGACGAACTGCCCTGGCGTCGTGGGCAGTCGACTCCCGCAGACGAGGAACGAGCGAGTGCATGGGAAGTGAACGAGGCGTGGTGACGACGGCCGGAGGCCGAAGAATCGAGGTGTTGACGGCCGGCGATCCGGACGGCTTGCCGTGGCTGTGGATTCCAGGCAGTCCGTCGGCAGCGGCAGATTATCCGCGACTGGATGCGCTGGCGATGAAGCTGCGCCTTCGAATGGTGACGTGGTCACGGCCGGGATACGGCGGCTCCACGCCTCGACCGCTGCGGGCGCAGGGGCCACGGATCGCCGACGATGTCGCCGACGTCGACGCCATCCTGGCGGCGCTGGGAATGGACGGCTTCGTCGCGGTGGGTTGGTCCGGGGGTGGCCCACGCGCCCTGGCGTGCGCGGCGATGTTGCCGGAACGGTGTCAGGCGGCCGCGACGCTGGCCGGCCTCGCCCCGTTCGGTGCAGAGGGTCTGGACTGGTTCGCCGGCATGGGACCAGGCAACGTCGCGGACTTCACGGCGGCACTCACCGGGTCTGAGGCCTACGGGGCATTCAAGGAGATGTACTTCCTGCCCATGACGGCCGCCAGAGTCGACGACGTCAAGGCCGGATTAGGCGCCTTGCTGACCCCGTCGGATGACACTGCGCGGACGGCGGAGCTGGCGGTATGGCTGACCGAGATGATGCATCGAGCCGGTGCGCAGGGAGTGATCGGCGCGCGCGACGACGGGTTGGCGATGGTCGCGCCGTGGGGATTCGACGTAACGGGCATCGTTGTGCCGGTTGCCGTCTGGGCGGGTGGACTGGACACGACGGTGCCTTTCGCACACGGAAAGTGGCTGGCGGCGAACGTGCCGGCGTCGATCGCCCATCTCATCGACGACGCGGGGCACATCACCCTCGTCAACAAGATCGAGGACGTATTGCGCGAGCTGCTCGAAATCACGGAGACACCGCTCCACAAGCGACGGCATGTCTAGACGGTCAGCGGCGGCGTGGGTGACTGCGGGCATCTTGACGGTGACGGGTGTCGTGGTCCTCGTGGCGGGATTGTCCACCCCCGTGACCTTCAGCTGGTTCGCTTACCAACCACTCGCGGATGCGACCTTCACCCCGGAAGGAAGCGGCGTGTTCCTTTCCCGCATCACCATCGCCGGGTTCATCGCGCTCACGATCGGACTGATCGCGCTTGCGTTCCTCGTCGGCTGGCGTGCGGGTGCCAGACGACGCGCGTGATCGACGACGTGGACCTCGCCCGCTGCGGGATCACCCGTGGCGGGCGGCTCACCGTGTGAAGGTGCCGAGTTGGTGCTTGTCGAAGTATTCGAGCACGAGCGTCTCGCCGTTGAACGTGGCCTGCGACACTGCCTGCGGGTTCGAGTTCTCGCCTCTGGGTCGGAATACGAACACGTCGCCGGACCAGTGCTCGAGCGGCCACCGACCTGTGGGGCCGAGACTGAGGACGAGCTCGTCGCCCCGCACCTCGACGCGCGCGGGCCCGAAGTAGTCGTTCGCGTATTCGCCCGCGTACGAGGCGAGAGCGGCCGCGGGAGCGGCATCCGCTGGAGGATTCTGACCGTCGAATTCGCCGAGGGGCTCGTTCATGATCCGGTCGAAGACGGAGATGAAGAAGTCGATCCAGTCGCGGCGCTCCTCCCCGAACTGCGCGATGTCCATGAAGCGGTTCGCGATGCCCTCGGCCACGCCGTTGGCTGCCGCGTTGGACAGCACGATGATCCCGATGTCCCCTCCGGGCAGCATCTTCACGATGCTCCCGGTACCCATCGCGAACGCGCCGGAGTGATTGACGTCGACGAGCCCGCCGACGGTGGTGCCCACGTTCCAGCCGTAGCCGTACATGCCGGCCCGGGCTCCCCAGGCATTCGGGGAGCCTTGGATCATCTGCGGCGACATCGCGGGCAGCAGCGACGCCTCCTCGACGAACCGGTCCCCGTCGTGCTCGCCGGCGGCAAGCAGCATCTTCGTCAACGTCGCCATGTCGTCGATGTTGGAACTCACACCCCCCGCGGGCGATTGCGCGTCGGGCTGACGCTGCTCGGGGTTGACGATCCATTCACCGTCCTGCTGGATGTGGCCGAGCGCACGGTTCTCCCGCTTCTCGAGGTCCGCGTACCGCGAGCTCGTGGATGTCATGCCCAGGGGCTCGTAAATCAGGCTCTCCGAGAGCGTCGCCCAGTCCTCGCCGGATGCCCGGGCGACGGACTCTGCCGCGGTCGTGAGGTCGAAGTTCCCGTAGTTGTACACCGCACGCCACGACTCGAGCGGGATGTGCCGGAGTCGCTCGATGATGCTCTCGCGGTCGTAGCCGATCTCCTCCAATTCATCGCCGGCGTGCTCGTACAGACCTGAGCGGTGGGAGTACATGTCGGCGATCGTGACGTTCGCCCCCACGTCGGGGTCGGACAGCGTGAATCCCTCGAGATTCTCGGAGACCGGTGTGTCCCACGCCACGATCCCTTCGTCGATCGCCCGCGCGATCACTGTCGACCCGACCGATTTGGAGACGGATGCCAGGGCGAACACCGTCGCGGAATCCACCGGCTCCCCGCTGTCGACGTCGCGGACGCCGAAGCCCTCGGCAAAGATCACCTCACCGCGGTGCACGACGCCGACGGCGATGCCCGGGGCTCCCGTCGCGTCCATCGCCGCGCGCACCGAGTTGGGGATGTCGGCGACGGCCGCGTCGACCTGCGCGGGCGTCACCACCGCCACTGCGTCCGCCGCGGGATTCGCCTTGACCACGGGACTCTGCGTATGCTGCGGCGCGGCACTCGCCGTTGCGGTGCGGCCGGTGAGGGCACCAGCGACGAGGACGGGAGCAACGGCGGCGGAACGACGGGGAGCAGCTCGCATGCTCCGAGTGTGCAGGAGGTCGACGCGTCGCGCCATGGATAACGTCCAGACGTGGTTCTGCGCTCAGGCGTCAAGGCTGTACGTGGCGAAGTCTCCGGCACGCGACAGCGCGGCCCGATCTCGCGTGGCAGCGGGGTAGCGGAACCTCATCCAGCGGCGCATGATGGCCATAACTCGGCACGTGTCCTCGAAATCACACTGCCGGTCGAACTCCGCCTTTCCTGGCAGCGGAACGACAACAGCACGTGCAAAAGGCCTCGCCACCCGGTTCACACGACGAGATGGGTTCCAGCGATGATCAGATGGGGACGCGGCGTCCTAGTAGTCGCCGCACTGGCATGCTTTTCTGTCGCACAGGCATCGGGTGCAGCCGCTGAGCCGGCGGCTTCCGATCTTGAGCGCATGACGTACCCGGTCGACTTCGTCACTGGCGTTTCCTGCGTGGGGGAAGGTGTCCACGTTGTGGGCGAGGTCACCTACCTGGTGCAAGCTGTCGAACCGTCCAGCGGTGACCTTCTCATCGCGTACCACATGAGAACGGACGTGACAGGCTTGGGTGTCGCGTCCGGCACTTCCTACACGGTGGTCGACAGTCGCCGGGGAGCAAACCAATTCCGAGGGCCCTACCGGTTGGATCAGTCCAGCGTCGCCACGTCAACCTTGCTGTTGGTGAGCCGCGGCGAGGGACCCAACTTCATTCTGACCCTTCAAGACAAGGTGACCGTGACAGCCGACGGCGAGGTGGCCGTGGAATTCTTGAACACGAATGTCCACTGCGTCGGGTGACTGGACAGCTGCGGCGCATCACGAACGGGACCGTGGCGTGAGACACAGGAATCGCGACACCCCCTACGCCTCTCCCGCATCCCCGTCCACCCCTTTCTTCGGCAGCCCCGCACCGGTCAAGGTGAAGTGTGCGATTCACAGACGATCTCGGCGCCTGGGTGGCGCAGCAACGCTGGTATGCGGGCAAGAGCCACGCACCTCGATTCCGGGTCCTCGACGCCCAACCGGTCCCGGGGGCCACGCGCTACCTGCTGATGGACGACGCGGGAACGCTGCCGGCGCTCTACCACGTGCCCCTCGCGGTCGTGGAGGAGCCCGTCGAGCCGGACGCCGTCGTCCGCCGTGACGCCGACGGCTACCTGATCGATGCCACCCGCCACCCAGCATTCGCCATCGGGATGCTGGCGGAGATGGGGGTCGATGTCAGCGGGGTGACAGGATCGCGGCCGCTCACGGGCGAGCAGTCCAACACGTCGATCGTGTTCGACCAGAACGGAGAAGCGACGATCATCCTCAAGCTGTTCCGCACCCTTCACCACGGCGAGAATCCCGACGTCACGGTGCAGCGTGTGCTGAGCAACGCCGGGTCGCCGTACGTGCCGCGATTCCTCGGGAGCCTGGACGCCGAGTGGCCGGATGTCGGCCGCGAAGCGGGCGTCGCGCGCGGCACCCTGGGCTTCGCGCAGGAATTCCTCCCCGGCGTGCGCGACGGGTGGGCGGTCGCGCTGGAGGCGGCGCGGGAGGGTCGGGACTTCACCGGGGCCGCACGAGACCTCGGGACCGCCGTCGCCGGGGTGCACGGCGCACTCGGTGCGGCGCTGGAGACGGCGGATGCCGGACCCGATGAGGTGACCGCCACGGGCACCGCCTGGCGGCGACGGCTCCGGATCGCCGCGGCCGAAGTGCCCGCCGTCGCCGAGCGTCTCCCGGCGATCGACGCCGTCTACCGCGCTGCCCTCGAGCGCCCGTGGCCGCGGCTGCAGCGAATCCACGGCGACCTGCATCTCGGTCAGGTGCTCGCGGTTCCGGACGGCGGGTGGCGCATCGTCGATTTCGAAGGTGAGCCCCTGCGCCCGATGAAGGAGCGCGCGATACCCGACCTGCCTCCTCGCGATGTCGCGGGGATGCTGCGGTCCTTCGACTACGCGAGCGCGGTCGCCGATGGACCCGATGCGAGCGGCTGGGCTGCGGCGTGCCAGGCCGCGTTCGTCGACGCGTACGCCGGTGCGACGGGATCCGTCGAGCTCGATCCGGTGCTGCTCCAGGCGCTCGTTCTCGACAAAGCGGTCTACGAGTCGATCTACGAGGCCCGCAACCGCCCGGACTGGCTTCCCGTGCCGCTGGCCGGCGTCGATGCCGCGCTCGCCTGATCCCCTGCGCCGTCACTGCCGGCCCCGAGCCAGCCGGTCGGGAGTCGGCCGGTCGCGACGTAGTCGGCCGCGGCCTACTCCGCTGTAGGCGGCTCGACGACCGCCTCCGGCGGCTGCAGCAAAAGGAACATCGCGCCGTATGCGGGCAGGGAGACGGAGAAGCTCCGTAGGTCGTCGACGTGCCCGATCTCGTTCCCCGAGGCAGCGTCCACGACGTCGCTCCCTGGCACGAGCTGCTCGGACCGCACGGTGCCCTCGGTGGGCTCGCGCGAGAAGTTCAGCACGGTCACCTGCATCGGCGCATCCGCGTGAGCGTCGCCGTTGTCGAGGCGGTGGACGAGCACCAGCATCCCAGCGTGGGCAACCTCCGGGATGTCGACCTGCGAGGCCGTGGCGATGCCGTGGTCCCGGCGGAGCCTGAGGATTTCGGCGAGCCGTGAGGCGAACGATGCGGAATCGTCCAGCTGCGCGGGCAGGGCGCCGTGGAGTGCGCGCCCGCGCGGCATGCCTGCCGCGGATCGCGTCGCCTTCGGATCGACGTCGAGCAGGTCGTGGGCTCCGCGCTCGATCCACCGCGTGTCGCCGGTCGCCACGAGATCGGCGACCTGATCGACGGGGACGGTGAGCATGCCGGTGAGGTCCCAGCCGGAGAGCGCGAAGACGCCGGGCTGCCACGCGTTGTAGGCGCAGAGCAGGAGGTGAGCATCGCGGATGGCGGGGAGGTCCTCCTCTGTGATGTCGTCGAGTCGGGCGATTCCCCGTGTCGCCGCGATCAGCGAGGTCGTCGTGCAGGCGATGCCGTTCTGGGTGAAGATCCGGTTGTAGTCGGCGGCGCCGGTGAGGCTCTCCGTGAGGTCGGCGCGCACCTCCTCGGCGAGCTGACCGCCCGAGATCTCGCGTCCGCGGAAGGTGAAGTGGTCGTCGCCGTGGCGGGTCGCCCAGTGAACGAGCTCGTAGGTGAGCTCGTCGTGGTTCTGCATCCCGTGGACGAGCTGCACTGGCTGCACACCGAGCCGGAGCGACGTCGTGAGCGCCAGCCGGAGGAACTCGGTCTGCCCCGTCGCGAGGGCGTGGTGGTACCCCGGACGTCCGATGAAGTCGTACGAGAGGTCGGCGCCGACGGCCCCGGTGTCCCGGATGTCCTCGATCGTGAGGTTGAGCTCCTGGAAGGTGAAGCCGCCGACCTTGCGCACCATTCCGGCGATGATGTGGTTCGCCGCGTGGGAGAGCGGATGCCCCTCCGACCATGCGGGAAGGCCCTCGGCGCTCTTCTCCACACCGAGGAATCCGTTGGCGTCCAGGCGCAGCGCGCTCGTGCCGAGCTCGCCGAGTGAGTGCAGGGCGTCCCCGATTACGAGGCGCATCCCCGCGAAAGTGGGGTCGAGCCAGTTGATCGAGGGCTGGCCCTGCTTGAAGTAATGCAGGTACACCCACCGGCGCGTGACCCCGTCGGGACCGGTGACGGGAGCCGTCGCGCTCCAGTTCGTCTCCTTCACGCCCGGCGTGTAGAAGATGACGCGCTGGAGGGCGCCGATGATGTAGCCGTGCTGCGCGAGCTCGTGCTCCGTGGCGGGGTCGAGATTGACGCTGTCGGCACCCTCCGGCACGTCGGGAAGGAACGACCAGTCCTCGGGCGGGATCTCGATCATGTGATAGATCCCGGGGTAGTCCTTGAACCCCATCTCGGCGAGCCGGAAGTCGGCACCCTTGCCGGTGTGCCCGGGCACGATGTCGTCGATGATGCTTCCACCGTGGGAGTCCGCGACGTCGCAGAGGGCACGGAACTCGTCCTCGGCGCCGAAGGCCGGGTCGATCTGTGTGCTGATGCGGTCGAAGTGACCGTCGACGCTCGGGGTCTCGCGCCATCCGTCGATCCCGCCGGCGCGCTTGACCGGACCGGTGTGTATCGCGGTGATCCCTACGCGCTCGAACGCCGCCCACAGCTCCTCGTCGCCGAGCGCCGCCAGGAATGACTGGCCAGGCCGCGTGATGAACGAGATCGGGTACGCCGTGAACCACACGTCACTCGTCGCGATGGCCCGTCGGGCATCGGGGCGCGCGTAGGCGTTCCGCCACATGGTGGGCTGCCCCGAGAGCTGGCGGGCGAGGACGTCCGCGTCCTTGAGCATCGCCTGCCTCACCAGCCACTCGACGTAGGAGGGGTTGGTGCCGTTCGCCGTGCGCGGGTCGGTCCGGATGCGCCGCACACTGCTGCCGCGGAGGTGGTCGCGAGGTCGCAGCCGCCGCGGCCGCGCGGGATAGCGCTGCTCGTCATAGGTGATCTCGGGCGTTTCGGGATCAGGCTCTTCGCCGTCGGCCGCACCCACTGCGGCCAAGTCGATCGGTCCGGTGTACAGGTCCTCCAGCTGTTGCTCGTCGCGCGCCATGCCTTAACGCTAGAGCCCTCGCTTCGTCGCCAGGAGGGACTGGTGCGCACGTTCGCGAGGCACTATGGGTGAACCGCGACGTGCGAAGGCCGCTCGTACGGAGCGGTGGTCGGCACATGACTGGATCGGAAGGACTACCCGGATGAGTACGAGGGTCTCGAGCGTCGACGAGCGTCACCTGCGGCGATGCGTCGACCTCGCGTCGCAAGCGCTCGAGAACGGCGATGATCCTTTCGGATCCATCCTCGTCGACGCCGACGGTGCAGTGCTGGCCGAGGCGATGAACCGAGAGCGATCCGATCGCGACCCGACCTCGCATCCGGAATTTTCGCTGGTGAGGTGGGCGATCGCGAACCTCACCTCAGAGCAGCGCGCGACATCGACGGTGTACACATCGGGGGAGCACTGCCCGATGTGCGCGGCCGCCCACGGATGGGCGGGGCTGGGGCGCGTCGTCGCTGCCGCGTCGGCCGCTCAACTCGCCGAGTGGCGGGCGTCGTGGGGACTGCCGAGGGGCCCGGTGACACCGATGCCGCTCACGGATGTCGCGCCGGATGTCGTCGTGATCGCGTCAGTGGCGCCGTTCGACGCGCAGATGCGCGAGGTTCACGAGCGGGCGCGTGCCCGAGCCAAGGGATAGAAGCGGCGGCGTCGGCTATTTCTGTTCGAGGTCGGCCAGCCACCGGCGCTGCTCGCGCGCGAAGAGGATGGCGAAGATTCCCCACACTCCGATGTCATCCACGAAGCCCAGAGGGCCGAGCACGAGCTCGGGGATCAGATCGATCGGCGCAAACGTATAGACGACGGCGGCGATGGCGGCGACCCATGTCGTCGGCGCAACGCGGTGCTGCCGCTTCCTGACTGCCTTGACGAATCTCCACCACATGCCATCAGTGTGCGCCACAGCTGACACGATGCCGGAACAGCGCAGGAACTTGGCTGGAAGCTCCCAGCGATCATCAAGGCTGGAGCGTCTCACCCGGAAGGGTTCTCCACCGGGCGCCCGGCCTCATCCGTCGTGTCCGGGGTCTCCGGGGCGCCGCCGGACGCGGTGTCGGCTTCCTCGTTGTCGCCCGGCGTGCCTTGTGTGTTCTGCTTGTCGATACTCATGCATCCACTACACGCGTTCGCAAGCCGCTGCGCCATGGGTTGACATCGATCACTGGGCGATGTGCGCCGTCATCGTGATCGAGACGAGGATGCCGGGGAGCTCGGGCCCGAGTCTGGCCACGGCGCGAGCGGGAGGGTCGGTTGGGAAGACAGTCGCGTAGCCCTCATTCATCCCTGCGAAGTCGGCCGGGTTCGCAAGCAGCACGGTCACCATCGCCACGTCAGCGAGCGTGCATCCTGCGGCTTCGAGCACCGACTCGCAGTTGCGCAACGCCTGCGTCGTCTGCTTCTCGATCGCCTCTCCAGCGAGCTCCCCGGTCGTCGGGTCGACCCCGACCATCCCCGACACGTAGAGCGCGGAGCCTGCGCGAATACCCTGGCTGAAGAGCGGGGAGCTGGGGGCGTTGGGCGTCGCTATGATCTGCCTCGTCATGCACCGGAGCATATTCCCCACCCGCCCCCGCGTGAACCTGCCGTCGCGTCGGGGCGAGAATCCAGCGCTCGGATGAAGGTCGACGTCAGCTCTTCGCGTGCCGGAGAGCCGTGGTGGTGAAGTGGGTCACCTCGCCCTTGTCGTCCTCGACCCCGAAGATCCACTTGCCAGAAGGTGTGGGACGGATATCGATGGACCGGCCGGTCTGGCCTACCGGGGCGGTGCGCTCCGGTCGCGGGCCATCACGAACTTATAGACATCGACGTGGTCGTCTTTCAGGACGAACCGGACGAGACTGCCGGGAGGCAGTCCCGCGAAGACCACGGCGTTTGAGCATTCGGCGCAGAGCTGCAGCTCCACGACGGCCTCGAGGCCCTCGGGGGAGCACTGCACGTCACCGATCCCCTCCTGAAGCCCCTGGAAGGGGTGGGCGACGAGCAGGCAGGTCGTGCCGTACCGAGACTCGCCGCTCCATAGGCCGAGGAAGCCGAAGTTCTCGAAGCGCTGCAGTCCCGCGACGCTGAGTCCGAGAGCGTCCAGAGTCCCGTGCGGGTCCTTCGGATGATCGGCACCGACCGATTCCAGTGAGAGTACGTCGTCAGGTGCCGGCAGTACGTACCAGGGTCCCCCCGTGCCCTGAACGGGCGGCAACATCACCGCCGCCGTGCCGGACGCATCCGCGAGCAGCCGCGATACCCACGAGATGTGGGTCGCGGTCAGGGCGAGGGCCACGATGCCGGCGGCGAGGATCACCCACCGGCGGCGACTTCGCCACCACGACGCCGCTGAGGCCTCGCCGACGGGGAGGGCATCGGTGCTCGGCCGCTCGCCGATCGCGTGACCGGTCACCAACCCTTCGGCTTGTTGCTGCCCCGCGAACGGCGCTTCCACGGCCGACAGCGCGGGCGTCGAACCGGAGCGCGGCACCCTGGCCGGCTCTGAAAACGGGCCAGGTTGCGGGTCGGCGGGCGGGATTCCTGGGGCGGTATCGACGAGAACAGTCCATTGCCGGCGTTGGGCCGCCTCCAGTTCGGAAAGCCGAGCCTGAGCCGGCGCATCGCCCGCGATGTCGGCATCCGGTCCGTACGCGCGTCGTCGCAGGCGCGCCAATTCCTCCGCATCCGCGAAGTCGACCGACCCCAACGGTCCATCCATGGCCTCATTGTCCGTCCGCGCACGACGCGGGGAAAGGGTGCCTGGGAATGACGATGACATCGCCGAACCGGATTCATGCACGGAATCCGCGTGACAGCCTGGTTGCCTGGCGTCGGATCGATCAGCGGCGATCCGACTCAGAGAGGTTTGCGGACGGTCCAGACGTGCTCGCTCGGGAAATCCCGTGCCCACTCCGCGGAGATCCCCGCTCGCGAGCCGACGGCGTCCGCGGGAGCCTGGATCTCGATCAGATCGAGGATCTCGAACCCGGTCGCACGGAACAGCTTGATCCAGCCCGAGAATGTCAGCGCGAATTCGATTCCGCCGGGATCATCGACGGCGTCTCGCCAGTCGAGGCGGTGTTGACCGAAATAGGGCCGCTCGAATCGTCGGGTGATCGGGTACGACCCGTCGACGGGCGAGCACAGGCTCACGAGAATGTGATTCCCCAGGAAGACCAGAGTTCCGCCGGGCCGCAGCAGGCGGTGCGCTTCCGGTATCCAGCGAAAGGGATCGGCCCAGATGGCTGCACCGTACTCGCTGATCGCGAAGTCGAATGACCCGTCGGGTTTCGGAACCGCCTCCGCGTTGCCGTGAATCAGTTCGAGCGCGACACCATGCTGGTCCGACAGCCGCTGTGCGGTGCGGAGCTGCTCTACGGAGTTGTCGATCCCCGTGACCGACGCGCCCCGTCGTGCCATCCACGCTGAGACATAGGCCGTCCCGCATCCCAGTTCGATCGCGTGCATCCCCGTCATGTCGTCGGGGAGCAGGTGGAGCTCGCCTTCCCGGATGCCCCATTCGCCCCAGGTCGGCTCGGCGCGCGCCCAGGCGCGCTCACCTCCCTCGACCCATTCATGAGCCATCCCATCCCAGTACTCGCGATTGACAGCGACATGTTCCGGGAGTTCGCCCATGGCGAGACACTACCGCGTCGCTTACATCAGGTCTGGAGCGCCGCTCACCCGACGGCACGCATCCGGCTGCGGTCATCGCTCCGAGTCGAGGCTCTTCCGGCTCTCTCTCGCGTTGGCCTTCTGGATCGCCTCGACGAGTTCGTCCTTCGTCATCCTCGTGCGCCCGCGCACGTCGAGACGCTTCGCGACATCGAGCAGATGCTTCTTCGTCGCGTTGGCGTTGACGCCGCCGGCCGTTTCGCCGTCGCGGCTCATCGCGCCGTCGTCCGAAGGGCCTCGCTCCGCCTTCTTCTCCCAGTGGTCTCCGACCTTCTCGTACTGGTGCTTCAGCGCGGAGAACGCCGTGCGGTGCGCTCGCTCGCCCTCGCCGTACGTCTCGACCGCGGAGTCGTGCGTCTCAGACCAGATGTCCTGGGCATGCTGCGGCGACCGCTTGATCGTCGCAGGGAGTTCTTCGCGGGCGGGCATGGGCGCTCCTTCCAACAGGTCCTCGACCCTGAGGCTACGCCGCAGGGACCGCCCCAGCGGTAGCGTGATCGGGTGCGATGGAATCTCGAGGTCGTGCCGGTCATGGTCAGCGACGTCGACCGAGCCAAGAAGTTCTATGCCGAGCAGGTCGGCTTTCACGTCGATCTCGACGTCGAAGTGAGTGAGCAATTGCGCATCGTGCAGCTCACCCCACCAGGGTCGGGCACCAGCATCCAGCTCAAGCAGGGAGACACCCGACTGGACGGACTTCAGGTCGTCGTCGACGATGTGGACGCTGCCCGTGACGAACTCGTGGAACGCGGGGTGGACGTCAGCGCGGTGGCGCACTTCGAGGGCGGTGTTCGGCGTGAGGGGCGAGGCGGGGATTGGAACTCGTTCGTCTTCTTCGTCGACCCGGACGGAAACGCCTGGGTTATCCAAGAGCGCCCTTCCCGCAGCTGACCGACCTTGACCAGGGCGTCGTTGACCATCCATGACGTGACGTGACACGCTCGTCTGATCGTCTGGGAGAGGAGCGACCGTTGAGCGAGTCTCCGGCGAAGGTCTTCGCCCGCCTCAGCACCGTGGATCGACCGGATGTCGCCTCCCCTCGATTGCGGCGCGCGGTCGTGCTCGGCGGTAGCGTCGCGGGTCTGCTGGCCGCACGGGTGCTGGCCGACCACGCCGACGAGGTCGTCGTTCTCGAGCGGGATGAGGGCGTGCATGGGATCGACGGCGAACGCCGGGGTGTTCCGCAGAGCCTTCAGGTGCACGCGCTGCTGCCCGGCGGTCGCGCTCAGATCGAGCGGTGGTTCCCGGGGTTCGGGCGGGAGGCTGTCGAGCAGGGTGCGGTTGCCTCCGCGGCGCACCAGAGCGAGCAGTGGATCGACGACGTGCGGGCGGTGTCGGCCCCGAACGTGGTGCTGCTGAACGGCAGCCGGACGTTCATCGAAGCGCTGCTGCGCCGTCGCACCCTGGCCCTGCCGAACGTGCGGCTGCTGCCGACAGCGGCGACGGGGCTGACGTTTCACGATGCGCGCGTCAGCGGCGTGCGATTGTCGGCCGCGGACGAGGAGAGCGTCGTGCCGGCCGAGTTCGTCGTGGATGCGATGGGCCGCTCCAGCAGGCTGGCGGCATGGTTGGAGCGCGACGGGTGGGAACCGCCGCCGTTGCAGCGCATGCAGATCGACGTGAACTACTCGACGGCCTACTTCGCCCGCTCACAGAACGAGCCACCGGTCGCGGTGGCGACATCCCGCGTCTCGCCCGATTACCCGAAGAAGACGCACGCAGCGCTCACCGCCGTCGAGAACGGCCGATGGATGCTTCTGCAGATGACATATGGCGAGGATCGGCCGCCTCAGGACTGGGACGGCTTCGTGGCCCGTTGCGCCGACCTTCCTCCGGTCTTCGCCGATGTGGCGCACAACCAGCCGATAGGAGAGGTGCACGCCTTCCGGCTCGCGGAGGCGCGGCGGCGCCGCTATGACCGGCTGAATCGCCTGCCCGGTGGTCTGGTCAGCGTCGGGGACGCCGTCGCGTCCTTCAACCCGATCTACGGCCAGGGCATGTCTTCGGCCGCACTGCACGCGTCATGCCTCTCGGAATATCTGTGCGGCGCCTCCGATGCGACCGGCGTGGCGACCCGCTTCTTCGAGCTGCAGAAGGTCGTCGTGGATGCGGCGTGGGACTTGTCCACCCAGAGCGATGCCCAGCGGCTCGAGACCGGCCGGCCCCCGCTGCCGACCCGGTTGCAGCGCGCGCTGGTCGATCAAGTCCTCGCTGCCGCCGTGGTCGACATCCCCGTTGCGACGGCATTCAACGAGGTGGCGTTCATGAATGCGCACCCCAGCACGCTCGCGGCACCCTCCGTGGTGCTCAGGTCGGTGGCCTCGAACGTGCGCACCCGTGCCCGTGCTGCGCGAGGAAGGCTCACATCAGAAGCCGGCACGCCTGGGTAGCTCACCCCTCTTCGCCGCCGTCTCGCTGGCCGTCGCCCGTCGGCATGCTCCGACCCGCGCTGTCTTGGATCGCTCGGGACGAAGCCGGGAGAGCGGCACCGACACTACGGTTGCGATGTGTCCACAAACGATCCGCTGCCCGACCGGCCCGCTCCCGACAACCCGTCGGGAAAGCTGATCCTCCTGCGCCACGGCGAGACGGAGTGGTCGAGGAGCGGCCGGCACACAGGACTCACGGACGTTCCGCTCACCGCCCGAGGGGAGGATCTTGCGCGCGGGGCAGGCGAGTTGGTCGCCGGTTATCGTTTCTCGCTGGTCCTGACGTCGCCGCTGCAGCGCGCGCGACGCACTGCTGATCTCGCCGGCCTGCATGCCGACGTGGATCCCCTCCTCGTCGAATGGGACTACGGCGGGTACGAGGGGCGGACGACTCGTGACATCCGCAACGAGCTCGGCTACAACTGGAGCGCATTCACCCACGGCGTCATTCGCGGGCTGACGCCCGGTGAGACGGTGGAGGAGGTCGCCGCCCGTGCATCGCGCGTGCTTACGAGGGTGCTGCCTGCGATGGCCGAGGGGGATGTCGCCCTTGTCGCGCACGGCCACTTCCTGCGCATCCTGACCGCCGTGTATCTGCGACTCGCCCCTCGCTTCGCCTCCCAGATCACCCTGGACGCTGGGTCGGTGTCGGTGCTGAGCTACTACCGCGAGCAGCCGGCGATCCTGTCGTGGAACTATGGACGCGAACTTCCCCTGGTGCCCTCAGAGTCCTGACACTCCGTGGTCGATGGGTCGCCTGCGTAGCACCACCTGCACCTCCTGCCCCCTGAAGCGCGAGCGAGCGTTGATCCCATATCCCACGGTTCGCTGCGACGCTACCCCCGTCCGCAATGCCGGCCGGCGGGGCTATACCCAAGCATGAAATCGATCATCTACGCCCACACCGAGCTCCTCACTGGAGACGCGATCGCTGTGGCCGTCCTGCACTACGGCGCCGCACTCGCCGACAACGGTCTGGCGGAAACGATCGAGATCCCCATCCTGGAGCCCGACGGCTCACGCTCCACCGCCCTCATGCTGATCGGGCCGGCCAGCCAGATTGTGGCAAAAGGGGTGCAGGCGGGTCTCGAGGAACTGGTGGACACCGATGTCGTCGCAGAGCTGGAACGAAGAACACGGATGCTGAGGCCCGAGGGGATGGCGGACTTGGGCGATCCCGGCTATGCCGAGTGGCACAGTGAGGCCTGACGAGGCGGCGCTATGACGCCCTAGCACCACGCACCCGCATTTGGAATGCCCCGGCTTGCGCGGACTTGGCGCGTAGGTTGGCTGCATGTGGACAGTTCTCGTGATCTTGCTTGTGGCCTGGGCGGTCCTGTCGATCGTCGGTTTCGCCTTCGAGGGTCTTCTCTGGCTGGCAGCGGTCGGAATCGTGCTCTTCGTCGGCACGCTCGTCTTCGGAGCGGTCAGGCAGCGCGCTCGGGGGAAGCGACCCTAGCCGTCATCCAGCGATGCTCGCACGGTCACGCTGAATGCGGTGCGGCTTCGTAGCGGTCCGGCGCGATCGTCAGCTCGGCCTCGCCGCCGGTGAGGGACCGCAGTTCCAGCACATACCGGCCGAGCTCGGCCTCGGGCACGCGGGCGATGATGCGGGTGCGTCCATCGTCCGTCGATTCGGTCGCGTGCACGTGCCCGCGCCTGGATGACAGGTCGGTGAGAACCGGGCCCTGCAGGGCTGCGGGGACGGTGATCGTCACGGCTGAGACGGGTTCGAGCAGCACCGTGCCCGCTTCCACCAGAGCCGCCTTGACCCCGAGCGAAGCCGCGGTGCGGAAGGCCATCTCGGAGGAGTCTACGGAGTGCGACTTTCCGTCGTACAGCTCCACCCGCACGTCGACGACCGGATGACCCTGCGGCCCGCCGGAGGCCAGCGCGTCACGCGCGCCCCTCTCGACAGCGGGGATGTATGTGCGAGGCACGGAGCCGCCGACCACAGCGTCGACGAACTCGAAGCCGCTCCCAAGCGGAAGCGGCTCCAGGCGGAGCTGCACGACCGCGAACTGGCCGTGCCCGCCCGACTGCTTCTTGAGCCTCCCCTCCGCGCGGGCGGGCTTCGCGATCGTCTCGCGATACGCCACAGGGGCCGGCGCCGACGTCACATGGACACCGAGGACCCGCGCCATGCGCTCGATGGCGACCGCGACGTGCGTGTCGCCCAGCCCGCGGAGGACGGTGTCGCCGCCCGCGCGGTCGATCACGAGCGTCTGATCCTCGGCGACGAGGCGCGCGAGGGCCGTGGAGAGCTTCGCATCGTCGGACTGGGATGCCGGTGTGAGACTGACGGCATACACCGGATGCCGCTCGGGAAGACGCGCCGGACGCGCTGCGCCCTGCGCACGCGACCACAGCAGCGATCCGGATGGGGAGCCGCTGAGCTTGGCGACGGCTCCCACCTCCCCTGTGCGGAGCGCGTCGACGGGCAGATGCTCTGCGCCTCGCAGCCGGAAGAGCGCCGGCATCCGCTCCTCCGCGCCCGTCGTTGCGTTGTACAGCCGTTCGCTTGGCCGCAGGACGCCAGAAAGCACCTTCAGCATCGCGATCTGCCCGACGAACGGGTCGGCCACCGTCCGGAAGACATGCACCAGCGGCTCCCCGTCGGGGTTCGGTGAGACGGCATGCTCTCTTCCGCCGTCACCGCCCATCAGGATCTTCGTGTCGCGTGCGAGCGGGTCGGGTGCGAGGCCCCACAGCAGATCGAGCACGCGATCGACTCCCGTGCCGGTCGTGCCCGAGCACAAGACCACCGGAACGGTCTCCCTGGCAGCGACCTCGTGGGCGAGCGTGCGCTCCAGGTCGGCTGCGGTCGGCTCCGTCCCGTCGAGGTACGCCTCGAGCTGGGCATCGTCGTGGGAGACGATCTCCTCGGTCACGTCACGGTGCAGCGTGTGCTCCTCGGCCTCGGCCTCGGACGGCAGAGGTTCGTCGTGATGGCGACCGTCCTGGTCGTAGACCAGTGCGCGCTCGCTCAGGACATCGGCGATCGCGCGGAAGCCCTGCTCCTCGCCGAGCGGAAGCTCCAGGGGCCAGACGTGCGCGCCGAACTCGGCTTGCAGGCCCGCGAGCACGCTGCGGAAGTCGGCGCGAGCCCGGTCCTCCTGCGTGACGACGACGACGCGCGGCACACCGGCCTGCTCGACCGCCGCCCAGGCCGCGCGGGTGCCGGCGGTCACGCCGTCGACGGCGCTGACGACGATCGCGGCGGCGTCGGCCACGGCCAGCGCCGTGTCGAGGCCGCCGACGAAGTCCGGGTGACCGGGCGTGTCGATGAGGGTGAGTGCGCGTTCCGCGCCGTCATCGGTCCACGTGAGGCTGGCCAGCGAGATGGTCAAGGTCGTCCCACGGGCAATCTCCTCGGGGTCGTGATCGCCGACCGTGGTTCCCTGCTCGACAGCGCCGCGGCGCGAGATCGCGCCGGCGCGGAACAGCATCGCTTCCAGCAGGGTCGTCTTGCCGGACCCCGGTCCGCCGACCAGGGCGATCGTGCGGTGAGCGGAACTGCGAGCCATGTCCATCGAGCCTCCACTGCGGTGTGGTGTGCGACCATCGTCCGCGATCCCGACCGTCAGCGCCAGGGGCGGCGCCATCACGCGCGCAATCTCGCCCGCCACGGCTCGGGCTCGCCCTGCCGATCAACCCGCGGCCGGGTGGAACACGACCTAGAGACGTCCAGAGGCCGTCACGACGCGGCGGGTGTGTTCGGCTCCCGCGGTTGATAGATGAAGCTCGCGGTCCGGTTCAGCGGGTTCGGGCATCACATAGAGGCCGCTCTGCGAGTTGGCCGCGCTCATGAGATCAGTCAGCCACGCCCTGTTCAGGAAGGGGACATTCCGCCCATCGAATCTGTAGAGCAGCGAGCAGCCCGGATGGATCCAGACGCTGCTGCGTCCACCGCCATGGCTCCTGTCGTCCGTCCACGAGAAGTGAAAGGACTCACCGCGGCGCACCTTTGCGCCGATCACCGACTGAAGGTGCGCGAGCGTGCGATCCTCGAAATCCACTCGGACTATCTCGCCGTACCTGAACGATCCCATGGCGACGCTCCCCACGCATCGAAGGGTCCGCCCGGTCAGCGCCCCTCGCCCACTCCAGCAGATGAGCGGGTCGGCGGTCACACCCCTAGGGGTGAACCGAGAGCAGGTGACCGTGGTGATCGCGGCTGCGCAGGCACTACTGTCGAAAACAGACTAAAGTTGCGCGGAGTCGTTCCGGCGATACGCCCGCGCGACTCTCGCCCCTACGATCCTGGAGTTTCGATGACGAATGTGCCCGTGCTGGAGCGTGCCGGTGATCACGTGCGGCTGATTGTGGACGGCGAGCCCTTTCTCTGCCTCGGAGGCGAGCTGCACAACTCGAGCTCGTCCGATTCGACCTATATGGCTCCCATCTGGGAGAGGCTGGGACGCTCCGGAATCAGCTCCGTCATCGCGTCCGTCGGGTGGGATCAACTTGAACCCGAAGAGGGCCGATTCGACTTCCACGTCGTCGAGGAGCTGCTGCAGGGAGCGCGGTCTGCCGGCGTGCGCCTTGTCCTGATCTGGTTCGGCGCCTTCAAGAACGCCTCGTCGACGTACGCGCCGACGTGGGTTCGGGCGGATCGTGCGAGGTTCCCGCGCGCCGACCGCGGCGCGACACCCTATGCCGAGCCGTTCAGCTACGAAGGGTCCATGCCAAGACCCGCACTGTCCGTCTTCGGCGCGGAGCTTCGAGAGGCGGATCTGCGCGCCTACACGGCGCTGATGCAGCATCTCAGCGAGGTGGATGCGCAGCACACGGTCGTGATGATGCAGGTCGAGAACGAAGTCGGCCTGCTCGGGTCGGGACGGGATCACTCGCGGCCTGCGGTCGAGGCGTGGAATGCGCCGATCCCCGCCGATCTGCTGGCCGCGATCGAGGCCGACGGCGTCGGCTTCGACCAGGACATCCTCGATCTCTTCGCTGATCCGTCCGGTCGGGGCGCGTCGTGGACGGAGCGATTCGGCCCCGGCAACCCTGTCGCCGACGAGGTGTTCATGGCGTGGGGCTTCGCGCGCTACGTCGGCGCTCTCGCGGATGCCGGCAAGAAGGTCACGCCCCTGCCGGCGTATGCGAACGCGTGGCTGGGGCCGCAGCCCGGGCAGGACCTGCCCGGCCAGTACCCGAGCGGGGGACCCACCGCGCGGATGGGCGGGGTCTGGCGAGCAGGCGCTCCTGCGCTCGACTTCATCGCCCCCGACATCTACGTCTCAGACGGTGCGACCGTGATGGCCGAGTACGCCTCGGACCTCAACCCCCTTTTCGTTCCTGAAGCGCGTCTCAGGACCGGTGACGTGTTCTTGGCCGTCGGCGCGTTCAACGCGATCGGCTACCACGCCTTCGGCATCGACGACGTCAGGGACGAGAGCCAACTCTTCGGCGGCATGCGGCAGCTGCTGGCATTGACGCCCGAGATCGTGGCCGCACAGCGGGAGGGACGTATTGTCGGATTCGCGCTGGACGATGACGTCGAGGCTGTCACCGCTGCCCTTGCGGACCTCACCGTCGTCATCCGGAACGCACCGAAGCTGCTCGCCCGCATGCTGCTCGACGTCGGTGTTCAGCTGCCGGCACCGGTTCCGCTGCCCAGCGAAACGATGTCGAGCAGTCACGGCGAGCAGCCGGCCGATCCGCGCCCATTCGGCATCCTCATCGCCACCGGGCCACTGGAGTTCGTCGCGATCGGCCAGAACGCCGTGATCGACTTCTCGCGCGAAGGAACGGAACTCGAGGTCGACAGCGTCCGAGAACTGCGATTCACCGACGGCTCGTGGACGGATGGGCGCATCCTCAACGGGGACGAACGGCTGAACATCCTCGGCACCAACACCATCACCGCCGCAAGGATCACACTGCTCTGGTCATGACGCGGCGGCGCGGGGGGGCTCTTCCCCTTCTCAACCCGTGCCACGAGACTGATCCCATGCCACGGGGCACCGTCCTCCGGCGACGGGCGGGCAGTGCGTGACGTTCTGGATCGGGTGGGTGACAAGTGGTCGCTGCTCGTCATCGTCACCCTGCAAGGGGGGCGCCTGCGCTTCAGCGAGCTGCAGCGTCACATACCCGGTATCTCGCAGCGCATGCTGACCCTGACCGTACGGCAGCTCGAGCGCGACGGCCTTCTCGTACGCACGGTGCATGCCGAAGTGCCTCCGCGCGTCGAATACGACCTCACCGAAACCGGCCGCACCCTGATCGAGCCTTCCCGGGCGCTGGCGGAGTGGGCGATCGCCCATTACGCGTCGATCGAGCGCGCGCGGGAGCGCTACGACGCCAAGGCTTGATCGCCGATCCTTCCCGCCCCTTCAGGTGGTGAAGTGCGCGGTCAGGATCTCTTGCTCTTCGGTATCGACGTCCGCCGCGAGCGACATGAATCGCTCGCGCCATGCGGTGCGCTGTTGCGAGGTGAGCGCCATGCCGCCGGCGAATCACCGGAGGTACATATCGAACGTGTCCGCGGTGAGTCGGGTCGGACGCCCACGGCCCGACAGGGTGACTTCGGACGGTTCAACACGACCGCGATTTCGGTGCCCGTATTCGGAACGGGCGTGTTCGTCGCCCGTTCACGACGACGGCGCGATCGCTACCGCCGTCGATGGCAACATCCGGGTGATCCACGAGTTCGCCTGAACCGTACGTGCTTCGCACGCGCCTTCCAGCCGCGGGGCACTGGCTTTCCGGCTGGATGTGCGTGTCACGATGAGCCGTGGCGATCTTCGTGAGCGGCAACCCCGGTTCCGGCAAGTCGACCTTGACGGCCGAGCTGCTTCGCAGAGGTGTTCACGCCGTGGACGCGGACGAGGCGGATGGGTTGGCCGGGTGGATGAACGCCGACGGGCAGGTCGTTGGTGACTCCTCCGCTATTCCGACCCCCGAGCTGCTGAAAGACTGCTACTGGGGGTGGTCACCATTACGGATCGACCAGCTCATCACGGATCTTGGGCCCCGCGGGGTCCTCCTCGGCATTGCCGCCAATCAGTGGGACTACCTCCGTCGATTCGACGACCTCGTTCTGCTCGAACTCGACGCCGACACGCAGCGCGAACGGGTGAGTGCTCGGCACCCTCTCTTTCAGGAGCAGATCCGGGCCGGCCTACCCGTCTTTCAGGCCCGGATGATCGAGCACGGTGCCCTTCGCATCAGCGCGACGCGACCGACGACCGCGATCGCGCAAGCCGTGATTGCACATCTGAGGGACTGACAAGCGATCGCGGTGAGCCAGCGCTGGGCGGGCAGTCGTCGTCGACGAGCTACGCGCCGCATCCGACTTCACTCCGCGTCGATGGGAGTATGGCTGCGCGCGCTCAGTCAGGGGACCTCGGGCGGCGGTTCGGTGGTTGTGTCCGCGACCTCGGCGGCGAGTCTGGTGAGAGTGTCTTCGGCGGGAAGCGCCGCCTGTTCGGCCGCGGACAGCTCGTATCGGGACACGGCCATGGGCTTCGATGTGCCGGCCAGTGAGTAGCGGACGACGGTTTCGTTCCTTTCGGCGACCAGAAGGATGCCGACCGTGGGCGCGTGCCGATCCGGCAGGCGCAACCGGTCATCGACGAGAGCCACGTAGAAGCCGAGCTGACCGGCGTCTCGTGGGTCGAACTTGCGCGTCTTCAACTCGAAGACGATGTACCGCAGTTGCTCCACATGGAAGAACAGCAGGTCGATGTAGAAGTCGTCACCGTCCACTTCGATGTGATGCTGACGACCGATGAAAGCGAACCCGCTGCCCAATTCGCGGAGCGTGTCGACGATCCGCCGAGTAAGGCGATCCTCGAACTCCCGCTCGGTGATGTCAGCATCCACGCCGAGGAAACCCATCGTGTAGGGGTCCTTCGTCAGCTGCTGAGCGAGGTCAGAGTCGGATCTGGTGAGTGCCGCCGCGAAATTGCTGGGGGCTGCGGCGTCGCGTTCGTGCAGTCCGGTGCGGATCTGGTGGACCAGGACAGCTCTGCTCCAGGCGTGCTGCACGTCCTTCCCGGCGTACCACTCACGCAGCGCCTGGTCGTCCAGCTTCTCGAGGAGTTGGACGATGTGGGTCCACGGCAACTGTCCGACCGGCTGCTGGACGATTCCATTTCGCTCCGGCCACGCGGCGGCGAACGCTCGCATCGAGAAGAGGTTGGACCTCGAGAATCCGCGCATCGTGGGGAACTCCGCCTGAAGGTCCTTCGCGAGGCGGGCGACCACGCCGGTGCCCCATCCACTCGTCTTCTGCTTTCGGAGGATGGTGTCGCCGATGTGCCAGTACAGCGCGACGAGCTCCGCGTTCGCACGCCGCTGCAACGTGAATCGCGCGTCGCGCACACGGCGCTTGAGCGCGTCGAGCGTCTCGGTGTAGTCCGTCGGCTCTACTTCTCCCACCGTCCCAGCATCCTCCACCGGGCAGACACGGCAATAGTCCAGCAGCCTGCTGGACCATCACTTGAAGGCTGGCGTCCGACGGGCTACTCGGCGGTTTTCCAGAGGATCTGACGTATCGGCCCCTCTTGGGACTTCGACTCCACGAACTCGTAGGACTCTCGGACGATCCGTTCGAGCACGGTCACGTCGACATCGCTGAGCCGGCGTATGTAGACGCAGTATCCGCTCGTGGAATGCGTGCCGAGCTTCGCCAGAAGTGACGAATGACGTGCCGTGCCGTCCATCAGATAGATGGTCAGCTTGCCTCTTCTCGGGTAGAAGCCGATCGTGTGACCGTCGCCCTCCCGGCCGCTCTGGTACTTGTAGTGGTAGGTGCCGAATCCGATCGTGCCGACGTTCCACAGGGCGGGCTCCTGTCCACTGACCCGCTGCATCATCTCGATCAACGTCTCGCTGTCCTTGACGGTCTGCTCATCGAGCGACGCGATGTAATCGTCGACCGAGCGATCCTGTTGGTCTGTCATTTCACCTCTGCCTTCCATGCCCGGACGGCAACCTGTCCCAGGACGCCCGCGGTGCCCCGTTCCGTGCCACGGTAGTCTTCCAGCCTGTGGGCGGCTCGTTTAGGTCCCGGGCGACTGCCCGCGAACCGCAATCACCCTCGAGAGGTCCCGGATGCCGGACACCACCTGCCACATGTCGATCTCGCTCGACGGCTTCGTAGCCGGGCCAGACCAGAGTGCCGAGCACCCGCTCGGCAGACGCGGGATCGAGCTTCACACCTGGCACGTCGGCGACCCGAGGGCCACCGAGGCGGACGAGATCGCGGCCGGATGGCTGATGCGCCCGCGCGGCGCCTACGTGATGGGCCGCAACATGTTCGGACCGATCCGCGGTGAGTGGGGCGAGGACTGGCGCGGATGGTGGGGGCCGGAGCCGCCGTATCACGCGCCGGTCTTCGTGCTGACCCATCATGCCCGCGAGCCGATCGAAATGGAGGGCGGCACGACCTTCTTCTTCGTCACCGAGGGCTTCGACGCGGCGTACGCACGTGCGCGTGAGACGGCCGGCGACGGCGGCGTCGACATCGCGGGCGGCGCCTCCACGGTGCGGCAGGCCCTCGTAGCAGGGGTCGTCGACGAGCTCACGCTCGACATCGCCCCAGTCCTGCTCGGGTCGGGCGAGCGGATGTTCGACGGCGTCGAATCCTTCGGGTTCGAACCGGTAGAGGTGCTGCACTCGCCGCTGGCCACGCACATCCGCTACCGCCGGGCGCGCTGAAGCCTGCTCCGACAAGTCCGCCACACGGATCGGCGGAGGCGCGAACTAGGCCGCGGGCTGCCGTGAACTGGTGAGGAACCGCTCGACCCGTCAGACCGAGCTCGCGACTCCCCGCTCATGCGCTCATGGTAATCCGCTGGCAATCGCGCCGTCAGTGCCCCCCGCACCGGCAGTGCGAGGCGTCCCCGACGCTCCTGCTGGGCTTCGTTGTTGCAGGAGGGCACCGGGGTGCACGACGCTGAAGGCACGAAGCTCCCCGATGACGCCTGGAGGATCATGTCCGTGCACCCTGCGCCGCCGTTCGACCCGGAACTCGCCCCGGTGCTGGCGGCCATCGCCGACCGAGTTCCGCCCACCCTGACGCTGGAGATGGTCCCGCGCTTCCGGGCCCTGCCCGCAGATCCCTCCGTGGGTGGTCTGGTCGACGCCGTCGGCGCTGTCCACGACGAGCGCTCGCTCCGTTCGGATGACGGTGCCGAGATCGTCGTCTCGGTGTTCCGCCGCGCGGTGCGCTCGGGATACGGCGGCCCCGGCATCCTGTATCTGCACGGCGGGGGGATGCTCTTCGGCAATCGGTTCGGCGGCGTGCAGGCGTACCTGCCGTTGATCGAGAGCCACGATGGCGTCGTCGTCGCCGTGGAGTACCGGCTCGCACCCGAGCATCCCGACCCGATTCCCTTGGAAGACGGCTACGGCGCGCTCTGCTGGATGTCGGACTCGGCCGCAGAGCTCGGCATCGACCCCGCACGGCTCTTGATCGCAGGTCAGAGCGCGGGCGCCGGCCTCGCGGCGGGGGTGGCTCTGCTCGCCCGCGAGCGCGGTGGTCCGGTTCTTCGCGGGCAGGTCCTCGTAAGCCCCATGCTCGATGACCGGGACGAGACTGTCTCCACCCGGCAGGTCGACCGCATCGGCGTGTGGGATCGGCAGAGCAATCTGCTGGGCTGGTCCGCGCTGCTGGGTGACCGTCGCGGCCGTCCGGACGTCGGAGGCCCGACGGCACCCGCGCGAGCGGTCGACCTCACCGGCCTGCCACCGGCGTTCATCTCGGCCGGCAGCAGCGAGGTCTTCCGCGACGAAGCCGTGGCATTTGCCTCGCGCATCTGGGCCTGCGGGGGAGTGGCCGAACTTCACGTCTGGCCGGGCGGCTTCCACGGGTTCGAGAACTTCGCGCCGCAGGCGGCTCTGTCACTGGCTGCGGCCGCCGCCCGGGACGGATGGCTGCATCGGCTCCTCAGCGACGTCCCGCCGGATGATTCTGCTGCCTGATCGTGAGCACCGGCCGGGGCGCGAGGCGGAGGGTCGATGCGACGGCTTCGGCGGTGAGCATGGACTGTGCGCCGGCCGCGCCGTACTTGGCCCGGTAGGACGCGTCGACGGCGTCGGCATCCGTGCTTCCCGTCGCGGTCACGATCACGTGGACCGGTTCGCCCCGCATGCGGATCAGGGCGCTCCCCGATGCGACTGCCCTGCCGTACCAGCCGGTGTTCCGCCGGTGCCAGGTGCGGACGAACACCTCGTGGTCGGCGACGACGACCCAGATCGGTGTCCAACGCCCGGGAACTCCGTCGGCGGGCGGCACCGAGATTTCCAGCTCACGCAAGCCATCGAGGTGACGCAGGTCCTGAGGGGACCACGTCGGCCCACTTCGGCTGTCAGCCTGCGGGCGCAATCCGGAATCTTCCTGCATCGACGTCGTCAGATCCAGCCGCGCTCTTCGGCGAGGAGCACGGCCTGCTGACGCGTTCCGACGGACAGCTTGCCGAGGATGCTGGAGACGTGGTTGCGCACGGTGCCGGGCGCCAGCGACAGCGCGCGAGCGATCTGACCCGTCGTCTCACCCCGCCGCCCGGCACGCAACACATCGCACTCCCGGTCTGTCAAGGGGCTGCGCTCGTCGCTCAGCGCGTCGGCGGCCACCTCGGGGTCGACGTAGCGACCGCCGGCGGCGACCCGCCGGATGACCGTCGCGACCTCGTCGGCGCCGCGCGATTTCGGAAGGAAGCCGGCGACGCCGGACGACAGCGCACGTCGAAGCACGCCCGGTCGGGCGTGACGCGTGACGACGACGCATCGCGTCACCAGCAGGCGGTTGAGCCGCTCCGCCACCTCGACTCCGTCGAGGCCGGGCATCTCGAGGTCGAGCAGGCAGACATCCGGTTTCAGCCTCAGCGCCTCTGCAAGGGCATCCGTCCCGTTCTCGCACTCGGCGACGATGTCGATGTCCGGCTCGAGCCGCAGCAGGGCTGCGAGCGCGGAGCGGATCATCGCCTCGTCGTCGGCAAGGAGCACCCTGATCACCGGCGACCCTCCTGCTGCACCGGGATCGTCACGACGATGGAGAAGCGCTCCCTGTCAGAAAGCACCTCGATCCGCCCGCCCGCCTCCGAGACCCGCCGCTCCATGCCCTGGACCCCGGAGCCGTCACCGTTCACGACCGCACCAGGTGTGAGGTCGTTCGAGATCTCGTACCTCCACGAGTCGCCGACCGGCCCGAAGGAGAGGCTCGCGCGACGCCCACCGCCGTGTCGCAGGACGTTCGTCGTCGTCTCGCGGATGACGGGGCCGAAGACGGATGCCGGCGCACGATCGGCATCCGGTGCCACGATCGCCTCCGTCGCGAGCCCCGCGGCGATCAGCAGATCGCGCGCGTTCTCGATCTCGTCGCGCAGCGGCACCGAGCGAAACCGCGTCGCGAGGTCGCGTGTGCCCTGTCTTGCGTCGTCGACGCTCTTGCGCGCGGCCCGAAGCGTGTCGAGCGCCGCGTGGGGGTCGCGCGACAGGAGCCTTTCGGTGAGCTCGAGCTGCAGCGCGATGACCTGGAGGTGGTGTCCCTGCAGGTCGTGCACATCCGTCGCGACGCGGAGCCGCTCCTGCGTCGCGCCGAGCCGTGCCTCCGACGCGCGGGCGAGGTCGAGGGTCACGAGAACGTCCCACCACCACAGCGACAGGACCGTCATGGCGGGCAGGAACGTGGAGTAGAACGCCAGCAGCACCCAGCCCGACGCGTCGCCCAGCGTCGCGGCGTCGCTGAAGGACCCTCGAGCGTCGAAGATCCAGGCGCAGCCCAGCGATGCGGTCACCACGAGGAGCGCGCGTCCGCGCACGCGCCTGGGCCAGTTCAGAAGCATGAGGGACTGCGCCACGGGAAGCAGGCCGATGAGAACGCTCTCCGTGATCACGACCGACGCTGCGCCGTATGCAGCCGCGATCAGCACAGGGATGAGCACCCGAGGCGACCTCGCCGACACCCCGGCATCCGTTCGGTGGCGGTAGTCGGAGAGGAGCGGCAGCGTCGAGGCCACCCAGATCGATCCCCCGATCGCGACGGTCCACAGCCCCACGGGTGCGACGCCCGCCTCGAGCAGGGTTGCCAGCCAGACGACGACGATCATGACCTCGAAGAAGACGATGACCGACACGGTGTACCACCAGGTCGCTGTGACGCCCCGAGCAAGCCGCAGCGTCGCCCGCGCATCCGCCGTCGGGACGCCGACATCCGGCGCCATGCCTCGTTTCACCCGCCCCACCATACGGCCATGACACTTGTCATGGACCGCGCGTGCGAATCACCCGGCGACGGGTGACAGCCCGACACTGCCGCTCTGCGGTCGCATCCGATGAGCTTGAGTTCACACCCCGAGGCGAGCCGACACGCGGCCGCCTGAACTACAGGAGCCCGTCCCATGACTCTCATCGACACCTTCCAGGACCTCGTCGCGCAGGTTCCCGACGCCGTCCAGCCGCTCATCGTGGCCGCCGCAGGAGCCATCCCCTTCATCGAGGGCGAGGGGGCTGCGACGATCGGCATCATCGGCGGGATCCCGCCTGTCATCGCCGTCGTGGCCGCGATCATCGGCAACTTCTTGTGCGTCGCCGTGCTGGTGGTGCTCAGTTCCCGCACACGCACGGCCGTCATCGGGCGACGTCGCAGCCGCGCGCAGCTACGCGAGACGGTGCCGGCCGGGGCACCCGGCCGCGGTGCATCGAGGGAGGGCGACGTGCTCGACGCGACGCGCCCCGCGGTCTCGCCGCGCGCGGCGAAGTTCCAGCGAGCGTTCGAACGCTACGGAGTGCCGGGTGTGAGCTTGCTCGGCCCCCTGCTCCTGCCCACCCAGTTCACCGCCACCATGCTCGCCGCCGCCGGCGTCCGCACGGCGCGCATCCTGATCTGGCAGGCCGTCGCGATCATCGGCTGGACCACCGCGGTCGCGCTCATCATCAGCGGCGCCGTCTACGCGGGCCGATGACGACCGGATGCCGGTGAGTGCGCGCCCGCGGGAAAGGGTGCGACCCGGCTGCGTCAAGCCGGTTGCACGTCCACCGTCTGACCGGGACGCTTGGCGTACGGAAAGCTGAAGAGGAGAAGAACATGGCGGATGGATCGACGCAGGGTCGCGCGGCTGAGGAGAAGGAGCCGACGAACGACGAGCTGGACGAGCCCAGCACGGAGAAGGAACCGGGTGAAGAGCCGAAGTCGGACGACGGAGGAGAACCATCGCCCAGCCATCAGGCGGTGGGGATCGGCGTCGTCGGCGGCCCACTGGTCGACGCAGAGCAAGACTCAGCCGACGACTGACCGCACAACCCGCACCTCCTCCCGCTTCCCCGTGGGGAGCGCACGGCCGTCTGACCCTCACGCTCCGGAGTGCACGTTCTAGGATCGGGGGATGACGGAGACTCCTTCACTCGTGCTCGTCGCAAACGCCGGTGATGGCAGCATCAGCGCTTTCCGGCTGTCGGACGGTCCGCTCGAGCGCCTGGCCGTGACGGACGGGCTTGCCGGCTGCTCGACATTCGCAGTCGATCCCGCTCGCGACCTTGTGTATGCCGCGGTGAAGGCGTCAGCGGAAGGTGAGCAGGCGGCCATCGTGACGCTTCAGCTCGACCGCGGCACCGGGGCACTCGAGCAGCGCTCGCGCCTCGATCTTCCGCAGGGCGGGATGAACTACCTGGCCCTCTGCAGGGACGGGGCGGGCCTGCTCGGCGCCTCGTACGGCGGCGGATACGGAGTCAGCTGCCCGGTGACGGATGGCGTCGTGGGTGCGGCCGTCTCGCAGATCAGCTTCCCCAATCTGCACTCCGTGCTGCCGAGCGATGACGGGCGATTCGCCTACTTCGTGTCCCTCGGCGACGATCTCGTGGCGCAGTACTCCCTGAACGAGGATCTGCGATTGACGCCGCTCGAACCGGCCACGGTCGCGGCGCCTGCCGGCAGTGGTCCACGCCATCTCGTGCTGAACGAGGCGCAGGACGCCGTCTACGTGCTCACCGAGTTCTCCGCGCAAGTGCTGCACTTCGCGCGAGACACGCAGACCGGAACACTGGAGCTCCGAGGTGCGGCGGACGCGTTCGACCCGACGAAGAGCCTTGAGCACAGCCGCTTCGGGGCCGATCCGCGGGCGGAACACCTCATCTGGGGTGCCGACCTGCACCTGGCTTCCGGCGGCCGATGGCTGTGGTGCTCGGAACGCACGGAGAGCACGCTCGGCGCGGTATCGGTCTCGGATGATGGCTCGGTCGCCCCGCCCGATCGGTTCTTCACGACGGAACCGCAACCGCGCGGGTTCGCCCTCAGCCCGGATGGTGCCCACCTGATCGCCGCGGGCGAGCGATCGACGACGATCTCCTTGTATGCCGTGGACGGCAGCCGTCTCCGCCTGCTCGAGCAGGCGGAGACGGGTCGTGGCGCGAATTGGGTGCGCTTCGTCTGACCTCCTCGATGCTCTCGCCGCAGCCGCCCGTCGTCGCCGTCACGGCGTACGACGACCGCGGGTCGCCGCTCAGCACCTGGCCCGGCAGCATCCCGGCGGTACGGCAGCTTCTCGATCGGGGGCTCCGACTCGATCCGGGCATCACCTTCCTGGTCGGGGAGAACGGGTCCGGCAAGTCGACGATTCTGGAGGGCATCGCTCTGGCGTACGGGATGTCGCCCGAGGGCGGCTCGACGTCTGCTCGACACGGGACCAGACCGACCGAGTCGCCGCTGTCGGACTGGCTGCGGCTGCAGCGCGGCGTGGGCGCCAGCCGCTGGGGTTTCTTCCTCCGTGCGGAGACGATGCACTCGTTCTACACCTATCTGGAAGCGAACCCCTCGAGTGGCCCCGAGCCGCGCTTCCATGAGATGAGTCATGGCGAGTCTTTCCTCGCCATCCTCGAAACCCGCTTCGATTCGCCCGCGTTCTATTGTCTCGATGAGCCGGAAGCCGCGCTGTCGTTCACCTCAACCCTGGCACTGATAGCGAAACTGCGCCGGATCGCAGACGAAGGCGGTCAGATCCTCTGCGCAACCCACTCTCCCGTCCTCGCCGCCATCCCGGGCGCCGCCATCCTCGAGGTGGGGTCGTGGGGGATGCGCCGCTCTTCGTGGGAAGACCTCGAACTGGTCCACCACTGGAAGTCCTATCTCGACTCGCCGAAGCGATACCTGCGCCACCTGCTCGACTGACTGGTCACATCCTGGAGCGGAGCACGTCGAACCCGGCCGCGCCTAAACCAAGGGCTGTTCCGGACCTTCGGACTGCCCGATGATCCGGATCGGCAGGTCCTTGGCGCCTCGTGCTCGCAGCCGCAACTCGAACCGGCGCGTGATCGCTTGCAGCACTTCGTACGGTTCGACGTCGTGAACCAGGAACTCGGTGGCCGGAATCTGTCCGCCGTGCTCCGAGGCGATCTTCGGGAACACATCGGCGGCTTCGGGAATGAGGTCTCGGTCCACGGCCACGACGCGCAGCTCGTGGCCATGGTCGCCGTCGCGTATGTCGAACCCGACGATCAGCCACTTCTCGCTGTCCAGGCCGGCGAGCTGGGCCAAGTCGGCCGAGCGTCGCTGATCGAGTTGCGCGGTGCCGCTCCAGTCCGCCGATGCAACATCGGCGGCCCGCCAGATGAATCCGTCTTCCATGGCGCTATCTTCCACCGAAAACGAAGCGCGAGGCATCCGTCGGGAAACTCGTCCATGCGAGAGCGCGGTGGGGCACGACCATCCAGAGCGGTGACGCATACGCGGCAGGGTCTCCGTACCCGTACTTCGCCCGGGACCGGGCCGTCAACATCTGCGCCTGCTCGCTGCTCGGAGTGATCAGTTCCGCGATGCCCTCGACGATCACCGGTGCCATCGCGTCTTCGGTATGCACCGATACTTCGCCACCACGGAGCAGGTTGAGGTGATGAACCGTCGCGACGCTGCCACCGAACCACAGGCAGTCGGTCTCCCAGAGTCCGTCTATCGGGACGGTGTGTGGCCGACCATCGCCCCGAACCGTTGCCAGCCAATAGTGCGGCGCCATGCTCAGTCGGCGGGACACATCCGCCCACCTCAACGTGTGCTTCACCCGCCCGTACTCACGGGGCAGGGTCAACGGCTCGACCCGGGGTTCGTGCTCGCTCATTGCTTCCCCTTCCGCCGTTGATCGACACGAAGGCCCACCTATGCTCAGACGCGCATCATTTTGCCCTCCGGGTCGGACATCCGGAACCGTTCAGCATCGAGACGCTCTCTCGATCGTGCGGCAGGCGGCGTTCGATCCTGTCGAGAAGCTCTCGCCGGGCATCTGGTTCTGGCATGGAATCACGCGGCCTGCGGCGGCCTGTAGCCGAGGCGGTCGAACGTCAGATGGATGCTGGTGATCCGGCCGCCCTCGACGGTGAACAATTCGCTGGCGAGGGTGTTCTCCGTGACGGCCGTCTGCGGGTAGTACCAGAGGGCGACCCGCTTCCCCTCCGTCATCCGAGTCAGCTCCGGTGTTCCGGTGAGCATCGGCATGAACGCGGAAAGGTAGCCCCGCCAGTGCTCTTTCGTCGTGACGTCCGGATCGGGGGCGGAGCACACGAAGGAGTCAGCCACGTAGGTCATTGCGCGATCCACATCACCGCTAGTCCAGGCCCGGTGGTAGGCCTCGACGATGGCAACGGGTGCGGGGTTTTCGGGCATGTCATGCTCTCCTTCGGTCTCGATCTTGGCCTGGGTCTGGGTCTGAGTTCGGGTCGGGGTCACGGCGAGGGGCTCCAGGTGTCGGGCGGAAGGGTCGCACCGGTCGCGGCGAGCGCGAACCGGGGAAGGAAGTGGTTCCACCCGTCGATGTGTCCGGGCACTTCGCCGTCCGGCAGGTCGGTGTGCACGACCACGAGACGCGTGCCGGCTTCGGTGGCGGTCAGTTCGAACGACACCGTCGATGATCCGGGCGGCAGGGCCGCGCTGCCCTCGAATCCCCACGTCACCGTCACCCGTCGGGGCGGGTCGACCTCGAGGAATGTCCCTCGGGCGCCGTAGCCGGCGATGTTCACGGAGAACTCGCCGCCCGGCGTCGGCTCGACTCGAGCCCAGTCGCCCATCCACGCCGTGATTCCTTCCGCGGTCACCATGTACTCGAAGACCCGTTCCGGGGCGGCGGCGATGTCGACACTGGAGCGGTGCTCAGCCATCGGCGGCACCCGCGTTCTCGATGGTGTGCTTCAGGCGGGTCAGGCGCTCCGGCCAGAAGTCGTCGAAGAACGCCTTGCCGACCGCGAGGCCTTCCACGCGCACGGCATACAGGTGTCGAGTGCCGTCGCGGGTGCCCGAGACGAGTCCCGCTTCGCGGAGCACCTTCAGGTGGTGGGACACGACCTGCTGCGACAGGCCCAGTTCGGTCGCGATCTCACCGACCGGGCGGCGACCACCGCGCACCAGCGCGAGGATCGAACGACGGTTTCCGTCGGAGAGAGCGTGGAACGCTTCATCCAGAGCGAGGGAATTCATCAGTACCTCCACGCCCATCCTGCTCCACACACGCATGTTTGTACAAGTGACTATTTGTGGTTGCGCGGCGGCTCAGCACTGGTGGAGTTGAGGGGCCGGGCTCTGTAGCGTGCCGTGCATGGCCATCAGACTGGAGAACGTGGGCATCGCCGTTCGCGACCTCGAAGAGACCATCGCCTTCTTCACCGACCTGGGGCTCACTGTCATCGGCCGCGACACCGTCAGTGGCGAGTGGGCCGAGACCGCGGTGGATCTCGACGGCAATCACGCCAAGATCGCGATGCTGCAGACGCCCGACGGTCAGGGGCGCCTCGAACTCTTCGAGTACATCCATCCCGAAGCGATCGAGACGGAGCCCACTCGTCCGAACGAGATCGGCATGCACCGAGTGGCCTTCTCGGTCGACGACATCGACGAGGCCCTTGAGATCGCCGCGAGGCACGGCTGCCTCCCGCTGCGCGGCGTGGCGACCTATCAGGACGTGTACAAGCTCACGTACGTGCGCGGTCCCAGCGGCATCATCGTGATGCTCGCCGAAGAAATGCAGAAGGGCTGACGGCCGGATCGGCTCGCACGCGCACCTGCGCACTGAACGAGCCCACCGAGGTGGAGATCCATCTGCTGTACGACTGGGATGCCGGCCGCTGACTGATCGACAACGTCAGCTGACTTCAACCGTGCGCCCCGGGCCTCTCGGAGGCCCGGGGCGCACGGCGGGATCACAGGTCCCTGCGTGTTTCCCTCGTGGCGGGATCCTCGTCGACCAGGAGATCCTCTTCGGCGCTGGTGCGTGTTGCGCCCGTGGATCCCTGCTTGTCCTCTACCGCCTCCTCTTGGGGGCTGCCCTCCCACGGGCCGGTGAGTGTCCCGGAGGGGTCGCTCGTGTACTGCTCCGGCAGCGCGTCACCCGCTGGCCTGGCCGTGACGTCGGCCCGCACATCGGTGTCGTCCTCGTCACCCTGCTTGCTGGCGGCGACACCGACACCGACGGCGGCGGCCGCGGCTGCCGCGGCGACTCCCACGCCGGCCGCCACCTTGCCCGAGACTCCTGCCTTGCCGCTGTCACCGCGTGAGGCGGCGGCGTCCTCGACTCCCGGCTGGCCGGCAGCAGTGCCGTTTCCGACCGTTCCGCGCCACGCTCCTGTCGCGTAGCCTTCCGACTCGATGAATGCCTTGAAGCGCTCTAGGTCGGCTTCAGCCTGGTTCTCGACGACGTTCAGCTTGTCGCCGACCTTCTCGACCAGACCCTCCGGCTCGTACTCGAGGACCAGCTGCACCTGCGTCTGCCCGCCGCCGACATCTTCGAAGGTGACGGACCCGGCGTTGGTCGCGCCCTCGGTCGCGGCCCACGACACCTTCTTGTCCGGCACCTGCTCCAGGATGGCTGCCTTCCATTGCCGACGGACGCCGGCGATCTCCGCGACCCACTCGAGGTTCTTGTCATCGAGCTGAGTGACGGACTTGATGCCCCCCATGAAGTGCGGGAACTCTTCGAATTGAGTCCACTGGTTGTACGCGATGCTGAGCGGGACGTTGACGAGAATGCTCTTTTCGACCTTCGTGCTCATGGTCTCTCCTTCTGCCGTACGTGATCTGCGCGGGTAGCGCTTGCTCCCGTAACAGAAACACGCCCCGGCGCGAGCGGGTACCCCCTTGCATTTGCCGAGGAGCAGCATAAGAATCTGTCCGCCGCGGCGTCAGGTCGCCCTCGCCTCGCCTGTTGGCGGACATGACCGCCGGGCATTTCGAGCGGGGTACTACGCTGTCGCACGCGGGCCGGCGCCGTTTCAGCTCGCGGAAGGGCAGACGATGAGCCAACCCCTGGACATCGTCGTGGGTGTCACCGGCGGCATCGCGGCGTACAAGGCGGTGCAGGTGGTGCGCGACCTCGTGCTCGCCGGTCACACCGTGCGAGTGATCGCAACCGAGTCGGCATTGCGCTTCGTCGGCGCGCCCACCTGGGAGGCGATCAGCCGCCAGCCGTTGCACACCTCCCTCTACGAGGGTGTCGCCGCCGTGCGGCACGTCGCCCTCGGTCAGCGGGCCGACGTGATCGTCATCGCACCCGCGACCGCGAACACGATCGCGAAGCTGGCCGCGGGCATGGCGGACGACCTGCTCGGCACGACGGTGCTGGCGAGCCGAGCGCCGCTCGTGCTTGCGCCCGCGATGCACACCGAGATGTGGCAGCATCCGGCGACCGCGGCGAACATCCAGACGCTTCGTGCGCGCGGGGTGTCGATC
This sequence comes from Microbacterium sp. DT81.1, assembly GCF_049844955.1. Taxonomy (NCBI): domain Bacteria; kingdom Bacillati; phylum Actinomycetota; class Actinomycetes; order Micrococcales; family Microbacteriaceae; genus Microbacterium; species Microbacterium sp. DT81.1. The sequence goes on from NZ_JBNCMA010000002.1 coordinate 442,386, forward strand.
GTCGGGCCGGAATCGGGCCGGCTGACGGGTCCGGACGTGGGACTGGGGCGGATGTCGGAGCCCGACCGCATCGTCGCGGCGGTGCTGGCCGCGGGCACCGGAGCCGCTCCGCTCGAGCCGACTCCTCCGCGCGACCTCGAAGGCCGGCGCGTGCTGGTCACGGCGGGCGGCACACGGGAGCCGATCGACCCGGTGCGCTATCTGGGCAATCGCTCCAGCGGCAAGCAGGGAGTGGCCTTCGCCCTTGCGGCCGCCGCGCGCGGCGCCCACGTGACCGTGGTAGCCGCCCATCTCGACGAAGGTCCGGCGGCCGAGCTCGCGGCCGCCGGACTGGCCACCGTCCCCGTCGAGACCGCGGCAGAACTGGCCTTCGCCGTCCAGGACGAGGCGAGCGCGGCATCCGTCGTCATCATGGCGGCCGCCGTCGCGGACTACACCCCGGCGGAGGTGGCCGAGCGGAAGATCAAGAAGACCGAGCGCGGTGAGCAGCTGCAGATCGTGCTCACCCGCACGAGAGACGTGCTCGGTGAACTGGTCGCACACCCCGTCCCCGGGCGCGTGGTCGTGGGGTTCGCGGCCGAGACGGCCGAGGATCGGGATGAACTGGTCGCTCTCGGACGCGAGAAGATCGCCCGTAAGCCGGCCGACCTGCTGGTCGCGAATGCCGTGGGCAACGGGCGTGGGTTCGGGGCTGATGACAACTCGGCGGTCGTGCTCGCGGCATCCGGCGAGATCGTGCTGGAGGTGTCCGGCAGCAAGCGGGCCGTGGCGGATGCCGTGCTCGACCGCGTCGTGGAGCTGCTGGCACGGTGACCGCTCGGGCCGAGCCGCCGGCGCCCGCGGTCGCGAGGGAGCTCTACCGGGAGGTCGTACGGTCCGACTGGGCTCGCCTGGCGCCGGGCTTGAAGCAGCCACTCACCGAGAGCGAAATCGCTGAGGTGCGTGGGCTCGGGGATCGTCTGGACATCGACGAGGTGCGTGAGGTCTATCTTCCGCTGAGCCGGCTGCTGAGCCTGTACGCGAATGCGGCGAAGCAGCTCGGCGCCGCCACCAGCCGGTTCCTGGACGAGCCCGACACGACGACGCCCTTCGTTCTCGGTATCGCCGGTTCGGTGGCCGTCGGAAAATCGACCGTCGCCCGGCTCCTGCAGGAGCTGCTCAGCCGCTGGCCCGAGACACCCAAAGTCGAACTGGTGACGACGGACGGTTTCCTCTATCCGAACGCCGAACTGGAACGCCGCGGGCTGATGCACCGTAAGGGCTTTCCGGAGTCGTACGACCGGCGCGCGCTGCTGCAGTTCCTCACCGAAGTGAAGAGCGGGGCTGCGGAAGCTCGCGCCCCGATCTACTCGCACCTCCGATACGACATCGTGCCCGGCGAGGTGGTCACCGTGCGCCGGCCGGACGTCGTGATCGTGGAGGGGCTCAACGTGCTGCAACGCCCGCCCGGTGCGCAGGACGCCTCGATCGGCGAGCTGTTCGACTTCTCGATCTACGTCGACGCTGACAGCGACGACATCGCCCAGTGGTATGTCGACCGGTTCATCGCATTGAGACGGAGCGCGTTCCGTGATCCGTCGTCCTACTTCAATGTGTACGAGCGGATCGGTGACGAGGAGGCGGTCAGCCGGGCGATGGGGTTCTGGAACGACATCAACCTCCCGAATCTCCGAGAGAACGTGCTGCCGACCAGGCACCGGGCGACGCTGGTGCTGCACAAGGCCGCCGACCACCGGGTGAGCCACGTGCTCCTGCGCAAGCTGTAGGTCGCACACGCGCCCACCCGCCGTGCTAACCCGTAGGCGATGGACACACGGCCGACGCCTTACCATCGTTGAGTACCCGAACCCTGAAGCCGGGAGCGTCTCATCTGCACCGTCGTCGTCCGTGTCCCCTCCTCGCCGCACGAGCCCACACGCGTGCTGGCGATCCGCGACGAGGACCCCGAGCGCCCGTGGAGCCCGCTCGGGCGATGGTGGCCCGAGTCTCACGGCGGGGTCGTAGGCGTCCGCGATGTGCGGGCCGGTGGCGCATGGCTGGCCGCTGACTCGGACGCGGGGCGGCTGGCCGTGCTGCTGAACCGGGCGGATGAGTCACCGCTGGCGGAATCCGAGATCGTCTCGAGGGGCAGCCTGGCTCTGGACTCGGTGGCGGGCCGGACCCCGCGGAATCCGCGGACCCACGGCTTCAACCTGGTCGAAGTCGAAGGGCAGAGCACGCGGGTCACATCCTGGGACGGGCTGCAGCTTCGCAGCGAGACGCTCGCCCCGGGCACCCACATGGTCGCCCATGACGACGTGGATGACGAGGCGACACCACGCATCGCGCGGTGGCTCCCGGACTTCTCGGACGCCCCTCTCACCGGATCCGGTCGATGGTGGGCGCCGTGGATCGATGTGCTCGCGTCCTCCACGTCGCTGGAAAGCACCGACGACCAGGCTCTCATCCGCGACAACCGTCCCCACGGCTACCCGACGCAGTCGCTTCTCGTCTGTGTGGCGTCGGTGACGGAGGACGCGGTCGACGTCGAGTACCGCGCTCTCCGCGAGCCCGGTCATTGGGACGGCTTCTGAGCGCTCACCGGATCACCGGCGGCCGTGAAGGCTCCCGCGCGACGAGCAGTGCATGCAGGTGGGATGCCGCCTCGAGGAGAGCGATGCTGCGGCGGCTGAGATCGGCGAGCCGTTCGTCGAGCAGCGCTCGAGCCTCCATGGTCAATCCGGTCTCGCGCAGTTGCGAGAGGATGCGGGCGATCGGCGGGATCGGGGAACCACCGCTGCGAAGTGCCGCCACCATTCGTGCCTCCGTGATCGCGCGAGCGTCGTAGCGCCGGGCCTGCGACCCGGTGATGCGGTCGGGGCTGACGAGTCCTTCGTGCTCCCAGTGACGCAGGGCGGATGGCCGGACATCGAGTGCTTGAGCCAGCTCGCCGATCGTCATGGCGTCATGCTCGTCGAACGCGTCGGCGGCCTCTGTCAGGACCGTGTCGACGCCGCGGCGTGCTTCACGCACTCGAGCGCGGTCGCGCGCGATGGCGGCGTGGAGCTCGTCGATCATCTCGGCTGCTTCATCGAGCGTGCTCGCCAGCAGCGTGGGCAGAAGCTGTCGCGCCGGCACCGGGCCGATGGCTGCCGCGAGAGCCCGGTATGTCCCGAGGGCGATGATGTGTCGCTGCTCGTACAGCCGATAGCCGTTTGCGCCTCGCACAGCGGTCGGGATCACACCGAGGCGTTCCAGGTCGCGCACCTGCTGGCTGGAGTAGCCCACGAGCCTACCCAGCGCTGCAGTCGTCAATCGCGGCACTTGAGGGTTCGGCATCCTCATGCCCGCGTTCACGGCGCCAACTCCACATAAGCACTGTAGGGCGACGATTGAACCATGAAAATGCGAGAGATCATCGATGCGGTCAGCACCTTCGACGGCTCACTTGTCGTCGTGCCGGAGGAGGGCGGGTCGTCCCCGGAGGTGGCGTGGGGTGATGCGTTCTTCTACTACGCCCCCGACGGCGTGATGCCGGAGCGCACCCAGCCATACGGAACCATCATCACGAAGGACTACCCGGACGATGGGGACTCGAGATTGGGAGAAGACGACCGGTTCCGGGTCAACATCCATGTCGGTCACGATCAGGCTGCGCGGCTCACCACGGCAGCCTCGGATCCCGCCGAGCCCGACGCCTTCTTCCCGCACCCGCTGTACAGCGCAGCGGGATGGGTGTCGGTGGTCAACCCTGGAGCGAAGACGGCGGATGCGGTCGTGTCGCTCTTGCGCGACGCGCACGACGCCGCTCGCGCTCGGATGGCTCGCCGCTCGGCGAACCGGTAGGTCTCGCGACCAGGACCCTTCAACTGGCGACGTCCGCGGACTACCGTGTCAGTGTGTCCGCTCCCGCGATCGATGCACGGACAGCTCACGCGGCAGGCGTGGAGCGCCTGCTGGAGAGCTATCGCGCCGTGCCCGCGAGCAGCTCCGTCCGGCTGGCGAAGCGCAGCTCGAATCTCTTCCGGGCACGTGCCGCGCCCGACGCCCGCGGCCTCGACACGTCCGGTCTGACCGAGGTCGTCGCCGTCGATGCGGCGACTCGGACCGCCGACGTGGCCGGCATGTGCACCTACGAAGACCTCGTGGCCGCGACCCTGCCCTTCGGGTTGGCCCCTCTGGTGGTGCCGCAGCTCAAGACCATCACGCTCGGCGGCGCCGTCACCGGCCTGGGCATCGAGTCGACGTCGTTCCGCAACGGGCTCCCGCACGAGTCCGTGCGGGAGATGGACATCCTCACCGGTGCGGGGGAGCTGGTCACCGCGTCGCCCGTCGAGCACACGGACCTGTATCGCGCCTTCCCCAATTCGTATGGGACGCTCGGCTACGCCGTGCGGCTGCGCATCGAGCTCGAGCCCGTCCAGCCGTTTGTCGCGCTGACCCACCTGCGATTCCACGCGCTCCCGGACCTGGTGGCGGCGATGGAGGGCATCGTCGAAACCGGTCGCCTCGACGGCGTTCCCGTCGACTACCTCGACGGCGTGGTGTTCAGCCCGCAGGAGAGCTATCTGTGCGTGGGCGTGCAGACCGCGGCATCCGGCCCCGTCAGCGACTACACGGGCCGGCAGATCTACTACCGGTCCATCCAGCACGACAACCGCGTCAAGGAGGACCGGCTCACCATCGCCGACTATCTGTGGCGCTGGGACACCGACTGGTTCTGGTGTTCGGGGGCGTTCGGCGCCCAGCATCCGGTCGTGCGTCGCTTCTGGCCACGGCGGCACCTGCGCAGCAGCTCCTACTGGAAGCTCATGAAGCTCGAACGGCGGTTCGACATCGGGGATCGCCTCGAGAAGCTGCACGGCCGCCCCCCACGTGAGCGGGTGATCCAGGACGTCGAGGTGCCGATCGGGCGCTGCACGGAATTCCTCGACTGGTTCCTCGCCAACGTCCCCATCGAGCCGGTCTGGCTGTGCCCGCTCCGGCTGCGCGACGACGACAGCTGGCCCCTCTACCCGATCCGTCCGCACGAGACGTACGTGAACGTCGGCTTCTGGTCGACCGTGCCGGTGGGTGCGACCGAGGGAGAGACGAACCGGATGATCGAGCGCCGGGTCAGCGAGTTCGACGGGCACAAATCGCTGTACTCGGAAGCCTTCTACGCCCGGGATGAGTTCGACGAACTGTATGGCGGCGACACCTACCGGACGGTGAAGGAGCGGTACGACCCCGACTTCCGACTGCTCGACCTGTATGCCAAGGCGGTGGAGCGACGATGACGACGTACGACGAGAACACGACGGATGCCGAAGCGGTCCTGGGCGCGACAGAACCCGCGGATGCCGGGGGAGCGGGCGCGAAGGAGGGAAGGCTCAGCCTCGCCGAGGTCCTGGAGATCTTCGTCGGCAGTCGCCTGCCGCTGCGGATCACCGCCTACGACGGAAGTTCAGCCGGACCGCCCGACGCGCCGTTCGGGCTGGACCTGAAGACGCCGCGCGGCACGACCTATCTCGCCACCGGCTTCGGCGACCTGGGTCTGGCTCGCGCGTACATCGCCGGTGACCTCGACATTCGCGGTGTCCACCCCGGTGATCCCTACGAACTGCTGAAGGCGCTCGCCGAGAGCCTCGAATTCGCCCGGCCGCCGGCGCGGGTGATGGCGCAGATCGTCCGCTCCATCGGCGTCGAGCACCTGCGGCCGATCGCACCGCCACCGCAGGAGGTGCCGCCGCGCTGGCGCCGTATCGCCGGAGGACTCCGGCACAGCCGCTCACGCGACGCCGAAGCCATCCACCACCATTACGACGTCTCGAACGACTTCTACGAGTGGGTGCTCGGGCCGTCGATGACCTATACCTGCGCGTGCTATCCCCACCGCGACGCAACGCTCGATGAGGCGCAGGAGAACAAGTACCGCCTGGTCTTCGAGAAGCTGCGACTGAAGCCGGGCGACCGGCTGCTCGACGTGGGGTGCGGCTGGGGCGGCATGGTGCGCTACGCGGCCCGCCGCGGCGTGAAGGCCACCGGCGTGACGCTCTCCCGGGAGCAGTCGGCCTGGGCTCAGAGGGCCATCGCCGAGCAGGGGCTGTCGGGAATGGCCGAGGTGCGGTTCGGGGATTACCGCGACATCGCCGAGCGCAACTTCGACGCGGTGTCATCGATCGGACTGCTCGAGCACATCGGGGTTCGGAACTATCCGTCCTACTTCCGCTTCCTCGCGTCGCGGCTGCGACCAGGTGGGCTGCTGCTCAATCACTGCATCACGCGATCGGACAACCGCACCGAACCGTCGGCCCGCGGATTCATCGATCGCTACGTGTTCCCCGACGGGGAGCTCACCGGCTCGGGGCGCATCATCAGCGAAGCCCAGGACGCGGGGCTGGAGGTGCTGCACGAGGAGAACCTGCGCCCGCACTACGCGATGACGCTGCGCGACTGGTGCGCCAACCTCGTCGAGCACTGGGACGACGCCGTCGCCGAGGTCGGGCTTCCCGCCGCCAAGGTGTGGGGTCTGTACATGGCCGGATCGCGACTGGCCTTCGAGTCGGGCGGGATCGAGCTGCATCAAGTGCTGGCGGCCACGCGGGACCATGGTGCCGGCGACCTGCCGCTGCGACCATGGTGGACGCCTTAGCTCAGGATGCCGGTGATCGCTGCCTCGACCGTCCGCTGGGCGGCGGCCTCGATGTCCTCGGGCGAGCGCTGACGCAGCGGGCCGTACAGCGCGAGCAGCGCGAAGCCGTGGACGGCCGACCAACAGGGCCACTCCGCGCCCGGGCGCGCCGCGGGCGCCAATTCGCCCGAGTCGACCAGCGCGTCCAGGGCCTCGATCAGGAAGGCGAGCGGCGCGGGTACCGCGCCCGCGTCGCCCGTTGCCGCACCGTTCGGCACCGGATGGTCGATCGTCGCGTCGTTCAGTGCGGCGGATGCCGCGCCGAAGGCGTCGGGGCCCCCGAAAGCGACGTCGAACCAGCCCGGTTCGGCGAGGGCGAACGCGATGTATCCGAGGCCCACAGCGGTCAGTCGGGCGCGGGCCTCCGACATCCCGGATCGGGCCGGGGGCTGCAGCGCCAGCATCCGCTCGACCATCTCGTCTTGGATGCGCGTCGCCACGGCGGCACGCAGGCTCTCGCGATCGGCGAAGTGCCGGTAGGCGGCGTTCGGCGAAACGCCCACCGCACGAGTGACGTCGCGCAGCACGAGGCCTCGTGATCCGGCCACGCGCGTCAGGTCGAGCGCGGCGTCGATCAGCGCCGACCTGAGGTTGCCGTGGTGGTAGGTCGAACGAGCCGGATCCATCGTTCCCCTTGACTCACCGTGGTGAATGTGTACCCTGTCAACATAGCATGTGGACACCGTACACATGTGTCACCCGCGCGCGGCGGGCCGACACCGGATAGAAAGGCGAGCCGATGGATGCAACGACCACCACGGCGCTTCCCCCCATCACCGATGCCGCCGAGTGGCGCCGCCGGCTGGATGAACTGCGTGTTCGCGAGAAGGCGGCCACGCGCGAGCTCGACGCGATCGCCGCTCAGCGACGACGACTGCCGATGGTCGAGCTGCCGGACTACGTGCTGCAGAGCGAGGACGGCCCGGTCCGGCTCGTCGATCTGTTCCAGGGCAAGAGGCAGCTGATCACGTACCACCACATGTGGTCGCCCGGTAAGGACTGGCAGTGCCCCGGTTGCACGGGCTTCACCGCACAGTTCACCCGGCTGGACTTCCTCGAACCGTACGACGCCCGATTCGTGATCGTCACCCAGGGCGAGATCGGCGAGGCCCTGGCATACCGCCACAAGGTCGGGAATCGGATGGAGTGGTACTCTACGGCGGGCAGTTCGTTCGGCGCAGACGTCGACGCCCCTCCGGGCGGAGGGTTCGCCGTCAATGTGTTTCTGCGCGACGGCGACAGGGTCTACCGCACCTGGCACACGAACGGACGCGGGACCGAGCAGCTCACGCACACCTTCCCCCTCATCGACCTGCTGCCATACGGGCGCCAGGAGGAGTGGCAGGACTCGCCCGACGGCTGGCCGCAGCTTCCCGCCTACGAGGGCTGGCGCAACGCAAAGGACATTGCGAGGCTGTACGGTCCGAGCCGACCCGCGTAGTCGGAGCCGGCCGCGATCGCTGTCCCGGCCGACCACCACTCCGCGGCGACCGAAGCCCAAGGTCAGGTGACGGCGCGGCGGGACGACGCGAGCCAGAACGCCAGAGCGAGCAGGACGCCGCCGCAGACCCGTTCGATCCAGATTGCTCCGCGTTGTCTCAGCAGGCGAATCGCCTGTGAGCCGAGAAGGGCGTAGGCGAACATGATGGTGAAATCGAGCGCACAGAACACGATGCCGATCACGATGTACTGCGGGATCGGCGCCGCTGCCGGAGCGATGAACTGCGGCAGCAGCGCGCCGACGAACAGGTACCCCTTCGGGTTCGTGACCGAGACCAGGAAGCTCTTGACGAAGACCGCCGTGCGCGCGCCGCGCGGATCTGCCGCGGGGTCGCCATGCAGGAGGGAACCCTTGGACAGCATCATGCGGATGCCTAAGAATGCGAGGTAGGCGACACCCACCCACTTGACGATGGAGAAGGCGACTTCGCTGGCGAGGAGCAGCGCCCCGAGGCCGACGCCGACAGCGACGACCAGGATGACATCCGAAGCGACGGCGCCCAGCATCCCGAAGGTCGCCCGGCCCACGCCGTACCGGGAGCCGTTCGCCAGAGCCAGGAGGACGGTCGGCCCCGGGATCGCGATCGCGACCGTGGCGGCGAGTGCGAAGGCCAGGACCGTCGTGGGTTCCATCTCATTCCTCCGAGGTTCTGCGTTCAAGACGTCCAGCGATGTCGTGAGGGTGGATGAGGCCCGCCGACGTCGCGTCGCGAGCCTAGCGAGAACCCCGCGGCTCCCGGAAGACCGGGAGCCGCGGGGCTCGTATATTTCAGCTCTGCGGGAAGAGCCGCCAGCGTCCCGGAGCCGGACGACGGGGGTAGCCGCCGGCCCTGCGGGCGCTCAGGATCGCGTGACGTTGGGCGGCGTCACGACTCACCTGGTGGCTGTCGGGCACGAGGTCGATGAACATCAGCGGATGCATGACTCCTCCTAGCGACGCTTCGCGGTGACGATGAGGTACTCCCACGGCATGACGCCGCCGTCGAGGAACCTGTCCCCGAGTGCCGCCATCTCCGCGTCGAGCGCGGCCACCTTCTCCGCGTCGTCCGCGATGAAGCGGTACACCGCGATCGTGGGGCCGTAATTAGCCTTCATGAAGTCGCGGAACTCCGCGCCGCTCGTGAATCGATCGACCACGAGGGCCTGCTGGCGAGCCACGAACTCCTCGACGCGGTCGCCGAACAGATCGCGGACGTGCTCGACGCTGCCCCACAGCGGCGCCGGAGAGGCTCCGGGCGGGGGCGGCGGCGCGAAAGGCTTCATGGTGGTGAACAGCTGCCCGATGAACCCGTTGGGGGTCCAGCTGAGGACGCGGATCGTTCCGCCGGGGCGGCACACGCGGATGAGCTCGGCCGCAGCCAGCTCGTGGTGCGGGGCGAACATCACGCCGATGCTCGACAGAACGACGTCGAACGCTTCGTCGCTGTATGGCAGCGCCTCCGCATCCGCGGTCTGCCATGTCAGGGCGAGCCCCTCGGCGTCCGCCGCGGCGCGCCCGACTTCGAGCAGCTCCGGTGTGAGGTCGGTCGCGACCACTTCGGCTCCGCGTCGGGCCGACGGGATCGCCGACGTTCCGGTGCCGGCGGCGACGTCGAGGACGCGCTGACCGGCGTGCACGTCGATGGTCTCGACGAGGATGCCGCCGAGGGTATGGACGACCTCGTCGACGACGGTGGGGTAGCTTCCGCTCGCCCACATCGCCGCGTGCTTCGCCTTGAGTGCCCGATCCTCCGGCGTTGCCGTCAGGGACCGGGTGGTGCTGGTAAAGGTTGACATCTGGGTTCCTCCTGTGTGGTTGCTCATGTCACCACGGTAGGAATCAGGCACACCTCGCCACATCGGCGCCGACGCGTAACGAACCCCCTCGGCCGGAGGGCCGTTGGCGGCTGACGCGTAGGCGTTACGCGCTCGACAGCAGGCGAGCGACCGCGGCGGTGCGGGCCGTGCGGCCGCTCAGCCCGAGCTTGGCGTAGGCATTCTGCAGGTGTCGCTCGACGGTGCGCACCGATAGGAACAGCTCGGCCGCGATGGCGTCGTTGTCATACCCGGCGGCCGCGAGCCGGAGGATGTCGAGTTCCCGCGGCGACACCAGGGCGGCGACGTCGTCGGCGATGATGCCCGGCGCGGCCTGGCGATCGGGCTCGAGGAAATCAGTGATCTCGCGAAGGAACGCCGGCCAAGCCGGCTCGTCGGCGAGCACGATGTGGTTGTTGCTGTCGAGCCCCACCAGGCGTGCGCCACGGATGCCGGCCGCCAGATCCCGCGCGTGATGGAACTCGTTCATCTGGTCGCCGCGGCTGTGGATGACCAGGGTCGGCGCGGTGATCTCGGGCAGGCGCCAGGTCGAGTCGCAGATCTGACGCTGCGACCTCGCGATCACCGCGGTCTCGGTGTCGCACGCCATCCTCTGGAGGTCATCGAGCCAGCGCATCTGCTCCTCGGTGCCTCCCGGAATCATCATGCTGCTGAACACGCGACGGAACTCGGATGTCGGGCGAGCCCACCCGACCCGGATGAGGGCCTCGAACGCGGCCAGGAGCTCCAGCTCTTCTTCGCTCGATCCCGCTTGCGCGCCCGCATAGCTGCCGTAGAACACCAGGCGGGTGAGGCGATCGGGATGCCGCGCGGCGTATTCGATCGCGACCGGACCGCCCTGTGCCATGGCCATAAGGGCGAACCGGTCGAGTCCGGCGTCCTCGACGACCGCCTCCAGGTCGGCGACCCGGGCCTCGAGGCTGTGGTCGGTGACGTTGCGATCCGACAGACCGTGGCCGCGTTCGTCGTACCGGATGACGGTCGCGATCTTGCCGAGTTCGACCAGGTAATGGCGCCAGACCGGACTCTCCCAGTCGAACTGCAGATGACTGAGCCAGCACGCATCGATGAGAAGCGGAGGTCCGGAGCCATGCACGGCGTACGCGATCCCCACGCCGTCGGCGGAGCGTGCGAAGCGGATGTCCTGCACGACATCGGCTCTCAGCGTCTCCACGCCGACATCATAGGAGCCCCGCGCGGTCAGCGCACCGTGGTCGTCCGCCGCACCGCGGCGACGATCATCGGGCTTCCCGATCCAAGTCATCGTCATCCAACGGCTTACTTGTTATTCCTAGTGTTTATCGATAGATTCCTGCTGTCTAACGATCAGGAGGGTACTGGATGACCCAGCGCTTGTATACCGCGTCGCGACGGGCGATCTTCTTCCCGGGTTCGCGGGTGCATCAGTGATCCGGGTTCACGGTCTGACGAAGACCTACGGGAAGGTGGTCGCCGTCGACGATCTCTCGTTCGATGTGGACCCAGGCCGTGTCACCGGCTTTCTCGGCCCCAACGGCGCCGGGAAGTCCACGACCTTGCGCGTCATGACAGGCCTTGACCGGCCCACGGCGGGGGAGGCGCTGATCGGCGGTCACCCTTACCGGCGGATCCGGCAGCCGCTTCGCGAAGTCGGAGCGCTGCTGGATGCCGAGGCGATGCATCCCGGACGCACCGGTCGTGCGCATCTGCGCATCGCGGCCCGCTCGAATGGCTTGCCGGGCGCGCGTGTCGACGAAGTGATCGAGCAGGTCGGCCTGGGCGAGGCGTCACGGCGGCGCATCAAGGGCTACTCCTTGGGCATGAGGCAGCGGCTCGGCATCGCCTCCGCGCTTCTCGGCGACCCGGGTGTCCTCGTGTTCGACGAGCCGGTGAACGGATTGGACATCGATGGCGTGATGTGGATCCGGAGCCTCATGCACGGTCTCGCCGCGGAAGGTCGAACGGTCTTGGTCTCGAGCCATCTGATGAGCGAGCTGCAGCAGATCGCCGACCACATCGTCATCATCGGCCGTGGCCGCCTTCTCGCCAATGCCCCGCTCGGCGAGCTGTTGAGCTCCCTCGGTGTCCGGCGAGTGCGGGTGCAGACGCAGGCGCCGGAACCGCTCATCGTCGCTCTGAGACAGCGCGCCGTCGAGTTCATACGTACGGGAGCGGAAGAAGTGGAGATCGTCGGTCTGGATGCTTCGGAGGTGGGTGCCCTGACGCACAGGCTGAATCTGCCGGTGCGTCACCTGTCCCAGGTGCACCATTCGCTCGAGGACGCCTACCTCCGTCTCACCGAAGACGCCGTGGAGTTCCATGGAGACGACGCGCCATCGACCGATACGCGCGGAGCGCGTTCGTGAGCGCCACGGGGATCCTCGGTAGAAACGCCGGGGCCGAGTGGACACGGCTGTGGTCGGTGCGCTCATCGTGGCTGTTCGTTCTCGGGGCGGCGGCGGGAGTGATCGGACTGTCCGTCTTCGTCGGCGTATCCCAGGGTGCGTCGGCCCCCGTAGGGGGATCGCCCTGGAGGCTGGCCGGCATCTTCGGACTGCTCGGGCTCTTCGCCATCCTCGTGCTCACTACCGTTGCGGCGACAGCCGATCACGCGACCAAGAGCATCATTCCGACCCTTCAGTGGACGCCCCAGCGAGCCATTGTCGTGGCCGCCAGAGCCGGCATCCTCGTCCTGACCGCCGCCTGCCTCGGCCTCGTGCTCATGACAGCGGCGAGCCTGGTGATCTGGGTCTTCGCCCCCCAACTCACGTTCTGGTCGGCAGAGGGGGCCGCTGCCCTCGCTGGGGCGACCCTCGTTTACGCGACGGGCGGTCTGCTCGCCGTCGGGCTGGGCCTCGCGACACGCAATACCGCCGCCGCGCTGACGAGCGTGTTCGCGCTGATGCTGGTGCTGCCCCTGATTCTGCAGGCGTTCCCCCTGGATTGGATGGTCCACGTGATCGGGGGGCTGCCAGGATCGGGCGCGTTCTTCTTCCTGCTCGGCGAAGGGCCGGGCGACACACGGATGACGGCCAGCTCGTCGTCGATCGTGCTCATCGCCTGGTCTGTCGCAGCCTTGGCAGCCGGAACGTGGCGTCTGCTCCGGACGGACGCGACCTGACTCCGACGGCCGGGCGCGGGGGTTGCTCACGGCACGGGGATGCGATTCGCATCCTGCGTGAAGAGCTGGCTGAGCGCGGACTCACCTTCTTAGAGTGATCGTGAACGGCTCCGCACGAGGCTGCTGTTCCATCCAGCGGCAACACGGTTCGTCGTGATCGCCGCCGCAGGCGCGCGCCGTTGCCCGCCCGCCGAGAGGACGAACCCCATGAGCAATCCATTCGAAGGCCGACTCGAGCCGTTGCCTGGTCGGCTGCAGCACCGCGGATTCGAGCAGTCCATCGCGCATGTGGGCGACGGCGTTGGTCTTTCCTACGTCCGCGGGCAAGCGAACGGCCCGCCGCTCGTGCTGATTCCCGCTCAGATGGGCACGTGGCGCACGTACGAGCGCGTCGCGGCCGAGCTCAGCGACAGCTTCCAGGTGTTCGCGATCGACGTGACCGGGCACGGCGCCTCCACCTGGACGCCCGGGCGCTATACGTGGGACCTCGTCGGTGCTCAGCTGCGGCGGCTCCTCGAGACGGTGGTCGAGCGCCCTGCGATCATCAGCGGCAACTCCTCCGGCGGCGTGCTGGGATTGTGGCTTGCCGCGAACGCGCCGGATGCCGTGGCCGGGCTGGTGCTGGAGGATGCGCCGGTCTTCTCTGTCGAGTGGCCGCGATTCCGCGACCGCGACCGGTTCGTCTACCGCGGTCTCGTGCACGCGGTCGAGGTACTCGAGCGACCGGACCGCCGGCTCGCCGATTACTTCCGCGGGCAGGAGCTGCCGGTGTCCCCGCGTCGCACCAAACGCTTACCGGGCTGGGCGGTCGACCTCATCGACCGCGGTGTGCGTCGGTGGGAGAACGCGCATCCCGGCGAACCCTCCGGCTTCTCGGCGTGGTGGGCGCCCGCTTCATTCGGCGATCTGTTCCGGTCGCTGTCGATGTTCGACCCCGACTTCGCGCGAGCCTTCGTCGACGGACGGATGTACGGCGACTTCTCGCACGCCGAGGCGCTGCGCTCCGTCGCCGCGCCGATCCTGCTGATGCACGCCCGGTGGATGCGACTCGAGCCGTATGGCCTGGTCGGCGCACTCGATGACGACGACGTTCGCCACGTGCAGGAACTGGCTCCGCAGACCCGTGTCGTGCGGTCGCGCGCGAATCATGTCGTGCACCGCTACGACCGCGCACTGTTCGTGCGCGAACTGCGCAGATTCTCTACCGAGATCTGAGTCGACCATCGGTCTCGCCGGGTGAACTCACCGGGCGAGACGCCCCCATGCGACAGCGGCGAGCGCCACGCGGACGACCCCGATGAGCGGCGGGAACGGCAGAGCGAATCCCCACCAGAAGATCGCCTCCACCGGCATGAGAGCAAACGTCAAGATCGCACCTGAGCGCCGGCCACGCCACAGCAGCACGCCCGCGAACGTCGCGGCAAGCGTCACGCCGAGGAATGCGACCAGCAGCCAGGCGAAGGCGGTCCAGCGTCCGGCGTTCGACCATGGCCCGCCAAACATGGGGAAGAGGTCGAGGAACCACGGCAGTGCGCGCTCCCGGACGGCGATCACCGCGATCGGGACGGCCGGCAGCCCGAAGCCTGCTGCGTACACCCATGTGACGATCGCTGCGGCCCGCGCAGTGGCGGGCAGCCCGATGCGGCCGGGGCCGGAGTGGTCATGGGCGGCATGCTAGTCGCGGCGCCGATCCAGCGCACACGGGCGACAACCGCTTCCCCGTAGATCAGTCCACACGACGAGCATCTCGACTCTTGTAGGTGCACACGAACGAGCGTACGGTCAGCGCTACCCGGGAGGCCCTCTCGGAGCCGTCGGGAACCGTTCTCGGCGATTTGAATCTGGGGAGAATCAAATGAAGAAGTTGCTTGCGACCGCTGCAGTAGCCTGCTTCGCGGTCTTGGGGATCGCTGCGCCTGCGCAGGCGGCGGCAGACCCGGCGCAGAACCAGACCAGCTACTGGGAGTCGTACACGGTCGCTGACGACACGTGCTACAAACTCGAACTGGACGGGGCCGTCACGACCTTCACGCTCGATGCGTTGCCGGCCGGACAGACGTACACGCTGCTCGTGCTCAAGGCTGGACCTACCAACACGGTGATCGCCAACCCGACAGCGGGAGTCGCCTACCCGGCCAGCACCGAGAAGGGCCTCAGTCACGTCATCTACTGCGTGAGCGACAGCCCGTACTACCCGGGCACCTGACCCGACAGATCCAGAGACGCATCATGCGGCCCGGTTTGATCGGTCTTCCGACCAAGGGTGACAGCGCCGTCGACTACGAAGGTCCCTCCGCGACGGGGGGACCTTCGCCTTTTGCAGGGCTCCCCGATCCTTGATCTTCGGATCGAGCGACCCGTAATGAGGCAGCAGCCGCGCCTGCATGTGCTGTTCATGCCACTACGACCACGTGCGCAGGGCGGTCCCCACGGTTGAACCTGAACCGTCGACGAGCACATCGTAGATGCCTCGTCCGCCGACGTGTGTAGCGAGTCAGACGCCCCAGTGAGCGAGCATCGCCTCGCAGTAGTCGTCGTTGGTGCCCGTCGAGCCGAAGATCAACTCTTCGCTGAGGATCTCGTCCGTGGCGATGTCGATGATGAGGAGCATCCGGATCTGGCCGTCGCCCTTCGCGAGGATCTTTCCGTCGCTTCCGACGAGCCGCCCGCCTCCTGCGTACAGCACCGTGACGCTGAGCGTCCCGTCGCCGTTGTCGACGATCTTCTGGTCCTTCACGACCGTGTTCGGCTCGATATCAGTCACGGTCATCCCGTCGTAGGTGAACGTCCGGGTGACACTCGACTTCTCGTGGAACCAGAACGGGCCGTCCTGGCCGCGCAGCTTCACCGAGCCGGACCCCGTCTGCTCGTAGGTGTAGGCGACCAGCAGCCCCGCGCCGCAGAAGTCGTCGACGACACCGCTTTCGGAGTAGTCGAGGCTGTACCGCTCCACCACCTCCGCATGAGCGGGGGCTGCCCCCGCGAGGAGGAGACCGCCGACGAGGAGCGTGGCGACCAGCGGGCTGAGTTTACGGAACATGATGGTGCCCTTCAATGCGAGGAAATCGGCGGACGCACAGCGTCACAGCACAACACCCCGGCGTTCCCCAGAAGATCGGCTGCAACGACGATCCCACCTGCCGCAGACGGTACTCCTCGGCCGCGCCTAGCGATACCCACTCCGCCTGCGCACACGACTCCGGTCGAGGCGGTCCCGCCTGGCGGGGCGGGGGTGCACACTCAGAAGTTCTCGCCCGTGCGCCATGCCATCTCCTGCAGCAGCAGGGTGTTGCCGTCGGGATCCGCGAACTCCGCAAACCTCACTCCACCGCCGACATCGATGATCTCGGCGACATCGACACCCCGATCACGGAGCTCGGTGCGGGCGGCCTCGATGTCGTCGACGACCAGGTGCAGGCCGTGCACGCTCCCCGGCGCCATCCTGTCGAGCGCCGGTACGCCGTGACTGAGCACGATCGAGCAGGCGGAGCCGACAGGTGTGAATTGAACGAACCGAACGCCGTCCGCTGGAACGTGGTCGACGTCGAGAACGAAACCCACCTGTTCGTTGTAGAAGCGGATGGCGCGATCGATATCGGTGACCGGTACAGGTACGAGCTCCAGTTTCAGGTTCATTTCGGCTCCCAGAGAGTGAAGGCGACGAGCGTGTCGGTCGTGGAGATGCGGCTGCGTCGCGGACCACCGCCTCACCTAGTGCGTCGAACGAAGGATCCGAAAATCGACAGGGCGGCGGCGAATCTTGCCCCGCGAGGTGAGTTGAGGGCCCGGAACGGCGCACCTCCTTCGAATGAGCCGATGTGTGCGACGATGCTTGCGATGGACCTCGGGAGCGATGACGAACTCCGCATGCTGCGCGCTCGCGCGTACGGCCCATCGGCTGACATCGGCAACGATCCCGCTGCGCTGGAGCGGCTTCGAGCGCTGGAGGAACTCGCTCGCGCGGGTAGCGAGTCCCCGCCGGACGCGGCCGGTGGCGGTGCTGAGCCTGCGCGGGTGACCACTCAGGCACCGACACCGCCTGTCGAGCCGATCGCCTCCGCCGACGAAGATCCCCTTCGCGGGTCTCCGGAGGCTCCCGAGACACCCGCTCCTCGATCGCGCCGCCTCTCCCGCCGGATCGCCGCCGTTTGGGCGATATCGGTGGTGGTGGCGGCCGCCGTCGCGGCCGCCGTGACCTTCGCGGTCGCCTCCATCACGCCTGTTTCGCGCGACCCGGACGCTCGCCAGATCGCCACGCTGCGTGCCGAGCCCGGTGTCGACCTGCCGGGCGACTTCTTCGGCTTGGGAGTGGAGACCGTCGTTTTCGAGTTCTACGGCCTGACGATCGTTCGAACCGATGGGGGCGTGTTCAGCAATGGAACCGGCGAGTGCCTGACCGTCGTGGCCACACAGGACATCGATCCGGATTCACCCTCGATCAACGGGCCGGTGTACTACGGATGCCGCGCCGGCGGGTTCCCCGCCACGGTGCAGCTGGACGTCGATGCCACGACGCCGTCGGCCCTCCGTGACCGTGTCGCACAGGGCAGCGCCCTGCTCTTCGTCCTCGACGGCGAGCTGGTGGGCGTCTTCTCCGACGAAGAGTGACGCGCGCGCAGGTGTCGACCCGGAGTCACGATTTCGGTTCGGGGTCGTCCTGGCGCGACCAGGCGATCGCGATCAGCTCGCGCAGCACATCCAGATCGATGTCCTCGAGCTTCTTGGCGTAGACGCAGCCCGCGCCCAGTGTGTAGGTGCCGAGCTTCGGCAGCAGGGCGGCCGAACCCGGCATGTCGTTCAGCCCATAGAAGGTCAGCTGCGCTTTGCGAGGCGAGAACCCGGTCTTCGGCCAGTTCCCGCGTGTGCGCGGGTTCGCGCGCGAGATGTAGCGGAAGCTTCCGTACCCGATCATCGTGGGACCCCACATGACGGGATCGGTGCCGGTGACCTCTCGGAAGACCTCCGCGAGCCGCAGCCCCTCCTCGCGGCGCCGGGGCGTCGCGGCCGCCTCGAGGAACTCGTGCACGTTCGCGTCCGTCGGACGCGTCTTGGGCTCGCTCATGCTGCCGGCGCCGCCTCTGCGAGAAGCGATCCAGCAGTCGTCACGGAGAGGGCATCGCCTGGGGCCATGAGACATCCTCGTGTTCGGGTCCGCGCACGGAACGACTGTCCCGGCGTCGCGAACGATACTCCCACGACCCTCGGCGCGCCAGACGGCAGGGGGGCGCTCGGGGATCAGCGGACGGGAGGTGTGCGGCTGTCGCCGATCACTGCTCGGCGCGGCGTCGGCGGGCGATCGCCATCCAGATCAGCACCAGGCCGACGAGGAGAACGATCGGGCCGATGATGGCCCACAGCGCCTGACCGCTCATGGCGGACCCGCCCAGCACGTCGAGGCCCTGCAGGGTCCAGACCAGGCCGACAACGCTCAGGAGTATGCCAGGCACGAGGAACGGCCACATTCGCTTCACAGGCTCACCCTAGTTCCGGGTGCCGGGTGCAGCGGTCGCATCGGATGCTCCGTTCGAGCAGAATCGTCCAATGCGACTCCGGACGGCTCCTTCTTGGGGGAGTGACGATGGGTGAACGACTGTCTGCGCGTCTGCGCCGGGTGGTGGACGCGCTGCCGCTCGAGCCGGGGATCAGGGTGCTCGAGATCGGCGGCGCGCCCGGCGCGGCGGCACGCGCGGTGGCCGAGATCGTCGGAGAGAGCGGGCACGTACTGGTGCTCGATCGGTCAGCCAAGGGCGTCGCCCTCACAGAAACGCACTGCGCCGACGAGATCGAGCGTGGAGTGCTCTCCGTTCTCTGCGCGGAGGTCGAGAGCTTCGCGCTGCCGCCCGGATCCGAGCGGTTCGACGTCGCGTTCGCGTGCCGGGTGGGGGTGCTGGACGGGCGTCACCCGGATCGCTACGAGGCCGCACTGGCGCGCATCGCAGAGGCTCTGTCGCCCCAGGGTCGTCTCTTCGTGGACACCGGCGACCCTTTGGACGAGGTGCCGCTCGCTCACTCACGTGCGCGGCCCAGCGGGCGATCGCAGCGCGATCGGCCCGCCGGGCCGGTGACATGACAGCCCTGGATGCCGGGCCGCGCGGTACAGACCGGCACGGCACCGGCATCCGGCGGCTCAATGGCCGACTTTGGTGACGCCGAACATGAGGGTGCGGCGGGGGATGTCGTAATGGACATCGTCCGTATTGGCGAGCAGATCCTGCAGCACGTCTGCGTCGTCGGCATCGACCGTCAGCACCTCTTCCCACGCACCCTGATCGAGGATCAGCTGCAGTGTGAAGGTGCCCTCCTCTGCAGGCTCTCCGGCGACCCAGGAGAACTGATAGTGCGTCAGCTGGCGCACTTTGAGGCTGTTGTCGGTGACGGGCTGGGGAACTTCGGGCATGATGCATCCTTTCTCTCGAGATGGTGTTCCCTGCATAGAACGGCCTGTGCCGAGATGGTGGGGGCTGGACGATCGAGCGAGCATGCGGTAGCGGTCGCGCGCGGCTGCCCGACGCGCGCGTGGTCGATAGGCTCCCGTCATGCTCAGCGAAGACCGCCTCCGCCTGATGGCGCGCGAGCTGTGCGCCGTGGGCGGCGTCCGCGCGGTCGCCCTGGGCGGGAGCCGCGCTCGCGGCACCCATCGACCCGATTCGGACATCGACCTGGGCCTGTACTTCGAGGGTGACGTCGACCGTGTCGCGCTCGACCGCCTGGCCGCCCGGTGGACCGGCGGCCCCGTCACCGTCGCGTCGCCCGGCGCGTGGGGACCGTGGGTCGAGAGCGGTGCGTGGCTCGTGGTCGAGGGGACCGCCGTCGACTGGATTCTCCGTGATGCCCGCCGGGTCGCCGAGCAGTGCGAGCGTGCCCGGCTCGGTCGCTTCGCGTTTCACACCCAGCCCGGTCACCCCCTGGGATTTCTGGATGTCTCGTACGCGGGCGAGGTGGCGATGGGCGTGCCGCTGTGCGACGAGACCGCTCTCCTGGCCGGGCTGGCCGAGGGACTCACGCCGTATCCCGAGCCGTTGCGCGCGGCCATGCTGCAACGGCTCTGGCAGGTGGACTTCCTCCTCGACGGCGCGGAGAAGGGAGCGAAGGGCGCGGATGCCGCCTACGTCGCGCTCTGTGCCGGGACGGCGGCCATGATCATCGCCCACGCGTGGCATGCCCTCGCCGGCCGGTGGGTGCTGAACGAGAAGGGGCTCGTGCCCGGCGTCTCCGGCCTGCCCATCGACACCCGGGGCTTCGCCGAGGCGGCTGCCTCGGTTCTCAGCACCCTGGGATCGACGCCGGAAGAGCTCCATCGATCCATCGCCGCCATGCGCGCGGTGCCGCGGCCCTAGGTCCGCTGAGGGACTCCTCCACAACCGCGTCTCGAGGGACGGTCGGCTTCCCCGCATTCCGCCCGCCTGTCCGGGAGACCGCCAACGCGCTGCAATCTGCTGTGCGGTGTCGTCAGCCCTTCCTCAGACTGACGCTCTCGCACGCACGTCGTGCTCCGCTGCCCGCACCGCCCGCTGGAGGGAAGCCTTTGCGTACAAGCGCCACAGCGGGGCCACGACCAGACGGAACAAGCCGACTCGACCCGGCAGCGGCTTGAACTCATAGGTCCAGCGAACAACTGTGGTCTCGCCGTCGGGCGTGAAAGTCCATTCGCCGCGTACCCCGGCAATGAGGTGGCGCAGGGGCCCGGTGAAATTCGTGAGCTCGTACGCGAAGCTGTGAGGAGGCGTCAGTTCGGTGAGACGCTCGTCTGCTGTCGAGCCGTCCGTCAGATCAGGATTGCGAGTCTGGCCTACGGCGTCCCAGTCGCCGGTCTGATTGTCGGACCTTCGGACGCCCGGAAAGGGCCCCCAGGCCTGAAAGACCCGGGATAATTCGACCGGTTCGATGACAGCGAAGGCGTTGGCGGGACTCGTCGCGCATCGAGCCTGGACGGTCACCGGGACGGTCCTGTCTGTGTGGGAGATGAGGGACATGCATCGACTCTCTTGTTGACGTTGTCAACCTCGTTATAGTCGACACTGTTGACAGCGTCAACTAGGAGGTCGCCATGGCCGAGACAACCCGCAGCAAGCTTCTTCGCGTCGCCGCTGAGCTACTCGACGCGGAGGGCCTGAACGCCGTCACGCTAAGGGAGGTCGGTGCGCGAGCCGGTGTGAGTCGACAGGCCCCGTACCGGCACTTCGCTGACAAGGATGATCTTTTGGCTGCGGTCGCGGAGGCCGGTCTTGCGGGGCTCGAGCGCGTAGCCACTGAGGTCGCTGACGGGATGTCTCCGCGACATCGTCTTGACGCCGCCCTCATCGCTTACGTGCGCGCCGCCCTGGAGAACCCGGAACTCTACTCATTGGTCTTCAGCGCGTCGCTCTCGCAAGCAAAATACGCCGACCTGCACGCCGTCGGGGGGCTCGCTTTCGCGCTGTTCCGTGAGCTGTTGGCGGCGTTGCTCCCAGCCGACCGACTCGACAACGTCGCACCCGTGATCTGGGCGGCAACCCATGGCGTGATCATGCTGTCCTTGAGCGGACACAACGAGGACGCCAAGGGGATGCGAGACCCCGAGAGCGTAGTGAGGGCGGCGCTGACTCTGGCACTTGCTGAGCACAGCTGAACGATTGCCCGACCGACGCAGATCCCCGTCACTCCGGGTGCGAGCTGTGGTCTTCCACGTCGGGTTCGGCGCGCAGCACGTCGGCGATCTCTTCCTCCGGGCGAGGGGCGACGGTCTCGTCGTCCTCGAGCTGCGGAACGGTCGGCTCGTCCGGCCCAGGGATGTGCCCGGGAGATGAGTGCTCGTTGTGGGACGACACGGTGATCCTTCGGTGGGCGACATCCACAGCGTATGCCGATTTCGGCGCCATGGAGCGGGGCCCGGCGATCCGGCATCCGTGAGGCTCGCCCTGGGCGAGACCTGGCTTGGTTGGGATAGTTGACCATGGCCACCGCGCCGATGATCGATTCGGGCAGGGATGATCGGGTGCCCGGCGATGTCGATGGGCAGGCTGGATGCCGAAGGGGGAGCCGTGATCGCAGTTCTCAACCGACTCGTCGGACTCATCGAGGACCGCCTCGCCGACGAGATCGACATCGCCGGCCTCGCGAGCAGCCTCGGCACGACGGAGTACCACCTCCGCCGGATGTTCTCGTCGCTGGCCGGTATGCCGCTGTCCGAGTACATCCGGCGCCGTCGTATGGCCGTCGCCGCAGCCGATGTTCTCGGAGACGGCGAGCTGCTGTCGATCGCGGTGCGCTACGGCTACGGCTCGACGGAGGCCTTCGGTCGAGCCTTCCGGGGGGTGCACGGCGTCAGCCCCGGCGAAGTGCGCCGGCACGGTGGCCCCCTTCGCACACAACCGCAGCTCAGGTTCCGCCTGACCGTAGAAGGGAGCACCCCCATGGACACCCGCATCATAGAGCGACCGGCTTTCCGGCTGGTCGGGCACTCGGCTCGCGTGCCGCTGATCCACCGCGGCGCCAACCCGCACATCCAAGCCCACATCGCTTCCCTGCCCGCGGCGGAGCACATCCGCCTGAAGGCGATGAGCGACTCCGAGCCGGCGGGGCTGCTCCAGGTGAGCGCCGACGTGGAGCCGGACTACACGGAGGGCAGCGAGGTGACGTACCTGCACGGCGTCGCCGTGGGCGAGACGACGCCGGTGCCGGAGGACCTGACCGCGATCGAGGTCCCCGCCGGAACGTGGGCGGTGTTCCGCACGTCGGGCCCGTACCCGGCGTCATTGCAGTCGACGTGGGCGACGACCGCCACAGACTGGTTCCCGTCCAACCCTTGGCGCTTGCGGCCGGGCCCCTCGATCGTGGCCGTGCTCGATCGCGCCGCCGACTTCAGCACTGCGACCTGTGAACTGTGGCTGCCGGTCGAACGCGCCTAGCCCGAAGCAAAGGCACCGGCCGCCCGGCGGCTGCATATCCCATCCCTGACTCCCGTTGGTTCTTGTCCACCGGATTCCGCCGTGGAAGGGTGTCTGGATGGTGAGCGAGCAAGGTCTCTGGTACGCGGACGAAGGGTCGGGGCCACCGCTGGTCGTGCTGCATCCGGGTGGCACCGACTCGAGGTCGATGACGCCGCTTCTGGACCACCTCGACGGATACCGCCGGATCACGATCGACCGACCGGGTCACGGCAGATCTGCAGACACCGCCGGCGCGTGGAGCTTCGCCGACATGGCGGACTCGATAGCGAGGGTGCTTCGAAGTCTGCCGGTGCACGACACGCACGTGGTGGGCTGGAGCGACGGCGCGATCGTGGGGCTGCACCTCACCCTGCGTCATCCGGATCTCATTCGCACGCTCGTTTTCGGGGGTGCGCCTCGGCACTACTCGGGCTGGCGCGAGAGCGTTCTGGAAGGCGATCCGCCGCAGTTCATGGCCGACGCGTACGCGGAGGTGTCGCCGGATGGCGCTGAGCACTGGGACGTGGTCGTCCGTAAGTCTGCGGAGCTGCATCGATCCGAGCCGCGCCTCAGCCTCGAAGAGCTCAGCACCGTGACGGTGCCGGTGCTCATCCTCTCGGGCGACGACGACGAGGTCCGCTTCGAGCACCTCATCGAGCTGTACGAGGCCCTGCCCGACGGCGAACTGGCCATCGTGCCGCGGTCCACGCACGCGCTGATCGTGGAGAAGCCGGACCTGGTTGCGCGACTGATCCGGGATTTCCACGCCGAGCCGCGCCAGAACGGGTTCGCGCCCATCCGTCGCGCCGACCGGCGCGACACCGCTACGAAGGGAGGCGGTTAGCACGTGGGGAGCACAGTGCTGTACATGTCGATGTCGCTCGACGGGTTCATCGCCGGACCGAACGAGACCGACGATCACGGGCTCGGCGACGGCGGCGACAGGCTCCATGAGTGGGTGTTTCCTCCCGAGGGCGACGTCAACAGGCAGATCGTGGATGAGTTCATGTGCACCGGCGCGGTCGTCGCCGGTCGCGCAACATTCGAGCCCGCCGAAGGCTGGCACGGCGATCACCATGACGGGGTCCCTATCTGGGTGCTCAGCCGCCGGCCGATCCCGGACTGGGCGCGCAGCATGCCGGCGGTCACCTACACGAACGTCATCGAGACGGCCTTCCGCGACGCGCGCGACGCTGCCGGCGAGAAGGACGTGCTGGTGCATGGCGCGAGCACCGCGCAGCGGGCGATCGCCGCGGGCGTGCTGGACGAGATGCAGATCCACCTCGTTCCCGTTCTGCTCGGCGAGGGCCGCCGGCTCTTCGATCATCTGGGCGCCGAGCAGCGCCAGCTCGAGCGGCTGAGGGTTCTGGTGGGCGAGGGAGGCGTCACGCATCTCCGGTACCGGATCCGCTACTGACCGGGAACGCGCCCGGTCAGTTCGATCGTGGTTCGGGACCGGGCCTGCTGCGGCGGATGCGCTGGGCTAGCGTGTGGCGTATGACTCGTCTGAAGGTCTTCACCCTCATCCCATGGTCGCACCCCTAGGAGCCGGCGTCGTCGAACTCTTCCCGCAGATATCTCGGAGCCTGAATGCGCCACGCCTCGGTGACGAGTTCGGCCAGGTGGTGCTCGTCGATGCCCGCCATACGGAAGGCGATTTTCGGTTCACCCCAGGGCGTCGTGCTGCTCAGGAACACATCGGGCGCCATGTGAACGAGCGCGAGCGCGTCCAAGCGGTCGGCGACCTTCACGCCCACGACGAGCTCGGCCGCGATGATGGCACGCACCTCCGCGGGGATGCTCGGCCACGGGTGGCACTCCCAGGCGTAGAGCTTGCGGCGCACGAACCACGCGGCGCCGCCCGTGGTCGCTCGCTCCTCGCTCCCCGGCAGCTCGGTCGCGGTGCGGCGCAGATCGTCGAGGGTGGCCACGACGCAAGGATATGCCGCACCCCCGACAGAGCAAGCGACCGCACGACGAAGCACCGAGGTGCCGGATGACCGTCGCCCGGCCCGTGATCGGGATCATCGGTGCCGGCAGGCTCGGCATGGTGCTGGCTCGGCTGGCCACGCGTGCGGGGTATCAGGTGCTCATCGCGGCATCCGGGGACCCGAAGCGGATCGCACTGGCCGACGACGTCCTCGCCGAGGGGGCTACCGCCACCACCGCGCTGGATGCCGCCGAGCGTGCCGACGTCGTGATCCTCGCCCTCCCGTTTCGCAGGTACCGGGCGATCCCCGCCGACGCACTCGCCGGAAAGCTCGTGATCGACGCCACGAACTACTGGTGGGAGGCGGACGGGCTGCTCGAGGAGTTCCGCGACCCGCTGACCTCGAGCAGCGAGCTTCTGCAGGGTCACCTCCGGGGGTCGCGGGTCGTCAAGGCGTTCAACCACATGAGCTACGCCGACCTGGGCGACGAGGCGCGACCGCCCGGTCAGCCGGGGCGCAAGGCCATCGGCATCGCGGGGAACGACGCCGACGACGTGAACACCGTCGCCGCATTGGTCGACGACCTCGGATTCGACCCCGTGGCGGCGGGCACGCTCGCCGACGGCGTCAGGCTGGAACCCGGCACCGATCCGTTCGGCGCCGACGTCGATGCCCGGGAGCTTCAAGACATGATCGACGGCTTCCCGTCTTCGCAGAGCGGCCTCCGGCGGGCAGCCGCGTCGGCGGCACGCCATCCATCCGCATCCGACGAGTAGAGCCTCCTCGCATCGCACTCCGTGCATCGCCGTCACTAGACGCAGAGACGCACGATCCCGGTGCCTACGGCTCGCTCGGAGATTCGCCGGTGTCGAGCACCGGGCGAGCGGCTGCGATGTGCGAGATCGGGCGCCACACCAGCAGGAGGGTGACCGCCGACCCCGCGAAGGCGAACCACCACGGTGCCGTGAGACCCCACGCCTGGGCGATGAGCCCCCCGAGCAGCTGACCGATCACGAGGCCCCCGAACACGCCGACCATGTTGACGGATGCGATGCGCCCTTGCAGCTGCAACGGCACGAGGCGCTGTCGCACGGTCGTCGAGATCGTGCCCCAGACGAAGGCATAGGCGCCGAACCCGAACATGATCACGAAGGCGATGACCGGCGACGTCGTCAGCGCGAACGAGAGGTGCATGACCACCTCGAGCGACAGGCAGACGCGCATGAGCGTGGCGAAGGACACGTGGCGCTCGAGCCAGCCGAAGGATCCGGTGCCCACCAGCCCGCCGAGGGCCGACGCCGTGGTCAGGGCACCGAAGCCCACGGCACCCATGTTCAGATGCTCGGTCGCGTAGAGAACGAGGATGCTCCAGGGAGCGGCCCACGTCACGTTGAAGACGAGGATGATCAGCACGAGGGTCCGCACGGGGGCGTTGCCGCGCAGCCAGTGCAGGCCCTCGCGGATCGGGTGCGGCCTCGTCCCCACCGGCACCGGCTCCTTCGGTGGAATCGGGGTGCGTGCGATCCGCGAGATGAGCACGACGGCCAGGCTCACGCAGAGGATCTGGACGAGAAACGGCCAGAACGACCCGATGGCGAAGAGGAACGCGCCGAGCGGGGGACCGGCGAGTTGATTCCCGACGAGGAACCCCGTCTGCAACCGCGCGTTTCCGAGCCCCAGATCGGCGGGCTTCACGAGCATGGGCAGAAGCGTGCTCCCCGCCGTATCGGCGAAGACCTCGGCGGTGCCATAGAGGAAGGACGTCGCGAGGACGACCCACACGCTCACCTGACCGGTGAACAGGAAGACGACCAGGGCCAGCACGATCACCGCGCGCGACCCGTCCGCCAGCATGACGAGCCGGCGTCGATCGTGGTGGTCGGCGACCGATCCGGCGAACAGCCCGAACAGCAGCCACGGCAGGAACTGCATCATCGCCCCGCCTGCCACCAGCAGCGGCGACGAGGTCAGCGAGGCGATCAGCAGCGGTGCGGCCGACAGCGCGATCCCGTCGCCGATGTTGCTCGTCCACGACGACGCCATCAGCCAGCGGAAGTCGCTGCCGAGCCGGCGTGGCGCGATCAGTTCGCCGAGCGAGGGCATTGCGCCATTCCTAGAGGTACTCGACCGCCTGCGGATGCTTCAGGGACGTGAACGCGAACCGGAACTGCTCGTTCCGGTCGCGAAGGCGGAGGAGAAGAGGATACCGCGGTCAACCGCAGTGGTGAGGCGCCCAGACGCTGACCGAGGGATCCGTCCGGCGGCAGCCGACGAGCCATCCGATCGACGCTCGATACACCCATCGCCTGACCGGTGCAAGCGCCGTGAGCGATCGCCCCCGCAGTCCTAGCCTGCATGGAGCGAAAGGAGCACATCATGGTGGAGACATCGGACTCGCGTGAGTCGCAGGAGGACGGCAACCCGGCCAGCGATCTGAAGACGGACGTGATCAAGGACATCGAGCGCGACGACACGATCACGAGCGACTTCGTGGGTCCTCGGGGCGACGAGGTGCCGGACGAGTCCGCAGACGACGACGGGGACTGAGTTCTCCCGCATCCCCGGCGCGGCAAGGCGTCAGCCCCGCGCGAAGACCTGCTCGAGGAGCGCCACCGTGCGCTCGACGAGCAGCTCGCCGGCCTCCGGCGGAACGCGACACGCGTCGTTCACCTCGTACCCGCCTTCGTCGTAGGCGGCTCGAGTCGGCACGTACCACAGGGCGCCGTCGGTATAGCCGACCACCCCCGTCCAGACGCTCGGGGAGCCGATCTTGATCGCTCTGCCCAGCTCGGTGAACAGTTCTGCGGGCGCGAAGGAGAGGGCCGCGTCGCCGATCCTCAGGACCGAGATGTCCGCCTCGATGGTGGGCCGGCGTCCCGACTCGAGAGCCGCGAGCACCTCGCGGGCCTCCTTGATCTTCAGTTCCAGCCACCACCCGGCATCCGGATCGGCGGATCCTCTGGCCGCCATGTCGGCGAGCAGCCCCTCCAGCTCGGATCGGGCGCCTGACACGGAGTCGGCTCCACGGCGCGGGATCGCCAGGCGCCGGCGCTCACTCGTGAGGGGTGTCGCCGCCAGGTGCTGCGCGGCCGATGAGGCGCGGATCGCCTCGGTCGCGAGGGAGAGGCCGAAGGACTCGGGCAGCGACCAGTCGGGCGCCCTGGTCTTGGGATCGATGTCGCCCGCGGCGCCCTGCAGGAACAGCGCTGTACCGCCGACGACCTGCTCCACTCGCGCGCGCATCGCGCCGGGGAAGTCGGCGCTGATGCTTCTGACGCTCGCCTCCAGCGAGCTCGGATGGCACGCGAAGCTGACGATCGTCGCAACCGTCGCCGGATCGCCGCGCGAGTCGCCGGCTGCATCCGTCGCGGCACGGTCGAAGCGCAGGATCTGCACCTCCGGGTCGAGCGGCCCGTCGGGGTTGCGGCCCAGCGCGATGGTGCCATCCGGCTGCGGTTCGCGCCGGTTGACGCCGACTCGGCACGCGCCGCGCCCGGCGAAAAGGGTCACGGGCTCCCGTCGGCTGTCCGCCTCCGCCACGCACCGGGCGATCCATGTGGGGAGCCGGGCACGGTACTCCGCCGCCTCGGAGGTCTCGCCGCCGGGCATGTCGCCGTTCTCGGCGACGACCGGGCCGTAGTGCGTGTGACTGCACGCCAGGAACACCCGCTCCGGCGGTATACCGGTGGCGCGCCGCACGGCTGCCTTCAGCGTGGCCACGAGTTCGTCGCTGTACATCCCGATGAGATCGAGCGCGACGATCGCCACCCTGGTGTCCGCCTCGAGGTCCTGCCCGCCCCGCTCCGCAAGCACGAGGGCCGTCGCGAAGAGGTCATCGTGGATGTCGAGGGCAGGGCCCCTGCCGACGAAACCGGACATCGGAACACCCCGCGCGGGCGTGATCGCCGCGCGTGCGACCCCGGCGGTCAGCGTCGTCCCCGCCCGCCGGTCGCCGACGCGGCGCATGTGGTCAGTCCGTCGACTCGACGGGCACGCGGATGGTGAGCCCGTTCGGCACCACCCAGGTGCGGATCGCGACGGCCTCGCCGAACTCGTCCCCGTCGAGCTCGATGGCCTCCGGGTGGTTCAGGGTCATGGTGAAGCGCTCGCCCTTGATGTAGTTGAGTGCCTTCACCTCCTTGGTGGTGAACTTCTGCCCGAGCCGAGTGCGGCTGAGCACGCCGTTCTCCCACACGATCTTCGTGAAGATCTGCGCCCAGCTGAGGAAGCCCTCCGGCCGCAGCAGCACGATGTCGAGCTGGCCGTCGTCCACCGCAGCCTCCGGCATCAGGAGCACGTTCGCCTGCAGCGTTCCGCAGTTGCCGATGATCACCGTGTGCGCGCGGATGTGCTTGACGGGCGTCGCGTCGAGCTTGTACTTGAGCCGGAGCTGGTTCTTGTCGCGCAGTGCGATGGCGATGGCCTTGACGTATGCCAGCCAGCCGATCTTCGCCTTCAGCTCCTCGTCGGTGTTCGCGAGCATCTTGGCGTCCAGGCCGAGCCCCGCCATGACGACGTACGCGTGCGTGTCGACCTTCGAGTCCCCTCGACGGATGTCGATCATCGCGAGATCGATCTGCCGATCCTCGCCCGTGAAGGCGGAGTGGATGGAGTGCTCGAGGTCATCGAGCGTGAGCTTGAGGTTGCGCGCCAGCAGGTTGCCGGTTCCCGACGGCAGCAGCGCCAGCGACACGTCCTTCTCATGCACCGCCTCGGCCACGGCGCGCACCGTGCCATCGCCACCCGCGACCACGATCATCGACACGTTCTGCGCGAGCGCCGCCTCGGTGGCACCCTGCCCCGGGTCGTCCTCGGACGTCTCGAACCAGAGCGTCTCGCCCCATCCAGCCGCCGCCTGCTCCGCGGCCACGACGGCCTGGATGGCGGGCAGGTCCACCTTGATGGGGTTGTAGACCACCGCGGCGACCTTCGTTGCGGTGTCCGGCGGCGTCGGCGTCGAAACGGTCGGGTTCTGTGTGTCGGTCATCGTCGTCTGTCCTTCGGATGCTGGTGGTGCGGCCCCCGCCACCGGATCGGGCCGGGGACCGGGGTCGGTGAATGCGGCGGTCGCTCTGAGCGGCACGGAGCGGCTCAGCAGCGACAGAGGAACGCGCGCGTTCTGTCGGCGCCCTCCCCGGCGCTTCTTCACACAACGTTACGCAACTCGGCGGACATCCGGGAGGCCTTGACGCGCTCGACCGGGCCGGATACGCGAGTGCACCTCCGCGCTTATGGGAACGATGTCACATAGGATGGAAAGCATGAACCCCGCACCCTCGCTTGCGGGCGACTCCGAACGTGTCATCGTTCGCGGCCACGGTTACACCCTCGCGTGGAAGACCGGGCCCTCTGGACTGACCCTGTCGCCCTATTTCCATCTTTCGGATGAAGGAGGCGCCCGCTGGATGCGCCTGTGCGCCCTCTCCAGCGCCCACACCCGCGAGACGCCCGACGAGAGCATGCGTCTCTTCGAGCCCGAGGTCGAGGTGGTCGAAGGCGCGGTGATCATCACCGTGCGGACGGAATCGTCAACATGGCAGCGACGAGCGCTGTTCCTGCGGTGCACGGCGGAAACCGTCGAGCTGACTCTCGAGGCGGAGGGTTCCGGCTCGCTCACCGATGTCACGATCCTCGGGGGCGACGGCGTCGTGCCGACCGGCGCCTCCGGCACCTTCCGTACGGGGCTGGATGCGCAGAGCGTATACGTGCCCAGCCCGACCGAGCCGATCGCGTTCGTGCGGCCCGTGTGGTCGGCAGCCTCCCTCGGCGTGGTGGGCGATGCGGATCCCGGACGCCTCAACGGCATCTTCTCCCCGCCGCCGTTCGCCCTCGCCTTCGGCCGCGATGCGGCGTCGGATCCCTTTGCGCCGGGCCTCGGCCCCTGGCTGGCCGTGTGGCTGCGCGCGCCGGTGGAGGAGTTGTCCTTCACGACCCTTCGCTACGAGCCCGTCGATGACGGCGCGCTCCTTCGTCTCGCGTACGAAGGGCACACGCAGATCGACGGGACATGGCGTTCGCCGACGATCGTCATCCGCCCGGTGGCGTCTCCGGCGAAGGCGCTCGAGGCCCATCGAGCAGACCTCGTCCACAGCGGATACGCGTCGGCGGAACACCGCGACCTCGAGGACTGGTGGCTCGAGCCGATCTTCTGCGGCTGGGGGTCGCAGGTCGCGAGGGGCGGCAGATCCGCTCCCGACTTCTGCCGCCAGGAGATCTACGACGAGTTCCTCACCACGCTGGCGACGGCGTCGCTGGAGCCGGGCACGATCATCGTGGACGATCGCTGGCAGGCGGAGTACGGCACGGCCGAACCGGATCCCGAAGCATGGCCGGACCTGCGCGGGTGGATCGCCCAGAGGCATGCCGAGGGACGCCGTGTGCTGCTCTGGTGGAAGGCATGGGATCCCACCGGCCTGCCGGTAGACGAGTGCATCACGGATGCCGCGGGCCGAGCGGTCTCGGTGGACCCGGGCAGCGAGGCATACATGAGACGGCTCGATGACATCATCGTCCGCCTGCTCGGACCGGATGGACTGGATGCCGACGGGTTCAAGGTGGACTTCACGCAGCGCACCCCGAGCGGCAAGACGCTCCGGCCGGCACCGGGCAGCGACGGAGTCTGGGGTGTCGCGGGGCTGCACCGTCTCGTGCAGCGCATCCACCGTTCCTCCAAGGCGGTCAAGCCCGACGCTCTCGTGATCACGCACACCGTGCATCCGTCCTTCGGCGACGTGTGCGACATGGTCCGCACGAACGACGTGCTCGAGCACGACGTCACGGGCGCGCCCGTCTCGGTGGCGGCCCAGCTGCGCGCGCGGTACGAGATCGTGGCCACGACTCTGCCGCGGCATCCGGTCGACACCGACCAGTGGCCGATGCCCAGCCGTGACGAGTGGCTCGACTACGCACGGGCGCAGGGCGGCATGGGGGTTCCGGCGCTGTACTACATCGAACGGGTCCGGGACGACATCGAGCGGGTCAGCGACGACGACGCCATCCTGCCCGAGCACCTCGCCGTGATCGGAGAGACATGGGCGGCGTATCGGAGCGCCCGCGAGTGACCGCCAGCCAGATCGCGCGGGGCGTGTGGCGGATCGCCGACACGTGCCACGTGTACGTGCTCGTCGACCCCGACGAGCCGTTCGGCAAGCGCGATGCGGTGACCATCGACTTCGGGTCGGGTCTCGTGCTCGACCACCTGGCCGAGCTCGGCATCCGCCGCGTGACAGATGTGCTGATGACGCACCACCACCGCGATCAGGCCCAGGGTCTGCCGCGCGCCGTGCGGCACGGTGCACGGATCCACGTGCCGCCCGTCGAGGTGGAGCTGTTCGACCGCGTCGAACAGATGTGGTCCGGTCGCCAGCTCGACAACGACTACAACCTGCGGCAGGACCGCTTCTCCCTCCTGGCATCGGTGCCCGTGCACGGCACCGTTCCGGAGTATCGCGACCTCGTCTGCGCCGGCGTCGCCCTCAGGGTGCTGCCGACCCCCGGCCACACGATCGGGTCCGTCACCTATCTGCTGGAGCGGGACGGCGAGCGCATCGCGTTCACGGGCGATCTGATCTACGCACCGGGCAAGGTGTGGTCGCTGGCGGCGACGCAGTGGTCGTACACCGAGAACGAGGGGCCCGCCATGACCGTGCTCAGCGCGCTCATCCTCTCGGCCGAGAACCTCTCGCTGCTCGCGCCGTCGCACGGCGATCCGATGCGAGAGCCCGAGGTGGCGCTGCAGCTTCTCGTCGAGGCCATGCAGCGCTACATCGACTCCCGGCGGCCATACCCGTGGGACGTGCGTGCGCGCCTGGACGATCCGTTCGTCGCCCTGACCCCGCACCTGCTCCTGAACCGTTCGACCATCTCGTGCTCCTACGTCTTGCTCTCCGAGACGGGCGAGGCGCTGCTCATCGATTACGGGTACGACATGACGACCGGGCTCGTGCACAGCCAGGAGCGCAGCGCCCGACGGCCGTGGCTCGCGTCGCTTCCGGCACTGCGCCGCCATCACGGTGTGACGAACGTCACCGTGGCGCTGCCGACGCACTATCACGACGACCACGTGGCCGGCATGCCGCTGCTTCGGGATGTGGAGGGCACCGAGCTGTGGATCCCCGAGAACGTCGCACCGGTCCTCGCCGATCCGTGGCTCGAGGATCTCCCTTGCCAGTGGTATGACCCGATTCCGGCCGATCGTGTCCTGCCGCTCGATCGGCCCTTCACGTGGAACGAGTACACCATCACGGCGTACGCGCAGCCGGGGCACACGCTCTATGCGGTCGCCTACGCGGTCACCGTCGACGATGTGCAGGTCGTGTTCACCGGCGACCAGCAGCAAGGACTGGGCGGCCGCGATGGGCGCCGCGACATCATGAACTACCAGTACCGCAACCTCTTCCGCCTGGGCGACTACATCCGGAGCGCGGAGCTCTATCAGCGGATCGCACCCGGCCTGATGGCGACCGGACACTGGGAACCCCGATGGGTGGAGCGCGGATACCTCGACTACCTGACCGAGGAAGGCCGGGCCGTGGACGACATCCACGAGGAGCTGCTGCCGCTGCAGGAGATCGGGATGGCACCGCACGGGCAGACCGCCCGGATCTCGCCGTACCGAGCTCGCGCCGCGGTGGGGGAGCGCCTCGCCTACCGCGTGTCTGTGCGCAATCCGCTCCCCGAGGCGGCGGACGTGCGTGTCGCCCTCGTACTCCCGCCGGGCTGGCACTCGCCCGAGACCGAGTTCGCTGCACGACTGGAATACGACGAGGAGGCGCTCTGGGATGTGGCGGTCGTTCCGTCCGCCCCGGGCCGCCGCTTTCGCTTCGCGATCGATGTCACCATCGGCAGGCTCATGCTGGGGCAGCACGCAGAGGCGCTCATCGATGTGGAGCCGGTCCCGGCTTGAGTGGTGCCGCAGGCTGATCGAAGGCGCCGTAGAGGGCGCGATACACGAAGCCGCGTCGCCGCTGCGACTGCCGAGCGCGCCGTTCGACGTCCGCCGGATCGACCGACTCCAGCAGCCGCCGGTGCAGGCGGTCGAGCTGCGCCGCTCGCTCCGCATCCGAGGCGAGGTCGCGCCGCTCTCCGGGATCGTGCGCGAGGTCGTACAGGTGCTGCTCGTGGCCGTGCACCAGCACGTACTTCCACGAGCCATCGCGGAGCAGAAAGCACGGCGCGTGGACGCCCTCTCCGTGATACTCCGCGATCACCGCGTGCTCCGGTGCCCGGTGACCACTCAGCGCGGGACCGAGGTCCGCGCCGTCGAGGTCAGGGGGCAGCGGTGCCCCGACGAGGCCTGCCAGTGTGGGCAGCAGATCGACGAGGCTGACGGGCGTGGAGATCTCGGCACCCTGCACGATCCCCGGCCCGGCGATGATCAGCGGCACCCTGATCGAGCGTTCGTAGAAGGTGCGCTTCTGCAGCATGCCGCGGTCGCCGAGCATGTCGCCGTGATCGGCGGTGAACACGATGATCGTCTCGTCCGGGCGAGGGAGCGCGCGCAGAAGCTCCCCGACGCGGATGTCGAGCTCGCGCACCAACGCGTACACCGTCGAGTGCATCCAGCGCAGGTTCTCCGGCTGCATCAGCGGGTCCAGCACCTGGTGGACGTAGTGGAAGTCGTCGAGCCAGCGGTCCATCACGCCCGCCGGCGGCACCACTTCGGGAGCGAGCCGCGGGCGCGCGTCCGCGAACCGAGCCACCTCCTCGTCCGGCGCCCAGAACGGGTTGTGCGGGGCATGGTACGAGGCGATGGCGAAGAAGGGCCCCTCGTGGTCGCGCGAGAGGTAGGCGAGCGCCTCTGCGTGAATGCGCTCGTCCCGCTCGGTGTGCAGCTCCTGCCGGAAGCGTCGGCGGTAGGCATCCGTCGATTCGCCCGCCAGGTAGGACTCGCCCATCATCTGCGGACTGTTCGGGTTGCCGGCGCTCGGCTGGTCCCAGTCGTAAGCCAGCGCATACAGGCCGGGGTCGTAACCCTTGCTGTAGTCGGTGTCGAGGGCCAGCCGCTCATCGAATCCGTGGTGCTGGTCGTGCCCGATGAAGTGCATCTTGCCGATGATGGCCGTGCGGTAGCCCATCGACCGGAACGCGTGCGCCACGGTCGGGTGGTCCGATGCGAACTCGCTCGCGTTGTCGAAGCAGTCCAGCCGGCTCGCGAGGCGTCCGGTCAGCATGGACGCGCGCGATGGAGTGCACAGCGGGGCATTGCAGGATGCCTCGAACCGCACGCCCCGAGCGGCGAGCGCATCGATCTCGGGAGTGGCGCCGTTCCGGTCGCCGTAGGCGCCGATCAGGTCGGGCGGCAGCGAGTCGCACTCGATCACCAGCACATCGGGCAGTTCGGGGCGGGACATCCCTCCACGATGCCACCGCCCGGCCGTGCTTCGAAGCACAGAACCGGTGCTCTTCGCAACCCCCGTGACTACCGGGCGGAGAAGGCGTGACAATCTTCTGAAAATGGGAAGGAGTGTGCGTTGGACATCGTTCTCGTTCCCGGGCTCTGGCTGGATGCCACATCGTGGCAGGACGTCGAGTCCCGGCTCGCCGCCGCAGGACATCGGCCCCTGGCGCTCACCCTCCGCGGCTTCGAGTCGCGGTCTGCCAACCGTTCCGGCATGATGCTGGCCGATCACGTGGCCGAGATCGTGTCGGCCATTGATCGCTCCGACGGTCCGGTCGTGCTCGTGGGGCACGCGGAATCCTGCGGGCTCGTTCATGCCGCGGTCAACAAGCGCCCCGAATCGATCGCGCGCGCCGTGTACGTCGGCGGACTGCCCAGCGCCGACGGCGCCGGGGTGCTCAGCGGCTTCACCGCCGACTCCGGGGGAAGGCCCACGCACACCGGCGGGCAGCGCGTGATCGACGCGGGCCTCGCCTCCCTCTACTACCGCATGACGGAGAACGCGTCGCATGTGCTGGACGGCGTGCAGCGGTTGACGGATGCTCGCCGCTACGACGTGCCAGTGACTGTCGTCGCCACGGAGTTCAGCACCGACGACGTCCGTCGGTGGATGTCGCTCGCGATCGACCCCGCCCGCGAACTGGCGCAGATCCCGGATGTGACCCTGGTGGACCTGCCTTCCGGCCGCTGGACGCAGATGGAGCGCCCCAACGATCTCTCGGATGTGCTGCTCGAGGCGGTCGCTCTCTGCGAGGCGCAGCTCGAACCCCGCTGATCGAGCTCGGCATGGTGCTCTCAGGTCAGGACGTCGTGGAGGGCGAAGACGGCGTCCGCAGCGGATGCCGTCCGGGCGATCAGGGCCGCATTGCGCTCGTCGGACTCCTCGACGAAGCGCGCCGCGTCCTCGGGGCTGCGGCCGGCTTGTCGATGACGCGCCTCGAGGCGGGCGCGGCGCACCTCGGCCGGCGTATCGAAGTACCAGACGGCGTCCAGCTGCGCGCGGGCGGCGCCCCATCCCGGCTCGGGATGAAGCAGGTAGTTTCCCTCGACGACGACCAGCGGCAGCCCAGCCGGCACCGTGATCGCATCCGGGATGGGGTCGCCGACGACGTGATCGAACGCCGGCACCGACACGTCCTCGTCGGTGGTGTACCGGATGCGGTGCAGAGCCGCAGCGAAGGCATCGGCGTCGAACGTGTCGGGTGCACCGCGGCGGGCCAGAAGGGGGGTTCCCATGATCTGTGCCCGGGTGAGGTGGAATCCGTCCATAGGCACCACCACCGCGGTCGCCGGTCCGAACGCTTCGGCGATGGCGGAGGCAACCGTCGACTTGCCCGTGCCGGGCGGGCCGGTGATGCCCAGAAGAACCCGCGAGGGGCTTTCACGCAGCAGGTCACGCGTGGCCGCGATCAGTTCCGGGAGGTTTGTCGAGCGGGTCATGTCACTGCCACCTCGGGAGCACTTCGTCAACCCCGATGACGGCAGGGAGCGAAGCGTGGTTGTCTGACGGAGAAAGGAGCATGAAGCCCAAGGCGCGCGTCTCTTTTCGTCGCGATCAAGGGGTGGGATCGATTGCATACGACGCTAGTTCCGGCGTCCCATCGACCGCAATCGTCAAGGTCACGAATACACAACGGAACGCCAGGATGCGGGCGCAAGTGCCTTGTGCGTAAACGCATCCCTCCTGTACGGTCACGTGTGGGATGGTTCCCACACAGCACCACGCAACTCGCACTCCCGCGCGAAGGCGCCTGGGAGCGTGCGCCCGAAAGGACAGTTCAATGAAGAAACGGCAGAACGCCCTCGTCGCGGTGACAGCCGCGGCGTCCCTCTTCACTCTCACCGCGTGCGGTGGTGGGGGCACCGCGACGACCGAAGGCGCGGAATTCTCGGAGGACTACTCCGGCACTCTGACGGCGTGGGGGTTCCCGGAGCCCGACGAGGTCGCGCAGTCCCGCATTGACCTCGCAGACGACAAGCTGGCCGAGTCCGACACCGAAGTCGATCTCGACAACTCGCCTTTCGACGCGCAGAAGTTCACCACCCTCGCGGCCAGTGGCAACATCCCGGACGTCGTCGTGATGGACCGGCAGTTCGTCACCACCTACGCGTCCCAGGGCCTGATCATGCCGATCGACGACTGCTTCGCCCTTTACGACATCGACCCGCGCGAGTACTGGTACCCCCAGGTCGTCGACGACGTCACGTGGGACGACGAGGTCTGGGCGGTCCCGCAGTTCTACCAGCCGCCGGCGATCATGCTCAACGCCCGGGTCATGGGCGAGACGGGCGTCACTCCGGAGCAGCTCAATGTCTCGGATCAGGACGCCTTCCTCGCTGCCGTCGAGAAGATGACGGTCATGAACGGGCAGAACCCCACGCGCCTGGGCTTCGACCCCCAGGGTCCCTCCAAGGCGGGCCTGTGGATGCTGAGCTTCGGCGGGTCGACGATCGGTGAGGACGGCGAGCCCACGCTCGACAACCCGAAGAACGCCGAGGCGATCGACTTCCTCAAGAAGATCTACGACCTGCAGGGCGGGTACGCGAACGTGAAGAGCTTCGTCGACTCCTTCGACGTGTTCGGCGAGAACAACTCGTTCGTGGCCGACCAGGTCGGCGCCGCGATCTTCGACCAGTGGTACGTCAATGTGCTGACCTCCTACGCCGAGCAGGTGGACATCGGGGCGATTCCGGTCGTCACCCAGGAGGGTGAGCCGTTCACGGTTGCCAGCGGGACATCCGTGGTGATCCCGGCGGCGTCGAAGAACCCCTCGGCGGCGTGCGATTGGGCTCTGACACTCACCTCGCTCGAGGCCTGGGAGGCGGCCGGCGCCGCTCGCGCCGAGACGACCGAGGCCGACCCCGGTCGCAACGGCATCAACGCGGGTCTGTTCACCGGTTCGCCCGAGGCCGACCAGACGATCCGTGAGTCGTACGTCAAGGAGACGGGCTACGCCGGCTTCGACCAGGCGATCGCGACGTACTACGACGTCGCATCCAGCGGCGCCTCGTTCGGATCCTCGCCCGCCGGTCAGCAGATCCAGTCCGAGCTGCAGAACGCGGTGACCTCGGCCCTCCTCGGAGAGAAGTCGGCCGCCGACGCGCTCGCCGACGCTCAGAGCGCCGCACAGCGCGCGTACGACCAGGTCGCAGGCTAGGCAGGCCAGGTAGACACCGCCGGCCGGCACCGGTCGGCTGGGCACCACCACAGGGCGGTCTCCTTCGGGAGGCCGCCCTTTTGGCGCGCCGGCCGCCGTGCACAACGGCGGGGATTCCTCAAGACACCCCGAGCTTGGGCTTCCGGTGTCGGTGTGTCCCAGTGGATCCCCGCGGTTGTGCCGGGCTCTCGTTCGGCGTGATGAATCGGGCTGAATGTCGAGCGTGCGTCTTCCGCCGCGAGTGCATCTTCCGGGCCGCGCAGCGCCCACTCTCGCGGCGGATCGTGCACTCTCGCGTGGGTTGGGGCGCTCGACTCCATCCCGGCCATGCCCTCCAGCCGAGTCCCGGCGAGCCGCCAGTGGTGTGCACACGGGCGCAGATCCGTCGCCAAACGCCGGGTTGCGGCGTCCGTTCTCGGTGTGTCGAAGCGGATCTGCGCCGTTGTGCTCGGGGTCTGCGGCGGGCTTCAGAGGCGGTGTTGCGAGTGGGGGTTGGAGGCGACGGGCGAGGGTCGGTGGTGCACAACGGCGGGGATTGTCGGGGACACGCTGGGCTGCGGCGTCCGGTGCCAGTGTGTCGGGGAAGACACCCGCCGTTGTGTTCGGGGGCCGGTCAGCGAGGCGGCGTTGGGCCTCGGTACTCTCCGGATCGGGAGCCGGGCGAGGTCGGTCGTGCACAATGGCGGCGATTGTGGGGGACACGCCGAGATTCGGCATCCGGTGTCGGTGTGTCGGAGAGGATCCCCGCCGTGGTGCTCGTGGTCGCGGGGGGAGCCGGCGCAGCGAGTTGTGGGATCGTGGATCCTGGGCGCCCCGCCAGGCTCGAGTGAGTTC
This sequence comes from Microbacterium sp. DT81.1, assembly GCF_049844955.1. NCBI lineage: Bacteria > Bacillati > Actinomycetota > Actinomycetes > Micrococcales > Microbacteriaceae > Microbacterium > Microbacterium sp. DT81.1. The sequence goes on from NZ_JBNCMA010000002.1 coordinate 481,683, forward strand.
CGGGTCCACGGAGCGCGAACGCTCGGCGGGTTGGATCGGCAGCCGGAGGGGCCGGGATCGACACGACAAGAAGAGGGCGGCAGCCCGGATGCGGGATGCCGCCCTCTCACGGTCGAACGGTGATCAGCCCTTTCGGCCCTGGGTTGCGAGGCCCTCGACGAAGTACTTCTGACCGATCGCGAACAGGATCAGCATCGGGATCGTCACGAGGAGCGCGGCGACCATCACGTACTGGTAGTCGCCGTGGCCGCCGTTCGTCGGGCTGTACTTCGCCATCGCCGATGCGATGCCGAGTGGGGCCGTGTACCCCTCCGGCGAGCCGGCGTTGAGGTAGATCAGCGCTGCCTGCAGGTTGTTCCAGCTCGCCTGGAATTCGAAGACGAACACGATAATGAACGACGGGATCGACAGGGGCATCGCGATCTTCCAGAACATGCCCCAGTAGCCGAGGCCGTCCATGCGCGCGGCCTCGAACAGTTCACGCGGCAGTCCGAGGAAGAACTGCCTCTGCAGGAAGATGTAGAAGGCCGAGCCGAACAGGTTCATCCCCCACAGCGGCACGCTCGTCCCGACAAGGCCGAGCTGGTTCCAGATGAGGTACTGCGGCACGAGGGTGACGGCTCCCGGCAGCATCATCGTGGCGAGCACCAGACCGAAAAGGAGCTTCTTCGCGGGGAAATTGAAGTACGCGAAGCCGAAGGCCACGATCGAGCTCGAGACAGCCACGAAGGTCGCCGCCAGGAGCGCGATGTAGAGGCTGTTGCCGATCCAGTTGAAAAGCGGCAGCTCCGAGAACACCGTGACGAAGTTGTCGGGCCGGAAGGTCTTCGGAATCAGCCGGTTGTCGAAGACCTCTCCGCGCGGCTTGAAGCTCGCAGCGAGCAGCCAGGCGAAGGGGTAGAGGAACAGCAGGGAGAAGCCGATCAGCAGCGCCCACTTCAGGACGGTGGCGACCCAGCCGCCGAGAGACTTCTGCTTCTTGCGCTTGGGCGGCTTCGCGGCGGTCGTCGGCTGCGAGGGGGTGGAAGCGGTGCCCTCGCGGTCGGCGCGCTCGTCGGCCGTTTCGGGGGCCGCGGGAACAATGCGCTCGGTAGTCATCAGCGTTCGCTCTCGTAGTAGACGAATCGGTTGCTCAGCTTCACCTGGATCAGTGAGATCACGATGATGATGATGAACAGGAGCCATGCCATGGCCGCGGCGAACCCGAAGTTGAACTGCCGGAAGGCCTGCTGGAACAGGTAGATCCCGTAGAAGAGGGATGCGTCGGATGCTCCTTGCACCTGATCCCGGTAGAACAGCAGATACGCCTGGTCGAAGACCTGGATGGCCGCGATCGTGAGCACGATGATGTTGAAGAACATGGCACCCGAGATCATCGGCAGAGTGATCGAGAAGAAGCGGCGGATCGGTCCCGCGCCATCCAGCTCGGCCACCTCATACAGATCGCGTGGCACGTTCTTGAGCGCCGCGAGGAAGATGATCATCGTTCCGCTGACTCCCCAGAGGGTCATCAGCACGATCGAGGGCTTGATCCATGCCGGGTCGAGCAGCCACTGCGGCCCCTGGATTCCGATCGCGGCCAGACCCTTGTTGATCGCACCTTGGTTGCCGTTGAGCAGGAGCAGGAAGATCGCCGCGGTGGCGACCATCGGCGTCATCTTCGGCAGGTAGTAGAGGGTGCGGAACACGCCGGATCCCCGGTTCACCCGGTTGAGCAGCAACGCCAGGGACAGCGCGAAGATGATCTCGAAGGGCACGGCGAGAACGGCGTAGAAGAGGGTGTTCGACAGCGAGAGCATGACCTTCGGATCGGAGATCAGCGCCTCGTAGTTCGCGAAGCCGGCCGGGCGAGCGGTGTTGGTGGCCAACTGGTAGTGACTGAAGGAGATCACCAGGCTGTAGACCATCGCGCCGAACGTGAAGACCAGGAAGCCGAAGAGCCATGGCGAGATGAAGAGATAACCCGCGATCGCCTCGCGACGGTTGTACTTCTTCCCGCGGACCTTCTCGATCTTCTTCTTCTTGCCGGCCTCTGCCGCTTCGGGCGCTGGCTTGAGTTCCGTCGTCGTCATCTCGATGACCCTCGACGGCGCTTTCTCGTCAGTAAGAACATCGCCGTTCCCCTTTCCTGAGACATCATTGACTCCAGCCACGAGTGTGGTATCGATACCACATAGCACATTCGAGCTTATGCGCGGCCTGCGCGGGGCGCAAGACGGGAGTAATTCCGGACCTGCTGCGGTATAATCATACGTTTCCGGGCCTCGGGGGGCGCCGAAACGCGGGATATCCGTGTGAACGGCTCCGAGTATGCCACTTCGCGCGGAATCCCGATATCCCGCCTTGGCTGTGCTCAACGGCGGCCGAAGTCCGTTGACCGCCTAGGCCGGATGTGGGTACGTTCTCACACCGGGCGAAGTGGCATCGGGTGGGGCGACGGGATGTCGGGGTGCTTCAGGATCGGTTGCGCGAGCAGGGCGGCGTGCTGCCGGGGTAGCCGATCAGGACCTTCTCGTACGCAGTCGCGCGATCGTCTCCTCGTCGAGCTGAGCCGCGCCGGACGCGCTCAGGTCGAGCGCGAGACGAGCGCTTGCCTCCAGCTCCTCCGCACGATCCGCGGCGCGCTCGACGCTCTCGCCGCAGCAGAGGCTCCCGTGGTTGGCCAGAAGAATCGCCACCGCGCCGGCGTGGACGGCCGCCGCGAGAGGTTGGGCGAGTGCGGGCGAACCGGGGTCGGCGTAGTCCAGCAGAGGCACATCGCCGAGGCTCATCACGCGATAGGGGGTGTATGTCGGGAGCGCCGCCGACCCGCCGGGCTCGGCGGGCAGGCAGGCGATCGCCGTGCTTGCCGCCGAGTGCAGGTGCACGACGCCGCCGATCGCGGAATCCGCGCGGTACGCCGCGGCGTGCAGCGGCCACTCCTTGCTGGGCGCCGCGCCGGCGAGCCGGCGTCCCTCCAGGTCGAGAACGGCCAGATCGGATGCCTCCACGCGCGACAGCGCCGACCCGGTCGGCGTCACGAGCAAGCGGTCACGGACCCGGGCGCTGATGTTGCCCGAGGAGCCGGGCGAGAGACCCTGGGCCACGAGGTGCCGGGCCACCGCGACGATGCGCCGGGCGGTGTCGGACTCCTCGTCGCCGGAGACGGGTGTGGTGTGCGCGGTCACGTGGCAGCCGCCTCCCACGCCCGTACGAACAGGTCTTCGCCGCCGAAGTTGCCGGACTTGAGCAGCACGTGCAGGCGAGGACCTCCGGCGACCGCCCCCGCGGCACCGATGCCCCACGCCACCCCGGCATCGACGCGACGCGTCAGGCGCAGACGCTCGATGCCGAGGGCGCGCGTCACGGCGCCGGAGGTCTCGCCCCCCGCGATGAGCAGGTGCCGAGCGCCCAACCGCTTGACAGAGCCGAGGGCGATGGCGGCCAGCGCATCCTCGACGGCGGCTCCCGCTCGCTCGACGCCGAGCGCCTGCTGGGCGAGGCGGAGCGCCTCGAGATCGTGGCTCGCGCTCACCACGGCCGGGCGGTCCGGATGCCGCATCCAGAAGTCTTCGAGCAGCGCGAGTGCCCGAGCGACCTCGTCGCCGCCATCCGCGGCCGCAGCCACCGCGTCGACGGTCGCGGTGACGGGACCGCCCCTGGCGACCTGAGCCCGGGTGCGCTCGGAGGCGCTGCCGACGAGGATCAGGCGCCGGCCTCCTTGGTGTGCCTCGACGGGATCGGATGTTCTGCCGCCGGGCCCGGCGCGTCTCGCCAGCGCGGTGATGAGCCCGGCGCCGCCGCCGACGAGGCAGGGGTCGAGAGCCTCGACGGCGATCGCAATCGAGTCGAGGTCGCGTTCATCGAGCGCGTCGACGAGAAGGTGGGGGGCGCTCGCCGTGCGTATCGCCGCTGCCAGCGCGGGAGGACCCGCACGCACGTCCCGATGGCGCACCAGCCCGACCGGCAGTGTCGTCTGCCGGCCGAGCACGCGCACGAGGTCGGGATCGGTCATGGGCGTCAGCGGGTGATGTGCCAGCGAGCTCTCGGAGACGAGCCGGTCGCCGACGAACAGGTGACCGCGGTAGACCGTGCGATCCGCATGGGGCGTGCACGGGGTGCCGACGGAGGCGGCGAAACCGCCCGCGGCCATCAGCGCCTCGGCGACCGGACCGATCATGCCCTCGGGCGTGGAGTCGAAGGTGGAGCAGTACTTCTGATACCACCGGGTGATCCCGCGCCGGCGCAGCCACTCGGCGGCGGCGAGCGAGTCGTCCACCGCGACCGCTCGCGGTGCGGTGCGGGTGCGAAGGCCGATCACCACAGCGCCGCCGTCATCGGGCAGGTCCTCTTGTGCGGGAACGCCCAGCAGCACGTCGACGGTCAGCCCGATCTCGCGCAGTTCGGCCGCCACATCGCAGGCTCCCGTCACATCGTCGGCGATCACGCCGATGCGCTCGTCGTTCACGGAACCACGGCCGTCGGCGTGACAGCCCCTGCCGAAGCCGAGGCCGAAGCCGAAGCCGACGCGGAAGCGGATGAGGAGGCGGAAGACGATGCGGCGACGTGGAGGGTAGGACCGGCGACTGTCCCGAGCGCTGCCGCACCGGCCGCGTCGGTGACGATGTCATCCACCGCATCCAGGCGGGCGAGGCGTATCGGTGCCCTCGCACCGACCTTGGAGGCATCCGCCACGACGAGCACCCGGCGGGCCGCGGCGATGAGGGCGCGCTTGACGGCCGCATCCAGCGCATCGCCGCCGAGCAGCCATCCGTCATCGATCGCAGGCACGCTGATGACCGCGACATCCAGCGCCAGGCCCTCCAGCGCGTGCAGCACGGCGGGACCGACGAAGCTCCGGGTCGCCCGCTGGTACACGCCTCCGGCGACGATGAGGTCGAGGTCGTCGCGGCGCTCGACGGCTTCGATCACGGGCACCGAATGCGTGACGACCCCGCTGTGCGGGGGAAGCACCGGCGCCAGGAGGGCGACGGTGGTGCCGGAATCCAGGCCGATCGTGCCACGGTCGAGCAGCGAAGCGGCGTGCTGGGCGATGGCGCGCTTCGCGTCGGACGCCAGCCCCGCTCGCACCCCGAACGCGGGTCGCGCGGTCCCGCCCAGCCACGCCCCGCCGAGCACGCGCTCGAGCGCGCCCTCCGCGGCGAGCTTCTCGATGTCTCGCCGCACCGTCATCTCGGAGACCCCGAGCGCGGACGCCAGTTCCGCGGAAGCGACATAGCCGGTTCGCCCGGCGACACGGAGGATCTCCGTTCTGCGGGCATCCGCTTGTCGATAGCGCATGGCGTCATCAAAGCGGGCGCTCCTTGGTTTGTCAATCCGCGCTCATCACTTGACCGGTTTGTGAATCGCCGCACATACTGACATCCATGCTCGTGAGTCCCGTTGTCCGCCGATCCGGTGCGAGGGGGATTCCGCAATGGTGATCGCGCTCGGCATCGACGTGGGAAGCACCGCGGTCAAGGCATCCGTGGTCGAGCTGACGGAGAGCGTGCGCGAGCTCGCCGTGGCGACCGCTTCGGTCGCCGGCCTGGATGCGCCGGCGCTCGTGCGCGCCGCCCTCGCCGCGGCGGCAGCGGCGCTCGAACGTGCGGCGGCCGGCCCGGCGCGGGTCGTCGGAATAGCATCGATGGCCGAGACCGGCGCGATCACCGACGCCGACGGATCCTCGCACGGTGCTCTCGTTCGTTGGGACCGGCTGCCGGACCACCGACGCCGGGACGAGCTCGAGGCGCGCCTCGATCCTCGGGCGCTGCACGCTACGACGGGCGTTCCGCTCACGCGCAAGCTCCCCCTCCTGACGTGGGTGGAGCTGGCCACCGGGCAGGACGAGCCGCCGAGGCACTGGGCGTTCACGGCGGACCTCGTTGCCGCGGCACTGACCGGCCGCCGGGCGACCGACCACACCCTCGCCGGAAGGAGCGGGGCACTGCCGCTGCCCGAGGCATCCGCGTCGCTGACCCTCGCCTGGGACGACGAGCTCCTGGCGGCCTTCGGCATCGCCCGCGGGTTCGCTCCCGACGTTCTCGCCCCGGGCGAACCGGCGGGGATCGTCAGCCAGGAGGCCGTCGCCGCCCTCGGTGGGCTGGTCGATCCGGATGGATCGGTGTACATCGCCGGTCATGACCACGCCGTCGCGGCCTGGATCGGGAGTGCCCGTTCGCGGGGACGTCGCGTGCGGTCGATCGGGACGACCGAGGCGGTCGTGGCGATCGCCGCCGGCGAGGTCGACAGGGAAGCGGCCTGGCGAGAAGGCATCAGCGTCGTGCGCGCCGTCGACGGAATCCTCGAGGGCGCGCTCGCCGGCAGCCCGGCGGCCGGGTCACTTATCGAGGACTGGCGCACACGTGTTCTGGAAGACGGTGAAGACGGCGACGAGCTGATGATGCGCGCGAGGCTCGAACGTGGCCCTGACGAGGCGATCGCGTTGCCGTATCCCCGTGGCAGGCAGTGCCCGCACCCCGACGCGTCGGCAACACTCGTCTTTCGCGGCGTGCCCGCCGGGGACCGCATCGCCGAGCTGCACGCGCTGCTGCGCGGCATCGCGGCGCACGGCGGCTGGATGATCGAGGCGGCCGAGGCGCTCTGCGGGGTGGCAGCACCACCGGTGCTCGTCGGTGCGCCGTACCGGCTGAACGGGCGGCTCGCCGCCCTCAGCGCCGCGGTGGCCGGAACGCCTCTCGAGCTCGTCGATCTGGCCGCGCCCGTGGCAAGCGGTGCGGCGGCGCTCGCCGCCGACAGGGACGGTCTCGCCGGGGAAGTGCATGCTCCGACACGTCTGATCGACCCCGACCGCGTGACCGATGACGGCTTCGTCGATCGGTTCCGGGCGGCGATCGCCGAGTCGGCAGTCTCCGCCCGGCCGCCGACCCGCACCCCATGACCGACCACCGCCCGCACGCCGCACCATCGCGCCGCGTGCACCGAAGAGGAGAACCATGACCCGCACACTCGACGCGATCGCCCGACCCGCGGGCGGCCTCGCGATGGTCGCCATGGACCAGCGCGAGAGCCTTCGTCACATGTTCGATCAGGCAGGCGCCGGCCGGCCCGGCGACGAGGTGCTCGAGCGGTTCAAGCGAGATGTCGCCACCGAACTCGGCGGACTGGCATCCGGATTCCTCGTCGACCGCGACTTCGGCGGCCTCGGCATCCTCGACGACGGCCTCCTTCCGGCGGGATGCGGCTTCATCCTCGCCGCGGACGCCCTCACCCAGGATCCGGGGGGTCCGGTCGAGGAGACGGAGCTGGACGAGGGCGCACTGCACAGCGTCCGCGAGGGCGTGGATGCGATCAAGCTCCTGATCATCTGGCGACGCGACGACCGACGTTCGGACCGGGTGGCTCTGGCCGAGCGATTCATCGCCGAGGCGCGCGAGCGCGGCGTGCTCTCGGTGCTGGAGCCCGTCGTCCGCGCGACCCCCGCCGAGCTCGACGACGGCTCGTGGGACGTGGAGGCGGCGATCCGCGAGGCCGCGCGGGAGCTGTCGACCCTGCGTCCTTCGCTCTACAAGGTGCAGGTCCCCCTCGGCGGTGCGGGCGAAGAAGCGGAGCAGCGCGCGGCGAGCGAGGAGCTGGCGGCGGACATCACGGGGCCTTGGGTCGTGCTCTCGCAGGGCGTGGAACGGGACCGCTTCGCACAGGCTGTCGAGGCCGCGTGCCGCGCGGGCGGTAGCGGATTCCTCGCCGGCCGGGCCCTCTGGAGCGACATCGTGGGAGCACCGGATGTGCCGGTGGCGCTCCGCGAGAAGGCGCGCCCGCGGCTCGAGCACCTCGTCGGCATCGTCGACCGGCACGCCCGGCCGTGGACGGAGGCGTGACCGTGCGCCTCGGTCTGCTGCACACGGTGCCCGCTCTCGCGCCCCGGTTCGACGGCATGCTGGCGGCTCGCGTGCCCGGTTCGACGGCGCTGCACATCGTGGATGCCGAACTGCTCGCCGAGGCGGTGCGTGCGGGCGTCGGAACCGAGGTGCGAGAGGCGGTCGCCGCGCACGTCCGGTACTTGGTGGACCTCGGAGTGGACGGGGTGCTGGTGACCTGCTCGTCGATCGGCGAGGCGACCGAGGTCGCGGCCCAGGACGTGGCCGTCCCCGTCGTGCGCATCGACACCGCCATGGCGGAGCGCGCGGTGCGCATCGCCCGAGCGGGAAGCGGCCGGATCACGGTGCTCGCGACCCTGGAGGCGACGCTCGGTCCGACCGGCCGCCTGCTCGAGCGGCTCGGCGGCGATGCGCAGCGCGTCCGCGCCTACGTCGTGGCGGGCGCGCTGAGCGCGCGGGAGGCGGGCGACACGGATCGGCACGACGCCCTCATCGTCGACGCGCTGAGGGCGGCGGCCGCCGAGGCCGACGTGCTCGTGCTCGCGCAGGCCTCGATGGCGCCTGCCGCCGACCGTGCCGGGCTGGACATTCCGGTGCTCACTTCACCGGATCTGGCGATGGATGCCGTGCTCGAGCGTGTCAGGGGGCGCTGAGGTGGGGCGATCGGGCGTCCGGCTGCTCGTCTATGCGGACAGGCTCGGCGGCGACCTGACCCGGCTGGGCGCGATCCTCGACGGCCCGCTGCGGGACCTCACCGGCGTGCACATCCTGCCGTTCTACACACCTTTCGACGGTGACGATGCGGGGTTCGACCCCGTGGATCACGCCCGGGTCGACCCGCGCCTCGGAGACTGGGCGGACGTCCGGCGGCTGGCAGCGGATCGGGAGGTGACGGCGGATCTCATCGTCAACCACACGTCGGCGGGGTCGGAGGAGTTCCGCGACTGGCAGGCCAAGGGCAGCGAGTCCGTCCATGCGGGGATGTTCCTCACGATGGACCGGGTCTTCCCCGGCGGGGCCACCGAGGCCGGCCTGACCGGCTTCTACCGTCCGCGCCCGGGACTGCCGATCACCCCGTACGCGGTCGGCGGCCAGCGGCGACTCGTCTGGACGACCTTCATGCCCAGCCAGGTCGACCTCGACGTCGATCATCCGGCCGCGCTCGCCTACATCGACCGCATCGTGTCGAGGCTCACGGAGGCGCGCGTGGAGGTGGTGCGCCTCGACGCCGTCGGGTACGCCATCAAGACCCCCGGGACCGACAGCTTCATGACGCAGCACACGCTGGCGTTCGTGGAACGCCTGACAGCGCGCATCCGGAAAGCGGGCCTCCGCGTGCTCGTCGAGGTGCACGCGCACTTCGAGCAGCAGCTGGCGATCGCCCCCCTTGTCGATCTCGTCTACGACTTCGCCCTGCCCGCGGTGCTGCTGCACGCCCTGGGCGCGGGCGACGTCGAACCCCTCGCGCGCTGGCTCGACATCCGGCCGCGCAACGCCGTCACGGTGCTCGACACCCACGACGGCATCGGCATCATCGACGCCGGCCCGGTCGCGGGCCGTCCCGGGCTGCTCACCGAACAGGACATGCGGGCGATCTTCGTGCGTGCGTCGCAGGCGACCGGCGGACATTCGGAGCTGGCATCCGTCACCCCGCAGTGGGCGAGCATGCCGCATCAGATCAACGCCACGTTCCCGAGCGTGGTGAACGATGACACCGCCTATGTGATGTGCCGCGCGGTCCAGCTGCTGCTGCCGGGCGAGCCGCAGCTGTATTACGTGGGGCTGCTCGACGGGCGGGACGACCGCGAGCGGTTCGCCGCGACCGCACAGGGGCGCGAGGTCAACCGCCACGTCTACGACGACGCGGAGCTCGCCGAGGCGCTTGCACGGACCGTGCCCCGCGCGCTGCTCGCCCTCGCCCGCCTCCGCCGGAACCACCCCGCGTTCGATGGGGAGTTCTCGTGGGAGCGACTCACCGAGACGTCGCTGCGTCTCGGGTGGCGGTCTGCCGACGCGTCGCTCGAACTCGACGCACAATTCGCCCCCGACTCACGCGGGTTCGCCCTGCGGAGCCGGGTCGGTGAGCGGGAATGGTCCTCAGGCACGGTGGCGGAGCTGGCGAACGGCGCACTCCAGGATGACGGCCGAGAGGGCATCACGTGAGGAGGGACCGAGAACGAGGAGGCGCCTTGCCGGTGCGGCCCTCTACGCCTCCGGCCAATCCCTCAGCTCGGTGGTGAGCTGCTCGAGGTACGCCGGCGGACCCGCCTCGGCGAACCACAGCCAGAGCTCGGCGGCGTGGATCGGGAACCATGCCCGCACGAGGGACGGGTCGGCGCCGTACCCTTTGACGAGCGCGTCGACGGATCGAGGGTCCTTGCGCGACGCGCCCCAGGCGGCTCGCGAGAGCTCCCTCAGGGGGTCGCCGAGATGCGCCGCTTCCCAGTCGAGAACGGCCGTGATGGTGCCGTCGACGGCGAGCAGGTTTCCGTCCGTCCAGTCGCCGTGGCAGAACACCTGGTCACCGGCGAGCGGAAGGGCGAGGGGCAGCGGGGGACCACCGGCGTCTCGGTAGCGGCGGATGATATCCGCGTCGTCCGGCGCCCCCGGCAACCCGACGGGAGGCGGCAGCTCGTGCAGCCGACGAAGGAGCACCGCCGACGCGCGGAGGCCGTCGAGCCGAGCATCGGCGCTGTCGCTGTCCAGTCGCTCACCGGCCATGAGGGTCATAAGAATCGACCCGGGTCTCACCTCGACGAGCTCGGGCACCGGCAGGTCGGTCTCTGCAAGGGCGCGCAGGGCGAGGACCTCGGTGTCGTGCCGCGAGGCATCCGTCATCCGCTTCTCGACGAGGGTGCGCCCACGGTGCTCCATCAGCCGGACATGACCCACCGCCCCCTGCCGCATGCCTTCATCCTGGCAGTCGCCCAGGGGCGATATACCGGTTCCCGGATGGGCCAAGGGTGGTATCGTTACCACAACTCGCCCACACCGCGGCTGAGGCGCCAAGACCTCGATCCGTCCCTGTGCGGCTTTCACGAGCCGACCCCAACGCGATCGACGCCCCTGGCAGCGAGGAAGACATGAGCTCCAACCCGTTCCACCCCGTCGCGGTTCCGCGGCGTCGGGCCACGATCAAAGAGGTCGCCGAGGCCGCAGGAGTGTCCCGCTCGACTGCGTCCCGTGCGCTCGGGGGCAACGGCTACGTCGCCGAACCCGTTCGTGCGCGGGTCCGTCTCGCCGCGAAGAAGCTCGGGTATGTCGTCGATGCGACGGCGCGCAGCCTCAAGCAGCAGTCGAGTCGCCTCATCGGCGTCGTCGTCTCCGACCTGAAGAACCCCTTCTACGCGGGCCTCGCCTCGGGCGCGGCGCAAGCTGCGCGCTCCGCCGGCTACACGACCGTGCTCATCGACGATCGCGATGGCGGATCGGACGAGAGCTACGCGGCCGAAGCCCTCGTCGCGCTGCGGGTGGCGGGCATCGTGGGAACGCCCGTCTCGGATGAACTCGTCACCTTCGCGCTCGGGCACGGCATCCCGGTCGTCGAGGTGGACCGGCGCTTCGCACCGGACCGGGCCACCGGGGTCGTGGTCGACAACCGTGCGGCGTCTCGTTCGGCCACCGAGCACCTTCTCGCGCTCGGGCACCGCCGGATCGCGCTTCTCATCGACGAGACGGAGTGGACCACCGGGCTCGAGCGATTGGAGGGGTACTCCGACGCGCTGCGGGGGAGCGGCCTGCCGCTCGATGACCGACTGATCGTCTCGGCCGGGTGGGATGCAGCGGACGCGCGTCGCGCAGCGAACGAACTCCTCGGCGCCGGCGATCGACCGACCGCGATCTTCGCCGCCAACAACCTGCTCGCCGAGGGGGCATGGCGCGCCGCGCACGATCGCGCGCTTCGGATCCCCTCCGACCTGTCGCTCGTCGCCTTCGACGACGCCGCGTGGATGTCGATGGTCGAGCCGGGCATCACGGCCGTCGTGCAGGACCCCGGAGCCATCGGGATCGCCGCGGTGGAGGCGGTTCTCGCCAAGATGAAGGTCCCCGCTTCACCCGCCGCGACGGTGATCGTTCCCACACGCATCGTCCATCGCGGGTCGACGGCCGCCCTCGCCGGTTGACGGCACCGCGGAGACCCGCGCGACAGCGCGAGTTGACCGCCCCGGAACGTGCCCATAGGATGTGGGAACGATGTCACAGCAATCCCACTGGACATCGATCGGTTATCGAGGCAGGGGACGTCATGGCCGCTGAGTCGCCACCGGTACTCGCACTGGACATCGGCGGGACGAAGCTCGCCGTCGGCGTCGTGACCCCGGTCGGCGACATCCGCGGCTATATCGTCGAGCCGACGCGGAAGGACGAGGGCCATCGGAAGGTGATCCGCCGCCTGTTCGCCCTGGGGCAGCAGGCGATCCGGGATGCCGCGCTCGGGCCCGTGGCAGCTGTGGGAATCAGCAGCGGTGGGCCGCTCGACCCCGAGACGGGTGTCGTGATGGCTCCCCTCAACCTGCCGGACTGGATCGACGTTCCCCTCGGCCACCTCGCGCGCGCCGAGTTCGGCATCCCGGCCGTGCTGGTGAACGACGCGACCGCCGGCATGCTGGCGGAGCATCGGTACGGCGCCGCTCGGGGAGCCGATATCGCGCTCTACCTGACCATCTCGACGGGCGTCGGCGGGGGCGCGGTCGTGCACGGCCGACTGCACCGCGGATCCGCCGGCAACGGGGGCGAGTTCGGCCACGTGATGGTGCGCCCTGGCGGCCGTCGCTGCACCTGCGGGCGGCTGGGCTGCCTCGAGGCGTACGCCTCCGGCACCTCGATCGCCGCTCGTGCACGCGACGCTCTTGAAGAGCACGGCGCGACGTCGCCTCTCGCCGCCCTGCCCGTCGTGGGGGCCGAGCAGGTCGTGGCGGCGGCGCGCGCCGGTGACGCGCTGGCCGTGCGCCTCTGGACGGAGACCACCGATGTCATCGGTCAGGCCATCACCGACCTCGTGAACACGTTCGAACCCGAAGTGGTGGTCCTCGGCGGCGGCGTCACGCGCGCCGGCGACCTATTGATCCAACCGGTCCGCGACATCGTCGCCCGCACGGGGATGCCGCTGGCGGCCGCGTCCGCGCGCATCGAGTTCGCCGAACTCGGCGAAGCCGTGTGCGTGGTGGGGGCTGCCGCCCGCGCATTCGACTATCTGGAGGAATACACCCTTGTCCGTTGATCATCCGGACTGGATGCATGCTCAGCTCAACGACCATCGCGCCGTCGCCGACGCGATGCAGGACCTTCTGCCCGGCGTTCGCTCGGTGGGCGAACTGCTCATCGAGGCGTATCAGGGGACCGGCATCCTCTACACCTTCGGCAACGGCGGCAGTGCCGCGGATGCGCAGCACCTCACGGGGGAGATCATCGGACACTACAAGCGGGATCGTCGCCCGCTGCCGGCGGTGACGCTCTCGACCGATCCGACGACCATGACCTGCATCGCGAACGACTACTCGTACGACGACGTCTTCTCGCGACAGGTGCGGGCCCTCGCGCGGCCGGGCGATGTCGTGGCCGCCTTCACGACGAGCGGGCGCAGTGCGAACATCGTCGCGGCGCTGCGCGCCGCAAAGGAGAAGGGCGCGACGACTGTGCTCTTCGGGGGTGGCGACGGTGGCCCGTCGAAGGAGTTCGCCGACGTCGCGCTGCTCGTGCCGTCATCCACCACACCACGAATCCAGGAGATGCACACCTTCATGCTCCACGCGATCTCGGAGATGGTCGACGCGTGGGCCGACGAGGACGAGGAGTACGCGTGAGCGATGCGTCGAGGGCCGGTGCCCCCACGGCCAACGCCCCGTCCGGCCCGCAGCCGCGTGACCTCCCGGCCGCCCCTAGACCCGCGGCATCCCCCGACCGCACGATCCACATGATCGGCAACGCGCACCTCGACTGCGTGTGGCTCTGGCCATGGCAGGAGGGCTACCAGGAGGCGCGCGCGACGTTCTGGTCGGCGATCCAGCGGATGGACGAGTATCCGGACTTCGTGTTCACGTGCGATCAGATGGTGCTGCTGTCGTGGGTGGAGGAGTCCGATCCCGAACTGTTCGAGCGCATCCGCGAGCGGGTCGCCGAGGGGAGATGGGTCAACGCCGGTGGGTGGTGGGTCGAACCCGACTGCAACATGCCGATGGGGGAGTCCTTCGCGCGGCAGGGGCTGTACGGACAGCGGTACCTGCAGTCCCGATTCGGCCGGATGGCGGAGGTCGGCATGAACGTCGACCCCTTCGGCCACAACGTGATGATCCCGCAGATCCTCCGCCAGCAGCGCATGGACTCGTACATGTTCCTGCGGCCGGGCCGTCAGGAGCTGGACTTCGACGACACGCTGTTCTGGTGGGAGTCGCCCGACGGCTCCCGGGTGCTCGGCTACCGCATCCCGTTCGAATACGGCAGCCCTCCGGGCGACATCGTGGGGCAGACGGAGAAGTCCCTCGGCATGCTGGACCGCAGCCTCGGGCAGATGATGGTCTTCTATGGCGTGGGCAACCACGGCGGGGGCCCGACCAGGGCGAACATCGAGTCGATTCATCGGTATGACCGGATGGGCTCGTTCGGGAGGATGAAGATGTCGTCTCCGCGGGAGTACTTCGACGAGATGCTCGCGCGAGGCCCGAGATTCCTCGACGCTCTGACCGTGCGCCGCGATGACCTCCAGCATCACGCGCCCGGATGCTACTCGTCGCACTCGGGCATCAAGGCGTGGCAGCGCCGCGCCCAGTTCGCGGTGCTCTCCGCGGAGCGGTGGGCGGCCGTCTCCGCCCTCCACGACGGGATCGAGTACCCGCGTGGGGAGCTCGAGAACGCCTGGAAGCAGATCCTGTTCAATCAGTTCCACGACATCCTGCCGGGTTCCGCGATCGAGCCGAGCTACGACGATGCCCGCGACCAGCTGGGAGAGGCCACGGCGATCGCCAAGCGCATCATCGCGAAGGCGCACAACGTGCTCGCGCGACAGGTCGACATCCCGATCGACGTGGGCACCCACCCGGTGCTGGTCTTCAACCCGCACCCGTGGCCCGTGTCGCCGGACGTCGAGCTGCAGTTCGGCAACGAGCCGACGGGCGTGCACGTCACGGATGCCGAGGGCACGACGATCGTGAGCCAGATCAGCCAGTCCACCGCGACCACCGACGACAGAAGCCGGGGCGCCATCGTCTTCCGCGCCGAGGTGCCGGCGTTCGGCTACCGCCTCTACCGCCTGCGGTCGGGCCAGGCGCGGGTGGACCCGCCTTCGCGCCCCTTGGCCGTCACCGAGTCGCTCCTCGAGAACGAGCACCTGCGCATCGAGATCGATCCGGAGACCGGCTGGATCTCGTCGCTCGTCGACAAGGCGACCGGCGTCGACGTGCTGGCGGGGACCCGCGGACAGCCGCACACCCAGGTCTGCGACGACCCCACCGACACGTGGGGCCATCGGGTCGTGTCGTACGCGTGGCCGGGCGCCGAGATGACGCTCGACCGGATCGTCGTGCGCGAGACCGGCCCGTTGCGCTCGCGGGTCCGCATCGAACGCAGCTGGGGCGCCTCCACGCTCGTCGAGGAGCTGGTCCTCTCGCACGACGGCCGTGCCCTCCGCGTGAACGCGACGCTCGACTGGCGGGAGAAGGCCCACCTGCTGAAGCTCCGGTTCCCCACGGCGCTCGAGTCGCCCACGGCAACGTTCGAGGTGCCGTTCGGGGTTCTCGAGCGTCCGGTCGACGGAGCGGAGGAGCCCGCGCAGGCGTGGGTGGACCTCACCGGCGAGGTGGCGGGTCGCTCCGCCGGCCTCACCGTGATCGCGAACGGCAAGCACGGGTGGGATGCCTCGCCGGGTGAGTCGGCGAGCATCGGCATCACCGCGGTGCGCAGCCCCGTCTACTCCTGGCACGATCCTCGGCTGCTCGACCCCGATGGCATCTACAGCTTCCAGGACCAGGGCATCCAGCGCTTCAGCTACGAACTGGTGCCGCACGTCGGCGATCACCGCGCCGCACAGCCGGCCAGGCGGGCCGCTGAGCTGGGCTCGTCGGTGCGGGCGATGCTCGAGTCGTTCCACCCCGGCGAGCTCCCGAGCAGCATGAGCTTCGCGGATGACGGTGGCTCCGGCGTTCTGGTGACCGCGATCAAGGGGAGCGAAGACGCCTCCGCAGAAGCGGGCGGTGCAGACCTCATCATCCGCGCGGTCGAGACTCGCGGCGAACACGTCCGTGCCGTGATCGATGTGCCGCTCGTCGGCCGAGTCGTCGAGGCTGACTTCAGCCCGTACCGCATCCGCACCTTCCGGGTTCCGCGCTCGGGGCCGATCGAGGAACTCGATCTGCTGGAACTGCCCCTCGAGTCGGCCGCCTACGAGCAGCCGCCGCTGACCGAGAAGAATGAGTAGCGCTCTGCGCCGAAATAGAGCGGTCCGAAGCCGCGTTCGCCCTCGGGCTAGCCGTAGCTCAGGGCCAGGCGGCGGAGCCCCTCATCGATCGACACCGACGGGGACCAGGCCAGAGCCCGGCGCGTGTCGCGCTGGTCGAACCAGTGCGACGTCGAGAGCTGTTCCGCGAGGAACCGTGTCATCGGCGGCTCGTCGATTCCGGGCTTCACGGCCCACACCCGCTCGATGGCGGACCCCGCGGCACGGCCGAGGCCCGCCGGGATGCTCCAGCCGGGAGGCCGCACCCCCGCCGCCCGGCAGATGCCCGCGAACATCTCCCCGACGGGACGCGGCTCGCCGTTGGTGAGCACGTACGCCTTGCCGTGGGCTTCATCCGCGCGGTGCAGCGCCGCGACGATGCCGGTCGCCGCGTTGTCGATGTACGTGGTGTCGACGAGCGCGGTTCCGCCGTTGAGCAGCGGAAGCCGTCCGCGGCGTGCGCGTTCGACGATGCGTCCGACGAGCATCGTGTCGCCCGGACCCCACACCAGGTGCGGACGGATCGCGAGGACGCGCATCCGGTTCGAGTCGCGGCCCAGCGCCAGGAGTTCGCCCTCCGCCTTCGTTCGCGCGTAGTCGCCGTGCGCGTGCCGAGGGGATGCCGGTTCGGCGGCCACTCCGGCGAGCGCCGAGCCGGAATACGCCACCGAGGGCGACGACACCTGGACGAAGTGCGATACTCCGATGCGTTCCGCCGCGTCGAGGAGCGAGCGGGTGCCTTCGACGTTCACGGCGCGGAACTCCTCCGGCGCCCCCGCGAGCGAGACCTTCGCCGCGAGGTGCACCACGCCCTCGGCACCATCGATCGCCCGAGCGACATCCGCCGGATCCGTGATCGAGCCGAGCACATCGGTCGCGCCGTCGACGCCCGAGGGCCGCCGCTGGAGGGTGCGGACCTGGTGGCCGGCTGCCACGAGCTCGGCTGCCACGGCGCGGCCCAGGAAACCCGAGGCGCCGGTGACGAGCACGATCACGGCGCGACCGGCCTTCCGCCGGCCAGCATCCGCTCCGCCCAGCGCGAGAGGCGGGACCGGTCGATCTTCGAGTTGTGCCGGATGTCGGTGGGTAGACGCGGGACGGCGAGCACCGCCACCAGCGGGAGGTTCGTGCTCGCCCGCACCGCGCCGCTCAGTTCCGGACCGGCGAGGCCGGGCCGAGCGGTCGGTGGCACCGTTTCCACGACGGCGACCGCCTGCCGCAGGCCGTGGGGACCGATGCCGACGACGGCGGCGCGGCGCACGGCGGCCACCAGCTCCACGTCCTGCTCGGGTCCGACGGGGGCGATCGGTCCCGTCGCCGCGACGATGACGTGCGGCATCCGTCCCTCCACCCACAGGCGGCCGCGCGCGTCGAGATGCCCGACGTCGCCGGTGCGGTGCCAGCGCTCGCCGGCACCGGCGGCCGCAGCAGCGCCATCCGGGGCGCCCGCGTCATCCTGATCGGTCGCCGTCTCGCGCTCGGCGTCGCGATCGGTGAGCCACAGCCGGTCGTAGTGATCCTTGAGATGCGCGGCCGACACGACGATCTCGCCGAGCACGCCGGGGCCGGAGCCGGGGATGCCCGTGGCCCGACCGTCTGCGTCCAGTGCGCTGATGAGCACGCGATTAGAGCCGATCGGGGGTCCGACGCAGACACCGGCGTCTGGTTCGTCCGCCGCCGACCGGATCCCGTCGAGCGTCACGTCGGTCACCAGGAGGCACTCCGTCATGCCGTAGGGGGTGTGCGGCGTCGCGTTCGGCATGAGCTCGCCGGCCGACGCGAGCAGTCCCGCGCCGATCGGGGCGCCGGTCGAGAGGAACGTCTCCACGTGGGCGAGGGCGGCCCGATCCTCCGGTGCGAGGTCGCCGGAGGTCGCGACGACGTTCAGGATGGCGGCCGGCGAGAGGAACACGATGCGGGCATCGGACTCGCGGACGGCTGCGGCGACGGCGGTTGCGGTGAGGGTGCGAGGGGACGAGACGTCCATATCCGGCGTCACCGATCGGGTGCCCAGAGCCGGCCCCAGGAGCGCGAACGGAGCGAACCCGGTCACCAGGCCGGAGTCGGCGGTCACGCCGAAGTGGCTTCCCAGGACGTCTCGCAGCGCAGAGAGCTGAGCGTGCGTGTAGATGACGCCCTTGGCCGGACCCGTGGATCCCGACGTGAAGAGGATCGCCGCGTCGTCGCGGGGGTCCGGGGCCTCGGGCACCTGGCGGTCTGCGCCCAGAGCGGCGATCTCGCCAAGGCTGCACGAGACGCGCAGGGCCCCGGCGGACACCTTGGGCAGACGCGCGGCGGAGATGCGAACGCCCGGCCAGCCGAGGGCGCGCGCGGCGATCAGGCCGGGCGCCTCGCCGATGACGAAGTCGGGCCACGAGCCGCGCACCGCTCGCGTGAGACCCCGGATGCCGAGACCCGCGTCCGCGACGACCACGACGGCTCCGATCCGCAGGCAGGCGTACACCACGGCCGTCAGCGTGGGACCAGGCGGAATCAGCAGCGAGACGCGGTGCCCCTTCCGCACGCCGATGCGGGAAAGGCCCGACGCGATCGCTCGCACCCGGTCATCCAGCTGCCGCCAGCTCACCCGCCGGGGACCCGCCTTGCCGCGTGTGGTCATGTCGGCGACCGCGATGGCTTCGTCGTCTCGACGCTCGTCGAGACGATGCCACAGGGGCGTGAAGGGCGCGTGTCCCGGCTCGTCGGACGGCGCGGGGCGAGGCGCCGGCACCCGGGAATTCGCCGGAGCACCGGTCAGACGATCGAGGTTGTCGCCCAACCACGCAAGCACCGCGTCTGCGTACGGACGGTCCTCGGCGAGCAGGTGTCCCGCGCCCTCGAACCGATGGATGTCGGCGTGCGGGAGCCGGTCGGCCAGATCGTCCAGGTAGCGATCGCTGAAGATGGGATCCTCCGGTCCCCACAGCATCAGCGCCGGAACGCCCAGCGCCGCCACGCCCGACGCGATGCGCTCCAGTTCGGAGAAGCTCTCCGAGCGTCGATCCGCCGGGATGTCGGCGACGAAGCCGCCGATCCCCTCGCGCCGCCCCGGTGACCGGTAGGGCGCGCGGTACGCGTCCTTCACCGCGCCCTCCAGCGCCGGACGGGCGAGCGCGAGCGTCGTCTCGAGGAACGCCGGGGTTCGGACCGTGGATGCCGCCAGCACTCCGCGCGCGCCCGCGACCCGCAGCGGCGCCGGAAGCGGCACGCCTTCCGGGTGGTGGATCGCGGTGTTCAGCAGCATGACGCCTGCCAGTTCGGCGGGGTGGTCGATCGCCCACCCGAGGGAGACGACGCCTCCCCAGTCGTGACCGAGGGTCACCACAGGACCGTTGAGCCCGAGCGCGTCGGTGCACGCCGCGAGGTCGACGACCCGCTGCGCCAGCGGGCGGTGCGTGCCTGTGCGCTGCGAGAAGCCCATCTCGAGCTGGTCGACCGCCACGACGCGCCACGCGGGGGAGCCGGCTTCCGCCGCACGCACCGACTCCGTGATCAGGCGGCGCCAGAGGTAGGACCACGTCGGATTTCCGTGCACCGCGAGCACCGTGCCGGCGACGGGTACGCCGAGACGCGCGAGCTCGTCGCCTGTGTCGAGGAGGTGCCATTCCCGTGTGATGCCGTCGTCCGTGCCGCGCCCGGGGACGGACAGCACGCGGCTGAATCGCGCCTCGAGCCCTGGAAGTCCGGGTGCCGGAAGCGCGGCACTGTGGCTCACCAGGCGAGTTCCATCATGGCCGTGTTCAGGCCGGAGCCGACCCCCATCAGAAGCACGCGATCGCCCCGGCGGAGCGTCGCCTGCTCTTCGACCAGTGTGATCGGTATGGAGGCGGGGCCGACGTTGCCGAAGCGGCCGAACGTCGTCGGCACCCGGGTTCGATCGAGTTTGGCCGCCTTCACGATCGCGTTCGTGTGCACCGAGGAAACCTGATGGGTGATGTAGCGGTCCATCGAGCTCCAGTTCCACTCAACGGATGCCTCTTTCCAGGCGGAGACGACGAGATCGAGGCCGCCCTTCAGCAGCGCCTTCGCATCGGTGAACATGCCGTCGACGCTGCCGACGCAGAGGTCGTGGAACTGGGTCGCGGCACGCGTGACTCCCCCGAGGATGCGGTGACCCCCGGGGTGCTCGTCGGTGCGGCCGAGCACCGCGGCGGCGGATCCGGAGCCGAGCGTGAGCGACGCGAACTCGCTCATGAACGCGTCGCGATCGACGTCGGCGTTCAGCAGCCGCTCGATGGTGTTGATCTGAATCTCGTCGGCGTCCTCGCCGTTCACAACGATGGCGTACCGGATCTGCCCGGACTCGATCATGCTGGCCGCGAGACTCATGCCGTTGACGAATCCCAGGCAGGCGTTCGCGACATCGAAGTTGACGGCGGAGCTCGGCAGCCCGAGACCGTGGTGCAGGCGCACCGCGACGGACGGCTCGAGGTGCTTGCGCGTGACCGAGGTGTTGATGAGGAGCCCGACCTCGGACGGGTGGACCCCGGCCTCGGCCAGGGCGCGCTCTCCGGCGGAGACAGTGGCGTCGTCGGATGACTCGCCGGGACCCCAGTTGCGGCGTTCGAGCACGCCGGCGACGCGTTCGAGCAGCCCGGTCGGCAGTCTGAGGCGCGCCAACGCGTCCGCCAGGCGCTCCTCGATGTCGCCGGACGTCGTCACCCGGCTGGGCAGGGCACTCGCCACCGACAAGAGAGACACATTGTCGAAGCGGGTCGTCGCATTACCGGCCACGAAACCTCCGTCGAACGAGCCCGTCGGGCGCGGTGCATCGAGTGTCAACTTTACGCCCGCTCCGGGGGCTTCACGTACGAGGGCTGGCAGCCACTATAGTTCGCCCGCCGTGCGGTGTCAGTTCCGCCCCGGCTGGAGTGACGGTGGCGGGATCTTCCTCGGCATGCGCCGGTGAGGCGCACGTAGACTGTGGATGTGAGGCGACGCATCGCTCGGGAGACCACGACGGGCCCATCGCGTCGCATCCCGATACCGAGCATCGTCGTCCGCGAGGGCACGAACCGGGTCACTACGTTCGAGCTCTTCTTCGATCTGGTCTACGTGTTCGCATTCACGCAGGTCTCGCGGCTCATGGCCGAGACGCACAGTGCGCTCGGGATCCTGCAGGCGCTCATCGTGCTGTCGCTGCTGTGGTGGACGTGGGCCGGCTTCAGCTGGATCTCGAACCAGGCCTCCGCGGATCAGCCCTTCCTCCGTTCGGGCATGACGCTCGCGATGATCGCGGTGTTCGTCGCCGCGCTCACCATTCCGGAGGCGTACGAGGATCTCGAGGGCGGGT
Organism: Microbacterium sp. DT81.1; assembly: GCF_049844955.1. Lineage (NCBI taxonomy): Bacteria > Bacillati > Actinomycetota > Actinomycetes > Micrococcales > Microbacteriaceae > Microbacterium > Microbacterium sp. DT81.1. The sequence continues at coordinate 503,221 of NZ_JBNCMA010000002.1, forward strand.
GGTACGGACCGCTCGTGTTCGCCGGCGCGTACGCAGCCGTGCGGATCATCCACATCTCCCTGTACGCGGTCGTCGCATCCGGCGACGCTGCCCTGCGTCGTCAGCTGCTCCTGTTCCTCATCGCGCTGATCCCGGCCGTCAGCCTCATCTTCCTCGGCGCCGCGGCCGGCGGGCAGGCCCAGCTCTGGCTGTGGCTCGTGGCCATGATCTACGACCTGGCCGCGACGCGGGTGGGCTCGGTGCTCGGCCGCGGGTGGCGGCTGCCTTCCGTTGAGCACTGGGCCGAGCGCTACGGGCTCATCGTGATCCTGGCCCTCGGCGAATCGATCGTCGCCATCGGCGTGGGAGTCGCTCAGGAGCCGATCGACCTGGCGATCATCCTGGGAGCCGCGGCATCTGTCACGATCTCGGTGCTGCTGTGGTGGTCGTACTTCGCTCGCCTGGCGGCGTACGGCGAGCACGCCCTCGAACGATTCGACGAGCGGGAACGCGCGACCCTCGCCGCCGACGCGTACTCGTACGTCCACTTCGTCATCATCGCGGGCATCATCCTGACGGCCCTCGGCATCGAGGACGCGATGAAGCACATCGACGAGTCCGAGGCGTTCGGCATCTTCGGTGCCGCCGCCCTCGGAGCGGGGGTCGCGACCTTCGCCGTGGGAACGGCGCTGTTCGCCCTCCGCGTCGGCATGGGGTGGCCGTTCATGCGCACGGTCGAGGCGATTCTGCTGCTCCTCGCCATCCCGGTGTTGGCAGCGGTGCCCCCGCTCTCGGCGCTGTTCCTGGCGTTGGCGCTCATGGGCGCCGTCGCGATCATCGAAAGCAGAGCGCACAGCCGGGTCGACGCCGACGCCGCCCAGTGAGCTCGGGCGCGGAGGCTATCCGGGCTCGTCCGCGGACTTCTCCGTGACGCCGAACTCCGCCTCGGCGGAATCCTCGCGCACTTCGTCGGTCACTCCGTCGGTCGGTGGGGCGTCGTCGGCTCGCGCGTCTTCGGCATGCGTGGCGTGCGGTTCGGGATTGCTCATTTCGCTGGACCTCTCATCTGGTGGAGCGTGCGGATGTGAGACATCCTGACCCGCCGGCGCGTGCTCGGTAAGTCGGTTGACACGGGCGATCCACTCGGCAAGGAGCGCGGCGAGAAGCTCGGGTCGTTCGTGCATGAGCGCGTGCCCGGCGTCCTCCACGACGGCGAGAGTGGCCCGCGGGTGGCGTTCGAACAGCCTCATCGCTTCGGAGCATCCCGCCGTCGAGTCGCGTCGCCCGGCGACGATCAGGGTCGGCCCGGCGTACGGCGCCGATCCGGGATCCATCGCCCACCCCTCGAAGATGCGCCCGAGAGCGCCTTCATCCACGAGCGTCGTCCCGGGCACGACGTGGTCGCGGTAGCGACGAGCGGTGTCCGCCGTGCGGACCACGAAGTATTCGTCGAAGCCGTCGTGCTGGGCCGGATCGAGCTCGTCGTGCGCGTCGGCGTCCTCACGCACCACGACGTGCTGCGGCAGATCCTGCGACTGCTCGCCCAACGGGCAGAGCAAGGCGAGACCGAGCACGAGGTCTGGTCGATGGGCCGCCAGCCCGCCTGCCAGGTAGGCGCCGTAGGAGTGCCCGACCAGGAGCACCGGTCCGGCGCCGAGGTCGTCGATGAATGTGCCGAGCCGGCGCACCACATCGTCGTTGCAGACCAGACCCTCGGCTGTGGATCGACCCATGCCCGGCAGGTCGGGGTAGACGCGTCGGCAGTCGCCGAGGGGGACGACGGCCTCCATCGCAGCCTCCATCTCGCGGTGGTCCACACCGGCGCCGTGCAGCGCCACGAGCGGCGTACCGCGACCCCGCTCAACGTAGTGCACCAGGGCTCCGTTGATCCGGCTCTCCATATCGCGCGAGTGTAGCGATGACCTGGCAGTACAGCGGCGTGCTCGAACTCACTGCCTGGGGACCGATGCCGGCCGGGCGCCCGTCGAGCACGATGCCGAGCACGGCGACGAGTGCGGCGACGAGCATGGCGGATGCTGAGACGGCCAGGTAACGGCAATGCGAATTAGAGGCGCCGCCCTCGTGCTCCCTCGCCCTGGCCGACGAGCTCGCCGCGGAACTGACCGTCCTGGAGGAGCGGCTCGCCTGCCTCACGAAGAGCCGCGACGCGGTCGCGCGCTATCTCGAGCTGACGCGTCACGGAGACCTGCTGACGTCCGCGAGCACCGCCTGACGGCATCTGCTGCCCGGGTACACCGGTCCGGTTCGGCCCATCACTTGACAGTGATATCACGCCGTGATGATATGTATGCATGCACCCGCTCGAGGTTCTCGGCGATCCGGTCCGCCGACGCCTGATCGAACTGCTGGGCGACGGTCAACGTACGGCAGGTGAGCTCACCGCTCGCATCCGGGAGGAGTTCGCCGTCGGCCAGCCGGCGGTGTCGAATCAGCTGAAGGTGCTTCGAGAGACGGGGTTCGCACGCAGCACACCGCAGGGAGCGCGCCGGCTCTACGCCCTCGAACACGCGGGGCTCGACCAGGTGGACGCCTGGGTGCGTCAGCGTCGCCGCTTCTGGACCGGCCAGCTCGACGCGCTGGGCGACGCCCTGAGCGAAGACCACGGGGAGGACGCCTGATGAGAAACGATCCCCGGTCGCCCGCGACTCGAGAGCTGCGCATGGAGACGGTGGTCGCCTCGCCGCCGCCCGACGTCTGGGCGGCGTGGACGACCGAGCCGGGCCTCGCCCGCTGGTGGTGGAACCACTGGGCGGATGTCGAGATCGACGTCGACGCCCGTGTGGGCGGCGCCTACCGATTCGCTGCCCCCCACGCGGGCATCGTCGTGACGGGCACCTACCTCGAGGTTCACGAGCCCACCCGGCTCGTGTTCACGTGGGAGTGGCGTGACGCCGACGGCGTCCAGAGCGACGAGACGGTCGAGGTCGACTTCGTCGATGTGGACGGCGCCACCATGGTGGCGCTGGTCCACCGGGGGCCGTGGGCGGAGGAGTCGGCGGCGGACTCGTACAGGCAGGGCTGGGCGTTCGTCCTGGATGCGCTCGCTCGTGCGCAGTGAGGCGGACCGGCGCTGGATCGGCGGATCGTAGCCGCACGCGGAGCTGTCGAAAAGGGGAGGCCGTCTCGCCGCGTCCTCTCCATACTGGCCGGATGCTGAATCCTGCCGCCGGCTTCGTCGGCGAGGTGCTGCGCGGCCTGTTCCGCGCGATCCTTTTCGTGCGGCGTCCGCGCCCGATCCACTCCCGCGGACGCGTGCTGCGCGGGGATATCTCGTGGATCGCCGGCGCCGCGCCCTCCGGCATCCGCTGGATCGATGAACGCCCCGTGCATCCCGTGCCCGTGGTGGCGCGCCTGTCGCGATCGGTCGGGCTGCCGGCTGCTCTGCCCGACATCATCGGTCTCGCCCTGCGAACGGATGCCGCCGGCCGGACGGTCGACATCGAACTGGCGTCGACGGGCCTGGGCATCCCATCCCGATACCTGCTGCTTCCGCACCGCTCGCCGTCCCACGCGCGCTACGGCAGTCTGCTCCCGTACTGGTCTCCTCGAGGCCCGATCCTCGTCTGCGCCCGCCCTCTGACGCCATCCGAGCCGCTGCCGGCAGGGGGCCGCGCGCTCGACGAGGCGCTCGTGCGGGAGCCATGGCGGTTGCGGCTGTACCACGCCACGCCGACGGGGAAGTGGCATCCGTTCGCTCAAGTCTCGGTGCGGCTCGACGAGAACCAGGATGACACCGGCCTGCGTTTCGATTCCGTGCGCCACGCGCTTCCCGGCGCCGACACCTATCCGTGGGTGCGCGCCCTGCGCCAGCCGTCCTACCACCTGGCGCAGGATGCGCCCGTGCGTCAGCGGAGAGGCTGACCCCGCGACACGGTCTCGACCAAGGCGACGAACTGACGGGCCTGAGCGGCGAGCCTCTGCGAGATCGGAACGATCCAGAACTGCTCGACCCCGTCGATGGCCACGTAGAACTGCCGGCGGTGCACGCCCGTCTTGAGCGTGGCCTCGGTGATGGCGCCGGTGGGCCCGAAGAGAAGCCCGCCGGCGAGGGCGCGAGCCAGAGGCGATCGCTTCACGACGTCGCTCCCGGGCTCGTACGAAGCCATCGCGCCGGCGACCGGCTGACTGAGGTCGCCGTAGTGGATCCAGTCCCCGGCGACCGTGATGCCCGCGAAGGTGTGCTGCTCACCGATCGGCTGGCTGCGAGAGGTCCACCGCAGGCCATCCCACCAGCGCAGCCGTCCGCGATGATCGTCGTACCAGCCGGGACCCTGCGGGGCGGGCGGCGTCAGTGGCGAGCTGCGGAGTTCGACCCCGCGTGCCGGTCATGTCGGCGTAGTCGTCGGTCCACCGATCGCCGTCCCACCAACGCTGGTTGCCGGAGCCGTCGTCGTACCACCCCGCTTCGACGTTGCCCATCCGCCGATCGTAGCGATCTCGCGGCGTCTTATCCCGGGAGACCGATCACGCCCGCAGCTGGGCGAGCAGCTCGACGTCGCCGGTCGTGCCGGAGAACTCGGTGATGCGCCCGTTCGTCACGCGGTACATCCCGAACTGCGCCACGTTGGCGTGCCGTCGGGTGGGTGCGATGCCGAGGAACGGCCCGAGATGCGTGCCGCTCGCCCGGACGTGAGCGGCCAGGCGATCGTCCTCGACGATGAGCTGGATGCGACGCCAACGCCAGTCCGGGAACCCGTGGAACAGGTCGGCCATGTCGGCCACCCACGCGTCCTCCCCGCCCGGCAGGTGCGCGCGTCGAACCGACGGATGGACGAACGAGCGGATCGCGTCGAGATCGTGGCGGTTGCAGGCGTCGAGGTAGTCGGCGTACCACTCGCGCATCTCCCACGGCTCCACCTCCTCATTATCCGCGCGCGTTCCGCACGGACGCTCAGCGGACGTTCGCGAGGATCCGTTCGACAACAGTCCGGGCTTTCCGAGCCTCGGCCTCCGGATCATGCGACCCCGCCGCGCCGGACATCAGCAGCATGGCCTTCCACAGTGCCCAGGCGCGCCCGCGCGCCCATACCTCGTCGTGCCACGGGAGTCCGTCGCGGAACGCCCGGCGAGCGGAGTCGTCGAACACCGTCCACGCGATCGCGAGATCGCAGGCCGGGTCTCCCACACCGGACGTCCCGAAGTCGATGACGGCCGCCAGTCGCCCGTCGCGGAGCAGCAGGTTGCCTGGTGCGATGTCGCCGTGGAACCACACCGGCCGCCCCGTGATCTCGGTGTGCAGCGCCGCCTCCCAGACTGCGCGGGCGGCATCCGTATCGATCGCCCCGTCGAGCTGAACGAGCGATCGCTGCACCTCGTCGTCGTAGAACCGGGGGTGCGCGCCGCGCCAGAAGCTGTGCCGTCCCGCCGCCGGTCCCTCCGAGGGATCGACGTCCGCCAGGGCCGTCAGGAACCGCGCCACATCACGTGCGAAGCCGTCGAGATCGTGGATCGCACCCTCGCCGGCCGGTACGCCGTCGATCCAGCGGTACACCGACCACGGCCTGAGAAACTCCGCCGTCGGCATTCCGAGCGCGACGGGCTCCGGGATCTCGAAGGGAATCAGCGGGGCGATGACCGGAAGCCAGCGCTGCTCCTTCTCGACGGCCTCGGCGTAGCCGTCGGCGCTCGGCAATCGCACCAGCAGGTCGTCGCCGAGGCGAAAGGTCCGGTTGTCCCAGCCGCCGGGCACGACCGGCCGGACGGGGAGGTGAGCCCACCGGGGGAACTGCTCCATCAGGAGGCGGCGCACCAGCTCCTGGTCCAGTTCCATGCGCCCAGTCTCTCCCAGCGCCCCTCACTCGCGCACAACGACGCCTGAGGGAACGGGCACGGCGGATTCTTCGACGGCGGGCGGGTGAGCGGTCTGCGTGCCACTACGTTGACAGCATGCATCGCATCGTCACCGTTCACCCGGTTCCCGGTCCGGGCGCCGAGGATGTCGTCGTCGGCCACTCCGGCGCCGACGAGGGCGCCGTCTTCACCGGGACGGCGGACGGGTCCATCTTCCGGGTGAGCCACGGCGGGGACAGGGTCGACCGGATAGCCCGCACCCAGGGGCGGCCGCTGGGACTCGAGCTCGACCTCGACGGCCGGCTGCTGGTGTGCGATGCGCACCGGGGCCTGCTCCGCATCGACACCGGCACCGGCGACGTCGAGGTGGTCGCCGGTGAGGTCGGGGGCCGCCCGATGCGGTTCTGCAACAACGCCGCCATCGCCGCCGACGGCACCGTCTGGTTCTCCGATTCCTCCACGAAGTTCGGGATCGGGGAGTGGAAAGCGGACTTCGTCCAGAACACCCGTACCGGGCGGCTGCTGCGCCTGGACACAGACGGCACCGTCACCATCGTGCTCGACGGGCTGGCCTTCGCCAACGGAGTCGCGCTCTCCCGTGCGGAGGACTTCGTCGCCGTCGCAGAGACCGGCGCCCGCACGGTGGTCCGGCACTGGCTGAGCGGACCGAAAACCGGGACGCGCGACCTGCTCTGCGATGACCTTCCCGGCTATCCCGACAACATCGCACGCGGCAGCGACGGTCTCATCTGGGTCACCATCGCCAGCCCTCGCGATCCTCTCGTCGAGCGGCTGCAGGCGGGCCCGATGGTGCTGCGGCGGCTCTCCACCAGGCTTCCCGAGAGGCTGCAGCCCGCCCCTAAGCGCACCGTACGGGTCCAGGCTTACGACGACGAGGGGAGGCTGATCCACGACGTCGACGCCGATCCGAAGTCTCAGCAGACGCCGTACCACATGGTCACCGGCGTCCGCGAGCACGAGGGCCGCGTCTGGCTCGGCAGCCTGCACGAAGCCGCGATCGCCGTCGTCGACCTCTGACCGGGCGATCTCGACGGGGCGGTTGGCAGCGACATCCAGGGGTTGATCTCCCCTGGCGGTGGGCGTCAGGCTGGGTCCCGGCCGAGCTTCGTGGGTCCTCGGCGAATGAAGGAGGAGCCGGATGGCGAAGATCGTGGTCAGCAGCATGGTGAGCATCGACGGCTACACGGAAGGCGCAGGCGGTGACGTCTCGCAGATGCCGATGGATCTCGCCTTCGCGGAGCACAACGCGGACCGCGTGCGAGCCGCCGGCCGCCTGCTCTTCGGAGCGACGACTTACCGCGGGATGGTGCAGTACTGGCCGACTCAAGTGGAAAACCCCGATGCGATCCCGCAGGACCGCTACATCGCCTCCCGTTACGCATCGGACCTCGGTATCACCGTGGTGCCCGACACCCTCGCTCCCGCCGACATCCCGATCTGGGGCGACAGAACCGAGATCGTGTCGCGGTCGGACGCGCACGAGCATCTGCGCCAGCTGCGCGAGACCGAGGACGCCGACATCCTGGTCTTCGGCAGTCGCACCCTCTGGACCGACCTGCTCGCGCACGGCCTCGTCGACGAGCTGCACCTGCTGGTCGGCCCCAAGATCGTGGCGGGCGATGCCCGTGCGTTCAGCGATCTTCCGCAGATCGATCTCACGCTTCTGGGGGCTCGGACGTGGCGGGACTCGAGCACGGTCGTGCTGTCCTACCACCCCGACAACGCGGCCGCCGGCCTGACGCACGGCGCGGAGGACACTGGACGTCATGCGATCTGAGCAGCCGATGCCAGGGAACCCATGGCCGCACGAGATGACCATCACCGTCGAGGACCGGCCGAACGCGCTGCTGGAGCTGCTGTGGATCCGCGAGGCGTACGGCCTGCGGCTCGTCGGGGATCACCTTCCCCCACCGTTGGTGGACTCCCCGCCAGCCGTCACGGGCGGCACCAGCACACCCGCCACGCGCGGAGCGTGGGAGGAGGCGTGGCCACGGATCTGGGATGGAGCCGCCGCGCATGCCGGCGCTGAGGCGGATCCGAGTCAATTCGAGCGGCTTGGCCTGACGGGGCCGGGCTCGATCGAGCGCGCCGAGCTTCTGCGGAGGATGGTGGGTCCGACCTGGCGCGATGAGTTCGGCGACGATGCGTTCGCCGACGATTCGTACAACCGGTGGCTCCAGATCGGGATGGACGCCCATCTCGCAAAGCTGCCGATCAGCCTCGAGGACCACCCGGAGCGACGTGACCTCGCGGTCCTGATACCCGCCTGGCGCGCGGGCCTGACGAAGGTCGTCACGATCCCGTGCGCCGGCGAGTACGTGCACAGGGTCGGCGCTCATGGTCTCCTGATGACCGATGGCACACGCGAGGACAGCGACGCCTACCGGCGCGCGCTCCGATCCTTCGCGTGACGGATGGCGCGTTCTCTGGATGAGCCTGCCGAACCGGTTCTCGCCAGCGCGGGGGGCCTCGCGTAGCGTGAGTCCATGGCGCCTTCCCTGTGGCCCGAGACCTGGCCGACTGATCATCCGGACTACCCTCGCCGCCGTATGCAGCGCCGGGAATGGCAGAGCCTCAACGGCATCTGGGAGTTCGCCGTCGCGGGCGGGGTCGAGCACCCGAGCGCGATCCCGGCGTGGGATCGCCAGATCATCGTGCCGTTCGCGCCGGAGAGCGTCGCCAGCGGCATAGACGACCGCACTCTCGGGGCCGACGTCTGGTACCGCCGCGAGATCGAGTACACGCGGCGCGAGAACGTGCGGCTCCTGCTGCATTTCGGAGCGGTGGACTACCGGGCGAGGGTATGGGTCGACGGCCGTTTCGTCGGCCAGCACGAAGGAGGGCACACCCCCTTCTGGTTCGACATCACCGACGCGCTCAAGAAGAACCGCGAGGTGCATGAGATCGCGGTGTGGGCGCACGACGAGCCGCAGGGCCTGGCGCAGCCACGCGGCAAGCAGGATTGGCAGGACGAGCCGCACAGCATCTGGTACCCCCGCACAACCGGCATCTGGCAGACCGTCTGGCTCGAGGAGGTGCCGTCGCGCCGTCTGTCCGATGTGCGGCTCACGTCGCACCTGGATCGATGGACGCTCGGCTTCGAGGCCCGGCTGTACGGCCCCGACCGGGGCGAGGACCTGCGGGTGCGCCTTCGTCTCTCGGTCGGTGACCGGCTGCTCGCCGACGACCTGTACGACGTACAGGAAGAAGAGGTGCACCGCCGCGTCGCTCTGGCCGATCCCGGCATCGACGACTCCCGGAACGAACTGCTCTGGTCGCCGGACTCACCGACGCTGATCCGCGCCGAGGTGTGGCTGCTCGACGGCGACCAGGTGATGGACGAGATCCGGTCCTACACCGCGATGCGCGGCGTCAACCTGCAACGAGGGCGGATGCTGCTGAACAACCGCCCCTACCCCATGCGCCTGGTGCTCGACCAGGGCTACTGGCCCGACACCCTCATGACGCCGCCCAGCGAGGAGGCGCTCATCCGCGACATCGAACTCACCAAGGCGGCCGGGTTCAACGGCGTGCGCAAGCACCAGAAGGTCGAGGACCCTCGGTACCTCTACTGGGCGGATGTGCTCGGCCTGCTCGTCTGGGAGGAGATGCCCAGCGCCTACCGCTTCACACGCGACTCCGTCGAACGCCTGACCCGCGAGTGGGTGGAGGTGATCGACCGCGACAGCGGGCATCCGTGCATCGTCGTCTGGGTGCCATTCAACGAATCGTGGGGCGTGCCCGACCTGCCGAACGTGGAGAAGCACCGGTCGTTCGTGCAGTCGCTCTACCACCTCACCCGCACTCTCGACCCGTCGCGGCCGGTCGTCGGCAACGACGGATGGGAGTCGACGGCGACCGACATCCTGACCATCCACGACTACGAGAGCGATCCGGCCCGTCTGCTCGCCCGCTACGCCCGCACCCCGGGCGGCGGCCTGCCCGAGGCGCTGCGGAGCGCCTTCCCGGCGGGGCGCGTGATCACCCTCGACGAGCATCCGCACGACGGGCAGCCGGTGGTGCTGAGCGAATTCGGCGGCATCGCGTGCCGCACGACCGACGAACCGGGTGGCGCCTGGGGCTACTCCGTGACCGGCTCGTCGCAGGAGCTGCGCGCCACGTACGAGCAGCTGCTCAGCGCGGTGCACGAGTCGGAGATGTTCGCCGGGTTCTGCTACACGCAGCTCACCGACACCTTCCAAGAGGCGAACGGCCTGTTCACCGCACAACGTGAGCCCAAGTTCGACATCCGGGCGATGCACCGCGCGACGCGCGGGGTCCGGCAGCACCCGGCGGAGGTCCCGGTCGAGGCGGTGGATCGCGAACCGACCTCCTGATGGGGGAGGTGGCCTGTACATTGCCCGCCATGGCCGAGCGAGTGGAATCGTGGTGGGCGCGTCGCCAGTTCTCGCGCGGCGCGGAGGTGCCGTATCCGGTGGGGACGTATCGGGAGGCGTGGGCCCCGTTCCCGATGCTGATCCGCCAGTATCACCCCGAACTGAACGCCGGCATCACCCTGACGCAGGTTCCTCCGGCCGCCGATGTGCTGCTGCTGTGGCAATGCGAGGCGGGTCATCAATTCGTCGCGACGCCGGCGGAGCAGCGAGCCCGTCCGGGGCGGGAGCGTCGCCGATCGGCCTGGTGCCCGGAGTGCGCGACGCTCGCCAAGCCCCCGCGGGTGCGGCCGGCGGGCGCGACTCCGTCCACGCGTCCGCGGCCGCCGCAGGCGCTCTGCCCCAAGACCCCGCCATTGCCGGTGGGCGAGCCGTTCCAGAGCGAATGCGCGCCCAAGCCGGCGTCCGCGGTCGAGGCGAAGCTGCGCGAGGACCTGTTCGCGCGCCTCGGCGTCACCCGGGGCTTCAACGCCGTACGGGTGGGCCGGCCGTTCTTCGACCACGTCGAGGTGTGGCCCGACATCCTGCTGCCCGAACTGCGCATCGCCGTCGAATACGACAGCACCGGCCGGTTCGGGCTGGAGCATGTCGGCAAGCGCGAGGAGTCCGATCGACGCAAGGACCGCCTGTTGCGTGCGGCGCACTGGGAGGTCGTGCGCATCCGCACGGGCAAGCTCCCGCCGCTCGGACCCTACGACCTGCAGTTCTCCAGCGTGAGCCGCCGGGGCTTGGAGCGCCTGCTCGACGCGTTCCGCGACATCCGCGGGCCTCTGTTCGTGGACGCGTACCTGCAGTGACGCGGGCCTGACACCGACGCGGGCCCGACACCGACGCGCGCGTCAGGGCGGCGGCTCAGAGGGATCGCCCGCTCACGTCACCTCGCCGCTGTCCTTGTCGGCCATCGGAGCTTGGGGAGCGTCCTTCGCGGGGCCCACACCCACAGGAAGTCCGGCCTCCGGGTGGTTCATGTCGAACGCGGGGCGCTCGCTGCGGATGCGGGGGATCGAGGTGAAGTTGTGCCGCGGCGGAGGGCACGACGTCGCCCACTCCATGGAGGCGGCGTAACCCCACGGGTCGTTCACCGTGACCCGAGGCGCCTTGCGCGCCGTCACCCACACGTTGAGCAGGAACGGCAGCATCGACAGGCCGAGGAGCATCGCGCCGACGGTGGAGACCTGGTTGCCCCACGTGAATCCGTCCTGGTCGGAGTAGTCCGCGTACCGACGCGGCATGCCGTCGGCCCCCAGCCAGTGCTGGATCAGGAAGGTCATGTGGAAGCCGATGAACAGCATCCAGAAGTGCACCACGGCCAGGCGCTCGTTCAGCATCCGGCCGGTGAACTTGGGCCACCAGAAGTAGAAGCCCGCGAACATCGCGAACACCACCGTGCCGAAGACCACGTAGTGGAAATGCGCGACCACGAAGTACGAGTCCGACACGTGGAAGTCGAGCGGCGGCGAAGCCAGGATGACGCCGGTCAGGCCGCCGAACACGAATGAGATCAGGAACCCGAGCGCGAAGATCATGGGCGATTCGAAGGTCACGGATCCCCGCCACATGGTGCCGATCCAGTTGAAGATCTTCACCCCCGTCGGCACCGCGATCAGCATCGTCATGAGCGCGAAGAACGGCAGCAGCACCGCCCCGGTGACGTACATGTGGTGCGCCCACACGGCGACGGAGAGCGCGGCGATCGCGATCGTCGCGTACACAAGGGTCTTGTAGCCGAAGATCGGCTTGCGCGAGAACACCGGCAGCACCTCGGAGATGATGCCGAAGAACGGCAGCGCGATGATGTACACCTCGGGGTGCCCGAAGAACCAGAACAGGTGCTGCCACAGCAGCACGCCGCCGTTCAGCGGGTCGTAGATGTGCGACCCGAGCACCCGGTCGGATGCCGCCGCCAGCAGCGCCGCGGCCAGCACTGGGAATGCCAGAAGCACGAGCAGGCTGGTCACGAGGGTGTTCCAGGTGAAGATGGGCATCCGCCACATCGTCATGCCGGGCGCCCTCAGCGTGGTGATCGTGGTGACGAAGTTCACGGCACCCAAAATCGTGCCGAAACCGCTCATGGCAAGGCCGAGCATCCACAGGTCTCCACCCACTCCGGGCGTGAACGTCTCGCTCGCCAGAGGCTGGTACGCGGTCCACCCGAAGGATGCCGCTCCCTCCGGCGTGAGGAACCCCGACACGGCGATGGTCGAGCCGAACAGGAACAGCCAGAACGCGAAGGCGTTCAGCCGGGGGAACGCGACGTCGGGCGCACCGATCTGCAACGGCATGATCGCGTTCGCGAACCCGGCGAACAGCGGCGTCGCGAACATCAGCAGCATGATCGTGCCGTGCATCGTGAACAGCTGGTTGTACTGCTCCTTCGTCGGCACGATCTGGATCCCCGGAGCGAAGAGCTCGGCCCGGATGATCAGCGCCATGATCCCGCCCAGCAGAAAGAACATCACCGAGGCGATCAGGTACATATACCCGATCGTCTTGTGGTCAGTGGAGGTGATCCACTTGACGACGATGTTGCCCTTCTCCTCCACGCGGGTGGCGGTCAGCAGCTCGGATTGACGCGGGGGGATTCCCGTCGGGCGGATGCCGGAGGGCACACCTGTCGCGGGTGCTGCCATCGTCCGTTCCCTCCAGATCGGTGCTCGTGTCGATGAAGGAATGGTAGGAACCGCGCGGGGAGCGGTACACGGGGGTTGCCTTCGTGCGTCGGCGGGGCTATACGACTCCGCTGGTGAGTGCGGTGGACGGTGTCGGACGGGGGCGGTACTGTCGCGGTGTCGTCCGTTGATTCCGTCGAGAGAAGCGGTGCCGCCATCCCCACGACTTCTGCCGCTACATCGTTGCCCACTCCGCGCCGCGTGCAGGGCACCTACTACACACTGATGCTCGGCAACACGCTGGCGGCGTCGTTCATCTGGGGCATCAACACGCTGTTCCTGCTCGATGCCGGCCTGTCCAACTTCGAGGCGTTCGGGGCCAACGCGTTCTTCACGGCCGGCATGCTCATCTTCGAGATCCCGACGGGTGTGGTCGCGGACACCGTCGGCCGGCGCGCGTCGTTCCTTCTCGGCACGATCACGCTCGCCGGGACCACCATCCTGTACTGGCTGCTCTGGGTCTGGGAATCCCCGTTCTGGGCGTGGGCCATCGTCTCGGTGCTGCTGGGCCTCGGCTTCACGTTCTTCTCGGGCGCGGTCGATGCGTGGCTCGTCGACGCGCTCAAGGCCACGGGGTACCGAGGCAGCCTCGAGACGGTCTTCGGCAGGGCGCAGATCGTCGGCGGCATCGCGATGCTCTCCGGTTCGGTCCTCGGCGGCGTGATCGCGCAGGCGACGAACCTCGGCGTCCCGTTCCTGATCCGCTGCGGCATCCTGCTGGTGATGTTCGTGGTCGCCGCGCTGCTGATGAGGGACCTCGGCTTCGAACCGGATCGGAGCGAGGGGCCGTTGAAGGCCACACGCACGGTGCTGCGCGCCTCCATCCGCTACGGACTCGCCGATCCGCCGGTGCGCTGGCTCATGATCGCGAGCCCGTTCACCGCGGGCGTCGGCATCTACGTCTTCTACGCCCTGCAGCCGTATCTGCTCGAGCTGTGGGGCGACGAGGAGGCCTACACGGTCGCCGGGCTCGCCGCCGCGCTGGTGTCGGGTGCGTCCATCCTGGGTGGCGCCATCGCCCCGTGGGTGCGGAGGCGATTCCGCCGCCGCACGTCGACGATCCTGCTGGCCACGGTCTCCAGCGCCCTGGTGCTCGTCGGGCTCGGGCTCGTGCGGGACTTCTGGTTCGCCGTCGTGCTCGTCGCCCTGTGGGGCGTCGCGTCCGCCATCGATGACCCCGTGCACAGGGCTTACCTGAACGACATGATCCCGTCGAAGCAACGAGCGACCGTGCTCTCTTTCGACTCGCTGATGGGGTCCGGCGGCGGGGTGGTCTTCCAGCCGGTGCTGGGTCGGGTGGCGGATGTCGGGGGCTACGGCGCATCCATGCTCTGGAGCGGCGTGATCTCGGCCATCGCCGTGCCCTTCGTGCTGCTGAGCAGGGCCCAGCATCCGTCAGCCGATACGGCTCGCGATGTCACCGGGGAGGGGGAGGGCGCGCAAGCGGCAGACCCGGTGAAGGAGGGCTGAGGCCGCCGCCCATCCGCATTCCTCAGCCCGCTGCAGCCGCGCAATAATACGCGGCCGGTTCGGCCCTGGCAACCATGTGCCCTGGCTTGAAGCGGCGACCTAACCTCGTCCGCATGACTTCTCACACACCAGATCCCAACCAGTCTCGGCAGGTGTATGACGCCGACGCCCGCGACGCGGCGGTGCCGGTGGAAGGCGACGGAACGGCGCGCGGCAGCGTCGTCGAGCGCCAGAAGGAGCGGTACGGCGGCATAAAGTTCGGCTCGGCGTTCTTCGGGTGGCTGACGGCGACCGGGCTCGCCGTGCTCCTCACGGCGCTCGCCGGTGCCATCGCCGCAGCGGTCGGCCTCCAGTCGGAGGGAACCGTGGAAGAGGCCGCGGATGCCGCCGCCGACAACGCCGGAACCGTCGGCATCGTCGGTGCGATCATCGTGGCCGTCGTGCTGCTCGTCTCCTACTACGCCGGCGGCTACGTCGCCGGGCGGATGGCCCGGTTCGACGGGGCCAAGCAGGGTCTCGCCGTCTGGCTGTGGGCGCTCGTGATCGCGGTCGTCGTGGCGATCCTGACGGCGGTCGCCGGCAGCCAGTTCGACATCCTGGCCAACCTGAACAGCTTCCCGCGCATCCCGCTCGATCCGGAGAGCGCCACCCTCACGGGGATCATCACAGCGGTGCTCGCCGCGGTGATCGCCCTCATCGGCGCCATCCTCGGCGGCGTCGCCGGCATGCGGTTCCACCGGAAGGTCGACCGGGTCGGACTCGACCGCTGACCCCCGAACTCCCCCCGAAATCCTCGCCTTTCCACTAGGAACAAGAAGGAAGAGCATGATCAACACTGAGAACATCGGCGGACTCATCGGCTCGAACGTCATCGGCTCCGACGGCGACAAGATCGGATCGGTGGGCCAGGTCTACGTGGATCCCGACACGGGGCGGCCGAACTGGATCACGGTGCGGACCGGACTGTTCGGATTGCGCGAGTCCTTCGTCCCGCTCGACGCGGCGGAGCAGTCAGGGGACGACATCCGGGTGCCCTACTCGAAGGACTTCGTCAAGGACGCCCCGAACATCGACCACGAGGGAGCGCTCGAAGAAGACGAGACGGACAACCTCTACTCGTACTACGGCGGAGGCACTGCCGGCTACAGCACGGGCACGACCGGCGGCTACCGCACCGGCGATGACACCCCGGGCACCGCGGGCTACACGGCCGCCGCGACCGGCCCCGCCGGCACCGGCGCCACGACCGGCACCCCTGGTACGACCGCGACGGGCGGCGTCAGCGGCGCGGCCGGCACGTCGGGCACCGACGACTACGACACCGGACGCAGGACCGAGGGGTACGACACCGGACGCAGGACCGAGGGGTACGACACCTCCGGGCCCACCACCGACGACGCGATGACCCGCTCCGAGGAGCGGCTGCACGTCGGCACCGAGAAGGTGCAGACCGGTCGCGCGCGGCTGCGCAAGTACGTGGTCACCGAACAGCAGAACGTGACGGTTCCGGTGACGCGCGAAGAGGTGCGCGTGGAGCGTGAGCCGATCACCGACGCGAACGTCGGCAACGCCATGAGCGGTCCCGACATCAGCGAGGAGGAGCACGAGGTCGTCCTGACCGAAGAGCGCCCCGTCGTGGAGAAGGAGACCGTTCCGGTGGAGCGCGTCCGCCTCGACAAGGAGACCGTCACCGAGAACGAGACCGTCACAGGAGAGGTCCGCAAGGAGGAGATCGAGATCGAGGGCGACTCCACCACCCGCGACCGCTAGCGGCACCCCCGACGCGGGGCGTGAACCCGACGCCGAAGGCGCAGGGCCGCCTGATCGCTTCGATCAGGCGGCCCATTCCTGCATCCACCCACCACCGGTACCACCGAACGA
This sequence comes from Microbacterium sp. DT81.1, assembly GCF_049844955.1. Classification (NCBI taxonomy): domain Bacteria; kingdom Bacillati; phylum Actinomycetota; class Actinomycetes; order Micrococcales; family Microbacteriaceae; genus Microbacterium; species Microbacterium sp. DT81.1. The sequence continues at coordinate 519,446 of NZ_JBNCMA010000002.1, forward strand.
GAACGGACGCGCGATGGCGCAACCAGCAGGCGACGGATCGACGGCCCGCGACCGGCCGGGAATCGTGCTGCCCGGCTTGCTGCTCGGGATCGGGCTCGGAGGATTCGTCGACGGCATCCTCCTGCATCAGGTGCTGCAGTGGCATCACATGCTCACGAGCTCGGCCACCGCGAACATCCCCATCGGGGACTACCCGGCGACGACCGTGCACGGCCTGCAGATGAACACGCTGTGGGACGGCCTCTTCCACGTCGTCACGTGGCTCGCCGTGCTCGCCGGGCTCGGCATCCTGTATTCGCGTGTCTCGCACGCGCGCGGGCGCCTCTGGCGATCGAGGGTGCTGTGGGGCTGGATCATCGCAGGCTGGGGGGTCTTCAACGTGGTCGAGGGCATCATCGACCACCACGTCCTCGGCATCCATCACGTGATCAGCGGCCCATACCAGACCGTCGCCGATGTCGTCTTCCTCGGGCTCGGCGCGCTCCTGATCACCGGCGGGTGGCTGCTCCAGCGCTCGGGCAGAGCCGATGCCGCAGGCGACGCAACGGCCGTGCAGGTCGCGGACGTCGAGGCGCGGCGTTCGGGATGAACCCGCACCTCCATCCGCAGGTGACCGGTACGGAAGCGGCCGTGCCGCTGGCGGTCGCGTGCGCGGTGGCCGCGCTGTACCTGATCATGGCCCTCCGTGCCCACCGCGACCCACGGAGATGGAATCTGTGGCGCACCGCCTCCTTCTTGGTCGGCATCGCGCTGGCAGCTGCGGCGTTCGCTTCCGCCTCGCCGTTACCCCCTGGCGACTTTCGCTCGCACATGCTGCAGCACCTGATGATCGGCATGTACGCGCCGCTCGCCCTCGTCCTCGGCGCGCCCGTGACGCTGGTGCTGCGGTCGGTGCCCGTGCCGGCCGGGCGGGTGATCGGGCGGGCGCTGCACTCGCGACTCATGGCCCTGCTCTCGCATCCGATCGTCGGCCTGCTGCTCGCGGTCGGTGGGATGGCGGTGCTCTACTTCAGCCCGCTCTACACGGCGACACTGACGTCGCCGCTGCTGCATCACGCGGTGCACGCGCACTTCCTGCTGGCCGGCTACGTGTTCGCGTACGCGATTGCGGGACCGGACCCGGCTCCGCACCGACCATCCGTGCCGTTCCGGCTCGTCGTGCTCGGCATCGCGATCGCCGCGCACGCGTCGCTCGCCCAGCTGATCTACGCGGGCGCCCTCGTGCAGGTCGAGGCGCCGGCGGTGCAGCTGCGCGGGGCCGCCGACCTCATGTACTACGGCGGGGACATCGCGGAGCTGCTGCTGGCCGTCGCGATGGTCAGCACGTGGCGGCCCCTGCGTGCCGCCGGCCCCGCCCGACGACCGGCGGGAGCGACGGCGCCCGCCTCGCCGTCGCGGTGAACAGTCGCAAGGGAAGGGCCAGTGGGAATATATGCCGGATGATGCCTAGATGAGCGTTGCCTCATAGAGCGAACGGCAGAGCCCTGCGGATCCCCTCGACGGCCCCGGACAGAGGTCCCGCTGCCGCCACGAACCCGTCCGGGCGCACGAGATAGCACGTACCCGGCCGCAGCCGATCGTTGCGAAGTTCCGGAAAATGCATCACGGGCAGGGGGACGTATCCGCGCAGCCGCTCGAGGGCGGGGGCATCCACGGCGCCGTACAGGTGCACCTGCCATCGCATGCCGCGGAGTGCTTCGTAGTTGTCGCCGTTCCACGGCAGGCGCCGTCCGACCACCCTGCCTCGGCTGCCACGGGAGGTCACCCTCTCGCGCTCACTCATCCAGTAGTGGATGCGGGTCTGGGACAGGTATTCGAAGAGCCGGGACGCCCGCCGGGCGCGCGGCACGACGGCCGCGCCGACCGGCGCGAGCACGCGCAGCACACGCCGGCGGAGGAATCGCGGCCCTCTCTTGACCGAGGTGACGAACCCGAAGAGCGTGTCGGTCGTGCCGACGAGGCGCCGGGCTACGGGCATCCGCTCGGCCTCATACCGGTCGAGGTATGCGTCGGGTGCGCCCCTTCGGAGCACGTCTGCGATCTTGCATGCGAGGTTGTGGGCGTCCTGCAGCCCGGTGTTCATTCCCTGTGCTCCGACGGGGGAGTGCACGTGCGCGGCGTCGCCCGCGAGGAACACCGGCCCCTGCCGGAAACGCTCGGCGACGCGGTGATGCACGCGGTAGGTCGAGAACCAGAGCGCGGACTCGTAGGTGACTCCGAAGACGCGCTCGAGCGTCGCACGGACGGGGGCCTCCGTCACGTCCTCATCGGCGGCAGTGCGGACGACTCCGATCAGGCGATGGTGCCCGGCACCGGTCATCGGGAAGGCGAGCAGGAACTGAGTGTCACCGAAGCGGAGGTTGACCGCGTGCGGCACGAGGCCTTCCACGGCCGCAGCATCGGCGACGTAGAACGTGTGCTCGTTCGTCACCCCCGTGAACGGGATGCCGGTCGCCTCGCGCACGGGCGACGAGGCGCCGTCGGCTCCGACGCAGAATCGCGCCGTGATCGTCAGGGTGCCGACGGCGTCGGGATCGGAATCCGTCTCGCAGACGACGCGCGCACCGCCGTCCTCCGTCCGCACGACCGAGACCATCCGGCACCCCCAGCGCACCGCCGCGCCGAGCGCTTCCAGGCTCTCGGCGAGCAGCCGCTCGTTCTTGCTCTGCTCGAGCACGTACAGGCGAGGGAACGGCGTGACACCCGTGGCGAGCCGCCGAAGGTCGACCGCGCTGAATCGCGTCTTCTCGAAGCCGGGCACGAGCGCACCCACGAGTTCGGCCTGTTCGAGCACGCGCGCGGCGAGCCCGAGCTGATCGTAGATCTCCATCGTGCGCGCCTGGAGGACGAGCGCCCTCGACTCACGTGTGGGGCCGGCCTTGCCGTCCACGATCACGCAGGACACGCCCAGCTTCGCCAGGCAGTTGGCGAGCATGAGCCCGGTCGGACCGGCGCCCACGATCACGACGTCGGTGTCGAGATTCTCCATGCATTCACTATCGCGCCCTTGCGCGAGAATGTCAGGGGCGGCTCAGCTCTCCACTTCCTCGGCGGGGGCGAACTGGCTCGTTGCGAAGGCGACCGCCGCGTCGAGGTCCTCGTCGCTCGTGCCCCACGCATCCTGTACCGGGCGCGCCCACGCGCGGCAGCTTTCCGCGGCGAACTCCCTGACCTCCGCCGTGTCCTCCCATGTCGCGGGGTCGAAGTCCGCGCCCCCGAGGTGCAGGTCGAGGCCGAGCAGGGCGATGTCCCAGCCGCCACCGATGCCGATCGTACCGCCGGGGCCATATGCCTCGACCAGCACGTCGACGATCTGGGCGGGCGACGAATGCTCGAGTTCCAGCACGGTCCCGCCTTCAGGGGCGGGGGAGAGGCGGAGCGCGACCTCGGTGTCCATCCCCTCGCCGAGCGACCACGTGACCTCGAGGTGCTGCGGCGCATCGCAGCGCTGCACCACCCCGCCGGCGTTGCCCTCCAGTCGGAACGCTCCACCGAGGCGCAGGTCTCCCGTCACGGGACCGAGCCACCGGCCCAACCGCTCGCGCGACGTGCAGGCGTCCCAGACGTCCTCGATCGGTGCGTCGTAGGTGCGGCGCAGCAGCAGCGACCGCCCATCGCCCGTGCTGAGAGGTGCGTTGCCGATCTCGCGGTGCGTGGCGTTGATCTGGTTCACGATGTCGATCACGGGTGGTTTCCTTCCTCGTTGTTCTCGCTCTTGTTCTCGTTCTTCTTCTCCTGCGGACGCCGTGCGGCCGATGAACGGTGCGCCCTCGAGCCGCGCGCCAGCTCGGTTGCGAGCGCGTCGAGGTGCTGGGTCCAGTACCCGCGGAAGTGGTCGAGCCACACGTCCGCCTCCTGCAGCGCTTCCGCTTCGACGGCGTAGAGCCGGCGGGTTCCCTGGGCGCGGACGCGTGCGAAGCCCGCCTCGCGCAGCACCCGCAGATGCTGCGATACGGCGGGCTGGGAGATCCCGAATTCCGAGCGGATGACCTCTGTCACGGCACCGGCCGCCTGCTCGCCATCGGCGAGCAGTTCGAGGATGCGCCGGCGAACCGGGTCGCCGAGCATGTCGAGCGCGTGCATGACGACACCTTATCAATGGCGACTTATATAAGGCAATACTGATGATGAGTTGGCGCTACTCGCGCCGGGAGCGCGTGGCAATCCCCTCGCCGGTGTGCCCTGCGCGCCGTAGCCTCGGCGCAAGGGGAGACCGAGCAAGAGGAGAGCACCATGTCAGGCACACAGGATGCAGGGTCGGACCCCATCGAAGACGGATCTCTCGAGGCGTTCGACATCGAGAGCCCGGACGCCGTGGGGAGCGGGAGCGGCCCCTCGGAGGACGACGAGGCCACCGAGAAGCCGGGCGGCTTGGGCGAGGACGGCACGATCCCCAGCAACCCCAACGGCGTGGCCGCCGGTCACACCGGAGAGCAGTCGACGTTCGAGCCGGAAGAGGACGAAGAAGCGGACCTCTGACAGCGGCACCGCCGCCGCGGCGGCGAAGCCGATGTCATCCGGCGCTTCGGCATTCCGGCGCGGATGGGGCGCGGCGTGGCGGGCGGTTCGCGCTGCAGTTATCGTCGGGCGCTGCGTGAACCTGAGCCGCGCGCGCAGGAAACAGCCGCGCGAAGCGCGGACGGCGGGGGCGCTGGCGCCCCGTCACTCCGGAACGCGATACCGGTGCTCGGGGCGCCCGGTCGATCCGTACTTCAGCGAGACCTCGACCGCCCCGCGGGTCGCCAGGGAGGCCAGATGCCGCTGCGCTGTTGCGCGCGAGATGCCCGCTCGCGCCGCCACGTCCGCGGCCGAGGACTCCTCGTCGCCGAGCAGTTCGAGGATCAGGCGCTCGGTCGTGGAGCGCGTGGTCGGCGCCGCACCGCCGTCCCGGGCATATAAGACCCGCTGCGCACGCTCGATGCCTGACTGATCGAGCCGGCGCTCGCTCGGCAGCAGGTTCAGGAACCGGCGGTACGCGTCCAGCCGTTCGGCCAGCACCGCGGGCTCGAAGGGCTTGACGAGGTAGTCCCAGGCGCCGGCGCGCAGCGCACGGCGCACGGTCGCACCCTCCGACGCGGCGCTGATCACCATCGCGTCGACGTCGAGCTCCGACACGAACTCGATGCCGTCCCCGTCGGGCAGGTACACGTCGCAGATCACCAAGTCGGGCGCCTGGTCTCGCACGGCGGCGCGCGCGGAGCGCACCCCGCGCACCGGTTCGAGCGCCGTGAAGCCCGCTCGGCCGGCGACGATGTCGCGGTGCAGCCCGCCGACGTGGAAGTCGTCGTCGACCACGAGCACGCGGATACTGTCGGTCATGACGGGTGTCCTTCCTCGAGACGCGCAGCGGATGCCGCCCGCATGACCCCCGGCATCCGTGCGCAGAACACCGCACCATGGCCGTCGTGCCCGCCGGCGTCCGCAAGCCACACCACGCCCCCGAGGCGGGTTGCGATCTCGTGCGCGAGCGGAAGACCGATGCCATGGCCGTGCACGGCATCCGGATCCGCCGGCTGGCGCCGCGTCGGCGAAGGGATGCCGCCATCCGGCATGCCGGGTCCGGAGTCGGTCACCGTCGCCACCAGGGTGTCGGCTTCGTCGAGCAGCTCGACCTCGACCCACCGGGGTTCCCGCCCCCGCACCGCCGCCGCGACGGCGTTGTCGATCAGGTTGCCCAGCACCGTGGCGACGTCCTCCGGCAGGTCGACCACCCCGAGCACCAGCGAGTCCTCGCCGACGCGCAGCCAGACCCCTCGTTCGGCGGCATGGACCGCCTTGGCCTCGAGGAATGATTCGAGGAACGGCTCGCCGAGATCGTGCAGCGTCGGGGCACCATCATCCGCCACCTCCCGGATGCCGTCCAGATACGTGCGGGCGTCTGCCACGCGCCCCGCGTCGATCAGTCCCGCGGTGACGTGCAGCCGGTTCGCGAACTCATGGCGCTGCACGCGCAGCGCGTTCGTCATCGCCGCGACGGTCTCGAGTCGCTCGGTCAGGCCGACGATGTCGGTGCGATCCCGGATGATGGCGATGAGGCCGAGGTCGCGTTGCCCGCGCGACACGGGGTGCGTGTCGATGAAGACCACCCGCTCCCCGAGCGGCAGGGGCTCGGCGCCCGAAGCGGGCGACAGGATCGCATCGCGCACCGCAGCGGGAAGGTCCAGGTCGCGCACCTTGCGGCCGACGAGGTCGCCCGCTCCGAGGAGGGCGACCGCGGTGCTGTTGGCCACCGTCACGGTGCCCTCGGGGTCGGAGGCAAGCACCCCGTCTCCCACCCCGTCCAGCACGGCCGCCTGGTTCTGCACCATCCCCGCGAGCTCCTCGGGCTGCACGCCGAGTGTGAGGCGCTCGAGCCGGCGTCGCAGCACGAGCGAGGCGAGAACACCCACCGCGACGGCGGCCAGCGCCGCGATGACGATGCCCACGATCAGCACCGGCAGCTCTCCGAACACGCTCGCACGGGCGAAGCCCACGCTCACCTCCCCGACAGGTTCGGTGCCCCCCGGTTCACGGACCGGCACCTTCGCCCGGGCGGATTCGCCGAGCGTGCCCGAATCCCATCCGACCGTCTCGCGACCGGCGAGTGCGTCCTCGAAGCTCGTGCTCACCACTTCGCCCAGGCGGTCCGGATCCGGGTGCGCGAGGCGGATCCCCTGATCGTCCGTGATCACCACGAAGAGGGCGCCGGTGCGCTCCTGCACGTCGGCGGCGAGCGACTCCAGCGCGCCGCCGCGAAGCTCGTCCGCCGCCGGCGTCCCCGGTTCGGCGGAGATGCGGGCCACCTCCGCGCGCACGTCGTCGTCCACGGCGACGGTGCGGGCGATCGAGAGGGCGGACGACTCGGCCTCCGACCTCAGCTGCTGCACGCCGAGCCAGACGAAGACCGCGGTGCACACCGCCACGACGGCCGTGACGCAGGCCAGCTGCAGGACGAGCACCTGAGTTCCGAACCGCATCACCGAACCCCTCGCGTCGTCGTCGTGAGCGAAATGCGCAGAACTCACGATATGCGCAATAGGTGCATCAAAGCGAGATACCGGATGCCGCGGCCGCCGCCCGGCTAGCTTCGTGCGGAACACCCACCGGTGGCTTTTCGCCACTGCCACGAGACAAAGGAGTCGACGTGCTCGTCATCCTCGGATTCACCATGATCCTCACCTTCATGGTCCTGATCATGACCCGGCGCCTGACCCCGATGGTCGCGCTGATACTGGTCCCGACGATCTTCGGACTGTTCGCGGGGGCAGGGCTCGGCCTCGGCGACATGGTCATCGAGTCGATCGGCGACCTCGCCCCGACGGCGGCTCTGCTGATGTTCGCGATCATGTTCTTCGGCATCATGATCGACGTCGGCCTGTTCGACCCGCTCATCCGCTTCATCACCCGCTTCCTCGGCAACGACCCCGCGAAGGTCGTGCTGGGCACCGCTATCCTGGCGGGCGCCGTGTCGCTCGACGGCGACGGGTCGACGACCTTCATCATCACGACATCCGCGATGCTGCCCATCTACCTGCGCCTGGGCATGAGCCCGGTCGTGCTCACGTGCGTCGCCGGCCTGATGAACGGCACGCTCAACATCGTCCCGTGGGGCGGTCCCACCGTTCGGGCGGCCTCGGCCCTCGGCGTCTCGCCGACCGACATCTTCGTGCCGATGCTCCCGTCGCTGGCGACCGGCCTCGTCGTCTCCCTCGTGTTCGCCTGGATGCTCGGACTGGGCGAGCGCAAGCGCATCGGTTCGCTGGAGTACTCGCCGGCCGCCGCCGCCGAAGGCGCAGCCGCCACTTCCGGCGACCCCGGTTCGTCGCGCTGGCGCCGGATCTTCGGCGGCACCCGGGTCGTGCGGGGCACCGAGGTCAAGCCGGGCGCGCTGGCGACTCTGTCGACCACCGGCATCGTCACCGTCCGCGGTGATCGGCCGGCTCCGGCCGGTGCCGTCGTCACGGCGGTGGAGGACCAGCACGACACGATGATGGCCGACACGATGCTCCACCCCGACCGCCCGACGCTGCGCCCCAAGCTCATCTGGGTGAACTTCGCGCTGACGATGGCCGTCATGGTGCTGCTGGTGCTCGACCTCATGCCGCTGCCCTACATCTTCATGGTCGGCACGGCGCTCGCGCTCGTTCTCAACTTCCCGAAGCTGCGCAGCCAGGCGGACGAGATCGTCGCGCACGCGCCGAGCATCGTGGGCGTCGTCTCGATGGTGCTCGCCGCCGGGGTGCTGGTCGGCGTGCTGAACGGCACCGGGATGGTCACCGCGATGGCGGACTGGGTCGTTCAGATCGTGCCCCCGTCGATGGGGCAGTACTTCGCGGTCATCACCGGGCTGCTCTCCATCCCGATGACGTTCTTCATGTCGAACGACGCCTTCTACTTCGGCATCCTCCCGGTGCTCGCCGAGAGCGCCGCGGCCTACGGCATCGACCCGGTCGAGATGGCGCGCGCGTCGATCGTCGGCCAGCCGGTGCACCTGCAGAGCCCGCTCGTGCCGGCCATCCTGCTGCTCGTCTCCCTCGCCGCGGTCAACCTGGGCGACCACCACAAGAAGGTCCTGTGGCGCGCGACCATCGTCTCGCTGGTGATGCTCGCCGTCGGCGTGCTCGTCGGCTCCATCCCGTTCGGGTAGCGCTTCGCGCTGCACTTCTCGCCGCCCGCCGCGGGAATCGGTGCCGCGAGCGGCGGAAACCGCAGCGCGAACCCGGATGCCGGAACCGCACACCCCGGAGGCCCTGCCGGTACAGGTACCGACAGGGCCTCCCTCGTGGGCGCAGGCCCGCCTAGGGTCGAAACCGACGGCTCGGAGACGCAGTGGGGCGAGCACGTGACCGACGACGAACACCTCGCCAACCGGAACGGATGAGGAGCACACGATGGAATACACACGACTCGGCAACTCGGGGCTGAAGGTCAGCCGCATCGCCCTCGGATGCATGAGCTTCGGCGACACATCCAAGGGCTTCAACGAATGGGCACTGGATGACGAGGGCGCCGAGCCGCTCTTCCGGCAGGCCCTCGACCTGGGCATCACCTTCTGGGACACGGCGAACGTCTACGGCTTCGGAACCTCGGAGGAGATCGTCGGGCGTGCCATCGACCGCTACTCGCGCCGCGAGGACATCGTGCTGGCGACGAAGGTGCACTTCCCCATGCACGGCGGACCGGGCGGATCGGGACTCTCGCGCAAGGCGATCATGGAGCAGATCGACGCGTCGCTGACCCGCCTCGGCACAGATTACGTCGACCTCTACCAGATCCACCGCTTCGACCCCGAGGTGCCGGTCGAGGAGACGATGGAGGCCCTGCACGACATCGTGAAGGCCGGCAAGGTCCGCTACCTCGGCGCATCTGCGATGGATGCGTGGCAGCTCGCCAAGATGCAGTACACCGCCGACCTGCACGGCTGGACGCGGTTCGTCTCGATGCAGGACCAGTACAGCCTGCTGTACCGCGAAGAGGAGCGCGAGATGTTCGGGCTGCTCGCCGATCAGGGGGTCGGCAGCATCCCGTACAGCCCGCTCGGGAAGGGGCGCCTCGCGCGCCCGTTCGGCGAGCACACGACGCGCTTCGACAACGATCCTGTCGGCCGCCGCCAGTTCGGCGACGGGGACGCGGGGATCATCGGGGCGGTCGAGTCGATCGCCCGGGATCGGGGCATCCCCATGGCGCAGGTCGCCCTCGCATGGGTGCTGCGCAACCCGGTCATCTCGGCGCCGATCGTGGGAGCGACGAAGCCGCATCACCTGCCGGACGCCGTGGCGGCCCTCCAGGTGCAGCTCACCGACGACGAGGTCACCGCCCTGGAGGCGGGATACACCCCGCACGAGCCGATCCGGTAGATCGCTCCCAAAATCGCGCCGCGCCGGCGCCCGGACGCACAGAAGGCGCCTGCGGATGCACTTTCATCCGCCGGCGCCTTCTGCAGGGTTGTTACGCCTTGGTGCCGCGACGGTTCACGATCAGGCCGTAGATGAGCAGCACGATGATCGCGCCGCCGATCGCGAGCAGCCACGTGGAGAGGTCGAAGAAGTTCTCCAGGCCGGTGCCGAACAGCACGCTGCCGAGCCAGCCTCCGAGGAGGGCACCCACGACTCCGAGGAGCAGGGTGATGAGCCATCCGCCACCCTGCTTGCCGGGCAGGATGAGCTTTGCGATGGCGCCGGCGATGAGGCCGAGCAGCAGGAATCCGAGGAAACTCATGGTCTCTCTCTCTTTCTTCTTCTGTTGTGAGGACACAGCCCGGTCGCCCGGGCTCGCCACAACGCCATGAAGCGATGCGGGCGTTGCCGACTGTACCCTCTGCTGTGACTTTGGTGACAACCCCTCGCCGCGACACGGTCGATCTGATATAGCGATTGACATGCAAGTATCCACTTGCCTATCCTGTGTTCGTGACCGACGTCTTCAAGGCTCTCGCCGACGAGACGCGGCGCACGATCCTCGACGAGCTCGTCGAGCGGGATGACCAGACCCTGTTCGAGCTGTGCGCGCGCCTCGCCATGAAGCACGGGCTCACGAGCTCGCGGCAGGCCGTCTCGCAGCACCTCGAGGTGCTCGAGAGCGCCGGTCTCGTGCACAGCGAGAAGCGAGGCCGCAGCAAGTTCCACACGATCGACACGGCGCCGCTGGCAGCGGTCGTCACCCGTTGGCCACTGAAGGAGAACCCATGAGAATCACCAGCCACAGCATCTTCGTCGACGATCAGGATGCGGCGGTCGCCTTCTATCGTGACCGCCTGGGCTTCGTCGTCACCGCCGATTTCCCGGTCGGCGAGCACCGCTGGATCACGCTCGCCGACCCCGAGAACGCCACGGGCACGCAGATCGTGCTCGAACCGAACGACCACCCCGCGGTGCCCGCGTTCACGAGCGCCCTGGTGGAGGACGGCATCCCGTTCACGTCGTTCGGCGTCGAGGACGCGCAGGCCGAATACGAACGGCTCACGGCGCAGGGCGTCGTCTTCACCCAGCCGCCGACGGCGATGGGACCCGTGATCACCGCCGTGCTCGACGACACCGTCGGCAACCTCATCCAACTCGCCCAGATGGTCGAGCAGCCGAGCTGACGGTCGACACCGCCGGGGCAGTCGCGCCTAGTTGACTGCGGAGGTGAGGCGCGCGACGCCGTCCAGGAACGTCGCCTTCGCCGGTTCCTGCTTCCACTGCTCGAGGGTGAGTTCCCGTCCGGCGTCACGGTACCCCTGCTCGACGGCGCGCATGTCGCGCACGAACGATTCGCCGAGCACCATCAACGACGATTCGGAGTTGAGGCTGAACGAGCGGATGTCCATGTTGCTCGACCCGATCACGGCGATGTTGTCGTCGATGGAGAAGTGCTTGGCGTGCAGGATGTACGGCGCGGGGTAGAGGAAGATGCGGACCCCCGCCTCGAGCAGCTCACCGTAGTAGGACCGCTGTGCGTGGTACACCAGTCCTTGGTCCCCGATCTCGGAGACGAACAGCTGCACTTCGAGGCCGCGTTGGCACGCCGTCGTGATGGCGTAGATCATCGGCTCGTCGGGCACGAAGTACGGGCTCGTGAGGATGACCTTCTCCGTTGCTCCATGGATCAGCGACAGGAAGAGCCTCAGGCCGTTCTCGGTGCCGTAGCCGGGCCCGCTCGGCACGACCTGGCAGACGAGCGAATCCGGTGACGGGTCCGCGGCGACCTGATTCGCCGGCACGTGCTCCTCGTCGACGAGGAGCTCGTCGGTCTCGATCAGCCAGTCCGACAGGAAGATGGCGTTCACCGCCGCCACGGTCGGACCCTCCAGGCGGGTCATCAGCTCCTGCCACTGCAGCCCGCGCTTGATATTCTTCGGCGAGTCGTAGTTGCGGTTGATCAGGTTCTGCGAGCCCATGAAGGCGACCCGGCCGTCCACCACGACGAGCTTGCGGTGGTTGCGCAGGTCGGGGCGCTGATACTTGCCCTTGAACGGCATGACCGGCAGCATCCACGCCCACTTGACTCCGATGCGGTCGAGTTCTGCGAACGTCTCCTTGCTCTTGGGGACCTTGCCCGATGACAGGTGGTCGGCGAGCAGCCGCACAGAGACGCCCCGGGCCACGGCCCGCTCCATCGCGCTGAAGAACGCGCGGGTCGTGTCATCCCACGCCACGATGAAGAACTCGACGTGAACGAAGCTCGTCGCGGTGTCTATCTCCGCCGTCATCGCATCGATCGATCCCTGATAGTCGCCGATCAGCGTCGCCCTGTTGCCGCCGATGGCCGGCAGGCCGGTCAGGAGCTCATTCTGCTGCGTCACCCGTTCGAACCACCGTGGCCAGTCCCGGTCGGGCGAGGGCAGGTCGCGGCCGGCCGCTCGCTCCTGGATGATCCCGTTGATGCGAGCCTGCTCGTTCCGCCGCTTCGCCGGCAGCTTGAAGTTGCCGATGAGCAGGTAGAAGAGGAGGCCGAACAAGGGCAGCAGGATGATCAGCAGGATCCACGCCATGGCCGCGGTGGGCTTGCGGTCGCGAGGGATGAAGATCAGCGCGCCGATCACGATGGCAGCCTGGATGAGAATCGCGATCCAGGCGAGGTTGGGTCCGAGCACGGCGCCTAGAGCGTTCACGCGAGTCCGATCGTCGGAGGGGTTCGTCCGCTCCGAAGATGGACGGCGAGGTGCCCTCAGAGTATTGGATCCCCTGAACCCGGGCTTCACCCAGAATGCACGATCCGCCGGGTCCGGGACTGCAGCTGCGCCGGTCGCCGGGCTAGCGTGGACGAATGGTCTCCACGCCCTTCTCCTCCCTCGACAGCTTCGTCGCCCTGCCGCGCATCGAGGCGCTCGCCCTCTCGCCCGACGGAGCCCGCGTCGTCCTGACGGTCGCCACGCTCAAGAAGGACGGCACCGCCTACGAGCGCTCGCTGTGGTCGGTGCCCTCCGACGGATCCGGCCGTCCGACGAGGCTCACCCGCTCCGCGAAGGGCGAGAGCGGAGCGGCGTTCACGCCGGCCGGCGACATCCTCTTCGTGTCGGCGAGACCGGATGCCGAGGCCGACGAGGACGACGAATCGGGCCAGCTCTGGCTGCTTCCGGCGGCCGGCGGCGAGGGTCGCCCCGTGACCCGGCTGGCCGGGGGAGTGTCCGGCATCGCCGCGACCGCGCTGGAGAGCGAACGGATCGTGCTCGATGCCGAGCTGCTGCCCGGTGCGGATGAGGGGGGTGCCGGTACGGGCGGTGCCGGTGCGGGCGGTGCCGACGGGGGTGCCGGTTCGCTCGAGGCCGAGGCGGCGCTGCGCGCGCTTCGGAAGAAGAAGAAGGTGTCCGCGATCCTGCACGAGGGCTATCCCGTGCGGTTCTGGGACCACGACCTCGGGCCGGCGCAGCCGCATCTGCTCGCGCTCGACCTGGACGAGCTCGTCGACACCATCGCCGCGGTGGTCGAGGAATCCGACGAGAAGGCGCCGGACGAAGCCCCGGAGAAGGGCGGCGAAGCCGGCGCGCCGTACCCCGAGACCCTTCCGCGTCCGCGCGATCTCACGCCGAGGCCCGGCCGTTCGGCCGATCACGCCGGCGTCGCGCTGAGCCCGGATGGCGGCATCCTGATCGCGTCCCTCCGGCTGAGCGAGCAGCGCGCCGGGCGACAGGCGCTCGTCTCGATCGACACCACGACCGGCGACCGGGTGACGCTGTTCGATGAACCCGACGTGGACTTCGAGTCGCCCGCGGTGAGTTCCGACGGATCTCGGATCGCTTTCCGGCGCGTGGCCAAGAGCACCCCCGCGGGGCCGACCGACGTCGAGGTCTGGGTAGCCGGCGTCGACGGCTCCGGCGCCCGGCGCATCGCGGCGGACTGGGACCGGTGGGCGAACGACCTGCGCTTCGACGCGGTGAACTCGGCCCTGATCGCCACCGCCGATCAGAACGGCCGCGGGCCGATCTTCCGCCTCCCGCTCGACGGAGGCGCCGCCCAGCAGCTCACCGACGACGACTTCACCTACACCCACGTGCACGTCGACCGTTCGAGCGGGGATGTCGTCGCGCTGCGTTCGTCGTGGGTCGTTCCGCCGCATCCGGTGCGCGTCGCGCGCGACGGCGTCGTCACGCCACTCGCAACGCCGGCCGCCGCCCCCGCGACGCCGGGAACCATCACTGAGGTCGAGACGACCGCGGATGACGGGGCTCGTGTTCGCGGCTGGCTGCTGCTGCCGGAGGGGGCATCGGATGCCGCGCCGGCTCCGCTGCTGCTCTGGATCCACGGCGGACCCCTGAACAGCTGGAACGCCTGGAGCTGGCGCTGGGCGCCATTGCTCGCGGTGGCCCGGGGCTATGCCGTGCTGCTCCCCGACCCGGCGCTGTCCACCGGGTACGGGCTGAACTTCATCGCCCGAGGGTGGAACAGCTGGGGAGCGAAGCCCTACACGGACCTGCTCTCGATCACCGATGCCGTCATCGAGCGGGCCGACATCGACGAAACACGCACCGCGGCGATGGGCGGTTCGTTCGGGGGCTACATGGCCAACTGGGTGGCCGGGCACACCGACCGGTTCCGCGCCATCGTGACCCATGCCAGCCTCTGGGCGCTCGACCAGTTCAGCGGCACGACCGACAGCTCGGAGTACTGGCAGCGCATCTTCACGCCGGAGGCCATGGTCGAGCACTCACCGCACGGGCACGTGAGCGACATCCGCACGCCCCTGCTGGTCATCCACGGAGACCGTGACTATCGGGTGCCGATCGGCGAGAGCCTGCGGCTGTGGTCCGAGCTCGCGGAGCATCACGCCCAACCCGACGGCACCACGGTGCACCGTTTCCTGTACTTCCCCGACGAGAACCACTGGGTGCTGAAGCCCCAGCACGCGGTGGTCTGGTACCAGACCGTGTTCGCATTCCTCGATCAGCATATCAACGGCGCCGAGTGGAAGCGCCCGGAGCTGCTGGGGTAGCGGCCGTGAACTCCAACGGTGGGGACGCCGATCCGAAGGCGCCGCAGACGAACGTTCCGGACGCGGACGTTCCCGTGTCGATCCCGCTGTCATCGTGGCTGGACAAGCTCGCCCAGCCGCGAGGAGCGCCCGGCGGCGGCGCGGCCTGCGGCGTCCTGGCGGCGATCAGCGCCGCGCTGCTGCACATGGTGGCGGAGTACACCCGCGATTCTCCGGATGCCGGCGCGTGCGCGGACCGGGTAGCCGCCCTGCGCGTCCGCGCGCTCGAGGCGGCCGAGGCCGACGGCGTGGTGTCGGCGGAGCTGGGTGCGGCGCTGCGCCCCTCGGACGACCCGGGGCGAGACGACCGCGTGCGCCAAGCGGCGGTGGCGGGGGCGGACTCTTCCGTCGCGCTCGGGCGGATCGCCGCGGAGCTCGTGGACGAGCTCGCGCTGCTCTTCGAGATCGGGAACACATCGCTGCGAGCGGATCTCGAAGTGGCGGGCGAGGCGCTCTCCGCGGCCCTCGGCAGCGCGCGCGTCAATGTACGGGCGAATGTCCGGAGCGTGGAGGCGCACCGGGACGAGCGCGACCGCCTCGACGAGTGGCTCGTGCGGGTCACCGACGCCGCCGACCAGCTCCACGCGGCGAACCGCCGCACCCGCGAACTCACAGGCGCAGACCCTCGTCGCTGAAGGGACGCGATCTGCGGCTTCGGGGCCGCCGAAGCGGCAGATCGCGTCCCTTCGGGTTCGCTGGCTCGCGCTCACGGTGCCGGGTCACGACCATGACCGCTGAAAGGACGCGATCTGCGCGTTCGGGGCTTCCTAAGCCGCAGATCGCGTCCCTTCGCGGTGTTCTAGCGGGGGTTCACCCGGAGGGTCGCGGTCGCGGCGATGTCGCCGACCACCGGAGCCACATACTGCGGTGGCTGGTTCGCATACTTCCGTCGGTATGCTTCATCCAATTCCCGGTGATCGATGCCCGGCGGGACGTCGAAGACGACGTCCCGCTCGACACCGCCCGCGCGGATCCGGCCGGTGCCGCTGGCGGCCGCTCGGCGGAACCACCCGTTCTCGGGCCCGTATGCCGAGCGGACATAGAGCTGACCCGCCACCGCGACGTGCCAGATGGTCGCGAACGGTCGCATCGTGCCGTCGCGCCGCTCCGAGGCGATCTCGAGTTCTTCCGCGTCGCCGATCGCGCGCAGCTCATCCGCGTCCCAGGAACCCATGACCCGATCCTGCCACTCCCGGTCAGCGGGTGGCGCGGGCCAGGTTGGCTTCGAGCTCCGCGGCATCCTGCCGGACGACATACGCCGGCTGGTCGCGCTCCACGCGCCAGCTGTCGTGCAGCGCCCCGACGTTCACCGTGTCGAAGCCGAATCCGTCGTAGACGGCGGTCGCGAGTTCGGCCGCGTCCGGGGCATCGCTCGCGGTGGCGAGGGCGCGGCGTCCAGGCGTGCCGGCCGGGGCGCCGCTGGTGAGGATGTCGGCGGCGAGGATGTGGTTGAACGCCTTGGCGACCTTGGACTCCGGAAGGTGGCGCTGCACCAGCTCCGAGGTCGTCGTATTCTTCTCGTCGAGCTCGGCGATGCGACCATCGCGCTCCCAGTAGTAGTTGTTCGTGTCGAGCACGATCTTGCCGGCCAGCTCGTCGACCGGGACCTCGCCGAGCGCCTTGAGCGGGACCGTCACGATGGCCCAGTCGCCGGCCGCCGCGGCCTCGGCGGGCGTCGCGGCCCGCGCCTTCGAACCCAGCCTCGCGACGAGGTCGTCCAGAGTGTCTGGCCCGCGGGAGTTGCTGATCACGACGTCGTACCCCTGATCGACGAGCCCCCGCGCGAGCGCCGTGCCGATGTGTCCTGCCCCGATGATTCCCACTGTTGTCATGTCGGAGCCCAACGTGCTCCGCCGCGAAGCATTCCCGACAGACCGAGTGTTACGCGTCCGTGCGGTCCGGGGTGGCGTCGGTGGGCTCCGGAGTCGCATTCGTGGACTCGGCGGTTTCGACCGGGGCCTGATCGGCCGCGGTCTCGAAGTCCATGTCGACGAAGCCGGAGAAGAAGCGGCGCAGCTCGTCCGACATGTCGACGACCGTGCGATCCAGGAGCCACTGCACCTGCAGACCGTCCCACAGGGCTATCGCCGCGACCGCGGCGCGGGCGGGATCGACCCCCTCGGCGAGGCGGCCGTCTCGCCCCAGTTTCTCGAGGGCCGTCTGCACCATGCCTCGCGTGAAGACGTATCTGCGGGAGAAGTACTCGTGAGCGGGATGATCCGGCGACGTCGCCTCCGCCGACAGGATGCAGAACAACTCGACCACGCCGGGTACCGACGCGTTGTGCCGAGCGAGATCGACGAGGCCCCGAAGGGCCGCCGCCCCGTCAGGCGCGTCGACGTCGACCATCCCTCGAGAGAGATCGTCGCGGCGGTCGAGCACGGCTTCGAGGAGCTTCACCTTGCTCGGAAAGTGGTGCAGGAGCCCGGCTTCGCTCATGCCGACGCGCACTGCGACGTCCCGAAGCGAGCCGGATCGGTACCCGGACTCGGCGAACACCTCGAGGGCGGCATCCAGGATCGCCGTGCGCTTCGCGCTGGTCTTGGCGTACTCCCCACGGGGCTTGCGCGTCCGCGGAGGTGCGGTCGTATCGGTCATCGTCTCCACCGTATCGTCGGGCGGCGTCGGCCCCCGTCCAGAGCCGATCATCGCCCCTGAACGCCCAGTCTGGACCTTCCAGAAACAAAAAGCGAGCGGCCACTAGAAATTTATCCCAAAAACCTAGTGCATGCTCGGGTTTGGTGTTATCGTCTTCAATCACCGGCGATCCACAGTGGGATCGCCCCTACCAAGAGGACTTCGAAGATGATCCGATGGAAGAGTGCCGCGGCAGCAGCGGCCATCGCCGTCACCACCGCTCTCGTTGCGACGGGCTGCGCCGGTGGAGGCTCCACAGGCGGCAGTGGAGAGGGTGGCGAATCGCTCACCCTGGGCGCGATCTTCGCGCCGGCGACGTTCGACCCCGCGGGCGCCGAGTGGGGCAACCGCGCACCGTACTACCAGGCGGTCTTCGACACGCTGCTCCTGGCCACGCCCGAGGGAACCATCGAGCCGTGGCTCGCGACCGAGTGGTCCTACAACGAGGACAACACCGTCCTGACCCTCACGCTCCGTGACGACGTCACCTTCACCGACGATTCCGCTCTCACCGCCGACGTCGTCATCAAGAACCTGCAGCGCTTCAAGGAGGGCACCTCCCCGGATGCCGGTTACCTCGCGGGCGTCGCCAGCATGGAAGCCCCCGACGACCAGACCGTCATCATCACCCTGAGCGCACCCGACCCCGCGTTCCTCAACTACCTGACGCGCGACCCCGGTCTCGTCGGCGCCGAGGCCTCGCTCGACAGCGCCGATGTCGCGACGAACCCCGTCGGCTCCGGCCCGTACGTTCTCGACACCGCGGCGACCGTCACGGGCACGAGCTACGTGTACACGAGGAACGAGGACTACTGGAACCCCGACGTCCAGCACTACGACGGCCTCACCATCAACGTCTTCGCCGACAACACCGCGGCGCTGAACGCCCTCAAAGCCGGCGAGGCGAACGGCATGAAACTGGCGACGAACGACAACCTGGCCGAGGTGGAGGGGGCCGGCTGGACGGTCAACGCCAACGAGCTCGACTTCCAGGGTCTGCTGCTGCTCGACCGGGCCGGCACGACGCAGCCCGAGCTCGCCGATGTCAAGGTGCGCCAGGCCATCAACTACGCATTCGACCGCGCGGGGCTCCTCACGGCGCTGCAGACCGACCACGGCACCGTCACGACGCAGGTGTTCCCGACGACGAGCGACGCCTACGACCCCGAGTTGGACGAGTACTACACCTACGACCCCGACAAGGCCAAGGAGCTGCTCGCTGAGGCCGGCTACGAGGACGGTCTGACGCTGCAGATGCCTTCGGTCTCCGCGCTCGGCGCCGCCACCTACACGCTCATCCAGCAGCAGCTGGCCGATGTCGGGATCACGGTGGAGAACGTCGAGGTCGCGCCGAACAACTTCATCGCCGACCTGCTGGCACCGAAGTACGCGTCGTCGTTCATGGCCCTCGAGCAGAACCCGGACTGGCAGCTCATCCAGTTCATGATCGCGCCCCAGGCCGTGTTCAACCCGTTCCACTACGAGGACCCGCAGGTCAACGACTACATGCAGCAGATCCAGTACGGCGACGAGGCCACCCAGGCGTCGGTGGCCAAGGAGCTGAACCGCTACATCGTCGAGCAGGCCTGGTTCGCGCCGTTCTACCGGGTCCAGGGCAGCTTCGCGACGGATGCCGACACGACCGTCGAGATGCTTCCGACGAACGCCTACCCGGCCATCTACGACTTCGAGCCGAAGCAGTAGCGGCCTTCCGGCCCGCCCGTCCCCCGAGCGGGCGGGCCGGATCCTCTTCTCTCAGACCCAGGAGCAAAGCATGCTCACGTTCATCATCAGGCGCATCCTCGCCGGCGTCGTCCTCCTCTTCGTGATCTCCGTCCTCGCGTTCGGCCTGCTGTATCTGGACAGCGCGAACATCGCCCGACGGATCCTCGGCCAGAACGCCACCCCCGAGCTCGTGCAGCAGAAGGCTCAAGAGCTGGGCCTGGACCGGCCCATCGTCGTCCAATACTGGGACTGGCTGACCAGCGCCCTCACGGGCGACCTCGGACGGTCGTGGTTCAACGGTCAGCTCGTGACCGTCAGCCTCTCCGGCCGCGTCGCGGTCACCCTCTCGCTCGTCATCGGGACGACCGTCGTCTCGGCCGTCCTCGCCGTTCTGCTCGGCGTCCTCGCCGCCCGACGAGGCGGTTGGATCGACGGCGGAGTCCAGTTCATCTCGGTGCTCGGCTTCGCGATCCCGGGCTTCCTCATCGCCCTCTACCTCGTGCTGATCTTCGCCATCAATCTCGGCTGGTTCAAGGCGACCGGCTACATACCCATAACGGAATCGTTCACCGGCTGGCTGTCGTCCGTGACACTCCCGATCGCTGCTCTCGCGGTGGGTGCCATCGCCGCCGTCACCCAGCAGATCCGCGGCTCGATGCTCGACGCGCTGTCGCGGGACTACGTGCGCACCCTCCGCAGCCGCGGGCTGCCGATGAGCAGCGTCGTCTACAAGCACGTGCTGCGAAACGCGGGCGGACCCGCCCTCGCGATCCTCGCCGTGCAGTTCATCGGCCTCCTCGGCGGCGCCGTGATCGTAGAGCAGGTGTTCGCCCTTCCCGGCATGGGACAGCTGACAGTGCAAGCGGGGCTCCAAGGCGACGTCCCCGTGGTCATGGGCCTCGTCATGGCCTTCGCCGTGATCGTGCTCATCGTCAATCTCCTGATCGACCTCGCGCAGGCTGCGCTCAACCCGAAGGTGCGACTGTCATGACCGCCATCGAAGTTCCCCCCGCGATCCCGGTCCCGCACGTCAGGACCTCGCTGTTCCGCCGGCTCGTGCGCAAGCCGGTCGGGCTCATCGCACTGCTTTACCTGGCCTTCGTCGTGCTCATCGCTATCATCGGACCGCTCATCGCACCGCACGACCCCAACGCCGCCTCGATCCAGCTCGTGCTCGCGCCGCCGAGCGCCGAGTATCCCCTCGGAAACGACAGCGCGGGCCGCGACGTGCTCTCGCGACTGATCGTCGCCACCTCCGTGACGCTGGCCGCCGCGGCTCTCGCGGCCGTGACGGCGCTCCTGATCGGCGTCATCGCGGGCCTCATCGCGGGCTACTTCCGCGGCTGGTTCGACGGCGTCGCCTCCTGGGTCACCTCGCTGGTCATGGCGCTGCCGGGCATCGTGGTCCTGATCGCGGCGCGTGCCGTGCTCGGGCCGTCGGTGTGGGCGGCGATGTTCATCTTCGGCATCCTGCTCTCGACCGCCTACTACCGGCTCGTATACGCGGCCGTCGTCGGCGTTCGCAGCGAATTGTATGTCGACGCCGCGCGCGTCTCCGGGCTCAGCGACATGCGCATCATCGGCCGGCACATCCTGTCGGTCGTGCGCGCGCCGATCATCATCCAGACGGCGATCATCGCGGGCATCGCGATCGGCATCCAGTCGGGCCTGGAATTCCTCGGTCTCGGTGACATGACGGTCCCGACGTGGGGCTCGATGCTCAACGACGGCTTCGCGAACATCTACCGGGCGCCGCTGCTCATGGTGTGGCCCTCGCTCGCGATCGCCACCACGTGCATCGCGCTGACGCTGCTCGCCAATGCGATGCGGGACGTGCTCGAGCGCACCATCTCGGTCCGCCGTCGGCGTCGCCGCGCGGTCACGACCGCGACGGGTTCGATGGCCGCCGTCACGACGTCGATCTCGACCGGTGGCGGGGATGCCGCGCCCATCGAGGACTCGATGGAGCTTCCGATGATCACGGAGACGATCGTCCACCCCGACGATGCGAGCACGGCGCGGAACCTGCACGAGCCCGTCCTGACCATCACCGACCTCCGCGTCGCCTATCAGCAGCAGGGCGGCGAGGACATCGAGGTCGTGCACGGAGTGTCGCTGCAGGTGCGCAAGGGCGAGATCCACGGCCTCATCGGTGAATCAGGCTCCGGCAAGACCCAGACGGCGTTCGCGGTGCTCGGCCTGCTGCCCCGCGGCGGACACGTGTCGGGCGGGTCGATCGACTACGAGGGCACGCAGCTCGCGGATGCCTCGGAGAGCGCGTTCGCGGGCATTCGCGGTAAGCGCATCGGCTACATCCCGCAGGAGCCGATGTCGAATCTCGACCCCTCGTTCCGGATCGGGTACCAGCTTGTCGAGCCGCTGCGGCGCAACCTCGGGCTCAGCACGAAGGAGGCGACCGAGAAGTCTCTCGCACTGCTCGACCGGGTCGGCATCCCGAATCCGAAGCGCACGTTCGACGCGTACCCCTTCGAGGTCTCCGGCGGCATGGCGCAGCGCGTGCTGATCGCGGGCGCCGTCTCGACCGACCCCGACCTGATCATCGCGGACGAGCCGACCACGGCTCTGGATGTGACGGTGCAGGCCGAGGTCCTCGACCTGCTGCGCGACCTTCAGCGCGAGCGCCACATGGCGATGCTCCTGGTGACGCACAACTTCGGTGTCGTCGCCGACCTCTGCGACCGCGTCAGCGTCATGCAGCAGGGGCGGTTCGTGGAGCAGGGTCCTGCCCGCACCATTCTCGGCAGCCCATCGCACCCGTACACCCAGTCGCTGCTGGACGCGATCCTCGACGAGGGTCCCGCACGGCCGCCGCTGGTCACCGCCGGCGGTACCACCCGCATCGAAGGAGGACGCTCATGAGCACGCTGCTCGACGTCAAGGACCTCGAAGTCGCCTACCCGGGCAAGGGATTCCGGGCGAAGCCGTTCCAGGCACTGAAGGGCGTCTCGCTCGACATCCGGCCGGGTGAGACCGTGGGACTGGTCGGCGAATCGGGCTCGGGCAAGACGACGCTCGGACGCGCCGTTCTGGGACTGGCGCCGGTGACCGGCGGGACGATCACCTACGACGACAAGAACATCAGCCACCTGCACCGCCGCGAGCGGCGCGCGCTCAGCTCTGAGATCCAGGTCGTCTTTCAGGACCCGTACTCGTCGCTGAACCCGTCGCTGACAATCGAGCAGATCCTCGCAGAACCGCTCACCGCCCGCGGCGTGTCCGGCAAGACCGCCCGCACCAGGGTGCAGGACCTGCTCGACAGTGTCGGGCTCCCCGCCAACGCCGCCGGCCGGCTGCCGCGCGAGTTCTCCGGCGGGCAGCGCCAGCGCGTCGCGATCGCCCGTGCACTCGCCCTCGATCCGAAGCTCATCGTCTGCGACGAGCCGGTCTCCGCGCTCGACCTGTCGACCCAGGCGCGCGTGCTCGACCTGTTCATCGAGATCCAGGAGCGCACCGGCGTCGCCTATCTCTTCATCTCCCACGACCTGGCCGTGGTGCGCCACATCAGTCACCGTGTCGCGGTGATGTACCGCGGCGAACTCGTCGAGACCGGAGAGGGTGACCAGGTCACCGCCCGCCCCGAGCACCCCTACACCCAGCGGCTCTTCCTCGCCGCGCCGGTTCCCAACCCCGACCACCAGGCCGAACGCCGCGCTGCGCGGCGTCGACTGCTCGACGAGCAGGCGGCCGTTCTGAACGAAGGAGAGGCGGCATGACGACGCCGGCCACGTCCATCCAGCCCCCCGCCATCCAGCACCTGCTGCCCCTGCTCGAGCAGCTCACGCTCGACGAGAAGGCCGCCCTCGTGCAGGGTGCCGACTTCTGGACCACGGTCCCGCTGCCCAAGATCGGGCTCCGTGCGATGACCCTCTCCGATGGACCGGCTGGCGTTCGCGGCCCGCGGTGGGACGAGCGGGAGCCCTCGCTCAACCTCCCGTCCGGTTCGGCCCTCGGCGCCTCGTGGGATGCCGACCTGGCGTACCGCTACGGCGCGGCAGCGGCATCCGAGGCCCGTCGCAAGGATGTCGACGTCGTGCTCGGCCCGACGATCAACCTGCACCGCTCGCCGCTCGGCGGCCGGCACTTCGAGTGCTTCAGCGAAGACCCGGAGCTGAGCGCCGGGCTCGCCGCCGCCTACGTCGGGGGACTGCAGGACAACGGCGTCGCCGCGACTCCCAAGCACTACGTCGCGAACGACTCCGAGACCGACCGGTTCACGGTCGACGTGCGACCGGGGGAGCGCGCCCTGCGGGAGCTCTACCTCGTCCCGTTCGAGCGCGCGGTCGAGGCCGGCGCCTGGGCGCTGATGTCGGCGTACAACGCGGTCGACGGTGTCACGATGACCGAGAACGACCTGCTCGAGGATCCGCTCAACTCGGAGTGGGGCTTCGACGGCGTCGTCGTCTCGGACTGGACGGCCGTGCGCAGCCTCGCCTCCGTGCCGGCCGCGCAGGACCTCGCCATGCCGGGCCCCGCGCCGGCGTGGGCCGACCTCGCCGAGGCGGTGCGCGACGGGCGCCTGAACGAGGCGGACCTGGATCGCAAGGTGCTGCGGCTGCTGCTGCTCGCCGAGCGCGTGGGCGCCCTCGGCGACGGCGGCCCCGCTCCCGTGGCGGTGATCGATGGAGTGGCGCTCGCCCGTGAGGCCGCCATCGAGGGCTCGGTGCTGCTGAGCAACGACGGCCTCCTGCCGCTGGGCGTGGCGAGCCCCGTCTCGAGCATCGCCGTCATCGGTCACAACGCCCGTGAGGCGCGCACCCAGGGAGGTGGCAGCGCGACCGTTCTCCCGGAGCGCGTCGTCTCGCCGCTCGATGCCATCCGTGCCGCGGTGCCGCACGCGAGCGTGACCTACGAGCTCGGTGCGGTGGTGCAGGACGGTGTCGCCGCCCTGCCGCTCGAGCACATCACGAATCCGCGCACCGGAGAGCCTGGTCTGACGGCGACGTTCCTGGATGCAGGGGGGGCCGAGCTCTTCACGGAGGACCGCCGATCGACCGCCCTGGTGTGGTTCGGCGGCGACGCGCCGGTGGGCTCCGCCGAGAGGATCGTGCTGCACACCACCTACACGCCCGAGGAGTCGGGTCGCGTGCTCCTCGGCTTCGCCGGCGCGAGCCACGGCCGCCTGTTCGTCGACGGTGAGCTCGTCGTCGACGACCAGCCCGTCGTCACGGGGACGGACCTCGGGGCGGCGTTCCTGAACCCGCCGTCGCTTACGGCGGCCGTCGAGGTCAGCGCGGGCCAGGCTCTCGACGTGCGGGCCGAGTTCCTTCTCGGCGACGTCGACTCCCCGCTCACCGGCGTCTTCAGCGCGACCGTCGGCATCGCGCCGGATGACTCGGACCCCGACGGCCTGATCGCGCGCGCCGCCGGAGCGGCCGCCGCCGCCGATGTTGCGGTCGTCGTGGTCGGCACCAACTCGAAGGTCGAGTCGGAGGGCTACGACCGCGAGAACCTCGACCTGCCGGGTCGTCAGGACGACCTTGTGCGAGCGGTCGTTGCGGCCAATCCCCGCACGGTCGTGATCGTCAACGCCGGGTCGCCGGTGGTGCTGCCGTGGGCCGAGGATGTCGCGGCCATCGTGCTGGGCTACTTCGGCGGCCAGGAGTTCGGGCACGCCATCGGCGACATCCTGACCGGCGACGCCGAGCCCGGTGGCCGCCTGCCGACGACGTGGCCGGCGGCGCTCGCCGATGTGCCCGTGCTCGACGTGACGCCTCAGGACGGCGCGCTCATCTATGACGAGGGCATCCATATCGGCTACCGCGCCTGGCTGCGTGCGGGTGCCGCTCCCGCGTTCCCGTTCGGCCATGGCCTCGGCTACACCGACTGGACCTGGGACGCGATCGAGGCGGATGCCGATGGCTACGCCGTCACCGTCACGGTGACGAACACGGGCCGCCGGGCCGGCAAGCAGGTCGTGCAGGTCTACGCCGAGCGTCCCGACTCCGCCGTGGAGCGCCCGGAGCGCTGGCTCGTCGGGTTCGCCGTCGTGCGAGCGGATGCGGGGGAGACGGTCTCGGTCTCGGTTCCCGTTCCGGCCCGGCGCCTTGCACACTGGACGGGGGAGTGGACCGTCGAGCCAGGCGCCTACGCGCTGCGGGTCGGTCCGTCGGTCGCCGAGCTGCCGCTGCGCACCGAGTGGACGGTCGACGCGTGAGCGAGCCGGAACTCGGCGCGCGACTGCGCGGCAGCGCCGACAGGCGGCTCGGTGAGATCGTTGATCGACTCGACGGCTTCCTCGCTCAGGACCCCGATCTGTCGTTCCAGGTGGCTGCCATCCACGGCGGGGTGGTGGTGCTGGACGCATGGGGCGGACCGCACCTGTCTGCGGACTCCGTCACGGTGCCGTACTCGGTCACGAAGAACACGATCGGGCTGTCCATCGGGCTCCTCGCCCAGATGGGCGAGCTCGACCTCGATGAGCGCGTCGCGCATCACTGGCCGGAGTTCGCCCGATACGGCAAGGGCCACGTCACCGTCCGCCAGCTGCTGTCGCACCAGGCAGGCCTTCCGCAGGCGACGCCGGCGCTCTCCGCCGCCGAACTTCTCGATCAGCACGTCGCCGCGGAGCGACTCGCCGCATCGCCCCCTTTCTGGCACCCGGGCTCCGCCTTCGGGTACCACGGCATCACGATCGGCAACCTCGCTTCCGAGCTCATCTTCCGCGTCACCGGCCGCACCCTGCAGGAATACTACGAGGCCGAGATCCGCGCGCCCCACGACATCGACTTCTTCCTCGGCCTGCCGCCGGCGCAGGACGTCCGCAGGGCGCCGACGCTCCCCATGATCCGGCCGGTGGCCGACGCATCGCCTCTGTACACATCGCTGCTCGGGCCGATCGTGTTCGCCGCGCCGGGACCCGCGGTGGATCTCGCGAACGACGAGGTCAGCTGGCGATTCGGCCATCCCGCAGTATCGGGTGCGGGCACGGCCCGGGGACTCGCGCGACTCATGGCCGCCGCCGTCACCGGGGTCGATGGCGCTGCACCATTCCTGTCGGCCGACACCGTCTTCGCGATCGGGCAGCAGCAGGTCCGCGGGTACGACGAGGTGCTCGGGCAGCCCGACCGCGCGCACGCGATCGTGTTCCAGAAGCCGACCCCCTCGCTCGCCTTCGGCGGCCCCCGCGCCTTCGGTCACGACGGAGCCATGGGGGCGCTCGCGTGCGTCGACCCCGACACCGGCGTCGCGTTCGCCTGGACGATCGCGCGAGGGCCGTGGCCGGGCGGCGGGGACCCCCGGGCGGTCGCCCTGGCGGCCGAACTCGGCACCCTTCTCTCCTGACCCGCCCTGCGACGACGAGGAACACCGTGACCACGCTCTACAACCCGCTGCTGAACGGCTTCCACCCCGACCCGAGCGTCGTGAAGGTCGGCGAGGACTACTACCTCGCGACATCCACGTTCGAATACCTGCCCGGCATCCCGATCCACCACTCGCGGGACTTCGAGAACTGGACCCTGATCGGGCACGTCGCGCTCACCGAAGCACAGCTCGGCATCGCGGATGTCCCCACCGCCGGTGGCGCGTGGGCACCCACGATCCGGTTCCGCGACGGGGTGTTCCACGTGATCATCACCGTGGCGATGGCGCGCGGGATGCTGCACTTCACCGCCACGGACCCGGCCGGACCGTGGAGCAAGGGCGAGGTCATCCTCGGCGTCGACGGCGAGGAGAGCGTGAACGGCATCGATCCCGACCTGGCATGGGACGACGACGGCACCGCGTACGTCACCTACTCCGGACTGATCATGAGCGGCGCGCAGCTGGGGGCGCACCTCGGGGTGCAGCAGGTGAAAGTCGATCTCGACCGCCATATCGCGCTGGAGGAGCCCCGCTCGCTCTGGTCCGGCACCGGCCTCATGTTCCCCGAGGCGCCGCACCTCTACCGGCACGAGGGGCACTGGTACCTGATGATCGCCGAGGGCGGCACCGAGCGCGGCCACGGCATCAGCATCGCCCGCGGCGATTCGCCGGAGGGGCCGTTCGAGCCGGCGCCCCTCAATCCGCTCGTGTCGGCCCGCTCGACGAGCCGCCCCGTGCAGAACACCGGCCACGGCGACCTGGTGGTCGGCCCCGACGGCGACTGGCTCGTCGTGCTGCTCGGCGTGCGTCCCCGCAGCATGACCCGCGCCTTCTCGGCGCTCGGCCGCGAGACGTTCGTGACGAGCGTGCGGTGGGTGGATGGCTGGCCCGAGATCGATCCGGTGGAGCTCCACCCCCGGCCAGCAACGGCCATCATCGACGACTTCGACGGTACTGAGTCGGACGGCGACGAGCTGGACGGCGAGTGGATCGCGGTGCGCCGCTCGCCGGCGGAACTCGCCGACCTGACGAGCAGGCCCGGCTGGCTCGTGCTGCGCGGCGACGGTTCGACGATGGATGACGCGCATCCCGTCTTCGTCGGGCGCCGGCAGCAGCACCTCACGAACGCCGTGACGGCGGGGGTGGATGCGTCGGCCGGCGTCGGCGGTCTCTCGCTGCGCTACGACGAGCGCTTCCATGTGGACCTCGAGGTGGGCGGCGGCTCGGTGACCGGCCGCGCCGTTCTCGGCGGGCTGCGCCAGGAGTGGATCCATCCCTTCGAGGGCGACGTGCTCGACCTGCACATCGTCAGCGGGCCTCCTGAGGGCGACGGGGGCTTCCCCCGCACCAGCGACATCATCCGGCTGGCGGCCACCATCGACGGCGAACGGGTCGAGCTCGGCGAGGTGGACGGCAGGTTCCTGTCGTCGGAGACGACCGAGTCGTTCACCGGCCGCGTCATCGGCGCCTACGCCGTGAGCGGCACGTTCGCGGTGGACCGCTTCGCGGCAGAAGGGCACGACGAATGACGCGCATCGCGACCATGCGGGCCGAGTTGCGGGATGACACCGCCCTCGTCGCCACGGCGACTCCGCGCCTGAGCTGGACCGTCGAGGCGGAGCAGCCTGGATGGCTGCAGGCGTCGGCCGAGCTGCGTGCCGGGAACGAGTCCGCCACGATCTCGGGTCGGGACTCGGTGCTCGTGGAGTGGCCGTTCGCCCCGCTCCAACCCGGGGAGGTCCGCGCCGTCGAGATCCGCGCGACGGCCGAAAGCGGCGACACGACCCCGTGGAGCGAGCCGCTGGCGGTGACGGCAGCCTTCCTGGCGGAGGGCGAGTGGATCGCGGAGCCGATCGGCCTCGCCGACCCGGCGCGCGAAGCGCAGCCCTTCCGCGTGCGCACGAGGTTCGAACTCGACGCGCCGGTGCGCCGAGCCACCCTCTTCTGGACGGCCCTCGGCGCGGCCGAGCCCGAGGTCAACGGCGCTTCGGTCTCGGACGACGTGCTCGCACCAGGATGGACCAGCTACCGCGACCGCCTCGTGCACGAGACCGTCGATGTGACCGACCTCGTCCACCCGGGGGAGAACGTCCTCGGTGCCACGGTCGCCGGTGCCTGGTACACCGAAAAGTACGGCTTCTTCTCCTTCGCCGACCGCGTCTACGGCGACCAGCCGTCGTTCCTCGGCCAGCTGAGGCTGGAGTTCGAGGACGGGTCCACTCGCACGATCGCGACCGACGGAGGCTGGCGGGCCGACGGGAACGGCCCCGTCGTGGCATCCGGAATCTACGCCGGCGAGCACCACGATCTGCGCCTCACCGACGCCGCGTGGTCGGCGCCCGGATACGACGACGCCTCCTGGACTCCCGTGCACGTGGGCCCGGCGTCCCGGCCGGGCTACGAGAACGTGCCGGTGCCCGAGCCGCGCATCGCACCGCCCGTGCGCCGGATAGAGACGCTTCCGGTGGCCGAGGTGCTCACGTCGCCCTCCGGCGCCCTGGTGCTCGATTTCGGCCAGAACCTCGTCGGCCGCCTGCGCCTGCGCGTGGCCGGTCCGGCCGGCACGCGTATCAGCGTGCACCACGCTGAGGTGCTGGATGGGGGAGAGCTGGCGCTGCGACCGCTGCGGAACGCGGCATCCGAAGCGCACTTCGACCTCGCCGGAGACGGCCCCGAGACGCTCGAGTCGCGGTTCACGTTCCACGGCTTCCGGTACGCGCAGCTCGACGGCTGGCCCGGAAAGTTCGACCCGGCGGACGTCGAGGCCCTGGTGCTGCACACGGACATGGTGCGCACCGGCTGGTTCGAGTCCTCGCACGCCCAGCTGAATCGCCTGCACGAGAACGTCGTGTGGGGGATGCGCGGCAACTTCCTCTCGATCCCGACCGACTGCCCGCAGCGCGACGAGCGCCTCGGGTGGACCGGCGACCTGCAGGTCTTCAGCCCCACCGCGAGCTTCCTGTACGACTGCGACGGATTCCTCACGTCGTGGCTGCGCGACCTCGCCCTCGAGCAGGCGCGCAACGAGGGGAACGTCCCGCTGGTCGTGCCCGCCGCACTTCCGGGCTTCGGCGGCCCGGCCGCCGTGGCGGCGTGGGGCGATGCCGCGACCGTCGCCCCGTGGGTGCTTCGTGAGCGCTTCGGCGACGATGGTGTGCTGCGCGCGCAGTACGCCAGCATGCGCGATTGGGTCGACGCCGTGCTGCGCGTCTCGACCGATGGTCTCTGGGCGCACACGTTCCAGCTCGGCGACTGGCTCGACCCGGCGGCCCCGCCCGACAAGCCGGGCGCCGCCAAGGTCGACTCCGACATCGTGGCCAGCGCCTACCTCGCGCGGTCGCTGCGGATCGTCGCCGACACGGCCGCACTGCTCGGGAACGGGGCGGATGCCGAGAAGTACGGCGCGCTCGCGGAGAGCAGCCGGGCGGCGTTCGTCGCCGAGTACGTGACACCGGGCGGGCGGATGATGTCGGATGCCCCGACGGCCTATGCGCTGGCGCTCGGCTTCGACCTCGTGCGCGATGCCGGGGTGCGCGCCCGACTGGCCCGGCGCCTGGCCGGACTGGTGCGCGCGGGCGGCTACCGGATCGGCACCGGGTTCGTCGGCACACCGCTGGTTACGGATGCCCTCACCGACGGCGGCTACCTCGACGAGGCCGCCCGACTGCTGCTGCAGACGGAGAACCCCTCATGGCTCTACCCGGTGACGATGGGCGCGACGACGGTCTGGGAGCGCTGGGACAGCCTGCTCGAGGACGGCTCCGTCAACCCGGGTGAGATGACCTCGTTCAACCACTATGCGCTCGGCGCGGTCGCGGACTGGCTGCACCGCACCGTCGCGGGGCTCGCGCCCGACGAGCCGGGATACCGCCGCATCCGCATCGCCCCCCGGCCCCTGGCCGAGCTGGAGCACGCCTCGGCGCGGCACATCACGCCGTACGGGCCGGCATCCGTCTCCTGGCGCCGTGCCGGATCATCCATCGTCGTCACCGCCGAGATCCCGCCGAACACCACGGCCGTCATCGACCTGCCGGGCCTCGATGTCGCGGAGGTCGGCTCCGGCCGGCACGAGTGGACGTTCGCCGACCGGCCGACGCCCGAGTTCGCCGGACCGTTCGATCTCGACTCGTCCACCGCATCCGTGATCGACGACCCGCGCGCCTACCGCGCGCTGATCGATGCGATCGCGAAGCACGACCCCGGCAAGGCCGACGAAGTGCGCCGCGACACCGTGTGGGCGGAGGGGCGCACGGTGCGTCAGTCGCTCATGTTCACCCCGCATTCCCTGCTCGAGTACGTGGAAGAGGCGCTCGCCGCGATCACGGAGCACACTCCTCGATAGACCCGGCGGAAAGATCGCGGAAACCGCATCTCGAATCGGCCGACCGACCCAGCCCTTGGAGGCACAGCCCATGTTCGATCGCAGTTCCACCTTCGGCGAGGCACTCGACAGCCCGGCCGCGCGTTCCGTGCTCGAGGTGTTCCTCCCGGGCATCGCGGCATCACCCATGGCGTCGCAGTTCCGCGGCGCTCGGCTGGGTCAGGTCGTGAACCTGGTGCCCGGACTTGCCGAGTCGGTCGATAAGGACCGCTTCTTCGCGGCGCTCGCCGAGCTCGAGGAGGGCGGAGCGGGGCGCGCTCCGTATGCGCCCGCCATCGACCCGCATCCGGAGTACGAACCGGAGAGCGTGCCTCGCGGTTCCGCCGGTGTCACGCTCCCCCAGCCGACGCCGCAGTGGGGCGTCGTCGAGGTGCGCTTCGCCGGCCCGAGCCACGGCAACCCCTTCGTCGACGTGGAGCTCACCGCATCCTTCACGAACGGCGGTCGCACTCTCCGCGTCGGCGGCTTCTACGACGGCGACGGCGAGTACGTGCTTCGCCTGCTCGCCGAGGAAGTCGGCACCTGGCGGTTCGAGACGTCATCGACCGCCCGCTCGCTCGACGGGATCACCGGCGAGGTCGTGGTGACCGAGCCGGACCCGGGCGCACATGGACCCGTCCGCGCCGACGGCTTCCACTTCGTGCACGCCGATGGGACCCGGTACCGGCCGGTGGGAACCACGGCCTACGCCTGGACCCACCAGCCCGAAGAGCTGCAGGAGCGCACCCTTCGGGCGCTGGAGGGCTCCAGCTTCACGAAGATGCGCATGTGCATCTTCCCGAAGTCCTACCTCTACAACGAGAACGAACCGGAGGACTTCCCCTTCCCGGGGTCGATCGAGGAGGGGTTCGACCTCGAGCGCTTCGACACCGGCCACTTTCGCCGGGTGGAGCAGCGCATCGCGCAGCTCGGCGCGCTCGGCATCGAGGCCGACCTTATCCTCTTCCACGCCTACGACCGCTGGGGGTTCGCCGATCTCGGACGCGCCGTCGACGAGCGCGCCCTGCGCTACGTCGTCCGTCGCCTGGCGGCCTATGCGAACGTGTGGTGGGCGCTCGCGAACGAGTACGACCTGCTCTGGGCGAAGACGGAAGAGGACTGGGAGCGCATCGCCGAGATCATCGGCGAGGAGGATCCGCACGGGCACCTGACCTCCATCCACAATTGCCGCCCGTTCTACGACCAGACGCGTCCGTGGATCACGCACGCCAGCGTGCAGCGCGTCGATGTGTACCGCACGGCGGAGAACACCGACCATTGGCGCGAGCAATGGAACAAGCCGATCGTGATCGACGAGTGCGGCTACGAGGGCGACATCGACCAGGGGTGGGGCAACCTCACCGGCGAGGAGCTGGTGCGGCGCTGCTGGGAGGGCGCGATCCGCGGCGGCTACGTCGCTCACGGCGAGACCTACCTGAACGACGCGCACGAGCTGTGGTGGTCCAAGGGCGGCGAGCTCGTCGGCAGCAGCCCGGCGCGGATGGCGTTCCTGGACGGCATCATCGCCGAATCACCGACGGGAACGCTCGAGCCGCTCCCCTCCGATTGGGATGTTCCGTTCGGCGGTGTCGCGGGCGAGTACGTCGTCCTCTACTTCGGGTTCAACCGCCCCCGCTTCCGCAACGTCGTGCTGCCCGACGGGACCTTCGAGGTCGACGTGATCGACACGTGGGGGATGACGGTCGAGCCGGTGCCCGGCGTGCACAGCGGTGTCGTGCGCGTCGAACTCCCGGGGCGCCAGTACATGGCCGTGCGCCTGCGGCTCGTGCAGCCCTGACCCCCCTGCGCGAAGGGACGCGATCTGCTGACTCCGGTGTACCGAAGCCGCAACTTGCGTCCCTTCGGCAAGGATCGGGGAAGGGATGCCCGGCGTCAGCTCTCGACGGTGGCGTCTGAATCCGAATCCGTCTCGCCCTCGACCTCGGTGGTGCCCTCGTAGAGCCCGATCGCATTGCCGTCCGGGTCGGCGATGATCGCCCACCAGCTGGTCGGGCTGATCGGCCCCTTCTCCATCGTCACGGTGCCGCCCGCGGCGACGGCGGCGGCGATGGCGTCATCGATCGAGTCGACCTCGACGTACGAACGAGGCTGCGTGAAGTCGGCGGTGCGCGGCGCGAGCCCGCCGCCGCTGACCTTGTTCGGCGCCTGCCACATCGGGTATCCCTCGTACCCCGGGGGCTCGGCGATCTTCCAGCCGAAGACCGTGGAGTAGAAGGACGCTCCCGCCGCCAGGTCGCTGACCGGGATGTCGATGTGCGTGATGTCGCCGTGAGCCATGGCGTCTCCTCTCGTCGGGTTCTGCCCGACGTGTCGCCGGGCGTTCCCGACAGTGTCCCGCCGATGGATGCGCACGACAAGAGGGTCACGCCCGATGCTCCGGGGCGCTCCTGCGGCCGGTGCTCGCGCGCACGTGCGCCCGCTCGCCCTGCTTGCCGAACAGGCTCAGGAACTCGACGGACTGGGCTTCCGCGGCCCCGAACCAGTGCGGAACACGCGTGTCGAACTCCGCGACCTCGCCCGGTCCGAGCACGAGGTCGTGCTCGCCGAGTACGAGGCGCAGCCGGCCGCTGAGCACGTAGAGCCACTCCCAGCCCTCGTGGGTCTGCGGATCGGGCTCGCGCACGACACCGGGCTCGACCATCTTGTAGGCCTGGATGCCGCCCGCGCGGCGCGTCAGCGGCACCATCGTGCGACCGTGTCTCGTGATGGGCCGCACGTGGATGCGGGGGTCCCCGGTCGGGGGAGCGTCGACCAGTTCGTCGAGCGTGACCCCGTGTGCCCGGGCCAGCGGCAGCAGCAGCTCGAGCGTCGGGCGGCGGTCGCCCGATTCGAGGCGAGACAGCGTGCTGACCGAGATGCCGGTGGTGGCGGACAGCTCGGCGAGTGTGGCGTCGCGCTGTGCGCGCAGCGCCCGGAGGCGGGGCCCGACCGCCAGCAGCGAGGCCGCGTCGAGGGCGGTGGGGTCATCTTCGCTTGCGGCATCCATGCGGTCAGTTTGCCATATCGGCAATAACGCTTGCCACACGGCATCCTCCGGCGCATCCTCGAGAGATGAATGAGAACCAGGATGCCGCGGTCGATGTCGTCGTGATCGGAGGGGGCGCCGCGGGGCTCAGCGGCGCGGTGACGCTCGCGCGGTCGCGCCGTTCGGTCGTCGTGGTGGACGCCGGCGAGCCGCGCAACGCTCCGGCAGCCGGCGTGCACGCGCTCCTCGGGCGCGAGGGCATCGCCCCGGCGGAGCTGCTCGAGCGAGGGAGGGCGGAGCTCGAGGGCTACGGCGGCACGATCCTCCGAGGCGAGGTCGTGCGCGCCGCGGCGGATGCGGACGGCTTCGCCGTCACCCTCGCCGACGGGCGCGCGATGCGAGCTCGCCGCCTGCTCGTCACGACCGGCCTCGTCGACGAGCTGCCCTCGGTTCCGGGCCTGCGCGAGCGGTGGGGTCGGGATGTGCTGCACTGCCCGTACTGCCACGGATGGGAGGTGCGCGACCGGGCCATAGGCATCCTCGCGACCACGCCGACGTCGGTGCATCAGGCGCTGCTCTTCCGCCAGCTGAGCGACGATGTGGTTTACCTCGCGGCGGGCGTCGGGATGCCGGAGGCCGAGGATGCCGAGAAGCTCCAGGCGCGCGGCATCCGGATCATCGAGGGCGAGATCACGGGCCTTCACATCGTCGATGACCGCCTGAGCGCCGTGCGTCTGAGCGACGGAGCGGTCATCGCCCGCGATGCGCTCGCCGTCGGGTCGCGGATGGTCGCCCGCTCGGCGGTCTTCGACGATCTGGGGCTCCAGCCGACGTCCCACCCGATGGGCGAGTTCATCGCCGTGGATGCCACCGGACGAACGGCCGTCGCCGGGGTCTGGGCAGCGGGCAATGTCTCCGATCTGTCGGCGCAGGTCGGCATGGCGGCCGCCCAGGGCACGTTCGCGGCGGCGCAGCTCAACGCCGATCTGGTGGCGGAGGATGTGCAGATCGCTGTCACCAGGCACCGGGAGCGGGGGAAGATGGAGGCATGGTCAGCATCCCGAACATCACCCTGAACGATGGCAGCCCGTTCCCCGTGCTCGGGCTCGGCACCTACGGACTGCGAGGAGAGGACGGCATCGCGTCGCTCGTCGCGGGCATCGAGGCGGGCTACCGCCTGCTCGACACCGCGGTGAACTACGAGAACGAAGCCGAGGTCGGCGATGCCATCCGTCGCAGCGGCGTCGACCGCGACGAACTGATCGTCACCACGAAGATCCCCGGGCGCTCCCACGGCTTCGAAGAGGCGCTCGCCAGCACGAACGAGTCCCTCATCGTGCTGGGCCTCGATCGGATCGATCTCTCCCTGATCCATTGGCCGAACCCCCGCGTCGACAAGTACGTCGACACCTGGCGCGCGATGATCGAGCTTCGCAAACGAGGGTCGCTCCGCTCGATCGGCGTCTCGAACTTCACCGAGGCGATGCTGACGCGCCTGATCGACGAGACAGGAGTCGCTCCGGCGGTCAACCAGGTCGAGCTGCACCCCTACTTCCCGCAGACCGCGCTTCGCGCCTTC
Source organism: Microbacterium sp. DT81.1 (assembly GCF_049844955.1). Lineage (NCBI taxonomy): Bacteria > Bacillati > Actinomycetota > Actinomycetes > Micrococcales > Microbacteriaceae > Microbacterium > Microbacterium sp. DT81.1. The sequence goes on from NZ_JBNCMA010000002.1 coordinate 554,984, forward strand.
CACGCGCAGCACGGCATCCGCACCGAGAGCTGGAGCCCGCTCGCGCAGCGCAGCGAACTGCTGACCGAGCCGCTGCTCCGAGACCTCGCCGAGGTGCACGCCGCGAAGCCCTCCCAGGTCGTGCTGCGCTGGCACATCGACTCCGGCAGCACCCCGATCCCGAAATCGGGCGACCCGGACCGTCAGCAGGAGAACGCCGATCTCTTCGACTTCGAGCTCGACGCCGACGAGATCGCGGCCATCGCCGCCCTGGAGAAGGGGCGGCTCTGGGGCGCCGACCCCGACACCCACGAGGAATTCTAGGAGTCGGCGGGCGCCTGACGAAGGGCGGCGGCCACCGAGTCGACGTACTCGCGGGCATCGCGGGGACCGAACAGCGCTGTGCTCGCGACGTATCCCTGCGCGAGGCTCATCACCGCCCGCGTGCTGTCGGCGACGAGCGACTCGGTTGCGGCTTCATCCGTCGCCTGCGTCTGCGCCCACGGCCTCAGTGCTGTGCCCATCGCTGCGCGGAGACGGCTGACCGTCCCGAGCATCTCTTCGCGCATCTCCCCGGATATCGTCGCCTCGCCCCAGAACTGCAGCACGATTCCCGCCGGAAGCCCGTCCTCGGCGAACACCCCGAGCATGGTCGTGAGCACCTCCCGAGGCGTGCGCACGTCAACCGTGCTCTGCAGGTAGTCCAGGCGCGGGAGGAGGTACTCGGCGACGACGTACCGCGCGAGTTCGACCTTGCTCGAGAAGTGGGAGTAGATGGCTCCCGTCGAAAGCCCGGACTCTTCCACGATGTCGGCGATCGACGTGTCGTGCACCCCCTTGCGCTCCAGGCACCGGATCGCCGCGAGGGCGATCTCGTCTCGACGGGCCTTCCGGTACTGCTCACTGACGCGGGGCATGTAAAAAGAATACCCGTTCTGCTATTCTTCAAACAGAACACTCATTCTCTTTAGGAGGTCTCATGTCCGACACCCTGGTACCCCGCACGAAATGGGGCCTCGCAGTCGCGTACGGCCTGGCCGCCGCGCTGGTGATCGCCGTGCTGATCATGGCCTTCGTGTGGCCGGCCGCGACATCCAAGCCGCAGAATCTGCCCGTCGGCATCAGCGGGCCGGCGGATCGGGTCGCCGCTCTCGAGCAGGCGCTCGACGCGCAGGAGGCGGATCCGTTCACCCTCGTCGAGGTGTCGTCCCGTGCCGACGCGGTCTCGCAGATCGAGGCGCGCGAACTGTACGGCGCGATCCTCCTCGACGAGCCGGAGGTGCTCACGGCGACCGCCGCGAGCCCCGCCGCCGCGCAGGCGCTGCGTGGCGTGGCGACCCAGCTGCAGTCCCAGCTCAGCACGGCGGTGCAGGATGCCCTGCTCGCCCAGGTGCAGGCGCTCGGCATCGCGCTGGCGACGGGACAGCCGCCGGCCGTCGCGCCGCCGGCGGGTGAGGGCGCCGACATCCCGTCGGTGACGGTGACGGATGTCGTACCCCTGGCCTCCTCCGACCCCACGGGCGCCGGCCTGGCGGCCGCGGCGTTCCCTCTCACGCTCGGCGGGATGCTCGCGGGCATCCTGCTGTCGCTGCTCGTCGCCGGCGCAGTGCGCCGCCTCGCGGGCCTCGTCGTGTTCGGCTTCGCCGCGGGAGCACTCGCGGCGCTCGTCATGCAGACGTGGTTCGGCCTGCTGCAGGGCGATTGGCTGCTCAATGCGGCGGCGCTCGGCCTCGGCATGTCGGCCACGGCCGCGTTCCTCATCGGCATGAACGCCGTGTTCGGCCGTCCCGGCCTCGGCATCGCCGCGATCGTCACCGTGTTGATCGCCAATCCGATCTCGGCGGCCGCCGTCCCGATGCAGTTCCTTCCGGAGCCGTGGGGCGCGATCGGGCAGTTCTTCGTGCCGGGCGCCGCATCGAACCTCCTCCGCTCGCTGAGCTACTTTCCGGATGCCGCGACCGCGGTGCAGTGGACCATCCTGGCGTGCTGGCTCGTCGGGGGCGTGGTGCTGGCGCTCGTCGGGCACTACCGCGATCGGCCCGACATGCGCGTGCCCTCCGACCAGCTGGAAGAGCCGGAGCTGCAGCCGGCGTAGCCGGCGGGCTTCGCCCGCTGGCGGTCCCGGCGGCTGCCGGCAGCCGGCTTGACAAAGACTTCAGACCTGTTATATTCAACTCATCGGTTCAGAACTAAATGGTTGAATAAGGAGGCGCGGATGTCGGATGACCAGCTCAGCCGTACCTTCGCTGCCCTGGCTGACCCCACGAGGCGTGCGATGCTCGCACGTCTCGCGCAGGGGGAGGCGACCGTCGGGCAGCTCGCCGAGCCGTTCGACATGAGCTTCGCGGCGGTGTCCAAGCACCTGCGGGTGCTCGAGACCGCGGGGCTCGTCACCCGCGGACGCGATGCGCAGTACCGGCCGGCCACGCTCGATGCACGTCCGCTCGCCACGGCATCCGCCTGGATCGGCGACTATGCGCAGTTCTGGGCCGCCAGCTTCGACGCGATGGGCTCGTACCTCGAGCGCATCCAGAACACGCAGGGCACAGGTGCCCGGAACCAAGAAGGAGAACACCCATGAACGACCAGATCACCGTCACCCGCACCTTCGCGGCGCCCCGCGAACTCGTCTGGGACGTGCTGACCACTCGCGAGCACTTCGCGGTGTGGTTCGGCACGGAGGCCGTGGACGTGCCCCTCGAGACGCTCGAATGGGACCTCGCCGTCGGCAACCGCTGGACCGCCGTCATGCACCTCCCCGACGGGACGACCAAGAGCTGGCTGGGGGAGTTCGTCGAGATCGATCGCCCCTCCCGCTTCGTCTTCCGCCTCACGGACGAGCCCGAGAACCCCGACGACCTGGCGCCGGTCACAGTCGAGCTCGCCGACGTCGACGGCGGCACCGAGCTCACCCTCACCCAGGCGACCCCGGGGTGGAGCGACGAGAACCGCCAGGCTCTGATCGGCGGATACAACGCGTTCCTCGACTCGATGCAGCGGATTCTCGACCGCGTCGGCTGACCGGCCGCGGCATCCGCTCGTCGTCACCTCTCGACGGCGAGCCGGATGCCGGGTGTCAGACCTCGTCGCGCCAGGAGTGCTGCGGCTCGAAGCCCAGCAGCCGCCGTGCCTTGTCGATCGAGAGCATGGTGTCGTGCTCGCCGAGGTCGCCCCGAACCTCGACGCCGGGGAAGACCTCCGCGACGAGCTCGGCGTTCGGCTTCGACATCACGGTGTCGGACGCCGCGATGATGAAGCGCTCGAAGCCCGGCGGGGCGACCTCGAGGGCGCGCTCGATCGCCAGCGCCCCGTCGCGGGCGTCGATGTAGCCCCACAGGTTCCACTTGCGACCGCGCGGGTCGGCGTCGTAGGAGGGGAACGCGGCGTAGTCCTCAGGCCACATCACGTTCGAGAAGCGCAGCGCCGTGATCGAGAGATCCGGGTGCCATCGCACCAGCTCGACGGCCATCGTCTCTTCGAGGTGCTTGACCAGCGAGTAGACCGACTCGGGGCGCGCCGGGTACTCCTCATCCACCGGGATGTAGGGCGGCGGCACGTCGAACGGAAGCCCTAGCACGGTCTCGCTCGATGCGTAGACGATGCGCCGGATGCCGAGGCGAACGGCCGCCCAGAACACGTTGAACGTGCTCGGCATGTTGTTGTGGAACGTGGCGACATCGCTCAGGATGCCCGGGGCGGGGATCGCACCGAGGTGCACGAGCGCGTCGATGCCGTCGTGCTGGTCGTTGACTCCGGCGAGCGCGTCGATCACCTGCCCGTAGTCAGTGAGGTCGACCCGCACGAAGCCCGGTCCTCGCTGCCCGGATACATCGAGATTGACGACGTTGTGGCCGTTCGCCCGGAGTTCGCGGACGACGACTGAGCCAAGTTTTCCGGATCCTCCGGTGACGGCGATGCGCATGCCACCAGCCTGTCACGCCAGTGGTCGGCCGTGGGCGATCACCCCGACCCGGTCGCTGAGCCCTCACACTCACAAACCCGGTCGCTGAGCCTGTCGAAGCGTCGATGGCCGCGGCGAACGACCCCTCGACGGGCTCGGGGACCCTGATCAGGCGCCGCGCGTCTGTGCCTCCCGGTAGCCTCAACCGATGGTCGTGGAGCTGACGACGCGCGATGCGCGACGCATCGCCGTGCGCGCGCAGCTTCTGGATGCGGATCGCCCGGCAGATGTGGTCGAGGTGGCCGAGCAGCTCGGCGTGATCAACATCGACCCCACGGCCGCGGTCGCGCCGAGCGAAGACCTCCTGCTCTGGAGCCGCATCGGCGAGCCGTACGACCCTGGGCAGCTCAAGCGCGCCGCCGAGGTGGACCGCACCATCTTCGAGCTGGACGGCATGTTCCGCCCCGCCAGCCACCTGCCGTTGCTGCTGCCCGAGATGCGGCAGCCTCCGCGCTACGCGCAGACCCGCCAGTGGCTGGAAGACAACGATCGGTTCCGTCGCGACATCCTCGCCCTCCTCCGTGAGAGCGGACCTCTGCTTTCCAACGAGATCCCCGACACCAGCTCGGTGTCGTGGCCGTCGTCGGGCTGGACCAACGACCGCAACGTGAACCAGATGCTCGAAATCCTGGCGATGCGCGGCCACGTCGCGATCGCGGGGCGCGAGAAGCGGCAACGGTACTGGGATCTCCCCGAGCGCGTCTATCCGCAGGATCTGCCGGAGCTCTCGCTCGACGAAGCGCGTGGCGAGCGCAACGCGCGGCGGCTTCGCGCGCTCGGAATCGCCAGGGCGAGATCCACCTCGATGCCGGGCGAGCCGATCGACGTGGGCCAAGCGGGTGTGGATGCCGTCGTCGACGGGGTCCCCGGGATCTGGCGCGTCGACCCGGATGCGCTCGACCAGCTCGGGGAGCCCTTCAAGGCCCGTACAGCGCTGCTCTCGCCGTTCGACCGGCTCGTGTTCGACCGCAAGCGCCTGCTCGAGCTCTTCGACTACGAGTACATCCTCGAGATGTACAAGCCGAAGGCGCAGCGCCGGTGGGGATACTTCGCGCTGCCGATCCTGCACGGGGACGAGTTCGTCGGGAAGCTGGATGCCGCGACCGACCGCAAGACGGAGGTTCTGCGCGTGAGCGCCATCCACGAGGACGTGCCCTTCACACCGGATGTCGCGGCCGCCGTCGACGCCGAGATCGATGACCTCGCACGATGGCTCGGCCTGCGGGTCGCTGGTGTCTGATCGGCACCTGGAACACCGACCGCATCCTCGGTACCGTGGCACGCATGTCCGACGTTCTCGATCTCCCCATCCCGTTCGCTGCACTGCGCGTCGGCGCTTCGCGCACGATGCGCTTCGAGGGCAAGGACTACGGCTCGGGCATCTCGTTCTTCTTCGTCGACAACGACCCGGGCATGGGACCGGGGCTGCACCGTCATCCCTACACGGAGACGTGGACCGTCGTCGAGGGCGAGGCGACGATCACGATCGACGGCCGCGCCATCGTCGCACGCGCCGGCGATACGGCGGTCGTCGCTGTGAACACGTGGCACGGGTTCACGAACACGGGCGATGGGGCGCTGCGCATCCTCTGCATCCACGACTCGCCGGAGATCATTCAGGAGTTCCTGTACGAGGAGTGAGTCGCCTCGGGCGCCGCATCATCCTGCCGAGGGCTTCTCTGCCTGAGGGTGGGCGCGCCGCCCCCGCCGCCAGCCGTCATCCGAACTCGCATCGGCTTCATGCCGGGACGAATCGCGCCGCTGCCCGCTCAGCCGACGGAACGGCTATCGTACAGAGCCGAGGTGCGATCGGGACCGGGGAGCGCAATGGACGAAGCCACGCTGGATGCCGTGAATATCGGCCGCGGTGCGCCGCGGTCCCGCCGCGTCCATCCCGGCTGGATCGTCGCTGCGGTAGCGTTCCTGGCTCTCGTCGCGGCGGCGGGGTTCCGCGCGGCACCCAGCGCCCTCATGCTTCCCCTGGAAGAGGAATTCGGCTGGTCGCGCAGCGTCATCTCGAGCGCGGTCACCGTCAATCTGCTGCTCTATGGACTGATGGCGCCCTTCGCCGCCGCGCTGATGAGCCGCTTCGGCATCCGTATCGTCACGACCATCGCCCTCCTGCTCGTCGCCGCCGGCGCGGGCATCAGCGTCTTCGCCACCAGCCCCTGGGTGCTCGTGCTGACGTGGGGTGTGCTGATCGGGCTCGGCACCGGGTCGATGGCCCTCGTGTTCGCCGCCACGGTCGCGGACGCCTGGTTCGTGCGGCACCGGGGCCTCGTCGTCGGAACGCTCACGGCCGGCGGCGCGACGGGTCAGCTCGTGTTCCTCCCGCTCGTCGCCGCGATCGCCGAGGACCAGGGGTGGCGCGCCGCCACGCTGATCGTCTGCGGAGCGTCGCTCGCCGTCATCCCGCTCGTGCTCATCTTCGTTCGCAACCGCCCGTCGGATCTCGGCCTGCTCCCCGTCGGCGCCCCGGCCGATTGGGTCGAGCCACCGCGCGCCCGCGGGAACGCGGCGCTGCTCGCGCTGCGCACGCTCGGCCGCGCGAGCAGGTCGCGCACGTTCTGGGCGCTCGTCGCCGGCTTCGCCATCTGCGGTGCGACGACCAATGGCCTCGTCGGCACCCACTTCATCCCGAGCGCCCATGACCACGGGATGGCGCAGACCACCGCGGCGGGCTTGCTCGCCGTCGTCGGCATCTTCGACGTGATCGGGACGATCGCATCCGGCTGGCTGACCGATCGGTTCAATCCCCGGCTGCTGCTGGGCGTCTATTACGCGGGGCGCGGCCTCGGCCTCGCCGTGCTTCCGTTCCTCCTCTCCGACACCGTGCGCCCGCCGATCATCGTGTTCGTGATCATCTACGGTCTCGACTGGGTGGCGACCGTGCCGCCCACGGTCGCGCTCTGCCGCGAGCTCTTCGGCCCCGACGGCCCGATCGTCTTCGGCTGGGTGTTCGCCGCCCACCAGTTCGGCGCCGCCTTCGCCGCGACCATGGCGGGCGTCATCCGTGACACCACCGGCGACTATTCCGTGGCGTGGTTCGGGGCGGCGGGGCTCTGCGTCGTCGCTGCCGTCGTCTCTCTGTCCATCCGGCGGGTGCGGACGCCGGAGCGCGTGTGAGTTCCCTCGCTTGACCCTGCCACTGTGTCAGGGTTGACGCTGGGATCACCATGTACACCATCGGAGAGTTCGCGGCCTTCGGGCGCGTCAGCGCGCGGATGCTGCGGCACTACGACCGGATCGGACTTCTCGTGCCGGCGCGGGTCGACGAGTACTCGGGCTACCGGTACTACGACGGGTCGCAGCGCTCAGCGCTGGCCCTCATCGTGGAGCTCCGCGAGCTCGGCTGCTCGCTCGAGGATGCGGCCTCGGTGCTTCGTGCGGATGACACAACGGCGGCGCTTGCGGCGCTGCTGGAGCGTCGCCGCCGCGAGCTCGAGGACACACTCGCCGCCGACACGAGACGTCTGGATCGCATCGGTCTGCGCCTCCGGCTCTTGAGAGGAGATACCCCCATGTCCACCCCAGAGATCGTCTTCAAGGACATCCCCCCCGCCCGGGTCTACGAGGCCGTCGCGACCGCGCCCGGATTCGGTCCCGAGAACATCTCGCCCGTCATCGGGCCCCTGTTCGACAACCTGTACGACGCGCTCTCGCGTTCGGGCGCCGCCTTCGAAGAGACGGGGATCGCCTGGTACGAGCAGGGCGAGAACCCCGACACCGTCTACGTGCACGCCGGCTTTCCCGCGGGCTCCGACGCCCGGGACGGGGACGGGTTTCGCGTGCTCGAACTCTCGGCGCTGGCCGGTGCGGCGACGACCGTGCACCACGGCGACATGTCCAGCATCGGCGACTCGTGGGGCGCGCTGATGGAGGGAGTCGAACGCGAGGGATACCGGATGTCGGGGCCGAGCCGCGAGGTCTACCTCGTGTCTCAGCCCCTCCCGCAGACGGAGTGGGTCACGGAACTGCAGCAGCCTGTGGCGAAGGGCTGACGCGGCGGCCAGGGTTGGGGTTCGGTTGCTGACGGGTCGCCACCCCCCCCGGGTCGCTGACGACCGCCACCCCCGGTAGCTGAGGGACCGCCACCCCCGGTCGCTGAGCGAGGGTAGCGAGACGAAGCGTCGTCGATCAGGGACCCTTGGTCACTGAGCGCCCTTCGTCTCGTCCGGAGCCGGTCGCTGAGCGCCCCTCCTCTCGTCGCCTTGCTCCTCGCTGAGCGAGCGTAGCGAGCCGAAGGCGCTGCGCAGACAAGAACGCGGGTCGTGAGGTGCTCCGCGGGGTGCCGGCGGTGTCGCCGTTTCCTCCACAGCACGCGCCCGGAACGGAGTTTGAACAGGGCATGGTTTGGCTGGCTGATCTGGGCTGTTCCGGCGGTTCGGATGTCGGTGGTTGACGGTTGAATGAATACATGCACCCGCTTCCCGACACCCTCCACGCGCTGGAGACCGCGCTCGGTGAAACGGTCGCCGCCGCGGAAGCGGTGTCCGGGCTGGATGACGAGGACCTGCTCACGGTGATGGCGACCGCGGCGCGGATGATCCGTCGGGCGGAGGCGGTGCTGGTGGAGTGCACCGGACAGGTGCAGGACCGTTCCGCCGCCGCCTCCCTGGACGGGCGGCTCACCACCCGGATGGGGTGCCGGTCGGTGTCCGAGCTGGTCCAGCGCGCCACGCTCGTCTCGAAGCTGACCGTCACCGGGTACGAGCGCGCCGCCCGCGGGGTGCACCAGCAGGTCGCTGTGTCGTCGGGGGAGAAGCTGCCCGCCCCGTTCCCGGGGATGCGGGCCGCGCTGATCGACGGCGCCGTCGGAGTCGACGGTGTCGTCGCGGTCCTGGCACCGTTGTCCCATCTCGCGATGACCGCGGGACGCGCCGCGCACCTGGCCGCGGACGAGGAGTTGGCTGCGTCCGCGCGGGGTGTGGGGGTGGATGCGGCACCCCCGGCGACCGCGGAGGAGCTGCGCGCGTTCGCGCAGGTGTGGGCGGTGTTCCTGGATCAGGACGGCACCGAACCCCGCGACGCGGCCGTGATGCGCACACGCGGGGTCACCCTGGGTGTGGCCCGGGACGGGGTGATCCCGGTCCGCGGGAACCTGCTCCCCGAGGTCGCCGCCCAACTGCAGCGCATCTTCGACGCGCTGCTGAACCCGAAACTCGACGGCCCCCGCTTCACCCCCACCGACACCACGGACGGCGACGGGATGGACGCCGGTCATGCCGGAGCGGGGCACTGGGAGGGAAAGGGTGCCGACCCCCGGTTCGACGAGGACGCGCCCGCGGATCCGGGCAGTGTGGGTCTGCGTGAGGGCGTGTTGCGTGATCAGGCGGATCTGCGCACCCGGGCGCAGAAGCAGCACGACGCCCTGGCCACCGCCCTCAGCGTCGCCGCCCGGTCCGGGGAGCTGCCCACCCTGGGTGGGGCCGCGCCGACCCTGGTCGTCTCCGTCCGCGCCGCGGACCTGGCCGCAGGCACCGGGTACGCGCACCTGGACGGCACCGACCAGCCCGTCCCGATCGGGGTGGCCCGGCACACCGCCTGCGACGGGGTGGTGCAACGCGTCCTGATGGACGATCACGGTCGGATCGTGTCGATCGGAACCCTGGACCGGGTGTTCAACCACCACCAACGCAAGGCGATCACCCTCCGCGACGGGGGCTGCATCATCCCCGGCTGCCACATCCCCGCCGCCTGGTGCGAGATCCACCACGTCACCGACCACGCTCTCGGCGGACCCACCCACACCGACAACGGCGTCCTGCTCTGCTGGCACCACCACCGCACCCTGAACACCAACGGCTGGAACATCCGCATGCACCACGGCACCCCCCACGTCCGCGGCCCCTCCTGGTGCGACCCCTCCGGCCACTGGCGGCCCACCACCACATCACCCACCCAACTCCACGACCGCATCAACCGAAAACAATGATCAATCCGTGGTGAGGAGCGCCAGAAGGCGAGGAACAGCCCTCGGACCCGTCGCTTTAGCGAGCGCGGCCCGAGACCAGAGCCACCCACGGATTGGCACCAACCCGGTCGCTGAGCGAGCGCAGCGAGACGAAGCGCTCTGAGCAGACCAGAACGTGATCGCTGAACGCCCTTCGTCTTTGTCGCGAAGCCGGGTCAGTGAGCGCCCTTCGTCTCGTCGCTGCGCTCCTCGCTCAGGGACCGCTTGGCGAGACGAACTGTTCTGAGCAGACGGGAACGTCGGTCGCTGAACGACCTCGGTCATGTCGCCAAGCCGGTCGCCGAACGGCCTTGGTCATGCCGCGAAGCCGGTTGCACGAAACGCCTTCGTCTCGTCGCTGCGCTCCTCGCTCAGGGACCGCAATGCGAGACGAAGCGTCTTCGCCCAGAACCGGAACCTTGGGCGGCGCTCCCCTTCTCTGCGCTCGCCCAGCGACCCTCAATGGAGCAAGATCCTCGGGGCGTGCGATTCGAGGGCTGTTCGACCTAGTGTTGCGCCATGACTCAGCCGATTGAGGGTGACGAGTTCTTTGAGCCTGACAAGAAAGCCGTCTCGATCTACCGCGCACTCGCCCACTCACTCGTCGGACTCGAAGGGGTCGAAGTCGTCGTTTCCAAGAGCCAGGTGGCGTTCCGCGCGCGTCGAGGATTCGCCTACGCGTGGGCGCCCAAGCACCTGATGAAGAGCGATGTTCCAGTAGTGGTGTCCATCGCACTACGGGAAGAATTGCACTCCTCCCGGTTCAAGGAGGTCGCCCATCCGTCGCCGTCGACGTGGATGCACCATCTGGAACTCCGCCTGATGAAAGAGGTCGATGCCGAACTGATCGCTTGGATCAAGCGGGCCTATGAGGAGGCTCGCTAGACGACACGTGATGCCGGCGCCGCTGACTGGGCGACCCAGCGCGGTATAGCCCGTTGCGCCGCGCGGTGAAGGACCGGAGGAGATGCCCTTGCGCTCAGGCGAGTGGACCGAGCAACTCGCTCGCGGTCGCGGCCGAACGAAGTGTTGACAGCGGCCCGAGCAGCTCGCGCTCCTCGTAACGGAAGTGCGACTCCATGATCGCGGCGATGCCCTCCAGATGTCGTTCGAGCGCCCCGCGATCGGCTCCGCTTTCCATCGCCCCGCGGAACTGCAGGAGAAGATGGCTGAGCATCGAGTGGTCCTGCACCAGCTTGCCCACCACGGGACGCAGTTCGGGATGATCAGCCACGAGCGCCGGAAACAGGCCGGCGTCCTCGCTCCGGTGATGGCCGTCGAGGGCGACGCAGAAGCCGGTGCAGTACAGCAGGAGGTCCGCCGACGCAGCGGCCGCAGCATCGCGGAGCGCCCCGGCCCCCGGCGCGGCATCCCCGTCGCCCTCGAGAACCGCCGCCCGGGCGATCGCCAGGGACTGACGCAGCCGCGCGTGCACAGCGCGCAGCTCCGCGTCCCAGGCGATCAAGCGGTCGGCTTCCACACGCCCCAGGCTATGCGGCGGGCGACGCGTTCAGCGCGACCATCCAGTCGACACCGAACTTGTCGGTCAGCATGCCGAAGCGGCCGCCCCACGGAGGCGTCTCGAACGGCATCACGACGGTGCCGCCGGCGGTGAGACCGTCCCAGACGCTCTGCAGCCGCGCCTCGTCGTCGCCGCTGACCGAGACCGATACGCCGGCGGGTTCCTTGTAGGGCATCGAACTCGGTGTGTCGGCGGCCATCAGCGTCAAGCCGTCGGGCGTCTCGAGCTGGGCGTGCATCACGAGGTCGTTCTCGGCGGGGTCCTGGCCCATGTCGTAGCTGCCGAAGGTGTCGACCGCGAGTTCGCCGCCGAAGACGCTCTGATAGAACTCCATCGCCTCGCGTGCGTTGTTCCTGAACGAGATGTAAGGGTTGAGTGTGGTCATGGTTGGCTCCTGTGTCGGTGATCGGATGCCGCGGCCGGCCCCGTGACGCGACTCAGTGTTCTCCGGGCATCCGACATTCGCAAGCCCGGGGCGACGGCACCGCTCGGGTCAGCTGAGCTCCGACGGCATCACGATCCAGAGCACGATGTATACCCACAGGCTGAGGCCGAAGAAGACGACCGCCACTGCGGTCAGCACGCGCGTCAGCGTGACGTTCCAGCCGAAGCGCTGTGCGATTCCGGAGCACACGCCGGCGATGACGCGGCCCTGGGCGGGACGGGCGAGGGTTGTTGCCATGTCAGAGCTCGATTCCGTGTGACTCGTCGTTGACGCCGACATTCTTGCCGCGCCGGGACTCGTAGGCCAGGAGCCAGCCGATCGACAGGATCGCGCCGATCGTGATGCCGAGGGCGATGCTGCCCAGCACCGCGCCGATCAGCGCACCGAGGGCGAGCAGCCCGATCGTCCCGAGCAGCCAGTACGTGCGGCCGCGAGGCCATCCATTGCCTTGTGCCATGCGCCCACCATAGGCCACGCCGTCACGCGGGGGCAGGGGCCCACGGAACCGTGCCACCGTGTCACCGCTCGCGATGGTCCTCCGGATGCACACGCGCACCACGGCGAGGCTCTCGCGGCCCGCTCGCGCCGAGCAGGCGGATGACGCGCTGACGGTGCCCGGCCCATGGCGCCAGCAGCTCCAGCATCCCGTCATCATCGACGCGCTTCCCGGTGAGGGCGTAGCCGATCTCGTGGGCGAGGTGGTAGTCGCCGACGCTCACGGCGTCGGGGTCGCCGAAGGCGCGGATGCGGGTTTCCGCCGAGGTCCACAGGCCCACTCCCCGGAGGCTCGTCAGCACCGCATCACGCGCGGGCCCGTCCGGGGCGGCCGCCACCACGCGGGCGATCGTATCGCCCCGCCGGGCCGCTTCGACGATGGTGCGGGACTGCGGCGGCTCCAGCCCTGCGCGGTGCCACGCCCACGAAGGGATGCGCCGCCACTCGTCGACCGCGGGCGGCGCGAACATCGGCCGCGGCGTCGGGCCAGGCGCGCGTTCCCCGAACCAGGTGACGATGCTGCGCCAGGCCGCGAAGGCCTGCGTGCCGGTGACCTTCTGCTCGATGACCGCGCTCGCGAGGGTGTCGAACACGATGTCGGTGCGACCGAGCCGCAGCCCGGGGTTGCGGTGGTGGGCGTCCCGCACGAGCGGGTTCCCACCGGGGTCGAAGGAGGCCGCGTCATCGCGCGCGCCGCAGAGCGCGGGCGCCTGGTCGAGCGCCCACTCCGCGCCGGGACCCCAGGCGGCGATGCGGATCGCGCCTCGCGATACCTCGCGCAGCGCGACGGTGGCGATCCCGTCGGGCGTGCGGCTGGCACGCCAGATGACCGGACCCGCGAGAACCATCGTGGGATCACCGGCGCCCCGGCGCTCATACGCCACCGTGCGGCGGAAGTCCAGCGGATGCCGCGGCCGGTACTCGCTCTCGAGTCGAGGCGGCTCCGCCTCCCGATCGAGGCCCCGCGCCGCAGCCCTCCCGTGGGGCGTGCGGGCGCGGCTCTGCAGAGGGGGCCGCGAGGTCATGCCGTCACCCTACGCCGCCGTCCTGACACCCGGGCCGCCCCGTGTGCGCGAGGGGACGCGAACTGCGGCCGTGCCACCCGGAAACCGACGTTCTGCGTCCTTTCGGCAGGCCCCGGGACGCCCGAGAAGACAGGTCTAGAAGCGGTCCGGCGACGGGGTGCCGTGGCCGTAGCGGATGACGACATCCGCGTGCCGGTCGAAGCGGTAGCCGACGCCGCGCACCGTGCGGACGACATCCTCGTACCGGCCGAGCTTGGCCCGCAGGCGACGCACGTGAACGTCGATGGTGCGCTCGCCCGGCGCCTCCTCCTCGGCGGAGGCCTGCCACAGCGACGACACGAGCTCGGTGCGCTCGATCGTGCGCCCCTCCCGCAGCACGAGGTACTGCAGCAGCTCGAACTCCTTGAAGGTGAAGGCGGCCGACTCGCCGTCGATCAGCACGCGCTTGCGCGAAATGTCGACGACGACGCCGCCGCCGGCGACATCCTGCTCCTCGGGCTCTGCCTTCGTCCGAGCGATCGCGCTCGGCTCGTGCAGCGCGAGACGCACGACGTCCACGTCGCGGCCCCCGGAGCCCACGGGCGCCAGGGCGACGGTCGCATACGTCTCGGCGCTCGGGGCCAGTTCGGCGAGGGTGCGACGGAGCGCGTCGACGAGAACACCGAGGTTGACCCCGGCTTCGGCGGCCTTGGCCTCGTCGATCCCAACGTAGAGGGCGAAGCCGCGGGGGGAGCGCGTCAGCGAGCCGGGGGTTTGGGGCGGAGCCCCATCGGGGGAGCGCGTCAGCGAGCCGGGGGTTTGGGGCGGAGCCCCATCGGGGGAGCGCGTCAGCGAGCCGGGGGTTTGGGGCGGAGCCCCATTGAGAGACGTGCCCGCGGGGACGGCCCGCCCAGGAGTCGCGGGCGCCGGCTCGGCGCCCGGGGCCTCTGCTCGGGGAGGAAGGGCCTGCAGGTGCGAGGGACGGATGGAGGAACGTTCGAGGAGTGCGGAGTTCGACATGATGATGGTCCTTGCGGAGGGAACCCGGGCTGTCGCCTGGAGCGGGTTCGGGTGTGCTGTAGTGCGGCGGAATGCCGGGGAGACTTCAGACGAATCGATGTTCGCGATCGCATGAAGCGGGGCTCCGCGCCTCGGATCAGAAGCGGGCGGCGGGCCGGACGGAGGTCACTGGGTCAGCGACACATTCGACAACACATGCTGACGCGGCCGGCCATCATCATGCCGGCAGTCCTGTTCGCCTCCAAGGCGGACACAGGGCGTGCGTGATCAGTCATAGAGCCGATTATGACGGAGCGTGTCGGAATGTGTCAAACCGCACGGATGCCGGCGGTATCGCATGACGAAATATGACAGATTGCTCAATCCTGGTCGATGGACCAGTCGGGAGCAGATTCCCGGATGACCGCGACCGATCGCGGCAGAAGGCGGATGGTGCTTTCGGCTCCGCTGATCAAGTCGACTCCGGTGCCCGAGAGCCGGACATTCCGGTCGCCGTGATTGAACACGAAGAGGTAGTCCGCACGTGCCCCGCGTCGGCGGACCGCCTCCACCTGGAGTTCCGCGGCGCCCGCCAGCAGCGGGCTCACGTCGGCGTCGCGGGCGGCTTCGGCGAGAAAGGCATCGAGCGAGGACTGCACCAGTTTCGTGGACACGTAGGTCACCGTTCCGGCTCCGACGTCGCGGCGCGTGATCGCCGGGTGGCCCGAGAGAGCACCCGATCCGTACTCGGCGATCGTCTCAGCGGACTCCACGTGCACAAGTTCCGTCCACAGGGAGCCCTGCCATCCGTTGCCGAGCGCGATGGTCTCGTCGTCGGCCAGGGGAAAGATCTGTTCCGCATGTGCACCGAGCAGCGACCGCAGCATTCCGGGGTACCCGCCCAGGACGATTCGCTGATCCTCGTCGGTCAGGCCGGTTGCGAAGGACACGACGAGATGACCGCCCGATTCTACGAACGACTCGAGCCACCGCGCGGTCGCCTGCGTCATCGCATACAGGGCCGGGACGACAAGCAGCCGATACCGGGAGGCGTCTCCACCCGGGCGGATGAAGTCGACGACGTGTCCGCTGCGCCAGAACGCCCGATGGGCGGCGCGCACCTCGTCGGAGTAGTTCACCTCGTCGGTCGGAAGGTGCGGCGTCTCCAGCGACCACCAGCCCTCGGCATCCCACACGATCCCGATCTGCGCATCGATCACCACGCCGTCGGCCGGCGGAGCGGCCACCTCGGCGATCTTCTCCAGGATCTCGCCGAGTTCGACTACGGTCTCGAAGACCTTCGTGTCAGCGCCCGCGTGCGGGACGAGCGCACCATGCCACACTTCCGATCCGGCGGCCGACGCCCGCCACTGGAAGAACAGGGAGCTCTGGGACCCGCGCGCGATGTAGCCGAGTGAATTGCGGATCATCCGATCCGGCTCCTTGGTGAAGAGCCGGTCGCCGACCCGGATGCCGGTGGCGTTCTGCTCCATCAGCACCCAGGGGCCGCTCGCCCATGACCTGGTCAGATCGGAGCCGTAGGCGACGTGAGTCTCGCCGTCGCGACCCGTTGTGTCGAGATAGTGGTCGATCGATACGACGTCCTGGGCGTCGCTCCACGACCACTGCTCCAGGTGATTCCACGTCGGCAGCATGAAGTTCGTCGTGATCGGCGCCGTCGATCCGGCGGCGCGGATCACCTCCTTCTGCTCGGTGTAAGCGGCGAGCATCTCGTCCGAGCTGAACCTCTTGAAGTCGACGAGGTGCGCCGGGTTGTGGAGGTACTGGGTCTGCATCGGGGGCAGGATCTCGTCCCATGCGCCGTAGCGCTGCGACCAGAAGGCCGTGTACCACGCTGTGTTCAGGTTCTCTATCGTCGAGTACTTCTTCGCCAGCCATTCGCGGAAGGCGCGTGCCGCATGCGGACCGTAGTCGATGGTCCCGTACTCGTTGTGGACGTGCCAGCCTCGCAGTCCAGGATGCTTCCCGTAGCGCTCCGCCAGGTAGCCGGCGATACCGCGCGCCCCGGACCGGTACGCCGGGGCGCTGATCGCGTAGGTGTCACGCGAGCCGTGCAGCACGCGGGAGCCGTCGGGCCTGATCGGCAGGGCCTCCGGGTGCGCGAGCGTGAACCAGGGCGGCGGCGAGGCGGTCGGGGTCGCCAGAAAGAATCCGATGCCCGCCGAGTGGAGCATCCCGATCACCTCGTCCAGCCACTCCGCCTGGTACTCGCCCTCGCGCGGCTCCAGCATCGCCCACGAGAACACGCCGATCGTGGCGGTGTTGACCTTCGCGCGCGTCATCAGCGCGATGTCCTCCACCCACGTCTCCCGGGACCACTGTTCGGGGCTGTAGTCGCCTCCGAAGAGGAACAGGCCGGGGGAGTATGGTGCGCTCATCCCTTCAGTCCACCGCTCACGAGGTCGAGCCGCCAGTAGCGCTGCAGCACGAGCATCATCACGATCAGCGGAATGATCGAGATCGCGGCCCCGATGATGGCAAGGCTGTAGAGGGAGGGCGTGCCTGATCCCTTCGAGAGCAGGGTGTACAGACCGACGGTGAGCGGGTACATCCCCTCGTCCGAGAGCATGATGAAGGGGAGAAGGAAGTTGTTCCAGATCCCGACGAACTGCAGCAGGAAGATCGTCACCATGCCGGGCACCATCATCGGCAGCACGATGGCCGTGAAGATGCGGAACTCGCTGGCCCCATCGATCCGCGCGGCCTCCATCGTGTCGGTCGGAACCGCGGACGCGGCATAGACGCGAGCCAGGAAGATTCCGAACGGTGAGATCAGCACGGGCAGCAGCACCGACCAGTACGTGCCGGCAAGGCCCATCTGCGACATGAGCAGGTATTGCGGGATGGCGAGGGTGATTCCAGGAAGCAGCACCCCGGCGAGGATCGCGTAGAACCACACCTGCCGGCCCGGGAACTCGTATTTCGCGAGGGCGAAGCCGGCCATCGTCGAGATCAGCGTCGAGAGCGCCGCTCCGACCCCGGCGTAGATGAAGCTGTTGAATGCCCACAGTGTGAACTGGCCTCCGCCGTAGGCGAAGAGATCCTCGATGTTGTCGAACAGCCCCGTGCCGGGGAAGAACGTGAAGGTGGTGAACAGCTCCGTGTTCGACTTGGTGGATGCGATGAGCACCCACAGGACCGGCACGAGGCAGTAGATGGCGCCGAGGACGAGCACCACGGAGGCGATCACGGGGCGGCGGGTGCGCCGCCGCGGCGCGATGCTCGAGTCCGGTCTGATGGATGCCGGCGGGCGGCGTTCGGCGACTGCAGTGCTCATTGTTCTCCTCCAAAGGCTCGCTTCTGCGTCACTCGCAGCAGCACGACCGACAGCACGAGCGTCCCGAGCGCCAGCACGACGGAGGATGCCGCGGCGAGGGACAGGTCATCGCGCACGAACGCATCGCGGTAGATCTTCATCAGCGGCACCCACGTCTGGGAGATCTCGTTGGTCATCGGGCGCAGGGTGGTCGGTTCGCCGTAGACCTGCAGCGTTCCGATGAGAGCGAACAGACCGGTGAGGATGAGTGCGGGGGCGACGAGGGGGATTTTCACGCGCCACGCGATGCTCCACTCACTCGCCCCGTCGATGCGCGCCGCCTCGTAGATCTCGTTCGGGATGCCGCGGAGCGATGTGTAGATGATGATCATGTTGAAGCCGACCGCGCCCCAGATCGCGATGTTCGCGACTGACGGATACAGCGATGCGCCACTGAGGGCCACCACGTCGGGCAGACCGAGCTGGTTCAGGATCCAGTTGAGGGGACTGGTGGATGGCAGATAGAGGAAGCCCCACAGGAGCGACGCGATGACTCCCGGGACGGCGTACGGAATGAAGATGGACGTGCGGGAGAAACGCGCGGCCCGCACCCGCGGAAGGTCCAGCAGCAGCGCGAAGAGAAGGCCCAGGCCGAGTGTCAGCGGGATGGCGATCAGGCCGTAGATCGCCAGTCGGCCGAAGCCCGCGAGGAACTCGGTGTCCGTGAACGTTCGGATGTAGTTCTCGAACCCGACCCACGTCTCCTCCCGGATACCGAAGGGCCCGGCTCCGGAAACCCGCAGTCCACGGAAGCTCAGGAAGATGGCGTAGATCATCGGTATCGCCAGGAACGCGATGAACAGCACTCCGGCCGGCAGGAGAAAGGCGTACGGCGCGACCCAGGCGGTTCTGCGCCTCCGGGCCGGAGTTGTGACGTGGTCGGTCGTCGCGGTCATCGCGCGCACCTCTCTCTACGGAACGTCGGTGGTCTGCTGAGGGATCGGCGGGTGCCGGGGCGACGACCCCGGCACCCGCCTGATTGCTGCGGTCGCTACTTGCGGGTGACGGTGAAGCCGGATGTCTCCATGTCGGAGAAGACGACGTCCTCCGTCTCGGTGAGGGCCTCCCGCAGCGGCGTGCCGTTGGTCACGGCGGCCGACATGGCGTCCTGGAACGCACTGGAGGCGACGTTCACATTCGGGCCCCAGCTGAGATCGGGGATGGTCTCAGCGGCGATCTGCGCCGCGATCTCCCAGTAGTCCTCCTGCTGCGGCATCAGGGTCGGGGGATCGCTGTCCAAGGTCAGCTCCTGCCCACGGAGCGATGCCGGGTACTGGCCCTCCCGGATCTGGATCTTGGCACTCTCTTCGGATGCGCCGATCCACGCCGCGAACTCCGCCGCCGCTTCAGGATGCTTGCTCGAAGAGCTGACGATCGCGGCCGAACCGCCCTGGAAGGCGACGGCTGGGTCGCCCTCGTTCCATTGCGGGAGCGGTGCCATGGCCCACTGGCCGGCCATCTCGGCCGCGACGCCGTTGATGACTCCCGCCGCCCACAGGCCGGCGGGCCAGGAGAGGATGTTGCCCTCGTTGAGGCTCGCGTTCCACTCCGGCGTCAGCAGGGGCTCGGCGAGCACGAGGTCGCGGTCGATCAGATCCTGCCAGTAGTCCGCGACGGCGACCGAGTCTGGGTCATCGAAGTCGACCGTCCACGTGTCGCCGTCGACCATCCACCATTCGGCGCCCGCCTGCTGGGCGAACGCCGCGAAGCCGCCGAACTCGGCCGGCGCGAACGTCGTGATGTAGGCATCGGGGTCTGCGGCACGCACCGCTGCCGCGGCATCCGCGAACTCTGCCCACGTCGTCGGGACGGCGATACCGAGTTCCTCCAGGCGAGCCTGGTTGTACGTCAGAGCCTGCGGACCGGCGTCTTGGGGGATGCCGTAGCTCGCCCCGTCGAACGTCGCCTGGCTCCACACGCCGGGGGCGAACTGGTCCTCCAGATCGCTGACGTGCTCGGTGATGTCGGTGGCGACGCCGGCGACGATCATCGCGGGCAGCGTGTTGTACTCGACCAGTGCCACGTCAGGGGCGCTGCCGGCGCGCGCCGCCGTGACGAGCTTTGCCGACGAGTCCGTCCCGCCGCCCGCGTCCGTGTGCTTGACCTGGATGTCGGGGTGCGCTTCGTTCCACGCGTCGACCAGCGGCTTTTGGGTCGTGCCCCACGCCCAGTATTCGAGCGTGACGGGGCCGTCACCACCGGCATCGCTGCCCGTATCGGCGGCGCAGCCAGACACTGCGAGCGCCGCGATGGCCACCGTCGCACTTGCAAACAATCGTCGTTTCATTGCACATCTCCCTCGACATGTCCGGGCGGTGACCGAATCAGCCACTCATCGAAGCGTTTCGCGGAAACGCTTCGACAGCACAGTACGCTGGAGCCGCGGCATTTGGCAACCCTTCGAAAGCATCCCGAATCGACGAGCCCGTCCCGCCGCATCCGCGTAAGACGATGGAAGTCCAATGGCGAATATTCATGAGGTGGCCGACGCCGCGGGCGTCTCCATCAGCACCGTGTCGTACGCGCTGAGTGGCAAGCGACCTGTTTCCGACGAGACGCGGCGCCGAATCGAGGAGGCCGTCCAGCGCCTCGATTACCGCCCCAACGCGGGCGCACGGATGCTGGCCGGGCGCAGAACCCACATCCTCGCTGTGACCGAGCCGCTGCGAGCCGACACGCATGCGCCCACGCACATGGCGTTCGTCCTCGCCACCGCAGTCGCGGCTCGACGCGAGGACTACGACGTGCTCCTCCTGACCGAGGAGCAGGCTTCTGCCGGCATGCACCGTGTCGCCACGAGCGGGCTGGCGGACGCGATCATCGTCCTCGATGTCGCCCCGAACGACGAGCGCGTGGGGTTGGCGCACCACATCGCCGTGCCGAGCATCTTCGTCGGCGTGCCAGACGCGAGCGAGGGGCTCGTGTGCGTCGACCTCGACTTCGATGGGGCCGCACGGATGGGGGTCGAGCACCTCGCCGACGCAGGCCATGGCAAGCTGGGCCTCATCGGGCACGCCCCCGAGGCGTACGAGCTGTCCAATTTTCCACCGCGGGTGCGCGACGGGTTCGTGCGCTCTGCCGCCGAGCGCCATGTCGAAGGAGAATTCCGGATGCTCACCGGTGAGGGCCGGACGGAGGCGCGGGCTCGTCGCGCTGCGGCGTCGCTTCTCGACGCCGGCGCAACCGGCATCCTCCTGCACTGCAACGACGACGCGCACAATGGTGTTCTCTCCGAGATCGCAGACCGGGGACTGCGCATTCCGGAGGACGTGTCGCTCATCTCCGTGGGGTCGACTCTCGACACCACGGCTTTCGATGTGCCGCTGAGCTCCATCCCGCTGATTCCGCACCTGTCGTGCGACCTGGCGGTCTCGCTCGCAATGCAGTTTCTGTCGGGTGAACCGCCCGAGCCCGGTGTGCGGCTGATTCCGCCGACCTCTGTGGACCATGGCTCGATCGGCTTCCGTGCGGCATCGCCCGGCGAAGCCTGATCTCGGGGAGGGACTTGCCAAGGAGCCGAGGTGGCCCTATGGTGATCGAAACGCTTCGACGAAGCGCTTCGATGATCCACATCGCTGAGCGACTTCTCGGCGGAGCGATCTGTCAAACACCCAGGACGACGGAGTCGACATGGCGAAGATCCACGAGGTGGCGAAGGCCGCCGGTGTGTCCATCAGCACCGTGTCGTATGCCTTGAGCGGCAAGCGGCCCGTGTCGCTGGCCACGCGACGCCGCATCGAACGGGCGGTGCTCGAGCTGGACTACCGACCCAACGCCGGCGCCCGAATGCTCGCTGGCAGTCGCACGCATATCTTCGCGCTGACCGAGCCCTTTCGGGCCGACACGCATGCACCGACGCACATGGCGTTCGTGCTCGCCACCTCGATCGCCGCCCGCACCCACGATTACGACATCCTGCTGCTCACGGACGAGCAGGCCATCGCGGGCATGCGCCGGGTCGCGTCCAGCGGGCTCGTCGATGGCGTCATCGTGCTCGACGTCGCTCCTGACGACGCACGGGTGGAACTCGCCCGGCACCTCTCCATCCCGAGCGTCTTCATCGGTGTTCCCAACCACTCCGAAGGCCTGATCTGCGTCGACCTCGACTTCGAGGCGGCTGCTGCGCTGGCGGTCGACCGCCTCGCGGACGGGGGCCACACCTCCCTGGGGCTCGTGGGGCAGGCGCAGACCGCCTATGAGGTCTCGAACTTTCCGCCCCGCGTGCGGACTGCGTTCGAGGCGGGGGTGGCGGCTCGCGGCCTCGAGCCGATGTTCCGCACGAGCGGCGGGTCCCGCACAACGGCCGAGGACGCGCGTCGCGGTGCCGAGGAGCTGCTCGACGCCGGCGTCACGGGGCTTGTGCTGCACTGCAACGAAGATGCGCACGCGGCCGTGCTCGCCGGGCTGGCTGGGCGCGGCCTGACGATCGGCACGGACGTCGCCGTCGTCTCGGTGGCGGCCACGTTCGACACGTCGGCCTTCTCTACGCCGGTCGATGTGATCCCGCTCCTTCCGCAAGCCTCCGCCGACCTCGCGGTCGGACTCGCCATGCGCTGTCTCGGCGACAACCCGCCGGCGCCCGGCATCCACCTCATACCCCCCATCTACATCGACCACGGGTCGGTGTCCGCCCTCGGCCGGAGCTCGGCCGCCTCTCGGACAGGCGGCGCCCCCGCCGCCTGATCCGACCCGCGTCGCGGGGCCTTCGCAGGCGCGTCATCGAAGCGCTTCGACAATCCACCTCCATCAACGAGAACCCCACAGAACCACTCGCATCAAGAAAGGAGTGCCGAAGATGGCACACTCATTCACACGCAAGACCCGCACCCGGCTGCTCGGCGCCGCCGTGGCGGTCACCGTCGGAGCGCTCGCACTCGCCGGCTGCTCCGGCGGATCCGGAGACGCCGGAGGCGGCGACGGCGACACACTCAAGCTCTGGCACTACGAGGGCGCAGACAGCGCCATGGGCAAGGCCTGGGCAGAGGCCATCAAGGTCTTCGAGGAGGAGACCGGCGCAACGGTCGAGTTCGAGGAGAAGTCCTTCGAGCAGATCCAGAAGACGGCGAGCCAGGTGCTCGACACCGACGCGGCTCCCGACCTGATGGAGTTCAACAAGGGCAATGCGACCGCGGGCTTCCTCGCGAGCACGGGCCTCATCACCGACATCTCGGACGCCGTCGACGAGTACGGCTGGGCGGACAAACTCGCCCCGTCCCTGCAGACGACTGCCAAGTACAGCGAAGACGGAGTCATGGGTGGAGACACCTGGTACGGCGTCCCGAACTACGGCGAGTTCGTGGGTGCCTACTACAACCTCGACGCCTTCGAGGCGGCGGGTCTCGAAGTTCCCACCACGTACGAGGAGTTCGTCGCGGTGCTCGACGCCTTCGTCGCGAAAGGGATCACGCCGCTCTCCGAGGCGGCGGCGGAATATCCGCTCGGTCAGCTCTGGTATCAGCTCGCGCTGAGCCAGGCCGACCGCCAGTTCGTGGACGACTACCAGCTGTATGAGAACCCCGTCGACTGGCAGGGGGACGAGATCACGTATGCGACCGAGACCCTCCAGGACTACGTGGACAAGGGCTACATCGCCTCGGACGTATCGTCGATCAAGGCCGACGACGCGGGAGTCGCCTTCATCAACGGATCGGCACCGATCTTCGTATCGGGGTCGTGGTGGTTCGGCCGGTTCGTGGCAGAGGCGACGGGCTTCGACTGGTCGCTGCAGGCCTTCCCCGAGAGCGAGCTGTCGCTGGGCTCGTCGGGCAACCTGTGGGTGGTGCCGGAAAACGCTTCGAACAAGGAGCTCGCATACGAGTTCATCGACATCACGATGCGTCCCGAGATCCAGGCGATCATCGGCAACAGCGGCGGCCTGCCGGTGGCGGCCAACCCGGCTGACATCACGGATGAGAAGAGCGCGGAGCTCATCTCGACCTTCAACGGGATCCTCGACAACGACGGCCTCTCGTTCTACCCGGACTGGCCGGCACCGGGCTTCTACGACGTGCTCGTTCAGGAGCTGCAGGGCCTGGTGACGGGAGTGCAGGACGCCGAGACGACGAACGCCAAGCTCGGTGAGGCGTATGACGAAGGCACAGAAGAGTTCCGTTGACCCGCTGGTGGGGGCGGCGCCCGGAGCGGTGCCGCCCCCGCCCACTTCCTGGAGTTGAGACATGTCTCTTGCAACCCGCACCGACCGCGGAAAGACGACCCGCGTGAAGCTCCCCCCGGAGGAGCCGTCCATCCCTCAGCGCAAGGGGGGAACAGGCGGCTACTGGCTCTACCTTCTGCCCGGCTTCGTGCTGCTGCTGGTGATCGTGATCGTTCCACTCCTCTGGAACGTGTATCTCACGTTCACGAAATGGCGAGGAGTCGGCACGCCTGAGTTCATCGGCCTCGAGAACTGGCAGAAGATCTTCACCGACGAAGACTTCTGGACCTCCTTCACGAACTCCGTCTGGATGGTCATCGCGATGGTGGTCGTCCCGACCATCGTCGGGTTGATCGTCGCGGCGCTGCTGTTCGACGTCGTCGGCCGCAAGTTCGGCGGAAAGGTCGGCAGCTTCCTGCGGGCGACCTACTACCTGCCGCAGATCCTGCCCGTGGTCGTTGCCGGCATCGTGATCGGATGGATCGTGCGACCGGGTGGCGACGGCGCCCTGAATCAGATCCTGGGCTTCTTCGGCGTCCCACCATACGACTGGCTGGGGCAGATGCCTTCGGCACTCATCGTGCTCATGGTCGTCCTCATCTGGGTGCAGATCGGCTACCCGGTGGTCATCTTCATGGCTGCACTGCAGCGTGTCGACCCTGAACTCTACGAGGCGGCTGAACTCGACGGAGCGAACTGGTTCCAAAGGTTCTCCGCCATCACTGTGAGCATCATCCGGCCCGAGATCTTCGTCGTCACGCTGACCTCGACGATCGCTGCGCTGAAGGTATTCGGCCCCGTCTACGTCATCACCCGGGGAGGCCCGGCGGGCGCGACCCTGGTTCCGGCCTACTACGCCTACCAGGAGTTCTTCACGAAGCGGAACGTCGGCTACGGCGCGACCATTGCGACCGTCCTGACCATCGTCGTCGTGATCGTGTCGATCATCTTCATCCGCGTGCAGAACTCCATCGAACGCAAAGAAAGGGCGGGCCTCTGATGGCTGTCGGAACCGTTCTCGTCACGACCGGGAAAGGCGCCAAGCGCGCTGGACGCGCTCGCGGCGGCATGACCAAGAAGCGCGGAGTCGACTGGCTGCTGCTCGCGCTCGTGATCGTCGGCGCCCTCGCGGTGATCGCGCCCTTCTACCTGGTGCTGGTCAACTCGTTCAAGTCGCCCATCGACTATGCCACCGGAGGGCCGCTCGCCCTGCCGGAGTCGCTCGATTTCACGGGCATCGTCAAATTCTGGGAGCGGGTGAACTTCCCGCAGAAGGTATGGAACTCGATCTTCATCTCGGGGGTCGTCGCGGTGCTCGCCGTGGTCATCTCGATGCTCAACGCATTCGCGATAGGAATCGGAAGGGTCAGAGGACGCGCGTGGATCGTGCTTCTGTTCCTGTTGGCCAACCTGCTGCCGCAGGAAGCGCTTCTCTACCCGCTGTACTACATGTTCAAGGAGATCGGCCTCTACGACGACGTCTGGTCGGTGATCATCATCTTCACCGTCATCCAGGCGGCCTTCGGCACCTATCTCCTGTCGTCGGTCTACGGCACGTTCCCGAAGGAGATCCTCGAAGCGGCATCCATCGACGGCGCGACGCGCTGGCAGATCCTGTGGCGCGTCGTCTTCCCCATCAGCCGTCCTACGCTGTCGGTGCTGCTCATCTTCTTCTTCATCTGGACGTGGAATGAGTTCCTCATCCCGTTGACGTTCCTCGCGTCCAACGACAATCAGACCGTCCCCGTCGCGATCAGCGTGCTGCAGGGCGACCGGCTGATGGATGTCACCACCACGAGCGCGTCGGCTCTGCTCGGCATCATTCCCACGCTCATCTTCTTCCTCATCTTCCAGCGCACGCTGACGCGCGGCATCACGGCAGGAGCAGTCAAGTAATGAAGTTCACCGATGGGTTCTGGCAGCTGCGACCGGGGGTCACGGCGCTCTACGCGCAGGAGGCGTACGACATCTGGCAGGCGGATGCCGCGGCGGGGCTCAGCGGAACTGCCCCGGCGGCCCTCGGCCGAACCTCCGACGGAGCCGGTCTCGTCGTGACCGCGCCCACCGCGGTGATCGCGAAGCGCGGCGACATCCTCAACCGCCCCACCCTGACGGTCACCCTCTCGTCGCCGCTCGAGGGGGTGGTGCGGGTGCGGGTCGCTCATCACATCGGCGGCCGGTGGCATGGCGGCTTCGGGCTGCCGGGCGCTGTCGAGGGCGGCGCCGGCGCGGCATCGGTCAGCGAGGAAGGCGGCACACTCGTCAGCGGCCCGCTGACCGCGCGCATCGCCAAGGGTGCACCCTGGTCGCTGTCCTTCGAGCACGACGGCACGCGCCTCACGGGCAGCGGTCACAAGGCGCAGGGCTACGTGCAGCTCGCACCGAACGCACAGGTCGACCCCGGCGTCGTCGGCAACGCCCGCAGCGGCGGCGCTGGTCCGCAGAGCCGCGCCTACGTGCACGAACAGCTCGATCTCGGCGTGGGGGAGCTCATCTACGGCCTCGGCGAGCGATTCGGTCCGATCGTCAAGAACGGCCAGACCGTCGACATCTGGAACGCCGACGGCGGCACCTCCAGCGAGCAGGCCTACAAGAACGTGCCGTTCTACCTCTCCAACCGCGGGTACGGGGTTCTGGTGAACGACCCCGGGCACGTCTCGTTCGAGATCGGCTCGGAGGCGGTCGAGCGCCTGCAGTTCTCGGTTCCCGGCGAGGTGCTGGAGTACTTCGTGATCGCCGGGCCGACGCCGAAGGACGTCCTCGAGCGATACACGGCCCTCACCGGCCGCCCGCCCATCGTGCCGGCGTGGTCATACGGGCTCTGGCTCTCGACCAGCTTCACCACCGACTACGACGAGCAGACGGTCACCTCGTTCGTCGACGAGATGGCGCGCCGCGAGCTGCCGGTCTCGGTGTTCCACTTCGACTGCTTCTGGATGCGCGAGTTCAACTGGTGCGACTTCGAGTGGGATCCGCGGGTCTTCCCCGACCCGGAGGGCATGCTCGATCGCCTGCACGGCAAGGACCTGCGGGTCTCGGTGTGGATCAACCCCTACATCGGCCAGCGCTCGCCCCTTTTCGCCGAGGGCGCGGAGGCGGGATACCTCGTCAAGCGGGCCGACGGCTCGGTGTGGCAGTGGGACCTCTGGCAGGCGGGAATGGGTCTCGTCGATTTCACCAACCCCGACGCGACGGCGTGGTTCCAGTCGAAGCTCCGCGCGCTCGTCGACCAGGGCGTCGACTGCTTCAAGACCGACTTCGGCGAGCGCATCCCGCTCGACGTCGCCTGGTTCGACGGCGCGGATCCCGAGCGCATGCACAACCTCTACACGCAGCTCTACAACAAGGCGGTGCACGATGTGCTCGTCGGCGCCCGGGGCGAGGGTGACGCGGTCCTCTTCGCCCGCTCCGCCACCGCCGGCGGCCAGAGCATGCCCGTGCATTGGGGCGGCGACTCCACGTCGACCTTCGCGTCGATGGCCGAGACCCTCCGCGGCGGGCTCTCCCTCGCGCTCAGCGGCTTCGCGCACTGGAGCCACGACATCGGCGGCTTCGAGGGCACCCCGGATGCCGCGGTCTTCAAGCGCTGGACCGCGTTCGGGCTGCTGGGCAGCCACAGCCGCTTCCACGGCTCCACGTCCTACCGTGTGCCGTGGATCTTCGACGAGGAGGCCGTGGATGTGACCCGCACGTTCACGCACCTGAAGATGCGCCTGATGCCGTACCTCTTCCAAGCGGGGGTGGATGCCGCGGCATCCGGGGTCCCCATCCTGCGGCCCCTGCAGCTGGAGTTCCCGGAGGACCCCGCCGTCGGCTACCTCGACAGGCAGTACATGCTCGGCTCCGACATCCTGGTGGCGCCGGTCTTCACCGCGTCGGGAGACGTGGAGTTCTATCTCCCGGCCGGAAGGTGGACGCACCTGCTCACCGGCGAAGAGGTGACGGGCGGCGGCTGGCGCCGCGAGACGCACGGGTTCCAGAGCCTGCCCATCTACGTGCGGCCGGGGACCGTGCTGCCGTGGGGAGCGCGGGTCGATCGGCCCGACTACGACTATCTCGACGGGCTGACGTTCCGCACCTTCGCGGGCGAACCGCGCGGCGCGGAGGTCGTCGTCACCAACCCCGACGGTCGCGTCGGCCGTTTCGACACACAGGGAAACGCCATCGGCGGGACTGGAAAGGTAGGAGAATGACTCTCTTCTCGACGGCCGGCATCAAGGGCTCCACCGACTACAGGGACGCCGGACTGGTGTTCCCGCCCGGATTCACCTTCGGCTCCGCGACCGCGGCCTACCAGGTCGAGGGCGGCGCACAGGAGGACGGGCGCGGTGCCTCGATCTGGGACACGTTCAGCAGGACGCCGGGCAAGGTGTGGAACGGCGACACCGGCGACGTCGCCTGCGACCACTACCACCGCTGGGAGAGCGACCTGGATCTGATGGCCGAACTCGGCCTCGGCGCGTACCGGTTCTCGATCGCCTGGCCCCGCATCCAGCCGATCGGGCGCGGGCCCGTCAACCAGGCGGGGATCGACTTCTACTCGCTCCTCGTCGATGGCCTGCTGGAGCGGGGCATCAAGCCGGTGGCGACGCTCTACCACTGGGATCTGCCCCAGGCCCTCGAGGACGAGGGCGGATGGCCCGCGCGTTCGACCGCCGAAGCGTTCGGGGAGTACGCCGCGATCATGGGCGCGGCGCTCGGTGACCGGGTGCACACCTGGACGACCCTCAACGAGCCGTGGTGCTCGGCATACCTCGGATACGGCCAGGGCGGCCACGCCCCCGGCCGGCACGAACCCGCAGCGGCGCTCGCTGCGGTGCACCACCTCAACCTCGCGCACGGCCGGGCGGTGCAGGCGCTGCGCGCCACGTCGACGGGCGACCCCGACTACTCCATCACGCTGAACTTCCACGTGCTGCGAGGCAAGGGCGACGGCGCGGCAGAGGCGATGCGCCGGGTCGATGCCCTGGCCAACCGAGCATTCACAATGCCGCTGCTGCGGGGCAAATACCCGGCCGACCTGCTCGAGGACACCCAACGGTGACCGACTGGTCGTTCGTGCGCGAGGGCGACCTCGCCGACATCTTGCAGCCGATCGACGTGCTCGGCGTCAACTACTACTCCACCGCCACGGTGCAGCTGTGGGACGGCGTTTCGCCGAAGCAGCAGAACGACGGTCACAAGGCGGCGGGCGGCGGAACGGCGTGGCCCGGCAGCGACGGCATCGTGGAGTTCCTCGAACAGCCCGGTCCCTACACCACCATGGGCTGGAACATCGCTCCCGAGGGTCTGGAAGAGCTGCTGCTCTCGCTGAAAGACCAGTTCCCCGGGCAGCCGCTGATGATCACGGAGAACGGTGCTGCCTTCGACGACGTGGTGGCCGAGGACGGATCGGTACCGGACGCCGACCGGGTCGACTACCTTCGGCGGCACTTCACGGCCGCTCATCGCGCCATCGAGGGCGGCGTCGACCTGCGGGGCTACTTCGTCTGGTCGCTGATGGACAACTTCGAGTGGGGCTACGGCTACGCGAAGCGGTTCGGGATCGTGCGCGTCGACTTCGACACGCTGGAGCGCACGCCGAAGGACAGCGCGCGGTGGTTCCAGCAGCTGGCGGGCAGCGGGATCCTCCCCGCGTAGCGCGGCTCCGAGCCCGGCGGCGGTAGCGGGCGTACGATTTTCAGGTGAGTTCCTTGACGTTCATGCACGAACCGGATGCCTCGCGCTACACGCTCCGCAGGGGCGCAGACCTCGTCAGCATCCTCGACTACCGTGACGACGGACGCACCGTGGCCATGACGCGGGCCTACACCGTGCCGACGTTCCGGGGCCACGGTTACGCCGCCGAGGTCGTGGAGCGGGCCGTGTCCGATCTGGAGGAGACCGGCGACCGCAAGGTGATCCCGGTGTGCTGGTACGTCGTGGACTGGTTCGATGAGCACCCGGATCGCCGCGGCATCCTGCAGGGCCGTCGCAGCGCATAGGGGCGCCTCCAGCTCCCTAGCGCGCGCCCCCCGGCCCTTCGGCTGGGCGCCGCTACGCTGAGCCCGTGGACTTCCCGGTTTTCGTCTCGCTCGAGATCTTCTTCGCCGGCGTGACGATCGCGTTCGAGTTGCTCGGCGCGGTGGCGATGATCGTCGGAACGGTCATCGCCGCGATTCTGTGCGTGCGATCGCTGCGCCGCGGCGAGGGCGGCCAGACGGCGTTCACGACGCTCCGCAACACGCTCGGTGCGGCCATCCTGCTCGGGCTCGAAGTGCTGGTCGCGGCGGACCTCCTGCGCACGATCACTTCGAAGCCCTCGATGGAGGAGGCCCTCATCCTCGGGCTGATCGTTCTGATCCGGGTGGTGCTCTCCTTCTCGATCCAGGTGGAGATCGACGGGATCTCCCCGTGGCGGCGGGCGCTGCTGACCAGCGGCGGCCAGCTGATCGGGCAGGCCGTCGCCAAGGATCGCCGGGCCCAGTCGTCATCCGACCCGCGCTGAGCCGTCGTACACGGGGCCCTGTATACCGTCAAGCCCCTTCCCGCGCGCGCGCCCGCGCGCGAGGCTGAACGGCAACGAGAGGACTCGCGATGAGCAACCCACAGGATCCGCAGGACCTGCCAGAAGGCGTCATCAACAACGAACCGGCCGGCGGCTGGGGAAGCGAAGAGGCGTCGGCCACCGAGGCGGATTCCGACCGCAGTTCGAGCGGCCTTCCCCCCAACACCCCCACTGGCACCGATGCCACCGCCGACGCTCCCGGCCAGCCGGCGGAGCCGTCCGGCCCCGAGGCGCCGAGCGCCCCGGCCGGTCCCATCGAGGGCGACGGGGCCGGCCAGGGCCTGGATCCGGATCTGGCCACCGACGCCGACCTGGAGCAGGGTCGCGGCGAGGACCCCTCGCTCGACCCCGGCGCACGCGAGCGACAGGAAGGCCTGTGATGAGCGAATACGAGAAGAACGGCGGGGATTATCCCGACAAGGGCGGCACCTGGTCCGGCCCGGTCTCCGATGACGCGAAATCCCAGCCCGAGTCCGACGGCACCGCATCCGGCGCCGGCACACAGGCGGGGGTGTCGGAGCCCGGTACCCAGGACGAACCCCTGCAGGACATGCACCCCACGTCGGTCGACGAGAAGATCGAGGGCATCATCGCCCAGTCCCGGTCCGACTTCGCGGGGAGCGGGGACATGGACCTGCCGCTGCTGGTGCGCCGCCGTCTCGAAGACGCCGGCATCCAGGCCTCCGACGCTGACATCCAGCGTGTGGTCGACCGCGTCGGGAACGTCGACGACGGCACGCGGATCGAGCCCGGAGTCCATCCGGATCGCTGAGCCGTACCCGAGGGCCGCCGCTGACGAGGTCAGCGGCGGCCCTCGGTGTGGTCTACGGCGTTCTTCGGCCCGCTCGGCGTCGCGCTCGCTGCGGCATCCGTCAGCAGCAGGCGAGCTCCGCCCCGGCGAGCGCCGGTGCGCCGGCGAGGCGGCCCTGCCGGGAGATCGGACGCGGCCATGCCGCGCGCACGGTGCCACGCGCGGCGGTGACGGCGGCGAGCCCGGGCGTGGCGCGCTCGGCCATCGCGTGGGGAGCGGTGAAGCGGTGTCGCGACGTCGGTGTCGGCGCGGCCGTGCGTTCGGCGATGCGAGCGAGAAGCAGGTGCTCGCGGTCGAGCCGCGCGGAGTCGTGTCGGTACTGAACTTCAGCGGCGTGGATCGCGTTCAGCATGATTCCTCCTGGGATCACTGGTGTTCTGATACCCAGAACGTAGGCGCAACCTCCGACATTTCACTCGGGCGGCGAGGTGTCCGTAACTGACGCATCCATGGCAGTCGGACGCCGTCGCTCCGCGTCCGCGGATGCCGTGGCGCGGTCGCCCGGATGCTTCGGGCGGCCGCGTCCGTCGGCGCTCGCGCTGTCGTTCTCGCCGCGCGCGACGTGAATCCGCGCAGCGCACGCAGGATTCAGCAGCGCGGGTTGCTCTCGGCACGGCATGTGCGGCGGCGCAGCGAGGCAGGTTGGCCGCACCCGGCCACGCCTCATCGTCGATGTCCGAGCTCCGACCTACCGTGGATCCATGCGCATCCTGCACACCTCCGACTGGCACATCGGCCGGTCCTTCCACGGGCATTCCACGCTCGAGGCGCTGCGCGGTGTGCTCGAGGCGCTCACGGCGCAGGTGCGCGAGCACCAAGTGGACGTCGTGGTGATGGCCGGCGATGTCTTCGACTCCGCCACGCCCGCCGCCGGCTGCTTCACACTGCTGACCGACACCCTGGCGGCGATCCGCGCCGCGGGCGCGCAGGTGGTGGTGACCAGCGGCAACCACGATTCCGCCGCACGTCTCGGCTTCCAGTCGCGTTTCCTCGGCATGGCCGGCATCCACGTCCTCACCGACCCGCTCGCCGTCGGCACCGCCATCGCGCTCGACGACGAGCACGGGCCGGTGCACTTCTACGGGATCCCGTTCCTCGAGCCCTCGCTCGTGCGTCACCTCTGGCCCGACGCCGACCTGCACTCGCAGGCTCAGGTCATGGCGCACGCGATGGGACTCGTGCGCACCGACCTCGCCGAGCGCGGTGGTCGCTCGGTGGCCATCGCCCATTGCTTCGCAGCCGACGTCGAGCCGACTCCCGGGGTGGAGCGCGAGATCCGGCAGGGAACCCTGGATGTCGTCCCACTGGCCGCCTTCGACGGGCCCGACTACGTCGCGCTGGGTCACATCCACGGGCGGGCCCGGCTGTCGGAGCGGGTGCGCTACGCGGGCGCGCCGCTGCACTACAGCTTCGGCGAGGCCGACAAGCCTCGGGGCTCCTGGCTGGTGCAGCTGGATGCCGCGGGCCTTTCGCACGTCGAGTGGGTCGAGCTGCCCGTTCCACGCCGGCTGCAGACGCTGCGCGGCACGCTCGACGAGCTGCTGACCGACGTCTCCTACGAGGTGCACCGCGACTCCTGGATCTGCGCGCGGCTGACCGATGCGACCCCGCAGCTCGAGCCGATGCGCAAGCTGCAGAGCCGCTTCCCCTGGTGCGCGATGATCCAGCCGGACCCGCAGGGGCGTCCCGCCCCCGACGGCGTGTCCTACGCTGCCCGAAGGGGGGCGGCACGAACGGATCCCGAGCTGATCGACGCATTCCTCACGCACGTGCGTGCCGGCGAGGGTGCGAGCGAGCAGGAGGCGGCACTGGTCTCGGATGTCGTGACCGAGCGTCGGGTGTCCGAGGTGCTGGCATGAGGATCCACCGCTTGGAGGTCGAGGGGTTCGGTCCTTTCCGCGACCGCCAGAGCGTCGACTTCGACGCCTTCGCCGAAGAGGGCATCTTCCTCATCTCCGGCCGCACCGGCGCCGGAAAATCCAGCATCCTCGACGCGGTCTGCTTCGCGCTGTACGGCAACGTCCCCCGCTACGAAGAAGGCGACAAGCGCCTGCGCAGCGACCACAGCGAACCGGGCGATCCGACGCAGGTCGTACTCGAGTTCTCCACCGGCGACCGCCGATGGCGCATCGAGCGCTCGCCGGAGTTCGATCGCCTCAAGAGGCGCGGCGGCGGCACCACGATCCAGGCTCCCGAGGCCCGCATGTTCGAGTGGGTCGACGGGTCGTGGCGGGGGCGGGCGGCGCGACCGCGCGATGTCGGAGTGCTGCTGGATGAGATTCTGGGGCTGAACCAGCAGCAGTTCCTCCAGGTCATCCTGCTCGCCCAGAACCGGTTCGCCCGCTTCCTGCTCGCGAAGAACGACGAACGGCAGACCCTGCTGCGCACCCTCTTCGGCACCCGGCGGTTCGAGGAGTACGAGCGCGCGTTCGAGCAGCGCCGCAAGGACGCCGGTGAGGCGATGGCCCTGCAGAACCAGGCCCTGCTGTCGGACCTCGAACAGGCAGAGGCGCTGCTCGACGAAACTCCGCTTCCCGGCGCCGGAGAGGGAGAACCGGCGAACCTCGACCTCGCCGTCCGTCTCGGTCACGTGCAGCAGGGTGCTCTTCGTGCACGGCACATCGTCGAGACCGCGACAGCGGAGGAGGCGACCGCGACGGCGGCGCACGCCGCCGCCGAGAAGCGCTCAGCCGAACTCCTCGCGCAGGCCGAGAAGCAGCAGCGGCGAGATCGCTCGCGCGCCGCACTGCAGGCACTGGAGGCTCGGGCAGGAGCCATCCGCGGCGACCGCGCCGAATTCGCCGACGCCCAACGCGCAGAGGCTCTGCGTCCGGCGATCGATGGCGCGCGCAAGGCCCTTGTCGCGCTCACTGCGGCGACGGCCCGGGAGGCATCGGCGCGAGAGGCCTGGCTTGCCGCGGGTGAAGAAGATGCGGGACCGACCGAGCTCGACGCGCTCGTCTCCACGTTGACCCGGGAGGTCGGAGAGTGGTCGGCGGCCCTGCCGGCTGAACGCGGCATCCCCGGAGCGGAAGCCGACGTCGCCCGTTTCGAGGCCGCACTCGCGTTGCTCGACGCACGGCTCGCCGAGGCGGACGCGAGCCGGCTCGGGCTGCCCGCGCGCATCGCCGCGCTCGACGATGCGCTGGCAGACGCGACACGTGCCGGTGCCGGGGCGGAGGACGCCGCGGATCGGGTGCGGGAACTGGAGGGGCGCCGTGGCGCCGCGGCGGAGGCGGCCACCCTCCTGAAGGCGGCCTGGGTCGCCGAACGCGCGGCCATGGACGCCGGTTCCGCGTTCCGCGCCGCATCCGCGGCCCTCGACGAGCTTCGGGAGCGGCGCCTGGCCGGCTACGCGGGCGAGCTCGCCGAGGCCCTCGTCGCCGGAGAGTCGTGCGCCGTGTGCGGTTCGCTGGAGCACCCGTCCCCGGCGCCGCGCGGCGGCGACCCGGTCACCCCGGAGGCGATCGCGGAAGCCGAGGCGGCGAAGGGTGCCGCCCTTGCAGCGGACGTCGCGGCGACGCGGCACCTGCGCGCGGCCGAGCAGGCGACCGCGGATGCGGCGGCCCGCGCCGGTGGGCAGAGTGCAGACGAGCTCGATGGCCTGCTGGCCGATGCGCGCGGTGCGGCTTCCGCGGCATCCGAAGCCGCCACCCGCGCCGAAGCGCTGCGAGCCGACCGGGAGGCGCTCGTCGCCGAGGCTGCGACCCTTCAAGAACTTCGCGAGAGCGTCGCGGCGGAGCGATCGATCACGCTGGCCCAACTGGCGGCTGCACGGGGGTCGCTCGAGCACGCCCGCCGGACCGTGGAGGCGGCTCGGGGGGATTTCGCCGGCGTCGGCGAGCGGATCCGTGCCACCGAGCGGCGGATCGGTCTGGCCGCCGAGCTCGCGGACGTGCTCCGGGCGACGGCGCGCCTCGCGGATGCGGCGACCGCGGCGGCGGACGACCTGGAGGAGCGCCTCGCCGAAACCGGATTCGACGACCTCGCGTCGGCAACCGCCGCCCTGCGGGAGCCCGCCGTGCGCACCGCGCTCGACGCGCGCATCCGCGAGTTCGACGCGCAGCTGGCCGCCGAGAAGGCAACTCTGATGCCGCTCGAACTGGAGATGCTGCCCGAGCACCTCATCGACACGGAGGAAGCAGCCACGGCGCTGGCAGTCGCCGAGGCGCTCTGGCGCTCGGCCGTCACCGCACGCGCCCAGGCGGAGCAGCGTGCCGATGTGCTCGCCGACGCGGCCGCCAGGGCCGAGTTCGCCTACGACGCGATCGCCGCGCTCGCCGCCGAGGTGGCCGTCATCGAGCGCCTCGCCCACACCGTGTCGGGTCGGGCGCCGAACACCCGCAGGATGAAGCTTGAGACGTTCGTGCTCGCGGCCGAACTCGAAGAGATCGTCGCCGCCGCCAACGTGCGCCTCGGCGAGATGTCGGGGGAGCGGTACAGCCTGCAGCACTCGGACGCGCTCGCCGCGCGCGGCGCCGCCTCCGGTCTCGGGCTCGAGGTTCTGGATCGCTACACGGGACGCCCGCGCCCTGCGCAGTCGCTCTCGGGCGGGGAGACCTTCCTCGCGTCGCTCGCGCTCGCGCTGGGACTGGCGGAGGTCGTGACCGGTCGCGCGGGAGGAATCACCCTCGACACGCTCTTCATCGACGAGGGCTTCGGCGCCCTCGACGCCGAGACGCTCGACATCGCGATGCGGACGCTCGACGAGCTGCGCCAGGGAGGACGAACCGTCGGCGTCATCAGCCATGTGGAGGCGATGAAGGAGCAGCTGCCGGCACAGCTGCTCGTCGAGGTCACGCCCGAGGGATGGAGCGCGGTCCGCCAGGCGACGCTCGCGGCGACGTATTGAGCCCGCCACCGGCGCACATCGCCGTTTCCTGCCCCGACCGAACTGACGGGCGTCATTGTGACGCCGGGGGCCCGGGTGTACGCTTCGGCCACCGAATGCGCTCGGGGGGAGCGTCTGGGGCGGTCGCTCCTGCCCCCTGTCGACGGGGCAGCCGCCACGCCCGCACTCCCAACGATGTGAATCGGAGCATTGCATGAGTCTCACCCGTCGGGCGCGCCGCGTCCTCGCCGCCGTCGTCGCCGCCGTGGTCTTCACGGGGAGCGGCGTCCTCACCACGAACGCGGCGTACGCCGCCCCGCCGCTTCCCGCGAAGATGGCGGCGATCGGGGACTCGCTGTCGCAGGCGATCATGACCTGCAGCTCTCTGGTGTCCTGTACGTCCAACAGCTGGTCGGTGGGAACCAGCGGCTCGGTGGCTTCGCACGCGGCCAGGCTCCGAGGGCTCGGCGCGAGCCTGACGACCTACAACAACGCCGTCACCAGCGCGAAGTCGACCGGGCTTCCCGCTCAGGCGACGAAGGCGGCATCGCAGAACGTGAACTACGTCACGATGCAGATCGGCGGAAACGACGCGTGCACCCCCACGGTCGCGGGGATGACTCCGACGGCGACGTTCGACGCGAACGTCCGCGCGTCGCTTGCCACCCTGGCGGCCAGCGCGAGCCACCCGGACATCTTCGTCGCCAGCGTCCCCAACCTCAAGCGGCTGTGGGAGGTCAACAGGACGAGCTTCTCCGCCCGCCTGACCTGGGCGACGCTCGGCCTCTGCAAGTCGATGCTCGCCAACCCCTCCAGCACGTCGACCGCCGACATGCAGCGCCGAGATGCCGTGCAGCGCCGGGTGAACGAGTACAATGCGGTGCTCGCCGCCGCGTGCACCGCGACGCCGAAGTGCCGGTGGGACGGCGGCGCAGTCGCGAACTACTCCTTCTCGCGTGCCGACATCTCCACGAGGGACTACTTCCACCCGTCCGTGACCGGCCAGGCCGCCCTGGCCCGGGTCACCTGGGCCGCATCGCAATGGGTGCGCTGACGACGCTTAGGCTGGCCTCATGAACAAGAGCACGATCTGGACGGTTCTGGGCGTTATCGCGGCGATCGTGATCGCCTGGGTGCTGGTCGACCTCGTCTTCTCGGTGCTCTGGTTCATCGCCAAGGCCGCCGTCGTCGCGGTCGTCGCCCTCGTCGTCTTCTTCGTGCTGCGCAACGTCTTCTTCAGCCGCTCCGATTCGGACGTCTGACCCCGCGGCCCTCGGCCACACTCTGGAGGTCGTCGACATGGAATCTGTGCTTCTCTCGGCACCCGAGGGAATCCTGGCTCGCCTCGGCTGGGATCCGCGCCTCGATGAGAGCGCCCGCATCCTCGCGCTCGCGCGCGAGCTCGTCGCCGAGCACGAGGGCGTCGAGGAGGGGTCCGTCAAGGTGGACTACGAGGCGTCTCCGCAGCTCGGGCACTTCGTGAACGTCGAGGCGACAGTCGCGGGCAACCCCGTCCCGCTGAACATCAAGGCGGCGAGCTTCCGCACCGCGACGGTGGTGGCGGTGGCCGATGCCGCGGTGCCGATCGGCCTCGACATCCGGGTCCTGCAGCCCGATCCGATCACGCTCCGCGAGATGCGGCGGCACTCGCATCTGATCAACGGCGGCACCGACCGGGAACTTCTCGCCCACTGGACGCGGGTGCAGGCTGTGCTCGCCGCCGACGGCCGCGGTCTGCGCGTGCACCCCGAGCAGGTGCGGATGGATCCGCCCCGCAACAAGGGCTGGGTCGCGGATCGTCGGATCTACTACCGCCTTCAGGATCTGTCGCGCGACGCCTGGGTCATCACGCTCGCCTACGGCGGCCTTCCCAAGCGCTGAGGCGGTGCGGCCCGTTCAGGACCCCTCGGGCAGCGCGGTATCGAGTTCGGCGAGCCACGCACGTGCGTTGCCGTCCGACGGGGCCCGCCAGTCGCCTCGCGGCGACAGCGACCCCGCGGGCGACACCTTCGGGCCGTTCGGGATCGCCGAGCGCTTGAACTGCGCGAACGCGAAGTAGCGCTTCAGGAAGACGCGCATCCACCGGCCGATGGTCGGCAGGTCGTAGGCGTAGTGCTCGTCGTCCGGGAACCCGGGCGGCCACGCCCCGGCGTCCTTGTGCCCCCAGGCGTGCGACGCGAGGAAGGCGATCTTCGAGGGGCGGAATCCGAAGCGCAGGATGTGGAAGAGCGTGAAGTCGTGCAGCGCGTACGGCCCGATCGCGTCTTCGGTGGACTGCACCTTGCCGTCCTGACCGGCCGGCACGAGTTCCGGGCTGATCTCCGTGTCGAGCACCGATTGCAGCACCGTCACGGCCTCGCTCGACAGCGTGGTACCCGACTCGTCGCGGTGCCCGTGCGCGATCACCCAGCGGATGATGTGCTGGATCAGCGTCTTGGGCACGCCGGTGTTCACGGCGTAGTGGCTCATCTGGTCGCCGACGCCGTACGTCGTCCAGCCGAGAGCGAGCTCGGACAGATCGGAGGTGCCGATCACCATCCCGCCGTTCTGGTTGGCCAGCCGGAACAGATAGTCGGTGCGCAGGCCCGCCTGCACGTTCTCGAACGTGATGTCGTGCACGGGCTCGCCATCGGCGAAGGGGTGCCCGATCTTGGTGAGCAGTTCGATCGCGGCATCCCGGATGTCGATGGTCTCGATCGACGCGCCGATGGCCTCGGCCAGGGCGATGGCGTTGGATTTCGTGTGATCGGATGTCGCGAAGCCGGGCATCGTGTACGTCAGGATGTCGGAACGAGGGCGCCCCATGCGGTCCATGGCTCGCGCCACCACGAGCAGGGCATGGGTCGAGTCGAGGCCGCCGCTGACGCCCAGCACCGGTTTCGGCCTGCCGATGGCCTCCATTCGCTGCACGAGCCCCGAGACCTGGATGTTGAAGGCCTCGTAGCAGTCCTGCGCGAGGCGGGCGGGGTCATCGGGCACGAAGGGGAAGCGGTCCAGCGGGCGCCGGAGCCCGATGTCGGACGACGGCGGGTCGAGCTCGAAGTGCACGGTGCGGAAGCCGTCGATGCGAGAGGAGTGGGTGCGGCGGTTGTCATCGAACGTGCCCTGGCGGTATCGGTCCTGCCGGAGGCGGTCGAGGTCCACGTCGGCCACGGACCGACGGGGGCCGTCCGGAAAGCGCTCCGTCTCGGCGAGCAGCTGTCCGGCCTCGTAGACCATGGTCTGGCCGTCCCACGACACATCGTTGGTGGACTCGCCCATTCCGGCGGCGGCATATGCGTACGCCGCGAGACATCTGAACGACTGCGACTGCGACAGCAGCTTCCGGTCGTCGGCCCGAGCGATCGTGATAGGGCTCCCGGAGAGGTTGGCGAGCACGGTCGCACCGGCCAGCGCCGCCTCGGACGACGGCGGGATGGGGACCCAGTAGTCCTCGCAGACCTCGACGTGCACGACCAGACCGGGTACGTCGAGCGCTTCGAACAGCAGATCGGGCCCGAAGGGGGCTTCGACGCCCCCGATGACGAGGTAGTCGCCGCTTCGATCGTCTCCCGGTGCGAACCATCGGCGCTCGTAGAACTCGCGGTAGGTCGGCAGGTACGACTTGGGTGCGACGCCGAGCACCTCGCCGCGATGGATGACCACGGCGCAGTTGTAGATGCGGTTGCGGTGACGAAGCGGCGCCCCGATCACCAGCATCGGGAAGAGCTCCGTGGATGCCTCGACCAGGCGCTCGATCGCGGCCTCGACGGCGTCGAGCACGGGGTCCTGCAGCACGAGGTCCTCGAGCGAGTACCCGGTCAGGCAGAGCTCGGGGAAGACGGCGACGGCGACCGCTTCGGCATCGCATTCGCGGGCCGCTGCGAGCACCGACTCGGCGTTCGTGGCCGGGTCTGCGATGGCGAGGGGGATCGTGCAGGCCGCGACGCGCGCGTACCCGTGCCGGTAGGCGCTGTCGAAGGGCAGTGTCTGCACGGTCATGGGTTCAGTCTTTCAGCCCGGGCCGCGGCGCGCACGCTTCGGTGTCGGTGCTCGGCGATAGCGTGAATGCAACGAGGGGAATCATGAGGATCAACGAGAACGGCCGGGTTGTCTGGAGCGCGAGCGATCTGAAGGGGGCCGCCGAGTGCGAGTTCGCGTGGGTGCGGCAGCTCGACGCGCGCCTCGGCCGCATCGCGCCGGTCGAAGAGCCGGAGGACGCCACCCTCCAGCGCGCGGGGGCGCTGGGGTTCGTGCACGAGGGTCGCCAGCTCGCCGAGTACCGCGCTCGTTACGGCGTCGGCGTCGTCGAGATCGCGGAGGCGAAGAGCTGGGATGCCGATGCACTGACCATCGCCGTCGCACAGACCGAGGCGGCGCTCCGCGCGGGGGCGGATGTCGTCTACCAGGCGACCTTCGCCACCCCCGAGTTCGTCGGCTTCGCCGACTTCCTCTTCCGCGACCCGGATGGTCGGTACGTGGTGCAGGACACCAAGCTGGCGCGGCGGGCGAAGGTCACGGCGTTGATGCAGCTCGCCGCATATGCCGATCAGCTCGACCGCCGCGGCATCCCGCGTGCAGATCGTGTCGAGCTGCTGCTCGGCGACGGCACGGTCAGCGCCCACGCGGTCGACGACCTGCTTCCCGTGTTCCAGCTGCGCCGGGAGCGGCTGCGGGCGATGATCGCCTCTCAGCGGCCCGAGCTCGGCCCCGACGGGCCCGTGGTGGCGTGGGGGGACCCGGCCTTCGTGGCGTGCGGCCGCTGCGCGACGTGCAGCCTCGAAGTCGAGAGCCACCGCGACCTGCTGCTGGTGGCCGGCATGCGCCCGACCCAGCGCCGGCGACTGGCATCGGCCGGCGTGGCGACGATCGAGCAGCTCGCCGCCGCCGACGCCTGCGCGGCGAACATCAGCCCAGATGCGTTCACCTCCCTCCGCATCCAGGCGCGGCTGCAGCTGGAGACCGAGCGCCGCGCCGGCAACGGGGGACCGACCGCACCGGTGTTCGAGGTGGTGATGCCCGCGGCGCTTGCGGCGATCCCCGCCCCCGACCCCGGCGACCTCTT
The DNA here is from genome assembly GCF_049844955.1 of Microbacterium sp. DT81.1. Taxonomy (NCBI): domain Bacteria; kingdom Bacillati; phylum Actinomycetota; class Actinomycetes; order Micrococcales; family Microbacteriaceae; genus Microbacterium; species Microbacterium sp. DT81.1. Next base: position 596,066 of record NZ_JBNCMA010000002.1, read on the forward strand.
CTTCGACTTCGAGGGCGACCCGCTCTACACCGAAGAGGAGTCGGGCCTCTGGAACCTCGATTACCTGTTCGGCTGGGTCGATCAGGCGGAGCAGTACGGGGCCCTCTGGGCGCACTCGTTCGCGGAGGAGAAGCGGGCGCTCGAGCGGTTCATCGCCTTCGTGGGCCAGCGCCGGGCGAAGCATCCGGGGCTGCACATCTACCACTACGCGCCGTACGAGCCGACGCACCTTCTCGCCATGGCGGCGCGCTACGGCACGTGCGAGGCCGAGGTGGACACGCTGCTGCGGGACGGGGTGTTCGTCGATCTCTACCCGATCGTGCGTCGTGCGCTCCGCGTCGGATCGCCGTCCTACTCCATCAAGAAGCTCGAACCCCTGTACATGGGACAGGACGTGCGCACGAGCGATGTGCAGAAGGGCGACGAGTCGATCGTCCAGTTCGTGGAGGCGAGCGAACTGCGCGCGAACGGCGATGCGGAACGGGCTCAGCGCATCTTCGACGACATCGCCGAGTACAACCGCGACGACTGCGTCTCCACGCTCCGGCTGCGCGACTGGCTGCAGGCGCTTGCGGCGCAGTTCCACGTACGGGCGATCGATGACAGCGAGCCCGAGGGCAGGGCGTATCAGCCGTCGCCGCGGTCCGTCGCGCTCGCCGAGCGGGCCGACCTTCTCAAGGCCGCGGGGCGCGCGGACGGGCCCGGCAAGCCGACGGACGACGAGCGCGCGCTGCGGCTCGCGGGTGCGGCGATCGACTATTACCCCCGCGAGGCGAAGAGCTTCTGGGCGATGCACTTCCTGCGGCTGCGCGAGCCGATCAGTCTCTGGGAGGACGCACGCGATGTCGTACGGGTGGATGCCGAGCAGACCGAGGTCGTGCGGGATTGGCATCGCGACGACGGCCAGCGCACCGACCGTCGCCATGTGCTCATCCGCGGCAGCTTCGCCCCGGGCACTCGTCTGTCACCCGACACGAACCCCTCCCTGCTCTACGACCTGCCGACGCCGTTCCCCTTCACCTCGTCGCCGAGGTGGATCCACGGCGACCACCGGTGCCGCGTGCTCGAGGTCTTCGACGACGGCGTGCTGGTCGAGGAGCCGGCTGTCGACTCGTTCACCTGGTCCGAACTGCCGGTCGCCGTAACGCCCGCCGCCCCGCCACCGGCCGGCAACCAGCAGTTCGCCATCGAGGCGTGGGCCGATGCCCTCCTCGCGGCCGGTCTCGAGTTTCCGCACGACCCCGCGACCGATATCCTCCGCCTTCGTCCGCCGCGCACGCGCAGCGGGGCGCTGGCTCCCGTCCTCGGCGGCGACGATGTCACGGCGATCACGACGTCGCTGCTCGATCTCGACCAGAGCTACCTCGCCGTCCAGGGCCCTCCCGGAACGGGCAAGACGTACGTCGGCTCGCACGTGATCGCCCGGCTCGTCTCCGAGCACGGGTGGCGCATCGGGGTTGTGGCGCAGTCCCATGCCGTCGTCGAGAACATGCTGGACCGCGTCGTGGAGGCCGGCGTCGACCCGCAGCTCGTCGGCAAGGCGCCGAAGAAGGCGGATGAACCAGGCACGCCCGCGTACACGGCTCTGGCCAAGAACGGCGTCGCGGCCTTCGCCGCCGAACGCGCGGAGTCCGGGTTCGTGATCGGCGGCACGGCGTGGGACTTCAGCCACGAGGGGCGCCTGGCCCGCGGCGGTCTCGACCTGCTCGTGATCGATGAGGCCGGGCAGTTCTCCCTCGCATCAACGATCGCGGTCTCGCTCGTCGCGCCGCGACTGCTCCTCCTCGGCGACCCCCAGCAGCTGCCTCAGGTCAGCCAGGGCACGCACCCCGAGCCGGTCGACACGTCGGCCCTCGGCTGGGTCATCGGCGACCACGACGTGCTGCCGGAGGCCTTCGGCTACTTCCTGACGCAGAGCTGGCGCATGCATCCGGCCGTCGCCCGGCCGGTGTCGGTCCTGTCCTACGACGGACGGCTCGCCTCGCACGCGTGCGCATCGATCCGGCGCGTGGAGGGAATCCAGCCCGGGCTGCACGTCGAACCGGTGCTCCACGCCGGCAACGCCACCGAGTCGGTCGAAGAAGCGGCGAAGGTCGCAGCGATCGTCGCGGGTCTGATCGGATCGCCGTACACCGACGTCGACACCGACCCGTCCGGCTCGCCGACCGCCGTCGCTCCCCGTCCGCTCGAGGCCCCCGACATCATCGTCGTCACCCCGTACAACGCCCAGCTCACCCAGGTCGAGAAGGCGCTGGCCGCTGCCGGGTTCCCCGACGTGCCGGTGGGGACGGTCGACAAGTTCCAGGGTCAGGAGGCGGCGGTGGCCATCGTGTCGCTCGCCGCCTCCTCCGCGGCCGACGCCCCACGGGGAATCGAGTTCCTGCTGCTGCGCAATCGCCTGAACGTCGCCATCTCCCGCGCCAAAGTGGCGGCGTACCTCGTGTACTCGCCCGGGCTGCTGGATGACCTGCCGCGCACGCCCGAGGGGGTCGCCCGGCTCAGCGCCTTCGCGCGGCTCGTCGGCGCGCCCGCAGGCACCTCCACGGACGAACCCGCCGCTGTCCCCGCGGCCACCCTCACCGTCGCCCCGATCCGCGCCACCGCCGATTCCGCGCCATAGACTTGCGGGAACGGGAGGGCGAGCGTGGCCGACGAATTGCCGAGGAAGTTCGAGATCGACCTGCCGACCGAGGTGGTCCCTGGTCACTACGCCGACTTCGCCAACGTCTGGCACACTCCGACGGTCTTCATCATGGATTTCGTGACGCTCGCGCAGCCACCTCGGGAAGAGACCGACGCTGACACCAGCGAGCGTCACATGGTCGTTCCGGCACGCGTGGTCAGCCGCATCCGCATTCCTCCCGAGCAGGTCTTCGAGCTGGCCAAGGCGCTCACCCAGCAGTTGGAGTTCTGGGAGCAGGAGACCGGCAAGAGACCACCGAGCGCCCCGCTCCTCGACGACGGAAACGCGGGCCCGCGCGCCTGATCGCGCGGCCCGCGACCCCGATGGCTGCAGAGCCGCGCCCGTGACGACCCCTTCGACCGACCGGCACCGCTGGCGCGCCTACTGGGCGTGCGTCGCCGTGGCCGCCCTGACGATCCTCGACCTCACGAAGGTCAATGTCGCGCTGCCCTCCATCGAGCAGGCGTTCTCGGCGTCGTCCACCGAGCTCCAGCTCGTCGTCAGCGGCTACGTCCTCACGTTCGGCCTCGCCCTCGTCCCCGCAGGTCGCATCGGCGACCAGCGCTCGCGCAAGGCGATGTTCGTCGTCGGCCTCTCGATCTTCACCCTGTCCAGCGTCGCCGCCGCGCTGGCTCCGACGGCATCCGTGCTGCTGATCGCTCGCCTGGTCCAGGGAGTCGGCGCCGGCATCCAGATGCCCCAGGTGATCGGCACGGTGCAGGAGCTTTTCCAGGGCGAGGAGCGTGGGCGCGCCTTCGGCCTCTTCGGGGCGACGATCGGCATCGCCACCGCGTTCGGCCCTACCCTCGGCGGCCTGGCCATCGCCCTGGGCGGAGCGGACGACGGCTGGCGCTGGATCTTCTGGATGAACGTGCCGCTCGGTCTCGCGGCCCTTCTGGCCATCGTCAGGCTCCTCCCATCCGGCAGGCGCGGCTCCTCCGAGAAGCTGAGCCTCGACCCTCTGGGCCTGCTGCTCTTCGCGATCACGGTGATCGCCCTGATGTGGCCGTTCCTCTTCACCACCGGTTCTCCCGATGACAACCCCGCCCGCTGGTGGCTGCTCGTCGTGTTCGTCATCGCCGCGGCGCTGTTCGTCTGGTGGGAGCGCCGGTATGCGGCATCCGGTCGGTATCCGCTCGTCACGATGTCGCTGTTCCGGATCGGGTCCTACCGCAACGGCACACTGCTCGCCACGGCGTACTTCGCGGGAACCCCGGCGATGTTCCTGCTGACGACGCTCTTCCTGCAGGACGGCCTCGGACTTCCTGCGGTGTTCGCCGGAATGACGTCGATCGGGTTCGCCCTCGCGAGTGCGGCGTCGTCGTGGTGGGGCGGCCTCATGGTGAACAGGCTCGGCCGGCCCATCGTCGTTCTCGGCGTCGTGATCGTGCTGATCAGCGTGATCGGGATGGTGATCGCCACCCTGGTGCTTTCGGACGATGTGGTGCCCTGGGCCGTCGCGGCGGTGATGATCGTGGGCGGAGCGGGCGGTGGCCTCGTGATCGCCCCGAATCAGACCCTAGCGCTCGAGGACGTGCCGGTGGCCGAGGGCGGCCTCGCCGGCTCGGTCGGACAGCTCGGCCAGCGCATCGGCGCGGCCATCGGCACGGCCGTGGCGCTGTCGCTCTTCTACGCCACGATCTACCGCGAAACGGACGACGAGGTGCAGACCGTCGTGTACCACGACGCCTACGCCATCGGCATGACATCCGTCGCGGTGCTGCTGGCAATGGCCCTGCTCGCGGGGGTCGTCGACCTCGCCGGCCGACGGCGCGACGACGTGCTCACGGCCGCGAGCGAATAGCCCGCCCGGCGCGCGGTGTCAACCCCCTACGGACCGGAATTCGATCGCACGTAGTCTTGCGGAGCGCGCAAGCGCAGGTCGCGGCAACCGCATCGGCGAGGTCGGTTGCCGCGACCTCTTGCTTGCGGCGAGGCATCATCCCGAGAGCCCGCTCGGTTCGATCGCCCGGCCGCCATGAGTCCGGCGGCCTCCTTCGCGGCTATCATCATTGAGATCCCCCTCGAAGTCGGGGGTAGCCCGAGGGAGGGAACCGGCGTGGGACGATTCCGTTATGGGGACGCACTTGTCGTCGATTTCGATGACCGTCTTCTTGCCCACCTGCAATTGGTGATCGGCGCGAAGATCCGTCGTGGAGAGTCGTTCTACTTCTCCTGGAGAGATGATCCGGGCGTCGGCGATGGCCGCACCAGCGTCTGGGTCCATCCCGCTGTTCCGATCTCGTTCAAGTTCTACGGGTCGCGGATGCCGGGCATCAACCGTGCGTGGATCGATGCGCTCACGGCCACCGCGAACGCCCCTATGGGGCTTCAGGTCGTGCCGGAGCCCGAAGCCGCGATCGAACAGGAGTGAGGCACTCGTGAAGCGCGTATACGTGATCTACCAGGGCACCACCTTCTCGGTCAGCGGGCGCGAACCCGAGGACCTCCGCCAGGAGATCATGGATGCGGTCCGCAAGGGCGAGCCGCACTGGCTGCGCGTCAACTACGGCGAGGGCACGCCGGCAGCCACCGACCTGCTGCTCGCACCGGGGATCGGTGTCGCCCTCTCGATTCCCGGCGGTGGTCCCGACGGCGAGTTCAGCGAGGCGGACGAGGCCGTCCCCTCGTCGGGCCCGGCCGGCCCGCTGCGGGGCTCCGCGATGGGCGATGGGATGCCCTCGGTCGGCGAGATCGCGCACGACGCCTGACCCGGGCCGCTGGCCGCCGCGCCTGACCGGGCGGAGTGCTCGCTTCGCGGGCGTCGTTCCCCCGGTGCCAGCGGCTTCGGAGCCGTGATGTATCAGCGCCGTCGGCGCACGCTCCTTCGTGGCGAGAAGGAGAGACCATGTCCAGCATCCCAGCCGCCGATCAGCGGGCCGATGTGCCCGGCGCTCCCGCCGAGGCCGTGGAGACCGGACGACGCCGCCGCCTGCTGTTCTGGATCTTCCGCTACCTACCGGCGGAGGTGGCCGGAACCGCCGCGATGATCGCGGCAGGGCTCCTCGTGACATTCTGGACGACCGCGCCGCTCGCGATCGCACTGGCCGCCGTGGTCGGCGAGAGCCTGGGCTTCTACCTCGTCCTCGCCGTGACCATCTACGGCGAGCAGGCCCCGCAGACGATCGGCGCTCCGCACGGGCGACGCCGCGCCGTGCGCCGCACCCTGCTGCTGCTGCTGGCCGAATTCGGCCCGGCCGAGCTGTTGGACAGCCTGCTGATCCGGCCCGCCGCACTGTTTCTCGGCGTGCTCGTCCTGGCCGACCCCGTATGGGGGATGCTCGCCGGGAAGATCGTCGCCGACCTCGTCTTCTACGCCTTGGCCGCCGGCGCATTCACCTTCACCGACCGCGCGGGGATGCGCGTCGCCCGTCCTCGGACAGGGGCGCCGGCATGAACGCCGAGGCCACCCGTCGGGAACGGCGAGCCGCCCGCACGGTGCGCGAGGTGCGCCTCACCGAGGCATCCACCCTCCTCGCCGGCGCCGATGCGCGGGCGGCGCTCGCCCTGCACGGAACCCCGCTGATGCTGCTCGAACCGGATCGCGTCCGCACGCAGTACCGGCGACTGCGCGACGCGTTGCCCTTCGTGCGCTTCCACTACGCGGTCAAGGCTCTCGACCACGATGCCGTGCTGTCGGTGCTGGCCGATGAGGGCTGCGGCTTCGACGTCGCGGGCACCGACGAGCTGACGGCGGTGCGCGAGCATGGCGTGTCGCCGGAGCGGATCATCCACACGCATCCGGTCAAGAAGCCCATCGAGATCGCGGATGCCGTGCGTGCGGGCGTTCGCACCTTCGTGGTCGACAACCCCGCCGAGCTGGCGAAGTTCGCCGGTCTGGGACCCCGGATCGGAGTGCTGGTGCGACTCGCATACCGCAGCCCGCACGCCAAGAGCGATCTCTCCAGCAAGTTCGGGGTCGGCCCGTTCGAGGCAGCGCACCTGATCGAGCAGGCGCTCGCCCAGGGCACGCGCATCGCCGGCTTCAGCTTCCACGTCGGCAGTCAGCTCGATGACCCGCAGCGCTTCGGCGATGCCGTCGCCGAGACGCTGGCGCTGATGGATCACCTGCAGGCCGTCTATCCCGTCCGTTTCGACACGCTCGACATCGGCGGCGGATTCCCGGTCGCGTATGAGAAGCCCGTGGCGTCGATCGAGGCGGTGGCAGCGGTGCTGCGGCCCCTGCTCGAGCCGCGCCGGCGAGAGCTCGACATCATCGCCGAACCGGGCCGCGTGCTCGTCGCCGAGGCGATGACGGCCGTGACGAGCGTCGTCGGCGTCGCCGAGCGTGCGGACGGACGCTGGTACTACCTGGACGACGGCGTCTACGGCGCATACTCCAACGTGATCGCCGAGGACGCGCATCCGCTGCTGTTCGCCGAGAAGGAGCTGGGCGCGGGGGAGGAGGCCGTGGAGGTGCATCGGTGGGCCACGCTCGCCGGTCCGACGTGCGACTCGGCCGATGTGATCGCCCGCGAGGTGCTGCTGCCCGACCTCGGGCCCGGGGATCTTGTGGTGAGCCCCGCGATGGGCGCATACACAGTGGTGACCGCTTCGCGGTTCAACGGCCGTCCGGCTCCGCGTGTGGTCGTGATCGGATCGGCTCCGGAGTCCGGATCGATGGATGCCGTCGCTGCTCCACACGCCGAAGGCCTTCGCGTACGCACCGGCGCCCAGACGGTCGCACCCGCGCTGACGTAGACCCCCGAACCCGCGTCAGACGGTGCCGCCTCCGACGGTGCCGCGTCAGACGGTGCCGCGTCAGACGGTGCCGTACAGCCGATCGCCGGCGTCGCCGAGCCCGGGAACGATGTAGCCCTTGTCGTTGAGGCGCTCGTCCAGCGCGCCGAGCACGAGGGTGACATCGCGGCCCTCGACCTGCTTCTCGATGGCGGCCACACCCTCCGGTGCGGCGAGGATGCAGATCGCCGTGACGTCCTGTGCGCCGCGCTTGAAGAGGAAGTCGATGGCGGCGCCGAGCGATCCACCGGTGGCCAGCATCGGGTCGAGCACGAAGCACTGACGGTCGCTCAGATCGGCCGGCAAACGCTCGGCATACGTCGTCGGCTCGAGCGTGTCCTCGTTGCGGGCCATGCCGAGGAACCCGACCTCGGCGGTCGGAAGCAGCTTGACCATGCCATCGAGCATGCCGAGCCCGGCGCGGAGGATCGGCACCACGAGCGGGCGGGGCTCGCCGATCCGCACACCGGTGGTCTTCGTCACGGGCGTCGTGATCTCGATCGGCTCCACGCGGACGCTGCGGGTCGCCTCGTACGCGAGCAGGGTCACGAGCTCCTCGGTGAGCTGGCGGAAGACCGGGGAGGAGGTCCTCTCGTCGCGCAGCACCGTGAGCTTGTGGGTGATCAGGGGGTGGGCCGCGACGTGTACACGCATATGCACAGGCTAACGGGTGGGGCACTTCCGGCACCGCCCGGGCGCCCCGGGCACCGCGCGCATCTCACGAGGCCGGTGCCCCCGCCGGCGGCGAGCCTCGGACGCTGCGCTTCTCGCCGCGCGCTGCGCCGATCGACGGCGCGTGAACAGGAAACAGCAGCGCCCGGCGGGCGTAGCGTGGTGGTCATGACGGCACGCGAATACGACCTCATCGTGATCGGAGCCGGGGCGGTGGGCGAGAACGTCGCCGATCGCGTCGTGCAGGGCGGACTCTCGGTGCTCATCGTCGAGGACGAGCTGGTCGGCGGTGAGTGCTCGTACTGGGCGTGCATGCCGTCGAAGGCGCTGCTTCGGAGCGCCGCGAGCCTGCGTGCGGCGCGCGCGGTCGACGGCGCTCGACAGGCGATCACCGGGGAGCTGGACGTCGCGGGCGTACTCCGCCGGCGCACGAAGGTCACCCACGACTGGGACGACGCGTCGCAGGTGAAGTGGCTCGGCAAGGCGGGCATCGAGCTGCTGCGCGGCCACGCGGAGTTCACCGGCGAGCGCGAGCTGCGGGTGACAGGCGACGACGGCTCGGTCACCGAACTCACGGCCCGTCACGCGGTGGCGGTGTCGACGGGCTCGCTGCCGCTGCTTCCCGACATCCCGGGCCTCCGCGACATCGAGCCGTGGACCAGCCGCGATGCCACGAGCGCTCGGGAGGTGCCGGCGTCTCTCGCCATCCTGGGAGGCGGCGTCGTGGGTGCCGAGATGGCGACCGCCTACGCGGGGTTCGGGACCGAGGTGACGCTGATCGCCCGCTCCGGACTGCTGACCCGCGAGGAGCCGTTCGCGGGTGAACTGGTCAAGGAGTCGCTCGAGGCGATGGGTGCCACGGTGCTCACCGGAGTCGACGTCACGGCGGCGGCGCGCGACGACCACGGTGCGACCCTGACCCTCAGCGACGGCCGCACCATCGTGGCGGAACAGGTGCTCGTGGCCGTCGGCCGAACGCCGCGGACGGGAGATCTCGGCGTGGAGGCGATCGGCCTGACGCCCGGCGAGTGGCTCGAGACCGACGACACCCTGCGCGTGAACGGCTTCGACTGGCTCTACGCCGTCGGAGACGTGAACCACCGTGCGCTCCTCACGCACCAGGGCAAGTACCAGGCGCGAGCCGCGGGCGACGTCATCGCCGCGCGGGCGAAGGGCACGGCCGTGGATGACGCGCCATGGGGCGCCCACGTCGCGACGGCCGACCACCGGCATGTGCCGCAGGTGACCTTCACCGACCCGGAGGTGGCCTCGGTCGGACTCACCGAGGCGGCCGCGCGAAAGGCCGGCTACGACATCCGCGTTCTTGATTACGACCTCTCCTGGGTCGCCGGTGCCAGCACCCTGTCGGACGATTACCGGGGCACGGCGCGAGCGATCGTCGATGAGAAGCGCGGCGTGTTGGTCGGCGCCACCTTCGTCGGGCAGGATGTCGTCGAGCTCCTGCACTCCGCCACCGTCGCGATCGTCGGCGAGGTGCCGCTCGACAGACTCTGGCACGCGGTGCCGTCGTACCCGACGCTCAGCGAGGTCTGGCTTCGCTGGCTCGAGGCATACGGGCGTCCGTCAGCCGGCTGACTCCGTGGCCACCCTGTTCAGCCGGCGCTGGCGCATGGCGAGGAACAGCGGGAAGGTGAACGCGAATGCCGTGAGGGCGGATGCCACGACGTAGAGCCAACCGGACCGCATGCCCAACCGGCGGGCCTCGACGATGATGAAGACGCTGCCCGCCACCGCGGCCACGAGCAGATCGACGGTGATCGACGACACTGCGGGGCCGCTCGTTCGCAGGTCTGTGAAGAAATCGTTCATCTCGGCGATCGCCATGCCGTTGTAGATCCACGTGCCGATCAGGCCGGCGATGGCGAGCACCAGGTAGGCGACGGCGAGGCGCGACCAGTCTCGAGTCATGGACTGATCATGCCCGTAGAATCGCCCCCATGGCCGAGCCCCTCCAGCGACAGGTGATCCGGGCGAGCTTCGCGACCGAGCAGTCGGTCTACGGGGTCATCCTCGTCTCTGGGATGATCGTCGTCTCCGCGACGCACGATTCCACTTCGTGGGAGGTCTTCTGGACCGTCGTCGTGACGGTCATCGTGTTCTGGCTCGCGCACGTCTATGCGGGAACCGTCGCTCACCACGGACTGGACCACGGGCGTGTGCTCGGCATCCGCGAATCGTTCGAGGAGGCGGTCTCGCACTCCTGGGGGCTGCTCGCGTCGGCGCTCATCCCCTCCTTCATCCTGCTGCTCGGGGCCACGGAGGCGGTACCCGACTACGTCGCCATCTGGATGGCTCTGTGGGCCGGGGTCCTGGTGCTGGCGATCCTCGGCTACATCGCGTTCGCGCGCCGAGGAGCCGCGTGGCCCATCCGCGTGCTCGGCGCCGTCACAACAGCGGGCTTCGGTCTGGTGATGATGCTGCTGAAGGCGCTCGTGCACTAGCCGATCGCCCGTCAGCGGGTGTCGGGTGGCGCGATTGGGCGTGCGGGGCGGCTGCCGGGAGGCGGTGGCCAGTGAGCCGACGCTCAGCGGGACGTGAGGTCGAGCAGCGCCGCGACGGCCGCCTCGACGCTGGCCTCGAGGATCTCCTCCGGCTCGCCGGAGAGGGTGAGCAGCCGGTTCCCGGTCGTCCCGTCGGCGCACCACCCGACGTACACCGTTCCGGCGGCATGCCCGCCCTCGGATCCCGGTCCGCCGACGCCCGTCACCGACACGGCGACGTCGGCGTCCATCAGCGTCCGCACGCCGCGGGCCAGCTGCTCGGCGGATTCCGGGGAGACCGGATCGGTTCCCTCGGCGAGTCCGAGCACGGACTCCTTGGTGGGCGTCTGGTAGGCGATGACCCCTCCTGCGAACCAGGTCCCGGCATCGTGGGCCTTGCCGATGGTGCTGGCCAGCAGCCCGCACGTCAGCGACTCCGCCACGGCGACGGTGAGTCCGGTGTCGAGGGCCTGGTCGGCCACGCGATCGATGTCAGCCATGCGCATCCTTCCTCGAGAGCAGCCGACATTACCTGGCTCCCATGGCGGCGACAGCCCCTTGCCATCGCGGTCGGGGTCGTGTTCATCGCCACGGGCAGCGGCCCGTGCGTGCACCGGGGAGCAGATCCGGGGGATCGCGTGCCGGGATGCCCCGGATCGGGTCGGAGCGACCCGAATCTGCGCCCCGGTGCTCGCCGACCTTCGGGCGCGCCGCGCGACCCGAATCTGCGCCCCGGTGCTCGCCGATCTTCGGCGCGCCCCGCTACCCGAATCCGCACTCCAGGTGCTCGCCGATCTCTCAGCACTCTCGTATCGGGCATCCGTAGCGTGGCCTTATGACGATGCTCCCGGCCGACGAAGAGGCGATCGCCCAGGCGCGTGCGCTGCGCGACGAATTCCAGCGGTTCCTGCTGGAGTACCGGTTCGGGCTGCGGGAGATCGAGACCAAGATCTCGATCCTCCGGGAGGAGTTCGAGCAGGCGCACGACTACAACCCGATCGAGCACGTCACGAGCCGGGTGAAGAGTCCGGACAGCCTGGTCGAGAAGGTCGGCAGGAAGGGGATCGCCCCTGACTTCGACAGCATCCGGGCCGGCATCACCGACATCGCCGGCATCCGCATCACCTGCAGCTTCGTCTCGGATGCCTATCGGCTCTTCGATCTGCTCACGAGGCAGGACGACGTGCGCGTCCGGTCGGTGAAGGACTACATCGCCGAGCCGAAGGCGAACGGCTACAAGAGCCTGCACGCCATCCTCGAGGTGCCTGTCTTCCTCTCGTCCGGCCGGGTCGATGTGCCCGTGGAAGTGCAGTTCCGCACGATCGCGATGGATTTCTGGGCGAGCCTCGAGCACAAGATCTACTACAAGTACGACCGCCGGGTGCCCGCCGAGCTGCTCGACTCGCTGAAGGAGGCCGCGGATTCTGCCGCAGAGCTCGACTCCCGGATGGCCCGGCTGCACTCCGAGGTGCACGGGATCCGCAGCACTCCGGCACGGGTCACGGCCGTCTGAGTCCTACAGGATGACGGTGGACCGGCCGTGCACGATAACCCGGTCTTCGCTGTGCCACTGCACGGCCCGCGCCAGCACGAGCCGCTCGACATCCGCCCCCCGGCTCTGCAGCTCAGCCGTCGACTGGGAGTGGGTGACCCTGGTGACGTCCTGCTCGATGATCGGGCCCTCGTCGAGGTCGGCCGTCGCGTAGTGCGCGGTCGCACCGATCAGCTTGACCCCACGATCCTTCGCCCGCGCATACGGGTTGGCCCCGATGAAGGCGGGCAGGAACGAGTGGTGGATGTTGATGACCGGCGCCCCGACCCGCGTGAGGAAGTCGTCGCTCAGGATCTGCATGTACCGGGCGAGCACCACGAGGTCGACGTCTCCCCGCAGGAGGTCGAGCTGCCGCTGCTCCATCGCGGCCTTGTCGCCGTTCTCGAGCGGGATGTGCGCGAACGGCACTGCGAAGGAGCGAACGTCGGCCGCGAGGTCCGCGTGGTTGGACACGACCACGGCCACCTCGATGTCGAGCTCGCCGCGGCGCGTGCGCCACAGCAGGTCCATCAGGCAGTGGTCGTACTTCGAGACGAAGATCGCCACGCGCTTGCGCTGGGCAACATCGTGCAGCGACCACTCCATCCCGAAGCGGTCGGCCACCGCGGTGATCGATCGCTCGAGAGCCGGGCGCCCTTCGGCGAGTCCCGGAAGGTGGAACACCGTCCGCTGGAAGAAGCGCCCGCCGGCGGCATCCGTCGAATGCTGATCGAGCGAGATGATGTTGGCTCCGTGCTCGGCCAGCACCCCGGCGATGGCGGCCACGATGCCTGGTTGGTCCTCACAGGTGATCAGAAGCCGGGCGGTGTCGGGCTGAGGCATGGTTGCGATTCTTCCCGAGCGAACGCTCCCGGGCCAATCGGGAGAACGGTCCCGCCGATACTCTGTACCCGTGGTCGAGCCAGACATGTTCTTCATCCCGCTGATCGCGGTGCTGGCGCCGCTGCTCGCGCGGGGTGTCTCGGCGTGGGTGCGCGTGCCGATCGTGGTGTTCGAGCTCGTGCTGGGCATCCTGCTCGGACCGGACGTGCTCGGGTGGGTGCAGCTCTCCGATTTCGTGGACCACCTCTCGGACTTCGGGCTCGCCACCCTCTTCTTCGTGGCCGGCAGCGAGATCAACTTCGAGGCGGTGCGGGGGCGGCCGATCCTCCGCGCCTCGCTGGGCTGGCTGACGAGTCTCGTGCTCGGTCTCGCGGTGGGCGTGCTGATCGCACCGGGCGAGACCGCGGTGATCATCGCGGTGGCCCTGAGCTCGACGGCGCTCGGCACGCTGATGCCGATCCTGCGCGACGCGGGGGAGCTGCACACCCCCTTCGGCCGGGCTGCCACCGCGATCGGAGCCGTCGGCGAATTCGGTCCGCTGGTCGCCATCTCCCTGTTCCTCGGCACGCGTGAGCCCGGCATCTCGACCCTCGTGCTGATCGGCTTCGTCGTGGTGACGGGCGGCGCGATCGCCCTTGCCACGAGGATGTCCCACGGGCGCCTGCACGACTTCGTACGCACCACCCTGCACACGTCGGGGCAGTTCGCCGTTCGTGTCATCGTCATGATCCTCGCGGCGCTCGTGGCGCTCAGCATCCTGCTCGATCTCGACATGCTGCTCGGCGCGTTCGCCGCGGGAGTGATCTGGAAGCTCATCATGCGCAACGCGCCCGAGCGCGACCGGGAGCAGGTTGACAGCAAGGTCGAGGCCATCGCGTTCGGCTTCCTGGTCCCCATCTTCTTCGTCTACACCGGGGTCACGTTCGACCTCGAGGCTCTGCTCGCGTCGCCCATGGCGCTCACCCTGCTGCCGCTGTTCTTCGTGCTGCTGCTCGTGATCCGGGGGCTGCCGGCCCAGCTGTCGGTTCCACCCGGGGCGTCGGGCCACGACCGCGCCGCGCTGGCACTGCTGGCCGCTACCGGGCTTCCGATCATCGTCGCGGTGACCAATATCGGGGTCGACGAGGGGATCCTCGACTCCGCGCTCGCCTCGGCTCTCGTGGGGGCCGGCATGCTCTCTGTGCTCGCCTTCCCGCTCCTCGGCATGGCGCTGCGGGTGAGATCCTCCACACGCGAGACGGTGCCGCTGGACCCGGCACCCGCCGAGCCGACGCAGGAGGAAGCGTAGGTGGATGACGTCCGGTCGATCTTCGACGCCGCGCGCGCCCGGCTCGCCGATCTTCCGCGCGAGGGCCTCGGCCGTATGACCCATCCCCGTCGCATCCTCGGTCTCACCCGCGCTCCGCGGATCGTTCCGGTCGGCACCGCGTGGCACCTCGGGGTGCTGCTGGTGGGTGATGCGACCGTGATGGCGACGGGCGAGATCACCCGGGCGGTCGACCCGGGTCGACGCGGCTACGCGGCGGAATCAGCGCGCCACCGGGCCGAGCTGCGTGCCGCGGCCCTGCGGGGCGGGTTCGCCGATGGTGACACGGTGCACTTCGGCTGGACGGAGCTCGACCTCGACGCCGTCGCCCGCGGCGAGGCATCCGGACCGCTCTCCGGTGCCGGCGGTGAACCCATGGTCCGCTGGAGCGCCTCCGGCGGGCTCGCGCCGCTGCGCGGCTATCTCGACGAGCGCATCGAACTGCTGCGGCATCCGCCGCCCGGAGCCTGACGGCCCTCGCCGCCAGCCCCCGTCGTACGCTGGGGTATGGCAGAGACGCAGCGCCGCGACATATTCCGCCAGAGTTCTGTGATCGCGGCGGCGTCGTTCATGGTGATCGCCGCCTTCATCGGCACCGGAGCCGCCGGCGGAACGCCGGTGCAGGATCTTCAGGGCGGTGCTCTGGATGCCGACGGCTCATTCCTCGCCCCCGGCCGGCCGGCGTTCGGCATCTGGACGGTCATCTACGCCGGTCTGCTCGCCTACACCGTCTGGCAGGCGCTTCCCGGCCAGCGCGCGTCGGCGCGCCAGCGGTCGATGGGCTGGTGGATCGCGCTGACCATGGTGCTGAACGGCGGATGGCTCGTCGCGTCGCAGTTCGGGCCGCTCGTCTCGACCGTGGTCGCCATCGTCGCGCTGCTCGCGGCGCTGGGGTGGACGTTCCACCGTGCGGTGGTCACGAAGGAGCATCAGTCGCCGTGGCCGGACTCGCTGCTGGTCGACGGCGTGACCGGGCTGCACCTCGGCTGGGTCAGCGTCGCCACGGTCGCCAACATAGCCGCGTGGCTGACCGCGGTCGGTCCGGCCTCGTGGGGGGCGCAGGCGCACCTGTGGGGGGTCGTGGTGCTCGTCCTCGTGCTCGTCATCGGCCTGGCGATCTCGTGGGCCAGCGGATGGCGGCTGGCGCCGCCCTTCGCAATGGCGTGGGGGTGCCTCTGGATCGGGCTGGAGCGCCTCGGCGGGCAGCCGTACGCCCCTGACGTCGGGTCCACGGCCCTGATCGTCGCCGGGCTGCTGGTGCTTGTGCCGTCGACGGCGAGAGTCGTCACGCTGCTTCGGCAGGGCGGGGATTAGGCGAACACGCCGCGCGGGCCGGCGCTGCGCCGCGGGCTATCCGGCCGCGGGGCCGAACATGCGGGCGAACGTGCGCAGCAGGCGGGCGGGCTCGGTCACGGATGCCGCGAGCACGCGTCCGGCGATCGTATCGTAGGCGTCGGCCTCGAAGTAGCCGTCGTTCCGGTAGATCGCCATGCGCTCGGTGAAGTCGCGGGTGGTCGGCTCCGGATGGAACTGTGTGGCGTAGAGGGTGTCGCCCGACCGGTAGGCCTGCACCGGGCACGCCTCGTTGGTGGCGAGCAGCACGGCGCCGGGCGGCGCCTCCGCAGCGCCCTCCTTGTGAGCGGTCAGAGCCGTGAACCGTGTCGCGAGCCCGCCGAGCAGCGGGTCGCTCTGCCCTTCTCGCGTGAGTGCCACGGCCACGGGTCCGGTGTCCTCCGGCCACGCCCGGCTGACGGTGCCTCCCAGCATCCGGGTGACCACGCCGATGCCGTAGCAGGTGAAGAGGGCGGCCGTCCTCGCGTCGGCGGCCCTCGCTGCGATGCGCTCGAGGTCCGCCTCGAGGCGCCGCTGCGACTCGTTCTTGGTGGAGTCCGGATCGGTGATGTTGAACGGGCTCCCCCCGATCAGAAATCCCGAGTAGCGGTCGAAGACGTCGTCGGGGAGCGGATTGCGCACCAGATCCAGGTGGTCGAGGTCGACCTCCTTCAGCCGGGTCGCGGTGAGGAACGACCGGTACTCGGCGGCCGCCGCGTCCTCTTGAGGGCGCACGCGGACGTACAGGAGGGGGAGGTCGGTCGCCATCCCGTGATTCTAGGCGCCGGGGCCGAGGAGCGGCTGTGACGGGGATGACGAAGAGCGGCTGTGACGCGGGTGACGAAAAGCGGCTGTGACGCGGATGCGGGGCGCCCGGAACCATTTCGGAGGGACATGTATCAGCTAGGCCCTTGCCCTGCTCCTCATCGGTGTGGACACAATGGGCCCTATGACCGAGAGACCCCGGTCGGACCCCCGCAGCGCGCCGGAATCGCCTGACGAGCCGGAGGGTGCCGATCCGGATGTCGAGCCGACGCGCTGGGAGCGGGCGGCCGATCTTTTCGTGAGCTGGCGCGAGGGCGAGACCCGCGCGATGGATGACCTCGTGCGCCTCATGACGCCCGTGCTCTGGCACGTGGTCCGCGCGTACGGGCTCGACCATGCGCTCGCACAGGACGTGGTGCAGACCACCTGGATGACGCTGGTGCGGCGGCACGACTCCATCACCGAGCCGAGGGCCGTCGCCGGTTGGCTCACCACCTGTGCGCGCCGCGAGGCCTGGCGGGTCGGCAAGCTGCACCGCCGCGCCGACCCCACAGGAGCCGATTACCTCGAGCCGCATCTCCCTCCCCAGGAATCGGCCGAAGAGACCGCGTCGCACATCGATGAGAGCAGCCGGCTGTGGTCGGCGGTGCGCAAGCTGAACGAGCGCTGCCAGCGACTGCTGCGCGTCGTTGCCTTCGAGGAGCGTCCCGATTACGCCCGCCTTGCCCAGGACCTGTCGATGCCCATCGGGAGCATCGGACCTACCCGGCAGCGTTGCCTGGGCAAACTCCGCGCCCTCCTGCAGGGCTCCGGGCTCGAGACGTCTGAGGGGATGAAATGATGTCGATCCACAACGAAGACCACGTCGCCGACGCGGCCCTTTTCGCGCGACTGCGCGCCGTGTGGGAAGACGTCGACCCGGTGCCGGCGGATCTGATCGACCGCATGGTCGCCGCCGTCGCGGTCGAGGATCTGTTCCGGGAGTACGCGCTGCTGACCCTCGTCGAGAGCGCCGGACTGTCGGCCGTACGAGGCGAGAGCGACACGCTGACCCTTCAGTTCAGCGACGGCACGACGAGCGTGCTGCTGCACGTGACGGCGACCGAGAGCGGCCACCGCCGCATCGACGGGTGGGTGGACGGCACCGCTCTCGCGGTGCGGCTCGCGCAGGGCGATCGCGAGTGGTCTGCGGATGCCGGCGAGAGCGGGCGCTTCGCGTTCGAGGAGATCCCGTCCGCGGTGTCGCGCATCCGGCTCGTCGTGAAGGACGGCGACGGCGTGCGGGAGTTCAGAACTCCTCAGTTCGAGGTGTAGACACCGGACGCCGACGGGCGTCTGGTCGATCGGGTCGGTACCGGCCCAGGAAAGGATCGAGCGTGGCAGACGACAAGGAAGTCGGTTCTTGGCGCGACCGCGAAGCGGCCGCCGAACCGAGGGGAATCGCGCTCGACCCGTTGCGCGAGCCGGTGCCGGGGCTGTCCGCCTTCGGGACGGTCTACGTGCCCGGGTATCTCATCATCTCGGGCGACCCCGAGCCCGCGACCTCGGTGCTGAGGGATGCCGGGGCCACGCTCGGGTGGGACGTCAAGCTCGAGACGATACGAGACGCGGCGCCGACGGATGAAGCGGGGCAGAGCTCGCAGCTCACACGGGCTCGCATCTTCCAGTCGCCCAAGCCCGGACGCGACGATGAGCCGGTCCCTCCCATCGATGCGTGGCGTCTGCTGCAGCGTGCGCGAACGCCGAGGGTGGACGAGCAGAGCGCCAGGGATGGCGCACTGGAGGCGTCGAGATCGGTCGATCCCGGCGGCGGCGGCCGGAGGGTGCAGCAGCACTCGGAGGTGGCGCCCGATGATCCGCTGAGAAACGTCGGTCTGGACCACGTCCTCATCATCGATCCGATCGGCATAAACCCGCACACCCGGACGAACCCGCACACGCGGACGAATCCGCACACCCGGACCAACCCGCACACGCGCACCAATCCGGTGGGCATCGACGGCTATGCCTACCCGGGCAGCGGTGGATTGGAGGTGGTGAGCTACATCGGTCCGAAGCCCGCTCGCCTGCTCCCGCTCAAGGAGGGAGGACGCCGACCCGTCATCGCCTTCGTCGACACCGGCTGCGGCGCACATGCCTGGTTGCCCGTGGAGCCCACGTCGGAAGAGGTCGCCGAGGGTGCACTCCCGGAAGGCGAGCACCCCATCATCCGACGAAGAGTGCCGGCCCTGGTCACCCCGCAGGTGATCGGCATCGACGACCCGGGGACCGACCCGGAGGTGTTCGGCGACCAGGCGGGAGCGCTCGACGGATTCCTCGACGACGGTGCAGGGCACGGGACTTTCGTCGCCGGCGTCCTTCGCCAGGTGTGCCCTGAAGCCGACCTGATCTCACTTCGCGTGGCGGACAGCAACGGCACCGTGCTGGAGAGCGAGTTCATCGACGCCCTGGAGGAACTCGTCCAGCTCATGGATGGGCAAGGCGCCGGAAGTGCGCAGCCGGTCGATGTCGTGAACCTGTCATTGGGGTACTACCACGAGACGCCGGAGGATGGACGATTCAGCACTCGGCTCTATGACGTTCTCAAGGAGCTGCGCAGCCGCGGGTGCGTCGTCGTCTGCTCGGCGGGAAACGACGCGACCGACCGCCCGACCTTTCCCGCTGCCCTGTGGGACTGGAACGACCCGGAGCTCCGGCTGGTCGAGCCAGCCGGGCTCGCCGCGCATATCTCGGTGGGTGCACTCAACCCCAACAACACGTCCGTCGCCCTCTACAGCAACGTCGGCAAGTGGGTTCGCGCCTATGCGCCCGGGACATCCGTGCTCAGCACGATCCCGCCCTTGCAGGGCGGCGTTCAGGCCGGATCTCGCTATGACATGTACGATCGCCGACGCGAGACCATCGATCCCGACGACTTCACGGGCGGCTATGCCATCTGGAGCGGCACGTCCTTCGCCGCGCCGTTCGTGGCCGGATCGATAGCCCGATACCTGGCTGAGGGGCTCATGGCAGGCGAGGCTGTCGACATCACAGCGAGAGAGGCGGCGACGAACGCGGCTCTCGCCGATGTCACGGCGCTCGACGGGTCCGGCATCGCATAACGGATCGACGCGGTCTGCATGGTGGTCAACGCGGAGGATTTCGCCATGATGAGAGAGTGACCGTCACAGCGGAGGAGCTTTACCAGCGCGGTCAGGCGCTGAGCAACCGCGGAAGCTTTGCGGCCGGTCGCCGGGCTCTGGAGGCGGCCGCTCGCCGAACCGACGACCCGAACCTGCGGGCGCGGATCGCCGGCACCCTGTCCTACGTGATGACGAAGGTCGGCAGCGCGGCCGAAGCGGAGCGGATGTGCCTCGACGCGCTGGCCCTACCGGGAATCAATGTGGAGACGGCCGCCATCCTGTACGGACAGCTCGGGTCGATCGAGATGGACAGGGGGCGTCTGGAGACGGCCGTCGCCTGGCTGGGTCGGAGCATCGACGGCCTCTCCCACGACCCCGTGCGCAGCGCGAACATGCGTTTGAACCGCAGCCTCGTGCTCATGCAGTGGGGACAGCTCGCCGGGGCTCGTGAAGACCTCGAGCGCGCCGCGAGCAGCTACCGCGAGGCCGGTCTCCACCTCGAAGAGGCGCAGGCCCGGCACAACCTCGGCTACGTCTCGATGCTCTCCGGCGATCTCGTCGGGGCCCTGCAGATCATGCAGCAGGCCCGCGCGCTGCTTGATCGGGAGTCGTCCACGTGGGAGGCGATCGGCGACGTCGACCGGGCCGAGGTGCTCCGCGAGGCGGGCCTCACCACCGACGCCGAGCAGATCCTCGAACGTGTGGCGCGCGTGTTCGGCGCGCACGGCATGCCGCAGGCGCGCGGGGAGGCGGAGTTCAACCTCGCGCGCTCCCTCCTGAGGCACGACCCCGTGCGCGCCGCGCGGGTGGCCGCAGCGGCCGGCAGGCGGTTCCGCGCGCTCGAGAACGATACTTGGGCGGCGCGCGCCGAGGGAGTGCGCCTCCGTGCCGTGCTCTCCGCCGGCAACGTCGGGCGCTCGGGCGATCGGACGGCCATGATGCGGGGGATCCCCCATGCTGGCGAGGTGGATGCCGTGGCCAGCGCGCTCGAGGCCCGCGGGCTGCGGGGCGAGGGCGCCGCGCTGCGGATGACGGACGAGCTATGGCGCGCGCACCACGGGACGGATGCCGACGCCCCGCGACGCGTCATCCGGCAGCCGCGCGGCGCGTCGATGGATGTGAAGCTGCTGGCGTATGAGGTGCGCGCCGCGCGGGCGGCGGCGGCCGGACGGGAAGGGGAGGTCCGTCGCCAGGCGGCGGCGGGGCTCGAGCTGCTGTCGTCGTGGCAGAACTCCTTCGGCAGCCTGGACCTTCAGACCTCCACGAGCGGCCATGGCATCGGCCTCATGCTCGAGGGCGTCGCGTCCGCCGTGCGGTCCCGCAGGCCCGATGTGCTGTTCGAGTGGTCCGAGCGCGTACGGCACCTGAGCCAGGAGGTCATCCCGCTCCGCCCTCCGCCCGATCAGGGGCTCGCCACCGACCTGGCGGAACTCCGGATGCTGCGCGCCGAGAACCCGTCCGGCGATTGGCTCTCGGACCCTCGGGCCGCGGCGCTGCGGGATCGCGCGCGCGAGCGGCAGTGGTCCGCGACCGGTTCGGCCGCTGTGCAGCAGCGGGTGGGCCTGGAGGAGTTCCGCGGCCACCTGGGTGATGACACCGCACTGCTCGCCTTCGTCTTCAGCGGCGACTCCCTGTCGTGCCTGGTCGTGTCGAGCTCGAGTACCGGGATCATGGACATCGGTCGCTGGTCGACCGTGCGCACCGGGCTGGCCGGCCTCCGCGCCGACCTCGACGTGTCGGCGTCTGTGCGCAGCGGACCGATGGCGACCGTCGTGAAGCGAGCCCTCGATGAACGGCTCGCCCTGCTCTCATCCGTGCTGCTGAGCGCGCCCCTCCGCGCGGCGGGCGGCGCCCGGCGCCTCATCCTCACCGTCCCGGGCGTGCTCAACGGCATCCCATGGGCGATGCTGCCCGCGATGCGGGGTCGGGTCTTCACCGTCGCGGTGTCGGCGACGCGCTGGACGAGATTTCGCCCGGCCGTGGAGGCGGCCGGGGTCGACGGTTCGCGCACCGTCGGCTTCGCGACAGGCCCGCGGGTCGCCCGGGCCGACGAGGAGGTTGCGGCCGCGGCATCCGCCTGGCCCACCGCGACGGCCCTGCGGGGCCAGGATGCCACCGTGTCGGCCGTCACCACACTCGCCCCTGCGGTCGACGTGCTGCATGTCGCCGCGCACGGCCGGCACGCCGTGGACAACCCCCTGTTCTCGGGCCTCGAGCTGGCCGATGGAACCCTGTTCGGCTACGACATCGACCTCATGCCCCGCGTACCCGACACCGTCGTGCTCTCGGCGTGCGAGGTCGGTCGATCATCCGTGCGGTGGGGGGAGGAGGCGCTCGGCATGACGCGCATCTGGCTCCACGCCGGGTCACGGGTCGTGATCGCCGCGCCCGTGGTGGTGGCCGATGACGTGGCGTGCGAACTGCTCGGGGCATTGCACCTCGGCCTCGTCGGCGGCCTCACACCGTCCGAGGCGCTCGCCGCGGCATCCGATTCGACCGCACTGGTGGCGCCGTTCCAGGCGCACGGGGCAGGTTTCTGAAAGCGGTCCCCGGCCGATGTATCAGGAGGCGTCCACGGCGCTCCTGACGGGTGGAACGGTGCACAGCAGGAATGCACACGGGGGCATGGCGCATGCGCTGGGGGTACGCCTCATCCGCTCATGCTCAGTCATGGCGGGCGCGGCGGCACCGGACCGGCGGGGGATGTCGTCGAACCTAGGTAGGCGACATCCCCCACTCCGTTGGTGCGGGCGCATCCTCAATCGCGGGAGCTGTGCGGCGTGCGCCCGCGTACGATGCCGATGAACGTCTCGACGTCGGCGGTGGTGCGATCGGACTCCCAGGCGAGCGCGACCGTGGACACCGGCCCTTCCCGAAGGGGACGGAATGTCAGGTCCTTGCGATGGTGCAGGCGGGCGAGCGACATGGGCGCGAGAAGAACCCCCACGCCGGCGGCGACCGTCGCGACGGCGTCGGCCGTTTCGGCAGGCGCGGCGAAGGTCGGCTGCGCGGCGCCGGGGATGGTGAGCGGGCCGAGCGCGTCGTCCTCCGGCACGATGACCACCTCGCCGGCCAGGTCGTCGAAGGTCAGCTCGTCCGCGACGGTCAGGGCGGAATCCACGGAGACGATCACCACCGCGACTTCGTCGTACAGCGGGATCGCATCGATGCCCTCTCGTTCGATCGGCAGGCGGACGAGGGCCGCGTCGAGGTCGTGCAGGGCGCTCCGCTGTTCGGCGACCGTCACCGGCACGAGCTCGAGCGGCACGTGCGGCATCCGCTCCTTCCACGCGTCGATCCACTTGCCGGGCGTAGCGCCCGGGATCGCGCCGAGGCGGAACGTGCGGGGCTCCTCAGGCGGCGCTGCGGGCGCCGGCGCGGCCGTGGGTTTCGGCTTCGATTGGTGCTTCGGTCCGGGCTGCGGCGGGGACTTCGAGGTGGACTTCGGCGTCGACTTCGGCTTGGCGGCGGGGCGGCGACCCGCCGCATCCGCTCGCCGCTTTCCCCGCTTCGCCGGTCGTCCCTTGGCCATCCCGCCAGCGTAGTGCGCGCGGTATGGTCGGCTCATGATCGCCATCCTCGCCACGGTGTTCGCGGCGCTCGCCGCCCTCCTGCACGTGTACATCTTCGTGATGGAGAGCCTGCAGTGGACCCAGCCGAGGATCTGGAAGCGCTTCGGCGTCCGCGACCAGGCCGCCGCCGAGACCACCCGGCCGATGGCGTACAACCAGGGCTTCTACAACCTGTTCCTGGCGATCGGCACGGGCATCGGGCTGGCCCTGTTCTGGACGGGCGCGGATGCCGCCGGCGAGGCCGCCGGGAGGGCGCTGGTGCTCTTCAGCCTCGGTTCGATGGTGGCTGCCGCCCTGGTTCTCGTCACCTCGGGCAAGGGCTACGCGAGGGCGGCGGCGACGCAGGGAATGCTGCCGCTGATCGGGTTCGTGCTCTTCTTGTTCGCCTAGGTTCGGCACGCCCGCCACCGGCCGGCGCGGGCCACGGCTCAGGCGGCGAGTCGCAGCCCCCGACGGTCGGTCACGACGTTCTCGCCGTCGGCGATGGTCTCATCGTCGCCGATCAGGGCGCCACCGGGCACTCTGGCGCCTGTTCCGACGCGCGTACGGACACCGATGTGCGCCCCGGGGCCGATGGCCGCGCCGGAGCCGATGTGGGCGTGCGCGTCGATGTGCGCCTGGGGGCCGATGACGGCGTCGGGTTCGATCCATGCGCCACGCCCGATGCGGGCACCGGCCGCAACCTGCACTCCCGGCTCGACGTAAGCTCCCGCTTCGACCAGCGCATCGGGGTGCACCTTCGCGCCGTGCGCGATCAGACCCCGCCCGTTGGCGTGCTTGCGGTAACGCAGCGTCTCGCCGCGCTCGTTCTCGATATCGACGTAGTTCTTGCCCACGATCCCCTCCTACGACCCTGATCAGGGCCGAGTACAGATACAACTCACCACCTCTCGGATTCATTCCCCGGAATGGTTCACTCTCTTATTCGGAGCGGACCACCATTTTGGATGCAGGGACATGGATGCAGACAGGGATTGACATCTGATTCCAAGGTTGCGATGGTGCGTCTGGTGCGGGCTCGCGGCTGCGTCATACCTGGCAATGCGGGCACCAGAAGACGTTGCGCTCGCTCGTCTCGCTCGCGCCCAGCGAGCCCGCCAGGATGGTGGTCCCGCACCGGCGGCAGGGCTGACCGTCGCGGCCATAGACCCAGAACGAACGACCGGGTCTCGAGTCTCCCGTGAAGGTGCGACCCGAGCGATTCCGGTTGGCGATGATCATGCGCGCGCCGAGGTCCACCAGGGCGCGGGTGTCCAGCTCGTTCGTGGGCCGAGTGGGAAGGATGCCGCGCACGAACAGCAGCTCGTTGGCGTATACGTTGCCGAACCCCGCGACGTTTCGCTGGTCGAGCACAGCGACGTGTGCCGGCCGCGTGTCGAGGGCGAGGCGGCGGGCGGCCTCGGCAGGGTCCCATCCCTCGCTGAGCGGGTCGGGCCCGAGATGGCCGATGATGCGTGCCTCATCGCGGGTGGGAAGAACCTCGACCATCGCCAGCTCGAAGCCCACGGCATCCCACTCGGGGTTGCCCACGATGGCGCGGGCCTTCAACGCCGGCTTCCGCCACCGCCCGCCCGAGCGGTATACGTGCCACTCGCCCTCCATCTTCAGATGCGAATGCAAGGTGTACTCGCCGATGCGGTGCAGCAGATGCTTGCCCATCGGCACGACCTCCCGCACGACCTCACCGCGGAGGTCGGCCGTCGCGCTGCCTGGCACGCGGATGTCGAATCGTGTGACCTCGCGCCCGGCGAGTGCTGCGTGCATGCGGTTCGCGGCGCGGAAGACGGTGTCGCCCTCAGGCACGTGCGGGGGCCCCCTGGCTCGCGGATGGGTCGGGGCTCGACTGCCGCCGAAGGGTCAAGCCGCGAGGCGACTCGACGAATCCCGCCTCGCGCAGGGCGCGCGCGAAGGCAGTGCCGTAGACGAACTCGCCGTCGACCTGTTCGATCGTGATGGTGTCGAGCCTGCGCTGGCGCGAGGTCGCAGCGAGGCTGGCGGTGGCGGCGGCGAGGCGCCCCTCGTGGTCGGTGAACGCGAGCGCCGACTTGCCGCCTCGCTCCAGGTAGAGCACGAGGGACCCGTCGACCAGCACGACGAGCCCACCGGCCTTGCGTCCCGGTCGGTGCTTGACGCCCTCGATCGTCGGCCACGGCAGAGCGGCCCCATAGGGGCTGGCTGGGTCCGTGGCGGCGAGCGTGGTCGCCAGCAGAGGCTCCGGGTCGGCGAGGCCGGCGAACTGGCGCAGCCGGTCGACGGTCGCGGATGCCGCGAACTGGGCGGCGCCGAGCTTCTCGATCAGGTAGCCGCGCCGACAGTGTCCCGCCTGCTCGAACCCGGCGAGCGTGCGGTAGGCCTGGGCGAAACCACCGGGAAGTCCTTCTGCCTGCACGGACCCGCGGGTCACGACGCCGTAGCGGTCGAGCAGCAGGGATGCCGACGCGGTGGCGCGGAGCGCGGCGTCCGGTTCCGCGTCCGGCAGCAGCGACCACCGGCCGCCTATGGCCGGCGGCCGAGGGGGCGCGCTGGCCGTCAGGCGGGGGAGCGTCGCACCCCGGTACATCCGCGATCGGGGCGCCCGGCGGGCGACGCGGTGCGCCTGCGACCCGCCGCCGATCAGGATGCGCACCGGAGCGAAGGTGTCGTTCGTCACCCGCCCCGACCAGGTGAGGTTCCACAGCGCCTCGATCACCGACTGCTCGTTCTCGGCGCCGGTCGCCTGGCGGAGCTGGGCCGCGAAGTAGGCGCCGCCGCCAGCGAGGGCCTCGAGGATGCGTGCATCGAGCGATTCCGGGGCGACCTCGTCGTCCGGCAGGGCGAGGGTCAGCGGCGCGGTGTCGGCCGGATGCAGGGCGATCCAGCCGTCCCGCCCGGGCAGGGAGCCGTGTCCCGACCACACCACCTCGCCCGTCGCGGTGAGTTCGTCGAGCATGCCGGGGGAGTAGTCCCGCACCCGGCTCGGGAGGATCAGAGATTCCCACGCGCTGGCGGGGATCGGCACTCCGGCGAGCTGTTCGATCACGGCCGCGACCCCGTCGATGCCCTCGAGCGGACGTGCGAGGTGCTGCCAGTCGGGCAGGAAGCGCGCGAACGCCTCGGGCGAGACCGGCTCGACGCTGCCCCGGAGGGCTGCGAGCGAGCGCATGCGCAGCCTGCGGAGCACCTCGGTGTCGCACCACTCGGCCTCGTCGCGGTCGGTCGTCGATCCGGAGCCGTTCCCGGTCACTGTGTCGAACCCGGTCCCTGAGCCGTTGCCGGATCCTGAGCCGTTCCCGGTCCCTGAGCCGGTCGAAGGGGGCAGGAAGAAGCCGCTCGTGAGCCTTCCCTGGCCCTCGAGTCGCTGCAGCGTGTGCCGGGCGACCGCGGTGCCGACGCCCAGCCAGCCGGCAAGGGCGTCGACGGTGAACGGGCCGTGGGTGCGCGCGTAGCGGGCGACGAGGTCGCCGAGCGGGTCGGGCATCGGCTCGAGGAAGGCGTTCGGGATGCCCACGGGCAGAGCGACGCCGAGAGCGTCGCGGAGGCGTCCGGCATCCTCTATCGCAGCGACCCGGCCTTCCCCCGCGAAGGTGACCCGGATGGCTCGACGATCGTCCACGAGGGCGGCGAGGTGGGCGGATGCCTCGGCGGCGTCGGCGTGCGGCCCCGTCTCCATGCCGACCGCGGAGTCGACGAAGGCGGCGGGCAGAAGGCGCGCCGCGACCTCCGCCGCGTCGAGGGGACCGAGCACGCGCAGCAGGTCCGCGACGCCCTCGACGCCCTTCACCCGACGCTCGGGATCGAGACGCTGCACCTCCGCCTCGAACTGCGCGATGACGTCGGGATCGAGCAGCTCGCGCATCTCCACGCGGCCGAGCAGCTCGCTCAGCAGCGCCGGGTCGACGGAGAGAGCAGCCGCGCGGCGCTCCGCGAGCGGCGAGTCGCCCTCGTACATGAACGCACCGACATATCCGAACAGCAGGTCGCGCGCGAAGGGCGAGGGCTGGCTCGTCTGGGTCTCCACGAGACGGATGCGCCGCTCGGCGATCCCGCGCGTCAGGCGCAGCAGGGCCGGTAGGTCGTAGACGTCCTGCAGCACCTCCCGGAGCGTCTCGAGGATGATCGGGAACGTCGGGTGCCGGCGCGCGACCTCGAGCAGCTGGGCCGAACGCTGGCGCTGCTGCCAGAGCGGGCTGCGCTTGTTCGGGTTGACACGGGGCATCAGCAGGGCCCGCGCCGCGCACTCGCGGAAGCGTGACGCGAAGAGCGCCGACCCTCCGACCTCGTCGGTGACGATCTGCTCGAGTTCCTCGGCCTCGAAGACGAACAGCTCGGCTCCCGGCGGTTCGGCCGCGGCATCCGGCACCCGCGCGATGATGCCGTCGTCGCTCGCCACGGCCGATGCCTCAACCCCGAGCCGCTCGCGGATGCGGGCGTTGACCGCCAGCGCCCACGGTGCATGCACACTCATGCCGTACGGGGAATGCAGGATGACGCGCCAGTCGCCGACCTCGTCGCGTGACCGTTCGACCGTCAGCGTGCGGTCGGTGGGGAGGCTGCCGGTCGCCTCGCGTTGCTCGGACAGGTAGGCCAGCAGATTGTCGGATGCCCGCTCGTCGAGCCCCGCCTCACGCAGGCGGTCCTCGGCCTTCGGGCGCGGGGCGGTAGAGACATCCCGCGAGAACTTGCCCAGCGCCTCGCCCAGCTCGGCGGGTCTCCCGAGGCCGTCGCCGTGCCAGAACGGCAGCTTGCCCGGCTGGCCGTAGGCGGGAAGCACGTTCACGCGGTCGTGCGTGATCTCGACGATGCGCCAGCTGGTCGTGCCGAGGGTGAACACGTCGTTGACGCGGGACTCGTAGACCATCTCCTCATCGAGCTCGCCGACGCGCGCGTTGCGGGCCTCGCCGGCGACGAATACTCCGAAGAGTCCGCGGTCCGGGATCGTTCCGCCGCTCGTGACCGCGAGGCGCTGGGCTCCGGGCCGTCCGGTGATGGTGCCCTGATCGCGGTCCCAGACGACGCGCGGCCGCAGCTCGGCGAACTCGTCGGAGGGGTAGCGCCCCGCGAGCAGGTCGAGTGTCGCCTCGTACGCGCTGCGGGGGAGGGTGCGGAACGGGGCGCTGCGCTTGATCGTCTCGAACCAGTCCTCGACGTCGATCGCCCCGAGAGCGGATGCCGCGACCGTCTGCTGCGCGAGGATGTCGAGCGGGTTCTGCGGCACCGAGATCGCCTCGATCTGGCCGGCCAGCATCCGCTCGGTGACGATCGCCGTGTGCAGCACATCGCCGCGGTGTTTGGGGAAGAGCGCGGCCCGGCTCACCTCGCCCACCTGGTGGCCCGCGCGGCCGACGCGCTGCAGTCCGCTCGCCGCGCTCGGCGGAGCCTCGACCTGGATGACGAGGTCGACCGCGCCCATGTCGATGCCGAGCTCGAGGCTGCTCGTGGCGACGACGCAGCGGAGCCGGCCCGACTTGAGCTCGTCCTCGACCTGGGCGCGCTGCTCCTTGGAGACCGAGCCGTGGTGGGCCTTCGCAAGCACCGGATCGGCGCCGGCGCTCACGCCCGCCTGCGCGATCATGGCCGCGGGCATCTTCGCGGCCCCGCGCTCACCATCGGTCGCTGAGCTTGTCGAAGCGTCGAGCCCCAGCCGCTCGGCGTAGATCTCGTTCAGCCGTCCCGTCAACCGCTCGGCGAGCCGCCGTGAGTTGGAGAAGACGATCGTCGAACGGTGCTCCAGGATGCGGTCGACGATCGCCTCCTCGACGTGTGGCCAGATCGAGCCCGTCACTTCGGTGCTCTCCGCACGAGGGGAATCGGGCGCAAACCAGTCGTGGTCCGAGGCACCCGCGGGCTGCGGGGCGGGCTCCGCGCCGGCAGCGGGCGGCGGGTTGAGCATGTCGTCGACCGGCACGACGACCCGCAGGTCGAAGGCCTTGGTCGAGCGCGGAGCGACGATCTCCACCGGCGCGGAGCCGCCGAGGAACCGCGCGACCTCGTCGATCGGCCGCACCGTCGCCGAGAGGCCGATGCGCTGCGCCGGCTTCTCCAGGATGGCATCGAGCCGCTCGAGGCTCACGGCGAGGTGCGCGCCACGCTTGGTCGCGGCCACCGCGTGCACCTCATCGACGATGACGGTGTGCACGCCCTTCAGCGTCTCGCCCGCCTGACTCGTGAGCATCAGGTACAGAGACTCGGGCGTCGTGATCAAGATGTCGGGCGGATGCTGCACCAGCTGCCGCCGCTCCGACGACGTCGTGTCGCCGGAGCGGACGCCGACGCTGACCGCCGGCGACTCGATGCCCAGCCGCCGCGCGGCCTGGGCGATGCCGACGAGCGGCGAGCGCAGGTTGCGCTCCACGTCGACGCCCAGTGCCTTGAGGGGAGAGACGTACAGGATGCTGGTGCGCTCGGGGTCGCGGTCGATTCGCCTGCGGCCTCGCCGGGAGGTGCCCGGGTCCGGGGCAGCCGGTGTCGCGGCATCCTTCTCATGGAACACCCGGTCGATGGCCCACAGGAATGCGGACAGCGTCTTGCCGGATCCGGTCGGCGCCACCACGAGAGCATGCTTGCCGTGCGAGATCGCGTCCCACGCACCGACCTGGGCGGGGGTCGGAGTGGCGAATGCGCCGCGGAACCATTCCCGCGTCGCGGGACCGAACCGCTCGAGCACATCGGCCATCCCTCCATCTTCGACCATGCCACCGACACCGGGGTGGGCTTGCGTTCCGCCCGCCGACGGGGGAGACGTCCGTCGCGAGACGGATGTGGCCGCCTCGGGCGCTGCGTAGCGTCGGAGCCATGGACGACAACGACCCGAAAGAGAAGGACCCGGGCACCCAGGCCCATACGGGGTTGGCCGGCGGCATCGGGATCGGTATGGCCGTGGGCGCCGGAATCGGGGTCGCGATGGGCAACCTCGCGCTCGGGATCGGCATCGGACTCGCACTGGGAGTCGCGATCGGGGTCTTCCTCGATTCCGCCAGGGATTGCACGAAGTCCGACCGCGCGGCCGCGTCGCACGACGGCGGGTCCGCCTCGACCGGTGACCGGGAACCCGGAAGCCCGGGCGGGAACGGCCGAGGCCGAGGGGGGAGCGGCGACGGCGCGGGTGACGGCGGGGCCGGCGGCGGGAGCGGCGGTGACGCTGGAAGCGCCGGAAGTGGCGGAGAGGGCGGAGGCGGAGCCGGCTGACCTGCGGTCACATCCGCGCCTACACCGGCCGCATCCCCCCACCCATCACGAAGCCTCCGTGAGCGATCCGTCGGCCGAGAGCGCCAGGCGCAGGTCGAGACCGAGCCGTGCGAGGAACGCGTCGTCGTGGCTCACGACGAGCACCGCGCCGCGGTAGGCCGCCAGCGCCTCGACGAGTCTCTGGACGGTGTCGAGGTCGAGGTTGTTCGTCGGCTCGTCGAGCACGAGCAGCTGCGGCGGGGGATCCGCGAGCAGCAGCCGGGCCAGCGCGACGCGGAAGCGCTCGCCGCCTGAGAGCGTCACGACGGGTCGCTCCACCGCGTCGCCTCGGATGAGGAACCGCGCCAGCCGGTTGCGCAGGTCCCGGTCGGGAACGGTGGTGGCGGTCGCCCGCACGTTCTCCATCACCGAGGCTGCGTCATCCAGCCCGTCCACTCTCTGGGGAAGGTAGGCGATGCGGTCGGTGTGCGCGACACAATGCAGGAGATCCGTAGGCAGATGCCCACGCGCACCCGATCCATCGCCCGCCGCCGCAGGATCTCCTGCGTCTTGCACGTCGGACCCGGAGACCCACCCCGACCCGGCACGGTCCCGAACAAGACGCTCGAGCAGCGTCGTCTTGCCCACCCCGTTCGCCCCGACGAGGGCAACCCGCTCGGGTCCCTGCACGATCCATTGGCGCGCGCCGTCGCTGATCGTTGCGATCCGGCGGCTCGTAGGCACATCAGGATCGGGCAGATCGATGCGGATGGCCTCGTCGTCGCGCACACGCCGCTCGGCGGCATCCAGCGCCGATCGCGCCGATCCTTCCTTCTCCAGCATCTCGATCCGCAGCTTGCCCGCCGAGACCTGTGCCGACCGCTTGCGCGCGTTCGCGACGATCTTCGGCACGCGCTTCTCGATCTCGGCCTTGCGGCCCGTGCGCGCCCGGTGTGCCAGCTTTGTCTCGGTCTCGATGCGCTCGCGCTTCTCCCGGCGCACCAGCTGTGCCGCCGCGCGCTCGGCCTGCTGAGCGGCCGACTGCTCGGCATCCAGCCAGGTCCGCCACTCCGAGTACCGGCCGCCGAAGAAGGACAGCTCGCTCTCGTAGAGCTCGGCGGTGTCGTCCATCAGCTCGAGGAGCGCGATGTCGTGACTGACGACGACCAGGGCGCCGCGCCATCCGCCGACCATGTCGTACAGGCGGGCCCGCGCGTCGCGATCGAGGTTGTTCGTGGGCTCGTCGAGCAGGGTGATCGGCGCCCCGCGCAGGCGGATGCCG
Organism: Microbacterium sp. DT81.1; assembly: GCF_049844955.1. Classification (NCBI taxonomy): domain Bacteria; kingdom Bacillati; phylum Actinomycetota; class Actinomycetes; order Micrococcales; family Microbacteriaceae; genus Microbacterium; species Microbacterium sp. DT81.1. The sequence continues at coordinate 627,558 of NZ_JBNCMA010000002.1, forward strand.
GCGATCGCCGCGAGCACCGCCTCACCGCCGGACAGGGTTCCGACGCGGCGGTCGAGGGCCTCGGCCGGAAGCCCCGCCTCGCGGAGCGCGGCATGGGCGCGAGTCTCGATGTCCCAGTCGCTGCCGACCGCATCGAAATGCCGGGGGTCGACGTCGCCCGACTCGATCGCCCGCAGCGCGAGAAGCGCCTCGGACACCCCGAGCAGGTCTGCGACGGGACGGTCCACGTCGAGGGTGAGGCGCTGCGGCAGGTACGCGACGTCGCCTTCGGCGAGGACCGCGCCCGCCGTCGGCGACAGCTCGCCGGCGCCGAGACGCAGCAGGGTCGATTTGCCGGAGCCGTTACGTCCGGTCAGCCCGGTGCGTGCGTCGCCGAATGCGCCGGAGACGTCCGCCAGGGCGACGGACCCATCGGGCCAGACGAACGAGACCCGGTCGAAGAGGAGTGCAGAGGAGTGCGTGGGCATGGTGCTGCTCCCGGTGTGAAAGTGGATGCACTGACACCGGTACCCCGGAACGGGGCGTGCTCACGCGAATGGGGAGCGTCGACGGGTCAGCGCGCGGATGCGGGCGCGGAGGCGTCGATCAGTCTCACCGGAGGATCCTCACGTAGGGAACAGGGAGCGTTCAGTGTAGAGGATGCCGGCATCGCCGCGCAATCAACCGCACGCTCCCTCGCTCCGCTACTTCAGCTGCCCTCGCACCTCTCCGCCGGGATACGTCGGGGTGTGGACGTTGACGTAATAGTCGCGCGGGTCCTCCTCGATGGACGCCAGCAGCGCCGGGTCGGCCGTGACGCAGGCGCTGATGTCGAAGCTCGTCCCTGTGCCGACGCTCAGTGGGATGACGACGGGCCCGGCCGTCCTCCGATCGCCCACGTGGATGTGCGCCGCGACGGCCGGCGCGGTGAGCCCGTCGACCTCGAGCGTGTAGCAGAACCGGTCGCCGTCGATGTCGTACGAGAAGAAGCCGTGCCCGCCGCCGTCGGCGCCGGTCGTCTCCTGGCCGTTGTTCAGCGGGATCGCGGGAGCGGCCTGAGCCGCCACGGCTCCGCCGAGCGTGAGCGCCGAGACCGCCGCAGCGGCGAAGGCGGCGCGTGTGATGCGGTGCATGATGTGTCCTCACTTCGTTGTTCCGGCCCGCGCCGGGTGTGCGCGGGCAGGGGTCGACACGACGCCGTGTCCCCTCCCCCTGATCCGCACGGTACGCCGCGCGCGCGGGCTCTACAAGGTCGCTTCGAGACGCTTGTCGAGGAAGACCCGCACGTCGGCGAGCTCCTGATCGGACACGCTGTGCGTGAGGCCGGGGTAGACCCGCCCGCTCAGGGTGGAGTGCCCCGGGAGCCAGTCGGTGGTGTGAGCGATGAGGAACTCGGGGATGACGTCGTCGTGCGTTCCGCGCCCCCAGAAAACCGGTGGCCGCAGCTCGGCGAGTTCGGCGTCTCCCGGCAGTTCACCGGGCGCGGCGTAGCCGCTCAGATTGACGACGAAGCCGAATCGCGCCGGCTCGAGCCGCAGCGCCTGCAGGGCGACCGACGCGCCCTGTGAGAAGCCGAGCAGGCCGATGGATGTCGCGTCGCGGCCGGCCTCGCCGAGCCACCCGATCAGCTGCCGGGCGGCGAGCGTGACCGTCGCCGGGTCGCCGTTGCCGATCCCCTCGATCGCGTACCAGGAGTATCCGGGCGCCGGCCACGGCGGCGCCAGCGGAGCACGGACCGCCGCGACCACGAACTCGGGCGGAAGGTACGGGACGAGCCCGAAGAGATCGCGCTCGTCCGCCCCGTACCCGTGCAGCAGCACCAGCAGGGGCCGGCCGGCGCGCTCGCCCGGCTCGGCGGACCACAGTGCCAGGGAGTCGTCGAGGGAGCTGATCTCGGCCATCCGCCCATCCTGCCACCGCCCGCTGACAGCGCCGGGGCGCCGGCGCTTCCGGCACGCCCGCGTGCCGGATTCAGGATCGATGTGGCTGGACTGACGGGAGTGTGCGCGGTCGCCACCGCGGAGCCCCACCCGCCACACGGTGCCTGAGCGCGGTACAGCCGCCTGGCGCGCCGCTGCACCCACCGCGCCGCGCGGCCCGAGCCGCGCGGCCCGCGCCGCGCGCGCGCCCCGCGCCGCGCGCATCCCAGAACGCTGGGGTATACAAGAGGGATGCCGGTACGCACGCCTGACCCCGATCCGAACAACCGGGACGATGAGAACGAGAACAACGGCCGCAGCCGCCCCGATGGCCTCGGCGACGGGACGTTCGGCTCTCCGGCGCCCGGCAGCGCCTCGAACCCCGGCTGGCTGACCGAGATCGAACTGGCCGAGGCGCGCCGTCGGCTGCCGATCCTCTACGTCGAGGCCGTGCCCGTGCGCACGGACGGCGTCGGGGCGGTGACCGAGGTGGGGATCCTGCTCCGCGCCACGCCTCTCGGCGAGATCAACCGCTCGCTCGTCAGCGGGCGCGTCCGGTACGGCGAGTCGGTGCGGGATGCCCTGTTCCGCCACCTCGAGAACGACCTGGGTCCTATGGCCTTCCCCCTGCTGCCGCCGCAGCCGGTGCCGTTCACGGTCGCCGAGTACTTCCCGATGCCGGGGCTCTCGGCGTTCCACGACGACCGCCAGCACGCGGTGGCGCTGGCGTTCGTGGTGCCCGTCACCGGCACGTGCGAACCTCGTCAGGACGCGCTGGAGGTGACGTGGATGTCGCCCGCCGAGGCGGCATCCGAATCGCTCGCCTCCGAGATGGAGGGCGGCCGCGGCACCCTCGTGCGCATGGCTCTGGCCAGCGTCGGCGCGCTGCGGTAGCCGCCTACGCTCCCTGCGGCACCACCGTGAGCACCCGCAGCACGAAGGTGTAGTACTGGCTCATGAAGTCGGCGAGGAACGCGCGCGTCCCCTCATCCGTCACGTCGCCGTCATCCGTGATCAGGCCTTCCTTCATCTGCAGGTACCCCTCGACGGAATTGAACATCGGCGAGTTGCAGAACGCCATCATGCCCTTCAGGCTCTGCTGCGCGACCGCGGTGCCGATGGCTCCGATCGAGGCGCCGATCACCCCCGACGGCTTGCCCCGGAACGAGTTCGTGCCCCATGGCCGGCTCGCCCAGTCGATGGCGTTCTTGAGCGCACCCGGTACCGCCCTGTTGTACTCCGGGGTGATGAAGAGGATCGCGTCGACGTCGGCGATCGCCTGCTTGAGCGCGCGGCCCTCTGGCGGGTAGTCGGCGTCGTAGTCGTAGCTGTAGAGCGGCAGGTCGCCAATGGGGATCTCGCGGAACTGGAGCTCTTCCGGTGCCAGGCGGATCAGCGCCTTCGACAGGGTGCGATTGATCGACGCCTTCGCGAGGCTGCCGATGATGAGGCCGACGGTGTACGGCGGCTCGTGCTGGATGATCTCGGTCATGTCGACCTCCTGTGGTCTGGACGGACCTTCAGGATCGCCGATCTCGCGCCCGTCGTCAGGGGGGTGCCGCGCTGCGGGGAGGAGTGGAAGACTGATCGTCCGAGCGCGCGGAGTGCGGCATCCTGAGTCTTCTCTGGGAGCCGGGACGGGATGCCGTGACCGGCGTAGCCTTGCCCCATGAGTCCCGCACGATCCGCCTCGCACCGCCGCGCGCTCGCATGGACGGCAGCGATTGCCGTGCCCCTCCTGGCCGGAGCGGCCGTCGTGGTGCCGATGGCCGCCAGCGGCGCGGTCGACCTCCCGGACAAGACCGTCGAGGAGCTGCTCGAGTTCGCCGCGGCGAGCGACGTCGATGCGATGAGCGGCACGATCGCGCAGTCCTCCGAGCTCGGGCTTCCCGACTTCGGCGGGCTGATGGGCTCCGAGAACGACCGCGGTCCAGGAGCCGAGTCGACCCCCGCGGACATCGAGGATTTCATCGCGCTCGCCACGGGCACCCACACCGCCAACGTCTTCCTCGACGGCGAGCGCGCCCGCCTGCAGGTGCTCGACACGCTGGCCGAACGCAACGTCTACCTCGACGGCGAGGCCGAGGAGGCGTGGTACGTCGACAGCGAGACGCAGACCGCCACCCGCTTCACGCTGTCATCGGATGCCGATCCGGAGCAGTACGGCATGGACGAGAAGCCGGACGAGGTGCAGACCCCCGATCAGGTGATGGACGATGCGCTCGCGCGGCTCGACGAGACCACCGAGGTCACCGTCGGCACCGACGCGCTCGTTGCAGGACGGGAGGTGTACGAGCTTGTCCTCGCGCCGCGCACGGAGGACACCCTGGTCGGCGAGCTGCGGTTCGCGGTCGACGGCGAGACCGGAGTGGCGCTCGCCGCCTCTATCACGGCGCGAGGCGCATCCGCGCCGGCGTTCGAGATCGCCTTCAGCCGGGTGAGCTTCGACGCCCCGGATGCCGCATCACTGACGTTCACGCCCGGCGACGACATCGCCGTGGTGGAGGAGGAGATCCCGCTGCCGACCCCGGACGAGTGGGCGCAGGGGCACTCGAAGGGCGCGCAGGCGGATGCCGCGGCCCCGACCGTCGTCGGCGAAGGCTGGTCGGCGGTCGTGGAGCTTTCCGGGACGGGCGAGTCCGAGGGACTCCAGGGCCTCGACACCGAGCAGCTCCAGATGCTCGACGCCATCACGTCCGCGGTGGACGGCGGGCGGGTGCTGCAGACCTCGCTTCTCACCGTGCTGATCACCGACGACGGGCGCGTGCTCGCCGGCGCCGTGCCGGCGGACCGGCTCGTCGAGGTCGCCCAGACCGGTCGCTGACGGTCCTCCGGTGACGACCTCGACCTCCGTGGCCGACCTCGCCATCGAGACCAGCGGCCTCACGAAGCGGTTTCGCGCGCAGACGGCGGTCGACGGCGTCGACCTCGCCGTGCCACGGGGCGCCGTGTTCGGATTCTTGGGGCCGAACGGGTCGGGCAAAACCACCACGATCCGCATGCTGCTCGGCCTGCTGCGCGCGACGGGTGGCGAAGCCACGGTGCTCGGATCTCCGATGCCGCGGGGCCTTGATTCCGTGCTGCCGCGGGTCGGGGCGCTCGTCGAGGGACCAGCCTTCTCGCCGTTTCTGACCGGCGAGCAGAACCTGCGGCGATTCGATGCCGCCGACAGGCACTCGACGTCCGGCACCCGCGAGGCGCGTGTCGCCACCGCGCTCGATCGCGTCGGGCTCTCGAGTGCGGCGAAGAAGAAGGCGCACGCCTATTCGCTCGGCATGAAGCAGCGCCTCGGCCTCGCCAACGCGCTGCTGATGCCGCGGGAACTGCTCGTGCTCGACGAACCGACCAACGGGCTCGACCCGCAGGGCACCCGCGAGGTGCGTTCGCTGATCCGGTCGTTCGCCGCCGACGGCACGACCGTGTTCGTCTCCAGTCACCTGCTCGCCGAGGTCGAACAGCTCTGCACGCACGTGGGGGTCATGAGCGGCGGCAGGCTCGTCGCCCAGGGCACGCTCGAGGACTTCCGGCGGTCGGGCGCGCGTGCGCGCATCGAGGTGCGCACCCCGGATGTCGATGCGGCCCGGGTGGTGCTCAGCCGGCTCGGGGTCGAGGTGGACGGCGGGCACGCGGCATCCGATCTCGATCGGATCGCGGGCGTGATGCCCGACTCGCGCGCCCCCGAGGAGATCGTGGTGGCGCTCGTGACCGGGGGAGTGCGCGTGCGCGGCTTCGAGGTCGTCGGCGCGAGCCTCGAGCAGCGCTTCGTCGAGCTCACGGGGGAGGGCTTCGATGTCGTCCTCTGAGGTGGCGGTGCCGGTGGCGGCCGACCGGTCCGCGGGCGGAGAGGTGACCGGCTCGGGGACGCTGCGCCTGCTGGGCAACGAGATCGCCACGCTGTTCCGCCGATGGCGGACGTGGGCGATGCTCGCCGCCCTCGGGATGATCCCCGTGCTGCTGGCGATCGCGATCCGCCTCGTCGGGGGTTCGAGCCCCGGCCGCGGTCCCGCCTTCCTCGATCAGATCTCCAACAACGGGCTGTTCGTCGCGCTGGCGGCGACGGCCGTCGCCATCCCGCTGTTCCTTCCCCTCACGGTGAGCGTCGCGGCGGGGGATGCGATCGCCGGGGAGGCGAGCCACGGCACGCTCCGCTACCTCTTGATCGCGCCGGCCGGGCGCATCCGCCTTCTGATCGTCAAGTACGTCGCCGCCGCGGTGTTCTGCCTGGCCGCGACGTTGACGCTCGTCACTGTCGGCATGCTCATCGGGGCCGCGCTCTTCCCGATCGGGCCGGTGACGCTGCTCTCGGGAGTTCAGGTCTCGGTGGGCGAGGGTCTGCTCCGCCTCCTGCTGATCGGCGCGTACGCGTCGGTGTCGCTGCTCGGTCTCTCGGCGATCGGCCTCTTCTTCTCGACGCTGACGACCGTGCCGATCGGCGCGATGGCGGCGACCGCCATCCTGGCGGTCGCGTCGCAGATCGTCGGAGCGATCCCGCAGTTGGAGGCGCTGCATCCATGGCTCTTCACCGACCTGTGGCTGGACTTCGCCGACCTGCTCCGCGCCCCGATCGTCTGGGATTCGTTCATCGCCAACGCCGCGCTGCAGGGCGGCTACATCCTGGTCTTCGGTGCGGCGGCCATTGCCCGCTTCCTCACGAAGGACGTGCTGTCCTAGCGACTCCGGTCGTGGGCGCCGCTCGTGGTGACGCCTCTCGCTGCGCGTCGCGCTGCTGTTTCCTGTCGGCGCGGCGTTGGTTCGCGCCGCGTCCGGCGAGAAGTGCAGCGCGAGCGTCGTCCGTGGACGGACCCAGCGTCACACTGCGACCGGACCCAGCGTCACGCGCCGGCCGGGAGCGAGCAGGTCAGCGCCCCGAGGTTTCCCGGGCGATCGCCTCGATGAACGCGTCGATGTCGTCTTCGGTGGTGTCGAAGCTGCACATCCAGCGCACCTCGTTCTTCGAGGCGTCCCAGTCGTAGAACCGGAACGACTCGCGGAGGCGATCGGCCACGCCGTCCGGAAGCGTCGCGAAGACGCCGTTCGCCTGAGTCGGCTGGGTGAATGCGACGCCGGTGATGGACCCGTCCGCGAGGCCCGCCTCGACGCCGGCGCGCAGGCGCGCGGCCATCGCGTTCGAGTGCGTGGCGTTTCGCAGCCACAGGTCGCCGTCGAGCAGCGCGAGCAGCTGGGCCGACACGAACCGCATCTTCGACGAGAGCTGCATGTTGAGCTTGCGGAGGTAGGTCAGCCCAGCGGATGCCTCGGGGTCGAGCACGACGATGGCCTCGCCGAGCATCGCCCCGTTCTTGGTGCCGCCGAAGCTCAGCACGTCCACGCCCGCGTCGCGGGTGAAGGCGCGAAGCGGCACGCCGAGCGATGCGGCGGCGTTCGAGATGCGAGCGCCGTCCATGTGCAGCCGCATGCCCCGGGCATGCACGTGCTCGGCGATCGTGCGGATCTCATCCACGGAGTACAGGGTGCCGAGTTCCGTGGACTGCGTGATCGAGACGGCGAGAGGCTGCGCGCGGTGCTCGTCGCCCCAGCCCCACGCCTCTCGATCGATCAGCTCCGGAGTGAGCTTGCCGTCGTCGGTCGGCACGGTCAGCAGCTTGATGCCGGCGACCCGCTCGGGCGCCCCGCCCTCGTCGACGTTGATGTGGGAGGTGGATGCCGCGATCACGGCGCCCCAGCGGGGCAGCATCGACTGCAGGCCGACGACGTTCGCTCCGGTGCCGTTGAAGACCGGGAAGACCTCGACACCCTCGCCGAGGTGGCGCGCGAAGACCCGCTGCAGGCGCTCGGTGTACTGGTCCTCGCCGTAGGCGACCTGGTGTCCGTCGTTCGCCGACGCCAGGGCCGCGAGCACGGCGGGATGGATGCCGGAGTAGTTGTCGGAGGCGAAGCCGCGGAGGGCAGTGTCGTGGAGCGTGGTCACGATCCTCAAGCCTACGGCTGCGGCATCCTGCCCCGGTCTTCCACCGTGTCGGAGGGGGTCGGTACTCTCTTCACCATGGTTTCGGACGGCGACCGGATCGACCCTTCCCCCACGCACGGCCACGCGCCCCCGGCGCCGAGCGCCCCGGCCGCTTCGGACGCGCCGCCGGTGCCGGCTGCCCCGGCCGCTCCGGTGCCGCCCGCCGACGGCATGCGCACGTTCCTGCAGGTTCTCGTCAACACGATGATCGCGAATGTCACCACGAGCTTCCTCTGGTTCGCGCTGACGTTCTGGGTGTACCTCGAGACGCGATCCGTGCTCGCCACGGGAATCATCGGCGGCACCTACATGCTGCTGGTCGCGCTGTTCTCGATGGTCTTCGGCACGATCGTCGATCGGCACCGCAAGCATCGCGTCATGGTGTTCTCGAGCCTCGTGACCCTCGGCTCGTTCCTCGTGGCCGGCGTGCTCTATCTCCTGCATCCGGAGTCGGCGCTCGTGGACATCAGGGGGCCGTGGTTCTGGCTGTTCGCCGGCATCATCCTGTTCGGTGCGGTCATCGAGAACATGCGCAACATCGCCCTGTCCACGACGGTGACCCTGCTCGTCCCGGTCGAGCGCCACGCCAACGCCAACGGCCTCGTGGGCACCGTGCAGGGCATCGCGTTCATGGTCACGAGCGTGTTCAGCGGCCTGGCGATCGGACTGCTGGGCATGGGCTGGACCCTCGCCATCGCAATCGTCTTCACGCTCGTCGCGCTCGTTCACCTCGCGTTCCTGCGCATTCCGGAAGAGAAGCCGGTACCCGAGGAGGGGCAGTCCAAGGCGATCGACTTCCGCGGAAGCATCCGAGCCATCAGGGCGGCGCAGGGCCTGTTCGCCCTCATCATCTTCTCGACCTTCAACAATCTGATCGGCGGCGTCTACATCGCCTTGATGGATCCCTACGGACTCATCCTCTTCCCGGTCGAGGTCTGGGGACTGGTGCTGGGAATCACCTCAACCGGCTTCATCATCGGCGGCCTGGTGATCGCGAAGTGGGGCCTGGGCAAGAACCCGATCCGCACGATGCTGATGGTGGTCATCGTGATGGGCGTGCTCGGTGCCCTGTTCACGATCCGCGAGTGGTGGCCGCTGTACGCCATCGGCATCTGGCTCTACATGTGTCTCATTCCGGCTGTCGAGGCATCCGAGCAGACGGTGATCCAGAAGATCGTTCCGTTCCAGAGCCAGGGCAGGGTCTTCGGCTTCGCCGCGGCGCTCGAGTCGGCCGCCGCGCCGATCACCGCCTTCCTGATCGCGCCGATCGCCGAGTTCTGGATCATCCCGTACATGGAATCGGATGCCGGTGGGCAGACGTGGGGATGGCTTCTGGGCGATGGCGACGCGCGCGGCATCGCGCTCATCTTCCTCTTCAGCGGGCTCGCGATGGTCGTGATAGCCCTTGTCGCGTTCACGACCCGCTCGTACCGGACGCTCTCCGAGGAGTACGGCGCCGCGCAGCCGGAGGACGAGCCGCGGGACGAGCCGGACGCCGGGAACGGCGGCGCGAACGAGGCGGAGCCCAGCGACGCGACCCCGGGGGTTTCCTCGGCCGCGCCACCCCGTGGCTAGAGTCGGTCCATGCCCGCAGATGCACCCGCCGTCGTCAACATCGCGGCGGCGTTCCTCGACGCCTTCCCCGCCGATCGGGTGCTCACCGATCCGGCGGTGCTCGACTCGTATGCGCACGACGACGCGGAGTGGGCGGAGTTCCACCGGCCAGCCGCCGTCGTGCTGGCCGAGACGACCGAGGACGTCGCGACCGTCGTCCGCCTCGCCGCCGCGCATGGCCTGAGCGTCGTGCCGCGTGGCGCCGGAACGGGGCTCTCCGGGGGAGCCAACGCCCTCGAGGGCGCGGTGGTGCTCTCGCTCGAGCGCATGACCCGCGTGCTCGAAGTCAATGCGGCCGAGCGCTACGTCGTCACCGAGGCAGGGGTGATCAACGACGACCTGCGGCGCGTGGTCGCCGAGAATGGTCTCTGGTACCCACCCGACCCCGCCAGCTACCGCATCTCGACGATCGGCGGGAACGCGGCGACCAACGCCGGCGGCATCTGCTGCGTGAAGTACGGCGTGACGCGGGACTACGTGCTCGGGATGACGGCGGTGCTCGCCGACGGCGAGGTCGTGCGCCTCGGCCGGCGCACGGCGAAGGGCGCGACCGGCTACGACCTGACGGCGCTGCTCGTCGGGTCGGAGGGCACCCTCGGCATCATCACCGAGCTCACGCTCAAGCTGCTGCCGCTCGGCGGGCGTGAGGAGCGGGCCGTCGTCGGGTCCTTCGCCTCACTCGAGGATGCCGGCGCCGCCGTCGCCGCAATCACCGCGGCCGGCATCATCCCCTCGGCGCTCGAGCTGATCGACGAAACGTGCCTTCGGGCCGTCGACGAGTGGCAAGGGCTCGGACTGCCGCACGGCGCGGCCGCGCTGCTGCTTTCGACCGTCGACGAACCCGGAGCGGTCGGCGTCGAGCGCGCCGCATCCCTCGCCGCGCACATGGTGGATGCCGGAGCGCTCGCGGTCGCGCAGGCGGCGGCGGCCGAAGAGGTCGACCGGCTCTTCCTGGCGCGTCGGCTCGCCTATCCGGCCCTGGAGCGGCTCGGGCCCGTTCTGACCGAGGACATCTGCGTGCCCCGAAGGGCGGTACCCGAGATGCTGGGGCGCATCCGCGCCACCGCCGCCGCGTTCGACGTCGTGATAGCGACCATCGCCCACGCGGGTGACGGCAACCTGCATCCGCTGATCATCGCGCCCGTGGAAGACGAGAACGCCAAGGCCCGCGCCAAGGAGGCGTTCGACCGCATCGTCGAGGACTGCCGCGCGCTCGGCGGCACGGTCACGGGGGAGCACGGAGTCGGGCTGCTGAAGCTCCCCGGTGCACGCGCCGAGCTCGGGGAGCGGGTGCTCGCGATGCACCGCGACATCAAGAACGCGCTCGACCCCCGCGGCACCCTCAATCCCGGCAAGGCGTTCTGACCGACGCTTCGACAAGCTCAGCGACCGGGCTGCCGGTCCCCGACCGGGCTGCCGGTCCCCGACCGTGTGCCGGTCCCCGAGCCTGCGTCTACCGGGAGAGCCACGCGAGCAGCGCCTCGTTGACGGCCTTGGGCTGCTCGATGTTGGTGGCGTGCCCTGCTTCGTCGATCACGACCGACGAGGCGAGCGGCGAGAGGGCGGCGGATGCCGCGGCGTGCTCGCTCGGCCAGAAGTCGCTCTCCCGGCCGGCGACGAACAGAGCCGGCACGGGCGAGGTCGCGACCGCCGGCCGCCAGTCCCGGGAGGCGTGGTCGTTCAGCAGCTGCAGTTCGGCGGGGGTGAACGGCATCTTCGCCGCCTTCAGGTCCATGCCGCGCAGCAGCCGCGCCACCCGGACCGGACCCTTCGAGGCGAGCGAGTGGCGGCCGGGGTTCGGGATGCTCTCGGCGAAGAACGTCGTCGCGTTCGTCGCGTCGTAGTCGTAGAAGCCGTACGGCCAGTCGTCGGAGTTGAGCATCTTCGGCGTCTGGTCGATGATCACGACATCCCGGATGCCGGCGGACCCGTCCTGCGACAGCAGCGCCCAGATCGAATTGCCGCCCATCGACTGCCCGACCACGGTCGCATCCTGCAGCCCCAGCAGTCGGATGGCGTCGCCGATGTCGGCGCCGTGCCGTTCCATCGTGTGCCCGCCGCCGGGCCCGATGTCCGATGACCCGTGCCCTCGACGGTCTAGCGCCAGCACGCGATAACCGGCCTTCTCGAGGGACGCGAGCTGGGGCCTCCAGCTCGTTGCCGCTGCCTTGAACCCGGCGACGAGCAGTACGGGACGCCCGCGGGCGTCGCCGGACTCCAGATAGTTCAGGCGAACGCCATCGGATGTCGAGATCTTCGGCATCCCCGGTGGTCACATCCGCGCGTAGCGTGCGCGCGCGAAGCAGAACAGCCCGTACAGGATCAGCCCCGCGCCGACGATCCAGAGGATCACCGTGCCGAAGGGCAGCACGGCGAGCGAGTGAAGCGCCGAGTCCAGCCCACCGGCCTGCGCCGGGTCGCGGGTGAACGCCGCGACGACGAACAGCACGCCGGTGACACCGATCGCGATGCCCTTCGCCACGTAGCCCACGATGCCGAACGTGACGATCCCCTTGCCGGTGGTGCCCGCCGGCAGGTCGAGGTGCTTCTCGAACGCCCGGGTGATGCCGCGCACGATGAAGGCGACTCCGATACCGGCGATCAGGAGACCGAAGAGCACCAGCAGCACGACGCCGGCCGGTGTCGACAGCAGTTGAGCGCTGAAGCTCTGCGACGACTGCGACGAGTCCGACTGGCCGCCCATCGCGTAGACAAGGGCCGTGATGGCGATTCCGATGTATGCGACGGCGGTGCCGATGTACTTGAGGCGATAGCCCCACTTCTTCTTCGTGTCGGGGTTGCGCTCGGTGATCGCTTCGGTGATCTGCCAGATCGCCAGCGCGAACAGTCCGATCACGATGACCCACAGCAGGAAGATGCCCGCGGGTGCTTCAGCGATCTGCTGGACCGCCCCGCCCTGGTCAGCGTCTTCGCTGGCCGAGCCGGTGGAGACCGAGATGGCGATGATGCCGATCAGGATGTGGAGGATGCCGAGGACCACATACCCGATTCGGGCGAGTGTGCGGAAGACGGTCGAGTTCTGGGCCGCGCTCACGGCGGCCTTGCCGGTGTTGCTCATATCCGAACAGTAGCGGTGCGGCTACTGCGTCTGCGACGCATTGACAACGAGCGGAATCACGGATTCGTTCAGATCGGTGGCCGGTTGAGCCCAGAGGGCGACGACGGATGCCGCAAGCTCCTCCTCGAGTCCTTCCAGAGCCTTGACTCTGAAGATCACGACCGCACCGGAGAGCTCCGAGCCGGCATCCCGGGCGGCCTTGGCGAAGCCCTGTCCCACGGCCCGCGTCCAGGCCTCGCTCGCCGCCTTGACGGCGGCATAGTTGGCGCCGCCGGCCAGCGGCCGGGCCACGGCGGTCGACGAGACGATGGCCAGGCGGCCGGCATCCGATGCCCGTAGGTCGGCGTCGAACGCGCGGGTGGAGTGGCGCAGCGCCGTGAGGCCGGCCTCGAGGGCCCGATAGTCCTCGTCGGATTGTCCCGCGAGCCCGCCGCCGCCGCGCCAGCCGCCGACGAGGTGGATCAGCCCGTCCACGCGCCCGAAACGCCCTCGAACGCGCTGCGCGAGGGCGATCACCTCCGGCTCGGATGTCAGGTCGCAGAGCTCGGTGTGCACGCCCGCTTCGGGTCCCTGAGCCTCTCGAAGGGCCGACTCCACCGCTTCGAGCTTGTCGCGATGGCTGCCGACGATCACCACCCGTGCGCCCGAGGCGAGCAGGGCGCGCGCGATCGCGCGCCCTGCCGCACTCGTGCCGCCGGCGAGGACGACGACGCGCCCCGAGACCGACAGCCCGGTGGGTGCCGGGTCAGCCATCCGAGGCTCGGATGCCCGCCGTCGACTCGATCACGGGGCGCATCTTCTTCTCGAGCGCCTCGAAGAACATCGACAGGGGGAACTCGTCGTCCAGCACCGCGTCGGTGTACCCCTTCGGCGCGCCCGCGAGCACGTCATCCGGCAGCCCCCGCGCCCACGCCGAGGCGGGGTTCGGGGTCAGTGTGCCTCTGACGAGGTCGTAGGCCGCGAGCCAGTGCGCGACCTTGGGCCGGTCGATCGAACGCCAGTAGAGCTCGTCGATCGCGTCGCCCAGGTCCACGACGGCCTCGGGAACCTCTGGCCAGTCGAACGCCAGCGCCGTGTCGGTCCAGTGCAGCACGCCGCGCTGGTGCAGCCACGCGAAGAGCAGCTGACCGCCGACGCCGTCGTAGTTGCGCACCCGAGACCCCGTGATCGCGAACCGGAAGATCCGGTCGAAGATCACCGCATACTGCACGAGGGCCGCGTGCTCCAGCGTCTCGGCCTCGACCTCGGTCAACTGCTCGCCCGCCTCGAGCCGCGCGCCCAGCCCTCGCTGGATGCGCACGCTCTCGCGGAACGCGGTCAGGTCGCAGCGCAGCTCCTCCAGCGAGTACAGGAAGTACGGCATCCGCTGCTTGATCATGAACGGGTCGAACGGCAGGTCGCCGCGCATGTGCGTGCGGTCGTGGATGATGTCCCACATCACGAACGTCTGCTCGGCGAGGTCCTGGTCCTCCAGCATCCGCGCCGCGCCCTCGGGGAGGTCGAGGCGGGTGATCTCGGATGCCGCGCGCACGACGCGCCGGAACCGCGCCGCTTCGCGGTCCTGGAAGATCGCCCCCCACGTGAAGGGCGGGATCTCGCGCATCGCGACGGTCTCGGGGAAGAGCACGGCGGAGTTGGTGTTGTAGCCCGGCGTGAAATCCACCAGCCGCAGCGACAGGAAGAGCTTGTTGCCGTAGTCGCCGGCCTCGAGCTCCGAAATGAACTCGGGCCAGATCGCCTCGACGATCAGGGCCTCGACGAAGCGGTTCTGCGAGCCGTTCTGCGTGTACATCGGGAACACGACGAGGTGGCGGATGCCGTCGACGCGGTTCTTCTGCGGCTGGAAGGCGACGAGCGAGTCGTAGAAGTCCGGAACCCCGAAACCCTCCGCGGACCATCGTTCGAAGTCGGCGATGGATGCGGCAAGATACTCGGCGTCGTGCGGGAAAACCGGCGCGAGCAGCCGCATCGAGGCGACGATCGTCGCGACGCGCTCCCGCGCCACCTCGTGCGGGTCCGCGATTCCGGAGTCCGTCGAAGGAGGAACCGACCCGTCCTTGACCTGCAGGCCCTGCAGCGCGATGGCCGCGTCCTTGAGCGCGAGCCAGGCGGCGCTGTCCTCGACCGCGGCGGTCGACGCCGAGCCGAGTGCCGAGCCGTTCGAGCCGTCCTCTACGACCTCGGGCTCGCCGATGATGGCCTTCGCGTTGTGGGCGTGGGCAGTTGACATGGGAACCTCCGATCCGAGGCTCGGGCCGCTCCGTCCCCCTGCGAGGGACGGGGATGCGGCGGGGTGAACGGGTTACCTTCCCAGGGTACTGGTCCGCGACTCGGCTCCCCATTTCTGCGCCGGCCCTAGGCTCGAAGGCATGACCGCCTCGCTTCTGGATCTGCCCGCCGACGACGCCGGGTGGCTCGACCTGGCCTCCACCCGCGCCGACGCGCGACTGAAGGAGGCCGGCGACATCCTCGAGCGGCTCAAGGACGGAGCGGCGCGCACGACACTCGAGAAGCTCGACCTCTGGAATGACGCGGAGATCGCCGGGTCGGAGGTCGCGAGCGCTGCCAGCCTGCTCTCCGAGGTGCACCCGGATGCCGGCATCCGGGCCGCCGCCGAGCAGCGGGTGGAGGCCGTCGACGCCCTCGTCGCCGAGCGCAACCTCGACCGCACGCTGTGGGCGGTCTTCGCCGGCGCCGATCGCGAGGGACTGGACGAGGTGGCCGCTCGGCTGCTCGATCACATCCTGCGCGACTTCCGCCGCGGCGGTGTCGACCTCGACGACGCGTCGCGCGAGCGCGTGCGGGAGCTCACCGCCCGCGACACCGAGCTGAGCCTCGCCTTCAACCGCGCCGTCCGCGACGGCAGGCGCGAGGTGCGGGTTGCCCCCGAGTCCCTCGAAGGTCTCCCAGCCGACTTCGTCGAATCGCATCCCGTCGGCGACGACGGCCTCGTGGTGCTCACGACCGAGTACACCGACCTGCTGCCTGTGCGCGAGTTCGCGAGCGACCGCGGCACCCGCACCGCGGTGCTCGAGGCGTACAACGACCTCGGCTGGCCCGACAACGACGTCGTGCTGGCCGAGCTGCTCGCGATCCGCGAGGAGCGCGCCCGGCTGCTCGGCTTCACGGACTGGGCCGACTTCGAGACCGAGACCCGCATGATCGGCGCCGGGGCAGAGATCCCGGCCTTCCTCGCGCACCTCGACGAGGCATCCCGCCCCGCCGCCGCGGCGGAGTACGAGCGGCTGCTCGCGCGCCTTCGCCGCGACGTCCCGGACGCCGAGGCCGTCACGAGCGCCGACTACTGGTTCCTGATGAGCGCGCTGAAGCGCGAGGAGTACGACGTCGACGCGCAGGTCGTTCGCTCGTACTTCCGCTTCGACCGCGTCCTGGCGGGCGTGCTCGAGACCACCGGGCGGCTGTTCGACCTTCAGTACGTGCGGGTGGAGACGCCGGCGTGGCACGAGGATGTCCTCAGCTACGACGTGCTTCGCGTTCCCGACGGCGACCGCGGCACCCCGGAGCGCCTCGGCCGCATCCATCTCGATCTGCATCCGCGCGACGGCAAGTACAACCACGCCGCGTGCTTCACGCTCTCGCCCGGCGTGGCGGGGCGCTCGCTGCCCGAGGGCGTGCTGGTGTGCAACTTCTCGCGCGGGGTGCTCGAGCACGACGAGGTCGTCACGTTCTTCCACGAGTTCGGCCACCTCGTGCACTACATCCTGGGCAGCCACCTGAAGTGGATCCGATTCAGCGGCATCGAGACGGAGTGGGACTTCGTCGAGGCGCCGAGCCAGATGCTCGAGGAGTGGGCGTGGGATGCCGCCACGCTCGCGACCTTCACCGCGGACGAGGACGGCCGGCCGATCCCCGCCGATCTGGTGCAGCGGATGCAGCGTGCCGACGGCTTCGGGCGGGCCCTCGAGGTGCGCCGCCAGCTTGGCTACGCAAACGTGTCGTACCGCCTGCACGTCGACCGGCCCGCCGACCTCCAGGCCGCCACCGAGGCGCTCATCGAGGCCGCGACGCCGATCCGTCCACTTCGGAATGCGCACACCTATGCCGGATTCGGCCACCTCACCGGATACGGCGCCTGCTATTACACCTACCAGTGGAGCCTCGTGATCGCCCGCGACCTGCTGTCGGCGTTCGGCGGCGACCTGAGGGAACCGGAGGTCGCGCGGCGCTACCGCACCGAGATCCTCGAGCGGGGCGGCAGCCGCGACGCCGCCGACATGGTCACTTCTTTCCTCGGCCGGCCGTACGCCTTCGACGCGTACCGCGACTGGCTCGCAGGCGCGTAGCGGGGATACATCTGCAGGCGGATGCCGCCGGCCGGCCGCTCCCGTAGCGTGAAGGCGTGATCCGAAGCCTGACGCCGACCCAGCTGGTGGTCGACATCCTGCTCGCCTCGTTCTTCGGTGTCGCGGCCATCTCCAACGAGCTGTTCGGCGGATTCGGGACGGTGCGCCAGGACGCCCTATGGGGGATCACCGTCGCCCTGATGATGACCGGCGCGCTCGCGGTCCGCCGGTGGTCCCCGGGCATCTCGCTCGCCGTCGCGTGGTTCGGCGCGGTCCTGCAGATGCTCGCGGGGCTCAACCCGCGCCTCAGCGACGTGGCGATCTTCGCGGTGCTCTACGTCACGGCCGCCTACGGCACTCGGCTCGTCTTCTGGCTCGGCTTCGCCTCATCGCTCGTCGGTGCGCTGGTGATCACGATCTACCTCACGCTCGGCCCGTTCCTCGGGAGCTCTGGCGTCTCGTGGAGCAGCATCCCGACCGCCCTGGCCGTGCTCGTCGCGGCAGGGTTCGCGCTCCTGCTCTCGTGGACGGTCGGTGCCCTGGTGCGCACGGCCATCCGGGCGCGGGACAACCGCGCCGCACAGGTGCGCGCGGAGAGCGACGCGATCGCCGAGCAGGAACGCGTTCGCATCGCGCGCGACATGCACGACGTCGTCGCCCACTCGCTGGCCGTCGTCATCGCCCAGGCCGACGGCGCGCGGTATGCCGCGGCGTCCGATCCGTCGGCCGCCACGGCCGCGCTGACCACGATCTCGACCACGGCCCGGGCTGCCCTCGCCGATGTGCGGCTGCTGCTGACGAGGCTGCGGCACAGTGAGGGGATCGAACCGCAGCCGACGCTGGCCGACCTCGAGGGTCTGTACGCCGATGTGCGGGCGGCGGGGCTCGAGGTCTCCGTCGACGTCGACCCCGCCCCGCGATCCGAGCCGGGAGCCGGGGTGCAGCTCGCGGTGTTCCGCATCCTGCAGGAGGCCCTCACCAATGCCCTGCGCCACGGCGCGGGGTCGCGCGCGGATGTGCGTCTCGCGTGGCACCCCGACCGTGTCGACCTCGAGGTGCGCAACCCGGTCGGTCAAGCCCGCGTTCCGGTGCCCGCGGGCGGGCAGGGTCACGGCCTGATCGGAATGACGGAGCGCGCGCAGCTCGCCGGTGGGCGGCTCCAGGCGACGGAACGTGACGGTGTCTTCGTCCTCTCGGCCACGATCCCGATCGCGGCAGACGCATGATCCGCGTCGTGCTCGTCGATGACCAGGCGCTCTTCCGCGCCGGCATCCGCATGCTCATCGATTCGCAGCCCGATCTCGAGGTCGTGGGCGAGGCCGCCGACGGCCGAGAGGGCCTCGCGGTGATCCGCGCCGCCGCGCCGGACGTCGTGCTCATGGACATCCGCATGCCCGTGCTCGACGGCATCGCCGCGACCTCCGAGCTGCTCGGGGATGCCGAGCCGCCGCGCGTCGTGATGCTGACCACGTTCGACCTCGATGAGGCGGCGGCCCGCGCGATCCGGGAAGGGGCGAGCGGATTCCTCCTGAAGGACGCCGATCCCGAGTTCCTGCTCGCCGCGATCCGCACTGTGCACTCCGGCTCCGCCGTGATCGCCGCATCCGCCACCCGCGAGCTCTTCGCGCACTTCGCGGATGCCGCGCCGCAACCCGTCCCCGCGGCCTATCTGGACCTCACCGAGCGCGAGCGGCAGATCTTCGCCCTCGCCGCGCGTGGTCTCAGCAACGCGGAGATCGCCGGGCGCGAATTCCTCTCCGAGGCCACGGTGAAGACGCACATCAGCCGCATCCTCGGCAAGCTCGGCCTGCGCGATCGTGTGCAGCTGGTGGTCTTCGCCTTCGAGCACGGCCTGACGTGATCGCGCGGGCGCATCGACGTCGGAGAATGCGACCTGCCTCGGCCATCCTGCTGCCGAGAGGCCGAAGATGGCGACATTCTCCGAAGATCGCGCATGCCGGGCGGCTCAGCCGCGCGTGCCGAGCACCTCAGCCGAGCGCCTCAGCCTCCTGTGAGTGCGGCGCGGTGCTTCTCGTAGCGGGGCTTGCCCACCCACCGCCAGAGCAGGCGCACGGGGCCCGGCAGGTTCTTGTGCATCCACGCATCGCCGCCGTCCGGCTGCGAGGCGAGGATCGCGCCGAGCTGGTTCCACAGCTGGCCCTTCGGTGTCGACTTGCGTCCGTGCTCGCCGAACCAGTCGACCTCGGCCTGAGTGAGGGTCGTCTCCATGACCGGGACGATCGTCGTCTCCTCGTCGCCGAGGTGCACGGCCAACGCCTCGTTGATACCGTCCAGCGCGGCCAGCACCGGCGCGGCGGTCTCCGCAGCCGGCGCAGCCCGCCACGCCGGCAGGGCCGCGTCGAGCGCATCCAGGTTGACGAGCATCTCGGCGTGCTGGGCCTTCATCCGGGCGACGTGCGCCGAGCAGGCGGGCGCCCGCTCGTCGAGGATGTCCCAGAGTCGCTCGTCCTCCCCCTCGTGATGGGAGTGCAGGCCGACGGACAGCAGGTCGAGCTGCCCCGCCACCGCACCGGCGTGCTCGAGATCGCCGTTCCGCACTCCCCGGACGAGGTCGGGTCCTTCCGCGAAGCCCTGCCGGAAGAGGCGATGGATGTCGGCCATTCCGCTGGCATCGCAGGTCTTGGCAGCGCGTGGTGCTGGGGTGTCCTCCGAGGCGGGAAGCGGTGTGGCGGGCATGTGAGGCTCCTATGGCTCGCAGCGGTGTCTGAAGGACAGCGCTTCGAACGGTAACGACTCCCGCCGCGTCCGGCAACGGGCTCCTCTGCCCGCTTGCGCCGGCCGCGCCGACCGGCGGGGCCGCGCGTTCAGACCCGCGACATGTTCTGGCTGTTCATCGGGCCGGCCGACGTGTCCACTTTCGGAGCGCTCCCCCACGAGGCGGTCGTGATCCCGAGGACACGGGAGGACGCCACCGGCTGCTCGTCGAATACTGCGACGCCGGCGCACGTGTCGGCGGTCGACGACGTCATGATCCCGGCGACACCCAGGACGACGTGCCGCGCGCAGCTGTTGGGCGTGAGGCTTGGCAGCAGCCACCCCAAGCGGGCGATGTCAGCCCGGGTGAAAACGCCATCGCACCCGGTCATTTCCAGCCTGAACCGCGTCGTGGTCGAGGATCCCATCGTGTGCGTCGCCACGCCCACCAATTCTCCGCGGGCGCCGTTGGTTGCGACATCGGCGACGGTTGCCCTGCAGTCGGTCACCGTGATGGACGGTGAGACGCCCAGTTCGGGAGGGATCTTCTGCTGCGAGTGCCACATGACGATCTGATGGGTGTCGGTGGACACGCTGGAGTTGAGGAGGACATTCGACAGGGTGGCGGTGCAGTTGGCGTACGACGCCTTCACCACGGGGCCGATGAGGAACCATCCGTATCTGTTTCTGCGGAGGAACCTGTCGATCACGCCCTTCCTCGCGATCCCTTCGGTCGTATACGTGCCGTCGATGACGGTCGCGCACCGGGTGACCTGCAACTCGCCGAGGGCGTACGGGGCGGCATCGCCCGTGAACTTCGTGTCGATGGGGACGGAGCGGAAGACGCCGCCCAGGGTGGGCAGAAGCGTCTCGCCGGTGATGGAGAACGTGGAGTCCTCGATCACGACCTTCGTCGTCGTCCAGTCGAGGGGCGGCTGCGCGAAGCGCAGATAGATCCCGGAGAGACAGGCGTTCACGCTGGTGAACCCCCGGACCACGACGCTCTGCATGCCTCCGAGCTCCAGGCCGTCGTCCCCCACGTTCACAGAGGTGCACGATGTGACGGAAGCCGAGCCGCCCTGGCAGCTGCCTCCGATGAAAAAACTGGTCTGCGGAAAGCCGGCCGACGTGTACGGTGCGTCCTGGCGGTGCTCGCAGCTGTCCATCGCGATGTCATCGACCCAGTGCGAGTAGGCCGCATGGTTCTCGGCTATCACGATGATGCCGCGGGTGGTGTTCGTGGCTCGGACCTGGCTGAAGGACAGGCTGCGCATCCATGTCCAGCCCGTCGTATGCGCCGCCGATCGGCCCGCCACCGTTTCGAGATCCCACCCCTTCCACGCGTGACCCACAAGTGTGCCGTTGGCCGGGCCCCCGTTGCCCTCGTAGTCGCTGAAGTGGCGCGCAACGTACACGAAAGGCGCCTTGCTCGTGGCGTTCTGGTCGGTCGGGGTCGCCGGCCGCGTCACACCCCACACGTCGATATCGGCGGCATGGACGTTCATCACGCTGACATAGCGCTGCGAGGTCCCATAACTCGGAACCGTGCCGCACACGATGTGGCCGTTCCCGGTCGAGAAGTTGTTGTCCACGGCGAAGCCCTGGAACAGCACGTTGCGCAGCATCAGGGGCTTCGCGGGGCGCTTCACGACTGCGCCGGAGCTCTCCCGCGCGGCCGTGTCGATCCAGGCGATGCCGGTGTCGGAGTCGATCCAGAACAGATTGCGCGCGTTGTCCGACAAGCGGATCACCGACGCGCGTGACTGGCCGCCCGAACCGCGGAAGATGATCTTCCCCGCCAGGTTCGCGCGCAGTCCGAACCCGATCCGGTTGTCGTAGCTGCTCTTCGGGACGGCGGCGGATGACTGATTGATCGGTGCTCGCGGGGACCTCGTCGTGAGCCTGCCCACACCGGGCGGTATGACGATCTCGACCACGGCGTTCGGGTCGCTGAGCGCTCGCTTGTGCGCTTCGTCGATGGCGGCCTGCATGGCTGGACGGACACAAGCCACCGTGGTCCACGTCTGGCCGGCCTTGAGGTACGACCGCGGGTCGATCTGCGTCGTGGTCACGAAGCCTCCAGCTCCGACGGCGGACTGTGCGGCGCCCACGTCGGCGGCGGCCGTGCGGGGGAGACCCGCATCGGCGGCGGCAACCGTCTTGCCATCAAAGACGCCCGAAGCGGCAAGAGTGGCCGCGACTGTGGCGGATCTTAGCAGGACGCGACGGCTGATGGGACTGCGTGAGAAAGACACGGGGCGGGTCCCGGCAGGGTATCGGCCGACCGTCGGAAGATTCCGGGCATCCATGTCTCCTCTGGCACACGTCTTCGTGAGCTTTCGGGGATCGCTTCGAACTGTAGCGTTTGGCGATTCCCCAGGCAATGGGCCGACCTAAGGTGTGCGCGGCCCTCGAACTCGGCGAGGTGGCGGCGGCGTGCGGTTGGGCGGCCCTCGGGCCGCAACTAGCCTCGGGGTATGCGTTTCACCACCCTGCGGCATCCCGTGGTCGCCTTCCGCCGCGCACGCGTCCTGCCCCAGTGGGTGCGCCGCATCGACCGCGCCGTGAACCGCAGCATCAACGCCTCCCCGTCGTGGCACCTGCGCGACCGGGGGTACCGACGGCTCAGCCGCGCCGCCGACCACGGCGTGCTCTGGTACGTCGCGGGCGGCACCCTGCTCGTCCTCGGCTTCGGCCGCGGTGCGCTGCGCGGTGTCGCCTCCATGGCGGTCGCGAGTGCCCTGTCGGACCTCGTCGTCAAGAGGATCTACGGCGGCCCTCGTCCTGTCTTCCACGACGTGCCCGCGGTGCGGCAGCTCAAGAAGTACCCCTCCACCGCCTCCTTCACCTCCGGCCACTCGGCCAGCGCGGCGGCGTTCGCGACCGGAGTGGCCGTGGAGTCGCCCGCGGCGGGAGCCGTCGTCGGCCCCCTCGCCGCCGCCGTGGCGTATTCGCGCCTGCACGTGGGCGCGCACTGGCTCTCGGATGTCGTCGGAGGCGTGGCGATCGGGGCAACGGTGGCGCTGATCGGACGCCTGCTCGTGCCCGCACGGCGCCTGAGCGACGACCCGGAACCCGAGGTCGCGCAGGTCGTCGAGCCGATCCTGCTTCCCGCGTCGCTCGACGGCGAAGGCGTGATCATCATGCTGAATGCGGATGCCGGCACCTCCGTCATCCGCTTCGATCCGCGCCCCGTGATCGCCGAGCGGCTGCCGAAGGCCGTGCTGCGGGAGCTCGGGCCGGACGAGACGCTCGACGCCGCCGTCCGCGAGGCGATGGCCGCTGACAATCCGCCTCGCGTGCTGGGCGTCTACGGTGGCGACGGCTCGGTGTCCCGAATGGCCCACCTCGCGCGCGAATTCGACCTGCCGCTGTTCGCCCTGCCAGGCGGAACCTTCAACCACTTCGTCCGCGCAGCGGGGATCGACAGCGTGGATGTCGCGATCAGCGCGCTGCAGACCGGCGCCGGCGTCGCGGCGAGCGTGGGCGAGCTGACCACCGCCGGCCGGTCGATCACCGTGCTGAACGCGGCATCCATCGGCATCTACCCCGACTTCGTCGCCCAGCGCGCCCGCCGCCGCGCGCGGCTCGGCAAGTGGTTCGGCGGCGTCGCGGCGACCTGGCGCGAACTGCGCGACGCCGAGGCCATCGACATCGAGCTCGACGGCACGCAGGCGCGCGTCTGGTCGGTGTTCGCGAGCGTCGGGCGCAACACGCCCGGGCACGTGGCGACGATGCAGCGCCAGACGCTGTCGGACGACGTGCTGGATGTGCGGATCCTCCACGCACGAGGATCACGCCTGCAGGCGGTCGCCTCGCTCTCGTTCGGCAAGGCGACGCGCACCGTGCTGCGGACGCTGCGACTGCTCCCGCCGGCATCCGATGTCGAGCACATCACCACCCGGCAGATCCAGATCCACGTGCTGCCGCGGCACGGGCGCGCGACCTTCTACGCACACGATGGCGAACTGGAGCGCCGCCCGGCGGTCGACGAGGACGGTCGCTACACCCTGTCGTGCGTGATCGTGCCGTCGGCGCTGCGGGTCTACGCGCCCCACCCGGAGCCAGGGGAGAGCGGCGGAGCGATCCCCGTGGCCCGCTCCTGACACCGTTCGCGCCTGCCGCCGACGCCCGGCGAATCATCCTTCCGATGTACGGCGATGCGACGACGGGCCGACGCGGGCCACGCGATCGGGTTCGTAGCGTCGAAGCATGGAGATCACAACGACAGACCTCGGCCTCGCCGCCCGGGTGCAGCACCTGACGAAGACCTATGGCACGGGCGAGGGCGAGGTGCGCGCCCTCGACGGCGTCAGCGTCGGAATCCGCCGCGGTCAGTTCACCGCCATCATGGGCCCGAGCGGCTCCGGCAAGTCCACCCTCATGCACATCATGGCGGGCCTCGACTCGCCGACGCAGGGGCGCAGCTGGATCGGCGACACCGAGATCACCGGCCTGCCCGACCTCGACCTCACGATCCTTCGCCGGCGCCGCGTCGGCTTCGTCTTCCAGGCGTTCAACCTCGTTCCGACGCTCGACGCGATCGGCAACATCACGCTTCCCTTCGACCTCGACGGCCGCCGGCCGAGCGCCTTGGAGCGTGCCCGCATCGACGGTCTCGTCGAGAGCCTCGGGCTCGGTCCTCGCCTCCGGCACCGCCCGCACCAGCTGAGCGGGGGACAGCAGCAGCGGGTCGCCATCGCCCGCGCGCTCGCGACCGCGCCCGACCTCGTCTTCGCCGACGAGCCGACGGGGAACCTCGATTCCCGCAGCGGTCGAGAGGTGCTCTCGCTGCTCGCCTCCGCGAGCCGCGAGCACGGGCAGAGCATCGCGATGGTGACGCACGACCCGGTCGCCGCGAGCTACGCCGATCGGGTGCTGTTCCTCGGCGACGGGCGCATCGTCGCCGACAAGCCGCGCCAGGCGGCGGCGGACATCAGCTCCTACATGCTCGGGATGGAGGTGGCGGCATGACCGGCGCGACCGTGGATGCGTCTCCGGCGACCGCGCGACTGTGGCCGGCGGCATCCCCTCACCTCGCCTGGCTGCGCGATCGCGGCATGGGCGCGAGCATCCTCGTCGCCGCGCTCTCGAGCGCCTTCGGAGCCGTGCTGCTCAGCGCGACCGGGTACATCGCGGCCGTGCTGACCGCGAATCCGTACATCGGCGACAGCGAGACCCTCGGTTTCGTGCTGGGCATCGTCTCGGTGATCTTCCTCGGCATCGCCATCTACGTCGGCGCCATCGTGACCGCGAACACGTTCTCGACAGTGGTGGCGGGGCGCACCCGCCGGATCGCCCTGATGCGGCTGGTGGGGGCATCCGCGCGGTCGCAGCGGGCGGATGTCGCGCGCCAGGGCCTGCTCGTCGGCGTTCTCGGGGCGATGCTCGGCCTGCTCGCGGGCACCGGCTTCTCCGCCGCCTGCGTCGCCGTCGCGGGAACCCTGCTCGGCGTCGACGGGGTGTCCTACTCGGTCGTGCACGGGGCGCTCCTGATCCCCGCCGCGATCGTCGCGGCGACCACATGGGCCGCCGCCTGGGTCGGCTCGCGCCGCGTGCTGTCCGTCACCCCGCTGCAGGCGCTCGGCGGCTCGGTGGAGACGGCGCATGACGACCTCGCGCACCGCAAGGGCCGCAACGCGGTGGCGATCACCCTGTTCGCACTCGGCGCTCTGCTGCTCGCGGCGGGCATCGCGCTCGGACTCCTCGTTCCGTTCGGGCTGATCGTCGCGTTCTTCGGAGGCCTCCTCTCCTTCTCCGGGCTCGTGCTCGGGGCCGCGGTCTTCATGCCGCCGGTGCTGCGGCTGGTCGGCCGGTGGTTCGGTCGATCGGCGCCCGCGCGCCTCGCGGCCGAGAACGCGCTACGGTATCCCGAACGCTCGTCGCGGATGGCCATCGGCATCGTCATCGGCGTCACACTGATCACCATGTTCGCGGTGGCGCTTGAAACCACCAAGGCGGTGCTCACCGCCTCGGCCGGGGGCTCCCTCGCACCCGACCTCGTGACCGTGCTCGACACGTTCGTCGCGATCGTCACGGTGCTGATCGGGGTGAGCGCCGTCATCGCCGCCGTGGGGCTGGTCAACCTGCTCACGCTCGGGATCGTGCAGCGCCGCCGGGAGCTCGGGCTGTTGCGGGCGCTCGGCCTCTCGAACGCGCAGGTGCGGCGGATGGTGCTGGCCGAGGCTGCCCACGTCACCATCGCGGCGGTCGCCTCAGGGCTCGTGCTGGGAGTCGCGTACGGGTGGGCGGGCGCGCAGTCGCTGCTCGGATCGGTGCGGGTGTCGCCGGATTCGCCCACGGGCGGTCTGCTTGTGGCGCCGGCGATGCCCTGGCTGACGCTGCTGGCCGTCGTCCTCGCGGCCGCGGCGCTCGCGCTGATCGGGGCGGTCGTGCCGACCCGGCTCGCCACCAGGGTCGCGCCGGTCGAGGCGCTGGCCGCGGACTGACGCGCCGCGTCTGCGGGGTGTTCCGGCGGCCGGGCTTAGCCTTGATGCATGGCCACAGAACGCGTCCGCAGGCGCACCTCCCCGGCCGTCTACCGCCGGCGGCGGCTGATGCTGCTGCTCGGCATCCTGCTCGTCGCCGCCCTCGTCGCCTGGCTGTTCATCGCCCAGCCGTGGAGGGGGACGGCGGCGGAGGGGACCGCCGCCGCACCGACCCCGTCGGCCACTCCCACCGCGCAGGGCGCCACCGAGGTGCCGGTGCCCACTGACGAGACGCCGGCCGCCCCACCAGCGCCCTCGCCACCGCCTACGCCGTCCTCGACGCCCGCAGCTTCGTCGACGCCCAGCGCCTCATCCGAAGCAAGCGCCTCATCGAAACCGAGCGCCGGCCCCTGCGTCGCCTCGGAGATCGAGGTCGTCGCGCTGACCGACAAGGAGAGCTACCAGGCCGGCGAGAATCCGCAGCTCAGCATCCAGCTCACCAATCGTGGCACGCGGGACTGCACCCTCAACGTCGGAACGACCACCCAGTCGTTCACCGTCTCCAGCGGCGCCGACACCTGGTGGCGATCGACCGACTGCCAGACCGAGCCGAGTGATATGGTGGTGCTCCTCACGGCGGGTCAGACCGTCGCCAGCGCTGCTCCGCTGACCTGGGACCGCACGCGGTCGACGGTCGAGAGCTGCCAGGATCCCAATCGGCAGCGGGCGCCTGGCGCAGGTTCTTCGTACCACGTGAGCGTCGGGATCGGCGGAATCCCGTCCATCGAGACGAAGCAGTTCCTGCTCTTCTGACCTCGGTGAAAATGTCCCCCGAAGAGGGGACAGACCGAATCGGGAAGATTCACTAGGTTGATTAGTGAGCTCACGTGCGCACCTCTCAACCGTCCCCAGCGGTGAGGTAGCGAGCACGGCGAGCGATGGGCCCTCTCGAGTTGTCCAGTCCCCAATGGAGAACTCGAGAGGGCCCCTTCTTTTTGCCCTGACACCGGGCCTCCCGGCTGACACCGGGCAGACAGAAGGCGGGCGCGTCCCAGACGCGCCCGCCCCATCCCCCGTGCTAGGGCTTTTCTCCGAAGACCTGGGGCTCCATCGCGTCGTACCCTTCGGCCTGCGGGTCGCCGTGCGTTCCCCCGGAGAGGGCGTACTCCTCTTCGGGAGAGAGCACCAGGCGGTGGCGGAAGAACAGGGCGAAGCCGATCAGGATCACGACGTAGACGATGGCGATGGCGATGATCGCGGGCACGAACGTCGGATTCAGCAGGAATCCGACGAAGATGAGCGCCGCGATCACCGCGGCGATGACGGCGCCGGGGATGCCCCACGGACTGCGGTACGGGCGGCTCGCGTTCGGGAACTTCCTGCGGAGGATGATGAACGAGATCATCTGGAGCAGGTAGGCGAGAACCGCGCCCCACACGGCGATGTTCAGCACGATGGCGCCGGCAACGGCCCCCGCGCCCTCGTTCAAGGCGGCGACGGTATCGAGCACCACGAGGGCGATGAATCCGATGACCGCGCCGACGGTGAGGGCGACCCACGGCGTCTGACGCTTGCCCGTGAGCGAGAGGAAGCGCGGGTAGTAGCCCGCACGGGAGAGGGAGTACATGTTGCGGCCGTACGCGAACATGATGCCCTGCAGTGAGGCGAGCAGCCCGACGAGCGCGAAGAGGGCCAGCAGGGCCGCGAGCTGGTCTCCCACGATCGCGCGGAATCCGTCGAGCAGCGGCTCGGCGGCGACGCCCGTGGCCTCTGCCCCGATGACTCCGGTGTTCAGGAAGAGCACCAGAAGGCCTGTGACGATCAGCGTCCCGCGGGCCCAGAAGCCCGCCTTCGGGATGTCGCGCACCGGGTCGTGAGACTCCTCCGCGGCGAGGGGAAGCTCTTCGATGCCGAGGAAGAACCACATCGCGAACGGCAGGGCGAACAGGATCGGCACCACGCCATGCGGCAGGAAGACCGTCTGACCGGGATCGGGCTCGATGTCCCACAGCGCATCCCACGAGAAGGCGCCGCTGAACAGTGACATGAGCGAGAAGATCAGGATGATGCCGATCGAGATGATGGACACCACGATCGCGAACCTGAAGGAGATGGCCGCGCCCGCGGAGTTCAGCGCGATGAAGACGACGTAGAGGATGATCCACCACACCCACGTCGGCATGGAGAAGTTCAGCAGCTCGCTCGTGATGGCATCGGCGTAGGAGGCCGAGAAGTACACAATCACCGCGGTCGTCGCGACGTACTCGATCGTCTCGGCGGCGCCGGTGATGAGACCGCCCCACGGGCCCATGGCGGAACGGGCGAAGGAGTACGCGCCGCCCGTGTGCGGCATCGCGGCGGCCATCTCGCCGATCGAGAAGATCATGCCGTAGTACATGGCGACGAGGATGACGAAGGCGATCAGCATCCCCCCGAAACCGGCGAACTCGATGCCGAAGTTCCAGCCGGAGAAGTCACCGGAGATCACCGCGGCGACCGCAAGACCCCACAGCCCCCATATCCCGGCGGAGCGTTTCAGTGTGCGCTTTTCGAAGTAGCCGTCGCCTGCTCGCTGGTATGTGGCTCCCGCGACTTTTCTGGCGTCACCGCTCGAGTGGGACATTCGACCTCCGGAGGGCATTCGGGTGAGGCGCCGGGCGCACCTTGGGCATGATTGTGATGCCTATTGGTACTCGTTGTCTACCTTTGAAGCCAAGTTTCCCCCTACAGTTAGGCTCGTCACGCGGATGATCGGCTCGCCCAATGGTGGGATACGCGCCGACGGTGCCACACGAAGGGATGCGCATGGCGGGAAACCTGACGAGTGCCGAGCTGGATGCCGCGATCGGTGCCGGTGAGATCGACACCGTGATCATCGCCTTCCCCGACGCGCAGGGCCGACTCGTCGGCAAGCGCGTCTCGGCACGCTTCTGGCGCGATGTCGTGCTGCCGCACGGCGCCGAGGCCTGCAACTATCTCCTCTCGGTCGATGTCGACCTGAACACCGTCGAGGGGTATCCGATGTCGAGCTGGGAGACCGGCTACGGCGACATGATGCTGATCCCGGATATCGACACGCTGCGCGTGCTGCCGTGGCAGCAGGGCACGGCGCTGGTGATGGCCGACCTCGGGTGGGAGAACGGCGACCGCGTCGTGCAGTCGCCACGCGACATCCTGAATCGCCAGCGCGAGCGCCTCGCCGAACGCGGCCTCGTCGCCTTCGCCGGCACCGAGTTGGAGTTCATCGTCTTCGACGACTCGTACCGCGAGGCGTGGGCCAAGGGGTACCGGGGGCTGACGCCCTCGACCGACTACAACGTCGACTACAACCTGCTCGCCACGACCCGCCTCGAGCCGCTGCTGCGCGACATCCGCGTGGGCATGGACGGCGCCGGCATGTACTCCGAGGGCGTCAAGGGCGAGTGCAACCTTGGTCAGCAGGAGATCGCGTTCCGCTACGCCGAGGCGCTGCAGACCTGCGATGACCACACGATCTACAAGAACGGCGCGAAGGAGATCGCCGACCGCCACGGCAAGGCGCTCACGTTCATGGCGAAATTCAACGAGCGCGAGGGCAACAGCTGCCACATTCACCTGTCTGTGCGTGCGGACTCCGGTGACACCGTGATGTCGGGGGACGGGGAGCACGGCTTCAGCCCGCTGATGGGCCACTGGATCGCCGGGGTCCTTGCCACTCTGCGGGAGTTCACCTTCCTCTATGCACCCACGATCAACTCGTACAAGCGGTTCGCGAAGGGTTCGTTCGCCCCGACCGGCGTGGCATGGGGCATCGACAACCGCACGTGCGCGCTGCGCGTGGTCGGGCACGGGTCGGGTCTGCGGGTCGAGAACCGGGTGCCGGGCGGCGACGTGAACCCCTACCTCGCGGTGTCCGCGATCATCGCCGGTGGGTTGCACGGCATCGAGCACGAACTGCCCCTGCCCGATCCGCTGACCGGCAACGCCTATGCGGCCGGGGGAGAGACCTTGCCGACGACGTTGCGGGAGGCGGCGGCACTCTTCGACGGATCCGCGATCGCTCGCGCAGCCTTCGGCGACGACATGGTCGAGCACTACCTGAACCAGGCGCGCATCGAGGTGGAGGCGTTCGATGCGGCCGTGACCGACTGGGAGAGGGTCCGTGGTTTCGAACGACTCTGACGCCGACGCTTCGACAGGCTCAGCGACCGGGGCTGGGTCGGCGGCCGGCCGGCATCCGGTCCCCGAGCTTGTCGAGGGGTCGAGCGACGCTTCGACTGGCTCAGCGACGGGGGCTGGGTCGGCGGCCGGCCGGCATCCGGTCCCCGAGCTTGTCGAGGGGTCGAGCGACGCTTCGACTGGCTCAGGAACCGACCAAGGGCGTGCGCCCGTGATCGGCCTCACGACGTACCTCGAGCAGACGAAGTACGGCGTCTGGGACGTGCGCGCCGGACTCCTGCCGCAGCAGTACTTCGACGGCGTCACCGGATCCGGCGGAGTCGCCGTGCTTCTCCCGCCACAGCCGCGGGTCGACGCCGCTGCGGCGGCCGTGCTCGACGGCCTCGACGGGCTGATCCTCACCGGCGGACTCGACATCGATCCCGAGCGGTACGGTGCGGAGCGGCATCCGGAGACCAACCCGCCCCGCGAAGACCGCGACGAATGGGAGTTCGCCCTCCTGCGCGGCGCGGAAGAGCGCGGGATGCCGGTCTTCGGCATCTGCCGTGGACTTCAGGTGATCAACGTCGCGCACGGCGGCACGCTGCACCAGCATCTGCCCGATGCTCTGGGCACGGAGCGTTACCGGATCGGCCGCGCCCAGTTCGCGACGAACACCGCGGTGGTCGATGCCGGTACCCGCCTCGCCGGCATCGTCGGCGCCGGCGAGATCGAGGTGCACAGCTACCACCACCAGGGCGTCGACGGCCTCGGCGAGGGCCTCATCCCGACAGCCCGCACCGACGACGAGCTCGTGTACGCATTCGAGGCGCCCGGCGAGCAGTACCTCGTCGCCGTGCAGTGGCATCCGGAGCAGAACTCCGAGGACCGGAGGCTGTTCGCGGCGCTCGTCGCCGCGGCATCCGTGTATGCGGATTCACGCGGCTCACGCCCGAACACGCACTCGGGGCAGGAGGTCGGCGCGTGAGCTTCACCGTCATCAATCCGGCCACCGCGACGCCGCTGCAGGAGGTGTCGCGCGCGTCGATCGCCGAGGTCGATGAGGCAGTGGCGCGTGCCGGTGCAGCGCAGCGCTCTTGGGCGGCCCTTCCGCCGGTCGCCCGAGCCGACGCGCTGCGCTCGTTCGCCCGGTTGGTCGAAGAGAACGCCGACCAGCTCGCGTGGCTCGAGGTCGCCAACTCAGGCCACCCGATCGGCTCGGCGCGGTGGGAGGCCGGGCACGTCGCCCAGGTGCTGAACTACTACGCCGGCGCGCCCGAGCGCCTCTCGGGGCGCCAGATCCCGGTCGCCGGTGGGCTCGATGTGACTTTTCACGAGCCGTACGGCGTCGTCGGGATCATCGTGCCGTGGAACTTCCCGATGACGATCGCGTCGTGGGGTTTTGCACCGGCGCTCGCCGCCGGGAACGCGGTGCTGGTCAAGCCGGCCGAGCTCACCCCGCTCACGGCGGTGCGCCTCGGCGAGCTGGCGCTGCTCGCGGGGCTTCCGGACGGGCTGTTCCAGGTGATCACGGGCCAGGGGTCGGTCGTCGGCGAGCGCTTCGTCAGCCACCCCGACGTGCGCAAGGTCGTGTTCACCGGCTCCACCGAGGTCGGCATGGATGTCGCCGCCGGCTGCGCCAGGATGCTCAAGCCGGTGACGCTCGAGCTCGGGGGCAAGAGCGCGAACCTCATCTTCGACGACGCCGACCTCGAGCGAGCCGCCGCCGCAGCGCCCGGTGCGGTGTTCGACAACGCCGGCCAGGACTGCTGCGCTCGCAGCCGCATCCTCGTGCAGCGCTCTGTGTTCGATCGGTTCCTCGAGTTGCTCGAGCCGGCCGTGCAGGCGTGGCGCGTCGGTGATCCACGGCTCGAGGACACCGAGATGGGACCGCTGATCTCGTCGGCGCACCGCGACACGGTGTCGTCGTTCCTCGACGGGGTCGATGTGGCGTTCCGGGGGTCGGCGCCGGACGGGGAGGGGTTCTGGTTCCCTCCGACCGTGGTGCTGCCGGCATCCGCGCGCGACCGCATTGCGCAGAAGGAGGTCTTCGGCCCGGTGGTGGCGGTGCTGCCGTTCGAGGACGACGCCGACGGCATCCGTCTTGCGAATGACACCGATTTCGGGCTCGCCGGTTCCATCTGGACCGAGAACCTGGGCCGCGCCGTACGCGTCTCTCGAGGCGTGCAGAGCGGTGTGCTGTCCGTGAACTCGCACTCCTCCGTGCGCTATTCGACCCCGTTCGGCGGCATGAAGCAGTCGGGGCTCGGCCGTGAGCTGGGGCCCGACGCCGCGGAGCACTTCACCCAGACGAAGAACGTCTTCTTCGCGACCGACCCTGATTGAGCGACATCCACCGCCTCTCGCGACCCATAGGGAGCAGCATCCATGACGATCGACCTCACCCAGAGGCTCAAGGACCGCGTCGCGGTCATCACCGGCGGCGCGAGCGGCATCGGCCTCGCGACGGCGCGGCGCTTCGCCGCCGAGGGCGCGCTGGTCGTGATCGCCGACCTCGACCCGGAGACGGGGGAGGCCGCGGCATCCGAAGTCGGCGGGGTGTTCTTCCCGGTGGATGTCGCCGATGAAGCACGGGTCGATGCCCTCTTCGACGGGGTCTTCGAGCGGTGGGGCCGCCTGGACATCGCGTTCAACAACGCCGGGATCTCGCCCGCCGACGACGACTCGATCGAGACGACAGGCCTGCCTGCGTGGGACAGGGTGCAGGACGTGAACCTGAAGAGCGTGTTCCTGTGCTCCCGAGCGGCGCTGCGGCACATGGTTCCGCAGCGCCGCGGATCGATCATCAACACGGCGTCCTTCGTGGCACTGCTCGGCTCGGCGACGTCGCAGATCAGCTACACCGCCTCGAAGGGCGGCGTGCTCGCGATGACCCGCGAGCTCGGGGTGCAGTTCGCGCGGCAGGGCATCCGCGTCAACGCCCTCTGCCCGGGCCCCGTGAACACCGCGTTGCTGCAGGAACTGTTCGCCAAGGACCCGGAGCGCGCGCAGCGGCGCCTCGTGCACGTGCCGATGGGCAGGTTCGCGGAGCCCGAGGAGCTCGCGGCCGCCGTCGCGTTCCTCGCCTCGGACGACGCGTCCTTCATCACTGCCTCCACGTTCGTCGTCGACGGAGGCATCTCGAGCGCCTACGTCACCCCGCTCTAGGTGCGCCCGTGTGCACCGGGGAGCAGATCTGCGCGCGAACCGGCCTCCGGGCCCGGCGCATTGGGGTTGCGTGCCCCGATCTGCGCCCGGGTGCCCGGCGCCTCTCGGACACGATGCAGGAGATCCGGGGCGCCGGCGGCGGCCGGCCGGATCTGCGCCCGGGTGCCCGGCGCCTCTCGGACACGATGCAGGAGGCCCGGGGCGCCGGCGGCGCCTACCGCCGCGACAAACCTCGAGCGCGGTGGATCTCCTGCGTTGTGTCCGGCGGGCCGAGCACCCGGGAGCAGAATGGAGCGGGCGCCGGCCCGGGGACCCCGGTCCGGGGCCCGGAGCGGGCCGATCTGCTCCCGTGTGCACGTCGAGCCGGAGGCTGAGCCCGTGACCGAAGCGCCGCTCGAGGAGGTGCGCCGTGCCGTGTACCGGCCGGTGCGGCAGGGCAACGCCCTCGAAGACACGGTCGCGCGCCTCGTGCAGACGATACGGCTGGGGGTCGTCGCGCCGCGGGAGTCGCTGCCACCCGAACGAGAACTGGCGGGGCTCTACGCCGTCAGCCGCGACACGGTACGGGAGGCGATCCGGGAGCTCGCCGATGCCGGGTACCTCGTCCGGCGGCGGGGCCGCTACGGCGGCACATTCGTCGCGGATCCCCTCCCGCGCCCCGCCGACCCGGAGACGGTCACGGCCGAGGAGCTCGAAGACGTGCTCGGTCTCCGCCGGGTGCTCGAGGGGGGCGGGGCCCGCGCAGCCGCCGCCCGCACTCTGACCGCCGCCGAGCGCGACGCCCTCTGGCAGCGGCACGTCGAGCTGCAGGGCGCCGGCGAGGCCGAGTACCGCCGGCTCGACTCCCTGCTGCACCTGACCGTCGCCGAGGCCGCCGGCATCCCGACCCTCGTCTCCCTCGTCGCGGAGAATCGCGCCCGAGTCAACGCGTGGCTCGACACGTTTCCTCTGCTGGCGCGCAACATCGAGCACTCGAACGCGCAGCACGAGCGCATCGTCGCGGCGATCCTCGCCGGGCAGCCGGATGCCGCGTCGGCGGCTATGCTCGAGCACCTGGCCGGCTCCGAAGCGCTGCTGCGCGGATTCCTGGGGTGATCGCCGGTCAGGAGGCCGCGGCTACGCTGGAACGATGGCCGCCGCATCCTCTCGCAAGAAGAAGGGCGCTCCGCTGGAGTTCCGGTCCGAGGCGCTCGCACAGGCGCTCGAGAAGCAGGACATCGCAGCGGTCGCCCTGGCTCTCCGCAACGGCACCACGGTGGTGCCTCTGCTGAAGCCCGGTCCGCGCGACAACCCGCTCGACGGCGGCGAGGTGTGGACGTACCGGGATGCCGCCACCGGCGACGTCGCGCTGCTGCTGTTCAGCGACGCGAAGAACAAGCCGGCGAACCTGCCGCCCGGCGTCGGCGTCTACTCGCCGGACTGGCTGCGGGCCTTCCTGGCCGCGCACCACGACACGATCACGACGGTGTTCCTCGACATCGCGGGCCCGCACCCGATGCAGGCGTCGCCCGACGAGCTGCTGAAGGCGCTCGACGCCTGACTCAGAACTCCGGGATGTCGTCGCCCGGGCGCGCGCGTCCGCGCACCTTGATGTCGCCCAGGGCCCCGCGCAGGTTCTTCGACCGCTCATCGATCAGCTGCTTGTAGCCGAGCCGCGTGGCCTCGGTGCGCCGCTGGCCGGCCTGTGTCACCGGGCGGATCTCGCCCGCGAGGCTGAGCTCGCCGATCGCGGCGATGCCCTGCGGCACCGCACTGTTGTCGATCGATCCGGCCACAGCGACCGCGATCGCGAGGTCGGCGGCCGGTTCGGTGAATCGCACCCCACCGACGGTGGAGACGTAGACGTCGAGGTCGGACACCTTGATGTTCGCGCGCCGCTCGAGCACCGCGAGCACCATCGCGACCCGTGAGGCGTCGACGCCGTTCACGATGCGCCGTGGGTTCGGGGCGGTGGTGCGGATGGTCAGGGCCTGCACCTCGACCGGCATCGCCCGCTTGCCCTCGAGCGCGATCGCAACACAGGTACCCGGCACGGGCGCCCCCCGGCTCAGGAAGAGGCTGCTCGGATCGGGCACCTCGGCGATGCCCGAGCCGGTCATCTCGAAGCACCCGACCTCGTCGGTCGGGCCGAACCGGTTTTTCAGCGCCCGCACGAAGCGGAGGGAGGTGTGCGGGTCTCCCTCGAACTGGCAGACCACGTCGACCAGGTGCTCGAGCAGGCGGGGTCCCGCGACCTGGCCGTCCTTGGTCACGTGTCCGACCAGGACGATGGGGAGCCCGCGGTCCTTCGCGACCCGGATGAGGGTGGAGGCGACCTCGCGCACCTGGCTGGGATGCCCGGCCATGCCTTCCGACAGCGAGGACGACACGGTCTGCACGGAGTCGACGATCACGAGCTCTGGCCGCACCTCGTCGATGTGCCCGAGGATCGTGGCGAGGTCGGTCTCGCTCGCGAGGTAGAGCTCGTCGTGCAGCGCGCCGGTGCGTTCCGCGCGGAGGCGCACCTGGGCGGGCGACTCCTCGGCGCTCGCATAGAGCACCCGCCGGCCGGCGCGAGCGCTCTGCGCCGCGACCTCGAGCAGAAGGGTCGACTTGCCCACGCCGGGCTCGCCGCTCAGCAGGATGGCCGCGCCGGGGACGATGCCGCCGCCGAGCACGCGGTCGAACTCGCCGACTCCGCTCGTGCGCCGCGGTGCCTCGCTCGTGTCGATGGACGTGATCGGCCGTGCCGCCCGCTCACCCGTCGGGGCGACCGCGGCGATCTGGCGCAGGATGCCGGTCTGCTCCGCGGCCTCAACAACCGTTCCCCACTGCTGGCATTCCGCGCAGCGGCCGGCCCACTTCGGTGTCGTCCACCCGCATTCGGTGCAGCGATACGCGGCGGGAGCGGGGCGACGGGTGGCCATGGTTTCAGGCTAACCCGCGCCCCCGACATCCACTCTTGCGACATCGCGAAGGCTACGTATGCTGTCGGCATGCGCGTCGACTCGGCATCCCGCCTTCTCGCAGCACCGCCCCACGCGATCTTCCGGGCCTTCATCGACCCGGATCTGCTGAGCGCCTGGCTGCCCCCCGAAGGGGCGTCGGGCCGACTCCAGAGTTTCGACCCGGCAGTGGGGGGCGGCTTCCGCATGGTGCTGACCTTCGACGCCCCAGACGCACGCGGCAAGTTCACCCAGGACTCGGATGTCGCCGAGACGCGCATCGTGGCGCTCGAGCCCCCGAACCGGGTGGTGTGGGAGGTCGACTTCCCCTCGGACGACCCGGCGTTCGCGGGCACGATGACGATGGCCTGGAGCTTCGCGGCGGGCGAGGTGGGCACCCTCGTCACGGTGCGGTGCACGGACGTGCCACCGGGCATCGACCCCCGGGACCATGCCGTCGGGCTCGCCTCGTCGCTGGCCAAGCTCGACCACGTCGTCTCGTCCGCCTGAGCGCGGACCGCGCGCAGGCTCGCCGGGTCAGGAGTACTCCCCGCGGGCGGTTTTCGGCCGTCGTGACCCTGTCGAGCCTGAATCCCGCACCGGCGCGGCGTCAGCGAACGGGTCGCAGGCTCTGGATCACCGTGCCGAGGGCGTCGGAGGATCGACGGAGCAGCGCGACCTCCTCGTCGGAGAAAGGCGTCTCGCGGATCGGCACCGCACCCGAAGCGCTGACGATCGACGGCACCGACAGCGCGATCCCGTCCACCCCGCGGAAATCGCTCAGCACCGTGCTCACCGGCATCACCG
Organism: Microbacterium sp. DT81.1; assembly: GCF_049844955.1. Lineage (NCBI taxonomy): Bacteria > Bacillati > Actinomycetota > Actinomycetes > Micrococcales > Microbacteriaceae > Microbacterium > Microbacterium sp. DT81.1. The sequence goes on from NZ_JBNCMA010000002.1 coordinate 664,600, forward strand.
CGTGCTCGTCGTTGAGCACCGCCTCCACGATCCGGGCGCTCGAGAGCCCGATCGCGTAGTTCGTCGCGCCCTTGCCCTGGATGACCATGTAGGCGGCGTCCCGGACGTCGATCGCGATCGAGTCGAGCTCGTCCTTCGTCATCCGCGGATGCCCCTCGGTCTCCCATTCGAGGATGGGGACCGTGCCGATCGTGGCCTTGGACCAGAGCGGAAACTCGGTGTCGCCGTGCTCACCGACGATGTAGGCGTGCACGCTGCTCGTCGAGACGCCGGCGCGTTCGCCGAGCTTCCACCGGAGCCGTGAGGTGTCAAGCACGGTGCCCGAGGAGAAGATGCGCTCGCGGGGGAGTCCGGATGCCTCGGCGGCGAGCACCGTGAGCACGTCGCAGGGGTTCGTGACGAGCACGTAGACCGCGTTCGGCGCGACCTCGAGCAGCTGCGGCATCATGGTCGCGATGATTCCGGCGTTGACCCCCGCGAGCTCGATGCGGCTCTGCCCGGGGTTCTGCTTCGCGCCGGCGGTGATCACGACGATATGCGAGCCCTCCACGACGGAGATGTCCGAGCCGCCGACGATGTCGCTGGCGCCCGTGAACTGGGTGCCGTGCGCGAGGTCCAGCACTTCGGCCTCCACCTTGGCGGTGGCGATGTCGTAGAGGGCGACGTGGCGGGCGGAGCCCCGGATGAGGGCCGCGTACGCGACGCTGGCTCCGACGCTTCCGGCGCCGACGACGGCGAGTTTGGAGTTCTCGATCACGCTCATGTGGCCAGTCTGGCAGGGTGACGCACCCCTCCGGCAGGGTCGGGGGCCCGCTCGGCGGGGCTATTCGGATGCCGCGGGTGCGACCGTCGCGGCGCCCACGGGAGTCCGGTTCCGGATGCCGAGGAACGACACGATGCCGCCCGTCGCCATGAAGATCGCGGTGACGATGGCCGCTCGGTGGAACCCGTCGAGGTCGAGGGCGCCGCCGACGATGGTCGCCAGCATCGCGATCGTCAGCAGTCCGGCGACCCGTGACACGGCGTTGTTTACCGCCGATGCGATGCCCGAGCGCTCGGGGTCGATCGCCCCCAGCACCGCAGACGTCAACGGCGACACGGTGATCGCGAGCCCGAGTCCCATGAGGATCATGCTGGGCAGCACCTGCTGCCAGTAGGAGAAGTCCTCGGAGACCATGAGCAGAAGAAGGGCCCCGACCGCCATCGTCAGCGGGCCGATCGTCATGAAGAGCCGCGGCCCCCACTTGCCCGCGAGGGTCCCGACCCGTGAGCTGAGAAGGATCAGGAGGATCGTCGTCGGGAGGCTCGCGAGCCCGGCCGCCGTGGCCGCCAGCCCGGCACCCTGCTGGAGGTAGACGCCCACGACGAAGCCGTTCAAGGCGAGTGCTCCATAGATGAAGAGGGTCGCAGCGTTGCCCGCCGAGAAGTTGCGCACCCGGAAGAGGCCGAGAGGCAGGATCGGGTTCGTCACAGTGCGCTGGCGCAGCACGAAGCCGGCGAACAACGCGATGCCGGCGAGCAGCGGGATCAAGGTGGCCGGTGCGGCCCATCCCTGGTTCGGCTGCTCGATGAGGGCGTAGACGGCGGCCCCGAGGCCGAACGTGCACATGGCCGCGCCCAGCCAGTCGATGGAAGCGTCGGGGCGGCGGATGTCGCGATGCTCGATGCGCGGAAGAAGCCAGAGGGTGATCGCGATCGGGACGACGTTGATGAGGAAGGCGAAGCGCCACGAGAGCAAGTCGACGAACATCCCGCCTACCAGCGGGCCGGCGATCATGGCCGAGGTCGTCAAGGCGGTCCAGATGCCGATGGCGCGGCCCTGTGCGGCTCCCGAGAAGGTGGAGGTGATGAGGGCGAGCGAGCTCGGCACGAGGAAGGCGCCTGCGGCGCCCTGCACCGCCCGCGCGATGATGAGCACCTCGGGGTTCGGCGCCGCAGCGATCGCGATGGACGCGATGCCGAATCCGATGAGCCCGATGCGCAGCACGAGCTTTCGGCCGTACGCGTCGCTGACCGAGCCCGCGACGAGGATGAGCGCACTGAGCGTGATGAGGTAGGCATCCACCACCCACTGCTGGGTCGTGAGACCCCCGCCGAGCTCGCGGCCGATCGCGGGAAGGGCCACGTTCACGACGGTGCCGTCGAGGAACACCACGAACGATGCGAGAACGGCGATCGTCAGAACCAGGCGCTGTTCACGGGTCATGGTTTCTGCCACACCCTCAACCTAGGCCGCTGCGGTCTCACCCCGGCTCGTCTGCCGAGTTGCGCTCCGTTTCGCTCCTCTTGCGCGCACGCTCCCCGCAGTGGCAGGTTGGTGCGGTTCCACCTCACGCGAAAGCGAGACACCATTGCACAGCCCCAGGGCGCACTCCTCGTGGGAAGCGTCAACTATCCGGATGCCGAGACCACGATCCGCACCGCCGCCCAGGTGCTCGGCGGCCGGGTGAAGCGGATCCCCGACGGCGAGGTGGGGCCCCGGTTCCACTGGATCCTGTTCCAGCCGGACGTGCTCGCTCGGGCGGAGGGAATCGAACGGATCGGGGACGCGCCGATCCTGGTGAAGGGCCTGGATGCGCGCCCGCTGCGCGTCGCGGACGGGGTAGACCCGGCATCCATCCGCTTCCCCGCCCTCGGCTATGCCGCGGCCGCGATCGAGTCGTACGCGGTGTTCACGCGGCTGCGTGAGGAGGGCGTCGTGCCCGAGGGCGTGCGGTTCCAGGTGTCGCTGCCGACGCCGGTCGCCGTCGTCGGCGCGTTCTTTCCGGAGGACAGCGGGCCGCCATCGAGCCGGTCTACCGCGACGCGCTCTTCGGAGAGCTCGACACGATCCTCGACGCGATCCCGCACGGGGACCTGGCGATCCAGTGGGACAACGCCGTGGAGTTCCAGATCATCGAGCAGGCCACGTACGCGGCACGAGGCAAGGGTGCCCTCGAATCGTGGTGGGGCGAGACCTGGGCCGGGCTCACCGCCCGCGCCGTCGAGCAGGCCGGGCGGGTGCCGATTGATGTGGAGGTCGGCTTTCATCTCTGCTACGGCGACGCGGGGGAGAAGCACTTCGTCGGGCTCGTGCACCGGGAGGACGGCGCGGAGGGCGCTCGCCGTCGGGTCGAGGCGGCCAAGCGTCACGTCGAGCGGTTCGGGGTCGCGACGGAGTGCGGCTGCGGGCGCGCGCCGGCGGATGCCACCGAGGGACTGCTGCGCACGCACGCGGAGGTCGCCGCTGCCTGGTGAGCCCTGGCTCTGGTCCGGTCCAGCGGCCCCAGCCTGAACGAGGACCGGATACGGCATCCGGCGTCGACAGGATGGAACGCTCGGCATGGAATTCGGACTTCACATCGCGGACTACACGTGGAGCAGCGGGCAGCGGCAACTCGGACCGGCGCTCGCCGCGCACGTGCGCAACGCCGAGGCCGCCGGCATCCAGCGCATCACGGTGATGGACCACTTCTGGCAGCTGCCGGGCATCGGACCGGTCGAGCACGAGATGCTCGAGGCGTACGCGACGCTGGGGTTTCTCGTCGCGCACACCGAGAAGGCGCTGCTGCATACGCTCGTCACGGGGGTCATCTACCGAGAACCCGCGCTGCTGGCGAAGCAGGTGACGACGCTCGACGTGCTGTCGGGCGGACGCGTCGGACTGGGGATCGGCGCCGCGTGGAACGAGCAGGAGTCCAAGGGGCTCGGCTTCGAGTTCCCGCCGATGGCAGAGCGCTTCCGGCAGCTGGAGGAGACGATCCAGATCTGCCTGCAGCTGTGGTCGGACTCGGAGGAGCCCTACGAGGGCGCGATCTGGCAGCTCGAGCGGACGCTGAACTCCCCGCAGAGCATCGCGCGGCCGCATCCGTATCTCATGATCGGCGGCGGGGGCGAGAAGAAGACGCTGCGCCTGGTGGCGCAGTACGCGGATGCCTGCAACCTGGGTCTCAGTCCGGAGACCGCGCGCAAGCTCGACGTGCTGCGCGCGCATTGCGACGCCGTCGGCAGGAACTACGACGACATCGAGAAGACGGCGATGATCCCCGTCGACCCGGAGTCGACTCCGGCCACCGTCGCCTCGACGATGAGGGACCTGAGCGCTCTCGGCTTCACCGCGACCTATGTGTACGCGGTCGGCTACCCTGAGCCGGAGCGCGTGGTCGAGCTGCTCGCGGGAGCGACGGACGAGCTGGCGTGACGGATGCCGCGGCCGCCGGGGCGGGTTGTGTCGGCGGTCGATTCGCGGCGCGGGTCGGTGTGACGTAAACTCTTCGGCGGTGACGTGTCCGAGCGGCCGAAGGTGCAACTCTCGAAAAGTTGTGTAGGGTAACCCCCTACCGTGGGTTCAAATCCCACCGTCACCGCCAAGTTATGCCTGATCAGCGCCATATTTTGTGGCGCTGATCGTCGTTTGAGTAAAGTCTGAGTAAAGCTGACGCGGCGTGTCGCTTACTCGTTCTTTACCCACAACGTCGTTTCCGCCCTCGGCATGGGCTCTGGATCCGCGTGGTTCTGCGGTCCCGCTCGGCTTCCTACCGTGGGTACCTTGCCCACCGCAGGTGCGAAAGGGCGGAGAGTTCAAATCCCTCTGTCTCGCTGAAAAACCCTGGTAGAACGGAGTTTCATGGTTCTCAGCTGACCCGTAGCGCCAAGTCGAGCACGCGGAGCTTCTCCAAGTGACCCCCAGGTGACCCCCGGCGGTCTCGCCTCTTCCTCGATGGATTCCTCCGCGCCGCAAGTCTTCGCACGCGAGCGCGTCGATGCTGCTCGCAAGGACGTGTGGATGCACAGCAAGGACCGTCCGTGGCCCGTCGCCGAGATACCTTGCCACCTCGTGCACGGGAGTTCCGAGCCTCAGGCACGTTCATGCCGCGAAGTGCCGCAGGGCGTGGCGCGGGAAGCCCAGCGGGAACTTTGGCACGACACCTGCCTGCAGCTCCCCACCTGCTTGGTTGGCGAAGAGATAGTCTCCGCGGGACTTTCCCGTTGCGTGCCGCCGGAAGATTGCGAGGGCGCGGGGATAGCGGCGCGGGGCGCTTGCCGCGCCGCCATTTCGGGTGAGCCCACGGTCATAGCCAACTCGTGCCGCGCAGACCGGCCCAAGATCTCGAACCATCGGTCAGGACATCGCTTGAACCGGAGGCATCGGGCCCCGTACCTCATGCACGGCGACATTCTCAGCGCGAGTCATATCAGCATGACGGCGCTCGCCGTCACGACGCCGATGCTCGTATTGTCGGTGCGGGTTCAGTGTGCGCCCATGTCATAGATGGGGGGTGCGCTGCGCGGTCGTGCCCAGAAGGGTGGTGGAACTAGAAGGCGGCGTCGGCGCCGGACTCCACGTTTCCCAAGCGAGCCTTCGCCCGTTGTGTCGATGATCGCACGCGCAGCTCGGGTTGCAGCTCACGATGCCGTGGGGTGGTGCGACCAGTGCGGATTCGCTCCATCAGCAGATCGATCGCCGCCTGCCCCATCAATTCGCCGAACTGGCTCACGGTGGTAAGCGAAATCAGGGGGTGGCCGGCCATGCGGATGTCGTCGTATCCGACCACCGACACGTCTTCGAAGGTCAAGCCGAGATCGACGACGGCACGCAGGGCGTCGATGGCCAGGCTGTCATTGCCCGCGAATATCGCGGTGATGGTCGGATCCGCCTCAATGAGTTCTTTCGCGGCTTCATACGCGGCGCCCGCGTCGGCAGCGCAGTACGCAACCAGCCCCTCCAGGCCGGCGTCTCCAGCCACGGACTCATAGGTATCTCGACGGATCGTGTGCGGCGGTTCGGCGTCTCGCCGTTCTGACTGCATGCGAAGCGTGAGGTGGGCGATCCGGCGGTGGCCAAGGCTCAGCAGATGGTTCATCGCCAGGCGGGTGCCGGCGTCGTCATCGTTGGTGATCGTGTCGTAGTTCTTCGATCGATCGTGTCGACCGATGAGGACGATCGGGACATCCTGCGCGAGCTCTTCGAGCCACTCCGGGCTCACCTCAGGTGAGATGGCGATGATTCCGTCGACTTGCCGGTCCGCCAGGTTCTCTAACACGGGTGTTCCGCTCAACTCCCCGAGCCCGGGGGCGATCATAAGTTGATAGCTGGTGCCCGCCAGCCGGGCGGCGGCGCCCTGCATGACCTGAGTGAAGAACTCGCTATTGAAGTTGGGGATCTCCAGCCCAATGCTGAAGCTCGACCCACGCATGGCGCGCGCCGCGATTCGTGGGCGGTATCCGAGCTCTCGGATTGTCGCCTCGACGCGCTCCCGCATTGCGGGACTTACGCCATACGCGTCGCGGATGACTTTGGAGACAGCCGCCTTGGACACACCCGCAGCTTTTGCGACGTCGTCCATGGACGGGCGCCGACGGGACCCCGCAACGGTTCCAGCATCCATTTGATCCGCCTTTGCTACGCCTCTGTACCCCGAGACTATCAGTGCCCCGTGCACTGGTATACGCAATATTCGTAGACCGGTTGACACGATGCTCCCCTGTCAGCTACATTCTTCACAGCGCAGACCATGCAGCAATAGTAGACCGGTCTACTTAACCACCGCACTGGGGATCGTCCCTGCGCACTTTACAAGGAGGTAAACGCATGTACCGCATTTCCAAGAGAGCGGCCGCGATCTTCGCGACCGCTGCGATCTCGGGCCTCGCATTGGCCGGGTGCTCGGCTGGCACCCAGTCCGGTTCCGGCGAGGATGGCGACACGGTCCTGACGATGTCGGGATGGGCTGACGACGGAATCGCCGAGGCCCTGATCGCACAGTTCGAGAAGGACAACCCCGGTGTCACGATCGACTACACCGGGCTGCCCTGGCCCGGCATTCTGACGCAGATCAATACCGAGCTGGTTTCGGGTACGGCATCCGACATCGTGGTGGTCTTCCCCGGCAACGGCAACCCGATCACCGCGCAGACCCTCGCAAAGGGCAACTACCTCGAAGACCTGAGCGACTCGCCCTGGGTGTCGAACTACAACGATGCGAACCAGTCCGTGATGGGCGCGGACGGGAAGATCCTGATGGGCGCGAACGCCTTCACGATCATCCCGGCGATCTATAACACCCAGGCGCTTGAAGAGGTCGGCGCTACCGCGCCGACGACCTGGAGCGAGGTGCTCGAGCTCTGCGCGACCGCGAAGGACGCCGGCAAAGTGGCGTACGCACTCGCAGCAGTGGCAGGCGGGAACTACCACACCGTCCCCTTCGCATTGACCGCCTCCCTCCTCTACGGTCCGGACCCCGACTTCGTCGATGAGCAGTATGCCGGTGACGCGACCTTCAGCGACTCCGAGTGGACAACTGCCCTCGCGCAGTACCGCGAACTGGTAGACGCGGGGTGCTTCACCGAGGACGCCACCGGGACCGCGCTGGACATCGCGCAGGGCCAGGTCGCCGACGGCGAAGCGATCGGAATCATCACGGTGAGCCCGCAGATCAACACGATCCAGGAGATGGCCCCGGAAGGGACCACGTTCCAGACCGCAGCGTTCCCCGCCACCGACGACCCGTCGGAGACGGTTCTCCCGGTTGGTCTGGGTGCCGGCTACGGCGTCAACGCCAAGTCGAAGAACATCGACCTGGCCAAGAAGTTCGTCGACCTCTACCTCTCCGAGGAAGGGCTGAAGATCGCCGTCGAAAACAACCCCGGCATCTTCCCCAGCGGGCCAGTTGAGGGCTACACCCCGCCGGAGACCCTGGCCGGCGTCGCCGAACAGGCTCAGAGCGATCTGACCGTTGCCTTCCCTGACCAGACCTGGCCGAACGCCGTTGTGAACGACACGTACATCTCTGGCCTGCAGGCCTTCATCGGCGGCCAGTCCTCCTCTGCTGAGCTCCTGGAGCAGATGGACGCGGCCTGGAACGGCTAACCCCCCGCTGTATCACCACGGGCCGCGGTGCGATGTCTTCGCTGCGAAGCATCGCACCGCGACCCGTTCTCAACGAAGAGAAGTGAGGAAATGATCATGGCCACAGCGCCAGCACCAATACCAGTATCAGCAGTACTCGCGAACGAGCCGGCACCGAAACGGCGTCGCTATCGGGGCTTCGCCCACACCGTGTGGTGGTTCGTCCTCCCTGCCGCTGCCCTCTACATTTTCGCGGTCGTCTATCCCAGCATCCGAGGTAGCCTGTTCGCCTTCACCGACTGGGACGGCGTCTCTCAGAATCCGAGCTGGGTGGGTCTGGAGCAGTTCGCACGGATCTTGACCGACCCGAACGGCATGGTCGCCGTGAGGAACACTCTTCTGATCGCATTCGCGGTCACTGTGATCCAAAATGCCGTCGGTCTGCTGATCGCGCTGGCCGTCAACTCTCAAATCAAGTCACGCAACGTCCTTCGCGTCGTCATCTTCGCCCCGGTGGTGATCACCTCGATCGCCGTCGGATTCCTGTGGCAGAACCTTTACTCACCGGACGGCGGGATCAACCAGATGCTCGAGGCCATCGGGCTTGGTGCGCTCCAGCAAAACTGGCTCGGAGACCCGGACATCGCCATCTGGTCGATCATCTTCGTGGTGTTCTGGCAGTTCGTCGGATACTCCATGGTGATCTTCCTCGCCGGGCTCCAGGGTATCCCCGAGGAGGTCCTGGAAGCGGCCGCCATCGACGGAGCCGGCCCGGTGCGACGCTTCTGGTCTGTCGTGCGGCCTCTTCTCGCCCCGGCGATCACGATCAACGTGATGCTTTCGCTCATCGGCGGACTGAAACTTTTCGATCAGGTCTTCGTTATGACCCAAGGTGGGCCGGGTGGGGCCACCAACACTATCTCGACGCTCATCTACTCGAATGCATTCTCCCTCGGACGCTTCGGATACGCAGCCGCCCTGGCGGTCGTGCTGTCGATCTTCGTCGCGGTGGCCTCCATCATTCAGTACCGACTGCTCGCCCTTCAGGAGCGTTGACATGAAGAAATACACCTGGCGAACGGGAGTCCTGGAGGTCGGGACGATCCTGATCGGAGTGCTCTTCCTCATTCCGATATACGTTTTGGTCAACTTGTCGCTCAAGGCGCCTGGTGATCAAAGTGCGACGCTTGCACTTCCGCAGCAACCGACTTTCCAGAATTACATCGACGCGTGGGAGCAAGGCGGGCTCGGAACAGCCCTGATCAACAGCGCCATCGTGACGGGCTTCATCGTCGTGTTGACGGTCGTTTTCGCTGCAGCGGCGGCCTACCCGCTGTCCCGGTTGGGGGCGCGGTGGTCGAAAATCACCTACCTCGCCTTCCTCGCCGGACTTCTGCTGCCTGCCCAGCTTGCCCTGCTTCCGCTTTACCAGACCATCCGGGACCTCGGCCTGCTTGGCACGCTCGCCGGCGTCATCATTGTTGGAGTCGGTGCCAGCATGCCGTTCTCGATCTTCCTGTATGCGGGCTTCATGCGAGCATTGCCGGCTGAGTATGAAGAAGCGGCGGCATTGGATGGCGCTCATGCCTTCCGAACGTTCTGGTCGGTGGTGTTTCCTCTGGTGCGGCCCATCACTGGCACGATCATCATTCTTACGGCGGTGGCTCAGTGGAACGACTTCCTCACGCCCCTGCTTTATCTGTCTGGCTCGGATCAGCAGACGATCACGGTCGCCATCTACGGCTTCGTCGGCCAGTACGGCGCTCAGTGGAACCTGATCTTCGCCGGAATCATCATCAGCATCCTGCCGATCCTGATCGCCTACTTCTTCTTGCAGAAGTACATCGTCCAGGGGTTCGCTGGCGGACTCAAAGGTTGACGGCGCGCCGCGCCGCTCAGTTCCTCCTCGCAGAAAGTCACGAATGACCGTCCCCTCCGCCCGCTTTATCGCCGCCGCGAACGTCGAGCACGACACAGCTCCGCTGTTCCGGAGGGACTTCCGCCTCGACCCTAGACACGGACCGCTGATCTCCGCGCGACTCCGGATGAGCGCACTGGGCATCTGCGAGGCGTGGATCAACGGAGTGCCCGTGTCCGACGCGCTCCTGACCCCAGGGTGGACGAGCTACGAGTGGCGACTTCACTTTGTCGAGCACAACGTCACCGGCCTGATCGACGAAGAGTCGACCATCGGAATCGCGGTGGGCAACGGGTGGTGGCGAGGGCGACTCGGGTGGATCGAGACCCAACCATACGGTGACGAAGTCGCCGCGTTCGCTGAGCTCCGACTCCGGTTCGCCGACGGCCACGAGCAGATCGTGGCCACCGACGAGACTTGGCTTGCCGGGCCGAGCGCGGTCACCTTCAACGACTTTTACGACGGGCAGGCGATCGACGCACGCGAGTTCGACCAAGCATGGATGTCGCCGGGATTCATCGACCCCAACTGGGCCCACGTGCACACTGTGGACTACGACCTCCAGCAACTCACGCCCGATCCGTCCCCGCCGGTGCGGCGCGTCGATGAGATGGCGCCCGAACGGATTTGGACCAGCCCGTCCGGAGCGGTGCTCGTCGACTTCGGGAAGAACATCGTGGGATGGGTGAAGGTGCGTGTTCGTGGTGCGGCGGGGGAGGTGGTGACCGTGCGACACGCGGAGGTGCTCGATCGTGGCGAGCTCGCCGTGAAGCCCTTACGGTCGGCCAAAGCAACCGATCGCTTCACGCTCAGCGGCCGAGACGACACCTTCGAGCCGACCTTCACCTTTCACGGCTTCCGGTACGCCGAGATCACCGGCTGGCCCGGGGGCATCGAGGCGATCGCGACCGGTGACCTCACGGCGGTCGCCATCTCCTCGGACTTACGACGCATCGGCCGCTTTGAGTGCTCAGTGCCCGATCTCAACCAGCTCCACGACAACGTGGTGCGGAGCATGCGTGGGAACTTCATCGACATCCCAACCGACTGCCCGCAACGGGATGAGCGTCTGGGCTGGACAGGCGATATCGCAGCCTTCGCACCGACCGCGGCATTCCTCTTCGACGTCAAGGCCTTCCTCGCAGACTGGCTGCAGGACCTTGCCGCCGAACAGTCCGACCGCGACGGCCTGGTGCCCTACATCGTGCCCGACGTGCTGAAGTACGCGTCCACGCCGCAGGAGGGCGCGGGCGCAAGCGAGGCTGCGGCTTTCTGGAGCGACGCGGCGGTGTGGGTGCCGTGGGCGCTCTGGGAGGCCTATGGCGACGAACGGATCCTGGAGGCGTCCTTCGAGTCCATGCTCGCTCACGGCCGACGGGTGCAGTCGCTGCTCTCACCCTCCGGGGTGTGGGACACCGGCTTCCAGTTCGGGGATTGGCTTGATCCGGATGCGCCCGCAGACCGCCCCGGGGACGCAAAGGCCGACCGGGGTGTCGTGGCCACGGCCTGCGCATTTCGCACTGCCGACCGCATCCGGGCTGCAGCCGAGGTGCTGGGCCGCACCGCCGAGGCCTTGGAATTCCGCGCGGTTGCCGATGGACTGCGTCAGGCTTTCCATAGCGAGTACGTCGACGGCAGTCGCATCCTCAGCGACTGCACCACCGTCTACTCCCTCGCCATCGTGTTCGGACTGCTCGATTACGACGATGCGCGGTGGGCGGGGGAGCGGCTTGCCGAGCTGGTCCAACGTAGTGGGTACCGCATCTCCACGGGCTTCGCGGGCACGCCGTTCATTGCGGACGCGCTGACATCCACCGGACACGCCGCAACGGCGTACCGACTCTTGCTGCAGCGGGAATGCCCGTCGTGGCTCTACCCGGTGACGATGGGCGCGACCACGATCTGGGAGCGCTGGGATTCCATGCTTCCGGACGGCAGCGTCAATCCCGGAGAGATGACCAGCTTCAATCACTACGCGCTGGGCGCCGTCGCGGACTGGATGCACCGCGTTATTGGCGGCATCGCGGCCCTTGAGCCTGGATATGCGCGCATCCTCGTCGCCCCCCACGTTGCCGACGGGATCGACTGGGCACGCACCTCGCTTCGCACGCCACATGGAGTCGTGGCCGTCGCCTGGGAGCGTACGGAAGCGAGTGTGACCCTCGACGTCACGGTGCCGTCGGGCACGTCGGCCGTCGTCCGATGGCCTGGCGAGCAGGACCGCGAGCTCGAGTCGGGCCAGTACTCGCTCATTCTCGCAAGTCCCCTCTTCGTCGAGCGGTTGGTCGCGTAGCACCACTCACCGGCATCCCTCCGCAAAAGACTGCGGCCACTCGTACAGAAACCCCACCAACCAGCCCTGGAGCGAAAATGACAAGTGTCGCGGCCACGCCGTCCTATCTCGATGCATCGCTACCGCCCGCCATGAGGGTCTCGGACCTGCTCGAGCGGATGACCCTCGCCGAGAAGGTCGGGCAGATGCTGCAGCTCGACGCCCGCGGCGACCTGGACGACCTTGTCTCGCATAAGCTCGCTGGGTCGCTGCTGCATGCCTCGCCGGAGCGCATTATGGAGGCGGCGGACCTCGTTGCCAAGACGCGCCTGCGCATCCCCCTGCTGATGGCGGATGACTGCATCCACGGCCACTCCTTCTGGCCGGGCGCCACCATCTTCCCTACCCAGCTCGCCATGGCCTGCACATGGGACCCGACACTCATAGAGCGCGGGGCGCGCGCCACCGCGGTCGAGGTGTCGGCGACCGGGCTGCATTGGACCTTCTCGCCGGTGCTGTGCATTGCGCGCGACCCTCGGTGGGGTCGCGTCGACGAGACGTTCGGCGAAGATCCCCACCTTATAGGCGAGCTGGGTGCTGCCATGATCCGCGGGTATCAGGGAGACGGTCTGTCCGATCCCACTGCGGTGCTCGCGACGGCGAAGCACTTCGCCGGCTACTCCGAGACGCAGGGCGGCCGTGACGCCAGCGAAGCCGACCTGAGCCCGCGCAAGCTCCGTTCCTGGTTCCTCCCCCCGTTCCAGCGCGCGGTGGATGCCGGGTGCCGTACCTTCATGCTCGGCTACCAAGCGATCGACGGTGTCCCCATCACGGCCAACAAGTGGCTGCTGAACGACGTGCTCAAAGGCGAGTGGGGTTTTTCGGGGACCTTGGTCACGGACTGGGACAACGTGGGCCGCATGGTGTGGGAGCAGAAGCTGTACGAGACCCACGTGGAGGCCGCCGTCGTCGCTGTAGAAGCCGGCAACGACTTCGTCATGACCACCCCGGAGTTCTTCGACGCCGCGCAGGACGCCGTCCGGCAAGGTCTGCTCGACGAGCGCCGGATCGACGACGCCGCACGCAGGATCCTCACGCTCAAGTTCGAGCTCGGGCTCTTCGACGATGCCCGGCATCCCGAACCCGCTCGACAGAAGGTGATCGGAAGCGCTGAACACGCCGAAATCAACCTCGAGGTCGCCCGCCGCTCGCTCGTGCTGCTCCGCAACGACGGCATACTGCCGCTGCAGCCGAGCACTTCCCGCGCGACGCCGACAGTCGCCGTCATCGGTCCCAACGCGGACGACTCGCATGCGCAGCTCGGCGACTGGGCGGGCGCGTCAGGGCAGATCAACTGGTTGCCCACCGGGCAGCCCAGAGAACTGACGACCACCGTGCTCGACGGACTACGGCAATTCACCGCGCCCGAGTGGAACGTGACCTATTCGCGGGGTGCCGACATCGGCGAGGAGGTGGATGACCCCGCCGGGGATGTCCTGCGCGATGGCCAGCCGCGTCCGAAGATCTTCGTCCCAGCCGCCGCGGACCCTGTCAGGATCGAGGCGGCTGCGCAGACCGCCCGGGCGGCGGATTGGGCCGTCGTGGTCCTTGGCGACACGGTTGCCTTGACGGGGGAGAGCAAATCGACCGCCACTCTGGAACTTCAGGGAGCGCAGACGGCGCTCCTTGACGCAGTCCTCGACACAGGTACACCCGTCATCGTGGTGCTCATCCAGTCCAAGCCGTCCGTGCTTCCCCCATCTGCGGAACGGGCCGCGGCACTCATCGAGGCCTTCAATCCCGGTATGCAGGGCGGCCGCGCGATCGCCGAACTGCTGACCGGCGTCATCGAGCCCTCCGGACGCTTACCCATCTCGTTTCCCCGCCACGCGGGACAGCTCCCGGTGTATTACAACACCGTCCGTGGGCAACACGGCGAGCGTTATGCCGACCTGACCCAGGATCCGCTCTTTGCATTCGGCGAGGGACTCAGCTACACCACCATCGAATACTCCGACCTTCGCCTGGCTGAGACCGAGCTCCCGCGAGACGGTGAGGTACACGCCACCGTCACCCTCACGAACACCGGCACCCGCCCCGCTCTCGAGACGGTTCAGGCGTACATCGCCGACACGGTGACCAGTGCGACATGGGCGCACCGCGAGCTGAAGGCTTTCACCCAGGTCGCGGTGCCCGCCGGCGAGACCGTGACCGCGGACATCGCCATCTCCGTGGGCGAGTGCTCCATCGTCGATGCCACCGGCACCCGGGTAGTCGAAGCAGGGCAATTCGAGCTGCTGGTCGGGCGCAGCTCCCGCGACGATGATCTTCTCACCGCGCCCTTCGTCGTCTTATGAGACGGGACCGGATGCGGCTTTCGACGCCGCATCCGGCCTTTCCAGCGATCAGTATGACGAGTAGACGGTGACCTCATCGATACTCCACCACTGCGGGGCCGTCCCGGTCTGCGTCATGCGGATGTATCGCGCGGTCGTCGGGGCGATTGAGATCGGGCGCTTCCACCCGTAGGCGACGCCCTTCGCGGCCGAGGCCCACGTCGTGCCGTCGGTGGAGGTCTCCACGATGAACCCGCGCGGGTAGTCCCAACGCGCGTCCGGCGGCGTCTGGACGGTGACCATCGCCACCGTGTGAATCGCGCCCATGTCGATCTGGTACCACTCGCCGCCGGCTTGCGATCGACCGCTGTACCAGGCGGCGCTGTTCGCGCCGTCGATTCCTGCCGCCGCGGAGGAGTCGAACGAGGTGGCGGAGGCCGTCGCCGACCACCCTTCGTGACCGATGGGGACGGGGGCGAAAGTGGACAGTCCTCCCGCATACTTCTTGATCGTTTCCACGAACCGGGTGTTCTTCGTGAAGTTGCTCGTGACGAATTGGCCGACCTTCGCGATGAAGGTGGCGGAATCGTCGCTGTTGATGATCGGTATCGGCCGCGGGTTGTCGTTGTACATCCCCCAGTAGGCGAACTGATCTGCCGCGCCCTTGACTTTGTACGTCCAGTTGGACCATGAGACGTTCGACGCGTTCATCCCGGCCATGAAGCGGGCCCAGACATCGTCGTTGTAGTAGAGGGAGTACTCGCCGTTCAAAAGCGGGACACCCGGATCGGTCAGTCGCGCCGGGAGGGCGGAGAGCTCGTTCGTGACGAGCCGATCCTGGGCGGTCCAGTCCGTCGGGCTGCCCATGTCGTAGGGGTGGAGCTGGTACATGACATTCGTCCAGCCGTAGGTGGACGGATGCGCGACCGCGTCCATGCCGAGGAAGGCGCCGAGCACGATCAGGTGGTCGGGGTCGATCGCGCGGACCGCATCGTAGAGCCGGTCATAGAAGTCGTTCTTCTTCTTCAGGTCGTCGGCATCCTCGCTCGGGTCGATAAGCGGCTCATTGATGAGGTCGTAACCGGCCACGCCAGGGACCCCCTTGTAACGGGTGGCCATCGCCTCCCAGATATCAACCGTCCAATCCTGGTACGTGTCGTTCAGCCAGAACTCGTTGGGGTACGGTCCGTAGCGACCGCAGCTCCCCCAGGAGCAGGCTCCACCGGGCAGCATGTGCAGGTCGAGCAGCACGTAGATCCCACGCTGAGATGCTTCGTCGATCAGCCAGTCCAGCTTTTCCCAGGGGTTGGACTTCCATGAGCCGTCGAGGTTCAGGAACGTGTTCCAGCCGATAGGGACGCGGATGAGGTTGAGGCCGGCCGCTTGGATGTTGTCGATGTCTGCCTCGGTGAGCCATGCATCCTGGTGCGCGTCGAGAACGGTCTGCGCCCCGGTCGTGCCGAAGCGCGAGGTCAGGGTGTTGTTGAGGGAATAGTCGTCGTTGTAAAGACCAGCGCTCAATTCGCCGATCGACCACCACTGCGGCGCGGTTCCAGTCTGGGTGAGCCTGAAGTACCGCGCAGCCTGCGCACCGAAGCTGATGTTCGTCGCCTTCGGGGTGCCGATACCTGTCGCGACCGTCTTCCACGTGGAGCCGTTCCGGGACAACTCCAGCCGGTATCCCCGAGGGAAGTCGCCTTCATCGGCCGTGTTCTTCGCAGTGTCCATCCACACGGTGTTCAGCGTGACGAGCGCTCCGAGGTCGACCTGTATCCATTGCCCGGGCACCTGCGGGGCACCTGTCGTCCAGCGCGTCGCCGGACTTCCGTCGAGGATGTTGCCGGGTGACGAGCCTGCCGAGGCGGTCACAACCCGCCCGTGGAGATTCAGGTTGTTCCCGTTCGACACGGCGATCTCGGCGATCGACCACCACTGAGGTGCCGTGCCCTGGTTGATGATCCGCAGGTAGCGAGCGTTCTTCCATCCATTGAAGTCCGCTTGAATCACCCGATTCTTGCCGTAGCCGCTCGCCACAGGTGTGAAGGTGACGTTGTCCCACGACGTGAGCACCTCCCAGCTGCGCGGGTAATCGCTTGCGGTGGCGGCACCCGCGTCGAAGAGCACCCTGTCCATGTCCACATTGCGACCGAAGTCGACGGTGAAGCTCTGCCCCGGCACTTGAGGGGCACCGCTCTGCCACGCGGTGGAGAGATTGTCATCCAGCGCGCTCGACGCTGTCGCCCCTCCGGCGGTGGCGGACGCCGCCGCGGTGAAGCCGGTATTGCGGTGCACGGGATCGAAGAAGAGGTTGATTTCGCCCACCGACCACGGCGCCGCCGCGGTCGCGGTCTGGTTGACGCGGACGTACCGAGCGACCTGGGGGCTGAACCGCACCGTCGTCACACCATCGATCCCTGCCTGATTGGCCACGCTCACCCAGGTGGTGCCGTTCATCGACGTTTCGACGGTCACATTCCGCGGGTACTGGCCGGGGGTGTTGCTGTTATCGATGGAAAGCCGATTGAACACCGTGTTGGCCCCGAGATCCAGACGCAGCCACTCGGCTCCGCCCTGATTGGCATTAGTAGTCCACCGTGCCGAACGCGAACCGTCGATCGCCCTCGACGCGGTGCCAGAGGAGGCCGCAGCGGACCAGCCGGTCCGATCCACCGCGAACTCTCCGAGCGGCGACATCCATTCTTCGTGCGCGAGCCAGCCGCCGACATTGGTTCCCCGCAGATTGATGGTGGACCCGGAGCCGGAGTCCGTCTTGAGCACGCTGCCGCTCGCCTTGATGAAATCCGCCGCCGAGAGGGGGGCCGCCTGAGGCGTTGTCGGGGAGGTGCACGACGTCACCACCAACGTGACAGCCGCGAGCATCGCAGCCACTAGCAACCGTCTCATGATGCTCCTTCGTCCTTGTCGGGGCGCGGTGCCGGAAGCCCTTGCTGCCGCACCGCACGCCAGAGACCCGCCACGTTACGGAGATTCCGACCTCGCGTCAACCGGTTTACAAAACTCGTATACCGGTCTACTATGAGGGGCTACAGTCACCCACTGTGCGCTCTGGGGACCGCGCAAGACATCTTCGTCTTGCGATGAGCGCCTAACACGATGAGGCGATGCTCGAGCCCCTTGTTCCGAAAGCGGCGGCGACGACGTCGCCGCTCCCTGCCATTCCAGCGTTACGACAGGAAGACCATGACCATACGAAATAAAGGGCGCGGCGCAGTAGCCGCCTCGCTCACCGCCCTCCTCATCCTCTCGGGGGGTGCATTCCTCGCGCAGCCAGCGGCGGCCGCGCCGACAGACCCGGCCTGTCCGTGGACGGACCCGACCAAGACTCCGGAAGAGCGGGCGAACCTGCTGCTCGACGCATCATCGGTGCAGCAGCAGATGCGCTGGCTCAACGAGGCGGCCGCCAACAATATCGACGACACCGTGATCCCCACCGCCGGCGGGCTCGGGCACCCGCCGGGGCCCCCGGTGACGTATCCCGAGCACCCCGAGTGCATTCTGTTCAACGCCGACACGGACGGGCCGTTCGGAATCTCCTATGTCCTCGGCAGCACGGCGTTTCCGTCGCCGGTGAGTCAGGCGTCCAGTTGGGACACCGAGCTCATCCGGGAACGCGGCGACGCGATGGCGGAGGAGGCCTGGGATAAGCAGTACAACCAGATCTTCGCTCCAGGAGTCGATCTTGTGCGCCATCCCTGGGGTGGTCGCGGGGCGGAGTACCTCGGTGAGGATCCGCTTCTTGCGGGTGTTCTGGCCGGGGAGTGGATCGAGTCCATGCGGGAGAGCAACCCGGGCCAGCCAGTCGCGTCCGTGCTGAAGCACTTCGTGGGCAACCAGCAGGAGCTCGATCGGGCAGCCAGCTCGTCCAACATCGACGAGCGCACGCTGCACCAGCTCTACACTCTGCCGTACGAGATCGCGTTCGAGGCGGAGCCTGCGGGCGTAATGTGCGGGTTCAACCAACTGAACGGCATTTTCGCCTGCGAGAACCCCGAGCTGCTGACCACGATACTTCGTGACCAGCTGCAATTCGAGGGCTTCGCCGTGTCGGACAACGGGTCGCAGCAGTCGACGGCGGCTTCCCTGGATGCAGGTTTGGACCAGGAGCTGAGCTTGCCGCTCTACTACACGCCGCCGGCTCTGGAGGCCGCACTCGCATCAGGCGAGATCACCGAAGAGCAGATCCGTCTGGCCGCCTTCCGAGTCTTGCGCGCGAAGTTCGCGGCTGGAATCCAGGACTACGAGCTTCCCCCGACGGGCCGTGATGAGGACGTGCGCACGCCCGAACATCACGCGACCGCGATGGAGATCGCGGAGAAGGGCTCCGTTCTGCTGAAGAACGAAGACCAGACCCTGCCGATTCAGGCGGAGGGTCAGACCATCGCTGTGATCGGTCCCACCGCGTCGGACGTGCCGACGGCGGAAGGCGTCAGCGCCAGGACCTCTTGCAGCGCCCCCCTCTATGGCGTTCCGGGGGCGCCGCCCTCGATCTACGAGTGCGAGGGCACCTCGCCGCTCGATGCGATCACAGCGCGCGCTGCTGAGGACGGCAACACCGTCGTCTTCGACAACGGTAGCGACCTCACCGCAGCGGCAGCCACCGCGGCCGCCGCCGACGTGGTTGTGGTGTTCGGGTACAACACTGCTGGTGAGTTCTTCGACCTGCCCGACCTGAACCTGTTCAGCGGCGGCGATGCGCTCATCGAGGCAGTCTCGGCCGCCAACGAGAACACGGTCGTCGTGCTCGAAACCCACGGAGCGGTACTCCTGCCGTGGGTCGAGAGCGTCCCGGCAGTGCTGCAAGCCTGGTGGCCGGGCCAGGGTGGCGGCGATGCGATCGCCAGCCTGCTGTTCGGCGACGTGAATCCTTCGGGCAAGCTTCCGGTGACCTTCCCGAAGACGGTCGACGACCTCCCCACCGCCGGCAGCGACGCGCAGTACCCCGGAGTGTTCGCCGACGGGTCAACCGTGCGGGCAGAGGGTTCCACGGAGATCCGCCAGGTGAACTACACCGAGGGTCTGCAGGTCGGGTACAAGTGGTACGACGAGCAGGGCATCGAGCCGTTGTTCGAGTTCGGCCATGGCTTGTCGTACACGGAGTTCGAGTACTCGAAGCTCAAGGTGAAGGCCACCGCCGACAAGGCGACAGCTTCGGGAACAGCCACCGTGAGCTTCGCGGTCAAGAACACGGGCGATGTCGCGGGGGCGGAGATCCCGCAGGTCTACCTGACCTTCCCGGAGGCCGCCGGCGAGCCCGGCAAGCGGCTGATCGGCTTTGATCGGATCGAGCTCGCAGCAGGCGAGGAGCGCACCGTCGAGGTCGTCGTGGACTCGGAAGCACGCAACCACCCCCTCTCGATCTGGGATGTGGATGCCGACGCATGGAGGATCGTGGACGGCGACTACACCGTCTCGGTCGGTTCGTCCTCGCGGGATCTGCCGCTGCAGGCGACGATGAACCTCGATGCTAACGGTCCTGTCGCGACGACGCTGCCGAGCATCACGGGTGACCCGGTGCTGGGCAAGAAGCTCACCGCCAATCCGGGGGTCTGGAACGAGGATGGTGTCACGTTCTCGTACCAGTGGCTACGGAACGGCGAGCCGATCTCCAAGGCGACGAAGGCCGAATACCGGGTGACGAAGGCGGATCAGGGCACATCCCTGAGCGTCGCCGTGACCGCCAAGCCGAAGTCCGGGCCGTCCGGAACCGCGACCAGTGCGGCGGTCTTCGTGAAGACATCGGCCGTCGTGCTGGCGGTCCCGAACAAGGTCGTGGGTACCACGACGACCGAGTTCACCCTGTCGGTCCGCGTGACTGCGCTGGCCAAGGGCGTGACAGCGGAAGGCGAGGTCACGGTCGTGGTCGACGGCAAGTCCTTCGCCGGCACACTCTCGGGCGGAAAGGTCACGGTCCCGATCGGCACGTTCGGTCGCGGCATCCACCCCATCAAGGTGTCTTACGGCGGCAGCGAAACGGTCCAGCCCGCCACTGGCGTCTCCCTGATCACGGTCAGGCGCTAACAAGCGCGGACGACGCCCGCGAAGAAGGGGGTGGTTGGCGAAAGCCCGCCACCCCCTTTGGCGTTCATCACAACGCTCGCATCTTGAACAGTGTCGCCGATCAGCAGTTGGACAACGAGATGGGTACGGAGCGCTTCCCCATCCTCTTCGCGCCACGACGATACGGGAGCCCGGAGGAACCTCTGCATTGCGGCTCGGATGCGACACCGAGCTGGCCGGTCTGGCCGCGTCGCCTGCCACTGGGTTCGAAGTGCCGGAAACGGACGGCGTACGCCTTTCCCACGTTGGCGGAGCGGACCTGTCGGCAGGCACCCTCGATCAAGTCGTCAATGACGTCGGTTCGGGGGTCGCGCCGCAGAGCCCTGGCAGGCTGAGTAGGTCGCGGAGTGCGCCGAGCTTTAGGGCGCTGGAGTGTCTACTGCAGACGTCGTACACAGACTGCCCGCGTCTGAACGATGCGACCTCCCTCGCCCCGGGGAAAGCTGGGAGCATCCCCACAAGCCACGGAGGTTTCATGAGCATCACCACGACGGCGCACGCGCAACCGGCATTTCCCGTCACGCATCACCATGCGCCGCGAGTCACGGACCCGTCATACGCGACCCTTGCTGCGGACCGGCGTGATGTGCGCCTGCACGGCACCGTCGCGATGATGTTCGTCGATGTGACTCCGAAAGACCTCTCGGACATCGTCGCCGCGCTGACCGCGACCTGGCCGCGTGAGAGCACTCGGGTGGACGCCTCGTGAACGATCGGGACGAAGGCATGCACGTGCCGCCGACCGAACTTCGGACCGATCGGGGCGAATCCTGGTCGCAGTGGCGGATGCGGCGCCGGATGCGGATGCGTGGCCGCGAGCGGGCCTTTGAGCTGTTCTTCAAAGAGACGGTGTACGCGTCGTTCACCGGGTTCGCGATCGTCGTCGTCATCTTGCTCGACGGGCACTCCGAAGCGCGACAGGCGTTGGGGGCACTGGTGCTCGGGGTGCTCGGCATCATCATCGCGGGATTCGTGGCGGAGATCGTGGCGCACCTCGCGGTGCACGGTGTTCAGCACACGGGCCCGGAGTTCGCCCTCGTAGCGTGGACTTCGGCGGGAGGGTTGGGTACCGTACTTGCGCCTGCCCTTCTGCTGCTCCTCGCGGCCACCGGAGTGCTGCCCCTGGCTGCGGCGTTGACGGCGACGATCATCGTCTATGTCGCGACGTTCGGGGTGATCGGCTGGCTCGCCATCAACGGTGCCCCGCTGGCATGGTGGAAGCAGCTGCTCGCTCTGGGCGGGCTAATCCTGGTGGGGTTCGGCGTGGTCGGGCTGCAGGCGCTCGCCCATGGCTTCTGACATGGCTCTCCTGGCTCGTGAACGGCCGGTGCACCCCACAAAGTTTGGTGCGCGGCCGAGTGCCGTGAGCGAGGATGACAGGATGCTGCGCACCGAGCAAGACGCCGCCTGGGCGAGCCGGCGGGGATGGGCTCCTCCGCCCGCGGTCTACGATCGGGCCGCTCTGATCGTGTCGCTCCTGGCGATCCTCGTTGGTGTGGGCATGCTGGCCGTGCAGAGCGGGCCGGCCGCTGGATACGTCTCTCTCGGTGTAACGGCAGTCGGCATCATCATCTCCCGGCGTTTCCCCTGGCCGGGGCTGGCCGTGGTCCTACTGGCCTGCGCGTGGGGTCTGGTGGTCTGGAACCCGGTACTGCCGTGGACTATCGCCGTGCTGACCGTCCTGTCGCTCACAGTCCGTGGCGCGCGGGCGCTGCTGGCGGGGCTGGTGACCGGGGTCAGCATGTATCTGGCGGATGTGTACGTGAGTGGCCTGGATTGGCTGGATGCGTCGGCTCTGGCCGCTTTCAGCCTGTCGCTGGCGGCGGCAGGACTGGGCAGTGCGAATTTCAATCGCGACCGGTACTGGGCGGCGCTGGAACTGCGAGCCAGGGACGCCGTGGCATCCCGTGAAAGCGAAGCGAACCGGCGGGTGGCGGAGGAACGCATCCGCATCGCCAGGGACCTGCACGATGTTGTGGGTCATCAGGTGGCTATCGTCAGTGTGCAGCTCGGTGTCGCCGAAGTGAACCTTCCCGCCGGGTCAGAGGCCTCCCGCACGGCGCTGGAGGCAGCGCGGTCGGGCACGCAAGCGGTGCTACGCGAAACCCAGGCCATTCTCACGGTGCTCCGCCGAGGTGACAGCAGTGCCGACGAAGGTCAGCCGACTCCCGGGGTAGCTGACCTTCCGGGGCTGATCGACTCGTACCAGGCGATCGGGCTGGACGTCGACGCCGCAGTCGGGGTGATGCCGAGCACTCTTTCGGCAACTGTCGATACCGCGGTTTTCCGCATCGTTCAGGAGGCTCTCACCAACGCCCACCGTTACGGGGCCGGGACCGTCCACCTCACCGTCTCTGCAGTGGGTGGGATCATCACTATCGAATGCAGAAACGCCCGCGACGCGGTGGCGGTCCGCTCCGCGGGAAGAGGGTTCGGTCTGGTCGGGATGCATGAACGTGCGCAGTCGGCCGGCGGGAGCGTCGTGATCACCGACGACGGCGACACCTTCCTGCTGCGCGTCACCGTCCGCGCCGATGGCCGGTTGACGCCGTGATCCGGGTGCTGCTCGTGGACGACCAGGAGATGATCCGCGTCGGGCTGCGAGCGATTCTCGAGGCGTCGTCCGGAATCGAGGTGATCGCTGACGTAGGTGACGGCTTTCAGGCCATCGACCTTCTGCAGCGTGAAGACGTGGATGTCGTGATGATGGACATCCGGATGCCGGGGATCGACGGGGTCGAGACCACCCGCAGGATCCGGGCCTTCGCACCCCCCGAGGACGTGCGGGTGATCGTGCTCACCACATTCGACAACGACGCCAACGTGTTCGCCGCCCTCCGCGCCGGTGCGAACGGATTCCTCAGCAAAGGTGTCAGCCCATCGGAACTGGTGGCAGGGATCGAAGAGGTCTCCGCCGGCGGCGGAACCCTTTCCGCCGCCGCGGCTGCGGCCCTGATCGACCACGTCGCCGCGGAGCAGCCACGTCAGGTGGATGCGGTGATGGCCGACCGGTTCCGCGCCCTCACGCCACGAGAGCGTGACGTCGTGATCGCCGCAGCGTCGGGTCTGGACAATGCGGCGATTGCAAAGGACATGTTCGTCTCCCCGTTCACCGTGAAGACGCACGCGAACCGGGCGATGACCAAGGTCGGCGCCCGCGATCGCGCCCAGCTCGTGGTGTTCGCCTTCCAAGCCGGGCTGGTGCCGTGAACCTGATGCTGATGGCTGTCGTACATGGAGGACGTTGAATATGCCGCATGACAACGCAGGTCACTCCCTCGAGGAGCACGTGCCCGCGCAGCGGACCGTTGCAATCGTGGTCAATCCCAGCAAAGTCGTCGATCTGCACCGGACCCGGACCAGGGTGGAGCGGTACACTCGCGCGTCGGGCTGGAGCAAGCCGCGATGGTTCGAGACGGACAGAGACGACTTCGGGGTGGCCGCAGCACTGGCCGCACTGGCGACGAACCCGGACCTGGTGTGTGTCATGGGGGGCGATGGCACCGTGCGCGCCGTTTCGAGCGTCCTCCGGGGCACGTCCGTGTCGCTCGCGTTGCTACCCAGCGGCACCGGAAATCTGCTCGCCCGCAACCTTGGCATCCCGGTGGACTCGGTAGAGGAGGCGCTCGAGGTGGCGTTCCTCGGTCAGGACCGCGCGATCGACGTGGGTCTGGCCACCTTCGACGACGGTGAGGAGCATGTATTCGTCGTGATGAGCGGTGTTGGCTTGGATGCGGAGATCATGGCGCAGACAGATGACCGCCTCAAGAAGCGCGTCGGGTGGGGCGCGTACGTCGTCGCCGGCGGAACGAGGATGTTCGGCAAGAGCTTCACGGCGACACTGACGGTCGATGGTGAGCCCCATCCTCCGCGTGAGTCTCTGATGGTGCTCGCCTGCAACTGCAGCTCCGTTGTCGCGAACATCGAGCTGGCCACGGGTGCACTACTCGATGACGAGCTTCTGGAACTCGTGATGCTGCAACCGAAGGCCGTGATCGGCTGGATGGGAGTGGCCGTCGACGTGGCCGCCGGCGTACGTAACGGCGCCGCATCGCTGGGTCAGTGGGGAGGGAAGGACTTTCACTTCGAGCTGGATCATCCCGTGCTCGCCGAGATCGACGGCGACCCTATCGGCCTGACCACGAGCGGCCACTTCAGCGTCGACCCCGGGGCACTTCTGCTCCGACTCCCCGTACCGGTCAAACGGAACAGCGTTGTGAGGGCTGCACGATCGGCCACGACTTCTGCGGACGAAATACTGGCCGCGACTGGCAGATAGGACACCCGGGGTCCCGGCTAACGGACACCGAGCCGGCACATTTTCTCGAGAGCTGCCCGCACGAAAGGGCCTCCGGGAAATAAGCGACCGTGCTGGTCGACATCTCCACCGAAGGCCCTCAGCGTGCCGCTGGCGCGCTGCCCAAGTGGCGGGTCAGCTGCTCGACTCGAGTGCAAACAGCGCCGCAACGCCGGCATCCACGTCTTCCGTCACGATCTGGGTCGCGTCGAGAGATTCCAGGATGCCCGTCGCGCTCTGCACGGCGTCGGTGGCGATGTCGAAGACCACCGCTGACTGGTCTGGGGCGAGGGTCGCGCCGAGGCGCTCGAGCTCGGAGTTCTTGAAGCCCATGTCGCGCAGCCTCGAGGCGAGCACGCCGATGGTGCTGCCGGCGAGCACGCCCAGCGGACCGCCGATGAGTCCGATGGCGCCGCCGACCAATCCGGCGCGGCCGGCTCCCCAGTCCTTCGATTCGACGAACTTCGGCGTGCCGTCCGGCTTGACGTAGAGGACGGCGGTGTTGGCAACCTTCTCGAGGTGAGAGGATGCGACCGCCGCGGCGGCGCGGGATGCTCCGTCGGGGGTGGCGAAGGTGGCGGCGAGGATCTGCTGGGTGGGGGTGGACTCGGTCATGACGTGACTCCTTGATTGTGTGCCGCAGCGTGTCCGCGGGCTGATTGATTCCATCGTTTCCCGGACAGGACGCCACCGAATCGTGCGGATGGATCGCTTGTCGTAATTCATCCGCAGTAGGGAATCGATTACCGTGCCCAGACCGACGGGCGACGTAGTAGCCAGTTGGGTGCGGGGTCCCGCGGGGTTCGACTGGCGCCCCGGCAACGGAGGGATGCCCGGAGGTGCGTACGACGGTCAGCGAGTCGTCGATGACGCCGTCTGTCGGGCATCGGCGCCTGTTGGAAAGGACGGGATCACGCTCTTCAGGTATGCGCGGAGCACCCTGTCGATATCGGTGCCGGCGCGGTTATAGAGCCACTGAATCTGCAGACCGTCCATGAGGGCAAGGTAAGTCGAGGCCAGGGTGTCGGAGTCCTCTTCCGAAATGAGCTCGCCGGCAGCGCGCACCTCTTCGAACGCTCGCGATAGGTAGAGGCGGAGGCCGTCGTACTGCACCCGGTGGTGCTCGTGCGCAGGGTGCTCGACGGCGGTCGCGTCTGCACGGAGAAGGCTGTACAGCTGGATGAGGCCCGGGCGTTCTGTGTTGTGAGTGGAGACGGCGAGCACGGCTGCGAGGGAGTCGGTTCCGCTGGTGTTGCGGATCAGCTCGGCGTCTTCGTCCTGGCGCTGATCGAGGACCGCGGTGAGCAGTTCCTCCTTGCTCTTGAAATGGTGTCCGAGTCCGCGTCGGCTGATCCCGGCGCGGTCGGCGATGTCGTTGAGCGATGTGGCGTAGTAGCCGGCCTGGGCGAACGCCTGCATGCCGGCCTCCAGGATGCGCTGGCGAACACCCGCGGACTTCGCGTATGGGCCGCGAATGTTGGCCCCCGACTCGTTCGTCATTCTGCTCCCTCGTCCGTGCAAATGAATTTACCCCACCGCGGCGTATTTTGTGCTATCGTCTTGAAAACCGCCACACGTGGGTACTTTCGGGCGGAGCGTCGAGGAGGATGTTGTGCTGTCAGAGCAGATCGCAGTCGTAGAGGTGGAGAGTCGTGACGACTCACGCCTTTCGGTTGGCCGTGTCCTCTTCAACGAGGGATGGGGTTTTCGCAGCAAGGTGACCGCGTTCCAGGAGCTGGGCGGAAGCTCCGTCTCGGGCTGGACTCCAGTGCATCTGCCGCACGACGCGCTCATCGCACAGCCTCGCCGTGCTGATGTGCCGCGCGGCGAGACGAACGGCTACTTCCCCGGTGGGG
This sequence comes from Microbacterium sp. DT81.1, assembly GCF_049844955.1. Taxonomy (NCBI): domain Bacteria; kingdom Bacillati; phylum Actinomycetota; class Actinomycetes; order Micrococcales; family Microbacteriaceae; genus Microbacterium; species Microbacterium sp. DT81.1. The sequence continues at coordinate 691,185 of NZ_JBNCMA010000002.1, forward strand.
TGTTCGAGTACCGCAAGACCTACGTCGCCTCGGCTGAAGACGCCGGCCGCCGCGTGCTGCTGGAGTTCGATGGCGTCTACCGCGATGCCGCGGTATACGTGAACGGGAACCTGGCGGGTCAGCGCGCGTTCGGGTACTCACGGTTCTCAGTCCGGATCGACCCTTTCCTCATTTTCGGCGCCGAGAACGAGATCCGCGTCGAGTGCCGAACCCACCTCGACAGTCGCTGGTACGCGGGCGCCGGAATCTACCGCGATGTGCATCTCGTGGTGAAGAATGCCGGGCACATCGTGCCGGATGCCGTACGGGTGACCACGCCGACCGTCGGGACGGACGGCGCCGTGGTCGACGTCGCCGCTGCGATCGAGAACGCCAGCCCTCTCACGAAGACCTACCGGCTCGACATTCTCATCGTCGATGCCGGGGGCGCGGTGGCCGGCGCAGGCAGCTCTCCAATCACCCTGCTGCCCGGCACGCGGGCGACCGTGCGACACCGTCTCTTCCTCGACAGCCCTACTCTCTGGAGCGTTGAGGCGCCGAACCTTTATGACGTGCTCCTCACGCTCCGCCATGACGACCGAGTGGTCGACGAAGAAGCCACGGTAGTCGGCATCCGCTCGCTGCAGCTGGACCCCCGCCATGGCCTGCGGATCAACGGCGAGACCGTCAAGCTGCGCGGGGCGTGCATCCATCTCGACAACGGCCCACTGGGTGTGGTGTCGATGCGCGCCGCCGAGGAGCGCAAGGTGGCCCGGCTGAAGGAGGCTGGCTTCAACGCCATCCGCAGCTCCCACTGCCCGATGAGCACGGCGCTGCTGGACGCGTGCGACCGACTCGGGATGCTGGTGATGGACGAGACGTTCGACGTCTGGACTTCCGGTAAGAGCGACTACGACTACTCCTTCGACTTCCCCGAGTGGTGGGAACGCGACGTCGAGGCGCTGGTCGTGAAGGACTTCAACCACCCGAGCGTGATCTTCTACTCCATCGGCAACGAGATCCCCGAGACCGGTACGCCGATCGGTACGACCTGGGGACGCCGCCTGGCCGAGAAAGTGCGCTCTCTTGACCCCACGCGGTTCGTCACCAACGGTGTGAACCCGTTCGTGGCGATGCTCGACACGATCGTGCCGCAGATGCAGGCCCGCAGGGACGCTGCCGCTGCCGATGCCGCTGCCGAGGGTGGCGGTGTCAACACGATGATGGCCGGCTTCGGTCAGATGATGGGCCATATCCAGTCATCGGATGCCGCGACCGAGCGCACCGAGGAGTCTTTCGCCGTCCTCGATGTCGCTGGGATGAACTATTCGGACGCCCGCTACGTGCCGGACCGGGAACGGTTCCCCGACCGCATCATCGTCGGTACGGAGACATGGCCGAGCTCGATCGCCGGCAACTGGGAGCTCGTTCAAGCGGACCCCCGGGTGATCGGCGACTTCACCTGGACCGGCTGGGACTACCTGGGCGAGACCGGCATCGGCACGGTGCGCTACTTGCGGCCTGCGGCGGACACGGCGGATCTCGGAGAAGTCACCTCCTTCTCCGGGGGCTTCCCGGAGCTCACCGCGTGGTGCGGTGACATCGACATCACCGGCAACCGCCGCCCTGTCTCCTACTACCGGGAGACGGTGTTCGGCCTCCGCTCCGACCCGTACATCGCCGTCGACCGGCCAGGGTTCCACGGCGTTCCCGTTGCCGTCGCGACCCCCTGGTCGTGGACGGACTCCCTCGGCAGCTGGTCGTGGGCCGGATTCGAGGGCAGTCCCGTTCGGGTCGAGGTCTACAGCGACGCCGACGAGATCGAACTTCTCCTCGATGGGGACGTCATCGATCGTCGCCGCGTCGGAGAGGACAGATCGTTCCGCGCCATCTTCGAGACCGCCTACCGTCCCGGAGCCCTCGTTGCAGTCGGTTACACGAACGGCGTCGAGACCGGCAGAGCGGTGCTCCGCAGTGCCGCCCGCGACATCGTCCTGCAGGCCGACGTCGAACGCTGCGAACTGCGGCACGACGGCACCGACCTCGGTTACATCGACCTCGCACTGACCGACAGCCACGGCATCCTGCACACCACCCTTGACCGCGCCGTGACCGTCACCGTCGAAGGCCCTGGCCTTCTCCAGGCGCTCGGAAGCGGAAATCCTTCGACGGAGGAGACCTTCTCCACCGACACACACCGCACCTTCGACGGCAGAGCCCTCGCCATCATCCGCCCCACCGGCGTAGGCACGATGACCGTCACTGCCACCGCCCCCGACTGCCCACCCGTCACCGCGAAGTTCACGGTGAGCTGAACGACCTACCCATCCCGACCAACCAAGCAAGCAAGACAAAGGAGTCCACATGAGCACCCCCGACCACCAGCGACCTCTCCTGTCCGAGGGCGCCTTCCCCTTGGCGGGCGTCGCGGCAGAAGATGCCGAACAGATCGCGGCAGCGGTCGACACCGCACCCGACAACCGCCCACGGGTGAGCAAGGGGTTCATCGCCCTGCTCGCGCTGGGCTTGTTCGGCACCTACCTCGCCTTCGTGACACCGATCGCGATCTCCCTCGCGCTCCGCGCGAACGTCCTTGCCCCGGACAACCCCGAGTACCTCGGACTCCTCCTCGGAGTCGGGTCGCTCGCGGCGCTCCTCGTTGGGCCGCTCGGCGGACAGTTGAGCGACCGCACCCGATCGAGGTTCGGACGCCGTCGCCCTTGGCTCGTAGGCGGCATCCTGGTGGGTCTCGTCGGTCTCACGATCATGGCAATGGGCCCGAACGTCCTCGTCCTCGGCCTCGGCTGGATCATCGCGCAGATCGGCCTGAGCCAGACCACCAACATCTTCACCACAATCCAGGCAGACAAGCTCCCGGAATCGCAGCGTGGCCGGGTGGCCGCCATCACCGGCTTCGCCACAATGGTCGCGCCCGTCGTCGGAGCCGTCGTGGGGGGGATGGTCGCATCCCAGCCGTTCCTCCTGTTCCTGGCGCCAGGCGCGGTAGCACTGCTGTTCGTCCTGATCTTCGTCCTCTACTTCAAGGATGCGGATAGCCGCGGCCTCGTTTTCGGCGAGCGCCTTTCGGTCAAGGTCGCCTTGGCGAACTACGTGTTCAACCCGAAGCGCTACCCCGACTTCGCGTGGAACTGGCTCGGCCGATTCTTGTTCTTCTTCGGCCTCACGTTGAACACCACCTACACGGCGTACTTCCTCGCGCAGCGACTCGACATCGATGTCCAGGAGATCGGCGGGACCGTCGCGACATTCGGGCTCATTGGCATCCTTGGCACGATTATCGGGGTGTTCGCGGGTGGCTTCCTCTCCGACAAACTCAAGCGCCGCAAGGCCTTCGTCCTGGGCGCGGCGATCCTCTTCGGCGTCGGCGCCATCGTGATGGTCGTCGCCCCTGGCTTCGCGCTGCTGCTCACCGGGTCGGTGATGTGCAACCTCGCGATCGGCGTCTTCTCCGCAGTCGATCAGGCGCTATTCCTCGATGTCCTCCCGGAACGCGACACCGAAGCGGGCCGGTTCGTGAACATCACCCAGTTCGCGACCACCATCCCGCAGGCCGCCGCCCCGCTGGTCGCATCCGCTGTGTTGACCTTCATCGCGGCTGGAAGCGACCCGAACTACTCGATCCTCTACCTGGCGTCCGCGGTGATGGTGGTGCTCGGCGGCATTGTGATCCTCCGAGTCAAGTCCGTGCGGTAGCTCCTCCATCGTGCGGCCGGCCTTTTGCGGTCGGCCGCACGACGCGATCCCAACTGGTTTGTCCTCGTCCCCCGCCGCTACTCAAGAAAGCATCGGAAACTCATGACCGCGTTCCCCAACGGGTTCCTCTGGGGCGCCGCCACCGCTCCTCACCAGGTGGAGGGCAACAACCTCAACAGTGATTGGTGGGTCCGCGAGCAGAAGATGCCTGGTATGCAGCGCTCCGGCGACGCGAACGACAGCTACCACCGGTACCCGGAGGATATGCGGCTGCTGGCCGACGCGGGACTGAACTCGTATCGCTTCGGCATCGAATGGGCGCGTATCGAGCCCGTACCCGGACACATATCGCGCGCTGAACTCGCCCACTATCGCCGCATGATCGATACGGCTCTCGGTTTCGGGCTCACTCCTGTCGTCACGCTGCATCACTTCTCGAGCCCGGTATGGTTCGCGGAGGAAGGCGGCTGGATGAGCGACCGCTCCGCCGACCGGTTCGCCGTCTACGTCGCCGCCGCCACCAGCATCCTCGGCGGCGTCGAATGGATCTGCACCATCAACGAGCCCAACATGCTGGCCTTCATGGTGCGCATGATGAACCTTGCGCGTGAGGGCCTGCTCAAGGAATGGCAGAGCCCCACCGTTGAGGGAGCGTTGCAGCCGCAGCTGCCCGACCCGGATCCGGAAGCTGCGCGCAGGCTGATCGCAGCCCATCACACCGCCCGGGACATCCTGAAAGAGCGCACCGACGCCGCCGTCGGCTGGACGGCCGCGAACGAATCACTTGTGGCCGTCCCCGGCAGCGAGGCCAAGCTCAAAGAGGTGCAGGATGCTCGCGAGAACGCCTTCCTCGTCGCCGCCCGCGGGGATGACTTCATCGGGGTGCAGTCCTACACTTCACAACTGGTGGACGAGCACGGAATCGTGGCCCATGCGCCGAGCCCCGACAACACCATGGTCGGCACCGCGTATCGACCCGACGCCATCGGGATCGCCATCCGTCACGCCTCCGTGATGACAGAGGGAACCCCCGCACTCATCACCGAGAACGGGATCGCCACGGCGGACGACACGCGCCGCATCGCCTACACCTCCGAAGCGCTTCAGCACGTGGCCGCGGCGATCGCTGACGGAATCGACGTGCGCGGCTACCTACACTGGTCGGCTCTCGACAATTACGAGTGGGGCCACTGGGAACCCCGGTTCGGTCTGATCGCCGTCGATCGCGAAAGCTTCGGGCGCCACCCAAAGCCGAGTCTGGCGTGGCTCGGCGATGTCGCGCGTAACAATGCCGTCCCAGACCGAAAGGAAACAACATGATCGAGCACAACACAGCCGTCACCGCGAATAGCACCATCGGCGCCTGGCTGCAGAATCCTGCCGGCGCGCGGATCGTCCGGGGCATCGCCGAGCAGGCCGGCATGGACGAGCACGCCCTATCCGTGCTGCGCAAAGTTCCGCTGGGGACGCTGATTGCGTCGTCCCAGAACGCCCCTGAGGGACTGATCGACACCCTCGTGGCACAGGCGAACGGTGGGCGGGTGCCGAGCGACGACGAGGCCACCGGGCTCGCCTGGCCCGAGAAGATCACCGCGGGCCGGTTCGACGGCAAGACCGTCATCGTCACCGGTGCCGCTTCGGGGATCGGCCGAGCGGTCGCCTCCCGAGTAGCCCGCGAAGGCGGTCGCGTGATCGCCGTCGACCTGTCGGCTGATCGGCTGGACGGGCTCGCAGCCGCGCTCGACGGACACGATGTGCGCCCGGTTGCCGCCGACATCACCTCCGAGGACGACATCGTGACGATCGTCGCCGCCGTGGAGGGGCGAGTGGACGCCGTGGCGAATGTCGCTGGGCTCTCCGACGACTTCGCTCCGATGCATGAGGTCAGCGACGCTGTGTTAGAACGTGTCTTCAACGTCAACGTGTTCGGACTGATCCGGCTCACCCGTGCGGTGCTGCCGCTCATGATCGCCGCCGGAACCGGGTCCATCGTCAACATCGCCTCCGAAGCCGCGCTGCGCGGTTCGTCGTCAGGACTTGCGTACACCGCCTCAAAGCACGCCGTCGTGGGCATCACCAAGAGCACCGCATTCATGTACGAGCCGCACGGCATCCGCACCAACAGCGTCGCACCCGGCGGCACCCTCACCGGCATGCGGCCTGTCAACACCAGCGAATTCGGTCAGAAGCGCATCGACAGTCAGCGCGCCGACGTGCCCATCTCCGTGCCAGAGGCGCTTGCGGCCTCGATCACGTTCCTGCTCAGCGACGACAGCGTCAACATCAACGGCGCCATTCTGCCGTCTGATGGCGGTGAGTCGGTGTACTGAACCGACTACCAGACGACCGTCCGACTCGCACCAGCCCGCGGCGGGCCTTTGCCTCGCTGCATCCGAACCGCTCCAGGAAGGCGCGCCGTATGGTTCCCGAAGCCCGCATGATCGACCGTGAGCGTGTCGTACGTCGACACAATGTGACCGTCAACGTGCCTCATCCCGAGCATGTGATCACCGTGGGGAACGGCGACTTCGCCTACACCGCCGACATCACGGGGATGCAGACGTTCACGGGCTACCACGACCAGTCTGCCGCCATCCGGCAGGGTCGCACCGCGGTGAACACTGCGACGATGTCCTCGTGGGGCTGGCACGAGATGCCCAACCCTGAAGGCTTCGTCATCGACGATGCGATGTCAGAGCATCAAACCCGCCGCGGCCCGGTGCGCTACCCCGACCGTCACGACATGGAAGGAGCGATGCGCGGCCACGTCACGGACGAGAACCGCGCCGGCGCATGGCTCAACGCAAACCCGCAAAGGCTGGACCTCGGCCGCATCGGGCTCTCCTTCCACGACGAACACGGAGAACCGCGGGAGGTCAGCCCGGAAGACCTCGCCGACACCGAGCAAGAACTCGACCTCTGGTCGGGAGTCCTCCAAAGCCGATTCCGGTATGACGGGGCCGACGTTACGGTCGAGACCATCGCCGACCCCGGAACGGCGACCGTCGGCTTCCGAATCCGCTCGGTATTGCTGATGGGGGAGCGGCTGCGCGTCGCCTTGCGCTTCCCGTACGCTTCGGCGGGGTTCTTCCAGACATCGGCGTGGGACGCCCCCGACAGTCACGCCTCCACCCTCGCCGTCGATGGCGACGTCGCCACCATTCACCGCGTGCTCGACGGCACGGCGTATCGCGTCGACCTCGCCCACCCCGCCGCGACGACCCTCGCCGGGGAGGCCGCGCACACCTTCGAGGTCACGGCCGAAGCCTCCGAGATGGACCTCGTCGCGAAATTCACGCAGGGTGAGAGCGCCGACGAGTTGCCGACATTCGACGACCTGGCCGCAGCATCCGCTCGGTCATGGAAGCGGTTCTGGCTGTCGGGTGCCGCGCTCGACCTCGGCGAGAGCGACGACCCCCGTGCGCACGAGCTCGAGCGCCGCGTCGTGTTGTCGCAGTACCTCACGGCCGTCAACTGCGCGGGGGCGATGCCGCCCGCTGAGACGGGACTCATCACGAACTCGTGGCAGGGCAAGGCTCACCTGGAGATGCACTTCTGGCACGCCGCCCACTTCGCGACCTGGGGGCGCCCGGAACTGCTCGAACGCAGCCTTCCCTGGTATCTGTCGATTCTGGATCGCGCGCGGTCCACCGCAGCCAACCAGGGCTATCGCGGCGCACGTTGGCCGAAACAGGTCGGCCCTGATGGCAGGGAGAGCCCCGATCCGATCGGGTCGTTCCTGATCTGGCAGCAGCCGCATGTGCTGTACATGCTGGATCTGGTTTGGCGGGCGTCCTCGGCATCCAAGCGCACAGCTCTCGTCGTCGAATATGCGGATCTCGTGAATGACACGGCGGAGTTCATGGCGTCGTTCGCGGAGGAGCGGGACGGGGCATTCCATCTGCTCTCCCCGGTCATGCCGGCGCAGGAATTCTACGACGTCACCACCACCGAAGACCCGATCTACGAGCTTGCGTCCTGGTGGTGGGGATTGGAGGTAGCCCAGCAATGGCGGCATCGCCAGGGCCTCGACCGTCACCAGGAGTGGACGGACGTGCAGGCCCGGATGGCGACCCCGTTCGTCCAAGATGGGCGCTACACCGCCATCGCCACCGAGCCCTACCTCCGACGCGACGACCACCCCGCTCTCCTGGCCGCGTTCGGCGTTATCCCTCCCACGCCCGTCATCGATCCCGAGACAATGCGGGCGACCCTGCATGATGTACTCGAGACGTGGGAATGGCCGACCGCCTGGGGATGGGACTTCCCCGTGATGGCCATGACTGCGGCCCGCCTCGGCCGACCCGACATTGCCGTCGACGCCCTTCTCCGCGATGAAGTGAAGAACCAGTTCACCCTCGTGGGACACAACAGCCAGATGGGCTCCATCCTCCCGATCTACCTCCCCGGGAACGGCTCCCTGCTCGCGGCCGTCTCGCTCCTCGCCACGACCGGCTTCCCCGAATCATGGAACGCTAAGACGGAGGGCTTCGTCTCATGGCCCTGAATCACTCCATCCGCCCCGGCCAGACCTGGCTCGACACGCACGGGCATCGAATCCAGGCCCACGGCGGCTCCATGCACTACGAGGACGACACCTTCTACTGGTACGGCGAGAACAAGGAGCAGACCACGCCGGGCAGCGAGAACTGGCACTGGGGAGTCCGTGCCTACTCATCGACCGACCTGTACAACTGGAACGACCTCGGCCTGATCATCCCTCCGGTGCTCGATGACCCGGCCTCCCCGCTGCATCCGGCGCAGAAGATGGACCGCCCGCATATCATCTTCAACGAAGCCACGGGTAAGTACGTGTGCTGGCTAAAGGTGATGGGCGAAGGCGAGCACGAAACGCAGGCCTCTACCGTCCTCACGGCCGACGCGTTCCTCGGTCCGTACGAGATCGTCCGGAGCGGGCTGACGCCGCTCGGGATGAGCGCCGGCGACTTCGACCTCGTCGTCGACCCGACCACCAAGAAGGCGTACTACTACTTCGAGAAGGTGCACACGGACCTCGTCTGTGCAGAACTGACCGACGACTACACCGACGTGTCCGGCGTGCACACCCTCCACTTCCCGCACCCGAGCCCGCCGTTCACTCGCGAGGCACCCGCGCACTTCGAACGCGATGGCATCCACTTCCTGATGACCTCGGGGTCCACCGGGTACTTCCCGAACTTCACCGAGGTAGCGTCCGCACCCGACTATCACGGGCCGTGGACCGTGCTTGGCGACGCTCACCCTGGCGACGCCTCGCGGACGTCCTTCCGGTCGCAGATCAGCTGCATCTTTAAGCACCCCTGCAAGCGCGATCTGTACATCGCGATGGCGGACCGGTGGCTTCCCCAGCTACCGGAGACCATGCCGAACGTGTACGAATCGGTCGCCGCAAGATCGCGAGGGGAGACCATGCAGATGCCTTCCGACCCAGCCGCCATGGCCGCGGCGATGGCAGCCGGCTCCGGCCAGAACACGGCGATCGCCGACTACGTCTGGCTGCCGATCCGCTTCGACCGCGACATCCCCACCATCGACTGGCTCGACGACTGGCGCGTCGAGGACTTCTCCGACCGATAAATCGAGCGATCACTCAGGTTTGGGCTTGACATGCCCGTGCGTCCAATTCGCGTCTACTCGAACGATTCCGAGCGTCTCTGACTGCTGTCCTACGTGGCCGTACACCGCGTCAAGTCAACGCGGACGCACCTCAGCGTGCACGAGCGTAGACGTGCAGACGGGGTTCAAATCCCTCCGTCTCCGCACTTTCAGCCACATTGAGCGACGTTGGTCCACATTGAGCGACATTCGCCAACATTGGCCGCTTGACCTGGTGATTGCCCGCTGCAGGAATCGTTGAGCGATGCGCTCAACCGGCACAACCCGCCGGTCGCAAAGTGCTCAGCTTCGTCCGGTTTGCGTTCCGAAGACGGGGGGCGATATCCCTCCGTGCTACGGAACACCTATCAGCCGCTCACCAACGCCAATCGTGCTGCTCATGTCGGACCCGGGATTCTATTGATCGATGCAACGCCCCTTCTGGAGGTGGTTGCTCGTGGTGTTGTCGTTTTCTTCTCCCGGGG
>NZ_JBNCMA010000003.1:0-7328 GCF_049844955.1 Microbacterium sp. DT81.1
CCCCGGGAGAAGAAAACGACAACACCACGAGCAACCACCTCCAGAAGGGGCGTTGCATCGATCAATAGAATCCCGGGCGCCGTATACGAGCGAGCCGGGTGGTGCGAGCGCGGCGTCATCACCACGAAGTCATCCGCAGCATCCGTCACCGACCCTTATCGACCCAGGGCGGTCAGACCGCGCAACCGCTTGGTTCTCTGTCGCACGCGCGAGCTTGCCAGTTCGGGCGTACAGGCCCGAGGCGACTACCTTGTTAGGCACTATCGGATCCGCGTCGCTCCGGCTGAAGCGAGGTTCGAGGCGAGTGGCACGCAGAGGGCACGAGCGACGAGACGTACCGCAGGATCCGCGGGCTTCCGGGCTCGACAGCTCAACGGGCAAGAACTGGGACTTCCGAGCTGACGCGAGCCCCTTGCGAGGCGGCGAACCGGGGCGTAACGTGCCCGGTTCGGGCGCACCATGCACGCGTCCGCGGCACAACTTCCGGCAGGAGTCGCCATGATCCAGGTACGCGTCGTAGGCATCGCGCTCGATTCGGCCCAGCAGCGCATCGTGCTTCTCAAACCGGTGCTCGACGAACCAGGAGAGGGCCGGGTGCTGCCTATCTGGGTGGGGGACCAGGAGGCGACGTCCATCCTCATCGCCGTCGAGGGGGGCACGCCTCCCCGCCCGCTCACCCACGACCTGATGAAGACCCTCCTCGACGCGGTGGGCGCTCGAGTCGAACGCGTCGAGGTCACGCGCCTGGAGGAAGGCATCTTCTACGCCGAGATCTCGTTGCGGACAGCATCGGGAATGCTCGTCCTCGACGCGCGGCCGTCCGACTCGGTGGCGCTCGCCGTGCGGGTCCACGCACCGATCTGGCTGGCCGACGACGTGCTCGACGCGGCGGGCATCCCCGCCTCGATCGTGGACCTCGGCGGCGAGGAAGCCGAGCTCGATCAATTCAAGGAGTTCCTGGAGAACGTCGATCCGGAGGACTTCCAGGGTTGACCGCCGCGAAGCCGCGTCTACCGCTTCGCGGATCACGCGATTGGAATGACGAGTCCATCGGGGAAAAGTCCCTAAACTGAGCGCGTCGTCGCTCCCCCCGTGACCTCACGGTGATCCGGGGCGCCGGGTACCGGACGGGATTCCGACATGAGTGATGGCCAGAGCAACCGGGGAACCCCTCCGATCACCAAGCCGTCGGTGGCCGTCGCCGGGGGAGCGCCCGCGCAGAGTGCCGGCGTCAGCAGAACGGCGCTGATCTGGATCGGCATCGCAGTCGTGCTGCTCTCGTTCGTCGCGGCATTCCTCGGTTCGTGGCTGGCCCGGTCGACGGAGGCCGCTGCGGAGCCGACTCCGGAGCCGACCGCCGAGCCGAGCGCCTCGAGCAGCTTCGACCCGGCCGACTACACGGAGGCGATCGAGAGTATCCTTCCCGCTGGAGCCGCCGTGCGCGCGGGGACCGGGGTGCCCGCCGAGGGCAAGGGCTACGAGGGCGAGCTCTATATCGACCTGGCCACCTCGGACGTGTACGTCTTCCGGGACGGGGCCTGGGTGCAGGTCGGAAACATCGAAGAGTCGGCCGCCGCCAACCTGACCGGAGCTCCCGGCGCCACGGGCGAAACCGGCGCCACGGGCGAAACGGGCGCCACGGGCGCTACGGGCGCGACGGGAGCGACGGGTGAAGCGGGAGCGCCCGGCGCCCCCGGCACCCAGATCGCCCTCGGCGTGGCGGAGCCGAACGACGACACGTGCACCGCGGACGGGGACATCTTCATCAACACCGCCGTGCCGGAGCTCTACGTGTGCGAGGCCGGCGCGTGGGCACTATTCGGACCCGCGGTCGACAACACGCTCCCGAGTCCCGACGAGGGCTCGGGAGGCTGACCCGCCGGCAAGACACGCGCATCGGCCCGGACCTCGCCGCCGGGTCGCTGCGCGCTGCCGGTTGCCGCCGCGCAAGCGAGGGCGTTGCCGCGTGCCGGTCCCGCGGTAGGTGGTGCGGCCGCGCCAGAACTGGAAACCTGGGACGCATCAGTGATCGCGCCCACGGGAGGTTCCATGACCGACGACACCGCCTCGCACGGCCCGACCCGGACCGGCTATGCGCCGGTCAACGGTCTCGAGCTGTACTACGAGGTCCACGGCTCCGGCGGCACGCCGCTCGTGCTCCTGCACGGCGGCCTCTTCGACATCGATCAGCAGTTCGCCGCACTGCTCCCCTCGTTGTCGGAGAACCGGCAGGTTATCGCCCTGGACTTCCAGGGTCACGGCCGCACGAACGACATCGACCGGCCACTGTCGGCGGCGGGCCTGGCTTCCGACGTCCTCGGCCTGCTCGATCACCTCGGCATCGACCGTGTCGACGTCTTCGGCAACAGCGTCGGCGGCGCCGTCGCCCTGTACCTGGCCATCAAGGCGCCGGAGCGGGTCCGGAAGCTGATCGTCGCGTCGACGACCTTCGATGACAGCGGCATGCGCGGGGGGAACGCGGAAGTGGTCGGCGCCATGACGGTCGACATGATCGCGGGTACGCCGATGGAGCAGGCGTATCTCGCGAAGTCGCCGCACCCCGATCACGCGCACCTGCAGGCGCTTCTCGACAAGCTCGGCGCCACCTACGAGTCGGGCTTCGAAGGGTGGTCGGAGGACGACATCCGCACCATCGCCGCTCCGACGCTGATCACCGTCGGGGACTGCGACATGGTGTCGCTCGACCATGCCGTTCGGTTCCTTCGACTGCGAGGTGGCGACGTGAACGGCGACTTCGACGGTGTCCCGGCGTCGCAGCTGGCCGTCTTTCCCGGGACGACCCACTTCTTCGGGCTCGCGCGGACCAACCTCGTCTCGGACGTGGTCCGGACGTTCCTCGATACGCCGGTCGCGGGGGCGTGACACAGGGGACGTGTCCGATGTGGATGCGAGACTGACGCCATGCTGCTTCAGGATCTGGCCGATACCTCCGACGCCGTCGCGGCAACGCGGTCGCGGCTCGCCAAGGTCGAGGCGCTGGCCGACCTGCTTAAGCGCATGGGGCCCGACGAGATCGCGCCCGCGCTCGGGCTGCTGCTCGGCAAGCCCAGGCAGGGCCGGATCGGAGTAGGGTGGCGGGGCCTCGCCGCCGCGACGGGGGATCCGGCCGCCGAGGCGACGCTGACCATCGCCGAGGTCGATGAGACCCTCGACACCCTGGCCGCGGCATCCGGTCAGGGCTCGAATCAGGCGCGGGCGTCGGCGCTGCGCGCGCTTCTCGCACGCGCAACCGACCGGGAGCAGTCGTTCCTGGGCGGAGCGCTTTTGGGCGAGGTGCGCACCGGCGCCCTCGAGGGCGTGGTGACGGATGCGGTGGCCAAGGCATCCCATCGTCCCCTCGAGCTGGTGCGCCGCGCCGCCATGCTGTCGGGTGACCTCGGCGAGACCGCGCGCACGGCGCTGACCGGCACCGAGCAGGATCTTGCCGACACCGGTCTGGTCGTGGGGCGCGCGATCCTCCCGATGCTCGCCAGCACGGCGCCCACGGCCGCCGAAGCGGTCGACGCGCTCGGCACGGCGTCCGTCGAGTACAAGCTCGACGGGGCGCGCATCCAAGTTCATCGCTCGGGAGACGACGTGCGCATCTTCACGCGCAACCTCGCGGACATCACGCATCGGCTGCCGGAGATCGTCGAGGTGGCCAAGCGGATGCCGGTGCACGATGTCGTGCTCGACGGCGAGACGCTCGCCCTCGACGAGAACGATTCACCGCGCGCGTTCCAGGACACGATGTCGCGCTTCGGTGCCGACGTCGCCCGTCTCATCGCGCTGCGACCGTGGTTCTTCGACGTGCTGCACGTCGACGGCAGAGATCTCATCGACGAACCGCTGTCGGTGCGCCTGGCGGAACTGGAGCGCGTGGCGCCCGACCACCGCATCCCAGGGCAGGTCACGGCCGATCCCGAGCAGGCGGAGCGGATCAGCCAGGAGGCGATAGCCGCCGGTCACGAGGGCGTGGTCGTCAAGGGGATCGACTCGACCTATGCGGCCGGCCGGCGGGGCGCCAGCTGGATCAAGGTCAAGCCCGTGCACACCTTCGACCTCGTGGTGCTGGCCGTGGAGAAGGGATCCGGCCGCCGTTCCGGCATGCTGTCCAACATCCATCTCGGCGCGCTCGATCCGGTCGGCGAGTTCGGGGAGCCGGGGGAGTTCGTCATGGTCGGCAAGACCTTCAAGGGGATGACGGATGCCACGCTCGCCTGGCAGACGGAGTACTTCCCCACCATCGCGACCGGAGGCGACGACTACACCGTGCACGTCAGGCCCGTCACTGTGGTCGAGATCGCGATCGACGGCGTGCAGCGCTCGCCGCGGTACCCCGGGGGGATCGCGCTGCGATTCGCGCGGGTCAAGACCTACCGCGACGACAAGCGGCCCGAGGATGCCGACACCATCCAGACACTGCGAGGGATGCTGCACGCATGAGCACCGACGGTGATGCGCGGCACGGCGTCGTGTCGGTCGGGGTCGCCGGCGCGCTCGGCCCCGAGGCGATCGCACGCATCGCGGCCGCGGTCGAACAGGCGGGGTTTCACGCGCTGTGGGTCAACGACACTCCGCACGGCGACTCGATCGCGGCGCTGACCGCCGCGGCAGCCGCCACCGAGCGGTTGACCCTCGCGACCGGCGTGATCCCACTCGACCGCCGCCCACCCGGCGAGGTCGCCGAGGCGATCAGAGCCGCCGGGTTGCCCGAGAGCCGGGTGTCGATCGGAATCGGCTCTGGTGGAACGTCGAAAGGCGCGCTCGCTCTCGTGCGGGAGGGCATCGAGACGCTGCGCGGCACCACCCGCGCCGGGGTGCTGGTGGGTGCGCTCGGTCCGAAGATGCGCGAGCTCGCGGCGCGCGAGGCCGACGGCGTGCTGCTGAACTGGGTGTCACCGGCCGTCGCCGCGGAGCAGGCCGGGCAGCATCGCGACTCCGCCGGCGCCCGTCCCGGCCGTGTGGTTGTTTATGCACGCACGGTGGTGGATGACGCGGCGCGCGGTCGCCTGCGGTCCGAGGTGGCCGGCTACGCCTCGGCGCCCAAGTATGCCGCCAACTTCGCACGCCTCGGGCTGGACCCGTTCGAGACCGTGCTGCCGCAGCCGGGCGACGACGACATCCGCCCCGGCATCGTCGCGTACACGTCCGGCGTCGACGAACTTGTGCTGCGGGCGATCACGCCCGACGACGACGTGCAAGGATATCTGGACTTCGTGCGGCGCGCGGCCGACGCGCTCGGGCGGCCGACGCCACTCGAGCGGCCCGCGCCGTTCGAGCGGCCCGCGCCACGAGATCCGCCCGAGCAGCGCTAGGCGCCGGCGGCCGGCTGGCGGGCGTTGCCCACGCGCATCGCACGGCGCGCTTCGCCGGGTGTCGTGCCGTGCCGGCGCTTGAACGCCCGGCTGAACGCCGCCTCCGACGAGTACCCCACCCTGCCCGCGACTTGGCCGATGGGCGCATCGGTGCGTGTCAGCTCCGCATGTGCCTGCTGCAGCCGCCAGCCCGCGAGGTAGCGCATCGGCGGCTCGCCGATGAGTGAGGTGAACCGGTCGACGAACGTCGATCGCGACATCCGCGCCTCCCGAGCGAGAGCGACGAGCGTCCACTCCCGCGCGGGGTCGGCGTGCATGCGGCTCAGCGCGCGCCCGACATGGGGATCCGACAGCGCGGCCAGCCAGCCCGTCGCCGGTGCGTCCGCTCCGCTCAGCCAGCGGCGCAGCAATTGCACCACAAGCACGTCGGCGAGTCGCGCGAGAACCGTGTCGCCGCCCAGCTGGTCGGTAGCGGCCTCGCGTGCCATGAGGCGGAGGACGCTGCGGAACGAACCGAACTCCTCGTCGTCGGCACCGTCGACGACGATCACCGTGGGCAGCTCGGCCGCCAGCCTCTGGGTCAGGGCGTCATCCGCGCACAAGGCGGCGTACGCGATCTGCGTCCGCGGGCCTTCGCCGCCGATGCGCATGCGCTCGAAGCGCTCGCCGACCTGCTCGAACGGAAGGTCGAAGAGCGGCTCGGCGCGCACCCCTTCTGCGCTCGCCAGCACGTGCGGCGTTCCACGGGGGATGAGCGCCGCACTTCCGGCCTCCAGCATGTGACGCTGCCCCGCGACCTCCAGGACACACCGACCCGAGAGGACGACCGGCACGCTCATGTGCGATTCGAGCTGCGGAAAGTCGACCCCCCACGGCGCGCCGGCGTCGGCGCGGCAGTAGAGCACGCCGGTCAGCCGCAGCATGTGCAGCGCGTGCGCGAGGGGGACGGCGCTGTCGGGTATACCACGCGGATTCGCCATTCGTCCAGACTGGCATGCCGAACTGCCGATCCGCCGGTGACCCGGACGATGGGCACAGGAATCTGGCCTTGCCGCCATTGCCCGACCGAGATGGAGGCGCGAGCGTGGACGTCACATCAACGAAAGGAACGGATATGTCACGTCCCACAGCAGTGATCGGATCGACCGGAAAGACCGGTCGCCGAATCGTCCCGCGCCTGCTCGAGGCGGGAGTCGAGGTGCGGCCTCTCGGGCGCAGCACCGAGCCGTCGTTCGACTGGGAGCAGCCGGACGCCTGGCCCGCCGCGCTCGCCGGGGTCGGCCGGCTGTACGCCGCCTTCGTGCCCGACCTCGCCGGGCCGGGGGCGCAGGAGGCGATCGCGCGGCTGCTCGAGGTGGCAGCCGACGCCGGCGTCGAGCGCATCGTGCTGCTGTCCGGCCGCGGTGAAGCGGGTGCCCAGCGGTGCGAGCGGCTCGTCCTCGAATCGGGCATCCCGGCCGTCGTCGTGCGTGCGAGCTGGTTCGCACAGAACTTCACCGAGGGGATGCTGCGACCGGTCGACGGTGTGATCGCGCTTCCCGCCGGCACGAGGCGTGAGCCGTTCATCGACGTCAACGACATCGCCGATGTCGCCGTTGCGGCGCTGCTCGAGGATGGCCATGAGGGACGCGTCTACGAGGTGACCGGGCCCGAGCTGCTCAGCTTCTCGGATGCCGCCGACCTTTTGGCCGAGAGCACCGGTGAGGAGGTGCACTACGTCGCCCTCGAGTTCGACCAATTCCACGCGATGCTCGAGGCAGAGCTGGACGCTGCCGCCGCGGACCTGCTCACCGACCTGTGCCGAGAGGTGTTCGATGGGCGCAATGAGTCGGTGACCACGGGAGTACGCGAGGCACTGGGCCGGGAACCGAGACCGCTCCGCGAGGTGTTCGCGCAAGCGGTTCCGGCATCCCGCTGAACGGCGTCCCGCGGAACAGCAACGGGTCGGGGGGGGGGGGGGGGGGCGCGCCCCCCCCACGATGGCGGCGAGGGGGTGGAAGCCCGGGTGTG
>NZ_JBNCMA010000003.1:7338-199391 GCF_049844955.1 Microbacterium sp. DT81.1
CCCGGGGCGCCCGGTGCACCCGCCGGGGGGGGGGGCCGGGGGGGGGCCCCCCGACCCGACATCGATCGCTACTCGGCGATGAACGCGAGGATGTCCTTGTCGAGCTCGGCCTGGTAGTCGCCGTAGATCCCGTGCGGAGCACCCGTGTACACCTTGAGCGTTCCGTGCTTCACGAGCTCCGCCGACTTCAACGAGGCGGCGGCGATCGGAACGATCTGGTCGTCGTCGCCGTGCGCGAGGAAGATCGGGACGTCGAGGGCTTTGAGGTCCTCGGTGAAGTCCGTCTCGGAGAACGCCTTCACGCAGTCGTACGCCGCGGCCAGGTTCACGAGCATCCCCTGGCGCCAGAAGTCGTCGCGCGCCCCCTCGGAGACGTTCGCACCATCGCGGTTCGCGCCGAAGAACGGCACCGAGAGGTCCTGGTAGAACTGCGACCGATCCTTCAGGACGCCGTCTCGGATGCCGTCGAACGCCTCGATCGGGGTGCCTTCGGGGTTGCCGTCCGACTTGACCATGATCGGCGGCACCGCGCCGGCCGTGATGACCTTCGCAACGCGGCCCGCCCCGTGCTGCGCGGCGTAGCGGACCACCTCGCCGCCCCCGGTGGAGTGGCCGATCAGCACGAGGTCGTGCAGGTCCAGCGCCTCGACCAGTTCTGCGAGGTCACGCGCGTAGGTGTCCATGTCGTTGCCGGTGTAGGTCTTCGACGAGCGACCATGGCCGCGCCGATCGTGGGCGATGGCGCGATATCCGGCGTCGGCGAGGAGCTTCAGCTCCACCTGCCACGCATCGGAGGAAAGGGGCCAGCCGTGGCTCAGCAGTACGGGCTGGCCGCTTCCCTGCTCGGTGTAGTAGATCTCGGTTCCGTCGGCGGTCGTGATGAAAGGCATTCGCTACTCTCTGTCAGCGGTCTGGATGAGTGGTTCCTCCACGCTACTGGCGGGCGCGCCGGTGTGGGCCGACCGCGGGCAGCCGGTCCACTCTCTTCACGGCTACGTCAGACGCCGTACTTCGGGAGTTCCTGCAGGGTCCACGTGTTGCCGTCCGGGTCGTCGAAGCTGACGAAGCGGCCCCATGCCTGCTCGTCGACCCCCTGGGCCTCTACACCCAGCGAGCGCAGGTGCTCCAGGGCCTCGTCGGCGTCGGGCACGACGACCTGGATGGTGTTCTGTCGCCCCGGTTCGAGGTCGTTTCCCATGCCGTAGCCGAACGCGATGGAGCACGCGGAGCCGGGGGGCGTCATCTGCACGAAGCGGAGGCCCTCGAAGGGCACCTGATCGTGGTCGGCGTGGAAGCCGATCTTCTCGTAGAAGTCCTTCGCGCGGTCGACATCGGTCACCGGCACGAAGATGAGCTCGATCTTCCAGTCCATGAGAGTTCCTTCCCGATTGAGCACCCGGGGTGGGCTGCCGTGCAGTCCACGTTACGGACGGGCGCCGACATCCGCAGCCCTCGCGAAGGGGCCCTCAGGCGGCAGGGGGAGTGATGGCGGGACGGCGTTCGATCAGCTCCCTGGCGAGCCCGGTCGACCCCGCGACCGCCGCAGGCATCGTCGCGACGGCGCCCAGCGGGACGAGGAAGCACAGCTGCGTCGCAACGCCGAACCCCAGCACACGGGCGCGGTTGCCGCGGCGCAGCGCGGCGCGTGCCCCGCGGTCGAGTCCGCGCGCCGCCAGCGCCCGCGACGACAGCTCGTCGGCCAGCAGCCAGCCGGTGAAGGCGACGCCGAAGACCGTGCCGAGCACGCCGCCGACGACAGGCACGAGCCCCAGCAGGCCCGCCACGACGGCGATTCCGGCGCCGCGCGCGACCAGTGAGAGCCCATCGCCGACGGAGCGCCAGAAGCCGTAGTCCGCGTCGGGGACCGTCTGGCCGAGATCCCGTTCCACTGCGCGCCAGATGCGCTCGTAGAAGGGCTCCCCGACGAGAAGGGTCAGAGCGGTGAACGTCACGGCCACCATCACGAGCGCGGCACCGAACATCGCGGTGCCGATCGCCGTCCGGATGACATCACGCCAGAGCCCGGGCCACCCGTTCGCGAACGGGGTGATCGACTCGGTCACTCCGGGGAGGGCGAAGCCCCACGAAACCAGCCCGGCCACCAGCACGATCGCCACGATCGCTGCCGGGATGAGCCCGAGCGCCATCAGCCCTGGTCGCCGTCGCCAGTAGGCGAACCCTCGCAGCAGCGCTGCCACACCGCCGATGAACTCCCGCACGGATCCAGACTAGATCGGAGGCGCAGAATCACCGGCGCTCTGCCGCGACGGCCGTGGGTGGTGCCCGTCCTCATCGCGGTGGCGGTGGCCGCGATCTTCGTCGTGCTGCTGACCGTCGGGCCGCCGGGCGGAGGCGAATATCGTCCGGCAACCCGATTCCCGTGTACCGGGAATACCGCTCCCTCTCTGGCGTTAAAACTTGAGCAAGCAGCACTCAAGTTTGATCCAGGAGGCTTTGTGCCCGACAACTTCACGCCCAACAACGGCGAAAACAACGACGGCTCGAGCGCGTTCGACGAGTTCCTCGCGCGCTATCTGCAGGGCGAGCAGGCGCGCGCGTCACGCTCGATCGACCTCAGCCGCTTCCTCAGCGCGCGCACGCAGGGCATCCTGCAGAATGCCGGGCGCTTCGCGCTGGAGCGCGGCCAGCGCGAGCTCGACGCGCTGCACGTTCTGCGCGTCATGGTCGAGGAAGAGCCGGCCAGGGATGCCGTGACCAGGGTCGGGGCGGACCCCGAGGCGATTGCTCGCGCCGCCGAGGACCGGCTGCCCGCTCGCACCGCGCCTGCATCCGTCGACGCCGCGATGATCGCTCCGTCCGTCCAGCGCGCGCTGTTCCACGCCTACCAGGTCGCTCGTGCCGCGGGCTCGACCTACGTCGACCCGGAGCACCTCTTCTTCGCGCTGGTGATAGGACAGGACGCCCCGGCGGGGCAGGTGCTCGCTCGGGCCGGAGTCACCGCAGAGTCGCTCACGCAGGGGATGCGCGAGTCCGTGATGCCGGATGCCGGCTCGGCCGGCGCGCCCGCCCCCGCGCAGCAGGGTGCCGCGGCATCCGACACTCCGATGCTCGACCAGTTCGGCACCGACCTCACCGCGCTCGCCCGTGAGGGCCGGCTCGACCCGGTGATCGGGCGCGCCGACGAGATCGAGCAGACGATCGAGATCCTCAGCCGTCGCACCAAGAACAACCCGGTGCTCGTCGGCGAGGCAGGCGTCGGCAAGACGGCGATCGTGGAGGGCCTCGCCCGCGCGATCGTCGACGGCTCGGTTCCCGAGCAGCTGCGCGACAAGCGCGTCGTCTCGCTCAACCTGCCGGGCATGCTGGCAGGCACGCGCTACCGCGGCGACTTCGAGGAGCGCCTGACGAAGACCATGGACGAGATCGCCGCCCACCGCGGTGAGCTGATCGTGTTCATCGACGAGGTGCACACGGTCGTGGGCGCCGGTGGCGCGGGTGATGGCGGCATGGACGCCGGCAACATCCTCAAGCCCCGCCTCGCTCGCGGCGAGCTGCACCTGGTCGGCGCGACGACGCTCAAGGAGTACCGCGTCGTGGAGAAGGACCCCGCCTTGGAGCGCCGCTTCCAGCCCGTCCGGGTGGGGGAGCCCTCGATCGAGGACGCCGTGCGCATCCTGCACGGCCTGCGCTCCGCGTACGAGGAGCACCACGGCGTCGGGTACACCGACGACGCTCTCCGCGCCGCGGTCGAGCTCTCCGATCGCTACCTCCCCGACCGCGTGCTGCCCGACAAGGCCATCGACCTGATCGACCAGGCCGGTGCGCGGCTGCGGCTGCGGCTCGGCGTGCGAGTGGATGTCGACGACCTCCTGCAGCAGCTCGCGAGCCTCGAGGCCGACAAGAACGCCGCCGTCTCCGCCGAGCACTACGAGGAGGCTTCGCGCATCCGCGATGACATCGCGGCGGTTCAGCGCAAGCTCGAGGAGGCCACGGCCACCAGGAGCGCCGTGGCCGACGCCCTGATCGACGAGGCGCAGATCGCCGCGGTCATCTCGCGTGCCACTGGCATCCCCGTGAACCGGCTCACCGAGGGTGAGCGGGAGCGTCTCGCGGTGCTCGAGCAGGAGCTGCACGACCGCGTCATCGGTCAGGACGACGCCGTGACGGCCGTTGCGAAGGCCGTGCGCCGCAACCGCACGGGCATGAGCGAAGCCAACCGCCCGGTCGGCAGCTTCCTCTTCCTGGGGCCTACCGGTGTCGGCAAGACGGAGCTCGCCAAGGCGCTCGCAAGCTCGCTGTTCGCCGATGACCCTTCGACAGGCTCAGGGACCGCCGTGCTGCGCTTCGACATGAGCGAGTACGGCGAGCGGCACACCGTGTCGCGGCTGGTCGGTGCGCCTCCGGGATACGTCGGCTACGACGAGGCCGGGCAGCTCACCGAGCGCGTGCGCCGCAACCCGTACTCGATCGTGCTGTTCGACGAGATCGAGAAGGCGCACCCCGATGTGTTCAACCTGCTGCTGCAGGTGCTGGATGACGGACGCCTGACCGACGGCCAGGGTCGCACCGTCGACTTCCGCAACACGGTCGTCATCATGACCTCGAACATCGGCAGCGAGTTCCTGGCGTCGCGCGCGGGCGCGATCGGCTTCCTCGCCGACGGCGGGGGGTCGACCGGCTTCGGCTCCGAGAAGGACCTGCGCGACCGGGTGATGGGCAAGCTGCGCGAGGCCATGCGGCCCGAGTTCCTGAACCGCATCGACGAGATCGTGCTGTTCCGCAAGCTCGACAAGCCGCAGCTGCGAGAGATCGTCCGGCTGCTGCTCGGCGCGACATCGGCCCGGCTTGCCGGCCGGGAGGTCGACCTCGAGGTCACCGAGGCGGCGGTGGACTGGCTCGCCGAGCACGGCTACGAGCCCGAGTACGGTGCCCGTCCGCTGCGTCGCCTCATCCAGCGCGAGGTCGATGACCGCATCGCCGAGGCGTTCGTCGACGGGTCGCTCGTCGACGGGGGAGCGGTGAGCGTGGATGCCGCCGGCGACGGGATCGTCGTGCGCGCCTCCCGGCCGCAGCTCGCGCAGGCGGCGTAGCCGGCATCACGCGAGGTTCCGGATCCGAGAATCGGACCGATTCTCGGTGCGCGGCGCGGGGGCTCAGCGCGGAGGCGGAAGCTCCAGCGCTGTGACCCCCGTCATCCCGAACCAGACGCGGCCGCCGTCGCCCTCGACGAAGACCGCGAGGACGCTGTCACAGGAGCTGCAGCGGGCCACCATGCCCATCCCGGTCGTGTAGACATCGCAGCGGCCGATCGCACCGTTCGCACCGCAGCCGTTGCAGCGCGCGTCGGCGGCCGTGGCATCCCACCCGAGCACATCGGCGAGGCGGCCGGCCAGTACGTTGCCGTCGAGCTTGGTCATCACGAACCTCCGAACCGCTCGGTGCGCACGTCGGCCGGCGCATGCCCGGCCTCGATCAACCACGATGCCACCGCTTCGACGAACGCGGTAGGGCCGCACACGTAGACACGCGGGCGGGATGCCGCGGGCACCGTCGCGGCATCCAGGGTGCTTCGCGTGACCCGGCCCGCGGGTGCCGCCCAGCCGTCCGGCGTGCGGCGCGTGTACACGAAGTCGAGTTGCAGCGTCCCCTGCGCGAGCCCTGCAAGCTCGTCCCGGAAGAACACGTCGTCCGGCGTTCGCACCGAGTACAGCAGGCGGAACTCCGTCGCATCCCCGGCGGCGGCATGCGCCGCGGCCATGGCGTACAGCGGCACGACGCCCGATCCGCCGGCGATGAGCTGCACCGGTCGGGGAGCGCCCCCGTCGAGGGGCGGTCGCCACACGAAGAATGCCCCCAGCGGTCCGTGCAGCTCGAGCTGGTCGCCCGCACGCAGGTCATGCACGAGGAACGGCGACACCTCGCCGTGGGGCAGTTCGTCGACCGCCAGCACGACGCGCGTGCCCTCGCCCGCCGAGGCGATCGAGTACGAGCGCGTCGCCTGGTAGCCGTCCGGCGCGGTGAGGCGGACGTCGAGGTGCGAGCCGGCATCGTTGCCTGGCCACGTCGGCACGTCGAGCACGATGCGGCGCGCGCTCGCGGTCTCCGGCCGCGATTCGACGACCACTGCGGTGTGCCAGGATGCGGGGCGCTTGCCTCTCACCAATACCGCTCCTCCTGCCACGGATCGCCGTGCAGGTGGTAGCCGTTCTGCTCCCAGAATCCGGGGTCGTCGCTCGGCATCGTCACGAGCCCGCGGATCCACTTGGCGCTCTTCCAGAAGTAGAGGTGCGGCACGAGCAGCCGCGCGGGGCCGCCGTGCTCGGGGTCGAGCGGCTCGCCGTCCGCCTCGAACGCGATCCAGCTCTTCCCGTCGAGCAGATCGTCGAGCGGAACGTTGGTCGTGTAGCCGCCGTAGGAATGCGCCATCACATAGTCGTGGCTTGTCTCCACGTCCTCGAAGATCTTGTCGAGCGGCACGCCCCGCCAGGGCATCTCCAGCTTCGACCAGTGCGTGACGCAGTGGATGTCGGTGGTGATGTCCTCGATGCCGAGGGCACGCAGTTCATCCCAGGTCCAGCGGTGCGCGCCGTTCTCGGTCTGCACCGTGAACTCCCAGTCCTCGGTCTCGACCTGCGGTGTCGGACCCGCCGAGAGCACCGGCCAGTCCGAGACGAGCGTCTGACCCGGTGGCAGTCGCGGATCGCGGTCGCCCCGCCGGCCGGAGAATCCTCGAGTGATGAATGACATGGCACCCCTTTCTCTGACGCTCACACTAGTGACCCGGCGCGCCGGGCGGCGCGCTCGCGGCAAGCCGGTCGCCGTCGGCATCCACTCATAAGGTGAAAGCAGGGCACAGAAGGCCCGACAGCGCCGGAAGGGCCGCGGATGCAGATAGCCAGCACGTCGACGCAGCGCACCTATCGCTATCTCAGACTGTCGATCGTGGGTGCGGTGGTGCTGCTGTTCGTCGCGCTCGCCATCACGATCGTCCACTTCGGCCCCATGCTCTCCGTCAGCGCTGCGATCTACACACCGGCACGCAACATCTTCGTCGGTTCCAACTTCGCCGTCGCACTCGCGCTCCTCGCACTGTCCGGACGCAGCCTCTCTCAGGCTCTGCTGGATTACGCCGCCATCGCAGGCGCGCTGATCGCGACCGTTCCGGCTCCTCTCGAGCCGGGTCAGCTTCCGCCGTCGGAGGCCGACCTCGCGGGGGTGCAGGTGGGCCTTCTCTCCTTGCTCATCGTGGGCGTCGCTGCGCTTGTCGCCATCGTCGCCGTGGCGGTGGTGCAGCACACCCTGACGCCGGCCATCGGATTGGGCATCGCCGTTGCCGCGGTGATCATCGTGGCGGTGGCCGTCTGGTGGCTGGTGTCGCCGATCTCGTTCCTCGCCTGGGCGCACATCGTGGCGGCGTTCACCTTCTTCGTGCTGATCGCGGCGGTGTCGGGGCTCGCCGCGTGGACGGTCGACGAGACGAGCAATGACGCCGCCGCGGCGACCCGGGCGATGTACCGCGTGCTGTACTCCGCGATCGCGATCGGCATCCTCGTCGCACTGGCGTTCCTGGTGGTCGTCATCGTGCTCGAGACGCAGGGGATCGATCTGGTCGAGGCGACCGGGCTGCCGCTGATCTTCATCGGCGAGGCGGCGGCTCTGCTTCTGTTCGCCGCGTTCTGGCTCATCCAGACCGTCGAGCTGTGGGACGAGCCGGATCCCCGGCTGCGGGTGGCGCCGGGGGAGTGAGGCCCGTCATCCGTCGGTCAGTGGCGATCGGCTGCTCGCTCGAGGAAGCGGCGCACCGTTTCGGCGGATGCCGCATGGTCCGCGACATCCGGTTCGCCGGACATCGTGATCGTTCCGACGAGCCGGCCGCCTTCGAAGATCGGGATGGCGCCACCGTGCGCCCGCAGCAGGTCGTGGTCGACATCCGTGCGGTCCTCGAACGGGGTGCCGTCGGCCTCGTGGCGTCGGCGGACGAGCAGCGAGGGCTCACCGAAGCGCTCCGCGACCGCGGCCTTTCCCCCGAGCCAGGGGTCGTTGCCGGAGTCCGTCGTCCCGAGCTTCGCGACGAACACCTCCGCGCCGTGCAGCACGACGCGGACCGCGAGGTTCGCGCCGAGCTCACGGATCACCTCGACACCGATGAGCCCGAGGTCGACGGCGTCTTCGCGACCGAACACGTCGACGTCGAATCGCGGCTCCGCCTCGAGATCGGCGATCGTGAACACGGGAAGCTGTGTCATGCGGGTTCTCCTCGAAGCTCGGGTCGAGCCTAGTAGCGTCGAACGCATGACACGGCGCCCACCGACGACCACAGTCACTGCGGCGCGGCCGTGGGCGGTGGCGCGCGGGATCGCGCTGTGGGCGCTCGGCGGGTTGCTCGGCGTCGCGGGCGCATCTCACCTGACGTGGGGGCGGCGCGGGTATCGCATCGTGGTTCCGGACTGGGCGACCGCGCTCACGAGGCTGGACAAGGACGCGATCGTGGTCGGCTCCGGAGTGGTCGAGCTGATGCTGGCCGGCGCGCTGGTGGCGCTGCCGCGGGAGCGGACGCGGATCGGGTGGCTCGTCGCCGCGTTCTTCGTCGCGGTGTTCCCGGGCAACTTCCACCAGTGGCAGACGGGCCGCTCGGCGCCGCTGCTGCGCACCGACAGGGCGCGCTTCGTTCGCCTGCTGCTGCAGCCGGTGCTCGTCGCGTGGGCGATCTGGGGCACCCGTGGCCGCTGAATCGAACCTGACATGTCGATCGTTCGGTGCGCCGGGTGCGCCCCGACTCGTCGTGCTCGTCGGGGTCGGCATCTCGATGGCCGTCGACCCTCTGCCGGCGGTGACGGCCGGCCGCGACATCCGCGTGCTCGCTGTTGGGGTCGACGGGGCGGCCATCGATGAGCCGGGCGCGCACGGCGGCGAGACACCGGCGGAGTCGACAGCGGCCACGCTCGCCGATCGGATCCGTGAAGAGCTGGACGACGCCGTCGCCACCGCGGGACTCGTGGCGTACCGAGCGGCCGGAGATGTGGCGCTGCGAGTCACCGCGCTGCTCGGCGACTCGATCGATCGGCTCGTGCTCGTCGCGGTGCCTGCCCCGGCTGCGCCGCTCGACCAGCAGGAGCTCGGGCGGACGATCGAGCCGATCATCGCAAAGACCCTCATCATGAACGGCCAGCGCGATCCGGATGCCGCCGCGGCGGACGCGCGTTGGTACAAGGAGCACATCCGGTCGGCGCGCGTCGAGATGATCCCGGGCCACGGGCAGCTCGCTCTTCCGGATGCCTGGGACCGCGCGCTCTCCCACGCGGCTCCCGGGACGAAGGGCCGGTAGCCGGTGCGGGAGCTCGATGTGCGTCTCGCGGACGGTTCGGTGCTGCACGCGTTTGACGTGCCGGTCGCTCACCCGCCGCGCTGGGCGCTCGCGTGGCACCACGGCTCGCGCAGACCGGTGCGCCGCTCGCCCCGTGATCGAGGCGGCCGCCGAACGACTGCGCGGGATCGAACTCCGCCGTCTCCTCGAAGGCGGCCCGCGCCGCTCTTCCATTGAAGGCCGAGCGGATGGCGCCGGGTGAAGCCATCCCGGCGAACCAGTCGAACTCGGTGGACTACGCGGTGCCCGACGTTCTGGACTGGCTGCTGCGGCGGGCCTGAGCGCGGTCGGAACCGCTCCGCTGTGCAGCGCGCCCGGCACTTTCCCAGGCTGACCTGGCTCTTCTCACAGCCTCACCAACATCTCCTCCCAGCGAACGAACGCTGCCGTCCGGTAACTTCGGAGTTGCATGCAGGCCCGCCTGGGCCGGCCGATGAGGGCAAGGCGATAGGACCGCCCCATTCCAGGAGGGCACTCAGACGAGGGGCTCGCGTCGGGCACGACTCCGACCTGGAGCACGCTTCACACCGCCGATCAGAGGCCCTATTCGTCGCGCTCATGCCACGGCGGGCACCGAGCCGACACATCCATCAAGGAGAGCCATGGGCAGTACTCAGGACCGCCACCCGATCGGCCACCACCCGCCCGCAGCAGGGTGGTATCCGGATGCGCAGGTCGCCGGCCAGATCCGCTACTTCGACGGCCGGTCGTGGACCCAGCACACGGCCCCGGCGATCCGCAGTCTGGATGTCGCGAACGCCGCAGCCGCGCCCAAGACGAAGCGCCAGACCGGCCTCTGGATCATGGTCGGCGTCACCGCCGCTCTCGTCGCGCTGGTCTTCGCGCTGAGGGTTGCGAACCTCGGATCCGACGATGGCGCGGCCGGCGACACGGCCGCCCA
Source organism: Microbacterium sp. DT81.1 (assembly GCF_049844955.1). Classification (NCBI taxonomy): domain Bacteria; kingdom Bacillati; phylum Actinomycetota; class Actinomycetes; order Micrococcales; family Microbacteriaceae; genus Microbacterium; species Microbacterium sp. DT81.1. The sequence goes on from NZ_JBNCMA010000003.1 coordinate 17,565, forward strand.
AGCGCCGGCCGCCGAGGCGCCGGCTGTCGTTGAGGAACAGGCTGCAGAGTCCGCCGACGAGTCCCCTGCCGAACCGGAAGCGCCTGCCGCATCCGGCCTCACCCTCGCGCAGCAGAACGCCGTCGAGCGCGCGCGGGGTTACCTCGACGTTTCCTCGTTCACCCGCGACACCCTGCTCGACGCGCTGCTGTACAAGGGGTTCAGCCAATCCGAGGCCGAGGCCGCACTCGCAGCCGTCGGCTACTAGGCACTGGCCCGGTATTCGCACCAGATTGATCGTGGGAGCGCGGGCATGGTTCAGCCGGGTGGCGGATCACGAGCGCCCACGAGCACGGAGGTCGGAATCCCCACTCCGCACGTGTGAGAATTCAGTCGGCCCTCGACAGACAGGCAAGTCCCCCCAATGATCTCGACCTTCATCGCGATCGCCGTGCTGCTCGCGAGCGCGGTGCTCCTGATCGCCCTCCGGCCCCGCGCGGAGCGCGACATCGCGATCAGCGCTCGCGCGGCCCGGATCACGGGTTCCATGCCGGTCGCCTCGACCGATGCGCCCGACGCGGCGGCCGCCCTTGCCGCAGCCGAGGCGGTGGGGGGCTCGATGATCCAGGCGGGGTATTCGGTCGAGACGGTGCAGGACGTGCTCCGCGACATCGCCCACGTCAACAACCTCCCCGAGAGCGAGGTGCTCGTGTTCCCGAACGCGCTCCTCGTCTCCGCGCGGGGGCAGGGACAGCACCGCACGGGCGCGGTCGCCGGCGCCGACGGGCAGTTGCTGCTCTCGCAGATCGACGAGGTGCAGCGAACCGTGGATGCCGCCCGGACGGGCGTGCTCGACCCTGCTTCGACGGTGAAGCGCATCGAGCGCATCCGTGACATGCCGCCCACCTATGGACGTGTCGTCCGCGTGATCGGCTACGCGTTCCTGAGCGGCGCGCTCTCCGTGCTGCTGGGTGCATCGTGGACCGGCGTGTCCCTCTCCGCCGCTCTCGGGCTGATCACCGGAGCCGCGCTCCTCCTCAGCGAGCGCGTTCCGCGGCGCTACGGCGCACTGATCACCGTCGGGATCGCCTTCGTCGTGGCCGTGGTCGTGTTCTCTCTTCTGCGGGCGGGATGGGGCTCCGGCATCCTCGCCGCACTGCTGGCTCCACTCGTGGTCCTGCTGCCCGGCGCGCTGCTCACCACCGCCGTGCTCGAATTGTCGATGGGGCACATGATCTCCGGAGCGGGCAGAGCGGCCGCCGGGGCCATGCAGCTGGTGCTGCTCAGCGCAGGCATCGTGACGGCGGGTGCGCTGGTCGGCGTGCCGGACTTCGACTTCGCCCGGCACCCGGATCTGCTGGGACCGGTGGCGCCGTGGATCGCCGTCGCCGTCTTCGGCATCTCGATCTCGGTGCACCGGTGCGCGCCGCGGCGAGCCATTCCCTGGATCCTGCTGGTGCTCTACATCGCGTACGCGGCCCAGGTGCTCGGAGACGTCTTCCTGGGCGGCGTTGTCTCAGCCTTCGTGGGCGCTCTGTGCGTGACGCCGGTGACCGCCCTCGTAGCGCGGCAGCCAACCGGGCCTGCGGCCCTCGTCAGCTTCACCCCCGCCTTCTCGCTGCTCGTGCCGGGTGCGATCGGGCTTGTGGGGGTGGCCGACGTGCTGGGAGGCGACCGGGCGGCGGCCGCATCCCTCGTCGCGACCCTCTCGACGATGGTCGCCATCGCCCTCGGCGTTCTGGCCGGCTCGAGCCTGTCGAATCGGATGCGCCGGCCGGCGCTCTGACCCGCCATCGCCGGATCGCACGCGCCGCGCCCGCCCAGCAGAACCGTCACCGCGCTTTGGTGTGGTGCCATGACCGCGACGCAGGATGGGAGGCGATGATTCGACGTGCGACGTCCAGACGTCCGGGCACGAAAAAGGGTGCGACGGCCGGTCGGCCGCCGCACCCTCGGCGAGGGGTTACGGAGCGACCGGAACGAGCACCCGGTCGATCGTGTGGATGACGCCGTTCGACGCCTGGATGTTGATCGCGCGCAGTACGAGCACAGGATTGCGCAGGTCGGCGTTCTGATCGCGCAGGACGGGGCCGAGCGGCCTGATCACGAGACCGTTCGCCATGACGATCGTCCGCGACGTCAGCACGTCGAGCGGCCCGAGCTTCTTGTCCGCCACCACGTGGTACAGCAGGATATTGCTGATCTGCGGGATGCTGAAAGTTCCGACGATGGCGGCGAGCGCATCCGCTTCGCTTGCCGGCACCGTGCCGGTCAGATCGCCTACAAGCCGCAGGAACGCCCGGTCGTTGGGGGCGAAGACGGTGAACTGGCGGCTGGCATCGGCGAGCACGGTCGCGAGATCGGTCGCGATCAGAGCCTGCACCAGGATGTCGTAGTCGCCCAGGTTGTTGTCAGGCGTTCCACCACCCGATGCCGCGACGGCGACCTCGACGATGTTCTGTGGAGGCGCTGCGGCGCCCGTCGCGTTCGCGGGAACGGCAGATCCCAGCACGAGCGCCGCAGCGGCGACCGCAGCGGCAATGGTCTTCTTCATGGTCGTAACTCCCTTGTTTCGTACGGATACGCGGGACGGGTCCGGGGATGAAGGTCTCCGGCAGGTCCCAGTGAGTTCTTCCGTGCCGGGGCGGCATTCGGATGCACCAAGACGGAAATGATTCGCGAGGAGGGCAGAATTGCTCCATGCGCATCGTGGTGCTCACCGGCGCCGGCATCTCCGCGGAGAGCGGGGTGCCCACCTTCCGCGGACCGGACGGGCTGTGGGAGGGCCACCGCGTCGAGGATGTGGCGACCCCGGAGGCGTTCGAGCGCGATCCCGAGACGGTGCACGCCTTCTACGACGCCCGGCGGGCTGCCCTGGCATCCGTCTCGCCGAACGCGGCCCATCGCGCGCTCGCCCGCCTCGAGGGTGGAATCGGCGACGAGCTGCTCGTCGTCACGCAGAACGTCGACGATCTGCACGAACGCGCCGGCACCCGCAGCCTCGTGCACATGCACGGCGAGCTGCGCAAGGCGCTGTGCGGCGCGTGCGGCGCGCGGGTGCCCTGGAACGGCACGCTGGCCGACGAGCCGCCGTGCCCGTCCTGCGGGGCGCGGATGCTGCGACCGGATGTCGTCTGGTTCGGCGAGATGCCGTACGAGCTCGAGCGCATCGAGCAGGCCGTCATCTCGTGCGACATGTTCGTCGCCATCGGGACATCCGGCGAGGTTTACCCCGCCGCCGGTTACGTCGCCCTCGCGGCGGCGTTCGGGGCCCATACGGTCGAGCTCAACCTCGCGCCGTCCGAGGGGGTCGTGCCGTTCGACGAGGTCCGGGCGGGACTTGCCACCGAGGTCGTCCCCGCCTGGGTGGACGAGGTGCTCGCGCACCGCTGAGCGCGGCTCCCACCGTCAGCGGCGAGTGGACACCGTCACGGTGAACTTCGCGTTGCGGGCCACCTGTCGCGTCGGCCCGACCAGGCGCTCGAGCGCCGGTCGATAGCGCTGCGGCGAGTTCCACACGGCCCACAGCTGGCCGCCCGGTGCCAGAGCGCGCCCGGCCTCCGCGAAGAGGGGCTCGGCCACGCCGCCCGGCACAGCGGCGCCCGCGTGGAACGGCGGGTTCAGCGCCACGAACGATGCGGTCGCGTCCGGACGCGCCTCCAGACCGAGGTCGCGCACGACATGCACCCGGTCCCCGACGCCGTTCGCCTTCGCGGTCGCTTCGGCGGACGCGACGGCGGAGGCCGACTGGTCGCTCGCCACGATGCGGCGTTCCGGATGTCGCAGCGCGAGCCACGTCGCGATCACTCCGGTGCCGCACGCGAAGTCGATGATGTCGCCGCTCGGCGGCGGCGCGACGTCGAGAAGCTGCTCGAGCAGGAACCGGGTGCCGATGTCCACCCCGGCGCCGGCGAACGCTCCACCGAACGCGCACACCAGGAGTTCGTCATCCAGTCCCGGCACGGCATGCGACAGCACTCGCGGCCTCAGCGCCGGCGCGGGTCGTCGGGTACCGGGCTCCCGCCCATCGAGCGGCTCTCGTGCGGTCAGCACGCGAGCCTTCTGCCGCGCGTGGGACACGTCGAGCCGGGCGAAGGAGCGCAGCAGAACCTCGTTCATCGCCGTGCTCATGTGCTTGAGCATCCCGCCGGCGTAGACGATCACGTCGCGGTCGGCGTGCACGGCGACGAGCGCCGAGACGTCGTCGAGCGCGTCGAGGGCGCGGGGGAGTCGGAGCAGTACCACCCGCGCTCCGGTCAGGACTTCCGGCCCGAGCGGCAGCGAGCGGAACACGTTCTCGACGCCGAACTGGGAGGCGTTGGCCGCGAGCGCGCGCTCGCCCGAGAGCGGATCCTGATGCACCCGGATGCCGGTGGCCCCGTCATCCGCCGCCCCCAGAGTCAGCGCGCCATAGCCGTCGCCGATGACCACGACCGTGCCTGCCGGTGCCGCACGCCTTGCCTCCGAGGATTCGTCGAGCACCAGTCGGTCGGCCGCATCCGAGGCCCGCAGTTCCCGTGCATCGACGTCCGGCCAGCGGCGGAGGGCGTCGAGCGAGAACGGGCGGGGCACCTGCTCATTCTCGCGCAGGGTGCCGGCGGGGTCCGCACGCACGAAAGCCCGCGCCGACCGAGGTCGACGCGGGCTCCCGTGTGCCGTGATGCGCGACTAAGAGCTGACGGACTGGCGGGCGGCCGCTGCCCGGTCGTCGCTGAGGCGCTCCTCGTCGATGCGATCGAGGTCGTGCAAGGACGAGCCCTTCGTCTCACGCAGCGACAGCACCGCAACGAGGCTGACCGCCGCCGCGAGCGCCAGGTAGATCGCCACCGGCACCCAGGTGCCGTACTCGCGCAGCAGCCAGGTGGCGATGATGGGCGCGAGCGAGCCCGCGATGATCGAGGTGACCTGGTAGCCCAGCGAGACGCCCGAGTACCGCATCCGCGTCGGGAACATCTCGCTCATGATCGCCGGCTGCGGCGCGTACATGAAGGCGTGGATGAAGAGGCCGAGGCAGATCGCGAGCAGGATGACGACGGGGCTCTTGGTGTCGAACATCGGGAACGCGAAGAACCCCCACGTGGCGGCCAGGAGCACGCCGATCAGGTAGACCGGCTTGCGGCCGACGCGGTCGGTGAGCCCGCCGATCAGCGGGATCACGATCATGTGCACGATGTGCGCGATGACCATGTAGCCCAGGATCTCAGAGGTGTTCACTTCGTTGAAGACGAGATACGTGATCGAGAAGGTCACCACGAGGTAGTACATGATGTTCTCCGCGAACCGGAGCCCCATCGCCGTGAACACACCACGCGGGTAGCGCCGGAGCACCTCCCAGACGCCGTATCGCACGTGCTTCTGCTCCTCGACCTGCTTCTGCACCTCGAGGAAGATCGGGGCGTCCGTCACACGCGTGCGGATGTAGTATCCGACGGCGACGATCACGGCGGACAGCCAGAAGCCGATGCGCCATCCCCACGAGAGGAACTGCTCCTCGGTGAGGGTGCGGCTGAGGACCAGCAGCACGACGGTCGCCAGGAGGTTGCCGATCGGCACCGCGGCTTGTGGGAACGACGACCAGAAGCCGCGCGACTTGTCGGGGGAGTGCTCCGCGACGAGCAGCACCGCCCCGCCCCACTCCCCGCCGACGGCGAAGCCCTGCGCGAAGCGGAGCGTCACCAGGAGGGCCGGTGCCAGGTATCCGACCTGGGCGTAGGTCGGCAGGCATCCCATCAGGAAGGTCGCCACGCCCACCAGGATGATCGCGATTTGGAGCAGCTTCTTGCGCCCGTACTTGTCGCCGAAGTGTCCGAAGACGATGCCGCCGAGCGGCCGCGCGACGAAGCCGACGGCATACGTCACGAAGGCGGCGATGATCGGCGTCAGTGGGTCTTCCGACGGCGGGAACATGATCTTGTTGAAGACCAGCGTCGCGGCGGTGGCGTAGAGGAAGAACTCGTACCACTCGACGACGGTGCCGGCCATCGACGCCGTGACGACGCGCCGAAGACTCGATTGCTTCACATCGGGCGTGGTGCTGCTGCCTCGGGGCGATGTGGCTGAAGCCATGCGCTTGTTACCTCCTTGTAGGGCGCGAGACGGCACAGAGGTGCCGGACTCCACGTTACCTGAGAGAGGATTCAGGTCTCAAGGCGGTTATCGAATCGAAATGCTCGGCGGCGCTACTCGCGGAGCCGGACGAGCAGCACGTGACCGGTCTCCTCGAGCTCGGCGATCGCCTCGCGTTCCTTGAGGAAGTCGGAGAACGACCGGAAGCCCAGCGCCTTCTCGCTGAAGGAGGGGTCCATGCGCCGCATGTGGGTCTTGACCGCCGAGCTGTGCAGCCACTCGGTGTCGTCCTTGTCATGGCCGAGCCGCAGGGCGCGCTCGAGCAGGCGGGTGGCGACCTCCTGCGGATCCTCGACAGGCTCCTCCGGCGCTGCCTCGACCTGCGGGGCGAGCGCCGCGACGGTCTGCGAGGAAGCGCGACGGTTGGTGCGCTTGGGCGGCGACGCCGGACCGAGCGCCTCGATGAGCGAGGCCTCGATGTCGGCGGGTGCCGGCGCGAGCGGCGGCGCTTCAGGGTCGAGCTTGGGGGCGGAGTCGACGGCCGCGGGCTCCGAAGCGCCGGCGGGCGCGGCGTCCGCCGTCGGCGTCTTCGTGGAGACCCGGCGACCGCCCGCGCGACGCTTCGCGGGCGCCGCCTCCACGGGCTCGGCCGCCGCGTTCTCCGCCGCGGCCGGGAGCGCGGCATCACCGTCGGCAACACCGGCATCGGATGCCGGGGCCTCCGCAGCCGCGGCCTCGGCGGCCGTCGCAGCCGCGGCACCCTTCGACCTCGATGATCTCGCCTTCGCGGCGGGCTCCTTCGCTCCGGATTCCTTGGGCGCCGACTCCTTCGGCGTTGCACGGGCGGCCGGCTCCTTGACGGGCGGACGCTGCACGCGAGGAACGCCGGGCAGTGAGTCGTAGGCCTCGAACTCGTCGCACGCCGCGGCGAGGGACTTGGCGGTGGATCCCGCCACCCCGATGCCGACGACGTACCGCCCGAGGCGCTTGCAGCGCTGGGCAAGGGGCACATAGTCCGAATCGCCGGCGACGATGACGACGTGCGTGAGGTCGGGTAGGCGGAACATGTCCTCGACGGCGTCCACGGCGAGACGGATGTCGGCGCCGTTCTTCGCGTACGCGGCAGCCGGAAAGAGCTGCACGAGGTCGACGGCGCGGGCGACGAGCTGGCTGCGGTAGACGGCGTTGACGGGGGAGGACCAGTCCGCGTAGGCGCGCGTCAGCACGAGCGTGCCGAAGGACGCCGCGTAGTCGATGATCGCGCCGACGTCGATGGTCGCACGAGAGAGGCGGTCGGCGATCTCCGGGTCGTTCGGCGTCTCGAGGATCCGCTGGCGGTCACGCCCATAGGAGTTGCGGCCGTGGACACGGTCGTACCAGGAAATGACGATGTTGTCGAAGTCGAGGTAGACGGCCACGCGGGCGTTCTGCGAGTCGGGCATTACTCCAGTGTGACAGGCGGTGCTGCCGGGGGAGGCGCTGACGGGCCGCGGTCAGCGACCGCCCGGGTACACCAGACCGATCTGCCGGCGGATCTCGTCGAGGGTGCCCATGATGGCGACGGTCTCATCGATCGGCAGGATGTCGCCCGCGAAGTTCCCCTCGGCCACCAGTCGCTCGGCGGCCAAGGCCTGGTACTGCATCCCTCGGCTCTCGACATCCGATTCATACGACTCGAGCACCGTGCCGTCGGGTGCCACGACGCGGAAGGACGTCGGGCTGTACCAGACGGAGTCGATGTCGATGCGTGCATCGGTGCCGAGCACCGTGGCCGTGTTCGGACCGCGTGTCACCGATGAGGAGAGCGTGGTCGCCAGAGCGCCGCGGTCGTACGTGAAGATCGTCGCGACCTCGTAGTCCACTCCCGTCGGCCTGAGCCGCGCCGACGCCTGCACGGTGGTCGGGGCGCCGAGCACGTCCCAGGTGAAGGAGATCGGGTAGATGCCGAGGTCGAGCAGAGCGCCGCCACCGAGCTCGATGGCGTTGAGGCGATGCGAGGGATCATCGGTGACCTTCTGGGTGTGATCGGCGATCACGGCGCGCACCTCGCCCAGCACGCCGGAGGCGAGGATCTCGCGGATGCGCACCATGTGCGGCAGGTACCGGGTCCACATCGCCTCCGTGGCGAGCAGCCCCTTGGCGGCGGCGAGGTCGCGGATCTGCGCGGCCTCGGCGGCATTGAGCGTGAACGGCTTCTCGACCAGCACGTGCGTGTCGTTCTCGAGCGCGAGCATCGCGTTCTCGGCGTGCATCGGGTGCGGCGTGGAGACGTACACGATGTCGACGTCGGGGTCGGCCACCAGAGCCTCGTACGAGGGGTAGGCGCGCGGGATGTCGAATTCGGCCGCGAACGCGTCGGCCCCCTCCTGCGAGCGGGAGCCGACGGCGATCAGGTCGATGCCGGCGGCTCGCAGGTCGCGCGCGAAAGCATGGGCGATGCCGCCCGTGGCCAGGATGCCCCAGCGAAGTCCACTCATCGTCGAAGCGTAGCGGGGTCAGGCGACCGGTCGTGGCGCCTCGTCCGAGACGCCGCAGATGAACGCGAGGATGCGCAGCGCCGTGTCCTGCAGCACGGGCCCGTGACCGAAGGACCAGTCCGCGTCGACCGCACGCAGAGTGTGCCCGGAGAGGACGGCTCGGATCTCCAGGGGCGCGGCGCCCGTCCGGTAGAGCACCACCGCGCCGATGGTCCTGGGGTCCACCTTCGCGGCGACGCCGATGTCCCTCGCCAGCTCGAGCTGTGCGGTGACGGCACGGGAGAGGGCGCGCACCGGGCGCCGCTTTCCCTCCCGCACGCGGTGCGCGAGTTCCCGGAGATCGCCGGTAGGGGCTTCGGCCGCAAGGCCGGCGCGCTCGGCGAAGTCGCGCCCCAGGTCCCGGTCGCCGAGGAGCATGGTCTCGGTCGCCTCGATCACGTCCGCCAGTGCCGCCCGCCGGTCCGATGTGACGCCTGATTCGTCGCCGATGGCGCGTTGCGACAGCGGGAAGAAGCGACCGAGGTCGGACATGTCCTGAGTTTATGCCGAGGCGGCCATGTGACGCGATGTGACAGCCGCATCCGCGCCCCACGCGAGCTTCGGAACGATGTGACGTCACATTGCCGGATGGCCGACATGCGGCGTTTGTGACCATAATGGGCTCGAACGGGATGTGACCGTGCACACGGACGTGGAGGCCGACATGAGCGACGCCGGGCGCGGGCGACCCCCCAGCATCCGGGACGTGGCGCGCCTCGCGGGCGTCTCGCACCAGACGGTGTCCCGCGTGCTGAACGACCACCCCAGCATCCGCGCCGCGACGCGGGAGCGCGTGCTCGAGGTCATGCAGGATCTGCAGTACACGCCGAATCGCGCCGCGCGGGCCCTCGTGACCAGCCGGTCCCAGACGATCGGGGTGCTGTCTGCCTCGTCGGCCCAGTACGGGCCCGCATCCAGCATCGCGGCCATCGAATCGGCCGCCCGGGACCAGGGCTACTGGGTCACCGCCGCCAACATCGACGCATCCGACCCTGGTTCGATCGGCGCGGCGCTCGCGCACCTGACCGCCCAGTCGATCGACGGGCTCGTGATCATCGCGCCGCAGGTGCGCGTGTTCCGCGCGATCGCCGCCATGCACATCGACGTTCCCTACGTGACCCTGCAATCGACGGAGCTCGACGAATCACGCGCGCTCTCGGTGGACCAGATCGCAGGCGCCCGCGCGGCCACGCGTCACCTGATCTCGCTCGGGCACCGCTCGATCTACCACCTCGCCGGACCTCAGGACTGGATCGAGGCCGAGGCGCGGATGCGCGGATTCCTCGAGGAGATGAGTGCCAACGACGTCCCCACGACGGCGCCGATCCTGGGCGACTGGACGGCGGAGTTCGGCTACTACGCCGGTCGCGAGCTGCTCAGCGTGCGCGACTTCACGGCGATCTTCTCATCGAACGATCAGATGGCCCTGGGGCTGATCCATGCCATCCGCGAGGAGGGGCTCGACGTGCCGCGCGACATCAGCATCGTCGGATTCGATGACATCCCGGAGGCGGCCCACTACTGGCCGCCGCTGACGACGGTCCGCCAGGACTGGACCGAGCTCGGGCGCCGGTGCGTCGCGCTGCTGCTCGGCGGCGCCGCGGGGGCGTCGGTGGGTGCGCGGCAGACGATCGTGCCGGAGCTGATCGTGCGCCGGTCGACCGCCCGCGTCGGCCTCTGAAACGGGGCCGTTACGAATCCGAGACACGCGCCGCTTGACACCCGGCCCTGCAGTCCGAGTACCATGACCCAATGTGAACGGTCACATGGGCGGCGTTCCGCCCGACCGATGCACAGCAGGAGCCACCGGCCCATGAAGGAGTGATCCGTGCCCGTTCGCAACGACGCGCAGCAAGCTTGTCCCGCACCCGGGTGCGGGCATCCGCTCGCCACGGCCCTGGTCATCGGGCGCGCCTCGTGAGCTCGTACGGACCGAAGATCGAGGTCGCCATCGCGCGCGTCCGCGCCGACGTCGCCGCGCTGCACTCCGAACTAGTGCGCTACGGGCTGATCGTCTGGACCGGCGGCAACGTCTCCGGCCGCATCCCGGGAGCCGACCTGTTCGTCATCAAGCCCTCAGGCGTGTCGTACGACGATCTGGCCCCCGAGAACATGATCCTGTGCGACCTCGACGGCAACGTCGTGCCCGGTACGCCCGGGAGCGAGCGATCGCCGTCGAGCGATACGGCTGCGCACGCCTACGTGTACCGGAACATGCCCGACGTCGGGGGAGTGGTGCACACCCACTCGACCTTCGCGGTGGCCTGGGCGGCTCGGGGCGAGGAGATCCCGTGCGTGATCACGGCGATGGCCGACGAGTTCGGCGGCCCGATCCCGGTGGGCCCCTTCGCGATCATCGGCGACGACTCGATCGGGCGCGGCATCGTCGAGACCCTCACGGGGCATCGCTCGCGGGCGGTGCTGATGCAGAATCACGGCCCCTTCACGATCGGCACATCGCCGAAGGATGCGGTCAAGGCGGCGGTCATGGTCGAAGACGTGGCACGAACCGTCCACTACGCCCGTGAGGCGGGGCCTCTGATCTCGATTCCGCAGGACGCGATCGACAGCCTGTACGACCGCTACCAGAACGTCTACGGACAGAGCGCGGACGAGCGCCGATGAGCGCCACGATCAGTCCGGACGCGACTCCTCCCGACGCGGCCGCCGAGCGCGAAGCGGTGCGCGATGCCATCCTCGCGGGGCGCACGTCGCTCGGCATCGAGTTCGGCTCGACCCGTATCAAGGCGTGCCTGATCCTCGAGGACCGACCCACCGGCGTGCTCGCCGTTGGAAGCCACGAGTGGGAGAACGAGTTCGTCGACCGGATCTGGACGTATTCGCTCGATGCCGTGTGGACCGGCCTGCAACGCGCGTACGCCGATCTCGTCGCCGACGTGGCGGAGCGCTACGGCGTGCGTCCCGACACGTTCGGCGCCATCGGGGTGTCGGCGATGATGCACGGCTACCTCGCCTTCGACGCCGACGGGGAGGCCCTTGTGCCGTTCCGCACGTGGCGCAACACGACCACCGCGACGGCGGCGACCGAGCTGACCGACCTGTTCGGCGCCAACATCCCGCTCCGCTGGTCGATCGCGCACCTGCACCAGGCGATCCTCGACGAGGAGCCGCACGTCCCGCGGGTGCGGTTCTTCACCACGCTCGCCGGCTACGTGCACTGGCGCCTCACGGGACGCAGGGTGATCGGCGTCGGCGACGCGTCGGGGATGTTCCCGATCGACGCCGCGACGAACGACTACGACGCCGGGCTGCTCGGCCGGTTCGACGACCTCGTCGGGGAACGACTGCCCGTGGACGGCGTGCGCGAGCTGCTGCCCGAGGTGCTCGTCGCGGGGCAGCGCGCCGGAGAGCTGACGCCGGAGGGGGCCGCCCTGCTCGACGCCTCCGCAACCATCCGCCCCGGCATCCCGCTCTGCCCACCGGAGGGCGACGCCGGCACGGGAATGGTGGCGACCAACTCGGTCGCACCGCGCACGGGCAACGTCAGCGCGGGCACCAGCATCTTCGCCATGGTGGTGCTCGAGCGACCCCTGCAGCGCGTGCATCACGAGCTCGACGTGGTCACGACTCCCGCCGGCGATCCTGTCGCGATGGTGCACTGCAACAACGGTGCCAGCGAGCTGGCGGCCTGGACCGGCCTGTTCGGACGGTTCGCCGCGGCCGCAGGAACCCCCGTCGAAGCGGACGACGTCTTCGAGGTGCTGTTCCGCGAGGCGCTCGACGGCGAGGCGGATGCCGGCGGCCTGCTCGCCTACAACCACCTCTCCGGTGAGCCGATCGCTGCGTTGGCCGAAGGACGGCCTCTGTTCGTCCGCACGCCGGAGAGCCGCCTGACCCTCGCCAATTTCATGCGCGCGCAGCTCTACGGCGTCTTCGGCACTCTGAGCCTCGGCATGAGAGTGCTCGACGAGGAGGGGGTGGCCATCGACCGGATGTTCGCCCACGGAGGCATGTTCCGCACCGCGGGCGTCGCCCAGCGATTCCTGGCCGGTGCACTCGACGCGCCCGTCGCCGTCGCCGAGACGGCGTCGGAAGGCGGCGCGTGGGGCATCGCCGTGCTGGCCTCGTACCTGTCGTCTTCTGCCGACCTCGACCTCGGCGCCTACCTCGATACGCGCGTCTTCGGCGAGGCGGAGTTCGAGACCGTCCGGCCGAGCGCCGAAGACGTCGCGGGGTTCGCCGCCTATCTCACCCGTTACCGCGCCGGACTCGCGGTGGAAGCCGCTGCCGTCCAGGCGCTGTGAAGCACCCGTCCGTGACACCACGAAGGAATCTCTGATGACCCGCACTCCGCTGAACACGACCCTCGACCCGTACGAGGTCTGGTTCGTAACCGGCAGCCAGAACCTCTATGGCGAAGAGACCCTGCGCCAGGTGGCGGAGCAGTCCAAGGCGGTCGCAGACGGACTGGCCGGCCTGCCGGTCAAGGTGATCTGGAAGCCCGTCCTCAAGGACTCCGACAGCATCCGCAGGCTCGCGCTCGAGGTGAACGCACGCGACGACGTTCTCGGCGTGATCGCATGGATGCACACCTTCAGCCCCGCGAAGATGTGGATCGCGGGACTGGATGCGCTGCAGAAGCCGCTCCTGCACCTGCACACGCAGGCGAATGTCGAGCTGCCGTGGGCCGAGATCGACTTCGACTTCATGAACCTCAACCAGGCGGCGCACGGCGACCGCGAGTTCGGCTACATCCAGACCCGGCTCGGCGTCGCGCGCAAGACGGTCGTCGGGCACGTGTCGAATCCGGATGTCGTGGCTCAGGTCGAGACCTGGCAGCGCGCCGCGGCCGGCTGGGCCGCGTCGCGGTCGCTCAAGCTCGCCCGCTTCGGCGACAACATGCGCTATGTCGCCGTCACGGAGGGCGACAAGACCGAGGCCGAGCTGCGGTTCGGGGTGCAGGTAAACACGTGGGGCGTCAATGAGCTCGCCGACGCGGTGGCCGCGGCATCCGATGCCGAGGTGGACGCGCTGATCGATGAGTATCTCGTGGCCTACGACGTGGTTGCGGACCTGCGACCGGGCGGAGCACGCCACCAGTCGCTGCGCGACGGCGCCGCCATCGAAGTCGGCCTGCGCTCGTTCCTCGAGGAGGGCGGCTTCGGTGCCTTCACCACGAGCTTCGAAGACCTCGGTGCGCTCAAGCAGCTCCCCGGTCTGGCCGTGCAGCGCCTCATGGCCGAGGGCTACGGCTTCGGTGCGGAGGGCGACTGGAAGACCGCGATCCTGGTGCGCGTCGCCAACGTCATGGGCGCCGGCCTACCCGGCGGCGCGAGCCTGATGGAGGACTACACCTACGACCTCGTGCCGGGCAACGAGCGCATCCTCGGCGCGCACATGCTGGAGGTCTCGCCATCGCTCACGACGGCCAAGCCGACGCTCGAGATCCACGCCCTCGGCATCGGCGGCAAGGAGGACCCCGTGCGACTGGTGTTCACCGCCGACCCCGGCCCGGCCGTCGTCGTGGCGATGAGCGACATGCGCGACCGCTTCCGGCTCGTCGCGAACGTCGTCGAGAACGTCGAGGCTCCCGACCTGCCCAAGCTTCCCGTCGGACGCGCCGTCTGGAAGCCGCAGCCGGACTTCGCCACCAGCGCCGCCGCATGGCTCACCGCGGGAGCCGCACACCACACGGTTATGACCACGTCCGTCGGCATCGACGTCTTCCGGGACTACGCCGAGATCGCCAAGACCGAGCTCGTCGTCATCGACGACAGCACCACCCTCAGAGACTTCCAGCGGGAACTCCGCTGGAACCAGGCCTACTACCGGCTCGCCCAAGGGCTCTAGCCGACCAGGCCGAAACCCGAACATCGCTACCAAGACGACGATGTCCGTTACACGAAAGGAAACACAGTGAAAGCCAAGAAGACACTGCTCGCGGTGGTTGCCGCGGGTGCGCTGTTCCTGTCCGCCTGCTCCGGCGGCGGAGCTTCCGGCGGCGACGCCGGTGGCGATGGTGGCGGAGACGGCGGCCTGATCGGCGTCGCGATGCCCACCAAGAGCTCCGAGCGCTGGATCCAGGACGGCAACGCCGTCAAGGAGCAGCTGGAGGAGCAGGGCTACACCGTCGACCTGCAGTACGCAGAGGACGACATCCCCACCCAGGTCTCGCAGGTCGAGAACATGATCACCAAGGGCGCCGAGGCGCTGATCATCGCGGCGATCGACGGAACCACGCTCTCCCAGGTGCTCGACGACGCGGCTGCCGCCGACATCCCCGTCATCGCCTACGACCGACTGATCCGCGACTCGGAGAACGTCAACTACTACGCCTCGTTCGACAACTTCCTGGTCGGCCAGCAGCAGGCGTGGTCGGTGCTGAACGGCCTCGGCCTCGCCGAACTCGACGGAACGGCCATCGAGGGCGCGCCTGCGGGCCCGTTCAACATCGAGCTCTTCGCGGGTTCGCTGGATGACAACAACGCGTTCTTCTTCTTCAACGGCGCGATGGACGTGCTCCAGCCGCTGATCGATGACGGAACGCTCGTCGTCAAGTCGGATCAGACCGACATCGAGCAGGTCGCCACACTCCGCTGGGACGGTGAGACCGCACAGAGCCGCATGGAGGACATCCTGACGGCGAACTACTCCGACGGCACCACCGTCAACGCGGTTCTCTCGCCCTACGACGGCATCTCGCGCGGCATCATCTCCGCGCTCACCGACGCCGGCTACAGCGTCGGCGAGGGGTGGCCGGTCATCTCCGGTCAGGACGCCGAGATCGACTCGGTCAAGGCCATCAACTCCGGCGAGCAGTTCGCCACCATCTTCAAGGACACGCGCGAGCTCGCCGCGGTGGCCGTGGACATGGCGGTTGCGCTGCTGAACGGCGAGGAGCCCGAGGTCAACAACACCGAGGACTACGACAACGGCGTGAAGGTCGTGCCGTCGTTCCTGCTCGACCCGGTGATCGTGGTCAAGGACAACATCACATCGGTCCTGGTCGACAGCGGCTACTGGACGCAGGAAGAGATCGACGGCTAAACACCGTTCGTCACCGACAGGGTCGGGCAGCGGGAAGGCCGCGTGTCGCGGCCGTGCAGGGAGTACGCTCCCCACACGACGCGACACGTGGCACCCGCCGCCCGACCCCGTCACCCGCACTGAAGCAGGAGGCACCATGACCGAGCACATCCTCGAGATGCGCGGCATCACCAAGACGTTCCCCGGCGTCAAGGCACTCTCCAACGTGAGTCTGGGAGTGGAGCGGGGCGAGGTCCACGCGATCTGCGGCGAGAACGGCGCAGGAAAGTCGACGCTCATGAAGGTCCTGTCGGGCGTGTACCCGCACGGCACGTACGAGGGTGACATCGTCTTCGAGGACGAGGTCGTCGAGTTCAAGAACCTCACCGACAGCGAGGCGAAGGGCATCGTCATCATCCATCAGGAGCTGGCGCTCAGCCCGCACCTGTCCATCGCCGAGAACATCTTCCTCAACAACGAGCAGAAGGGGCGAGGCGGCCTGATCGACTGGAACAAGACCAACTTCGAAGCCGGCAAGCTGCTTGCGCGCGTCGGTCTGCGGGAGAACCCCACGACGAAGATCCAGAACATCGGAGTGGGGAAGCAGCAGCTCGTCGAGATCGCCAAGGCACTCTCGAAGCGCGTCAAGCTTCTGATCCTCGATGAGCCCACCGCCGCGCTGAACGACGAGGACTCCGATCATCTGCTCGATCTGATCCTGCACCTCAAGGGCCAGGGGATCACGTCGATCATCATCAGCCACAAGCTCAACGAGATCAAGAAGGTCGCCGACTCCGTCACGGTCATCCGCGACGGCAAGACGATCGAGACGATCCCGAAGTCCGAGGTCACCGAGGACCGGATCATCCGCGACATGGTGGGGCGCGACCTCGAGCACCGGTACCCCGACCACACGCCCGACATCGGCGAGGAGCTGCTTCGTGTCGAGGACTGGACGGCGTACCACCCGCAGGATTCGACGCGGGTCATGGTCGACAACGTCTCGATCCATGTGCGGGCGGGTGAGATCGTCGGCATCGCCGGGCTGATGGGGGCCGGCCGCACGGAGTTCGCCATGAGCCTGTTCGGGCGCAGCTACGGATCCAAGATCTCGGGAAAGGTCTTCCTCCGCGGCAAGGAGATCAAGACGCGCACGGTCTCGGAGGCTATCGACAACGGCCTCGCCTACGCGACGGAGGATCGCAAGACCTTCGGACTGAACCTCATCGAGGACATCAAGCGCAACATCTCGATGGCTTCGCTGAAGAAGCTCGAATCCGGCGGGCTCGTCAACGACAACGAAGAGTTCAAGGTCGCCAACGAGTACCGCAAGGAGCTGAACATCAAGGCACCGAGCGTGCTCGTGAAGACTGGGAAACTCTCGGGCGGCAACCAGCAGAAGGTCGTGCTGTCGAAGTGGATCTACTCGGACCCCGAGGTGCTCATCCTGGATGAGCCCACGCGCGGCATCGACGTCGGTGCCAAGTACGAGATCTACGGGATCATCAACCGGCTGGCGGCCTCCGGCAAGGGGATCATCGTGATCTCCTCCGAGCTGCCCGAGCTGCTCGGCATATCGGACCGCGTCTACGCGATCTCCGAGGGGCGCATCACGGGCGAGCTTCCCGTGGAGGAGGCCACACCCGAGGCCGTTCTCAAGCTGATGACAATGGAGAAGCCCCGCTGAGCGGCGGCACGAGGAGCAACATGACCAATACAACCGAATCCACCGCCGTCGGATCCAACATCAATCCGACCGAGAACAAGTTCACGAACTGGCTCAGCCATGTGCTGGCCGACCTCGGCAAGAACGGCATCTTCATCGCCCTGATCGTGGTGGTGCTGCTGTTCTCCGTGCTGACCAACGGCATCCTGCTGCGCCCGCAGAACATCTCGAACCTGGTCGTGCAGAACGGCTACATCCTGGTGCTCGCGATCGGCATGGTGATGGTCATCATCGCCGGCCACATCGACCTCTCGGTCGGCTCCGTCGCCGCCTTCGTCGGAGCGTGCTCCGGCGTCTTCGCGGTCAACTGGGGACTGCCGTGGTGGCTCGCGGTGGTGCTCTCGCTCGCAATCGGTGCGCTGGTCGGCGCGTGGCAGGGCTTCTGGGTCGCCTATGTCGGCATCCCGGCCTTCATCGTGACCCTCGCGGGCATGCTCATCTTCCGAGGGCTCGCCCTCGTGGTGCTGGGCAATGCGAACATCGGCTCTTTCCCGACGGAGTACCGTGGACTGGGGAACGGGTTCATCACGGGCTGGTTCGGCGAGACGGATCCCGATCTGTTCACGCTGGCTGTCGGGGCCGCGGCGATCATCCTGCTGGTCGTGCAGCAGCTGAGGACTCGCGCCGGCCGAGCCAAGTACGGCCAGGAGGTCGAGCCGCTCACCTGGTTCGTCATCAAGCTCGTGCTCGTCGCGGTGGCCATCGGGTTCCTCACGTTCGCGCTCGCGAGCTACAAGGGCATTCCCGTCACGCTGATCATCCTGGCGGTGCTCGTGCTCGTCTACGGCATCGTGATGAACCGCACAGTCTTCGGGCGCCACATCTACGCCATCGGCGGCAACCGGCACGCGGCCGAGCTGTCCGGCGTGAAGACGCGTCGCGTGGACTTCTGGCTGTTCGTGAACATGGGCTTCCTGGCGGCCCTCGCCGGCCTCATGTTCACCGCGCGGCTGAACCTCGCCGGCCCCAAGGCCGGAACCGGCTTCGAGCTGGAGGCCATCTCGGCGGCCTTCATCGGTGGAGCGGCGGTGCAGGGCGGCGTCGGCACCATCGGCGGCGCGATCATCGGTGGTCTGATCATCGGTGTGCTGAACAACGGAATGTCGATCATGGGCATCGGCATCGAGTGGCAGCAGGCCGTCAAGGGTCTGGTGCTGCTGCTCGCGGTCGCGTTCGACGTCTACAACAAGCGCCGCTCGGGCGGTCGCTGACCGTTCAGGCCGGCGCGGCGACGTCGCAGGCGGAAAGAAGGGCCGAGGGGGTTTCCCTCGGCCCTTCTTGCTGTGCGGATCCCGCTGGCTAGGTTCGCGCTCCTCCGCCGGAGCGCAGTCGCGAGAGCGCGTCGACGGTCGCGGCGAGGATGAGGACGGCACCGGTGACGAGCAGGTTGACGCCGGCCGGCAGGTTGAGCAGCGTCATAACAATCCGGTAACCACTTACAGTGCTGTAAGTGTTCGGACGAGCCTCATGTCATCGCGGTAAGCGCTCGCCCCAGATCTGCCACGATGTCGTCCGCATCCTCCAGCCCGACGGAGAGCCGGACGGTGGTGGAGGTGATCCCCGCATCCGCCAGCTGCGACTCGGTCATATGGCTGTGCGTCATGGACGAGGGGTGCGCGACGAGGCTGCGGGCATCGCCGATGTTCGCCACCAGGCGCACGATCCGCAGCTGCGCGATGAAGGCCTCGACACGGGTGAAGTCTTCGTCGGCGTCGCCGGTCGCATGCAGATCGAAGGCGAAGACGGATGACGCGCCACGGGGCAGGTAGGCCTGGCCGAGGTTGTGCCAGGGGCTCGCCGGAAGTCCCGGGTGATGCACGCGCGCGACGCCCGGATGCTCGTCCAGGAAGCGGGCGACGGTGAGCGCCGTCGCGCTGTGGCGCGACATCCGCAGATCGAGGGTCTCTATCCCCTGCAGCAGCTGGAAGGCGTTGAAGGCGGATAGCGAAGGACCCAGGTCGTGGACGTACTTGGTCTTGACGAGGGCGATGTAGGGCGAGCCGGTGGCGCCGAAGCGATCGACGAGACTGCCGCCGGGTACCCGCGCGTACTCGGCGGTCAGTTGAGGCCACCGTTCGCGATCGGCGGAGAAGTCGAAGGTGCCCAGGTCGACGACGGCCCCGCCGAGCGAGGTTCCGTGGCCTCCGAGGAACTTGGTCGCCGAATGCACGGAGATGTCGGCGCCGAACTCCTTCGGCCTCTGCAGGTAGGGTGTCGCCACGGTGTTGTCGATGACGAGGGGGACCCCCGCGGCGTGCGCGATGTCGGCGACCGCGCGAACGTCGAGCACCTGGGCGAGCGGATTCGTCACGGATTCGGCGAAGAGGGCACGCGTCTCCGGGCGGATGGCGTCCCGCCACGCCCGCTCGTCATCCTGGTCGACGAAGGTGACGGCGATTCCCCAGTCGACGAAGGTGTCCTGCAGCAGGTCGATCGTGCCGCCGTAGAGCTGCTTGGCGGCGACGATGTGCTGACCCTGCTTGGCCAGTGCCAGCAGCGCGAGGGCGACGGCGGCCTGACCCGATGCGACGCCCGCCGCGGCGATGCCGTCCTCGAGCGCCGCGACGCGCTCCTCGAACACGAGCACCGTCGGATTCGCGGCGCGGCTGTAGATGTTCCCGTCCCGTCGGAGGGCGAAGAGGTCTCGAGCGTCGCGCAGCGACGCGAACTCGAAGGCGTTCGACTGGTAGATCGGCGGCACGGCGGTGTTCTGCGCGATCCCGGGGGTGAAACCCGCCTGGACCTGCGCCGTGGCGAACGCGCGGACGGCGGGGTTCTCGGGCATTCGTCCATTGTCCGGGCCGCGCGCCCCCGCGCCGTGTCCGTGTTTCGAACTGTTGCGGGCCGCCCCTTGGCGCCGGCGCGCCGGACGGGGGCACGATGGGCGGCGAGGGTGAGGGCGTGAGGGTCAGGGAGTGAGGGTGACCTTGCCGTCGGCACCCGCCTCCACGGCGCGGTGCGCCTCGGCGGCGTCGGTAAGGGCGAAGCTCGGCCCCAGTTCGACGGAGAAGGCGCCCGCGGCCATCAGCGCGAGGGACACCGGCATCGCCTCGGCTCGCCATGCGAGCTGCTGAGGGGTGAGGGGGGTCGGGTTGCCGCCGGAGAAGGCCCGGATGCCCCAGCCGGCGGCATCCCGCCCGCGCACCACCGTCGCGATGCGGGCGCGGTCATGCAGCAGCTCGAGCGAGGCCTCGATGGCCTCGTCGGTGCCGGCCGCGTCGAGGATCACCGTGACCCCTTGCGGCGCCGCTTCGCGGACGCGGTCGGCGAGGCCGTCGCCGTACGGCACCGGGGTGGCGCCGACGGAGCGGACCCGGTCGGCTCGGCGGTCGCTCGTCGTCGCGATCACCGTCGCACCCCACAGCACCGCGTACTGGATCGCCGCCTGGCCGACCGAACCCGATCCGGCGTGCAGAAGCAGCGTGTCACCTGCGCCGACTCCGAGCGATCGCAAGGTCTGGTAGGCGGTGCCGACGGGGATGCCGAGCGCGGCGCCCTCCGCGGCCGACACGGTCTCCGGCCGGGGGTAGGTCTTCGACGCGTCGACGACGACATCCGTGGCGTAGGCGCCGTTCGCGCCGAAGAACGCCACGGCATCGCCCGGACGGAAGCCGTCGACGCCATCGCCGACCGCCGTCACGATCCCCGCGCCGTCGGCCCCGACCCGCCGGGGTTCTTCGATCGGGCCCGATGCCCGCAGCCCCTGGCGGATCTTCCACTCGATCGGGTTGACGCCGGCGGCCTCGACCCGCACAGCCAGCTGCCCAGCCGCCGGTCGGGGATCGGGCACCTCGGTGAAGGACAGGACCTCCGGTCCGCCGAACTCGGTGTACGTGATCGCGTGTGCCATGTCTCAAGGCTAACCGCGGAGCGCCCCGGCGCTGACCCCGCGGAGCGCCCCGGCGCTACTCCCACAGAGCGCCCCGGCGCTACTCTCGACAGAGCGCCCCGGCGCTACTCCCCGCGGAGCGCCTTCGTGATGCGCTGCACAGACACGGCCTCGGCGGTGCCGAGTCGTTGCGCGAAGAGGCTCACGCGGTATTCCTCGAGCAGCCAGCGGGTACGGAGGAGAGCCGGCGCCGCGTCGACGGGCAGCGGGATCACACCGCCGGCTTCGGCAAAGGCGGCGGCAGCCCGCTCGAACTCCGTCATCCATGCACGGTCGCGACCCGGATTGTCCGAGAGACCCTGCAGGCGCACGAGGGCACCCTCCAGGTAGCGGGGCAGCTGCGCGAGCCGCGCGACGCCGGTCTCGGACACGAAGCCCGGGAAGATCAGCCCCGACAGCTGCCCTCGCACGTCGCCCAGGGCACTGAGCAGAGCCATCGAGGTGCCGGCCTTCAGCGCCCTCTCGACATCCCGGGCCTTCGTCAGCACCTTCGCGACGAGCGACACGCAGGCGAAGAGCTCGTCGACGATCCCGACCGAAACGGCGTCGCGCACCCGTGCGAAGTCGTCCGGGTTCCTCACGATGCCCGTGGGAGCCACCCGGGCGATGATGGCATCCGCGACGGCAACCCGGCAGTCCTCGATCAGGACGCGGCCGGAGGGGTACGGGGACGTCGCCAGTGCGAGCTTCTCGGCCGAGGTCAGGTGCTCCTGCACGTACGCGGTCGGCGAGGCGACGGCCAGCAGCACCAGCCGCCGCACACCGGCGCGGGTGACACGCGCCGCGGCATCCGGCGTGGACTCCACCCGAAGCGCGACGCTCGTGCCCTCGTCGACGAGCGCGGGATAGCCGCGCACGACGCCTCCGGCGACCCTCGTGTCGACGATCTCGGGCAGTTCGCCGATGTCCCATGTCGTGATGCCTGCGCGCTCGGCGGGAGGGCGCGCGGCGGCGACACGGTCGGCTCCGGATGCCGGGGCCGGCCGCTCGCCGGACGCGGCGCGTTCGATCGACGAGGCGACGGAATCGCGGGCGCGCGCGGAGAGACGGTCCTGCAGCACCGGAAGATCGCGGTCGTTGCCCGCGGCGCGTCCCCTCCCGTCCACGGCGCGGAACGAGGGAAGCAGGTGCCCGGGCACGCGCTCGAGTTCGAAGTCGGACGCCGAGACCTTCTGATTCGCCACACGCTGCACGAGCCGGGCGAGGGCCTCGGTGAGCGTCTGCGGGGGGAGTCCCTCATGGTCTTCGGGGCCCTGCCCGGCGAGCTCTTCGGAGAATCTCGCCGCCCAGTCCGCGGCCGGCACGACGTGGCGCCGGATGGGCTTCGGCAGCGCCCGGAGCAGTCCGGTGATCAGCTCGTCGCGCATCCCCGGCACCTGCCAGTCGAAGCCGTCGGGGCGAAGCCCCGCCAGCAGCGGCAGCGGCACGACGACGGTCACGCCGTCATCCGGGGCCCCCGGCTCGAATCGGTAGGCGAGCTGCAGGGTCTGATCGCCCTGGCGCCAGCGGGTCGGGAAGTCGCGTGCGTCGGCGCGTGCATCGTCAGCGACCAGGTCGGCCTCGCGCATCGTGAGCAGCTTGGGCGTCTTCGCCTCGGCATCCCGCCACCACCGCTCGAAGGAGCGCACGTCGAACACATCGGCGGGGATTCGTGCGTGGTAGAAGTCGAACACCGCCTCGTCGCCCACCAGGATGTCGCGGCGGCGCTCGCGCTCCTCGACCTTCTCGAGCCGTCGCCGCAGTTCATGATTCGCCCGCACGAAGGCCGTCAGGTTCGCCGGGAGGCGCGAGAGCTCCCAGTCACCCTCGACCAGGGCATGGCGCAGGAACAGCTCGCGGGCGCCCGCTCGGTCGATGCGCGCGAACTGGATGCGGCGGCGGGGGACGAGCTCGACCCCGAACAGCGTGACCTTCTCGAACGCGACGGCGGCGCCGGCGTCCTTGGACCAATGCGGCTCGCTCACCTGCGTCTTCGCGAGATCGCCCGCGAGCGCCTCGGCCCATGCCGGATCGATGGCCGCGACGGTGCGTGCATACAGCCGCGACGTCTCCACGAGTTCGCCGGCCATGACCGCGTGCGGCTTCTGCTTCTTGAGCCCCGACCCGGGGAAGATCGCGAACCGCACGCCGCGGGCGCCGATGTACTCCGCGCGGTCGCGGGTGCCGCGCGCGGCGGGTCCCCGATTGGCACCGGTCGCCGCGCTCGCCGCGGCACGCTCATCCAGCAGTCCGATGTGCGAGAGGAGGCCCGCGAGGATCGCCTTGTGCACGGCGTCGGGGTCGGTCGTGCTTCCAGAGGCCGTGGAGGGCCCCTTCTGCTTCGGGGCGAGGGAGCGCACCTGCCGGTGGACGTCGAACCACTCGCGCACGCGGACGTAGTTGAGGTGCTCGCTGCGGCAGAGCCGCCGGAAGGCGCTCGAGCCGAGTTCGGCCTGCTTCTCCTGCAGGTGGTTCCAGAGGTTGAGCAGCGTCAGGAAGTCACTCGTGGGATCGGCGAACCGCGCGTGCAGCCGGTCGGCCTCCTCCCGTCGCTCCTCTGGGCGCTCGCGCACGTCCTGAATCGACATCCCGGCGACGATCGGCAGCACGTCGTGCAGGGTGCCGTTGGCCCCGGACTCCAGGATCATCCGCGCGAAGCGCGGATCCATCGGGAGGCGGGCGAGCTCCCGACCGATGTTCGTGAGGCGGGGGCCGTTGCCGATCCCTGAGCCTGTCGAAGGGGTCGACACGGCGCCGAGTTCCGTCAGCAGGTCGAACGCGGCCTTGACGCCGCGGGAGTCAGGGGGCGTGAGGAAGGGGAACTCCGTGATGTCGCCGAAGCCCAAGGCGAGCATCTGCAGGATGACGGACGCGAGGCTCGTCCGCAGGATCTCGGGTTCGGTGAACTCGGGGCGGCGGTCGAAGTCCTCCTCGGAGTACAAGCGGATCGCGATGCCGTCGCTGGTGCGGCCGGCGCGCCCGGAGCGCTGCTGCGCCGACGCCTGCGAGATCGGCTCGATGGGCAGTTGCTGCACCTTCGAGCGGTTGCTGTAGCGCGAGATGCGTGCGGTGCCGGTGTCGATGACGTACCGGATGCCGGGCACGGTCAGGCTCGTCTCCGCGACGTTCGTCGCAAGCACGACGCGCCGCCTGACTCCCGCGACCTTGGAGGGTTCGAAGACCCGGTGCTGTTCGGCCGCACTGAGGCGCCCGTAGAGGGGGAGCACCTCGGTGGGTGCGGCATCCCTCGCATACGCACCGCGCACCGCGTCCGCGGCATCCCGGATCTCGGCCTCGCCGGGGAGGAAGACGAGCACGTCGCCCTTCGACTCGCGATCGAGCTCCTGCAGCGCCGCGACGATGGCGTCGACATCGTCGGCGTCGGCGTCCTCGGGGCCCCGGTAGCGGATCTCGACCGGGTAGGTGCGACCGGACACCTCGATGATCGGGGCGTCCTCGCCTTTCGGTGCCGCGAAGTGCCGGGCGAATGCCTCCGGGTCGATCGTGGCCGAGGTGATGACCACTTTCAGGTCCGGCCGCTGGGGGAGGATTCGGCGCAGATACCCGAGCAGGAAGTCGACGTTGAGCGATCGCTCGTGGGCCTCGTCGATGATGATCGTGTCGTAGCGACGCAGCAGGCGGTCCCGGTGGATCTCGTTGAGAAGGATGCCGTCGGTCATGAGGGTGACGCGCGTGTCGTCGGTGACCTTGTCGGTGAAGCGCACCTTGTATCCGACGAGGCCCCCCAAGGGCACGTCGAGTTCGTCGGAGATGCGCTCGGCGATCGTCCGGGCGGCGAGGCGACGGGGCTGGGTGTGCGCGATGCGCTCGCGGCCCAGCTCGAGGCAGATCTTCGGCAGCTGGGTCGTCTTGCCGGAACCCGTCGCGCCGGCGACGATCACAACCTGGTGATCGCGGATGGCGCGCGCGATGTCCTGCCGCCGGGCGCTGACGGGCAGCTCCGGCGGATAGGTGATCAGGGGTGCGAGCGCGGGCATAGCCTTCCATCGTATGGCTCGAGATGGCTCCGAGCGCCGTCATAGGGTTGTCGTATGACGATTCCCACGCTCGCGATGAACTCCGGCTACGACATCCCGCAAGTCGGCTACGGCGTCTTCAAGGTCCCCGCGCACGATACGGAGCGGGCCGTATCCGAGGCGCTCGCGCTCGGCTACCGCCACATCGACACCGCCGCCGTCTACGGCAACGAAGAAGGGGTCGGCGCGGCGGTCCGCGCCAGCGGCATCCCGCGCGACGAGCTCTTCATCACGACGAAGCTCTGGAACGATCGCCACGAAGGCGACCAGCCCCGCGCGGCGATCGGCGAGAGCCTGGACAAGCTCGGTCTCGACCACGTCGACCTCTACCTCGTGCACTGGCCGACACCCGCCCGGAACAACTACGTGGAGGCCTGGCAGGGGCTCGTCGCGCTCCGCGACGAGGGGCTGACCCGTACGATCGGCGTCTCCAACTTCCTCGTGCCGCACCTGGAGCGCATCGTGGCGGAGACGGGGGAGACGCCCGCGGTCGACCAGATCGAACTGCACCCGACGTATCAGCAGCGCGAGGTCGTCGCGTGGGCCGCGGATCACGGCGTGCTGATCGAGGCGTGGGGTCCGCTCGGGCAGGGCAAGTACGACCTCGGCGCCATCCCGGCGGTGCGGGGCGCAGCGGACGCCCACCGCAAGTCGCCCGCCCAGGTCGTGCTGCGCTGGCACATCCAGAAGGGCAACATCGTGTTCCCGAAGTCGGTGCGGGTGGAGCGCCTGCGCGAGAACATGGACGTCTTCGACTTCGAACTCTCGGACGACGAGGTCACGGCGATCGACGCGCTCGATCCGGGCGACGGCTCGGGTCGAGTGAGCGCGCACCCGGACGAGGTGAACTGAACCCGCTTCTTCCGCGCTGAGCGCGGCTCTTCGGGGGTTTCGGCTCGGGCGAACCTGGGAGCCGGGGTTTCGATGTTCTCTCTGCGGCTACTCAAGTCTGCGCAAACCTCGGCGCAGACTTGAGCAGCCGAATCGTCGACAACGGCGCTGCCGTTCACAGGTTCAGGTCCGCCTCCTCTGTGTGAGGAACCTGCATTCATCCATCGGCCGATACAGAGATCGCCCCTTCCTGCACAGGGGCGCCATCGGATCGCGATTCCAAACCCGACGCCGGGGCAGACCCAGCGAGGCACCGGCCGCCGTACCTTCGTGCGATGCATCCCTTCGAGGTCATGGCCGAGCCCATCCGCCGCCGCATCGTCGAGATCCTCGCCGTCGGCGAGCATCCGTCCTCGATCATCGTCGACGTCATCCGGTTCGAGTTCAGCGTGACCTCGGCGGCCGTGTCCCACCACCTGCGGGTCCTGCGCGGAAAGCTGCCCGACGGTTTCACCCGCGCAACCCACAGGCGCCGCGACGCGCTGCGCGACGGCGCGTAGCCTTAGATCATGGCTTCGCGACTGGCGGACACCGTGAGCCCCTACCTGCGCGCCCACGCGGACAATCCCGTCGCGTGGTTTCCATGGGGCGCGGAGGCCTTCGCCGAAGCCGCACGCCGGGACGTGCCGGTGCTCGTCTCGATCGGGTACTCGACGTGCCACTGGTGCCACGTGATGGCGCGGGAGTCCTTCGCCGATGCCGACACCGCGGCGGAGATCAATCGCGACTTCGTCGCGATCAAGGTCGATAGGGAGGAGCACCCGGAGGTCGACTCCGCCTACATGGCCGCAGCGAGCGCGTTCACCCAGAACCTGGGCTGGCCGCTCACCGTGTTCACGACCCCGGATGGTCGCCCCTTCTACGCCGGCACCTACTGGCCGCCCCAGCCGCACCCGCCGATGCCGTCGTTCCGGCAGGTGCTCGCCGCCGTCCACGAGGCATGGAGCGAGCGCCGCGCCGATGTGGAAGGAACCTCCGCGCAGCTGGCCGAGGCCCTGGCCTCCCTGGGCGTGTCCCGGCGGGGAGCCGATGCGCTGCCCTCATCGGATGACCTGGCGATCGCCGCGGGGCGTCTCGCGACCCTCGAAGACGTCGAGTTCGGGGGATTCGGCACCGCAGGGTCGCGGCTGGACATCCCGAAGTTCCCCACGGTGCCCGCCCTGCGCTTCCTCCAGGCGCCCCTGATCGCTGAGACCGCGCCCGAGGCATCCGCCGTCGCGCTGCGCGCGCTCGATGCGATGATCGCCTCTCCGCTCCGCGACCCCGTCGACGGCGGGTTCTTCCGATATGCGACCCGCCGGGACTGGACCGTCCCGCACTTCGAGCGCATGCTGACCGACAACGCCGGGCTCATCGACGTCGCGCTCGACGCGGGCAAGGATGCCGTCGCGGCCGACATCGCACAGTTCCTGCTCGACACGCTGCAGCAGCCGTCCGGGGGTTTCGGGGCGGCGCAGGACTCGGAGTCCTGGATCGACGGAGAGCGCAGCGAGGGCGGCTACTACGCCCGGGATGCCGTGGACCGCGAGCCCCTCGAGCCACCGGCCGTCGACGGCAAGGTGATCACGGGCTGGAACGGACTGGCGATCGGCGCGCTGGCGCGAGCAGGGCTGCGCCTGGACGCCCCCGCCCTGCTCGACGGCGCCCGGCGCGCCGCGGATGCCGTGCTGGAGAGCAACGTCGCGCCCGACGGCCGGCTCATCCGCGCATCCCTCGACGAGATCCCCTCCCGCGCCCCGGCGACGATCGAGGACTACGGGCTGCTGGCCGACGGGCTGGCCGCCCTCGCCGCCGCCACGGGCGAGGTCGCTTACGCCGTGCGGGCGCGACAGCTCGTCGACGACATCGCGCCTCTCGTGCGGGCCGACGCGGGCGGTGAGGCCGTCGATGCCTCACGCGATCCTGTACTCGCCGCGCAAGGACTGCGCGCGCCCGCCGACGAGAGCGACGGAACCCACCCGTCCGGCCGCTCGGCGCTGGCCTCGGCGGCGGTCAGCCTCTGGCTCCTTGGCGCAGGGGAGTCGTACCGGGCGCTCGCCGAGACGCTCGTGCAGCAGGGGGCCGCGGCATCCATCGCCCAGCCCATGGCGCACGGGTCGCTGCTGCGGGTCGCGTGCTCTCTCGCGACGCCGCCGCGGCAGCTCGTCGTCGTCGGTGGGCCGTCGGACCCCCTCGTCGCCGCTGCGCGGCGCATGAGGACCGACGTCACGGCGATCGTTTCGGCTGCTGCGGCGTCGGCCTTCGCCCGGGCCGGGTTCGAGCTCTTCGAGGGCAAGGGGGCGGTCGGGGGAGTCGCTACGGCGTACGACTGCCGCTCGTTCGCCTGCCGCCTGCCGGTGACGGATGCCGCGCTGCTGGACGCGGCTGTGGAGAGCTGACGTGGGCGCGGTGACCGACACATAGGATGCTCGACGGGGAGCGGGGGAACATGGAACAGAACGCGGAGAGCAGCGGGTACTGGTACGGCGAGGATCACGACTCCCGCCGCCGGAGGGCCGTCATGCTGCTGCAGTCCTTCCGGCTCTACCGCGCCGCCGAGGCGGCGATGCGCCGGCGCACCCGCACCACGATGCACATGGGCGAGAACGATCTGCTCGCTCTGCGCTACCTGCTGAAGGCACAGCGCGAGGACCGGCTCGTCTCGCCGCACGAGCTGGCGCGCTATCTCGGGGTCTCCACCGCGTCGATGACGGCGATGGTCCACCGGCTCGAGGAGAGCGGCCACGTGCGACGAGAGCCGCACCGCAGCGACCGCCGCAGCGTGATCGTCGTGGCGACCCGGGAGACCGACGAAGAGGTGCGCCGCACGCTCGGCGAGATGCACACGCGCATGCTCGATGCCGTGATCGACATGTCGCCCGAGGAGTCGAGCACTGTGATCGAGTGCCTGACGCGCCTGCAGGCGGCACTGGATGCCGTACAGCCGGCCGATGCCCCGGACCCGGCCGATGCCCCGGACCCGGCGGATGCCGTACGTCAAGCGGATGCCTCGAACCCGGCCGAGGCCGCACCGGCGGCACGGCGCGCACCGCGCTCGACTTAGAAGCCGGCCACCACTCCGAAGGTGACGGCGAAGAGGATGCTCGCGGCGCCGGTGGCTGTGGCGGCGGCGAAGGCCACCCGGTCGAAGTGATCCCGCGAACCGCGGCGCACGACCATCCGTCGCTCGGACGCGAGCGCGGCCTTGGCCAGTGCGAGTTCATCGAAGCGGCCGAGGGGTTCGCCGTGCGCATTGACCGGCACGAATCCGTCGCGGACGCGGTCGATGCATCCGACGTACGAGCCATCGAGGTAGCCGACGGTCAGGTCGGAGCCGGACCGCACCCAGTGGATCCTGCGGGCGCGAGGGAGTCGATCGATCGACGGTGCGGTCATGTGAGCCTCCGGGTTCGGCTGACTGGTGCGCACTCTCAGCATGCGTCGCGCAGGAAATGCGCCCTGACCCCTTGACTATCGGGTTCGGGTGTGCAAGGCCGGCTCGACTTCTCGCTAGATCCAGCCGTTCCCCCAGGCGTGGAGGCGCCAGAAGTCGTAGGGCACCTCCATCCCCGTCCACAGCGGATAGAAGAACGCGGAGACCAGCACGGCCACGGCGAGGAAGACGACCACGACGCCCTGTCCGGACGCCCGGCGGTACACCGACGCGCCTGGTGGTCCCGCCACCTCTCGCAGCGCGAACATCAGCGCGAGCAGCATGAACGGCAGGATGGCGATCGTATAGAACTGGAAGATCGTGCGGTCCGGGTAGAGCAGCCATGGCACGTAGGTGATCGCGACGCCGGTGAGCACTGCGGCGTATCGCCAGTCGCGCGTGCGGACGAACCGGTACACGACGAAGAGCACCGCCGCCACGGCGGCGTACCAGATCAGGGGGTTCGGAACGCTCCATACGACCTGCACGCAGCCGCTGGAGGCGGCGCAGGCTCCCTCGCCGGCCGGTTCGCTGTGCCAGTACATCGCGGTCGGCCGCAGGAGCAGTGGCCACTGCCACGCCGGGCTCGCATACGCGTGCTCGGTCCTCAGGCCGACATGGAAGTTGTAGATCGCCTCGTGATACTTCCACAGGGATACCAAGGGGTTCGCGTCCACGGTGCGGTCGTAGCCGCCCGCCGTCACCAGCCACCCGGTCCACGAGGCAACGTACACGAGCGCCGCGACCGGAACGAGCAGCAGGAAGGTGACGGGCCCCTGGCGCAGAACGGCGTCCCACGGCCAATACGCCACGCCGGCCCGCCGGCGGGCCAGCGCGTCGGTCACGACGAGATAGATGCCGAGTCCCGCGAGTGCGTACAGCCCGGACCACTTGACGGCCGTGGCCGCTCCCAGCGCGACGCCGGCCGCCACGATCCAGGGGCGGTTCCAGAGCACCGGCCCCCAGCGGAGCTCTCGCAGGGAATCGTCATCCGACAAGCGGGTCAGCTCCTGGACGGACGCCTGAGACCGCTCGTGGTCGATCAGCACGAACCAGAACGCCACGAGCACGAACACCATGAGCGACGTGTCGAGCAGGGTCACCCGGCTGAGCACGATGGCGAGCCCGTCGATCGCCATCAGGAAGGCGGCGATCCCGGCGAAGAGGATGGATCCGCTCAGGCGCTTAGCCACCAGGTACAGCACCAGCACAGCCGCCGTGCCCACGAGCGCGGTAGCGATGCGCCACCCCCACCCGGAGCCGGGGCCGAATGCCATCAACCCGAGGGCGATGATCCATTTGCCGAGCGGCGGGTGGACCACGAAGCTGCCGTCGGTCGTGAACGCATCCGTGTCGCCGGCGAGGAAGCTCTCGTCGGCCTTGTCGGGCCAGGATGCCTCGTGACCCAGGTTGAGGAGCGTCCACGCGTCTTTGACGTAGTACGTCTCGTCGAAGACGAGGGCGTGCGGATGCCCGAGGTTCCAGATCCGCAGCACCCCGGCCAGGAGGGTGATCAGCGCGGGCACGAGCCAGCGCAGCAGCCGCCGCCTTCTCGGGTCGCCCAGCAGGGAGTCGCGCCACCGCTCCCACGCCGTCTCGCGCTCCTCCGGCAGGAGCGGCTCCGGCAGCTCCATCTCAGCGGTGGACGTCACGGGGTCAAGCCTAAGCTGGGGCCGTGATCATCCTCGCGGCGACGCCCATCGGCAACCTCGGTGACGCCTCGCCCCGCCTGGTGGCGGCACTCGAGGCCGCCGAGGTCATCGCGGCCGAGGACACGCGCACCACGCAGCGGCTGCTCTCGGGCCTGGGTGTGGTCAACCGTCCCCGCATGATCGCGCTGCACGATCACAACGAGAAGGAGAAGGCGGGGGAGCTCGTCGAGCTCGCCGAGACCACGGATGTCGTGGTGCTCAGCGACGCCGGCATGCCGACCGTCAGCGACCCTGGTTTCGGGGTCGTCGCGGCCGCCGCCGAGCGAGGCGTCGCCGTCACCGTCATCCCCGGTCCTAGCGCGGTGATCACGGCGCTCGCCGTGTCCGGCCTGCCCACCGATCGATTCACGTTCGAAGGATTCCTGCCTCGCAAGCCCGCGGAGCGCCGGTCGACGCTCCGCGCGCTCGCGCGCGAGCCCCGCACGATGGTCTTCTTCGAATCGTCGGCTCGGCTCGCGGCATCGCTCGCCGACATGGCGGCGGCTCTCGGCGCCGACCGCCGCGTCGCCGTCTGCCGGGAACTCACGAAGTTCTACGAGGAGGTGCGGCGGGGCAGCGCGGCCGAGCTCGTGGCCTGGGCGGAGGGTGGCGTGAGGGGTGAGATATGCATCGTGGTGGAGGGTGCCGTGGCCGTGCAGGTCGACTTCCCCGACGCCGTCACGCACGTGCGAGAGCTCGTCGCCGGCGGCACGCGACTGAAGGATGCCTCCACCGAGGTCGCGAAGCAGACGGGCCACCCGAGCCGCGAGCTCTACCAGGCGGCCCTCGCCCCGACCCCACCGATCCGCGACCGCACCGGTCCCTGAGCCTGTCGAAGGGTCGCCGCAGGAAGTGTGACGCTGTCACACGTCGGAGGCCCCGCATCCGCCCGCCGTAGACTCGAAGGTATGCCCAACGGCGAATCCTTCTACATCACGACGCCGATCTACTACCCGAGCGACGTCCCCCACATCGGCCACGGCTACACCACCGTGGCCGTCGACACGCTTGCCCGCTGGCACCGCCAGGCGGGCGATGACACCTGGATGCTGACGGGGACCGACGAGCACGGCCAGAAGATGATCCGGGCCGCGGCCGCCAACGGCGCCACGCCGCAGGAGTGGGTGGACCGGCTGGTGGCCGACTCGTGGCATCCGGTGCTGAAGACCCTCAACATCGCGAACGACGACTTCATCCGCACGACGCAGCCGCGCCACGAGGAGCGCGTGCGCGCATTCGTCCAGGCGATCTATGACCGCGGCTACATCTACGCCGGGGAATATGAGGCGCTGTACTGCGTCGGCTGCGAGGAGTTCAAGCCCGAAAGCGAGATCGTCGACGGCACTGGACCCTTCGAGGGCCTCAAGGTGTGCGCCATCCACTCGAAGCCGCTCGAGCTGCTGCAGGAGAAGAACTACTTCTTCAAGCTCAGCGAGTTCCAGGATCGCCTGCTCGAGCTCTACCGCGACCGGCCCGACTTCGTCCAGCCGGAGTCGGCCCGCAACGAGGTCGTCTCGTTCGTATCCCAGGGGCTCAAAGACCTCTCGATCTCGCGGTCGACGTTCGACTGGGGCATCACCGTCCCGTGGGACGAGTCGCACGTCATCTACGTCTGGATCGACGCCCTGCTCAATTAC
This sequence comes from Microbacterium sp. DT81.1, assembly GCF_049844955.1. NCBI lineage: Bacteria > Bacillati > Actinomycetota > Actinomycetes > Micrococcales > Microbacteriaceae > Microbacterium > Microbacterium sp. DT81.1. The sequence goes on from NZ_JBNCMA010000003.1 coordinate 50,375, forward strand.
GCGACGGCGGTCGGCTACGGTTCCGATCCCGAGCAGTTCGAGCGGCGGTGGCCCGCCGTCCACGTCGTCGGCAAGGACATCCTGCGCTTTCACGCGGTGATCTGGCCCGCCATGCTGATGGCCGCCGGGCTCGAGGTGCCACGCAGGGTGTTCGCCCACGGCTGGCTTCTCGTCGGCGGGGAGAAGATGTCGAAGTCGAAGCTGACGGGCATCGCCCCGTCCGAGATCACCGACGTCTTCGGCTCCGATGCCTACCGCTTCTACTTCCTCTCGGCCATCGCATTCGGGCAGGACGGCTCGTTCTCGTGGGAAGACCTCTCCGCGCGGTATCAGGCGGAGCTCGCGAACGGCTTCGGCAATCTCGCGTCGCGCACGGTGGCGATGATCGAGCGCTACTTCGAGGGGATTGTTCCTCCGGCGGGGCAGTTCACCGAGCGGGACCTGGAGATCCAGAAGATCGTCGCGGATGCCGCTGCCGGGGCCGACGCCGCGATCGAGCGTTTCGCGATCCAGGACGCGATCGCGCAGATCTGGACGGTCGTCGATGCCCTGAACGGCTACATCACCGAGAACGAGCCGTGGGCGCTGGCGAAGGACGACAGCCAGCGGGAACGACTCGGCACCGTGCTGTACACCTGCGCCGACGGCCTGCGTGCGCTCGCCGTGCTGCTGTCGCCGGTGATGCCGGTCGCCACCGAGAAGCTCTGGATCGCCCTCGGTGCCGCTGAGTCGCTCGGCCGGCTCCAGCAGCAGCCGATTCGAGAGGCCGGCGGTTGGGGGCTGCTCCGCCCCGGCACGAGCGTGAACGGCCTCGCGCCGCTGTTCCCGCGTGTCGAAGCCACGAACTGACCTTGGTTGCCGAAGGGACGCAACACGCCGGATGGAGCGCGGAATGGCCGCAGTTTGCGTCCCTTCGCGCAAGGTGGATGGGGAGAACACGTGAGTGATCCGAGCCAGTACGTTCGCGAGCGCTCCAAGGAGGGGCGCAAGGAACTGCGCTACCCCGCCGCACCGGTGCCTCTCGCGGTGCCCGTGTACGACAATCACGCGCACCTCGAGATCGCCGACGGCGACGAGCCGCTGAGCCTGGGGGAGCAGCTGGACCGCGCCCTCGCGGTGGGTGTGCACGGCGTGGTGCAGGCGGGCGGCGACATCGAGTCCTCCCGCTGGTCCGCGGATGCCGCTGCATCCCACCCCCGCGTGCTCGCCGCCGTCGCCATCCATCCCAACGAGGCGCCCGCGTACGCCGAGGCGGGCGAGCTCGGGGACGCGATCGCCGTGATCGACGAGCTCGCCGCGCAGCCGCGCGTGCGCGCGATCGGCGAGACGGGCCTGGACTTCTTCCGCACCGGCGAAGAGGGTCTTCCGGCTCAGTTCGAGAGCTTCGAGGCGCACATCGCGCTGGCCAAGAAGCACGCTCTGGCGATGCAGATCCACGACCGCGACGCGCATGACGCCGTACTCGAGACCCTCACCCGCGTCGGCGCTCCCGAGCGCACCGTGTTCCACTGCTTCAGCGGCGATGCGGCGATGGCGCTCACCTGCGCGGAGGAGGGGTACTACCTCTCCTTCGCCGGCAACGTGACGTTCAAGAACGCGCAGAATCTTCGCGATGCGCTCAAAGTCACCTCGCGGGAGCGCATCCTGGTGGAGACGGACGCGCCGTTCCTCACGCCAGAGCCGACACGGGGGCGCCCGAACGCCCCGTATCTGATCCCGCACACGGTGCGCTTCCTGGCGCGCGAACTCGATGTCGAGCTCGACGAGCTCTGCGCCCAGCTGGCGGCGAACACGCTCGCCGTTTACGGCGCCTTCGAGGATTGAGCCGCTACGTGACGACCGGGTCCTGTTCGGACATGGACTCCAGGGTGCGCCCCTTCGTCTCCTTCACGAACCTGATCACGAAGAAGATCGCGACGAAGGCGAAGAAGGTGTACACGCCGTAGGCGACGCCGAGCCCGAGTGCCGCCAGCGACGGGAACGTCGTCGAGATGATGAAGTTCGCGACCCACTGGGCCGCGGCGGCGACCGAGAGGGCGACCGCGCGGATGCGGTTGCTGAACATCTCGCCGAGCAGCACCCACACGACCGGACCCCACGAGGCACCGAAGAAGACGACGTAGAGGTTCGCCGCGATGAGCGCTATCGGCCCCGCGGCGCCCTGAAGGTCGGGTTGCATCACGCCACCCCCGACGTCGACGAGCGGAGCGGTGGCGAAGATGAAGCACAGCGTTCCGAGGCAGATGAACTGCCCGATCGCTCCGATGAAGAGGAGGGGCCGGCGGCCCACCTTGTCGATCAGCAGGATCGCGATGACGGTCGTGACGATGTTCGTCACCGACGTGATGACCGTGATCGTCAGTGAGTCGGACTCGGTGAAGCCGACGGCCTGCCACAGCACGCTCGAGTAGTAGAAGATCACGTTGATGCCGGTGAACTGCTGCAGCACCGACAGCCCGATGCCGACCCAGACGATCGGCAGCAGGCCGAATTTCGGGCCCCGAAGGATTTTCACGCTGACGCGATCCGGCTTACCCTCCACGGTCTTCAGGATGTCGGTCGTGGTCTTCTCGACGTTGCCGCCGACGTAGCGCGTCAGCACTTCCTTCGCCTTGAGCATGTTGCCCTTGGCGATCAGGAAGCGCGGCGACTCCGGGATCGTCAGGGCGAGCCCGCCGTAGATCACCGCCGGCACAAGGGCCGACAGGAACATCCAGCGCCACGCCTCCAGATTGAGCAGCCACGGTGCCGTCGCCGTGCCGGCCGCCGCGACGATGCCGGCATCCGTCAGCAGCGCGACGAAGATGCCGGTGACGATGGCGAGCTGCTGCAGGGAGCCGAGCCGCCCGCGGAACGCCGGCGGCGACACCTCGGCGATGTACGCGGGCGCGATCACCGATGCGGCGCCGATGCCCAGACCGCCGACGATGCGCCAGATCGTCAGATCCCAGATGCTGAAGGCGAGACCCGAGCCGATCGAGCTGATGATGAACAGCGCCGAGGCGATCAGCATGACGCGGATGCGTCCATAGCGATCGGCGATGCGTCCCGCGTACCACGCGCCGACGGCGCAGCCGAGCAGGGCGGAGGCCACCGCGAAGCCGAGCAGCACGGGCCCCGCGTCGAACTGTTCGCCGATGGCGGAGACCGCGCCGTTGATGACGGCGGTGTCGTAGCCGAAGAGGAACCCTCCGAGTGCGGCGGTGGCAGAGACCAGGATCACACGCCCGATGGGGACCGTGACCTCCGAAGACGGTGCCGGTGACGATGTCATGCGGTCCTCCTTATCGCGAAACGCAGGAGTTGCGTGTGCGGCACATACTTCCCACGGGGCACGAGCATGTCAACCCACTCGAGCATCGCCGCGGCGCCGCGGGCAGGGCAGGCGGGGTCACGGGGGACCGCCTCCGATACGATGAACCGGGCCGTCCGGAGGCGGCCGATCGCGCGCCTGGCCGCGCAGCAACAGGGATCGAGGGCTGATGGCGGTGACCCTGCTCGGCGCGTCGGAGATCCGACGCCTCGCGGCGCTCCTCGATGTCACCCCGACCAAGAAGCTCGGGCAGAACTTCGTCGTCGACGCGAACACCGTGCGGCGCATCGTCCAGGTCGCGGGCGTTCGCCCCGGCGAGAGCGTCGTCGAGGTGGGACCGGGACTGGGCTCGCTGACCCTCGCGATCCTCGAGACCGGGGCATCCGTCACCGCCGTCGAGATCGACCACCGCCTCGCCGAGCGCCTGCCCCGCACCGCTGCGGCGCACGGCGTAGCACCGGACGCGCTGCGGGTGCTGGATGCCGACGCCCTGCGCGTGACCGAGCTGCCGGGCGAGCCGACGGTGCTGGTGGCGAACCTTCCCTACAACGTCTCGGTGCCGGTGCTCCTGCACTTCCTCGAGCACTTCCCGTCGCTGCAGCGCGGAGTCGTCATGGTGCAGGCGGAGGTGGGGGAGCGGCTGGCCGCTTCGCCCGGGTCCAAGACGTACGGGGCGCCCAGCATAAAGGCAGCCTGGTACGGCCAGTGGCGGTTGGCCGGCAACGTCTCGCGCCAGGTCTTCTGGCCCGTGCCGAACGTCGACAGCGTGCTCGTCGCGTTCGAGCGGGCCGCCGCTCCGCTCGGATCCGAGAAGGAGCGGAGGCGCACCTTCGCGATCGTGGATGCCGCGTTCCAGCAGCGTCGCAAGATGCTGAGGCAGGCGCTGGCGGGTGTGCTGGGCGGCAGCGCCGCCGAGGCATCCGCGGTTCTCGAGGCGGCGGGGATCGCACCGACGGCGCGCGGGGAGGAGCTCGGCGCGCGGGAGTTCCTCGCCATCGCGCAGGAATTGCCGGATGCCGCCGGGCCCGCCGTTCCCGGCCTCTGACGGCGTCGATCAGCGAATTCGCGGCCTGTTCACCCCGTGTTCCCGAAACACGCCGGTAACATTTCGGCGTGACCTTGCGCCAGGCAGAGCACCCGCGACCCGACCGCGTGCTGCTGCACATCAGCGACACGCACCTGCGAGACGCCGGTGGACGACTGTACGACCGCGTCGATTCGGAGGCCTATCTTCGTCGCACGATCGCGGGCATCGACGCGTCCGGGGTGCGGCCGCACGCCCTCGTCTTCACCGGTGACCTTGCCGATCTCGGAGAGGCGGCCGCTTACGACGCCCTGCGCGCACTCGTCGAGCCCCTCGCCGAACGCCTGGGGGCTCGTCTGTTCTGGGTGATGGGAAACCACGACGACCGCGCCGCTTTCCGCCGTGCGCTGCTGAACGAGCCGGCGATCGACGAGGCCTACGCCCCCATCGACCGCATCGAGGAGATGGATGGTCTCCGCATCATCACCCTCGACACGAGCGTGCCCGGGTCCCACCACGGCGAACTGAGCGATGCACAGCTCGCCTGGCTCGGGGAACAGCTCGCGGTGCCGGCCCCCTACGGCACCATCCTGGCGATGCACCACCCGCCGGTGCCGTGCGTGCTCGACCTGGCCGCCACCGTCGAGCTGCGCGACCAGTCACGCCTCGCCGCCGTGCTTCGGGGCACCGATGTGCGCACGATCCTCGCGGGGCACCTGCACTACTCGACGTTCGCCACCTTCGCGGGGATCCCGGTGTCGGTCGCGTCGGCCACCTGCTACACCCAGGACCTCACCGTGCCGCAGGGCGGCACCCGCGGACGCGACGGCGCGCAGGCCTACAACCTGGTGCACGTCTACGACGACACCATCGTCCACTCCGTCGTGCCGGTGGACGTGGCGGGCGAGCTCGACTTCGTGGATGCCGCGGAGACGCGGCGCCGCCTCGACCACGCCGGCATCCGCATCCTGCCCTCGCTCAGCTCCGCGCTGCGGAGCGACCCGCCGACGGCGCCCATCCCGGTGCTGCGCTGAGGCGACCGGGCGCCGTATCGGCCACGACGCCGGTGAGCTCGGCTGCTTCGAGCTCCCACGGAGCGCGGATCGGGTAGTACCGCTCGAGCGTCGCCCGGAGCACGGGCACCCGCACCTCTTCGGGGATCTCCGGCGTGCTGCCGTCGTTGAGGCAGAACATGTCGACGTTCCGGCGCTCGAGCAGCTTCTCCATCTGTCCGAGCGACTCGCGCAGCGTGGTCTGGATGTACTGCACCCGGGGCTGTGTCGTGGGCAGCGCGCGGCCGGTCAGGAGGGCGTAGTAGTGGTAGAGGCTGTTGGTCACCGAGATGTCGGTCGCAGAGCGGAAGCGCGACGCGGCGGTGCGGGCGTAGTCATCCGCGAACTCCCGTTCGAGCTCGGCGGCGACGCTCCGGCGCATCGGCGCCGCGCAGTGCTGCAGGTCGCGCGTGATGATGCGACCGAACCGTTGCCGTAGCAGGTTCCTGTTCACGCGGAGACCGTTGTCGTGGCCGCTGCGGTGCAGCCGCGCCGGGCCGACGCCGATGCGGACGGGCGCCTCGACGAAGGTGCTGAGCCCGCCGGAGGTGAAGAAGAGCTCGGGAGTCACCGGCCGGCCGAAGAACATGTCGTCGTTGGAGTAGAGGAAGTGCTCCGCGAGCCCGTCGATGCGGTGCAGCTGGCTCTCCACGGCGTGCGAGTTGTGCGTGGGAAGCACGGTGGGGTCGGCGAAGAACTCCTCGCTGCGCACGACCGTCACCTTCGGGTGATCCGCCAGCCAGGCCGGTCGCTCCGAGTCCGTGGCGATGAAGATGCGCCGCACCCACGGGGCGTACATGTGCACGCTGCGCAGGGCGTAGCGGAGCTCATCGACATGGCGATAACGCGTGTCCCCGTCATCCCCCTCGCCGACGACGTACTCCTGCATCTGAAGCGCGCGCTGGCGCTGGAACTCACTGGAGGAGCCGTCGACCCACGAGAACACCATGTCGATGTCGTCGGTCACCTCGCGCGGGTGGCGGTCGAACATGCCCTCCAGGGCGCGCCAGGTGCGCCCGTACCGCTCGACCGTCGTGAATGCGAGATCCTGGGTCGCGATGATCCGCCGGGTCAGGGCATTGGCGCGCGGTGCCTCGACCGTCTTGCCGCCGAACCGCCAGAATTCGAGCCGAACGCCGAACTCGGCGCCGTAGCGCAGGGATCCGTTGCGGCTCACCCGGGGCCGGAAGAGCGTCACCGCCGAGACCACGGGGTCGGGGGCGGCCATCTCGAAGAGCGGCTCGGGGCCGGTCTGGCGCACCTTCGCGTAGAACGGCTCGGTCGCCGCGGATGCCGCGAGCGCGTCGATCGCGAGCGCCCGGAGCGCCCCGTCCACCACGATCACGGGACGCAGCCGCTCATCGCGGACGAGCGTCAGGGCGACCCCGGCGCGCTCGAGCACATCCGCCACGAATTCCAGATCCGCCTGCATCGCGTTCTCGGGGGTGACATCGTCGTGCACGAGGCGCAGGAAGCCGTCCTCGAGGATGACGTCGTCCCGTGACATCAGGGCGGCCCAGGGGTGCGTCGTGGCCGGCAGTGCCGAGAGCTCTGTCAATGCGACCTCTTTCCGTGCGCGCGTGTTCGTCACCGTCATCGCGTCTTCGATGAGGTCGAGCCCCGGGCGGGCGAGTGCCCGAGGAGAAGCGAGCAATACTCGACTCTACGCCGCGACCGTTTCCGGCACGTTTCCGCGCACGGGCAATAGGCTCGAAGAGTGACCGACGCCCCGCGCTTCCGCCCCGATGTCTCCGAACTCCACCGCCCTTACACCGCCGCTGCCGATCGCTACGCGTCGACCGCATACCGACAGGTAGGCTCCTCGGGGCTCTACCTTCCGCCCATCTCCCTCGGGCTGTGGTGGAACTTCGGCGACAACATCCCGTTCGACCGCCAGCGCTCCGTGCTGAGGCACGCGTTCGATGTGGGCATCACCCACTTCGACCTCGCGAACAACTACGGACCCCCGTACGGGTCTGCCGAGACGAACTTCGGCCGCATGATGCGCGAGGACTTCGCCCCGTACCGCGACGAGCTGATCCTCTCGTCGAAGGCCGGATACGACATGTGGCCGGGACCGTACGGCGACCTCGGATCGCGCAAGTACATCCTCGCGAGCGCGGAGCAGTCGCTGAAGCGCATGAGCGTCGACTACGTCGACATCTTCTACTCGCATCGCGTCGACCCGGTCACGCCCATCGAGGAGACCGTCGGCGCCCTCGACACCCTGGTGCGGCAAGGCAAGGCCCTGTACGTGGGCATCTCCTCGTACAGCGCGGAGCGGACGGCGGTCGCTGCGGCGGTGGCCCGATCGCTCGGCACGCTCCTCGTCATCCATCAGCCGTCGTACTCGATCCTGAACCGCTGGGTGGAGGACGGGCTGACGGGGGTGCTGAAGCAGGAGGGCATGGGCGCGATCGCGTTCACCCCGCTCGCACAGGGCCTCTTGACCGGGAAGTACCTCGATGACGGCACCGCGGAGCGGGCGCAGAAGCGCGGGTCGATCGGAGGCGAGCGGCTCTCCGCGGGCGCGCTGTCGGCGCTGCGCGGACTCAACGTGATCGCACAGGAGCGTGGGCAGACCCTCGCGCAGATGGCGATCCAGTGGGTGCTGCGCGACCCGGTGGTCACGTCCGCCCTGATCGGCGCCTCTCGACCGGAGCAGCTCGACGAGAACGTCGCCGCCCTCAACGGACCGGCCTTCGACATGGCCGAGATCGAGCAGATCGACGCCCTCTCGGAGTCCATCGACGTCGACCTGTGGGCCGAGTCGGCGAACGCCTGAACCGGGGTCCGACGTGACGCTCAGAGCGGCCATGGAGGGTGTGCACGTGCGCGCGCCGGGGAAGATCAACGTCTTCCTCGAGGTGGGCGACGTGCAGGACGACGGCTACCACGAGGTCGCCACGGCCTATCAGGCGGTGTCGGTCTTCGAGGACGTCTTCGCGACCGAGGCCGAGGACTTCACGATCTCGGTGACGGGATCGGTGGATGTCTCGGGCGTTCCGCTGGATGACCGCAACCTGGCGCTCCGCGCCGCCCGGCTGCTGGCGAAGGAGTCCGGCCACACGGGCGGTGTGCACCTCGACGTGCGCAAGGGCGTACCCGTGGCGGGCGGCATGGGGGGCGGGTCGGCGGATGCCGCGGCCGCGCTGGTCGCGTGCGACGCCCTGTGGGGGATCGAGGCATCGACGAGCCAGCTGCTGCAGCTCGCGGCGCAGCTGGGGGCCGACGTGCCCTTCTCGCTGATGGGCGGCACCGCCGTGGGGACGGGCCGGGGCGACCAGTTGAGCGCGGCGCTCGCGCGGGGTCGCTTCGACTGGGTGCTCGTCACGAGCGACGAGGGGATGTCGACGCCCGAGGTGTACGCCGGCCTCGACGCGCACCGCGCGAGAGTGGCCACCGACATCATGCCCGCTTCCCGCGCCCCGGTCGTCGCCTCGACGGTGCTGCAGGCGCTGCGCGCCGGCGACCCCGTGCTGCTCGCGGAGAGCCTGCGCAACGACCTTCAGGTGGCGACGCTGCAGCTGCGGCCGGCCCTCACCGACGTGCTCCTTCTCGGCGAGACCTCCGGCGCCCTGGCCGGACTCGTCTCTGGGTCGGGGCCCACCCTCGCGTTCCTCGCCGCGGACGAGGACGACGCGCTCGATCTTCGCATCACGCTGAGCGCCGCAGGATTCCATGCCCTCAATGTGCACGGTCCGGTGCCCGGCGCGCGCGTCGTGAACTGAGGACCCGGCCCGGCCCGCGGGCGGAGTGCTCGGGCGCAGGTCCGGGCGGCCTGATCGGTCCTGGTCCCGGTCGCCGAGCCTGTCGAGGCGTCGACCCTTCGACAGGCTCAGGGACCGGACGCGCACAGAACCCTCCGAGTCGCCGAGCCTGTCGAGGCGTCGACCCGAGCCCCGCGGTCCGCCGGACGCCCCGCGGGCGGGCACTCGGGCGCAGTTCCGGTTGGGCAAGGCCCGCCGGACCCCCCGCGGGCGGGCACTCGGGCGCAGTTTCGGGCCGCGGCGGTCTGCCGGACGCCCACCGGGCGGGCACTCGGGCGCAGTTTCGGGCCGCGGCGGTCTGCCGGACGCCCACACACCCGTGGGCGGTGCCGGTTCTGCGCCCGGGTGCTCGGGAGTCGGCCGGGCACCGCGCGCGCGGTCGGCGCGCCCCGACGGCGGCTCGGCCCGATGGCCGTTTGTTACGCCGCGCGGTGCGGACGGGCGCCGTCTTCGCCCATCCCGGCCCGGTGTCCCCGGGGTCTTATACGCTCGAAGGCCAGGGCGCAGCCGCGGCTGCACGAGGAGGACTCATGAAGGCAGTACTCGGTGACACCGTGATCGCGGAGGCGGATGATGCGGATCTCATCCTCATCGAAGGCAACAAGTACTTCCCGCCCTCGAGCGTGAAGGAGGGCGTGCTGGTCGAGAGCCCCACCCCCTACACCTGCCCATGGAAGGGCGAGTGCCAGTACTACACGGTTCAGGTCGGCGGTCAGCAGCTGGCAGACCGGGCGTGGGCCTACCCGACGCCTTATCCGACCGCCATCGAGCGGGTCGGCAAGGATTTCTCGGGGTACGTGGCGTTCTGGAAAGAAGTCGAGGTCGTCGCATAGTCGGCGACGGAGGCCAGGAGGGGACAGGTCGATGATCGAGTTCCGATCCGTCACGAAGGAGTTCCCCGACGGCACGCGCGCCGTCGAGGACTTCAGCCTCGTGCTGCCCTCGCGAAAGACGACGGTCTTCGTCGGCTCTTCCGGATGCGGCAAGACCACGCTGCTGCGCATGGTCAACCGGATGGTCGATCCGACCGGCGGAACCATCGAGATCGACGGAGAGGACGTGCTGGGACGCGACCCCGTCGCGCTGCGGCGCAGCATCGGCTACGTGATGCAGAACTCCGGTCTCATGCCGCACTTCACCGTGATCGACAACATTGCGACGGTCCCCGTGCTGAGCGGCGTTCCGAAGAAGAAGGCCCGCGAGCGGGCGATGGTGCTGCTCGACACCGTCGGCCTCGACCGGGCTTTCGCGACGCGGTATCCGAGCCAGCTCTCGGGCGGGCAGCAGCAGCGTGTGGGTGTGGCCCGCGGTCTCGCCGCCGACCCGAACATCCTGTTGATGGATGAGCCCTTCGGCGCCGTCGACCCCATCGTGCGCGCCGATCTGCAGCAGGAGCTCATCCGCCTGCAGCGTGAACTGGACAAGACGGTCGTCTTCGTGACCCACGACATCGACGAGGCGTTCCTCCTCGGCGACCAGGTCGTCATCCTGCAGAAGGGGGCGCGCATCGCGCAGGTCGGGTCCCCGAGCGAGATCATCGAGAACCCCGCCGACGACTTCGTGGCCAGCTTCATCGGCACCGACCGCGGCACGCGCGCGCTGACACTTAAGACGACGCAGCGCGGCACGGTGGTGGTCGACAGCGAGGGGCGCACGCAGGGAGCCATCGTGGGGGGCAGCCCGTGAACTGGATCCTCGACAATCTCCCTCTCATCGGCGCGCTGAGCGTCGAACACCTCCGGCAGAGCATCCCGCCGATCGTGCTCGGCTTCGTGCTGTCCGTGCCGCTCGGATGGCTGGCCTTCCGCTACCGGCGGGTGCGGGGATTCGTGCTCACGTCGACCGGTCTGCTCTACACCATCCCCTCCATCGCGCTGCTGGGGCTCCTTCCCGGAATCCTCGGCATCAGCGCGCTCAGTGAGTTGAACCTCACGATCGCGCTCACGATCTATGCCATCGCGATCATGGTCCGCTCCGTCACCGACGGTCTGGCGTCGGTCGACCCCGACATCCGGCAGGCCGCCACGGCGATGGGGATGGGGCCGGTCCGCCGGTTCTTCACCGTCGACTTCCCGCTCTCGGGTCCCGTGCTGCTCGCGGGACTGCGGGTCACGGCTGTCAGCACGATCGCACTCGCGACGGTCGGCATCTTCATCGGCGTGACCAACCTCGGCTATCTGTTCACGAACGGGTACCAGCGCCGGATCATCCCAGAGATCCTCGCCGGGGTCATCACGGTGATGCTGCTCGCGCTGATCGTCGATCTGATTCTGATGCTGGCCGGTCGTGCCCTCATGCCGTGGACCCGAAAGACGCGCACGCCGACACCGACGGCATCCACGGACGGCATCCCGACGGGTCGGCCTGTCGAGCCCGTCGCCGCGGGAGCCCGGACATGAACGTCTTCCTGCAGGCATTCGCCTGGATCTTCGCGCCCGAGCAGTGGACTGGCCCGTCCTCCATACCGATCGCCGTGCTCGTGCACCTCACGTACACGTTCGCGGCCATGCTCATCGCCGCGGTGATCGCCATCCCCGCCGGGTGGCTGATCGGCCACACGGGCCGCGGCCGGGAGATCGCCGTCGGCATCTCGGGCGCCGCGCGCGCCATTCCATCGTTCGGCCTGATCCTGCTGCTCGTGCTGCTCTTCGGGGTGCTGAACAAGCCCGAAGCCGCCATGACCGCGTTCGTGCTGCTGGCGATCCCGTCCATTCTGGCGGGGGCGTACACCGGGTTCGAGGCGATCGACCGCCGCGTCCTCGACGCTGCGAAGGCGATGGGCATGACGCCGTGGCAGGTGCTGTGGCGCGTCGAGGTGCCGCTCGGCCTGCCGCTGCTGGTGGGCGGACTGCGCTCGGCGACGCTCCAGGTCGTGGCGACCGTCACGCTGGCCGCGTACGTGAATCTGGGCGGCCTCGGACAGTACATCTTCCAGGGTCTCAACCTCCGTCGGTATGACGAGATCCTCGGGGGCGCCATCCTCGTGGCCGCGCTCGCCCTCGTGCTCGACGGCATCTTCGCCGTGCTCCAGCGCACGTCGGTCCCGACCGGCATCCGCATCGGGACATCCGATGCCCGATCCGCTCCGAAGAGGAGTTCGGCCGTTCGCACTCCCGCCACCGCTTCCCCCTGACCCGAATCAATCCCCACAGGAAGAGATAGTCATGTTCACAGCAAAGAAGTCCAAGCTCGCGCTGGGTGCGGCGGCCCTCGCGGGCTTCGCCCTCGTGGCCTCCGGCTGCGCATCCGCTGACCCGCTCGCGACCGACACCAGCGCCCCGGAGGGTGGCGGCGACACGATCGTCGTCGGCTCGCAGGCGTACTACTCCAACGAGATCATCGCCGAGATCTACGCCCAGGCGCTCGAGAACGCCGACTTCGACGTCGAGCGCCGGTTCAACATCGGTCAGCGCGACGCCTACATCCCCTCGCTCGAGAGCGGTGAGGTCACCCTCTTCCCGGAGTACACGGGCAACCTGCTGCAGTGGTACGACGAAGACACCGAGGCTCGCACGTCCGAGGACGTCTACGCGGCTCTCGCAGATGCGCTGCCCGAGGGCCTGACCGTTCTCGACCAGGCGACGGCGAGCGACCAGGACTCGTACACGGTCACCGCAGCCTTCGCCGAGGCCAATGGCTTGACGACCATCGCCGACCTCGCCGATGTCGGTGAGCCGCTCACCCTCGGCGGACCGCCGGAGCTCGAGGAGCGTCCGTACGGACCCACCGGCCTCAAGGAGACCTACGGTGTGGATGTCGCGTTCTCGGCGACGGGTGACACGACGGTCGAGGACCTGCTCGCGGGGACGATCCAGGTGGCGAACGTCTACACCGCCGACCCGCGGATCCAGACCGATGACCTCGTGGTGCTCGAGGATCCCGAGGGCCTCATCCTGGCATCGAACGTCGTGCCGCTGGTCAACGCCGACGTCGCCGATGAGATCGCGGACATCATCAACGCGGTGAGTGCGGCCCTGACGCCCGAGGCGCTGGTGTCCCTGAACGTGCAGAGCACGGTCGACCAGTTGTCGCCCGAGGAGATCGCCACGAAGTGGCTGAGCGAGAACGACCTCGGCTGATTTCACGAGAGCGTGAGAAGGGCGGTGGATGCGTCGGCATCCGCCGCCCTTTCCGCGTCGGCGTGCGTCGGCGGTCCGCGGGAGCTGCCAGACCGCGCCGAATCAGTCGAGCAGGGCGCCGACCTCGAGCCATCGCTCCTCGAGCGCCGCGACATCCGACTCGAGCGACTGCAGCTCGGCGTTCAGCCGTCCGACGCCCGGATAGTCCGACTGGTCGTGGGTGGCGAGATCGTCGTGCGCCGCGGTAATGCGCTTCGCCAGCTTGCTCAGCTGCCGCTCGATCGAGGACAGCTCCTTCTCCGCGTTGCGGCGGTCGGCGCCGGTGAGCCCGGATGCCGAGGCGGGCGCGGTCGAGGGCGCTGCGGGCGCCGACTCCTGAGCGGTGCGCGCGGCGGCACGGCGGCGCAGGTACTCGTCGACGCCGCCCGGCAGGTGCCGCAAGCGGCCGTTCTCGATGGCGTACTGCTGATCGGTGACGCGCTCGATGAGATAGCGGTCGTGCGACACGACGAGCAGGGTGCCGGGCCACGAGTCGAGCAGGTCTTCGAGCGCGGCGAGCATGTCGGTGTCGAGGTCGTTGGAGGGCTCGTCGAGGATCAGCACGTTCGGTTCGCCGAGCAGCACGAGAAGCAGCTGCAGGCGACGCTTCTGCCCGCCGGACAGGTCGCGCACCGGTGTCGAGAGCTCCGAGGAGCGGAAACCGAGGCGCTCGAGCAGCTGCGTCGGGGTGAGCTCCTTGCCGCCCGTGACGTACGACGTCTTCTGCAGGGAGAGCACGTCCCGCACCCGCTCGTTCGCGAACTGGTCGAGCTCGGTCAGGCGCTGGCTGAGCTGCGCGACCTGAACGGTCTTTCCGCGCTTGACCCGCCCGGACGTCGGTTCTATGGTTCCCGACACCAGTCCGAGCAGCGTCGACTTGCCGACCCCGTTGGGACCCAGGATGCCGGTGCGCTCGCCCGGCGCGATGCGCCACTCGACGTCCTTCAGCACGGTCACCGGGTTGCCGTCGCCCGCCGCCGCGCCCCCGCCCGCCGTGCCGCCCGCCGCCGCGGAGCCCGCGGCCCCTGCCCCGGCGGTCCCCGAGCCTGTCGAGGGGTAGGTGACCCCGGCATCCAGCAGGTCGACGACGTCTTTGCCCAGCCGCGCCGTGGCGAGCTTGGCCAGTTCCACGTTGTCGCGCGGCGGCGGCTCGTCCGCGATCAGCTGCGTGGCGGCGTCGATGCGGAACTTCGGCTTGGACGTGCGCGCCGGCGCGCCCCGTTGCAGCCAGGCCAGCTCCTTGCGCAGGATGTTGCGACGCTTGCTCTCGGCGACAGCCGACTGGCGCTGGCGCTCCACGCGCTGCAGAACATACGCCGCATAGCCGCCCTCGAAGGGGTCGACGGTGCCGTCGTGCACCTCCCACATGCGGGTGCAGACGGCATCGAGGAACCACCGGTCGTGCGTGACGAGGAGCAGCCCACCGGTACCGCGGGGCCACCGGGCGGCGAGGTGCTCCGCGAGCCAGGCGATGCCCTCCACGTCGAGGTGGTTCGTCGGTTCGTCCAGCGCCACGACATCCCACTCGCCGACGAGCAGACGCGCGAGGCCGACGCGCCGACGCTGCCCCCCGCTGAGGCCCGTCACGACCGTGTCGAGCGGCACATCGCGCAGCAGCCCGTCGAGGACGTCCCGCACGCGGGCATCGCCGAGCCACTCGTGCTCCGGCCGATCGCCCACGATAGCGTGCCGCACGGTCTCGTCCTCCGGCAGGTCGTCGTCCTGCGCGAGCATCCCGACGCGCACGCCGCCTCGCAGTGTCACGCGCCCCTCGTCGGGATCCATCCGGCCCGTCAGCACCTTCATGAGCGTCGATTTGCCGTCGCCGTTGCGGCCCACGATGCCGATGCGGTCGCCGCCGTCGATGCCGACCGTGACGTCGTCGAGGACGACTTTCGCGGGGAATTCGACGTGCAGATGCTCTCCGCCGAGGAGGTGGGCCATCCCTCCAGCTTAAGGCGCGCGTCAGCAAGCCGGGGGTGTGGGGCGGAGCCCCGCAAAGGGGCGCGCGTCAGCAAGCCGGGGGTGTGGGGCGGAGCCCCACAGAGGGGCGCGCGCCCGGATCCTCCTGCTCAGGCGTCGAAGCCGAGGCTGAGCTTGCGCAGCAGTCCGGCGAGACGCTCTCGATCCGAACGGGAGAGGGTTGCGAGCAGCACGGCCTCCGCGTCGACCAGGCGCGTGATGGCCGCATCGACGCGCAGGCGGCCGTCCGCCGTGAGGATGACGAGGATGCTGCGCCCGTCGTCCGGGTCGGCTTCCCGCCGCACGAGCCGGCGCGCGACCAGGCGATCGATGCGGTTCGTCATCGTGCCGCTCGAGACGAGCGTCTGCTGCAGCAGCTGCTTGGGGCTCAGCTGGAAAGGCTCGCCGGCGCGGCGAAGAGCCGACAGCACATCCCACTCCCACGGCTCGAGGTCGCTGCGGCGGAACGCCTCGCGGCGCGATCGATCGAGGTGGCGCGACAGCCGGTCCACCCGGGAGAGCACCTCCAGGGGCGAGAAGTCGAGGTCGGGGCGCTGCGCGCTCCACGCACCGACGATGCGGTCGACCTCGTCGGTCGGCCGAACGCGGTCTGCCTCGGCATCCGTCATGATCGGCACTCTATCGAAGCACCGGTCGGCTCCGGTCACAGGCGCTCTCGCGCCGGATGAAAGACGTCGGCAGCGTAACCGCCGTTCCGGTGCCGCCGGCGATGACCTCCAGCGGCAGGAAAACGAACACGGAGCGGGAAGCGCACGCGTGGCCGTCTGGCAGACTTGTCAGGCGGCCGCGCCATGCCCGGAGCGGCCCGTCATCCGCCGTGGTGTAATGGCAGCACGACAGCCTTTGGAGCTGTTAGGTCTAGGTTCGAATCCTGGCGGCGGAGCGTGACCGACATCGACATCGACGACCACCTCGCCATCGTGATCCTGGCCGCCGGCCAGGGGACCCGGATGAAATCCGCCCTGCCCAAGGTGCTGCACCGCATCGGCGGCCGCCCACTCGTGGGTCACGTCATCCACACCGCCCAGTCGCTCGGCGCCGGGCACATCCGCGTGGTGGTGCGGCACGAACGCGACGCCGTCGTCGAGGCGATCCACTCCGACGCCCCGCACGTGGACGTCGTCGACCAGGACGACATCCCCGGCACCGGCCGAGCCGTGCAGGTCGCCCTCGCGCAGCTGCCCGAGGGTTACGACGGAGACGTGCTGGTGCTCAGCGGCGACGTTCCGCTGCTCTCGGCGGAGACCCTCTCCCAGCTGGTGGCGGCGCACCGCGCCACCGGCGCCGCGGCGACGCTGCTGAGCGCGCTCCTGGATGACCCGACGGGCTACGGGCGCGTCATCCGCGGAGCCGACGGCGGCGTCGAGCGCATCGTCGAGCAGAAGGACGCATCGGACGACGAGGCATCCGTGCATGAGATCAACGCCGGCGTCTACGTCTTCCGGGCTCCGCAGCTGCGGGCGCACCTCGAGCTCGTCGGCACCGCCAACGCGCAGGGCGAGCGCTACCTGACCGACGTCATCGCGCTCCTGCGCGACTCGCGTCACGACGTGGCCGCGACGACCGCGCCGGATCCGCGCGTCGCGCTCGGGGTCAACGACCGCGTGCAGCTGGCCGAGGCGGCCGGCATCCTGAACGAGCGGATCGTGCGCCGGTGGCAGCTCGAGGGCGTCACGATCCTCGACCCCGCCAGCACGTGGATCGATGACACGGTGACGCTCGCCCGGGACGTGACCGTGCTGCCCAACACCCAGCTCCTGCGCGCGACCACGGTCGCCGAGGGCGCTACGATCGGCCCCGACACGACGCTGGTCGATTGCGAGGTGGGGGAGGGGGCGAGCGTCAAGCGCGCCGACGCCACCCTCGCCGTCATCGGCGCGGGCGCCACCGTCGGCCCGTTCGCGTACCTGCGACCCGGCACCTACCTCGGCGTGGACGGCAAGATCGGCACGTTCGTGGAGACCAAGAACACCACGATCGGCGTCGGCAGCAAGGTGCCGCATCTCTCCTACGTCGGCGACACAACGATCGGCGAGGGCGTCAACCTCGGCGCCGGCGCGATCACCGCCAACTACGACGACATCGCCAAGCACCGCACGGAGATCGGCGACCAGGTGCACTCCGGGTCGCACAACGTCTTCGTCGCTCCCGTTAGGGTAGGAGCCGGGGCCAAGACCGGCGCCGGCGCCGTCATCCGCAAGGATGTGCCGCCAGGGGCGCTCGCGCTCTCGGTCGCCCCCCAGCGCAACATCGAGGGCTGGGTCGCGAAGAACCGACCGGGCACGGCTGCGGCCGAGGCCGCAGAGAAGGCGAGCAATGGCGAAGAAGGCGAAGCGCGGTAAGGCGGACAAGGGCGAGCCCCACACCATCGTCGCCCGGACGAAGAAGAAGCTCGTCATCGTCGCGGGGCGCTCGCACCCCGAACTGGCGGCCAGTGTCGCGAAGGCGCTCGACACCGAGGTGCTGCCCACCGAGCACCGCACCTTCGCCAGCGGCGAGATCTACACCCGCTTCAGCGAAAGCGTCCGCGGCTGCGACGTCTTCGTCTTCCAGACCTTCAACGGACCGCTGAACGAGTGGATCATGGAGCTGCTGATCATGCTCGATGCCCTCAAGCGCGCCTCGGCGAAGCGCGTCACCGTCGTCGCTCCGTACTACCCGTACTCCCGCCAGGACAAGAAGGGCCGGGGCCGCGAGCCGATCAGCGCCCGCCTCATCGCGGACCTCATGAAGACCGCCGGTGCGGACCGGGTCATGAGCGTCGACCTGCACGCCGCCCAGATCCAGGGCTTCTTCGACGGCCCTGTCGACCACCTCTTCGCCCAGCCGGTGCTGCTGGAGTACTTCGAGCGCAAGATCATCGAGGACCGGGAGCTGCTCACGGTGGTCTCTCCGGACATGGGCCGCGTGCGCGTAGCGGACAACTGGTCCGACAAGCTCGGCGCCCCGCTGGCGATCATCCACAAGCGACGCGATCCGAAGGTCGCGAATCAGGTCACGGTGCACGAGATCGTCGGTCAGGTCGACGGGCGCGTCTGCCTGCTCGTCGATGACATGATCGACACCGGGGGCACGATCGTGAAGGCGGCCGAGGCCCTCAAGCGCAGCGGCGCCAAGCGCGTCATCGTCGCCGCCACCCATCCGATCTTCAGCGACCCCGCGCCCACGATCCTCGACAACGCCGCGATCGACGAGGTCGTCGTCACCGACACGCTTCCGGTGCCCGAGCACCGCCGCTTCCCGGGGCTCACGGTGCTGCCCATCGCCCCTCTCCTCGCCCGCGCCATCTACGAGGTCTTCGAGGACGGTTCCGTAACGAGCATGTTCGACGGCGCGGCCTGACCCCCGTCCTCGCCGTCGAGGTGCTGAAGGCCCTTCGTCGACGGGGCGAGCTCAAAGCAGGTTCATAGGCGAAACAGGGCTCGGAGCCTCGGTGGCCTCAGTAGCGTGGGAGTTACGCCGCCGCGAATCCGCAGTCGCGTGAGGCACGACGAAGGAGGACCCCATGATCCGCGCCGCCGCCCCCCGCTCGCCCCGCAGCACAGCCGTCCGCTCCGGCGCCGCCCTCGCCGGTGTCGCGGGCATACTCATCCTCGCCGGCTGCGGCGCCTCGACGCCCGAGACCGGCGGTTCGGGATCCGGCGCAGACACGGCCGATGGAGCCACTGCGGGCGGCTCGTACACCGACGGCACCTACACCGCCGACGGTTCGTACCAGACCCCCGAGTCGATCGAGACGATCGAGGTGACGGTGACGCTCGCCGGAGGCGTGATCGAAGACGTCGAGGTGGTCGGCAATCCGACCAAGCCGGAATCCGAGGAGTACCAGGGTCGCTTCATCGGCGGCATCGCGGATGAGGTCGTCGGCCGAAGCATCGACGAGATCGAGGTCAGCCGCGTGGCCGGATCGTCGCTGACCAGCGGCGGGTTCAACGAGGCGATCGAGCAGATCAAGACCGACGCCGCTTCCTGACGTCCCGCCCATCGTGAATCAGCCGACCGCGTCGCACTCGTGGCGCTTCGAGGCCATCGGCACGCCGTGGGAGATACAGACGTCGTCGCCGCTGGATCGTGCGGCGCGCGCGGCGGTGGACGGGCTCATCGACCGTTTCGATCGGGAGTGGTCGCGGTTCCGCACCGATTCGCTCGTGGCGCTCCTCGCGCAGGGCGAGCGGAGTGTGCCCGTGCCCCCGGATGCCGGCGACATGCTGTCGACGTACGCCGCCCTCTCGCACGCCACCTCCGGGGCCGTGAATCCGCTCGTCGGGGAGTCGCTCGCGCACCTGGGCTACGGACGCGGCTATCGGCTGACGGCCGAGGCTCCGGTGCCCGCACCGACACGGTGGCAGGACGTCGTGTTCTGGGACGCCGACCGCCTCTGGATGCGGGAGCCGTCCACGCTCGATGTGGGTGCCCTGGGCAAGGGGCGACTCGTGGACCGCGTGCTGTCGGTGGTGCAGGCCCACGCGAGCGGCGACATCGTCGTCGACGCGAGCGGCGACCTCGCGGTGCGCGGTGCTCCGGTGCGCATCGGGCTCGAGCATCCGTACGACGCGGCCCGCGCGATCGGGGTGGCGACGATCCAGGATGCCGCGCTGTGCGCGTCGGCGACGAACCGGCGGGCGTGGGGCGACGGACTCCACCACGTGCTCGATGCGCGGACGGGCACGCCGATCCAGACCGTCGCCGCGACGTGGGCGATCGGGCCGGACGCGATGCGCGCCGACGGGATCGCCACCGCCCTCTTCTTCGACGGCGGCCCCGAGCTCGCCTTCCGATGGGGGATCCAGTGGGTGCGGATGCTGACCGACGGCCGGGTCGAGTACTCCCCGGGCAGCGCAGTGGAGCTCTTCTCGCGCGCTAGCGTGGACTCATGAGCGACTCCTCGTCTGCCGGCCGGGTGGTGGCCGTCGCGCGCGATGACACCCACCGCTTCAGCAAGCCGACCCGAGACGCCATCACGCTTGTCGCGGGGTTCGGGGTAGAGGGCGACGCCCACGCCGGCGCGACGGTGCGGCATCGGTCGCGGGTGCGCCGCGACGCCGAGCAGCCGAACCTGCGCCAGGTGCACCTGATGCACGCCGAGCTCTTCGACGACATGGCCGAGCGCGGCCATTTCATCGATCCCGGTCAGCTCGGCGAGAACGTGACGACCGAGGGAGTCGACCTCCTCGCCCTGCCGCGCGGCAGCCGCCTGCACCTCGGGGAGGACGCCGTCATCGAGGTCACGGGGCTGCGCAATCCCTGCACCCAGATCAACGGGCTCTCACCCGGGCTGATGAAGGAGCTGATCTCCGTCGACGAGGCGGGCGAGGTGGTGCGACTGGCCGGAATCATGGCGGTGGTCCTGCACGGTGGTGTCGTGCGGCCGGGCGACGGCATCCGCGTCTCGCTCCCCGTGGGCGAGTACGTGCCGCTCGGGCCGGTGTGATGTGATCTCCACGCTCACCGCCGGCTGGAGCCGTGTGCTGCAGTTTCTCGGCCAGGTCTCGATGTACCGGCTGGTGCTGCTCTCGCTCGGCACGTTGACCGCCATCGCATTCGTGGTGTCGTTCTTCGGGGTGCTCGTACCCGGCCCGCTGGAGATCGTCGCGACGCTCGCCGTGCTGACCGCTGTATGCGTCGGAGTCGATGCGATCGCGCACCGCGTGATGAGACTGTCGCACCGCATCGAGTCCTCGCTCATCACCGCGGCCATCCTGCTCTTCGTGCTGCGCCCGAGCATCGAGATCGCCGACATGCTGGGCCTCGCCTTCGCGGGCGCCGTGGCCTCGCTGTCGAAGTACGTGCTCGCCTGGCGCGGGCGGCACATCTTCAACCCCGCGGCCTTCGGCGCCGCCGTGCTGACGATCTCGGGACTCGGAGCATCGGCCTGGTGGGTCGGCAGCCCGTTCCTGGCGGCGCCGGTGCTGCTGCTGGGCCTGGCCGTCGTGCTGCGCACCGAGAGGCTCCGCATCATCACGCTGTTCGTCCTGATCGCCGTCGCCGTGACGGTCCTTCGGCTCTCGGTGCAGGCCCAGCAGGCCCAGTTCGAGGTGACGACGGGCGAACTGCTCTCCCTCGCGCTCTGGCAGTCGCCGATCCTCTTCCTCGGAGCTTTCATGCTCTCGGAGCCGCTCACGATGCCGCCGCGGCGATGGCAGCAGATGGCGGTTGCCAGCCTCGTCGGTGTGTTGGTGGGCTGGCCGATCGACGTCGGACCCTTCACGCTCGGGCAGGAACGCGCCCTGCTGATCGGCAATCTGCTCGCCTTCGCCTTCGCGCTGCGCACGGCCGTTCGGCTCACACTCGCCCGTCGTGCCGCGCCGACGCCGACGGTGCAGGAACTGGAGTTCACCACGAAGCGGCCGCTGCGCTTCGTGCCCGGACAGTACCTCGAGCTCGAGGTGCCGCACCGCCGCCCCGACGCGCGCGGCACGCGCCGCGAGTTCAGCATCGCCTCCGCCCCCGAAGACCTCCCGACGCTGCGCATCGCGTTCCGCGAGGGCGGAGCGAAGCATCCATCCAGTTACAAGAAGGCGCTCGCCGCGATGAGCCCGGGCGATGCCCTCGCCGTCACGGGCGTCTGGGGCGACTTCCTCCTGCCCAGCAACCCCACCGCGCCGGTGCTCATGGTCGCGGCCGGGATCGGCGTGACGCCGTTCGTCTCCCAGCTTCGGCACGTGCGGCTCGCCGAGGAGGACCGGGACATCGTGCTCGTCTACGTGGCATCCGAGGCCGCCGAGCTCGCTTTCCGGGAGGACATCGAGGCATCCGGCATCCCGGTCATCGTCTTCACCCGCGATCAGCCGCAGAACATGCCCTCGAACTGGCATTGGGCGCGCGGAGTGCGCCTCGATGCGGAAGGTGTCGAGCGTGTCGTCCCCGATCTGTCAGCGCGGCACGCCTACATCTCCGGTCCGCCGGGGCTCATCGCGGAGCTCGCACCCGCGCTCGAGAAGGCCCGTTCGCTGACCACCGACGCCTTCGCCGGGTACTGAGCCCGGGGCTCAGGCGAGCTCAGGCGGGCTCGGCCGCGGCAGCGGGGGACGCCGGCACGGGGGCGTGCGGCCGCGCCGGCAGACGCAGCGTGAAGGTGGTGTCGCCCGGCTTGCTGTCGACCTCGACGGTTCCGTGGTGCGCCGTCACGATGGCCTGGGCGATCGACAGACCGAGCCCCGTCCCCCCGGTCTGCCGGGCGCGCGAGCGGTCGGCGCGGGCGAAGCGCTCGAAGAGCTCCGGCTGCAGTGCGGGGTCGATTCCCGGCCCGTCGTCGTGCACGCTCAGCACGGCATCCTTCCCCTCCGGGAACACCGTGACCGTCACTTCGGTGCCCGCCGGCGTGTGAGTGCGTGCGTTTGCCAGCAGGTTGGCCACGACCTGATGCAGCCGCGACGCGTCGCCGGCGATCACGACGGGCTCCTCTGCGACCTCGACACGCCACACGTGGTCGGGACCGGCGGGGCGTGCATCGGCCACCGCCTCGAGCGCCAGCTGGGTGAGATCGACCGAACCGTACACGAGGTCCTGACCCTCATCCAGTCGGGCGAGCAGCAGCAGGTCCTCGACGAGACGGGTCATCCGGATGGACTGCGCCTGGATCCGCTCGAGCGCGGACTCGCTTCCCTCGAACACCGGGTGCTGGCCGCCGCCGGAGGGCACCGGTCCCTGAGCCTGTCGAAGGGCGCGGAGGGACAGCTCCGAGTACCCGCGGATCGAGGCCAGGGGAGTCCGCAGCTCGTGACTCGCATCGGCGACGAACTGCCGCATCCGCTCCTCGTTGCGCTGACGTGCGTGCAGGGAGGAATCGACGTGGTCGAGCAATGTGTTCAGCGCCGCGCCGACCTGCCCGATCTCCGTGCGCGCATCGGCCTGTTCGTCCGGCACGCGCTCCGAAATCGAGACCGCGCCGTGGTCCATCGGCATGCTCGCCACCCGCGTGGCGGTGTCGGCGACGGCGCGCAGGGGACGCAGGCCGACCCGGATGACGAGGGCCGTCGCCCCGGCGAGCACAAAGAGCCCACCCGCTGTCAGCAGGCCGATGGTGGTGAGCGTGCGGGCGATGGCCTGTTCGACCTCGGTGCGGGGCAGACCGACGACGGCGACCGAGTTCTCCACCGCCGAGCCGCGCACGAGGTACGAGCCGACGCCATCGATCTGAACGGTGGCCGGACCCGGCCCTCGGCGCTCGAGATCGTCGGCGAGATCCTGGAGCTGCGTGTCGGTCAGCGCCGTCACGGATCCGTTCTGCTCGACATAGGCGCCACTGGCCGGCGCGAGACGCGATCCGATGACGAGCAGGAAGCCCGGCTGCTGAGGAGAGGCTCGGAGAATGGATGCCGCGTCGATGTCCGCTCCCTCGAGCCCGCCGGGCGGTTGCCCTGACAGCGCGAAGCGCGCTGCCGACCGCAGCTGGTCATCCAGCCGCCCCTCGAGCACCGCCCCCAGGATCGCGCTCATGGTGACCGCGACGATCACGAGGATCGCCGACACGATGCCGATGACCGTGACCATCAGCCGGGTCTGCAGCGTCCAGGCCGGGCGCCGCCGCTTCGCCTCGGTCCCGCTCACGCGGGCGCCTTGATCATGTAGCCGACGCCGCGCACGGTCGAGATCAGCGGCTCCCGGCCCTGATCGATCTTCTTGCGCAGGTACGAGATGTAGAGCTCGACGACGCTCGAGCGGCCGCCGAAGTCGTAGTTCCACACCCGATCGAGGATCTGCGCCTTGGAGACGACACGACGCTGGTTGCGCATCAGGAAGCGGAGCAGCTCGAATTCCGTGGCGGTCAGCTCGATGGAGGTGCCGCCTCGCTCCACCTCGTGGCTGTCCTCGTTCAACGTCAGGTCTCCGACGCGCAGGATCGGCTCGGCGTCGCTCGAGAAGGCCGACCCGGCGCGTCGCATGAGACCGCGCAGTCTGGCGACGACCTCCTCCAGGCTGAACGGCTTGGTGACGTAGTCGTCGCCGCCGGCCGTGAGACCGGCGACGCGGTCGCTGACGGCATCCTTCGCGGTCAGGAAGAGCACGGGCACGTCATTGCCGGAATGCCGCAGGCGCTGCAGCACCGCCATCCCGTCGAGGTCCGGCATCATGATGTCCAGCACCAGGGCGTCCGGGGCGAACTCGCGCGCGGACTGCAGCGCCTCGAAGCCCGACCCGGCGGTTCGCACCTCCCAGCCCTCCATGCGCAGCGCCATCGACAGCAGGTCGGTCAGCATCTGCTCGTCGTCGACCACGAGCACGCGCAGGGGAGAGCCGTCAGGGCGGTGCAATGCGGGAGAGGTCGCCATGAGTCCAGTGTGGCGGCCCAACCTATGAGCCTGCTATGGGAACGGCTATGTGTTCGCTGTAGGTCAGGACGGGGTTGTGCGCGACATCACGCGCCGAGGGCGAAGGCCGCGAGCCGGTCGGACAGTGCGTCGAACTGGTCGTCGACCTGCTGGCCGTCCGGCGTGGCCTCGTAATGGGCGAGGATGCGGCGGGCGCCCTCGTCGAAGGTGATCGTCGTCCGGAACTCCGGCACGAGCGCCCGCACCTTCGCGTTGTCGAAGACCATGGAGTGCGCCTTGTCGCCGAGCAGTCCGGGTCCGAGATCGGGGCTCATCCGGGCGATCGTCTCGGACGCGACGTGCACGAGCTCCGGGGAGGTCACGCCGGCGGCATCCGCCAGCCAGCCGTAGATCTGGTTCCAGGTCGGCGCGTGCGTCCCGGTGATGTGGAAGGTCTCGCCGATCGCGGCGGGGTTGCCGAGCAGTCCGGTGAAGGCGACGGCGAAGTCATCGCTGTGCGTGAGGGTCCAGAGGCTGGTGCCGTCGCCGTGCACGATCACGGGCTTGCCGGCCCGCATGCGGGCGATATCCGTCCAGCCGCCGAGGTTGGGCCACAGCGTGTGATCGTAGGTGTGCGACGGCCGGACGATCGTGATGGGGAAGCCGCGCTCGCGGTACGCCCCCACGAGCAGGTCCTCGCAGGCGATCTTGTCGCGGGAGTACTGCCAGAACGGGTTGCGCAGCGGTGTGGACTCGGTGACAGGCAGACGCGTCGGGGGCGTCTGGTACGCCGATGCCGAGCTGATGAAGATGTACTGCCCGCAGCGGCCCTCGAAGAGCCCGAGGTCGGTCTGGATGTGTCCCGGGGTGAAGGCGAGGAACTCCGCCACCACGTCGAAGTGCGCATCGCCGAGGGCGGCGCGAACCGATTCCGGTGTGCGGATGTCGCCGACGGCCTCGCGCACGCCGTCCGGGAGGGCTCGTCGCGCCGAGCCGCGGTTTAGCACCGTCACATCGTGTCCCATGGCCAGGGCGCGGGCGACGCACGCCGTGCTGATCACTCCGGTGCCGCCGATGAACAGGATTCGAAGACTCGTCACCCTTCCGACCCTAATGCCGTCAGACCCTCACCTAGGGTGGGCTCATGCCATTGGTCGACGCCGCCGTCTATGTCGAGGGACGGCGAGAGTCGGACGGCTCGATCGCGGACGTCATCACCCAGGCTCGGACACGCGGTGGAATGGCCTGGATCGGACTGTACCGACCGAACGAGTCCGAGATGCGCCAGCTGGCGCTCCTGCTCGATTTGCATCCGCTCGCGGTCGAGGACACGCTCAAGGGGCATCAGCGCGCCAAGCTCGAGCGCTATGGAGACAAGACGTTCCTCGTGCTGCAGCCGGCGCGCTACCTCGACGAATCCGAGACCGTGGAGTTCGGCGAAGTGCACCTGTTCATCGGGCTGGACTTCGTCATCACCGTGCGGCACGCGGAGAATCCGGATCTCGCTGCCGTCCGGCGTCGGCTGGAGGCCACCCCCGAGGTGCTCGCCCAGGGGCCGTACGCGGTCGCCTGGGCGATCTGCGACGACGTCGTCGACCAGTACGCACCCGTCGTGGCAGGGCTGGAGAACGATATCGACGAGATCGAGGACGAGCTCTTCTCCGGCGACCCCAACGTCTCGAAGCGCATCTTCGGGCTGCAGCGGGAGGTGATCGACCTGCAGCACGCCACGGTGCCGCTCGTGGACATGTTCGATCGCATGCAGCAGATCGTGACGGCATCCACGGGCAAGGCGGAGGCGCCGGCCTTCCGGGATGTCGATGACCACGCCAAGCGCGTGGTCGACAGGGTGGACACGTTCCGGGCGACCCTCGGCAGCGCGCTCACCGTGCACGCGACCCTCGTCGAGCAGCAGAGCAACGAGGAGATGCGGCGGATGACCGAGTTCGGGCTCGAGCAGAACGATCAGGTGAAGAAGGTCTCCAGCTGGGCGGCCATCCTGTTCGCGCCGACCCTGGTGGGAACTATCTACGGCATGAACTTCGACAACATGCCGGAGCTGCACTGGCAGTTCGGGTACGCCCTGGCCTTGACGCTGATGGCCGCGACGAGCATCACGCTCTATCTCGTGTTCAAGCGGAAGGGCTGGCTGTAGCCGCCACACCGGTGCGCGATGTCGGTCGGCTGCGGTAGTTTCTGCGCCATGCGAATCGATGTGCTTCGAGCGGGAATGACGGGGCGCGTGACCGCGCCGGAAGACGACGGGTGGGATGCCGCACGGCTGTTCCACTCGGGGATCGGGGAGCCGGCGGTCATCGTGCGGCCTGGATCGGTGCAGGACGTCGTGGCGGCCGTCCGCTGGGCGGCCGAAGAGGGCCAGCCGATCAACGTGCGCGGCGGCGGGCACAGCGCGTGGGGCACGCTGCCGGGCGGACTTACCGTCGACCTCGCTGAGCTGAACGGCGTGGACGTGGAGGGAACCGTCGTTCGCGTCGGCGGTGGCGCGACGTGGGGAGCGGTGGCGGCCACCCTCGCGGAGCACGGGCTGGGCATCAGCTCCGGCGACACCGCGTCCGTGGGCGTCGGCGGGCTGACCCTCGGCGGGGGAATCGGCTGGATGGTGCGCGCGTGGGGGCTCGCCGCCGATCAACTCCTCGGCGTGCAGCTCGTCACGCCGGCGGGAGAGCTTGCAGAAGTCTCCGCGGCGAGCCACCCCGAGCTCTTCTGGGCGCTGCGCGGCGGCGGCGGAAACTTCGGCGTCGTGACGCGGTTCGATTTCCGTGCGCACGCTCTGCCGGGTGTGGTCTTCGCGGAGCTGTCCGTGCCCGGCGATGTGCGGCCCGTGCTGCGAGCGCTTCGCGACACCCTTCGCCACGCGCCGCGTGAACTCACCGTCACCTACATGGATGTGCCGGCGATGGATCCGAGCGCGCCGGCGGGGGCCACGATCACGGCGTGCTGGATCGGAGAGGACGTCGACGCGGCCCTCGCGGCCCTCGGCTCGCTCCTCGCCGTGGATGGCGTCTCGGTCACCGATGTGGGTGCGCGTTCCTATCCCGACGTGCTGATGGACATGCCGCCATTCGACCCGGACCAGCCCATGCCGGGGTTCATCGGCGGCAACACGCTCCTCGTCGAGCCGGACGACGACGTGCTCGATGCGCTCGCTTCCTTCCGCGAGGCGCACGAGGCGTCGGTGCTCTTCCTGAGGTCCCTGGGGGGTGCCTTCGGCGACGTCGGTCCGGACGAGTCGGCCTTTCCGGCCCGGAACGCGACGTGGTTCGCGATGGCAGGGGTCTTCGACCTGCCGGGCACGACCGACGAGCAGCGTGCGGCGATCCACGCCGAGTGGTCCGCCATCGCCGCGCGCGGCGCCGGCGTGTACGGCAACTTCACGCAGGAAGTCGACGGCTCGGTAGTCGGGCGGATCTTCTCGCGCGAGTCGATGGCACGCCTCGGCGAGGTGAAGCGGGAGTGGGACCCCCGCAACCTGTTCTCACGCAATCACAACGTGATGCCCGTCTGAACGACGAAATGCCGCCGGGCGAACCCGGCGGCATGTCGAGACCCGAGCGGGTCAGTGCGTGTCTTCGGCCTCGATCTCGGTGCGATCGCCCGACCACAGGGTGTGGAAAGTGCCCGGCTTGTCGATGCGCTTGTAGGTGTGCGCCCCGAAGAAGTCGCGCTGCCCCTGCACCAGGGCGGCCGGCAGGCGGTCGGCTCGCAGACCGTCGTAGTACGACAGCGACGACGAGAACGCGGGGGCGGGGATGCCGGCGCCCGCCGCGATGGAGACCACGCCGCGCCACGCGTCCTGCGCGCGGTCCAGCGCCTCGACGAAGTACGGGGCGGTGAGCAGCACCGGAAGATCGGGGGTCTCGGCGTATGCGTCCGCGATGCGGTTGAGGAACTGCGCGCGGATGATGCAGCCGCCGCGCCAGATCTTCGAGATGGCGCCGAGGTCGATGTTCCAGTCGTATTGAGCGGCGCCCGCCCGGATCTCGTCGAAGCCCTGCGAGTACGCGACGATCTTGGAGGCGTACAGCGCGAGGCGCACGTCCTCGATGAAGGCGTCGGGGTTGTCCACCGCGAAGGCGGCGTCGGTCCCCGGACCCGCCGAGGGGCCCGGCAGGTCGCTCGAGACGGCGCGCTGCTCCGGGTGCGATGACAGCGAGCGAGCGAAGACGGCCTCGGCGATCCCCGAGACAGGCACCCCCAGGTCGAGGGCCGTCTGCACCGTCCACGCGCCGGTGCCCTTGGCGCCGGCCTGATCGAGGATGACGTCCACCAGCGGCTCGCCGGTTTCGGCATCCACCTGGCGCAGCACCTCGGCCGTGATCTCGATGAGGTACGACTCCAGCTCGCCCTTGTTCCAGTCGGCGAACACATCGGCGATTTCGGCCGGGCTCTTTCCCGTGCCGCGGCGGATGAGGTCGTACGCCTCGGCGATCAGCTGCATGTCGGCGTACTCGATGCCGTTGTGCACCATCTTGACGAAGTGACCGGCGCCGTCGTGGCCCACGTGGGTGACGCATGGCTCGCCCTCGGCGATCGCCGCGATCGAGCGCAGGATCGGGCCGAGCGTGACCCACGACTCGTCGGAGCCACCGGGCATGATCGACGGTCCGAGCAGTGCTCCCTCTTCGCCACCCGAGATGCCCGCGCCGACGAAGTTGATCCCCGTCTCGCGCACCGCCTTCTCGCGACGGATCGTGTCGGTGAAGAGCGCATTGCCGCCGTCGACGATGATGTCACCCGGTTCGAAGACGTCCACGAGCGCGTCGATCACGGCATCCGTCGGTCTACCGGCCTTGACCATGATGACGGCGGTGCGGGGCTTCTGCAGGGACGCAGCGAATTCGTCGTAGCTCGGAGTCGGGATGAAGCCGGCTTCCGGATGCTCCCCGACCAGGTGCTCGGTCTTGACGTAGCTGCGGTTGTAGATGGCGACGGTGTTGCCCTCTCGGCTCGCGAGGTTGCGTGCGAGATTCGATCCCATCACCGCGAGGCCGACGACCCCGATGTTGGCGACGGCGCTCGGCGTGGCGACCGGTCCGGTTGCATCCGGAGCCGGACGGGGCACCTCTTCGGGGGCCGGAGCACCCTCGTGGACGGGGGCCGAACCCGGGGTGTCGTCCCGGTCGCCGGAGACTTTCGTCCCCGCGGTGGGGTCATCCGTCGGCTCGTCGGTGGCAAGGTCGTTCTCGGGCACGGTCTACTCCTCGGATCGTCGCAGGGGGCGCTCCCAGGCTATCGCGTCGGCTGATAGCGGCCCCGCGGTGTGACGTTCCCGGTCCGTGCGCCGGAGTCAGTCCTTGCGGTACGCCGACCGGCCCATCTCCCAGAAGGCGAGGGTGGTCAGCACCGCCCCGGCCACGGCGAGGCCGCCGATTCCCCAGGCGATCAGATTCGCGATGAAGGCGCCGTCGAGCATGAGTCCTCCGGAGGTCGAGTGCGTGTGGCTCCACCGTACAGCCCTCGGGCGGGGAGGACCCGGTCACCCCGTGTATCGGCCGGTGTCCTCGCCGAACGGGGGAGTCGGGTAGACTGGTGGATCGACCCTCGGCGAGGGATGCGGCATACGACCAGCGCGTCGGCTCCGGCATCCGTTATCGACGCGGTGATGTGGGCTCCCCGGCTTTCCTCACGCGTCTGCGTTCGAGTCGAAAACCAGAGACCACCGTGCGACCCGATCCTCGTCGCACGCCCAGAAGGAGAACCCCCATGTCTGACGACAACAAGGTCCAGGCCGAGCTTCGCGAGAACTTCGGCAAGGGCTACGCCCGCCGCCTCCGTGCCGCCGGCAAGATCCCCGCCGTGATCTACGGCCACGGCACCGACCCCAAGCACGTCGCGCTTCCCGGTCACCAGGTGTCGCTGCTGATCCGCCGCGCCAACGCGCTGCTCGAACTCGACGTCGCCGGCACGCCGGAGCTCGCGCTGGTGAAGGACGTGCAGAAGGACCCCGTGCACCAGATCATCGAGCACATCGACCTCCTCGTCGTGAAGAAGGGCGAGAAGATCCAGGTCGACATCCCCGTCTCGCTGATCGGCGAGCCCGCCCCCGGCACGATTGCGGCACAGGACGCCAACACCGTGCTGCTCGAGGTCGAGGCCACCCACATCCCGGAGCGCATCGAGCTCGACGTCGAGGGCCTCGAGGACGGCACGCACATCACCGCCGCCGACCTCAAGCTGCCCCAGGGCGCTTCGCTCATCGTCGACCCGGAGACGCTGATCGTCGCGATCTCGATCCCGACCGACACGCTCGCCGCCGAGGACGAGATCGCCGAGGCCGATGCGGCCGTCGCCGCCGAGCAGGCCGAGGAGTCTGAAGAGGCGCGGGAGTCGTCCGAGTAATCAGGCGACCCGAACGACAGCCCGCTCCCGCATTAGTGTGGGGGCGGGCTTCGTTCTGGCGTGCCCGCACGGGCTCCCGCATCCGCCCTCCCCATCCCCCTCTCTCGATCGAAAGGCGCGCACGTGGCTGAGACGTGGCTCGTGGTCGGCCTCGGCAACCCGGGCCCCCGCTATGCAGCCACCCGGCACAACGTGGGCCAGCTCGTGGTCGACGAGCTCGCCGCCCGCCGGGGCGAGGTGTTCAAGGCGCACAAGACGAACGCGCGGGTCGTGGAGACCTGGCTGCGTCCCGGCACCCAGAAGATGGTGCTGGCCAAGCCGAACTCGTTCATGAACGTGTCGGGAGGTCCGGTCGCCGGCCTGGAGCGGTTCTACGGCGTCGCGCCGGAGCGCATCGTGGTCGTGCACGACGAGCTCGACATCCCGTTCGACACCATCAAGCTCAAGGTGGGCGGTGGACCCGGTGGGCACAACGGCGTGCGGGACGTCGCGAAGGCGCTCGGGACGCCCGAGTTCGCCCGTGTGCGCGTCGGGGTCGGCAGGCCGACGGGCCGCCAGGATCCGGCGGACTGGGTGCTCGATCCCTTCAGCGCCGCGGAGCGGGCGACCTTGCCCGTGCTCGTGGCGGAGGCGGCGGACGCCGTGGAGCAGCTGATCGGCGAGGGTCTGGTCGAGGCGCAGCAGCGCTTCCATGCGCCGCGGGCCTGAGGCGCCTTCGCGCGGATGCGTCAGCTGTGCACCGCGTTCAGGCTCGCTGGGGTCGGAGGTGCCGGGAGGTGTCCGATGAGCCCGTCGCGCCACTCGAGCCACATCTGTCCTGAGCGCGGCACGAGGCGCGGCCCCCGAGGCGATCGGAGGGAGGCGCCTCTGTCCGAAGTGAGCCATAGACTCGTCCGGTGACTGTCTCGGGAATCGTGCGCGGGCTGGAGCGCGCCGAGTCCTTCCGCGACGCCCTGGCCGCGGCATCCGTCGACGCGGAGTTCTCGCTGGTCGATGGGCTGGACGCACCGCTGCTGGCCGCGCTGCTGTCCCGGCGGGCGCAGGCCGGCCGGCCGCCCGCGCTGCTGGCGGTGACGCCGACGGGTCGCCGTGCCGAGTCGCTCGGACCTGCGCTCGCCGCACTCATCCCCGGGGCCACCCTCCTGCACTTCCCCGCGTGGGAGACGCTGCCCCACGAACGACTCAGCCCCAGTGCGGAGACGGTCGGGCGACGCCTCGCGGCGCTTCGCGCCATCGGCTCGTGGGACGGGCGGACGCCGCTGGTCATCACCGCCTCCGTGCGCTCCGCGCTGCAGCCCCTCGCCGCGGGCCTTGCCGCGATCGAGCCGATCGCCCTGTCGGTGGGCGGGCGCGGGCACGATCTCGCCCAGGTCTCGGACCGGCTGGTCGAGCTGGCATATGCCCGCGTCGACATGGTGTCCCGGCGCGGTGAGTTCGCCGTACGCGGCGGCATCCTCGACGTCTTCCCCCCGACGGCGGATCACCCGTACCGGGTGGAGTTCTTCGGCGACGAGGTCGACCAGATCCGGGCGTTCCAGGTCGCCGATCAGCGATCGCTGCCCGGCGACATCCCGGCTGTCGAGCTGGCCCCCAGCCGCGAGCTGCTGCTCACCCCCGAGGTCCGCCAGCGGGCGCGCGAGCTGCGCGACGAGTTCCCCGCCATCTCCGGCATGCTGGAGCGGATGAGCGAGGGCATCGCCGTCGAGGGGATGGAGTCGCTGACTCCCGCCGTCGGCGGCCCACTCGTGTCGCTCGCCGATTACCTGCCAGAGGGATCGGCGGTGGCGCTCGTCGACCCCGAGCGCTCCGTGACGAGGGCGATCACCCTGGGCGACACCAATCGCGAGTTCCTCGAGGCGGCGTGGAGCGCCGCGACCTCCGGCGCCAGGGCCCCGATCGACCTGGGCGCCGGCGACTTCCTCACGATCCCGCGGCTGCGGGACGACGCTCACGAGCGCGGCGCGGTCTGGTGGACGTTGAACCCCTTCGACAGCGGCGCGGCCGACATCCCGCAGACGCCCGGTGAGGCGGCCGCCGTGCGTGTACCGGGGTCGGCCGTGCCGTCGTTCCACGGCAACGTCGACGGTGCCACGGCCCATGTGGGCGAGCTGCTCGGCCGCGGGTGGAGCGTCGTGGTCGCGGCATCCGGAGCGGGCCTCGTCGAGCGCGCCCGCGACGTGCTCTCGGAGCGGGGCTTCGCCGCACGCATCGAGGATGGGCTGGAAGCGGCCCCCGAGGCCGGTGTCGCCGTGGTGGTGCAGTGCACCATCGAGCAGGGCTTCGAGGTCGAGGATGCCCGCTTGGCGGTGCTCACCGAGGCCGAGTTCTACGGCCGGACGATCGGCGGCGACAACCGGGTCATCAAGAAGCTCGCGTCGCGCCGGCGGAACGTCGTCGATCCGCTTCAGCTCAAGTCCGGCGACTTCGTGGTGCATGCCACTCACGGCATCGGGCGGTTCGTCGAGATGACGCAGCGCGAGGTCTCCACCGGTGGTCGGAACGCGGTGAAGACCGTTCGCGATTACCTCGTGATCGAGTACGCGCCGTCAAAGCGCGGCTATCCGGGCGACAAGCTGTTCGTGCCCACCGATCAACTCGACCTGCTCTCGAAGTACGTCGGCGGCGAGGCGCCGGTGCTCTCGAAGATGGGCGGCAGCGATTGGGCCCAGGCGAAGGGGCGCGCGCGCAAGGCGGTCCGCGACATCGCCGTCGAGCTGGTGAAGCTGTATTCGGCGCGCATGGCGGCGAAGGGTCACGCATTCGGCCCCGATACGCCGTGGCAGCGCGAGCTCGAAGAGGCGTTCCCGTTCGCCGAGACGCCCGATCAGCTGCAGACGATCGACGAGATCAAAGCCGACATGGAACGGCCGATCCCGATGGACCGCCTGCTCTCCGGCGACGTCGGGTTCGGCAAGACCGAGGTCGCCGTGCGGGCTGCGTTCAAGGCCATCCAGGACGGCAAGCAGGTGGCGATGCTCGTGCCCACCACGCTGCTCGTGAAGCAGCACGTCGAGACCTTCACCGAACGCTTCGCCGGGTTCCCGGTCAAGGTGAAGGCGCTCTCGCGGTTCCAGACCGACAAGGAGGCCCGCGACACGATCAACGGGCTGGCCGACGGCACCGTCGACATGGTGATCGGCACGCACCGCATCCTCACCGAGGGCATCGCGTTCCGCGACCTCGGGCTGATGATCATCGACGAGGAGCAGCGCTTTGGAGTCGAGCACAAGGATGCGCTCAAGAAGCTCAAGACGAACGTCGACATCCTGGCGATGAGCGCGACCCCCATCCCTCGCACGCTCGAGATGGCGGTCACCGGCATCCGGGAGATGTCGACGCTGCAGACTCCTCCGGAGGACCGGCATCCGATCCTCTCGTTCGTGGGCCCCAACAACGACAAGCAGATCGCCGCCGCGATCCGGCGCGAGCTGCTTCGGGAGGGCCAGATCTTCTTCGTGCACAACCGCGTGCTGTCGATCCAGCGCGTCGCCGCGCACATCGCGGAGCTGGTGCCCGAGGCGCGCATCGCCGTCGCGCACGGCCAGATGGGGGAGCACGCCCTCGAGCAGGTCGTCGACGACTTCTGGGAGCGCAAATTCGACGTGCTGGTCTGCACGACCATCGTCGAGACCGGGCTCGACATCTCCAACGCGAACACCATCATCATCGACCGCGCCGACAAGTACGGGCTCGCCCAGCTGCATCAGCTGCGCGGACGGGTGGGGCGCGCGAGGGAGCGGGCGTACGCGTACTTCGTGTACGACGAGAACAAGCCGCTGTCCGAGACCGCGGCCGACCGGCTGCAGACCATCGCGGTGAACAACGACCTGGGTTCGGGGATGCAGGTGGCGCTCAAGGACCTCGAGCTGCGGGGTGCGGGCAACCTGCTGGGTGCCGAGCAGGCGGGTCACATCGCCGGGGTGGGCTTCGACCTCTACCTGCGGATGATCGGCGAAGCGGTGGCGACGTTCCGCGGCGAGGATGTCGAGGGGACCACCGAGCTGCGGCTCGAGCTGCCCGTCGACGCGAGGATTCCCGAGACGTACATCGACAGCGAGCGGCTGCGCCTGGAGGCGTACCAGAAGCTGTCCGCTGCGGCATCCGCCACCGCCAAGGATGACGCGATCGACGCCGTCATCGACGAGCTCACCGACCGCTACGGTGACCCGCCGGTCGAGGTGGACGGCCTGATCGCCGTCGCCCGGCTGCGGCGAAGGGCAGCCCGGGCAGGTCTCTCCGACGTCGTCGCGATGGGGCGCAACCTGCGCGTGGCGCCGGCGCCGCTCTCCGACTCCATGCGGGTGCGCCTGCAGCGGTTGCACCCGACGGCGAAGCTGCTGGCCGGCGGCGACGCGCTGGTGGTGCCGATGCCGCAGGCGGGCGGCGAGCCGCTCGGCGACGCGGAGCTGATCGCGTGGGTCGCGCAGTTCCTGGACCAGCTCTTCCCGGAGCCGGTTTCCGAGCCCGCGGCCGGAGGAGACGCGACGCGTTCGGCGTCGTGATGCTCGGTCCGGCCGGCCCACCGTGTCCGCTGGTGCGGCGTCGGTGGCCCAGAACCCGCCGGAGGCCCTAAGGTCTGCTCATGGGCGCAGGCGGGAGCCGCAGCAGGCTCGATGAGGCAATGAGGGCCTTCACGAGCAACTGGCGCAACCCGAACCTGCGGCGCGCCCAGCTGAGCTTCCTTGGGGCATGGACCGCCGAGTGGGCCTTCACCGTCGCGCTCGGCATCGTCGCCTACAACGACGGCGGGGCGGTCGCCCTCGGGTTGGTGGGTCTCCTGCGCATGGTTCCCTCGGCCCTGCTCGCACCGCTGCTCTCCCCGTTCGCCGACCGGGGACGGCGCGAGCGCGTGCTCGTCGTGGTCTCGACATTGCGTGGGCTCGTCACGGCGGTCGCCGCTGTGACGGTCGCGCTGTCGGGTCCGGTGCTGGTGGTGTATGCGCTCGCGGTCCTCTCCACGATCGCGGCCACGCTCTTCCGGCCCGCGCACTCCGCGCTTCTGCCGACGCTGTGCCGCACAGGGCATGAGCTGGCCAGCGCGAACGTCGTCCGTGGGCTCCTCGACTCCGTGGCTACGCTGGTCGGACCGCTGCTGGCGGCGGTTCTCCTGGCGCTCACCGACGTGTCCGTCGTCTTCGCGGTCGCCGCAGCCTCCTCGTTCTGGGCGGCCGCGCTGCTGCTGCGCGTCCGATACGACGCTCCGCCACGGCCGGCGGCTCCTCGTCGTCCCGATCTGGTCAAGGAATCGGTCGAAGGCATTCGTGCGGTCACGCAGAATCGCGATCTGCTGCTGATTCTCGGCCTTGCGGCGGCGCAGTCACTGACACGCGGAGCCCTGACGGTGTTCTCGGTGGTGGTCGCGATCGAGTTGCTCGGCACGGGCGATCCCGGTGTGGGCGCCCTCATGGCAGCGGTCGGGGTGGGAGCCGTCGTCGGCTCGCTCGCCGCGTCGTTCCTGGTGGGAACGGCCCGGTTGGGCAGGTGGTTCGCGCTGGGAGTGGCACTGTGGGGCCTGCCTCTGGCGCTCATCGGCGTCTTCCCGCAGGAGACGGCGGCACTGTGCCTGCTGGCCTTCGTGGGGCTCGGCAACGCCCTGATCGACGTGGCGGGGTTCACCCTCATCGGCAGACTGGCGCCGGACGCGGTCCTGGCTCGCGTTTTCGGGGTGTTGGAGAGCATGGTCGCCGTCTCCATCGGCGTCGGGGCCATCCTCGCCTCGACGGTGATCGAGTGGTTCGGGATAGAGGCCGCGCTGATCTCCATCGGACTGGTGTGCCCTCTGCTCGCCGTGGCCGCTCTGGGGCGCCTTCGTCGCATGGACGGCTCCGTCGACGCACTCGATCTCGACATCGCGCTGCTGCGGCAGGTGTCGATGTTCGCGCCCCTGCCGCTGCCTGCCATCGAACAGCTGGCGCGGGGGCTCGAATCGGTGCAGGTGCCCGCGGGAGAGGCGGTGGTGACGCAGGGTGACATCGGCGACCGGTACTACGTGATCGAGTCGGGGGAGGCGGATGTCATCGGCGACGGCCGGGTCGTGGTGACGCTGGGGCCGGGGGAAGGCTTCGGCGAGATCGCCCTGATCCGCCGCACCCGGCGGACGGCCACCGTGCGCGCCAGCACTGCTCTCCAGCTGCGGGCGATCGGCTCTGAGAGATTCGTCTCCGTCGTGCTCGGGTACACACCGAGCGCGCAGGCCGCGGCGACGGGAGTCGATCACCAGCTCGGCCGGTACACACCGGAAGAGCCGTTCGACGATCTGCCGAGCCCGTCGCCGTGAGCGCCCGGCCTGTTGAGTTGCACCGGCGGAGATGGGATTGTGAGGCATGACGTCCGAGCGTGCCGCCCTGTTGATCGCCGACATCGGGGGCTACACCGAGTACATGAGCACCCACCGCATGAGCCTCGCTCACGCCGAGGTCAACACCGCGCGGATCCTCGACAAGATGATCGCGGCGGCTCGGGGGTACGACCTCGTCGAGATCGAGGGGGACGCCGCCTTCCTCTCGCGGAGAGTCGATACGCGCGACGCCGACGCCACCATCGCAGGCATCCTGCGAACTGCCGTCGCCATGCATCAGGCCTTCCACCTGGAGCGCGAGTACGTCGCCAAGAATCTCTGCCCGTGCGGCGGCTGCAAGGAAGCCGGCAACCTGAAACTGAAATTCGTCGCGCACGTCGGCGACGTCGCGACCCAGACGATCCGTGGCCGGATGAAGCTGGTCGGCATCGACGTCATCCACGTGCACCGGCTGCTGAAGAATTCCGTGCCGATACCCGAGTACGTCCTGCTGTCCGAGGAGCTCTACAGCACCGACCCGTCGGCTCTACCGGGGCCCGTGCACGAGATCTCTCCCGACCTTGAGGGGATCGGCCCGGTACGGGCCTACTTCGTCGACGTGGGGGACCTCGACCCGCTGCCTCCGGCGCGCCGGCCACCCTGGCGGGCCCGACTGGCAAGCACGTTCGCGGCGGTCGGCCAGGGGCTCCCCTACATGCTGGGCCTGAAGCAGGCTCGCAAAGTGCGTTACGCCCGTTGAGGAGGAACACGTGGAGTTCGAGCACCTCGGGGCGAGACCCCGCATCCACCGGGACGCGGTCGTCGCGGAGACGGCCGTCGTGAGCGGCGACGTGACGATCGGCGCCGACTGTCAGCTGCTGCACGGAGCCGTGGTGACGGCGGAGGGCGGGCCCATCATCCTGGGCCAGAACGTCATCGTCATGGAGAACGCCGTCATCCGGGGGAGCGCGGCCAACCCGGTGCACATCGGGGACCACACCCTGATCGGGCCCGGGGCCACGGTGAGCGGTGCGACGGTCGGTGACGAGGTGTTCCTCGCCACCGGCACCCGCGTCTTCAACGGAGCCCGCATCGGCGACCGGTGCGAGGTGCGCATCAACGCGGTCGTGCACCTGCGAACCGTGCTTGCGGCGGAGACCGTGGTGCCGATCGGATGGGTGGCGGTCGGCGACCCCGCGCAGCTGCTCTCCCCCGACCGGCACGAGGACATCTGGGCGGCCCAGAAGGAACTCGACTTCCCGGGGTACGTCTTCGGCATCGACCGGGACACCCCCGACCTCATGGTGCAGCTCACCGAGCGGTACGGCCGGAGCCTCGCGCGCCACGCGAACGATCATCAGATCGGCTGACGCGCCGGGTCGGGCGCGGAACTCCCGCCACTCCCGCCCGCAACACTGCGGGTCGGCGCCGACATTGCGTCTTCGCGCCGACACAGCGTCTTCGCGCCGAGACTGCGGCCCGCGGCCGCAGACTCGGCGCGCAAGCGCAGTCTCAGGCCCAGACGGTGCTGCAGTCGCGGCATCCGAACTCGATGCGCTCGACCCAGCCGGAGTCCTCCGACCGGAGCTCGGTCCGGCGATCGAACTCGACCGCGAACCACCGGGGCTCGATGGCCCGCACATCGAACGAGCCGCACTGGGGGCACTTCTCGGCTGCCACCATGGATCTGGTGTTCATGAGGGTCACGGTAGCCCTGCGCGGCGGCATCGGCCGCAGCGACGCGCGTGTCAGCCGGTGTTCTGCAGGCCCGCGGCCACGCCGCTGACCGAGAGCAGGAGCAGGCGCTGCTGCTCCGGGTCGGGCGTCTCGGCGCCGGGGGGTGCGTCGCGCAGGGCCCGCAGCGCCCGCAGCTGCAGCAGCGACAGGGCGTCGACGTAGGGGCTCCGCATCTTCACCGCTCGCTGCAGGATCGGGCGGTTGGACAGCACGCCGTCGCTCCCGGTGACCCGCAGCACCCACGAGTGCGTCAGAGCCATCTCGTGCAGCACGATCTCGGCGAGGTCGTCCCGGTCTCCCAGTTCCAGGTACTTGCGCGCGATCCGGGCGTCCGCCTTGGCGAGACTCATCGCGACGTTGTCCACCATCGCGTGCAGCAGCGGCCACTCGCGGTACGCCTCCCGCAGCAGCTCTTCGTCGCCGACCGCCTCGAGGGCGCTGCCGAGACCGAACCATCCGGCGAGGTTGATGCGCGCCTGCGTCCAGGCGAAGACCCACGGGATGGCCCGCAGATCCTCCAGCGATTCGACCGACAGCCCTCGGCGCGCGGGGCGGGATCCGAGCGCCAGCAGGCCGACCTCTTCCATCGGCGTCACCGTCGCGAACCACGGTGCGAAGCCGGGCGCCTTGACAAGTGAGAAGAACCGATCCCGGGATGCCGCATCCATCGTGGCCGCGATGTCCGCGTATCGCTCGGCGGCGGCGCTGTTGCGCCGCTCGATGCCCGGGGAGGAGGCGAGCAGCGTGGCGGCCGCCACCTGATCGATGTGCCGCATGGCGATGGCGGGATCTCCGTACCGGGCGAAGATCACCTCGCCCTGCTCGGTGAGCTTGAAACGGCCATCGACCGAGTGCGGCGGCTGCGCCAGGATGGCGGAGTTCGCGGGCCCTCCGCCGCGGCCGAGCGCCCCGCCGCGGCCGTGGAACAGAGTGAGCTCGATGCCCGCCTCCCGCGCCCACGCCGAGATCGCGGCCTGGGCCTCGTAGAGGGCCAGGTTCGCCGCGACGGGCCCGACGTCCTTCGACGAGTCGGAGTAGCCGAGCATGACCTCCATGCGGCGGCCGGTCTGCGCGAGGCGCGCCGCGACGGCCGGGTGCTCGACGACCTCGGCGAGGATGCCGGGCGCGGCCTGCAGGTCGGCGAACGTCTCGAAGAGCGGAATGACATCGAGCACGGGTGCGCGACCGCCGGATGCCGCCGCGAACTCGGCCAAGCGGTACACGGCGGCGAGGTCCTCGGCCGACCGCGTGAACGACACGATGTAGCGCCCCGCGGCGCGGGGGCCGAACCGCTTCTGCACGAACGCGACCGCGCGGAACACGTCGAGCACCTCGGTCGAGAGCTCGCTCGTCTGCCCTGCCTCGAGCTCGGCGATCACTCGAGCGTGCACGCTGGAGTGCTGGCGCACCTCGAGCTCGGTGAGGTGGAAGCCGAAGGACTGCACCTGCCAGATCAGCTGCTGAAGCGTGCCGTAGGCCTGCCGAGGAGCCGCGGCCGCGACGAGGGACTCCTGAACGATGCGCAGCTCGGCCAGCAGCTCGTCGGGGTCGCCGTAGGCGTGGTCCGCATCGCGGGCGCGGGTGGCGGCGATGCGGCGGGCGACCAGCAGCATGATGCGACGGTG
Organism: Microbacterium sp. DT81.1; assembly: GCF_049844955.1. Lineage (NCBI taxonomy): Bacteria > Bacillati > Actinomycetota > Actinomycetes > Micrococcales > Microbacteriaceae > Microbacterium > Microbacterium sp. DT81.1. Next base: position 90,885 of record NZ_JBNCMA010000003.1, read on the forward strand.
CGGCTCAGCGGGAGAGCGTTTCGCGATCTCGGCCGCCGCGTCCTCGTCGACCGCGGCGAGCCGCTCCCACAGCCCCAGCAGACCGGGACTCGGCGGTGTCGTGACGGCATCGAGCGTCAGGGTGCGGCCGATGCGCTCCGCCGTGCGCTCGAGTCCGATCAGCACGTGTTCCGAGGCGATCCCGGCGGCCTTGCGGGTGACGGATGCCGTGACGAAGGGATTCCCGTCCCGGTCGCCGCCCACCCAGGAGCCGACCCGCACGAAGGGCTGCACGACCGGGGCGCGCTGGCCCGCGGCAACACCCTGGAGGGCGTCATCCACCCGTCGATAGACATGCGGCACCGCCGTGAAGAGCGTCTCGTCGAACACGGCCATCACCGCGCGCACCTCGTCGGTGGGCGACGGCTTCTCCTGACGAAGCGGCGCGGTGCGCCAGAGCGTGTCGATCTCCTCGAGCATCCGCCGGCGAGCGCGGCGCTCATCGGCGCCGCCTCGTACGGCGGTGTTGTGCTCCGCGAGCAGGGCCGCGAGGCGGCGGATCGTGGTCGAGATCGCACGCCGGCGCGCCTCCGTGGGGTGCGCGGTGAAGACGGGGTGGAAGCGCAGCCCCTGAAGGCGCTGCAGGGCCGTGTCATCGCCCACCTCGGCCGCCAGCCGCACGAAGGCCGCCGCGACGGAGTCGGTGGCGTCCTCCTTCTCCGGCCTCCCGTCCCGTTCGCGGAGGATCCGCACCCGCTGGCTCTCCTCCGCGAGGTTGACCAGGTGGAAGTAGCACGTGAATGCGCGCGCGACCTCGTCCGCGCGCTGCACCGTGAACGACTCCGCGACGCCGACCGCCCGCTCGAACGCCTCCGGCGACTCGTCGGTGTACGCGTCGATCGTCGCGGTCCGCAGGCGCTCCACGTCCTCGAAGAGGCCGGGGGACCCGCTCTCCCGCAGCACCTGACCGAGCAGTGACCCGAGCATCCGCACATCGGATCGCATGGACTCCGGAAGTTCCTGTCCTGCCTCGAAGCGGCCGACGAGGTCGATGGCTTCGGTCTGTGTGAATTCTCGCACGCTTTCACGGTAGTCGTGCGGTGTTTCCGTCACGTCACGTGTTTCACGGCGGCAGCGAGCCCTCTCGCTACGATGGACAGCGCCCACGAAAGGACCCGATGTCCCTCCTTCGATCCGCGCGGTTCCCCGCGATGGTCCTCCTCGCGGCCGCAGTGCTCGGACTGCTGATCGCGAACAGCCCGCTCGGCGCACCTGTCGAAGAATTCATGCACGCCTACGTCGGCATCCCGGGCGTGTTCCAGCTCTCGATCGACCATTGGATCGCGGACGGCCTGCTCGCCGTCTTCTTCTTCGTCGTCGCCGTCGAACTCCAGTACGAACTCACGCGAGGCGAGCTGAACAGCCTCCGCAAGGCCCTTCAGCCGGCGATCGCCGCCGCGGGCGGGGTGATCGTCCCGATCGCCATCTACCTCCTGATCGCCGGCGGCACCGACGTCTCGCAAGGATGGCCCGTGCCGACCGCGACCGACATCGCCTTCGCGCTGGGCGTGCTCGCCGTCTTCGGCAAGGGTCTGCCATCCGGTCTGCGCGTGTTCCTGCTCGCGCTCGCGATCCTCGACGACATCGTGGGGATCATCTTCATCGCGGTGCTCTTCGCCACCGACGTCGACTTCGGCCTGCTCTTCGCGGCGCTCCTGGCCGTCGTCGCCTTCGCCATCCTCAGCCGGCAGCTCGACACCCGGGCACGGGTGCCGATCGCGGTCGTGCTCGTCCTGCTCGCGATCTTGACCTGGGTGCTCATCTACCAGTCGGGCGTGCACGCCACCATCGCCGGGGTGCTCCTCGGCCTCGCCATGGCGCAGGGCCCGGCGATGCGCACGCGGCACGAGATGGAACCGTGGATCAACGGGGTGGTGCTGCCGATCTTCGCGTTCTCCGCGGCCCTCGTGGTGATCCCGCAGGTGTCGCCGGCGGACCTGTCCCCGGCGCTCTGGGGGATCCTGATCGCGCTGCCGGTCGGAAAGGTGATCGGGATCGCCGGGGCCGGGTGGCTGTCGCTGCGTATCGGAAACAGGGGCGCGGCCCCGCACCTCGCGTTCGGCGACCTGCTGGCCGCGGGCGCGCTGGGCGGCATCGGATTCACCGTGTCGCTGCTGCTCGGCGAACTCGCGTTCGGCGGCGATCCCGTCGTGCGAGATCAGGCGACCCTCGGCGTGCTCGGCGGGTCGCTCATCTCCCTGATCCTCGCCGGCATCCTGGTCACATGGCGTTCGCGGGTCTATGCCCGAGGGGAGAGGACGGAGGTGGCGTCTTGACCGATCCGAGTGCGGTGCAGTCCGCGATCGACACCATGCACGTGGTGCGGGATCGCTGCGTGTGGACGCAGCAGATCACCCACCGGGACCTCGTCCCGTATCTCGTCGAGGAGAGTGCCGAGCTGATCGACGCGGTCGAGGGCGGGAGCCGCTCGGAACTGCGAGAGGAGCTCGGCGACCTGCTCTGGCAGGTGCTCTTCCATGCCGAGATCGCCTCGCGCGACGAGATCGAGCCGTTCGACATCCAGGATGTCGCCGCCGGGCTGACCGAGAAGATGGTGCGGCGGCATCCGCACGTCTTCGGCGACGCGGCGGCGCGCACGCCCGAGGAGGTGCTCGTGCACTGGAACGCGGCGAAGGCGGCGGAGAAGCACCAGCGTCAGAGCGTGCTCGACGGCGTTTCGCACGCGATGCCGGCATTGGCTCTGGCGCAGAAGGTGCTCGGCAAGGCCGCGAGTGTGGGGGTGGATGTCGAACCCGCAGCGCCGCCGCGATCCGAGGAGGAGCTCGGCGACGCGCTGCTGGCCCTCGTCGCGGCCGCGCGGGCGAGCGGAATGGATGCCGAGCGCGCGCTGCGCACGCGCGTTCGGACGCTCGAGGCCGACATCCGCTCGTCGGAGACCCGCGGCGCCGAATGACGTCCGCCGCGGGAGCCTCCCCGCGGATGGGAGACTGGAGCACGTGGCAACCGTGACCCCGCCGCGCGGCATGCGCGACTTCCTCCCCGCCGAGAAGGCCCGCCGCGAACGCGTGCTCGCCGTCATCCGCGATCGCTACCGCGCCCACGGGTTCGACGAGATCGAGACCCCCGTGATGGAGGACTACGCGCGACTGCACTCGGGCATCGGCGGTGACAACGAGAAGCTCGCCTACAACATTCTCAAGCGCGGGCTCGACACGGACGCCATCCGAGCGGCGGCCGAGGATCCTTCGGCCCTCACCGACCTCGGCCTGCGCTACGACCTCACCGTGCCGCTCGCGCGCTTCTACGCGAGCCACCGGGGCGAGCTGCCCGGTGTCTTCCGCGCGATCCAGGTGGCGCCGGTGTGGCGCGCGGAGCGCCCGCAGAAAGGCCGCTACCGCCAGTTCGTGCAGTGCGACATCGACATCATCGGCGATGCCTCGTCGCGGGCTGAGGCCGAGCTCATCGCGGCCACCCTCGATGCCGTCGACGCCCTCGGCCTGGATGGTGCCTCGGTGCGCATCAATGACCGACGGGCACTCGAGTGGATGCTCGAGAGCTTCGGCTTCGCTGCGGATGAGCGCCCCGGTGTGCTGATCACGATCGACAAGCTGGACAAGATCGGGCACGACGGAGTGGTCGCCGAGCTGCGGGAGCGGGGCGCCTCGCCCGGCGCCGTCGACGCGTTCGAGGCGTTCACCCGCCGCCCCATGACCCTGGAGTACCACCCGTACGGCGAGCGCCAGATCCGCAAGGCGCTTCCGCAGGGGATCCCGGCGGAGATCGTCGACCACCTGGTGGGCATCGGCGAGGCCGTCGCAGCGGCACGGCCGTCCGCCGGGTCCGTGGGCCTGTCGGACGGCGACGGCATCCCTCTCGTCTTCGACCCCTTCCTCGTTCGCGGCATGGGCTACTACACCGGCACGATCTTCGAGCTGGCACACCCGAGCGTGTCGTACTCGCTGGGCGGCGGCGGTCGCTACGACGGGATGATCGGTCGGTTCCTCGGCTCGGACGTTCCCGCCGTGGGGTTCTCGCTCGGGTTCGAGCGTCTCGTCGACCTGCTCGATGCGGGCGCCGAAGCCGCCGGCGACGCCGTCGTGCTGGTGTACGACCGCGACGTGCCGGTGGCCGAGCTGATGACGCACAAGGCACGTCTCGTGGCAGGCGGCTCGCGGGTGCGCGTGGAGCCGCGCACGAAGAACCTGAAGGCGCTGCTCGAGCGGGCGGCATCCGATGGATACTCGTCGTTCGGCACGCTGAGCGCCGGCACCGACGCGGTCGAAGTGCGGCCCCTCGCCTGACTGAACCGCCGAGGTCGTGGCGCGGGCGCTGACCCGGCCCTTCTCGCGCACGTAGACCGCGCGGCGGACGCGGGCGACCACGTCCCCGTCGCGGTCTGTGATCTCCGTCTCGTACAACGTCGCTCTTCATGGAGAGGGCCCCAAAACTGTTCTACTTGTTATAGAATAGTGGCGTGCTCATTCGCATCGACCCCGACAGCGACGTCGCCCTCTTCGCGCAGGTCGCCGCCTCCGTCAGGGCGGATGCCGCGGCCGGCCGAATGCGCCCGGGTGACCGCCTCCCGGCCGCCCGAGAGGTCGCCGGAGCGCTCGGCATCAATCTGCACACGGTCCTGCGCGCTTACCAGGAGCTGCGCGACGAAGGGCTCGTGGACATGCGCCGAGGGCGCGGCGCCGTCTTGACGGAGGCGGCCATCCCCCTCGCCGAGCTGCACCGCGAGATCCTCGCCCTCGCGATCCACGCGCACGCCCTCGGCCTCGCCCCCGACACCCTCGCCTCACTCGTCCTGCAGACCGCCAGAGAAGGAGCCCGCCCGTGACGACCGACCACCGTCCCGACCGCAACGCCGACCGAGCGGCCGGCCGCTTCGCGCTGGTCGCCGTGCTCCTGCCGGCATTGTCGATCATCGCCGCGCTCGTCATCCAGCTCGCAGCCCTCCCCTCGCTGCCCGATCCTGCGGCGACGCACTGGGGTGCCTCGGGCGGCCCGGACGGCTTCGGTCCCAGCTGGATCTTCCCGCTGCTGACGGTTCTGCTCGGGCTCGGCGTACCGGCATTGATCGCCGCCGCCTTGCTGCCGGGACTCCGCCGCGGCGAGCGTGGACCGACCTACCGATTCATGGGGGCATTCGCGCTGGGTCTGGCGGTGTTTCTGGCGGTGGGCCTCACGGGTGCGGTGCTCATGCAGGCCGGCCTCGCGGACGCCGCGGATGCTCCGGCGGTCTGGCCGGCGCTGCTCTTGGCGGCCGGTCTGGGAGCGCTCGCTGGCATCGCCGGCTGGTTCCTGCAGCCGCACCAGGAATGGCCGCTCCCACGCGGGACGCTCTCGACCCTCGACCTCGCACCGGGGGAACGCGCCGTGTGGCTGTCCACGACGTCGCTCAGCCTGGGTGCGGCGGCCGGCATCGGGCTGGCCGTCGTCGCCCTCGTCGGCACCGCGGTGGTGGTCTGGCTCTCCGGAGGGGTGCTGGTCGCTGTCGTGGTGACTCTCGCCGCGGCGCTCGTCGCAGGGCTCGCCGCGACTACCATCGCGTTCCACCTGCGCGTCGATGACGCGGGACTCACCGCCCGCTCGGCGCTGGGGTGGCCCGTGTTCCGCGTGCCGCTGACGGACATCGCCTCCGCGTCGGCAGTGCAGGTCAATCCGATGGGCGAGTTCGGCGGATGGGGACTGCGCTTCGCCCCCGGCCGCTTCGGCATCGTGCTGCGGGCGGGCGAAGGGGTCGAGATACTGCGCGCCAACGGCAAGCGGGTCGTGGTGACGGCCGACGATGCGACGACCGGTGCCGCCCTCCTGCAGACTCTGGCGAGCCAGCGGGCTTGACGCCGAACCTCCTCACGGGTTGGCTGGCCGCATGGCCGAGCCCACCCCCGAGAACTGGCAGCGCGCAGACGAGTACCTCGCCGACACGCTGGTCGGCCACGACCCGGCGCTCGAAGCCGTGCTCGCCTCGCAACGGCGGCAGGGGCTCCCCTCCATCGAGGTGGCGCCGGTATCCGGCAAGCTGCTGAACCTCCTCGTGCGCATCTCCGGGGCGCGGCGCGTGCTCGAGATCGGGACGCTCGGCGGCTACTCCACGATCTGGATGGCGCGAGGAGTGGGCGCGGAGGGCCAGGTCGTCACGATCGAGGCGGAACCCCGCAACGCCGAGATCGCCCGGGGGAACGTCGACGCCGCCGGGGTGGGCCAGCGCGTCGACATCCTCATCGGCCGAGCGGCGGAGGTGCTGCCCTCGCTGGAGGGCACGGCACCCTTCGACTTCGTCTTCGTCGACGCCGACAAGGAGTCGAACACGGTGTACCTGGACTGGGCGGCCCGACTCGGGCGGGCGGGCACGGTGATCGTGCTCGACAACGTGGGGCGGGCGGGCGAGATCGCGAACAGCGGGTCGACCGACTCGATGGTGCGCGGCACGCGCGACGCTCTCGAGATGCTCGGGTCCGATCCGCGGTTCGACGCCACGGCGCTGCAGACGGTCGGCGTCAAGGGGTGGGACGGCGTGGCGGTCGCGCTGGTCGTGTGACGGCGCCGCCGCGCGACACGTGGTCGCCTCGAGCCCCATGCCGCGGCATCCGCGTCGCTAGACTGGCCGCGGATCGACGACGCTCCACGCACCATCCACTGAGCAAGGAGTTTTCCCCGTGGCATTGATCGAGGCAGTAGGCGCACGCGAGATCCTGGATTCGCGCGGTAACCCGACGGTCGAAGTGGAGGTGCTCCTCGACGACGGAATCGTGCAGCGGGCCGCCGTCCCCTCCGGCGCGTCGACCGGGGCCTTCGAGGCCTACGAGCTGCGGGACGGAGACAAGACCCGCTACAGCGGCAAGGGCGTGCTGAAGGCCGTCGCCGCGGTGATCGACGAGCTCGGCCCCGCACTCGAGGGCATCGAGGCGAGCGAGCAGCGTATCGTCGACGAGATCCTCGTCGAGGTCGACGGCACCGAGAACAAGGGGCGCGTCGGCGCCAACGCCATCCTCGGCGTGAGCCTGGCCGTCGCCAAGGCGGCCGCCGACTCCGCCGATCTGCCGCTGTTCCGCTACCTGGGCGGGCCCAACGCACACGTGCTCCCCGTGCCGCTGTTCAACGTCATCAACGGCGGCTCGCACGCCGACAACGGCATCGACATGCAGGAGTTCTTCCTCGCGCCGATCGGGGCCGAGACGTTCGCCGAGTCGCTCCGCTGGGGCACCGAGGTCTACCACGTGCTGAAGGGCGAGCTGCTGAGCGCCGGCTACGCCACCGGCCTGGGCGACGAGGGCGGCTTCGCCCCCGACCTGAAGAGCAACCGCGAGGGCCTCGACTTCCTCATCCGGGCCATCGAGAAGGCCGGCTTCACGCCCGGCACCGAGATCGCGCTGGGCATGGATGTCGCAGCCACCGAGTTCTTCAAGGACGGCTCGTACGTCTTCGAGGGCAAGAACTGGACCGCCGAGCAGCTCACCGACTACTACGTCGAACTGGCGAACGCCTACCCGATCATCACCATCGAGGACGCCCTCGCCGAAGACGACTGGGACAGCTGGAAGCACCTGACCGAGAAGCTCGGATCGAAGATCCAGCTCGTCGGCGACGACCTGTTCGTCACCAACCCGGTACGCCTCGCGGACGGCATCAAGCGGGGCGTCGCCAACTCGCTCCTCGTGAAGGTCAACCAGATCGGCACGCTGTCCGAGACGCTGGATGCCGTGGACCTGGCCCACCGCTCCGGCTACACGACGATGTTCTCGCACCGCTCGGGTGAGACCGAGGACACCACGATCGCCGATCTGGCCGTCGCGACGAACTCGGGTCAGATCAAGAGCGGCGCGCCCGCTCGGAGCGAGCGCGTCGCGAAATACAATCAACTCCTGCGCATCGAAGAGGAACTGGGAGACGCCGCGGTGTTCGCCGGGCGTTCCGCCTTCAAGCGCTACGAGGGCTGAGCTCGCACACGCATTCCGAGAGGGGGGAGTCATGGCCAAGACCACGGCTCCCCCCTCCGCTGTGTCCGGCGGTTCGCGGACGCCGGGACGGGCACCCGGCGCGGAGCGCCGTCAGGTCGATGTGCGCGCGTGGCTCGGCGGCATCCGGCTGTCCGGCTTCATGGTGATCATGCTGGGACTGGTCGTGCTCGCGACGTTCGTGCTGGTGCCGACGTTCGGCACGTACCTCGACCAGCAGCAGCAGATCGAGGCGCTCGAGCAGTCGGTGCAGGGGAGCCGCGAGGAGGTTGCCGAGCTCGAAGCCGAGAGCGACCGCTGGAAGGATCCGGCGTACATCACCACGCAGGCCAGGGAGCGTCTCTATTACGTGCGTCCGGGAGAGGTCGTCTACCTCGTCGACAACGACCTCGAGGCGGCACTCGTGCCGCAGGAACCCGATCCCATCAGCGACGAGGTCGCCGAGACGCGCACCGACTGGATGGCGCAGCTCGTGCGGTCCGTGACGTCGGCGGGCATGGCGGATGTGATCCGCGCACCGACGATCGGGGTGCCGGACCCCGCACCGAGCACGACACCCGCGCCCTGACCCAGCGGCATCTCAGCGGGCGCCGGTAGCCTTAAGACGTGACGACCCCTCCCTTCGCGCGACCGAGCGCCCGCGATCTCGACGTCGTCTCCGCTCAGCTGGGGCGCCCCGCCCGCGGCGTGATCGGCATAGCCGCCCGGTGCGCGTGCGGCAACCCCACGGTGGTCGCCACCTCTCCGCGTCTGCCCGACGGCACGCCGTTCCCGACCTTCTACTACCTGACCCACCCGGCGGCGGCGGCGGCGATGTCGGCGCTCGAGGCCACGCAGGTGATGAACGAGTTCAACGACGAGCTCGGTGACGACGAAGACCTCCGCGCCGCCTACGCCCGGGCCCACGACGCCTACCTCCGCGACCGCGCCGGATTCGGCGAGGTGCCGGAGATCGACGGCATCTCGGCCGGCGGCATGCCGAACCGGGTGAAGTGCCTGCACGCGCTGGCGGGACACGCGCTTGCGGCCGGTCCCGGCGTCAACCCGATCGGCGATGCGGCGCTCGTCCGCGGAACCTGGTCGCCGCAGCGCTGCGAATGCGCAGAGCCGGGGTCGGCCGGATGACCCGGGTCCTGCGCGCGGCCGTCGTAGCGGTGGCCGCCGCCGCGATGTTCGTGCTGACCGCCGCGGCACCGCCGCCGCCCGTGCCCGAGGACCCGAACGATCCGGTGCGCAAGGCGGAGTACTGGCTCGATTCCTACGGCATCCGGAACGCGTGGCAGACGACGCGCGGCGCCGGCGTGCGCATAGCCGTCATCGACACCGGCATCGCCAAGGGACCCATCGAGTTCGAGGGCGCCGTCGTCGGCGGCACCGACGTCTCCGGGATCGGCTCCGACGACGGGCGCACACCTATCGGCGCGGTGGATCGCAGCCACGGCAGCTGGGTCGGCTCCCTCGCCGCGGGGCGCGGCAACGGCACCGGCGGCGGCATGATCGGCGTGGCGCCCGAGGCCGATCTGCTGTCCGTCTCGGTCGGGTTCGGCGCATCGGCGCCGGTGGGCTTCAGCGAGCAGATCGCGGATGCCGTCGTGTGGGCCGTCGACAACGGCGCCGACGTCATCAACCTGTCCCTGACGACCAACACCCTCGACTGGGACGAGAGCTGGGACGACGCGTTCCTGTACGCGTTCGAGAAGGACGTCGTGGTCGTGGTCGCCGCCGGCAACCGGGGGAGCGGCACGACGGCGGTCGGCGCGCCTGCCACCATCCCGGGCGTGCTTACGGTCGCGGGGGTCGATCCGACCGGCGCAGCGAGCCTGGAGGCGTCGACCCAGGGAATCGTGATCGGCGTGTCGGCTCCGAGCGAGGGGCTCCTCGGCGTCTCGGCTGACGGGCGCCTCGTCACCTGGAGCGGTACGAGCGGTGCGGCGCCGATCGTCGCGGGGATCGCGGCGCTCGTGCGAGCCGCGCATCCCTCCCTGGATGCGTCGAATGTGATCAACAGGATCATCGCCACCGCTCGTCCGGCCGCCGGCTCCACCACGGTTCCCGACCCGCTGTACGGCTACGGCCTGGTGGATGCGGGGGCCGCCGTCACGGCCGACGTGCCGCGCGTCGACGAGAACCCCATGGGCAGCCTCGCCGAGTGGGTCCGCCTCTACCGCCGCGCCGACTCCGCTCCGCAGGCTGCGCCGTCGGCGGCGCCGGTGGAGGTGCCGCCGCTTCCCGCGCCCGACCCGCCGTCGGAGGACGCATCCGCGCTTCTGCCGTCCGAGGACACCCTGCTCTACGGGACGCTGCCTCTGCTCGCCCTCACGGTGCCTGCTATCCTTATCGGGCTCGGCGTCACCGCTGCTGCCCGGCGCATTCGATTGGCGCGCGCAACCCGCACGCCGAGCCAAGATCCTCTCAAGGAGTAGCCTCACCGTGCCCAAGATCCTCATTGTCGGTGGCGGATATGCCGGTTTCTACACCGCGTGGAAGCTCGAGAAGCACCTGCGCAAGGGTGAAGCCGAAGTCACGATCGTCGACCCGCTGCCTTACATGACCTACCAGCCGTTCCTCCCCGAGGTCGCCGCCGGTTCCATCGAGGCGCGCCATTCCGTGGTCGCCCTCCGCCGTCACCTGAAGAGGACGACGGTCATCACCGCCAAGGTGACCGGCATCGACCACGCGCACAAGACGGCCACCATCACGCCGCCCGATGGCGCGCCGTGGCAGCAGGAGTACGACCACATCGTCGTCACCGCCGGCGCCGTGTCGCGCACCTTCCCCATTCCCGGCATCGCCGACAACGCGATCGGGCTGAAGACGATCGAGGAGGCCGTCGCGATCCGAGACCGCCTGCTGACCAACTTCGACCGGGCGGCCCTGCTTCCCCCGGGACCCGAGCGCGACCGCCTGCTGACCGTCGTCGTGGTCGGCGGCGGCTTCGCCGGCATCGAGGTCTTCGCAGAGCTGCGCTCCTTCGCCTCTGGGCTTCTCAAGCACTACCCGCAGCTCACCTTCGAGGACACGCACTTCCACCTCATCGAGGCGATGGGCCGCATCATGCCCGAGGTCTCGCTGAAGACGAGCGAGTGGGTGCTGAAGGACCTCGCCAAGCGCGGCGCCTACATCCACCTCGACACGCAGGTGCAGGGTGCGATCGACGGCAACATCGAGCTGTCGACGGGTGAGACGATCCCGAGCGACCTGATCATCTGGACCGCCGGTGTCATGGCCAACCCCACGGTGGTGCGCGGGGGCGACCTTCCCGTCGAAGAGCGGGGTCGCATCGCCACCCGTGCCGACCTGCGCGTCGGCACCGAGGACGAGATCGTCGAGGGGGCGTGGGCCGCCGGTGACGTCTCCGCCGTTCCCGACCTGTCCGGAGGCGGCGTCGGCGGGTACTGCGTGCCCAACGCGCAGCACGCGGTCCGCCAGGCGAAGCTGCTCGCGAAGAACCTCACTGCGGTGCTTCGCGGCGAACTTCCCCGCGAGTACGTGCACAAGAACATCGGCGCCGTCGCCGGCCTCGGTCTCTATGACGGCGTGTTCCAGTCCGGCAACCTCGCGCTCAAGGGCCTTATCGCCTGGGTGGCGCACCGCGGCTACCACGGTCTCGCGATGCCCACGTGGGAGCGCAAGTTCCGGGTGCTGTCGGGCTGGTGGAACAACCTCTGGCTCGGCCGCGACATCGTGACGCTGCAGGCCGTGCAGAACCCGCGCTACGTCTTCGAGGAATTCGCGGCGCGCCCGCGCCCCGCGCAGCCGAAGGTTCCGGAGGCGCCCGAGGAGGCGCCCAAGACCGAGGCGCCCGTCAAGCAGACCGCGGCGGCCCGCTAGACCGGGCCTCAGGTCGGGCCCCCGTAGCCCAACCGGCAGAGGCAGGCGACTTAAACTCGCTTCAGTCCGGGTTCGAATCCCGGCGGGGGTACCCCCGGATCACGGCCCGTCGGCGGTGATGGATGGCGTCGGCGCACGCTTCGGTCGGCGCGTGCAGTCGCCGGTCCTCGCGCGGCCCTAGGCTGGGCTCCGTGCTCGATCTGACCGCCCCCGCCACCGCCGCCCCGGTTCCTGGATGGAGCGACCCGGCGGCGTGGTGGGGCCGGCTGACGACGGCCACCAGCGCCCTGTCCGCGCCCGTCGCGGTCATCGACAACGATGCCCTGCGGAACAACGCGCTCGACCTGCTGGTGCGGGCCGGCGGCGTGCCGATCCGGGTGGCCAGCAAGTCGATCCGGGTGCGCGAGGTGCTGGATGCCACGCTGCGTCTGCCCGGCTATCGCGGCATCCTCGCCTTCACGCTCCCGGAGGCGCTCTGGCTTGCGGAGACCTACGAAGACATCGTGGTGGGATACCCGACGGCCGACCGCGCGGCACTCGCACGGCTCCTCATCCACGACCGCGCGGCGGCACGGGTGACCCTGATGATCGATGACCTCGCGCAGCTCGATCTGATCGACGCGATCGCGGCGCCGGGACGGCGCGCGAACGTGCGGGTCGCGATCGATGCCGACGCCTCGTGGCGCGCTCCCGGTCTCGGGCACATCGGCGTGCGCCGCTCGCCGCTGTTCACTCCTGGCGAGGTCGCCGCGTTCGCGCGCCGCGTCGTCGACCGCCCAGGCTTCACGCTGGTCGGCCTGATGATGTACGAGGCCCAGATCGCCGGTCAGCCCGACGACACCGGTTCCGGCGATGGCGTGATCCGCTGGATGCAGCGCCGCTCGCGCGAGGAGCTGCTCACGCGCCGGTCCGCCATCGTCGAAGGCGTCCGCCGCATCGCTCCCCTCGAGTTCGTCAACGGCGGCGGCACCGGCTCCCTGGAGTACACGGCCGGAGACCCCGCCGTCACCGAGCTCACCGCCGGCAGCGGACTGCTGGGCGGACATCTCTTCGACGGCTACCGTGCGTTCGATCCCGCTCCGGCCGCGGCTTTCGCACTCGATGTCGTCCGAAAGCCCCTGCCCGACGTGGCGACGGTGCTGGGCGGCGGATGGATCGCCTCCGGGCCCCCCGTGGCGTCGCGCCAGCCGCTTCCGGTCTGGCCGGCCGGCCTCCAGACGCTGCCCCGAGAGGGTGCCGGCGAAGTGCAGACACCGCTGCAGGGGCCGGCGGCGCGACGCCTCGCGGTGGGGGACAGGGTCTGGTTCCGTCACGCAAAGAGCGGGGAGCTGTCAGAACGCGTCGACGCCTTTCACCTCGTCGAAGGCGATCACGTCGTGCGAGAGCTTCCCACCTACCGCGGCGAAGGGCGGGCGTTCCTGTGACGCGCCCCGGCGGCACGTGGGAGAACTGGGGTCGCACCGCGAAGGTGAGGCCGCGGAGCGTGGAGACGCCGGCGACCGTCGACGCGGTGCAGCGGGCGGTGCAGGCCGCGGGTGCACGCGGTACCCGGCTGAAGGCCGTCGGCGCCGGTCACAGCTTCACCGGCATCGCGTTGGCACCGGGAGTCCTCCTCGACCTCTCGGACCTTACTGGGCTGGTGGAGGTTGATACGGAGCGCTTGCGCGTCCGCCTGCTCGCGGGAACCCGCCTGCACCGGATTCCTGCTCTGCTGGCGCCACACGGCCTCGCGATGCCCAACCTCGGTGATATCGACCGCCAATCGATCTCCGGGGCCATCTCCACGGGCACGCACGGCACGGGCGCCCGGTTCGGCGGCATCAGCACCCAGGTCGTCGGTGCGACGCTGGTGACGGCGGATGCCGCGCTCCTGACGGTCGATGAGACCCAGAACGCCGATCTGCTGCCCGCGGTCGCTCTCGGGCTCGGCGCCCTCGGCATCCTGGTCGATGTCACCCTGCAGTGCGTGCCGGCCTTCGTGCTGCACGCCGTGGAGCACCCGGAACCGCTCGACGACGTGCTCGCGAACATGCTCTCGCGCGCGGCCCAGGCCGATCACTTCGAGTTCTACTGGTTCCCGCACACCGACGTCGCCCTGACGAAGACGAACACCCGCCTTCCGGAGAGCGCCGTGCGGCTGCCTCTTCCGCGCGTCGGCCGATGGATCGACGAGGCGGTGCTCTCCAACGGGCTGTACCGGGTCGCCTGCGGGCTCGGAGCGGTCGCGCCGTTCATCGTCCCCCCCTTCAGCCGCCTCGCCGTGCGGCTCACCGGGGACCGTGAGTACACCGATGTCTCCACGCGGGTCTTCACCCAGAGCCGCACCGTGCGCTTCCGCGAGATGGAATACGCGCTGCCGGTCGAGAACGTGGGCGCAGCGTTCACCGAGATGCGTGCGCTCATCAGCCGACGAGGGTGGAAGATCTCCTTCCCGGTCGAGGTGCGCTTCGCCGCCGCGGACGACTTGTGGCTCTCAACGGCGCACGGTCGCGCCACGGCGTACATCGCGGTGCACCGCTACTGGCGGGAGAACCCCACCGAGTACTTCGAAGCGGTGGAGCGGATCATGCTCGCACATGACGGGCGCCCGCACTGGGGCAAGATGCACACTCTGGATGCCGAGGCGCTGCGCACGCGATATCCCAGGTTCGACGACTTCGTCGCGCTGCGCGATCGGCTCGACCCGTCGCGCATGTTCGCGAATCACTACCTCGAACGGGTGCTGGGGCGGTGACGGCCCGGCTCTGCCGCTGAGAAGCACCCGCGCATCCGGTGCCTCGCAGAGAGCCGCGGCTAGGATGATGAGGATCATCTCGAAGGGAGTCCGTGGCTATGTGGGAATGGCTCATTCCGGTTCTTATCGTGGTCGCGCTCGTCGTGATCGCCGGCGTTTACCTGTGGGCGACGTACAACTCGCTCGTGCAGCTCAACGTCCGGGTCGACGAGGCCTGGAGCGATATCAGCGTGCAGATGAAGCGAAGAGCCGACCTGATCCCGCAGCTCATAGAAACGGTCAAGGGCTACGCGGCCCATGAGAAGGCGGTCTTCGAGAACGTCACGCGAGCCCGAGCAGAGACCCTGACCGCCGCCGGACCCGCCGAAGCCGGCGTGGCGGAGGGACACCTGCAGCAAGCGCTGAAGAGCCTCTTCGCGGTGGCCGAGGCGTATCCGCAGCTGCAGGCGAGCCAGAACTTCCTGCAGCTGCAGCACTCGATCGTCGACACCGAAGACAAGATCCAGGCGTCCCGCCGTTTCTACAACGGCGGCGTACGAGAGCTGAACACGAAGATCAAGATCTTTCCGAACAACCTCTTCGCCCGCAATCTCGGGTTCCAGGAACGCGAGTTCTTCGAGGTCATCGACGGCGCGGCGATCTCCGAACCCCCGCGCGTGCAGTTCTGATCCGCGCGCACGCCGGCCTCAGCGCACGGCGAGCACCAGCTCGTCGCCACGGAAGGCGATGCTGCCGTACAGCACCCAATCGTCGGCCCGGTAGGTGAATTCGCCGGCAGTTCCGGCGTGTGTCGTGCCCGTCGCTGTGACCACGAGGACGCCTCCCGTCGCGGCGAAGGACCCGTCTGCCGGGGCGAGGGCGACGGCCGGGCGCCGCTCGATGCGGTAGGTGAGGTTCTCGAGCGTGGCGAGGTCGGCCGCCCACGGGATCCGGATGCCGCAGGCGTCCGGCACGACCGCCCCCGGAGCGGTGCACTCATCGAGGTACGGGTCGAGCTGGGCCTGCACCTGCGCGGCGGCGTTCTCCGTGAGGGTCGCATCCACCGCGACCGAGGCCGGCTCTTCGTTGCTCACGACGACCTCGGTGCCGCCGTCGAGTACGGCCCGGGGTGCGGGGGAGACCGGATAGACCGCCGGCAGGAGCAACACCTCGCCGACGGGAACAAGCGCGTCGCCCACCCATACGGAGTCGCCGATCCCCGTCGCCACCTCGAGCACCGCCAGGTAGTCCGTCGCCACCGTCCACCGGCCACTCCGAAGCGCCATGCCGAAGAAGACGGTGTGCCGCTCACCGGCGAATTCCATGCTCGACCGCACGCCGGTGAAGCCCTCCGACGGGGTGATCTCCTCCACCTCCGGCGCGGTGCCGTACGCGGCCCCGGCGAACGCGTCGGCCAGCGTGGCTTCGGTCGAAGCGTCGAGCCCCGAGTCCGACATCGCGGCGATGGCGGGGTAGTCCCCCTCGGCGAGCGCCGTCAGATAGTCCTCCGCCGCGTCCTCCACACTGGGCGGCCGGGTCAGCGCCCAGATCAGCACGCCGACGAGGACGACGCCGACGAGCACCGCGAGGGCGATCAGGGGGCCCCGGCGCTTCACGTCACCCGCTCGAGGTCCTCGGCTTGCGCGTCCCCGTCGCGCGCGGCGGGGGGCTCGGCGATCACCCGTTCGTGACGGTGCGCGTCCGGCATGACCCGCGCGAGGTCGGCGACGGCGTTGCCCCACGCGGAGATCGACACGTGCTCCAGGCCCTGCCACGCGGCGGCCGTGCGCAACTCGGCGGCGAGCCGCTCAGCGCGACCTTCGGGCGCTCCGTTCTCCCACCACGCGGACTGCACCAGAAGGGTCGATGTGGCCCGGTCGGCCTTGAGGTCGACGCGGCCCACGATGTCGTCGCCGACGAGCACCGGCAGCGAGTAGTAGCCGAACGCGCGCTGCGGGGCGGGGGTGTAGATCTCGATGCGGTATTGGAAGTCGAACAGGCGCTCCGCACGATCCCGGAACCACACGACGGGGTCGAACGGGCTCAGGATGGCGCCGGCATCCACCGAACGCGGCACCACGGCATCCGTGTGCAGCCACGCCGGAAGCGGGCGCGCACCACGGTCCCAGCCGAGCACCCGGACCGGCCGGAGGGCGCCCTCGTCGACCAGGTCGCCGATCGCGGACATCACCGCCTTGCGGTCGCGGATGCGGTAGTAATCGGCCAGATCCGAGGCGGAAGCGACGCCGTACGACCGCGCGGCGCGGCGCACCAGCTCGCGGATCGCATCCTCCCGCGGCACGGGACTCGCCAGTACCTGGGCGGGGATGACCTGCTCGGCGAGTGCGTAGCGTCGCTCGAAACCCCGCCGGCCCGCGATCGAGACCTCGCCGAACATCCACAGGTACTCGAGCGCGTGCTTGACCACGTCCCAATCCCACCACGGGCCCCGGCGGCCCCGCTGTGCGTCGGCCTCGATCTCGGCGGGCCGCAGCGGCCCCCGTGCCGCCAGCTCCGCCCGCACCCATTCGATCGTCGAGGCGTTGCGGGCGAACCACCCATCAGGACTCGTGCCGTACTTGGCGCGCATCTCGTCCATCCGGAATCGCCAGAGCGCCCAGTCCTCGATCGGGATGAACGTCGCCACGTGCGCGATGTACTCGACGTACGGGCCGCGGAGACCGAACAGAAGCCGGTCGAGGGCGGCGGTGTCGTACGCGCCCATGCGTGCGAAGTACGGCATGTAGTGCGAGCGGGCGAACACGTTCACCGAGTCGATCTGCGTGACGCCCATGCGCGCGGCCGCGAGGTTCAGCTGGCGGGTGCCGACCGTCTCCGGACGCGGCCGGGCGAACCCCTGAGCGGCCAGCGCGACGCGCCGTGCCTCCGCCCGGCTGAGCGTGTCTTTCACGCGGGCCAGCCTAGCCGTGGGGTCTGACACGCGGCGTGTGCGGGGCTCCGCCCCACACCCCTGGCTTGCTGGCGCGCGCCCTCCTGTGGGGCTCCGCCCCACACCCCTGGCTTGCTGGCGCGCGCCCTAGACTGAGGCGGGTGACCGACGACAAGCCCCGCGGCAGCTTCCTCGACAACCTGCGCAGCCGCACGGTCACGACCGACATCGCCCCCGGCATCCCGCGGGGCCTTCGGGTCGCGACCGCCTACGCATGGCGCTTCCTGGTCGTCGCCGCGGCGATCGGCGTCGGCGTCTGGCTCGTCATCCAGCTGAAGCTTCTCGTCATCCCGCTGCTCGTCGCCATCCTCGTTGCGGCGCTGCTCTGGCCGGCCTTCTCGTGGATGCTGCGCCATCGGGTGCCTCGGTGGCTCGCCATCGTGATCTCTCTGATCGGCACCATCGCGATCATCGGCGGCCTGGTGTGGCTGGTGGTGTGGCAGGTGTCGCGGCAGTGGGGCTCGGTGCAGGAACGCACGGTCGAGGCCGTCGAGCAGTTCCGGCAGTACCTCATCGACGGGCCGATGCACCTCTCCTCGGCCCAGATCGACGACCTCCTCGACCAGGGGCTGGCGCTGGTGCAGGAGCAGGCCCAGCTGCTCTGGTCGGGGGCGCTCGCCGTCGGTTCGACCGTCGGCCACGTTCTGGTCGGCGCGCTCCTCGCGGTCTTCATCCTCCTGTGCATCCTCGCCGACGGCCCCGCCATCTGGCGGTGGACCGTGCGGCTCTTCCCGCGCGACGCGCGCCCCGCAGTGGACGGCTCCGCGCGCAACGGCTGGGTGACCGTGGTCAACTTCGCCCGCACCCAGCTGCTCGTCGCGTCGATCGACGCCGTCGGCATCGGCCTGGGCGCCTTCCTTCTCGGCGTGCCGCTCGCCATCCCGATCGCCGTGCTCGTGTTCCTCGGGGCCTTCGTGCCGATCGTCGGCGCCGTCGTGACCGGTACGGTGGCGGTCTTCCTGGCCCTGATCTACAACGGCCCCTGGATCGCGCTGTGGATGCTCGTCGTCGTGCTCGGCGTGCAGCAGATCGAGGGCCACGTGCTTCAGCCGCTGCTGATGGGCTCGGCCGTCAAGGTGCACCCCCTTGCGGTCGTGCTCGTGGTCGCCGGCGGCGCGATGATCGCCGGCATCCCCGGTGCGCTCTTCGCCGTGCCGCTCGCCGCCTTCGTCAACGTCGTCGCGGTGTCGCTGACGACCGGGTCGTGGCGCACCGGGGCGAGACCATCATCCGACGACCTGATCTGGAGCACCGTCCCCCGAGCCCCGAGGCGGGTAGCACAATGAGGCCCACCCTGCACGACTTCGAAGAAGCCGCCGCCGGACTCGAAGGAGTCATCAGCCACACGCCCCTCGACAAGTCGCAGCATCTCAGCGACCTGCTCGGCGTGCCGGTCTACCTGAAGCTCGAAAACCTGCAGCGCACCGGATCCTTCAAGATACGCGGCGCATTCCACCGGCTCTCCCGCCTCACCGAGGCCGAGCGGGCGCGCGGGGTCGTCGCGGCCTCGGCGGGCAATCACGCGCAGGGCGTCGCGCTCGCGGCGCAGCAGCTCGGCATCCCGGCGACGATCTTCATGCCCCTCGGAGTCCCGGTGCCCAAGCTTCTGGCGACCCGCGGCTACGGCGCCGAGGTGGTGCTCGAGGGGGCGACGGTCGAGACGCCGCTGCGCCTCGCCGCGGAGTTCGCCGAGCGCACGGGCGCGGTACTGATCCACCCCTTCGACCATCTCGACATCATCACAGGCCAGGGCACGCTCGGTCTGGAGCTGTACGACGAGTGCCCCGACCTCGAGACGATCGTGATGGGCATCGGCGGCGGCGGACTCATCGCCGGTGTGGCCGCGGCTGTGAAGGCCAAAGCGGCGGAGGAGGGCCGCACGGTGCGCGTCATCGGCGTGCAGGCCGAGAACTCGGCGGCATATCCCTCCTCGCTCGCCGCCCGGCGGCCGCTGCAGGTGCAGACCCGTCCCACGATCGCCGACGGCATCGCGGTCGCACGACCGGGCGACCTTCCCTTCGCCCTGATCAGCGAACTGGTCGACGAGGTGGTCACGGTCACCGAAGACGACATGGCACGCGCGCTGCTCGTGCTGCTCGAGCGGGCCAAGCAGGTCGTGGAGCCTGCGGGAGCCGTGGGGGTCGCGGCCATGCTGGCGGGCAAGGTGCACGCGAGCGGCCCGACGATCACGGTGCTCTCCGGCGGCAACATCGACCCGCTGCTGCTGCAGCGCGTCGTGGCGCACGGGCTCTCGGCATCCGGTCGGTACATGACGCTGCGCATCCCACTGCCGGACCGCCCGGGCATGCTCGCGCGGGTCGCCGAACTGGTCGCCGGGGCCGGGGCCAACGTCACCGAGGTTCTGCACACCCGGCACGGGCAGGGGATGCAGATCAGCGAGGTCGTGCTGCAGATCAGCGTCGAGACGCGGGGCGAGGAGCACCGGGCGCTGGTCATCAGCACACTGGACGAGGCCGGATTCAGCCCGAGCGTCGTCGCGGACTGACCGTGCCCGCCGCCGGGCGGGCCCCTACTGTCCCGAGTACGTCTCGACCTTGACGACCTCGACCGTGATCGCGCGTCCGTTCGGCGCGGTGTAGCTCGCGCTCTCGCCCTCCTTGAGGCCGAGGATGGCAGCGCCCAGGGGGCTCGCCTCGCTGTACACGTCCAGCTCGGAGTCCACAGCGATCTCGCGGTTGCCGAGCAGGAAGACCTCTTCGCCGCCTGCGACGATCGCGGTGACGACGGTGCCGGATTCGACCACACCGTGGCTCGCCGGCGCCTCGCTGACGGTCGCCGTCTTGAGCAGGTGCTGCAGCGTGCGGATGCGCGCCTCCTGCTTGCCCTGCTCGTCCTTGGCGGCGTGGTAGCCGCCGTTCTCCTTGAGGTCGCCCTCCTCGCGAGCGGAGGCGATGCGGGCGGCGATGTCCTCGCGGCCGGTCGTCGAGAGGTACTGAAGCTCGGAATGCAGACGGTCGAACGCCTCCTGCGTGAGGAACGTGACCGGGGCGTCGTCTACCACGGGATCTCCTTGAATCTGAAGGGCGGGCGAGCGATCCCGGACGTGTCGGTGATGTGCCGGCGCGGGTACCGCCTCAGTGCCGCCTATGTACAGAGACGCCCCGGCTCCCGCCAGGGCGTCGATGAATGCAGTGAGACCAGACTACGTGACCCAGCAGGAGTCGACCAAACCCGTCGTCGCCCGCGCGACCGTGGGAATCGTCTCCTGGTAGGCCTTCGCCGCGCCGTCGGACGCGGGGAATTCCAGAACCCGCCAGCCGACGACGCCGAAGTCCTCGTCCAGTGCCTCCAGTGCGCAGGCGAAACTCGCGCCGGCCGGGGGAGTCACCTGGAAGAGCACCGTGACCCTGCGGTCATCGACGATCTCGTGCCCCGTTCCGTCGAAGCCGACGGCGTCGACCGTGTTGCCCACCGTGGCCCAGGCGAGGGCGCCGATGGATGCCGCGGCCAGCGCTCCGATCACGATCCAGGTCGCGCGACGGCGCCCGGGCCGCGTGCGGCCGTAGCGCTCATCGAGCTCTTCCTTCGTCGTCATCGGGTTCCCTCGAGTGGTTAGGCTGGAATCCAGGCTATGCGCTGCGGCGCGGAACGAAGGACTCGATGCACGTACTGGCCGCGGCGCTCGGAGGGCTGCAGACGGCCGTCGCCGCTGCCACGCCCATTCCGGCTCCGACCGTCGATCCCCAGCTGGTCACACCCGGCCCATGGGGCTTCGCGGCGATCGTCTTCATCGCGCTCGCCGTGGTCTTCCTGGTGTGGGACATGCAGCGCCGCGTCCGCCGGACGCGGTATCGCGAGGAGATCAACGACGAGCTCGATGCCGAAGAGGCGGCGGAGAAGCAGGGCGAGGCGGCGGCAAGGGCGTCCGAGGTCGACGACGAATCGATCGACCCGGGCAGTCCCCGCGGCTGAGATCAGGCGGGCAGGCCGAGCGACGGTGAGTACGGGTCGAGCGCGATGAGCAGGCACGCCGCCCAGTGGCAGAGGAATGCCAGCATCGTGCAGACGTGGAAGATCTCGTGGAATCCGAAGTGCCCCGGCCACGGGTTCGGTCGCTTCATCGCGTAGACGATCGCGCCGCCGGTGTAGAGCAGGCCGCCGATGATCACGAGGAACATCATCGCGGCATTGGCGCGGAAGAGGTCGGGCAGGTACATCACGGCTGCCCAGCCGAGCGCGAGGTAGAGCGCGACGTAGAGCCACCGCGGCGCGCCGATCCAGAAGACGCGGAACAGGATGCCGAGCAGGGCGCCCGACCACACGACGATCAGCAGGATCGTGCCCTGCCCCGGCGGCAGGGCCAGCACGGCGATGGGCGTGTAGGTACCGGCGATCAGCAGCAGGATGTTGGCGTGGTCGATCCGTTTCAGGACGGCCTTGGTCTTGGGGCTCCAGTCGAAGCGGTGATAGAGCGCAGAGTTGCCGAAGAGCAGCAGCGATGACGCCATGAACACGACGCAGGCCCACTTGGCGGCCGCACCGTCGGCGGACAGGACGAGCACGATGCCCGTGACGATCGCGACCGGGAACATCGCCGCGTGGATCCAGCCTCGCCATGACGGCTTGATCTCGACATGGGCGTCGACGGTCGCAGCCTCCATGAGCGGAAGCTCGGGCACATCGGGCACTCGGCTCTTCGCGCGGCGGGTCACCCCTCGAGCGTAGGCCCTGCCATATGTCCGGGGGGTTACATGCGCCCGGCATCCCCGTCGCCGGAAGGGTAGCGTAGGGGCGTGAACCGAGCCGCATCGAATGAGGGACGCGGTCCTCTCTACCGGCTCTACATCAACAGGCTGCGGCGGCGCATCCCCGCGGAGGGCGTTCCCCAGCACGTCGCCATGATGATCGACGGGAACCGGCGATGGGCCAGGCAGCTCGGCTACTCGACACCGGCCCACGGGCACCGGGCCGGAGCGGCGAAGATGCGCGAGTTCCTGGAGTGGTGCGACGACGTGGGCGTCCGCGTCGTGTCGCTCTATCTGCTCTCCAACGACAACCTGCGCAAACGCGACTCGCAGGAGCTGAACGACCTCGTCGAGATCATCGCCGAGCTCACCGACGAGCTGTCCACCGGGCGTGACTGGCGCGTGCAGCACGTCGGGCGGCGGGATCGGCTGCCACCGCAGCTCGCCCGCGTGCTCGCGAACGCGGAGGAGCGGACGCGCGGCCACCACGGACTGCATGTGAACCTCGCGGTCGGCTACGGCGGGCGCAACGAGATCGTGGATGCCGTCCGCAGCATCATCGCGAAGCACGATCGCGACGGCGGCACGCTCGAGGAGCTCGCCGCCAGTCTCACCCCCGAGACGATCGGGGAGCATCTCTACACGGGGGGTCAGCCGGACCCGGACCTGGTCATCCGCACCTCCGGCGAGCAGCGCCTCTCGGACTTCCTGCTCTGGCAGAGCGCCCACAGCGAGTTCTACTTCGTCGAGGCGCTCGGACCCGACCTGCGCGAGGTCGACTTCCTTCGTGCGATCCGCGACTTCGCGTCCCGCGATCGCCGCTACGGCAGCTGAGTCCGCCGTCAGCGCGGTCGCGGGAGAACTGCAATGATGACACGGTGACCACGATGGAGGCGTACCAGTCCTCGTTCGACGGAGAACCCGGATACCTGGACTGGGCGGCCTTCGGCCCGCTCTCGCCCGGGGTGCGCAGCGAGGTGCACGCGGATGCCGAGCTTCTCGGCTCCGGGCGTTCGTCGAGCATCGACCTCGTCGCCGAACACGCCCGCGAGGCGCGACAGCTCGTCGCCGAACTGGTGGGCGGCGACGAAGGGCAGGTGACCCTCCAGCCATCCACTTCGTACGGGCTCATGCACGCGGTCTTCGGGCTCTCGGGCACGGTGATCGCGTCGACCGCCGAGTTCCCGAGCATCACGGTGTCGCTCACCCGTGCCGCCGAGGCCTTCGGCCGGGTCACACCCCGATGGGTCACGCCGGAATCCGGCGCGGTGACACCGGAGGCCGTGCGCGACGCTCTCGATGACGACGTCACCGCCGTGATGGTGAGCCTCGTGGATTTCCGCACGGGCTATCGTGCCGACCTCGGTGCGCTGCGTGAGGTGATCGGACCGGACCGGCTGCTGATCGTCGATGCGATCCAGGGCTTCGGTGTGGTGGATGCCGAGTACGCCGCCGCGGACGTCGTCTGCAGCAACGGCTACAAGTGGCTCCGCGCGGGGCGGGGAACCGGCTTCGCCTGGTTCGGAGACCGCGCGCTCGAGCGCATCGCTCCCGTCCTGTCCGGATTCGCCGGCGTGGAGGGCGGCCTGCCGATGGACGAGGTGCCGCGCCCCGCGGCATCCGCGAAGGCCTTCACCGTCAGCAACCCGGACGCGCTGGCGGCCGCTCGGCTCGCGACCGGGCTGCGAGAGGTGCGCGATGCGGGCGTCGCCCGCATCGAGTCCGAGCTCGTTGCCCGCACGCGGGACGTCATTCAATCGGCGGATCGCTTCGAGATCCCTGTCGCGACGCCCCGCGAGGCGGAGCGTCGCGCCGGTATCGTGGCGCTCGCGCCGCCCGCCGCCGATGTCGCGCCGCTGGGCGCGGCTCTCGCCAACCACGGCCTCACCGTGACGGCCCGCGGCGGGCTCATCCGCGTGGCCCCGCACGTGGGAACCGGTGCCGAGACGCTGCGTCTGTTCGGCGACGCGCTCGCCGCGTTCGCTCAGAGCCGCGTCTGGTGACACCTCGGCGCCGCTGCAGCTCCCAGGAATTAACCCGCCTGTAACCCGGGCAGGCGTGTCGAGCACACGCCCGTGACATCGCGGACGTACGTTCATCTCATCGGGCAAGGTGCCCGGTCGGGTCGGCCTTCAGGATTGCGACTCGCTGCCATGGTCGACTCGAGGACTGCCGGGATCCGTCCCGGGTCGGGAGTGGGTTGTGACCACACGAGCACCAGAGCAGCCAGGCCGCCGGGCCGCCAACAGTGAGAGCACGTTGGAGCGGGAGGCATCCGACACGGATCTCCGCACCTACGTGCTCGACACGTCGGTGCTGCTATCGGATCCCAGGGCGTTCTTCCGTTTCGCCGAGCACTCCGTCGTCATCCCGGTGGTGGTGATCTCGGAGCTGGAGGGCAAGCGTCACGACCCGGAGATCGGCTACTTCGCCCGGCAGGCGCTGCGCCACCTCGATGAGCTGCGGATCGAACACGGGCGTCTCGATTTCGCCGTTCCGGTCGGCGAGGGCGGAACGCTCCGCGTCGAGCTGAACAACACCGACGGAAGCGTGCTGCCATCCGGCATCCGTCTGGGGGACAACGACAGCCGCATCCTGGCGGTGGCGATGCACCTCGCCCAGGACGGGCAGGACGTCACGATCGTCTCCAAGGATCTGCCGATGCGGGTGAAGGCGGCGTCGCTCGGTCTGAGCGCCGAGGAATATCTCGCCGAGCAGGCGGTGGATTCCGGCTGGACCGGCATCGCCACCATCGGCGTCTCGGGTGACGATCTCAGTGACCTGTACGAGAGCGACGTCGCCGCGAGCGACGACGTGCGCGGCCTCCCCATCAACACCGGCCTCATCATCCAGTCCGAGCGGGGATCGGCGCTCGGCCGTATCACGAGCCCGGGGGAGTACCGGCTCGTGCGTGGGGATCGCGAGATCTTCGGCATGCACGGACGCTCCGCCGAGCAGAGGATCGCGATCGACCTGCTGCTCGACCCCGACGTCGGCATCGTCTCCCTCGGCGGGCGCGCCGGAACCGGAAAGTCGGCGCTGGCGCTGTGCGCGGGTCTCGAGTCCGTGCTGGAGCGGCAGCAGCAGCGGAAGATCATCGTCTTCCGCCCCCTCTTCGCGGTCGGAGGCCAGGAGCTCGGCTACCTTCCGGGTGATCAGGGCGAGAAGATGGGCCCGTGGGGCCAGGCGATCTTCGACACTCTCGGATCGGTGGTCTCGGCGAACGTCGTCGAGGAGATCGTCGCGCGAGGACTGCTCGAGGTGCTGCCGCTCACCCACATCCGTGGCCGGTCGCTGCACGATGCGTTCGTTATCGTCGATGAGGCCCAGTCGCTCGAGCGCAACGTGCTCCTCACCGTGCTGAGCCGCATCGGCCAGAACTCGCGGGTTGTGCTGACGCACGACGTGGGACAGCGCGACAACCTCCGTGTCGGACGGCATGACGGCGTGGCTTCGGTGATCGAGACCCTCAAGGGTCACTCCCTCTTCGGCCACGTGACGCTGATGCGGTCGGAGCGATCCGCGATCGCGGCGCTCGTGACGGAACTGCTGGAGGCAGGAGAGCTGGCGTGAGGGCCGATGAGGCGGCCCCATCCGCCTCGGTCTGGTGAGAGTGAGGGGCATGAGAAAAATCTCATGCCCCTCACCTCTGGCTCTCACTCCGGCACCGCACACTTGCTAGAATAGTTAGCGATTTGCTGCACGCGCGCGTGTACGGTTCAAACGATGGGGGATGGCGTGGCACGCAGGGCGGTGCTGTCGGGTGGCGCGGCAACCGTCGTGGTCGCCATGGCCTTCGTCGGTGCAGTGTCCACCGCCCACGCGATCACGCTCAAGGACTCGTCGGGTGTCCCTGCCGGCAGGCCGGTCGTCGTCCCCTTCAACGGATCCACGGTGGACCAGGAGCGAGTTCCGCGCCTCGCGCCGCGGGTGCCGGAGGTCGTGCCGGCTCCCGACCCGTTGGACATCGCGGCTTCGCGCGCCACTGACACGACCCCGATCGCTCCCGTGGCGCAGCCCGTGGATGAAGCCGAGCCGGTGGTCACGAACGACACGCCCGGTGACGTCCCGGTCGAGGCCGAGCGTCGCTCGAACGTCGCAGAAGAGCTTCGCTCCAAGGTGGATGCCGAACTCCGCTCGAAGGTCGAGGCGGAACTCCGCTCCAGGCTCGAGGCGGAACTCCGATCGAAAGACGTGAATCCCGCCCAGTCCGACGTGCCCGACTTCGGTCGCCACGTCGACCCACAGACCCCCGCGAAAGCGGGTTCCCCATCCGGACATGATTCCCCCAAGTCGTGGTCCGGATTGAAGAAGGAAAAATCGCCGGTCGTTCCCGACCCTCGCGATTGAAGTGCCCGGAGTCCCCCAGCTCCGAGCCTCCCCAGCCCCCGGTGTCCCCCAGCGCCGGGGGCTTCTTCATGCCCGGGGACAGAAACCGCTCGAAGCGCGAGCGCCGGCTCAGACCCAGCGGTATCCCGCACCGCGGACGGTTTCGATGCGCTCGGTGCCGAACTTGCCCCGCAGGTACCGCACGTAGACATCGACGACGTTCGAGCCCGGGTCGAAGTCCATTCCCCAGACGCGGCTGAGCAGCTGCTCGCGGCTCAGCACCTGGCCGGGGTGGCGCAAGAACTGCTCCGCCAGTGCGAACTCGCGGGCGGAGAGGTCGACACCGCGCCCCCCGATCTCCGCGCGTCGCGTGAGGACGCTGAGGGTGACGTCACCGTAGACGATCGTGGTCAGGTCGCCGCTGGTCATCCTCTCCCGCAGGCGCGAGCGGATGCGGGCGAGAAGCTCGTCGAACTTGAAGGGCTTGGCCATGTAGTCGTTCGCCCCGGCATCCAGCCCGTCCACGGTGTCGCGCGTTCCGGTCCGAGCGGTGAGCATGATGATCGGGAGGGCGGAGCCCTGGCCTCGCAGCTGCGTGAGGACCTCGAAGCCGTCCATGCCCGGCAGCCCGACATCGAGCAGAAGCAGGTCCACGTCCTCGTCGAGTGCCAGTTCGAGGGCATCCAGCCCGTTCTCGACGACGGTCGTGACATAGCCCGCGGCCTCGAGCCCGCGCGCGATGAAGGCCGAGATCCGCGGTTCGTCCTCGGCGATGAGTATCCGGGTCATCCCGTGGCCTCTCGTTGCATCACGACATCGCCCGCACGCACCGGGGCAGGCAGTTCGGTCGGCGAGCCCTGTCGGAGCGGAAGATGGATCGTGAAAGTCACTCCGCCCCCTGGGGTGTCGGTGACGGTGATGTGTCCATCATGCGCCTTCGTGATCGCGTCGACGATAGCGAGCCCCAACCCGGAGCCGCCGACGGATCGTCGCTCGTGGGCGCGGTCGAAGCGCCGGAAGATGCGGTGGCGCGCGGCCGGCGGGATGCCGGGCCCGTGGTCGCGCACCCACAGGTGCACACCCGCCGCGTCTGAGCTGCTGCCCAGTTCGATGGGGGATCCGGGAGGCGAGTACTTGGCGGCGTTGTCGGCGAGCTGCAGCCAGGCCTGCAGCAGCCGGTCATCGTCGCCCTCCACGGTGCCGTCGCCGGCCGCCTCCACCGACCACTCGTGGTCGGGGATGACCGCGACGAGCTCGGCGACCCGGGCGGTGAGGCCCGCGACCTCGATCGTGACCATCGAGAACTGGTCGCCCTCGACGGTGGCCAGCATGTCGATGTCATCGACGAGCCGCGTCATGCGGTCGAGTTCCGCGATGCCGATGTCCCGGGTGAGGGCGACGTCGTCCGAGTCGCCGGGGTCCATCATCTCCAGATGTCCTCGCACGATCGTGATGGGCGTCTTCAGCTCGTGGCGCACGTCATCCAGCAGCTGCCGTTGCACATCGACCGAGCCCTCGAGCCGGTCGAGCATCGAGTTGACCGTCCGCGTGACGTCGGAGATGTCGTCGTTTCCGCCGGTCGGGATGCGCGCCCCGAGTTCGGTGAGCGTGATGGAATCGGCCGTCTCCTGCAGGCGCCGGATGGGCGAGAGCAGTCGGCCCACGACGAACCACCCCACGATGCCCGTTGCGGCGATCGTCGCCAGCGCGGCGATGGCATAGGTCAGGATCGAGGTGTCGACCGCGTTCAGCTCGGCATCCAGATCGATCGCTCGCAGGTAGATGCCCTTGCTCTCGTCACCCTCCATCGAGACCGGGACGGCGATGTAGCGCAGGGCGCCCTCGTCGGTCACGGAGGTGCCGATGAGGCTCGCGTCGGATCCCTTCGTCTCCTCCACGACGCGGTCGATCAGCTGATCGTTGTCGGAGATGTCGAAGCCCGACAGTGTCTCAGGGCGATAGCGGGGAACCCCGTCGAGGATCGCGACCGACGCCTCGTTGAGTCCGGGCACCAGACGGGCGACGGCCGCCCGGAGGTACTCGTTGACGGATCCGAAGTCCGCCGGGCGAAGCTCCTCCCGTGCGGTGGCGGGCGCCTGCGACGCATCGGGTGCAGGAATCGGCTCCACGTCGGTCATGGCGGCGACCGTCACGAGGCTCGCCACCTGGGACTCCAAGCGGTCGTCGATCTCGTTGATGACCCGCTCACGCTCGGCCACGAATGTGATGCCCCCGGCGATGACGAGTCCCACGCACGCCACTGAGAGTATTGCCCCCAGTATTCGCGTGCGTGCCGAGAAGGATCTCGACGTGCTGCTCATCGTCTGATTATGGCCCCGTCGGCCGAGAATCCGCCCAGATCGGGTATCATCCGGCGTGCGTCATCGACAAGAGGTCGAGCTTCTCATCGAGCTGCTGCAGCGTCAGCTCGCCGCGGTCGATGTATCCGAGGTCGAGAACCGCCTCGCGGATCGTGATGCCCTCGGCGACGGAGTGCTTCGCGATCTTCGCCGCGGCCTCGTACCCGATGAGCTTGTTCAGGGGCGTGACGATCGAGGGCGACATGCCCGCGAAGGCGGCTGCGCGCTCCAGGTTCGCCTCCAGGCCGGAGATGGTCTTGTCGGCCAGTACGCGCACCGTGTTGGCCAGGAGGCGGATCGATTCGAGCAGCGCCGTGCCCATCACCGGGATGGCGACGTTCAGCTCGAACGCTCCGGATGCGCCGGCCCAGGCGATGGTGGCATCGTTCCCGATGACGCGGGCGCACACCATCAGCGTCGCCTCCGGCACCACGGGATTGACCTTGCCGGGCATGATCGAGGAGCCAGGCTGCAGGTCGGGGATGTGCAGCTCACCGAGGCCCGTGTTCGGCCCGGAGCCCATCCACCGAATGTCGTTGTTGATCTTGGTCAGCGAGACCGCGATCGTGCGGAGGGCCCCGGATGCCTCGACGAGGGCGTCGCGGTTCGCCTGTGCCTCGAAGTGGTCCTTCGCCTCGGTGATCGGCAGTTCGGTCTCGGCCACGAGCAGTTCGATGACCCTCTGGGGGAAGCCGAGCGGCGTGTTGATGCCCGTGCCGACGGCCGTGCCGCCGAGCGGCACCTCCGCGACGCGTGGCAGCACGGACTGGACCCGCTCGATGCCCAGGCGCATCTGTCGCGCATAGCCGCCGAACTCCTGTCCGAGCGTGACCGGGGTCGCGTCCATGAGGTGCGTGCGGCCCGACTTGACGGCATCCTTCCACAGCTCCGCCTTCTCCTCGAGGGCGACCGCGAGGTGATCGAGGGCCGGGATGAGGTCGTCGATGAGCTCCTGCGTGACCGCGACGTGCACCGACGTCGGGAAGACGTCGTTGGAGGACTGCGAGGCGTTCACGTGGTCGTTGGGGTGCACCGGCGAACCGAGGCGACGCGTCGCGAGGGTCGCGAGCACCTCGTTCATGTTCATGTTCGACGAGGTGCCGCTGCCCGTCTGATACACGTCGATCGGGAAGTGGGCGAAGTACTCGCCCGTGATGACGTCGTCCGCGGCCGCGGCGATCGCGTCCGCGATGTCGCCCTGCAGTGTTCCGAGCTCCTTGTTGGCCAGCGCCGCGGACTTCTTGATGCGCGCCAGCGCCACCAGCTGCGCAGGGTCCAGGCTGTCACCCGAGATCGGGAAGTTCTCGACCGCCCGCTGCGTCTGCGCCCCGTAGAGGGCGGATGCCGGCACCCGGACCTCGCCCATGGTGTCGTGCTCGATGCGGTACTCGGTGTCAGTCACGTCGTCGTTCCTCTGCCTGGTGTGTACGGGTGTGCGATGTCGGGTCTGCTGTCGTGCTGTGGCGAGCCTTCGAGGCCTCAGGCGTCGCCGTCCGTGGCGGGTCCGACGATCACGTCGGGCGCCACCGTTCCCTGCGAGAGGCGATAGTTCGCGCCGACGATGGCGAGCTCGCCCGCCGCGATCGCGTCACCGATCAGCTCGGACTTCTCGAGCAGCTCGGCGACCGTGTCGCGGAGGTGCTCCCGCCCGACGAGTTCTGCGTCGACGGACTGCGGGTCGACGGCGCCGTCGCCTACCACACGGTGCACCGCCGGGATGATCGGCTCGATGAGGCGCACGATGTGCGGTGGCAGCGGGGTGGCATCGGCGCCCTGCGACGCGATGGCGGCCGCGACCGCACCGCACTCATCGTGGCCGAGCACGACGATCAGCGACACCTTCAGCACGGCCACGGCGTACTCCAGGCTTCCGATGACCGAGTCGGAGATCACCTGACCCGCGTTGCGGACGACGAACAGGTCGCCGAGCCCCTTGTCGAAGATGATCTCGGCAGCGAGGCGGGAATCGGAGCAGCCGAACAGAGCAGCGCGGGGCGTCTGCGCGATGGCCACCTCGTTGCGGTGCTCGACATCCTGACGGGGGTGGCGCGGTTCGCCGGCGACGAAGCGCGCGTTGCCGCGCACCATCTCGCCCCACACCTTGGCGGGAGTCGGTCGATCGGTCACTGAGGTGCCTCCTGGAGTGCGCGGATCTGGTCGGTGAGGCCCCCTGCGACCAGCGCGGTCGTCTCCGGGCTGGCCGACCCGTACAGCAGCACATGGTCCGGGCCCGCCTGGATGCCCAGTGCGTACGACACGTTGGCGTTGCGCGACGGCTGCGCGATCTCGTACGTGTCCCACGTGAGCCCGTCGATCGTGGCGGTGCCCGTCGGCGCCGCGCCCCGCAGCACCTGTGCCGCCCACGTCTCGCCCGCATCGAACCCCTGCGCCAAGCGCAGAAAGCTGTTCTCATCGGGCACGTAGATGACTTCCCATGCCGCGATCGCGTCGGCCTCGACCTGTGCGCCGTTCACTCGCCACGTCTCCGGCACGTCGGCCACGAGCACCGCGCGGTCGTATGTCTCTTCCACACCCTGCGCGACGGCTGCGACATCGATGGGCGGCCGCGGCGCCGGCTCACCTCGGGGCACGGCGAGGATGATCACGAGCACGACGGCGAGGGTGGCGAGCATGGCGGCGATCAGGTTGCGGGTCGTCTGGCTCGCCCGGTAGGCGCGTGATCGCTCCGCCTTGTCGGCCGCCACATCGTCGGGGGACTGGGCCGGGATGTCGCGACTGGCGGCGCGCGCCATCACGTCGACGCCCCGTCATCCGCGGCGCCTCGCGCGGCATCGAGACGCTGCTTCGCACCGCGCAGCCACTCCTCGCAGCGCGCGGCCAGGGCCTCGCCCCGCTCCCACAGCGCGAGGGAGTGCTCGAGCGTGGGGGCGCCCTGCTCCAGTTCCGCGACGACCTTCACCAGTTCGTCGCGCGCCTGCTCGAACGAGAGGGTCGCGACATCCGGGGCGGCGGGCCGCTCCGCGGGAGAGCCCTGGCCGGCCGGGGGCGCGGTCTGCGTCATGTCATCCATCCTAAATCCGGGCTCCGGCATCGCCCGACTCGGCGATCTCGCCCTCGGAGCGTGCGGCGAGCGATCCGCGCTCGAGCGTCACCACGAGCGGCGTGCCGGCCGGCGCCTGGTCCGCGTCTCGCACGATCACCCCGCCGGCGATGTGGGCGATCGCGTACCCGCGCGCCAGAGTGGCAGCGGGGGAGAGCGCCCTGAGCGAGGCCTGAAGCTCGAGAGTGCGCCGGTGCCCGTGCTCGATCTGCCGTCCGATGCGCTCGCGGCCACGAGACACCAGCAGCCACACCTCCTGCGAACGGCCGTCGATCATGCTCTCCGGCGCTCGCAGCACCGGCCGTGAGCGCAGCTGCTCCAGTCTCTCCACGTCGTTCGTGACGCGATGAACGAGCCGGGTAGTGAGGCGGGAGCGCAGCTGGCGCACGAGGGTCAGCTGCTCCGCCACATCGGGCACGACGCGCTTGGCAGCGTCGGTCGGGGTGGATGCACGCAGGTCGGCGACGTCATCCAGCAGCGGCCGGTCGTTCTCGTGTCCGATCGCACTGACGATGGGGGTGGATGCCGCGGCCACGGCGCGCAGCAGACGCTCGTCGCTGAATCCGAGCAGGGTCTGCGGGTCGCCGCCGCCGCGCGCGATCACGATGACATCGACCTCGGGGTCGGCATCCAGTCGCCTCAGGGCGGCGAGGGTCTCGGGAACGCACCGATCCCCCTGCACGGCCGCGTACTCCGTGCGGAAGCGCACCTGAGGCCAGCGGAGCTCGGCGTTGCGGTGCACGTCCTTTTCGGCATCCGAGCGCTCTCCGGTGATGAGCCCGATCCGGCGCGGCAGGAACGGCAGAGACTTCTTGCGGGAGGAGTCGAAGAGCCCCTCCTGCCGCAGCTGCACGCGCAGGCGCTCGAGCTTCTCGAGCTGGTCGCCGAGGCCGACGTGGCGGAGCGACGAGACCTGGAAGCTGAAGTCGCCGGCCTTGACGAAGTAGTCCGCCTTGACGCACGCGATCACGTGGTCGCCGACCTTGAGGTCGGCGGGCATCCGCATGCGGGCGCTCGACCAGACGCGCACGGAGATCGTGGCGTCGGTCGCGAGGTCCTTGATGCGACCGTACACCGCGTTGCCCCGCACGTTCCACGCGGTGATCTCACCCTCGACCCAGACGGCGCCCCAACGGGCGACGAAGTCGCGGATCGATTCGTTCAATCGCGACACGGAGGTGGGCGCCTGGGGGGTGGAATCCCGCGGCGCCACCGAGTCGGGCGGCGGCGGCGCATCGGGGGAGGCGGCGGCCTGGAAGGTCGTCATCGCATCCTCACGTCGTGTGTTCGCTGCCGGGACTCGGCTTGTATCCAGGGGGTCCCACGTAGAATCGACACGTGACCACTCCTGCCGTCCGCTTGCCCGTGCCCCGCATACCGGGGCGGCGTGGACGCCTCCAGGATATCCCGGTCGCCGGACACAAGCGGGTGCTGCTCGCGGCGCCGCGCGGTTACTGCGCCGGCGTCGACCGCGCGGTGATCGCCGTCGAGAAGGCCCTGGAGCGCTACGGCGCGCCCGTCTACGTGCGCAAGCAGATCGTGCACAACATCCACGTGGTGAGCGAGCTGGAGGCAGCGGGGGCCATCTTCGTCGAAGAGGTCGACGAGGTTCCGCCGGGCGCACACGTCGTCTTCAGCGCGCACGGAGTGTCGCCGGCTGTCGTGGCCGCGGCATCCGATCGGGGCCTGCAGGCCATCGACGCGACCTGCCCCCTGGTGACCAAGGTGCACCGCGAAGCGGTGCGCTTCGCACGCGACGACTTCGAGATCCTGCTGATCGGCCACAAGGACCACGAGGAGGTCGAGGGCACGGCGGGCGAGGCGCCGGAGCATGTGACCATCGTGAACTCACCCGACGAGGCCGACACGATCCAGGTGCGCGACCCGTCCAAGGTCGTCTGGCTCTCCCAGACCACCCTGTCCGTCGACGAGACGATGGACACCGTCCGTCGACTTCGGGCGCGCTTCCCCCAGCTGCAGGATCCGCCGTCGGACGACATCTGCTACGCCACGCAGAACCGCCAGGTCGCGATCAAGAAGGTCGCCAAGGGCGCCGACCTTGTGATCGTGGTCGGCTCGGCCAACTCGTCCAACAGCGTGCGACTCGTGGAGGTCGCCCTGGAGTACGGCGCCAAGGCCGCGTATCGCATCGACTACGCCGACGAGATGCGCCAGGAGTGGTTCGACGGCGTCGAGACCGTGGGCGTCACCAGCGGCGCATCCGTGCCGGAGGTGCTCGTCGCCCAGGTGCTCGAGGAGCTGTCGGGCGCGGGATACCGGGACGTCGAAGAGGTCAAGACGGCCGAGGAGGACCTGATCTTCTCCCTTCCGAAAGAGCTGCGTCAGGATGCCGCCGGCAATCGCGACGAGCGGGCACTCGGCGGACGGGTGCAGGCGTGAGCGAGCCGACGGAGGGCAGGCCGGCGGCATCCGCCGACAAGACGCCCGCCGCGCCGTCCGTGGCCGTCGAACGCACCGATGCCCGCCCCGACCGCCCGCTGTACGGGGAGTACGCCACTCCTGAGGAGCAGCGGGCTCGCATCCGCCAGCCGGATGCGACGTGGGCGCTCGAGAATGGTCAAGCGGTGGTCCCGGAGTCACCGGGCCCGAGCCGACCGGCGGCCTCCGCTCCCGAAAAGTCGCCTCCGGTTTCGGCTGCACAGCCGGCGAAGCGACGTGGCGGGCTCGCCGATCGCGTGATCACCATCGCCCTGCTCGGCTACGGGCTGTTCGCGGTGCTGTCTTCGTTCGTCGCGCTCACCGACTTCCCCACGTTCGCAAACATGTGGATGGAGACCGTCGGGATCGACGGCGAGTTCACCAACTTCGCCCAGGGGCGGCTCTGGGGCACGATCGCCGCCGCCGTGTTCGCGATCGGCTGGCTGATCACGGCCGTTCTCTCGTGGCGGATGCTGCGGCGGGGGCGCATCACGTTCTGGGTGCCGATCGTCGGCGCGGTGGTCAGCTACCTCGCCGTCACCGCGCTGCTGCTGGTGCCGCTGCTCGGCGACCCGGCCATCGCCGAGTACCTCACGCGCGTCGGGAGCTGAGCTCCGGCTCGGCCCGAACGACGGATGCCCCGGCCATTTCGGCCGGGGCATCCGTCGTTTCGGCGCTGCGACCGGGTGTCTCTCGAGGTCAGCTCTGCGACTTGCCCGCCGAGCCGAGCTGGCGGGTCGCGTCGGCGACGCGCGCGGCCATCGCCGTCTCGGCGACCTTGCCCCAGGCGCGCGGGTCGTAGGCCTTCTTGTTGCCGACCTCACCGTCGACCTTCAGCACGCCGTCGTAGTTGCTGAACATGTAGCCGGCGACCGCGCGCGTGAAGGCGTACTGCGTGTCGGTGTCGATGTTCATCTTGATCACACCGTTCTGCACGGCGAGAGCGATCTCCTCGTCGGTCGAGCCGCTGCCACCGTGGAAGACCAGGTCGAGGGGCTTCGGGCCGGTGCCGAAGCGCGACGCGATGCCCTCCTGGATCTCGCCGAGCAGCTCCGGGCGCAGCTTGACGTTTCCCGGCTTGTAGACCCCGTGCACGTTGCCGAACGTGAGCGCGGCGATCCAGCGCCCGTTCTCGCCGAGGCCGAGGCCCTCGACCGCCTTGGTGACATCGGCGACCGTCGTGTAGAGGGCCTCGTTCGAGCCCTCGTGCTGCACGCCGTCCTCCTCGCCACCGACGACGCCGATCTCGACCTCGAGGATCGCGTTGATGGCCTTCAGACGGGGGAGCAGCTCCTGCGCGATCTGCACGTTCTCATCGAGCGGCACCGCGGAGCCGTCCCACATGTGCGACTGGAAGATGGGGTGGCCGCCGTCCGCGACGACCTTCTCCGACTCGGCGATCAGGGGGAGCACGAAATCCTCGAGGGCCGGCTTCGGGCAGTGGTCGGTGTGCAGCGCGACGGTGATCGGGTAGCTCTTCGCGACCTCGTGCACGAACTTCGCGAACGCCAGCGCGCCCGTGGCCCGGCCCTTGACGGTGTGACCGGCGAAGTAGTCCGCGCCGCCCGTGGTGACCTGGATGATGCCGTCCGATCCGGCTTCGGTGAGACCCTGCAGGATCGCGTTGACGCTCTGGGAGCTCGACGCGTTGAAGGCCGGGTATGCGAACCCACCGGCCTTCGCGCGGTCCAGCATCTCGGCGTACTGCTCTGGGGTTGCGACGGGCATGACGGCTCCTTGGTCGTGGGCACGATGATCGGTGCGGGGACGTGTGCTGTCACTCTATCGAAGGCCGAGCGAGCGGTCAGGTGGCAGCGGGCCCGCCGACCAGGCGGAGCCGGGGATGACCGTCTTGTTAAGAATCGCCAAAGCTTCACGCCCGCGGCCCCTCGAAACCGGGGGTTGTCACAGGCCCGTCGCTAGGCTGAGCACATGGTCAGCATCACCGGCGACATGAGTCCCCTGCACCCCGATCGAAACCTCGCTCTCGAGCTCGTGCGGGCGACGGAGGCCGCGGCCATCCGCGCCGTGCCGTTCGTCGGCCGAGGCGCGAAGGAAGCGGCGGACGGCGCTGCCGTCGACGCGATGCGAGCCTTCCTCAGCACCGTGAACTTCGATGGCGTCATCGTCATCGGGGAGGGGGAGAAGGACGAGGCCCCCATGCTGTTCAACGGGGAGCACGTCGGCAACGGACGTGGCCCCGCCTGCGACATCGCCGTGGATCCGATCGACGGCACGTCGCTGACGGCCGCCGGGCGGCAGAACGCGCTTTCGGTCATCGCCGTCTCCGACCGCGGCTCGATGCTCGACGCGTCGACGGTGTTCTACATGGACAAGCTCGTCACGGGCCCCGCCGGCGTCGGCGTCGTCGACATCCGCCTGCCGATCGGCGAGAACATCCGGCTGCTCGCCAAGGCGCTGGGCAAGCCGATCGACGAGATCGTCGTCTCGGTGCTGAACCGTCCGAGGCACGAGAAGCTGATCGCCGACATCCGCGAAGCGGGGGCGGGCACCCGGCTCATGTCGGATGGCGATGTGGCCGGCGGCATCAACGCGGCTCGCCACAACGCCAAGACCGACATGTGCGTCGGCGTCGGCGGCAGCCCGGAGGGCATCGTCACGGCGTGTGCGATCAAGGCGCTCGGCGGCCACATCCAGGGCATCCTCTGGCCGCAGACCGACGATGAGACTCAGCGGGGCATCGATGCCGGTCTGAAGATGGACCACGTCTACGAGGCCGAGGAACTGGTCACCGGAAAGAACACGATCTTCGTCGCGACCGGCGTGACCGATGGACAGCTCGTCGCCGGCGTGACGCGGCAGGGCGACTATCTCTACACCGAAAGCGTCGTGCTGCGCAGTGCGTCGGGCACCCTGCGTCGGATCACGTCGGAGCACCTGACGTCCAAGTGGCTGTAGCCCCGGCACTTCCGACTCGAGTGCGCTGACGCTCGGCGACTCGCGTCGTGCCGGTCGCGCCGCCCTCGGGCTGGCACAATGGATGCTGGACGGCGGCCATTCACGGCGCCGAGGAGGCGAGCGGCACATGAGCGCACAGGGACCCACCGGTTCATC
The DNA here is from genome assembly GCF_049844955.1 of Microbacterium sp. DT81.1. Lineage (NCBI taxonomy): Bacteria > Bacillati > Actinomycetota > Actinomycetes > Micrococcales > Microbacteriaceae > Microbacterium > Microbacterium sp. DT81.1. The sequence goes on from NZ_JBNCMA010000003.1 coordinate 128,310, forward strand.
GCCGGCCGGCGACTCTCAGCCCTCGGCTCTCCCGAATGCCGGGTCGACGAATCCGGGGTCGATGCCCCGGGTTCCCGTGACCACGGGGTCGATCCCGACGTCCGGATCGATTCCCACCACCGGCGCTCACCGGATCATCGTCGACCCATCGCGTCGTGCCGACGTGCTGTTCCGCGTGCGGCGGGACGATGACCACGAGGTCAGCGCGTGGTGGATGATCGGCGCGTTCCTCGCGGTCTCCACCGCGGTGATCGTGCTGCTGAGCTTCGTACCCGGCGGCACGTGATCTGCCACCCGGGCGTCACTGATCCAGGCGTGACCGGAGCGTCCCCACGTCGGCTGTGATCGCCGGGGCCGACGCGTCGTCGAGCCGTTCCTGGCCTTCGGCCACCTCGGGAACGTCGAGGGCTTCGAGCAGCTCGACGGCCGAGAGCCGACGGGGCACCGAGTGGATGACTGAAGGCTCGGCGACGGCGTCGAGCTTCGTCTGGTCGATGCCGGGGAAACGCCGAGCCGTCACGAGCACGCGGGACTCGAGCGTGCCCGCGAACTTGTTGTAGCTGTCGACGGTGCGTTCGATGGCACGCCGCAGATCGTCGGCGTGACGCGCCAGCCCACCGAGCCGGTCGTAGAGCTGGTTGCCCAGATCGAAGAGCAGGCGCGCCTCGTCGGACACGTCCTGCTGCGTCCACGTATAGGCGACCGTCTTGAGGACGGCCCAGAGGTTGACGGGGGAGGCCAGCGCAACGCGCTTGCCGAAGGCGTGGTCGAGCAGCGTCGGATCCTCCTCCAGGGCCGCGGAGAGGAGCGATTCGCTCGGCACGAAGCAGATGACGAACTCGGGGCTCGAGCTGAGCCCGGCCCAATACGCCTTCTTGGCGAGCGCATCCACGTGGGCCCGCACGGCGCGCACGTGCCGCTGCAGCAGGTCCTTGCGCCTCGCGCCCTCGTCGCCGGTCGCCGTGAGCGGGATCGCGGTCGCTTCGAGGTAGGCGTCGAGGGGCACCTTGGCGTCGACGGCCAGGGCCTTGTCGCCCGGAAGCCGGATGATCATGTCCGGCCGGCCGGCGCCGGCATCCGAGGAGATCGCCGTCTGCACGTCGAAGTCCACGTATCGGGTGAGTCCGGCCGCTTCGACCACTCGCCGCAGCTGCGTCTCGCCCCAGACCCCGCGTGTGGTGTTGGAGCGGAGTGCGCTCGCCAGCGACTCGGTCGTTGCCCGCAGGGACTCATCCGACTCGTGCGCACGACGGAGCTGCTCGGCGAGCGACCCGAACTGCGCCTGCCGGTCCCGTTCGAGCTCCGACACCTTCTGCTGCATCGACAGGAGCGTCTCGCGCACGGGGGAGAGCGCGGTGAGCACCGCGGCTTCACGGCGCTCTCGCTCGTGATGCACGGCCTGGTCGGCGCGCGCGCGGTCGATCATCTCGCGGTACTCGTCGTTGCGGAGGTCAAGCTGTTCGCGCAGGCCCATGGCCGCCGATTCGGCCGCCGCCACGCGCGCGAGCAGATCGGATGCGGTGCGCGCTCCGGCCGAGGCGGCGCGCGCCGCGTGCGCGCACCAGCCGGCGAGGCCGCCGGCCGCGAGGCAGGCGACGGCCAGAAGCGATGCGGTCACGGGATCCATGGCTCCATCATGCCGAGGGCTTCGGACATTGCCGCGGAGGTACGGGCAGCGCAAGCGTGAACGCGGCTCAGGCGACCGCGGCGAGGGCCTCGACCACGGACGGCACGGGCACGCTGTCGGGGCCCGCGATGCGCGACACCCGCACGCCCGTCATCTCCGCCAGGGACGAGACATCCATCGCTCCGGCCCGCCGGGCGGCGTCGATCACGATGTGGGCGCACGCGAGCGCATCCGCGCTCGCGTCGTGGTGCGAAAAGGGGCCGAAGCCCGCCTCCTGGGCGACGAACGGCAGGCGGTACGACGGCAGAGCGTAGGTCTTGCGGGCGACCTGCAGGCTGCAGAGGTACCGGTACGGCGGACACACGTCGCCGGTGGCCGCGCACGCCCGGCCCAGCACGCCCATGTCGAAGCCGGCGTTGTGCGCGACGAGCACATCGGCGCCGGCGAACCCGCACAGGTCGTCGAGCTGAGCGCTCCAGCCCTTGGCGGACGCGACGTCCGTCTTGCGGATGCCGTGTATGCCCGTGTTGAACGGGTGGAAGTCGTCGTGCCCCGAGGGCGGCTGGATGAGCCACCCGGCCGTCGCGACGACGCGGCCGCCTCGCACCCTGGCCAGTCCCACCGCGCACGCCGATGCCGTGCTGGAGTTCGCCGTCTCGAAGTCGATCGCGGTGAAATCCAAGGGCACGTGGTCAGCCTTCCTCCGGCTCCGCGAGCGCCGGCGTAGGCGCGCCGCGCTCGTCGTAGGCTCGGAACATGGCAGGTCGCGAGGAGATGTCCACGTCGTTCGGTGCCGCGGCCGGGGCCTACGAGTCCGGACGGCCGGAGTATCCCGCCGAGGCGGTCGAATGGATGCTGGAGCCGGTGGCATCCCATGAGCGCCGCCTGCGCGTGGCCGATGTCGGTGCCGGCACGGGCAAGCTGACCAGGGCCGTCGCCGCCACCGGGGCCGAGGTCGTCGCGATCGATCCCGACGCGGTCATGCTCGCGACCCTCCGCGATGCCGTTCCCGGCGTGCCGACGTTCCTCGGCACGGCGGAGGCGCTGCCGCTCCCGGACGCCGGCCTCGACGCGATCGTGTTCGGTCAGGCGTGGCACTGGGTGGAGCCGGTCGCCGGGTCCCGGGAGGTCGGCCGCGCGCTGCGCTCCGGCGGCGTTCTCGGCCTCATCTGGAATGTGCGCGACGAGGCCCAGGGGTGGGTGCGCCGCCTCACGAAGATCATGCACGGCAGTTCCGCGGAGGAGATGCTCTCCGCGGGGGATCCGCCGATCGCCGCACCGTTCGATCGGATCGAGAGCAGGGAATGGCGGTGGACACGTCCCATGACCCGTGAGGCGCTGCTGGCCATGGCGCGCTCGCGCAGCTACATCATCACGGCGGCGCCGGAGGATCGCGCAGCGATCGAGACCGGACTGGCCCGACTGTTCGACGAGCTCGGCCTGCGGGGCGACGCGAGCATCGACCTGCCGTACGTCACGCGCGCCTACCGCGCTCTGCGCCCGTGACAGACGCCGCATCCTTCGACGGGGTCGCGGGCGTCTGCGAGGTGGCGGCCGTCGTATCCACGGCAAGCGGTCGACTGGCTGGGCCGCGGCGGCAGCCACAGACCGAAGGGCCGACGATCGCGATGCCGTACGTCACGGCGTCGTTCCGCTACGTCTGTCCCTGACGGCGGCGGGCGGGGCCGGGTCACGACGGCTGTCGCACGTAGACTTGACGCCCGTGGCTCTCACTATCGGCATCGTCGGCCTGCCCAACGTCGGCAAGTCCACCCTCTTCAACGCACTCACCAAGAACGACGTGCTCGCGGCGAACTACCCGTTCGCGACGATCGAGCCGAACGTCGGTGTCGTGAGCCTGCCCGACCCCCGGCTCGAGAAGCTGGCCGAGGTGTTCCACTCGGAGCGGATCCTGCCGGCCACCGTGTCGTTCGTCGACATCGCCGGCATCGTGCGCGGCGCGAGCGAGGGCGAGGGCCTGGGCAACCAGTTCCTCGCCAACATCCGCGAGGCCGACGCGATCGCCCAGGTCGTGCGGGGCTTCACGGACGACGACGTGGTGCACGTCGAGGGCGCCGTGAACCCGAAGGACGACCTCGAGACCATCAACGCCGAGCTCATGCTCGCCGACCTGCAGACGCTCGAGAAGGCCGTGCCGCGCATCGAGAAGGAAGTCAAGACCAAGAAGGCCGAACCGGCCGCGCTGGAGGCGGCGAAGGCCGCGCAGGACGCGCTGGAGCGCGGCATCCTGCTGTCATCGTCCGGCATCGACCTCGCGCCGATCCGCGAGCTGGGCCTGCTGACCGCGAAGCCCTACATCTACGTCTTCAACGTCGACGAGGCGGTGTTGACGGATGACGCGGCCAAGGTCGCGCTCGAGGAGCTGGTCGCTCCCGCTCACGCCGTCTTCCTGGACGCCAAGATCGAGTCGGAGCTCATCGACCTCGACCCCGCCGACGCCGCCGAGCTGCTCGCCTCGACGGGCCAGGACGAATCAGGGCTCAACCAGCTCGCACGCATCGGCTTCGACACCCTCGGACTGCAGACCTACCTCACGGCGGGGCCCAAGGAGGCTCGCGCCTGGACGATCGGCAAGGGCTGGAAGGCTCCGCAGGCCGCCGGTGTGATCCACACCGACTTCGAGAAGGGCTTCATCAAGGCCGAGGTCATCTCGTTCAACGACCTCGTCGACGCCGGCTCCGTCCTGGAGGCCCGCCACCGCGGCAAGGCCCGGCTCGAGGGCAAGGAGTACGTCATGAAGGACGGCGACGTGGTGGAGTTCCGCTTCAACGTGTAGATCTGGCGATGCCCGATAGCTCAAACTCGCGGGAGCCGCGAGCGGCGGTGGACGCCGTTAGTTCACGCCGAGGGGATAGCGGGCGAGCGCGCAACGTACATCCACGATGACGATGTGTCTCCCGCGAGTATCCAGGCGGCGAGCATCGTGCCGTTCAATGGCTCATGAAGGGTCCAGTCGCGCGTGCATCGGGAGGAGATCCCGTCTCGGGAGGAGGAATACACGAGGATCCTCCCTCCCCAAGCGGAATCTCCTCCGGAAGCGCGCGACACGCGAACGATTCCGAGCGAGCGGAGCGGTACAAACGCGCCGACGCCCCGGTCGCTTGGTAGCGGAGTCGGAAACCACAGGTTGCCCTTCGGTGAAGAAGGCCGTGGCGGATTCGCCCGGATGGGTGCACCCTGGAGGCCAGAAGTGTGATCGGGTGATCCGGCGCATCAGCCGGCCCGACCCACTCGGTGGGACTCATCATGAAGAAGCGCATCGCATTCGCCTGTCTCGTCGCCCTCGTCGCCGCGTCCACCTCGGTGTTCGTCACCGCGACCCCGGCGATGGCCGCGACCGTCACGGTCACCACGACATCTGACGTCGTGGACGGCGGCGATGGCCTCGTCTCGCTGCGCGAGGCGGTGACCCAGGCGAATGCGGCCGTCGACCCGACCATCATCGAACTCGCCGCATCCAGCACGTACACGCTGACGCTGTGCGGCGCCGACGAGGATGCGAATGCCGGAGGCGACCTCGACCACACGGGCACGGAGTCCCTCACGCTGGCCGGACACGGGTCGATCATCGAGCAGACCTGTGCGGGCGAGCGGGTTCTCGACCAGCTCGACAGCGCCCCGCAGGTCGCGGTCAGCGACGTCACGATCACCGGTGGTGACAACTTCAGCGGTGCCGCGATGCGCTTCAACTCGGATGTCGAGCTGACGGGCGTGACCGTTTCCGGCAACGATGCGGGAACCGGAGCGGTGCTGGACAGCGGTGACGTCATCGCCGGATCCGGCATCGCGCTCGTCGACTCCACGCTCGGCCCGAACACGGGCACCGGCATCCGGATCTCCTTCGGCAGCATCTCGGTCGACGGATCGACCATCACGCAGAACACCGGCAGAGGGATCGGCGCGGTCGACGGCGCCGTCAGCATCCTCGACTCCACGATCAACGACAACGGTCAGGGTGGCGTGTCCACGACCGGCCAGGGGGAGGGCGTGCTCACGTTCGTCAACTCCTCCGCGGTCGGCAACGGGGGGACCGGGGTGGGCTGCTCCGCATGTGGCGACCTCGTCATCACCGATTCCACGATCACCGGGAATGCGCCCTCCGGATCGACCACCGGTGGGGGCATCGCGTGGAGCGTCGACCAGGACGAGCCTGGGGAGGGGCGAACGGCCACGATCACCGACACGACCGTCGCGGGTAACACGCGCAGCGGCCCCGGCGGAGGGATGGTCGTCTCCATCGTCGAGTTGACGGACGACCCGCCTCCGGCGCAGATCGTTCTCACCGGTTCGACGTTCAGCGCCAACTCGGCGGCCGGCGTGGAGGGTCGAGGTGGCGGGATATACGCCGCAACGGGCGAAGTCCGCATCGACAACTCGACGTTCTCGGGCAACTCCGCGGCGGTGACCGGTGGCGCGATCTATGCCAGCACCGGCGATGTCTTCCTGCGGCACGCGACCGTGGTCGGCAACAGCGCGCCCACGGGCGCGAACGTCGGCACCGGGGAAGACCTCCAGAGCTTCGCATCGATCGTTGCCGGGGCCACGGGCGGGGGTACCGACTGCGCGATCGCCGGAACCACGATCTCGTCGGGATTCAACGTCGGCGGCGACACCTCGTGCGCGTTCGTCGCCGGCCCCGGCGATCAGACGAACGTCGGAGACCCGCAGCTCGGGCCCCTGACCGACAACGGAGGCCCGACCCAGACGAGGGTCCCTCTGGACACCAGTCCCGCCGCAGGCGCCGTGCCCGCCGCCGCGTGCACGGTTCTCACCGCGGACCAGCGCGGTGTCATCCGGCCGGTCGGAAGCAACTGCGAGGCCGGTTCCGTGGAGATCGCAGAGGTGGTCGCCCCTGCATGCACCCAAACCGGAACCAGCGGTTCCGATGTCCTCATCGGTGGGGACGGGGCCGACGTTCTCTGTGGTCTGGGCGGCCGGGATGTGCTTCTCGGTGGACGGGGCCCGGACCATCTGATCGGCGGCAGCGGTGACGACCTGTTGTCGGGCGGTTCAGGAAATGACGAGCTGGACGGTGAAGACGGCCGCGATGTGCTGATCGGCGGTCCCGGCAGCGACGATCTGGACGGTGGTCCCGGAAACGACTTCTGCGTGGATGCGGGGGACGGGCAGCCCTTCTCTTGTTGAACAGGGACATCCCTGGAGGGTCAGCGTGGGGCATCCCGATTGAGCTCCGCCGCCACCTCGACCAGGTGGGGGATGGCGCGATCGATCGAGTCCATGGTCGCCGTGAGCGAGATCCGGAAGTGATGCGGTTGGTCGAAGAGCGCTCCCGGCATCACGTAGACGCCACGCGCTTCGAGCGCGTCGCAGAAGGATCGCGCATCGCCGCCCGGCGCTCTTCCCCAGAGATAGAAGGTCCCCTCCGGGCGGGTGACCTCGACTCCGGCATCCACAAGGGCGCCGTACATCCGATCGCGCTTGCGTGCGAGTTCGGCCATGTCGATCGAAAGCGTCTCCAGCGCCGGCACCGAATACTGCATGACCGCATCGGGGAATCCCCAGCCGATCGCGAGGCCCAGCGGAAAGAGGGCGTCGCGGAGCTCGCCCCGCGCCTCGGTGGGAATGAGTGGGGAGAGTGCGAGGTAGCCGAGCCGCTGACCCGGAGCCAGGAGCACCTTCCCGTAGCTGTAGTCGATGACCGTCCACGGATACGACGCAGCCGGCGAGGCGAAATCCACGCCGTCGAAGCGGATCCGCCGGTACGGCTCGTCGGAGAGGAGCCATATCCGGCGTCCATGGGTGCGGGACGCCTCTTCCAGCACCTCGGCAAGCGCCTCCCATGCCGACCTCGGATAGACGCGACCGGTGGGATTGGCCGGTGAGTTGACGACCACGATGCTCGTGCGCGGAGTGATCGCCCGGGCGATCGCGTCGATATCGAGGTCGAAGCTCACCGGGTCCAGTGCCGCCCGCACGGGGATGAGGTTCGCGGCACGCAGCATCGGCTCGTAGCAGAACCAGCCGGGGACGGGGATCACGACCTCGTCGCCCGCGTCTGCGAACAGGGCGAAGGCGAGCGAGATCGCCCCGAACGCGCCCTGGGTCATCGCGATGTCCTCAGGTTCGAAGGCCAGCCCGAGCTCGTCGCGCAGACCCGCAGCGACGACCTCCTGCGCGCTGCGCTCGCTGCTCTTGTAGGCGAACCAGTCCACCGACCGGGGATCGACCTGGGCACGCATCGCGTCCGAGAGCCCTGGTAGAGCCAGCTCGTGGGGATTGCCGAAGGTGAAATCCAGGGCGTCGTCATCGTCCGCGAGCCCCTGGATCCGTCCGAAGAACGCGGTGACCTTGTCCACCGCCGCCTTCGCCTCGGTTGCACGTGCCGATATCACCACAGGAATCACCCCAGCCTCGCGTCGTCGCCCTGTCAGCTTCCCAAGTCGGGCCAGGTGCGTCAATCGGCACCGCCACGGCCGGTGTCGGTGACGACTGCGATCATCGCCCGCATGGATATCTCACTTCTCTCTCCGGCGGGTCTCGTCTCCAGTCCTGCGTTCAGCCACGTGGCCATCGTGCCGCCGCACGCGACCATGATCTACGTGGGTGGCCAGAACGGTGTCGATGACACCGGATCGCTCGTCTCCGACGACATCGCCGAGCAATCGGTCCGTGCGGTGGAAAACGCCAGAGCGGCGCTCGAAGCCGCCGGAGCCTCCCTCGCCGACGTCTTCTCGTGGACGGTGCTGATCGACACGAGCGCCGACCTCGGCGCCGCGTACGGCGCCATCGCACCGCGACTGGCACGCGAAGGCGCCCCGCCGCTGGTGACCGCCGCGCGCGTAGCGGGCCTCGGCGTCCCGGGGGCGCTGATCGAGGTGAGCGCGATCGCCGCCATCACGACCGACTGACGGCGTCTCGTCCCCGTTGTGGTCGGCCTCACGGAGGTGTCGGCGCTCCAGCGCGCCTACGGCCGTCGTGGCGTCGAGATCACCCCTCGTGCGGTCGATATCGGCGCGATATTCTGGGTGCGGAGGTGTTCGCCATGCAAGCCACTGTGGGGGACCGAGTCCGCATACACGGACGCACCGTCGGCGCCGCCGAGCGCGAGGGCGAGGTCATCGACGTGCGCGGGAGCAAGGAGAGCCCGCTGCTCGTCGTGCGGTACGACGACGGCCATGAGACCATCCTGGCGCCGGGGGCGGACTGCGAACTCGTGCACGCGGACTGACGGATTCGCTCGCTCGGCCCGACACAAGCCGGCGCGGTCATGGGCGCGGTCGATTGTCACGCGCCCCGCGAGGCGAGGTCGGCGAGCACCGCCCGAGCCGCGCGTTCACCTGACACCAGCGCTCCCTGGATGGAGGGGGTATCGCGGTGATCGCCCGCGACATAGACGCCATCGCCCTGCCGCGTGGGGCTGATGGTTTGAAGCGGCGGCGGTTGGGCGGGCAGGGCGTCGTGAATGTCGTCGCGGCGGAGCAGCTGCCAGTCGTCGGCCGCGGTGCCCCACAGTTCGCCGATGTGACGACGCACGTCGGCTTCCTGCGGAGCGGAGCCCGGATCGGTGCGGGCTCGCGAGGACAGCAGGCAGGTCGCGGAGATGAGGTGCCTCCCGGCCGGGGCGTATGAGGGTGCGGTGTGCGACATCACAACGGCGTTGACCACGGGACCCGCTCGGCGGCCGTCGACGGCGAGCATGCCGGATGCCGTGGGCGCGGCGTCGGCTGCGAACCACCACGTCTGGAGCCCTCTGGTCGTGGGACGCGGAAGCTCCGTCAGGTCCGCGACCCGGTCGGGGCCGACGGCGACCACCACGGCGCGCGCGGCGATCGCATCCGCACCCTCGACGTCGATATGCGCGATGCCGTCTCGTCTCCCCACACCTCCTGCCCGCATCCCGAGTCGGATGTCGGCTCCCGCCATGGCAGCCGTCCGGGCGAGCTGCGCCGGCACGGCGGCGATTCCCTGCTCCGGCACCCCCGGAGCGCCCAACACGAACATCCGGATCAGGAGGCGGGTGAAACTGTCGGAGGTCTCTCCACGATCCTCGGCCAGCACTCCGGCGAGGAACGGCTCCAGCACCTCCCTCCGGAGAGGTCCTCGAAGGCCGACGCGGTCCCAGCCTTCGCGCAGTGTGCGATCCGCCCCCCTGATCACCGCCCGAGGCGAGAGGAGCACGGGCAGGACCCAGCGGGCGAGCGCGGCGGCATCCATCGGCCCGAGCAGGCCGCTTCGAACCGTGGCCGGCAGACCGGACGGGCGACGAAGGGGATCGCTCAGTTCGACGAGGCCCTTCTCGCGCCGGACCGCGACGCCGACGGGGAACGACCGCAGTCGCAGCTCGTCGACATCCACCCACCGTTTGACGGCCGGGTAGGCCGGGTTCAGCAGTTGGAAGCCGCGGTCGAGGAGAAAGCCATCGACGGCGTCCGTACGCTGACGTCCGCCGACGACCTCCTCCGCCTCCAGTACGACGACATCGTGGCCGGCCTGCGCGACTCGCGCGGCGCACCGCAGGCCCGCCAGCCCCGCACCGAGAACGACGACGTCGTGAGCCTCCACGCTTCCACGATAGGTGCCCCTTGAACAGGCGGGACGGGGGCGACCCGCCGATACCGAGTGCACACGCCGTGCGCAAGCCCCTGCGGAACGTGCGGACGGACGTGTTCAGTGTCGGCATGAACAAGAGGACATCAACTCCTGGCAAGCCCATCACGCCCCGCATGCACGGCATCATCGACTACGGTCTCGCCGCCGGTAACCTCGTGCTGCCGGGTCTGCTCAAGCTGCGCCCGTCGCTGATCGGCGTGTTCGCCGCCTTCGGCGTCATCCAGGGCGCACTCAACTCGGTCACGACCCAGCCACTGGCCGTGCAGAAGGTCGTGCCCTTCAAGGTGCACGGCACGATCGACAAGAGCAGTGTGCCGCTGTACCTGCTGGCCCCGCTGGCCGCGGGCGTGGTGCGCGACAAGCGCGGGCGCTGGTACTGGCTGGGTCTCGGCGCTGCACTGATCACCGTGTACAACCTCACCGACTGGAACGCGAAGAAGACCGATCGCTGAGGGCGCCCGGGCGAGAGAACGGGGTTTCGTCGCGAAGCACTTGACGTGGCCGAGCGCAACCCCCTCTCGCCGCTCGGCGACGGTTCGTAGCGTGCTGCCACCACATCCCGAAAAGGAGGATTGAAATGGCCCGTGGAACCGTGAAGTACAACCCCTTCTCCGAACTCAAGGCGCTCCAGCGCTCGTTCTTCGGCGAGGATTTCCTGTCACCGCTTCGGGGCGCGGTCGTGCCCACGACCGATGTCTACACCGAGGGCGATCAGCGGATGGTGGTCGAGGCGCACCTGCCCAATTTCGCCCTCGACGACATCGACATCAGCGTCGACGAAGCCGCGCTGGTGATCCGGGCCGAGCGGCGCGAGCGCGACGAAGAAGCCGAGAAGCGCTATCTGGTGCGCGAGAGCAGCATGAGCTTCTACCGGCGCATCGTGCTGCCCGAGCGCGCGGACGAGCAGGCCATCTCCGCCGACTTCCGCGAGGGCGTGCTCAGGGTGACGGTGCCCTTCGTGGAGGCGCCGTCTCCGCGGCGTGTCCCGATCAGCACCGAATCTCCGCAAGAGGGCCAGGCCTCACAGGGTGCGCAGCAGCGCGCGGAACAGGGCGCGCAACCGGGTGACACGGCACCGCTCGGCGAAGTCGGCTACGGAGCGGGCCCCGCGCCGGATTCGGCGTCCGGCTCGCCGGGAACGGCACCGTCTACGGGGCCCTGACGTACCCGCCACCTCCCTCGTCCCCGTCACCTCGAGCCCACATCGTCTCAGATGCTCCGAGCGCGAGCGGAAGTTCGCCGGCCGACGCGGAACGACGCACGTGTCGGCTCCCTCTGCACGTGTCGGATCCCTCCGCACGTGTCGGCTCCCTGTGCCATCCTGAGCCGATGACATCCGGACAGCGCCGCATCGGCGCCATCTTCATTCCCGACCTGCCCCCGGAAGACCTGCGCGCCGCTGTGGAGGCGGCCGAGGACGCCGGCGTGTCCGAGCTGTGGCTGTGGGAAGACTGCTTCCGCGAAGCCGGGTTCTCGAGCGCCGCTGCGGCCCTCGCCTGGACGGAGCGGCTCCAGGTCGGGATCGGCATCGCCCCGATGCCGCTGCGCAATGTCGCGATCACCGCGATGGAGATCGCGACGATCGAGCGGATGTTCCCCGGCCGCCTGCTGCCGGGTGTCGGGCACGGCGTGCTGTCGTGGATGGGGCAGGTCGGCGCCCGGGTGGCATCGCCGCTGACGCTGATGCGCGAGTACGCGCCCGCGCTGCGTGCGCTCCTCCGGGGTGAGACGCTGTCGACCCAGGGCCGCTACGTGCGACTCGACGACGTGCGTCTGGACTGGCCGCCCACGTCGCCGCCGGCCGTCTACGCGGCGGGTGAGGGTCCCAAGACGCTGCGTCTCTCCGGCGAGGTCGCCGACGGCACCATCCTGACGGGCGGAACGAGTCCGGCCCGCGTCGCCGAAGCGGTCGCGCTCATCGGCGAGGGTGCCAGTGCCGCGGGACGAACCGGCGCGCAGCCGGTCGTCGTCTACGTCGCGGTCGCGTTCGGGACGGATGCCGGTGCGCGCGTGACAGCACAGCTGGAGCGCTGGGACATGGCCGGACAGACCGACCGCATCCTGTCCGGCACGGCGGCCGCGGTGGCGGCGGGCCTCGAGGAGTTCTACGACGCCGGCGCGGACGCGGTGATCCTGCAGCCGCTGGCGGACGAGTCCGACCTCGCCCCCTTCATGCGCCAGGTCGCGGAGGTCGCCGGCCGCGTGCTCTGAGCCGGCGCCTTACTCGAATCAGCACCCACCGCGCGCCTCGGCTCGGCGGTGTCCGGCTGCGAGTTGCCCGTGCGTCCCGCGGGGGCTCAGTCACTCCTCGCGAACAGCCCGGCGGAACCGAGGATCCGCTCCGGGGTGACTCGGATCACGACGCGACGTGGGTTCACCCGGGGCTGGCGGTAGCGGGCGGCGTACAGGCTCACGGCGAGTGCCACGGAGTCGGCATCCCTTTCGATCACGCCCACGCCGCCGATGCTCAGCCATTGCGGACCGGACACCTGCGCGACGGTCGCCCGCCCGTCGCGCTCCACGTTGCGCACCTTCTGGCTGCCGTCGCTCGTGATGATGCGCACGAACCCGTCCACGAAGGTGTAGCCGACGGCGACGACGTGGATGCCGCCCGACGGGCCGATCGTGGAGAGGGTCGCCAGATGGCGGTCGGCGACGAACCGCTGGCCGTCGAGGGTGAGGGATGCCGGAGTGCCCATCCCTCGTGTCTACCCGACGCCTCGTTCAGCGAACAGCTGGTCGAGCACGTGTCGCGCCAGTTCGGCCTGGCCGGGTGGCTTGTTCGTGATCATGATGAGGGCCTTCCAGAGTGCCCAGCCGCGTCCCCGGGCCCAGGTCGCGTCGTCGACGTCGTATTCGCGACGGAACACCTCGCGCGCCTCTCCCGAGAGGAATGTCCAGACGAGGACGGTGTCGCACGCCGGGTCTCCCACGCCGGCGCAGCCGAAGTCGATCACCGCGGTGAGCGCACCGTCCTCCACCAGCAGGTTGTTCACGGACACGTCCCCGTGGAACCACACCGGCGCGCCGGTGAAGACCCCATCCAGCGCGTCGCGCCAGATGCCGACCGCGAGGTCGCGTTCCCGCCCATGCACCCGCATGAGCAGGTCCCGCGTCTCGGAATCGAAGTGCTCCAGCGGAGCGCCGCGGAAGGCGCTGTGCGGCCCAGGACCCGGCGCGCCGGTCGTGTCGGCCGACCGGAGGGCGACGAGGAACGCCGCGAGGTCCGCCGCGAAGCGCACCGGGTTCTCGACGACCGTGCGCGATGCCGGCACTCCGGGGAGCCAGCCGTAGACGGACCACGGTGCCGGAAAGCGTTCGGTGGGCCTGCCCACGCCGCGCACGACCGGGATCGGGAGTGGAACGGACCCCGCGAGGCGCGGCAGCCACGCCTGCTCCTTCGCAACCTGGGGCACGTAGCCGGCTGCGCTGGGAAGTCGGACGCTGAGGTCGTCGCCGAGCCGGTAGATACGGTGGTCGTTGCCTCCGCGTTCGACGAATCGGAGCGGGAGGGCGCTCCACTGCGGGAACTGCTCGTCCAGCAGGCTGCGAATGAGCGGCTCATCGATCATGGCGGCGTCGATCCGTCCGGCGTCGCTGCTCGTGGCGTTCCGGTGGTCCGAGGTCACCGCCCCACGCTACCGTCGCCGGCGCTCGCCGGGCCCTCGCACGCGCGAAAGGCTGCGATTTACACTGGGGCAATGGCGAGAGGCGAAGTGTTCCCGATCATCAACTGTGCCGATCTCGTCGGTACCCGCGGATGGTACGAACGGGTCTTCGCCGGCGACCTGGCCTACCGGTTTCCCGACGAGGGCGAACCGGTGTACCTGACGCTGCGGATCGGCTCCGGCCAGGTGGCGCTCGCGCAGGGCACGAGCGAGGCGATGTACGGGGCGACTCCGCTGCCCGCCACCGGGCATGCCGTCGATGTCTGCATCTACGTCCCCGATCTCGACGCCGCAGTGGCGGCCGCATCCGGTGCCGTCGCGGTTCCCCCGGCTGACATGCCGTGGGGCGAGCGCGTGGCCTACCTGACGGATCCGGAAGGCACCATGCTGCTCGTGATCCAGGACGAGGCGTGAACAGTGATCGGTGCGACACACCACTGGTGCACTTGTGCCACGTGACCTGTAATGGGGGTGGGAACGAAAGGGGGCATCGTGGCTGCTGAACGCGGCGAGAGGCCGATCGAGGAACTCGGCACTGCCGAGTGCTGGGGGCTGCTCGAGAGCGTCAGCCTCGGCCGCCTGGCGGTGACCGGTCTGGACGGCGCGCCCGACGTCTTCCCCCTGAACTACACCGTCCACAACGGGTCGCTGTACGCGCGGTCCGCACACGGCGCCAAGGTGCTGGACATCGCGATCCGGCCGGCCGCTGCCCTCGAGATCGACGGAGAAGACGACGCCTCGCACTGGAGCGTCGTCGTCCGAGGCGCCGCGGCACGCGTGGAGCACGACGCTGAGATCCGCGATTCCGGAGTCCTCCGGCTGGATTCCGCGAACCCTGCGAGCAAGCCCCACGTCATCCGGCTCACTCCGAGCACGGTCACGGGGCGACGGTTCCGCAAGGGTACGCACAACGCACCGCAGAGCGCAGCGGCGACGGCCGAACGCGAGGTTGCGGAGGCGCCCGCCCCCGACGAGAAGCGGTCCCCGCCGAGGCGTGGCGACCGACCGACGCCCATTCCGCACTTCGCCCCCGACAAGGACGACAGCCCGAATGCCTGAGGCGCCGGAGGTCCACGAGCTGGCAGCCTTCCTCACCGCGCGCACGAGCGGGCGCGGGATCCGCGGCTTCGACATCGCGCTCGGCAAGATGCTGAAGGCGGGTGACCCTTCAGCGGTCATCGGATGCCGCGTGGCGGCCGTGACCCGGATTGCGAAGATGATCGACGTGGTTGTGACCGATCCGGCGGGCACGACGTGGCACGTCGTCGTGCACTTCGGTCACGATGGCTGGTTGCTCTGGCACGACGCGGTTCCCGACGGGATGGCACGCGCCGGCGACGCGACCCTCATGGCCCGCATCCGCCTCGACGACGGGGCGGGCTTCGATCTGACGGATGCCGGTCAGTGGAAATCGCTCACGGTGCACATCGTCCCGCACACCGCCGACATCCCGGCAGTCGCGAAACTCGGTCCTGATCCCCTCGACCCGGCCTTCGACCTCGTCGAGTTCGCTGCGATCCTCGCCGGCCGCAAGAAGCAGATCAAGGCACTGCTGCAGGATCAGGCCGCACTCGCCGGCATCGGAAACGCCTACTCCGACGAGATCCTGCATGCGGCGGGACTCTCGCCCGTGGTGCACGCGTCGGCGCTGTCGCAAGACGAGGTCGGGCGCCTCTTCGGCGCGATGAGGACGATTCTCGCGGAGTCGACGGCGGCCCGGCGGGGAGTTGCGCCGGAAGATCTCAAGGCGACCAAGCACGCCGCGCTCCGCGTGCACCGCCGGACGGGACAGCCCTGCCCCGTCTGCGGCGATGTCATCCGCGAGCTCACGTTCTCCGGCGCCGCCGCCCAGTACTGCCCCACGTGCCAGACCGAAGGCGTGGCACTGGACTGACCCCCCGGGCCTGTGCTCAGGGCTTCTGCTCGGCGTGCGCGCCCTCGGCGATTTCCTCGACCACCTTCGCGTTGAAGGCGGGCAGGTCGCGCGGCGTCCGGCTGGAGACGAGACCGTGGTCGACGACGACCTCCTCGTCGACCCAATCGGCCCCGGCGTTGCGGAGGTCGGTCTTGAGGCTGGGGTAGCTGGTGATCCTGCGCCCGTCCACGACCCCGGCCTCGATCAGGATCCACGCACCGTGGCAGATCACGCCGACCGGCTTGTGCTGCTCGAAGAAGGCGCGGGCGAAGGCGACGGATGCCTCGTCCATGCGCAGATGGTCGGCGTTGACGACGCCGCCGGGCAGCACGAGGGCGTGGAACGCCGAGGCATCGGCATCGGCCGGAGCGGCATCCACGGCATGCTTGTGGCCGTTCTTGCCGGTGATCTCATCGGCTGTGGGAGAGATGAGGCGCGCGGACGCGCCGGCGGAGGTGATCGCGCCCCATGGTGAGGTCAACTCGCTGTCTTCGAAGCCGTCGGTCGCGAGAAACGCGACGGTCTTTCCATTGAGTTCGGTCATGCACCGACGGTAATCCGGGGGTCGCTGGGCGATCAGGGGCTTGACAGTGCGGAAGGGCCGACCCACGACGAAGGGTGCTCAGGCGCCGGTGCCCCAGCCGCTGTCGCCGGGTTTCTCGTCACCCCACGTGGCCGTGAGCGTTTCGCCGGCTTCGACGGTCAGATCGATGAGCCGGGTCAACAGCTGCGGCAGGCTGGTGGAACGCAGCAGCTCGAGCTGGTCCATGTCACCGAGGGGTGCGATCCCCGCAAGCTGCCACGAAGCCACGGCGGGGTCGTCATCGACCGCGACATCCGGGCTCCACCGATGCTCGACGAATTCGGCCGCGCGGGCGATCGTTCGACGCACGATCGACTCCGCCTGGGTGAGGAGCGGCAGGTACTCATCCTTCCACTCGAGGTCGGCCAGTTCCGTGACCTCCGCCTGCGGGAAGGGACCGTCGTCCACCCAGCGGTCCACCGCGATGCGGGTCGTGCCGGACCCGATCACGGCCACCGCCCCGTCCGTGGTGCCGAGCTCCTCGATCCGCGCGACGGTGCCGATGTCGAACCGCCGGTCGCCGCCGCCCACCTCGGAGCCGCGCTCGATCAGCACGACGCCGAACTCGCCCGGCTCGTCCTGAAGCACGGCGGACAGCATCGCGAGATACCGCTCTTCGAAGACCCGGAGCGCGATCGGCATGTGGGGGAACAGCACCGACCCCAGCGGGAACATCGCCATCGTCGTCACCCAGCCAGTGAATCACGCGCGACCGGCATCGGGGCCGACGCAGGGGACTTCCCAGCCCACCCGAAGCCGTCATCGCGACCCCCGGGTATCCTGGACTCATGACGACGACTTCGACCGAGACGCCCGCCACGCCGCTTCAGCCTGCGCCGAGTGCGCTCAACCTGCTCAAGACGGAGTCGAACGAGGCGTCGTGCTGCGGCGGTTCATCCTGCTGCGCGACGAACTGACCTCACGCCCTCGTCGGGCTCAGCAGAGCCGCGGCAACGTCCTCATCGAGTTCGGGCACGTCCTCTACGGGAACCGCCAGAGCCTGTAACACCCTGCTCAGGAAGTTCCGCGCACCCGCAGCCATCGCGATGTCCACGATGTCGCGATCACTGAAGCCGTGGTCGCGGAGCACCTGCGAGTCGGCGTCGGTCATAGCGGAAGCATCCACCGACATCCGTTCGGCGAACGCCATCATCGCGACCTCCGCGTCGCTGAGCCCGGCCGACGTGTAGTCGGCGGCGACACGCACGAGCTGCGCCTCATCGAGCACGCCGGCCCGCAGTGTCTTTCTCCCGTGCGCGAGCAGACAATGCGGAGATCGGAGGGTGCGCGCCGCCGCGAGCGTCACCAGCTCGTAATTGCGCAGACCGAGGGTCGACACCAGCGAGCCGGTGAGCTGCTCGAAGGCGAGGTCGGCGTCCGGATTCATCGCCATCACTCTGGTGTGGCTGTAGACGAACCCGTCGGTCGCGAGGTCCTCCGCATACTTCTCGGCGGCGAATCCCGACACGTCGCCGGGGTGAGGTGGATGCACGATCATGACCTGATCCTGTCGGCACGAAGCCCGTGGCGCCAGTGGATCAATGCCCGATCGGCGCGCCGATGGAGTCGGCGGGCTTGCGGACGAGGAACGCTCCGACAATGGCCGGAAGCGAGATGATGGCCGCCGTCATGAACGCGGCCCGGACCCCGGCGGCACCGGCGGCGAGCGCGGTGGCTCCCTCGGCGACGGCGCCGGCGGAGACGCCGGAGAGGATCGCGACCATGAGCGCGATGCCGGCAGCGCCGGCCACCTGCTGCACCGTACCGAGCACGGCGCTGCCGTAGGAGTAGAAGCGCGGGGTCAGCGATCCGAGCGATGCCGTGAAGAGCGGCGTGAACGAGAGCGCGAGCCCTACCGACAGCACCGTCTGAGCGATCGCCACGACCCAGATCGGAGTCGACTCCCCGAGCGTGGTGTAGAACCACAGCACGCTGCTCGAGATGATCGAGCCGGGGATCAGCAGCACCCGCGTGCCCCGGTTGTCGTAGATGCGGCCGACGATCGGGCCGAGGAGCCCCATGATGAGCGCGCCGGGCAGGACGATGAGGCCGGTGACGAGCGCTGTGATGCCGAGCACGTTCTGCAGATAGAGCGGCAGCACCGTGATGGCGCCGAAGAACGACATCGACACGAGGAGCATCTGAACGATGGAGATCGAGAAGTTGGTCGACCGGAACACCCGCAGGTCGAGCAGCGCGTCATCCTTTCGCTGCAGCAGCAGCTGGCGCCAGACGAACAGCCCCAGCGCGAGAACGCCGACGGCCAGTGACGCGACGAGCGTCGTGGCCGACATCGCGGCCGCGGCGGAGTCGGTGGTCTCGGCGCCCGCGCCGATCTGGCTGAGCCCGAACACGAGCCCGCCGAAGCCGAACGCGGAGAGGATGACCGACAGGACGTCGATCGGAGCCTTCGTGGTCTCCCCGAGGTTGACCATCCAGCGCGCACCGGCGGCGAGAGCGGTCAAGGCGATGGGGAGAATCAGCCCGAAGATCCAGCGCCAGCCCACCGTGTCGAGCAGGAGGCCGGAAACCGTCGGCCCGATCGCCGGGGCGAGCGAGATCACCACGCTGACGCGGCCCATCATCCGTCCCCGCTGCTGCGGCGGCACGAGCGTCATGAGGGTCGTCATGAGCAGCGGCATCATGATCGCCGTGCCGGATGCCTGCACGACGCGCGCGACGAGCAGCATAGGGAAACCCGGCGAGAGGAAGGCCAGCAGGGTTCCGAGCGAGAAGAGCGACATCGCCGCGATGAACACCGCGCGCGTGGTGAAGCGCTGCAGCAGGAAGCCGGTGATGGGGATGACCACCGCCATCGTGAGCATGAACGCCGTCGTCAGCCATTGCGCCGCGAGGGCGGTGATGCCGAGGTCGGTGATGAGGTGCGGGATCGCCACGCCCATCGTCGTCTCGTTGAGGATCGCGACGAAGGCGGCGCCCAGCAGCAGCCAGATGACACGGGTCTCGCGAGACGTGAGCCCGACGGACGAGACGTTCTGCGGTGCGGAGACCCGGATGGTGTCGGTATCGGCGGTCATCTGATGGAACTCCTCGGGGCTTGACGGCGAAGGCCACCCGAGGATGGCGTCAACCGAGGCTAACCGCGAGCGCCGACATCGCATTCCCGGTTCGGCGTGCGAATATTCCTGCATGCCGCCGATGCGCCGCCTTCCCCGTGATGTGGTGTGGCGCTGGACGGCGGCCGGAGTGGCCGGGGTCGCCGTGGGCATCGCCCTGGCCCCGCTTCTGGGCGTCGCGGCCGGGCTGCTCGCCGGCTGGGGCGCGGCGGCGGTGACCGTCGTCGTCGCCGTGCTCGCCTACACGTGGCCCATGGATGCGCAGCGCACCCGCGACCACGCCAGCCGCGAAGACCCGGGTCGCCGCGTCGCCCGGCTGGTCTCGATCGCGGGAAGCGTCGCCAGCCTCGGCGCCGTGGCCGTCGTGCTGTTCCAGACGGGAACGGCGCCCCTGGGGGAGTCGGCCATCCTCGCCGCCATCGCGGTGTTCAGCGTCGCGGCATCCTGGTTCCTGATCCAGACGAATTACATGCTCCGCTACGCCCACGAGTACTTCGAGGAGCCGGCGGGGGGCATCGACTTCCACGGTGCGCAAGCGCCGATGTACACCGACTTCATCTACTTCGCGGTGGGACTGGGGATGACGTACCAGGTGGCAGACACCAACGTGACGAGCAACCGCATCCGGCGCATCGTGATCGGTCAGACCGTTCTGGCGTGGGTGTTCGCCACGGTGATCATCGCGAACGTGATCAACCTCGTGGTCGGGATCGCCTCGGTCTAGCTGCCCTCGTGCGAGCGGCGCTCGTCCTTCTCGTGCTGCCTCTTGCGGTATGCGTCGGTCTCGAACGCGCTGCCCGGGGCCTCCGTCGGCCCGGCGTCGAGCTGCTTCCCCTCGAGATCGCCGAAAGTCGGGTCGATGAGCTCCTCCGTGGTGTGCGACTTGAGCTCGTCGATCTCTGCTCGCAGCTGCGCCAGGTCGTCACCGTTGTGGGGCGGGGAGTCGGGGGTGGAGGTCATGGCCCCCACCATACTCGTCCCGCTGTCCCGGCCCGTGGTTAGGCTCGTAGCGTGAGCATGGGCGGAGGTGGCGGACCACGAGGCGGAGGCTTCCGCGGCGTCGACATCGAGGCGCAAAAGAAGCTGAACGCCGAGGCCCCACGCATCCCGAATCTCGGGCCGCGGGTGGTGGCGCTGTTCCGTCCGTACCGGATCCAGATCGCCTGCACGGCGATCCTCGTCATCGCCGGCGCGGCGATCGCGGTCATCCCGCCGCTGCTCGTGCAGCGCATCTTCGACGACGCCCTGTTCCCGACCGACGGGTCCGCCCCCGACCTGGCGCTGCTCGCGCGCCTCGTGGGGCTCATGGTGCTGCTGTTCGTGGTGGGCGCCGGCCTCGGGATCGTGCAGACCTGGCTGACGTCCACGGTCGGGAACAAGGTCACCGGCGACCTGCGCGTCCGGCTCTTCGAGCACCTGCAGGCGATGGAGCTGAGCTTCTTCACCCGCACGAAGACCGGAGTCATCCAGTCCCGCCTGCAGAACGACGTCGGCGGAGTCGCGGGCGTACTGACGAACACCGTGACCAGCATCCTGGGCAACGTCGTCACGGTGATCGCCTCGCTCGTCGCGATGATCATCATCGACTGGCGCCTCACCATCATCGCGATCGTCATCATGCCGGTGCTGGTGGTCGTGCAGCGCCGGGTCGGGCAGGTCCGCGCGAGGATCGCAGGGGAGACGCAGGAGTCGCTCTCGGAACTGACCGCGATCACGCAGGAGACTCTGAGCGTCTCGGGCATCCTGCTCTCGAAGTCCTTCAACCGGCAGCGCACCGAGTCCGCGCGCTACCGCACCGAGAACGTCAA
Organism: Microbacterium sp. DT81.1; assembly: GCF_049844955.1. Taxonomy (NCBI): domain Bacteria; kingdom Bacillati; phylum Actinomycetota; class Actinomycetes; order Micrococcales; family Microbacteriaceae; genus Microbacterium; species Microbacterium sp. DT81.1. The sequence goes on from NZ_JBNCMA010000003.1 coordinate 149,580, forward strand.
CCAGGTCGGCCTGCAGGTGCGCTGGGCGATGAGCGGCCAGTGGTTCTTCGGCGTCGTGCATGTGCTGATCGCGAGCGTCCCGGCGGTCATCTACCTCGTGTCGGGGTACCTGATCAGCGGCGGGACCGACGCCATCACTGCCGGTACGATCGTGGCCTTCACGACGGTTCAGGCGCGGCTGCTGCAGCCCCTCCTCGGCCTCATGCGCGTCGCGCTCGACATCCAGACGTCCTCGGCGCTGTTCGCGCGCATCTTCGAGTATCTCGACCTGGTCCCGGCGATCCGCGATTCGCCCGACGCGACGAGCGTCGACCGGGCGCCGGGCCCGGTGGGTCGCATCGAGTTCCGCGACGTCGTGTTCCGCTATCCGGATGCCACCGCCGACTCGCGCCCCACGCTTCAAGGCGTCTCGTTCACCGCGGAGCCGGGCCAGCACGTCGCCTTCGTCGGTCCGAGCGGCGCCGGCAAGACGACCGTCATCTACCTCACGCCCCGCATGTACGAGGCCTCAGAGGGAACGGTCCTGTTCGCCGGCGAGGACGTGCGCAACCTGACCCAGGAGTCGATCATCGATCACGTCGGGATCGTCAGCCAGGAGACGTATCTTTTCCACGCCACCATCCGCGAGAACCTGCGCTACGCCAAGCCGGACGCCGGCGACGAGGAGCTGGAGGCCGCCTGCCGGGCGGCGAACATCCACCACATCATCGAGGGCTTCGAGCACGGCTACGACACGGTGGTCGGTGAGCGCGGCTACCGCCTCTCGGGCGGCGAGAAGCAGCGCATCGCGATCGCCCGGGTGCTGCTGAAGGATCCGCCGGTGCTGCTCCTGGATGAGGCCACGAGCGCGTTGGACACGGTGTCGGAACGGGTCGTGCAGGAGGCGCTCGACGCGGCGGCGCGGGGGCGCACCACCCTCTCCATCGCCCACCGGCTCTCCACGATCATCGGCGCCGACGTCATCCATGTCGTCGACGCGGGGCGCATCGTCGAGAGCGGAACCCACTCCGAACTCATCGAGGCCGGCGGCCTCTACTCGGAGCTGGCGGCCGAGCAGCTGGCAGCGTCCCGCATCCTCGAGGTGGAGGAATCCGAGCCGCCCGCCGACCACCCCGACCGGCGCGCGGATCGGCCCCCGGCAGACGGACGTCCACTGACCCTCGACGCTCCCGTCGGCGAGCGGGACTGGCCGCAGCTCGAGGAGCTCGGCGAGGCGCCGGTTCCCGAAGCCCGCTGAGCGGCGGATGCCCTTGGCGTTCCGCATTCAGGCTGCATCGGCGTCGCGCGCTCGAAGGGCCGCCCGCACTGCACTCTTGCCCCACTCAGCCTGCGTGCGGCACGCGTCTTGGGCCAAGACCGCCGCCGTCTCGAACTGACCGAGGGGCCACGGGAGCCCGAAGACGTCGTCCACAGGGTCGATTCCGCGCGAGGTACGTGACTACCAGAGCCGGGCGGCGGCGACGGCGGTCGCGGAGGCCTCGGTCAGTTCCGCGCGCTCGGCCCCGGCCGCGTCCCAGATGTCGCGGGTGAAGGATCCGAGGGCGCTGCGGTAGGCATCCTCCGAATGCTGTGCGGCGATGCCGGCGAGGCGCGGCACGTCCATCCCCAGGATCTGCCGGCGGCGGGCGGCCGCCGCCGCGGCATGGCCGCCGTCCTCCAGAACGGCCAGACCGGCCGCCATGGCCTCGAGGCACTCGCGCAGCACCGGCAGGGCCGCCTCCCGCTGGGTGATGGATGAGCCGTCGGCGCGGACGCGCCAGAGCACGACGACGTCGGGCACGACGTCGAAGGACGCCGCGCCGGAGTACATCCGCTGCGCGACGACCTGATCCTCGTAGAGCTTGCCCTCGGGAAAGCGCAGGCGGGTCCGGTGCCAGAACGACGCCCGGCTGACCTTCGACCAGGCGACGATGTTCGAGGAGGCGTCGGGGTGCGCGTCGATCGTCGTGCCCCGGCGCTCGGGACTCGTGGCGGACGACACCCACGGCTGCACCTCGCCCTCGACGTACTCGTCGCCATCCGGGCGCAGGCGAACGTAGGCGCCGGCGGCGAAGTCGCTGCCCGATTCGCGGAGCGTGTCGACGAGCCGCTCGAGGGCGCCGGGTCGCAGCACATCATCCGCGTCGAGGAAGGCCACGAACTCCGTGTCGACGAGATCGAGGCCCGCGTTGCGCGCCGCCCCCAGGCCCCTCCGACGATCCTGCGTCACCACCCGGAAGCGGGGGTCGGCTGCAGCGGCCGCGGCGAAGATCGCCCCGGTCGCATCGTGAGATGCGTCATCGATTAGAACCGCCGTCCAGTCGGTCAGCGTCTGGGCGCGGAGGGAGTCCAATGCCTCCTGCGCGTAGGGTGCGACATCGAACCCCGGCACGATCACGGTGACGGTGGCGGGTGTACGGCTCATCGGGTCGATTGTACGGCGGCCACCGACGCGGCGACGGCGTCCGCCACCGCATCGAGCGGCTTCGACGCCGCATGCGCGAGCGTGAAGCGCACGGCGGTCTGGGCGACTTCCGGTTCGATGCCCATGGCCACCAGCACGTGCGACGGCTCGTCGCTGCCCGCCGCGCAGGCCGACCCGCTCGAGGACACGATGCCGCGGCGCTCCAGCTCGAGCAGCACGGCCTCGCCGCTGGTGCCCGCGAAGGTGAAGCTCGCGGTGCCCGGGAGCCGATGCACCGGATGCCCCGTCAGCGTCGCACTCGGCACGCGATCGAGCACGCGCGCGACGAAGTCCTCCCGCAACCGGGTGACACGGGCGAACGCCTCCTCGCGTTCGGCCTCGGCGAGGTCGAGGGCGGTAGCCAGTGCCACGGCGCCGGCGACGTGCTCGGTGCCGCTGCGCCGGCCGCGCTCCTGTCCGCCGCCGTGCAGAAGCGGTTCGAGGGGGACGCGGCCACGCACGACGAGCGCGCCGGTGCCCTTCGGAGCGCCGATCTTGTGGCCGGCGATGGAGATGGCGTCCGCGCCAGAGCCGGCCAGGCGAAGCCATCCGGCCGCCTGCACCGCGTCCACGTGCACCGGGATGCGGCGCTCGCGCGCGAGGGTCGCGATCGCACCCACATCCTGGATCGTCCCTACCTCGTTGTTCGCGTAGCCCACGCTGACCAGCGCGGTGTCCTCGCGAAGGGCGGCGCCGATGGCGGCCGGATCGACCGTGCCCGTGCCGTCCACCGGAACGCGTGACACGTCAAAGCCGTGCACCCGCTCGAGATAGTCCGCCGACTCCAGGATCGATTCGTGCTCGATCGGCGTCGTGACGAGGTGTCTGCGATCGCGGCCGAGCTGTGCGGCGATCGCGATTCCCTTGATCGCGAGGTTGTTCGCCTCGGTGCCCCCGGAGGTGAAGATCACATCGCTCTGGCGCATCCCGAAGACCGCCGCGACCCGCCCACGCGCATCCGCCAGCGCCTGCGCTGCTCTCTCGCCGAGGGTGTGGTGGCTCGACGGGTTGCCGTACACGCCGGTCAGGTACGGAAGCATCGCCTCGAGCGCCTCCGGGCGCACCGGTGTCGTCGCGGCGTTGTCGAGGTACAACGTGGCTTCACCCGGGTGAGGCGTGCCGTTGGAGAGGTCGGACGATGTCCCGTGCGCGTGGATGCTCATCTTCGGCTCAGCGCGCGTGGATCCGGATGTCGAGGGCGAGGTCCAGCGCGGGCGCGGAGTGCGTCAGGGCACCGACGGAGATCACGTCGACGCCGGTCTCGGCGATCGCCCGCACCGTGGCGAGGGAGACACCGCCGCTGGCTTCGACGGTGGCACGACCCCCGACCTGCTCGACGCCCCGGCGCAGGTCATCGAGCGAGAAGTTGTCGAGCATGATGGTTCCGATCCCCGCCGCGAGCACCGCCTCGATCTGATCGAGGCGGTCGACTTCCACCTCGACGTGCGTGGTGTGGGAGAGGCGGGCGATGGCCCCCTGCAGCGCCGCGGTGACCGACACGCCCTTCTGCGCGAGCACGGCCAGATGGTTGTCCTTGGCCATCACGGCATCCGAGAGGGAGTGCCGGTGATTGTGGCCCCCGCCGTTCATCACCGCGTGCCTCTCGAAGGCGCGCAGTCCCGGGGTGGTCTTGCGGGTGTCCGCGACGCGGGCGCCCGTGTGCGCGACCTCGGCCACGTAGCGGGAGGTGAGCGTGGCGATGCCCGACATGCGCTGCACGAAGTTGAGACCGACGCGCTCACCCGTGAGCACCCCGCGCGCCGGGCCGGCCACGATGGCGAGGGTCGATCCCGCTGCGAACCACTCGCCGTCCTCCACGAGCGGCTCGACCGTGATCCGCGGGTCCGTCAGCCGGAACGCGGCCGCGAACACCTCGCCGCCGGAGAACACCCCGGATTCGCGGCCGACGAGCTCGGCGCGCGCCTGCGCATCCGGCGTGATGAGCGTCTCGCTCGTGATGTCACCCCACGGGGCGTCCTCTTCGAGCGCCGCCGCGACCGCGCGATCGATCGTGGTGCGGGTCAGCACGCCGACGCTCCGACGGTGCTCGATTCGTGAACGGTGGATTCGGCGGCGCGACGCTGTTCGGCGTCGACGAGGTCGGTCACGATGTCGTCGGAACCCACCCCGTCGGAGCGGAAGTGCGCACCGACGGAGACGCGGCGGGCGCGCGCCGCCGCGACCAGCGCGGTCGCGACCTGCAGCAGGTTCTCGTCCTCGAACTCGGCCTCGGTGACGGGGATCCGGGGCGTCGCGCTCCACGCGGCGAGGATGCGCGCCGCGTGTGCCAGACCGGTCTTGTCGCGCACCAGTCCCGCGTCCTCCCACATCAGGGCCTGCAGCGCGTCGCGCGAGAACGGCGGCACACCGCCAGCCCCGTCCCGCGATCCTCCGGTCCTCTCGTCTCGACGCTCCGCGGAGCCGGCAGCAACGGGAAGCGACTGCTCGGCGGCCGGTTCGGCGTAGGCCGCGGGCACGGGTGCCGCGGGCCAGTCTCCTCCCGTCGCGTCGGCGGCCAGCACCGAACCCGCCCGAGCGCCGAACACGGCGCCCTCCAGCAGAGAGTTCGAGGCGAGCCGGTTCGCGCCGTGCACCCCGGTCCTGGCGACCTCGCCCACGGCGTACAGCCCCGGGATGCTCGTGCGGCCGTGCAGGTCAGTGGTGATCCCGCCCATGAGATAGTGCGCGGCCGGGGTGACGGGGATGGGCCGGCGCGACCAGTCGAGGCCTCGCTCACGCACGGCGGCGTCGATCGTCGGGAACCTGCTCGCCAGGAATTCGGCGCCGAGTGCCGTCGCGTCCAGGTGCACCGGCCGGCCGCCCTGAAGGTCCATCTGGTGTGCGATCGCCCTGGCGACCACATCCCGTGGCGCCAGTTCGCCATCCGGATGCGCGTCGAACGCGAACCTCCGGCCGTTCTCATCGATCAGCGTCGCGCCTTCGCCCCGGACGGCCTCCGACACGAGGAACGCTTCGCCGGCAGCCAGCACGGTGGGGTGGAACTGGAAGAACTCCAGGTCGGTGACGGCAGCGCCGGCGCGCAGCGCCGCCGCGATCCCGTCACCTGTCGCCACCACCGGGTTCGTGGTGTGGGCGTAGAGCTGGCCGGCCCCGCCCGTCGCGAGCACCACGGCATCGGCGTCCAGAACCATCCGGCGCGTGTTCCCGGTCCCGCCACCGACGCCGCCCGTAGGCGCGGATGGCTCCTCCACCAGCAGGTCCACGCCCGTGACGCGGCCGCCCTCGCACACCAGGTCGACGAGGAAGGCGTGCTCGATCACCCGGGCGCCGCTGGCCCGCAGCCGCGCCACGAGTGCCTTCTCGATGGCTGTGCCCGTGGCATCCCCGCCCGCATGCAGAATGCGCGGATAGGAGTGCGCCGCCTCGAGACCCTTGAGAAAGGCGCCGTCCTCGTCGCGATCGAACGCGACACCCAGACCGATGAGCTCCCGGATGCGTGCGGGGCCCTCATCGACAAGGACTCGCACGGCCTCGGGGTCGGCGAGGCCGGCGCCCGCCCGCAGGGTGTCGGCGATGTGATCCCCGATGCGGTCGTCGGCGAACATCACGCCCGCGATGCCGCCCTGGGCGTAGCGGGTGTTGGCGTGTTCGAGCACGTCCTTGGTGACGAGGGTCACACGCACCCCGGCCGCGACCGCATGGAGGGCGACCGTCAGTCCGGCGATGCCGCTCCCGACGAGAACGGCATGCACGGCGCCCCGCTGCACGTCGGCGGCGCTCCCGCTCGTTCCGGCCGCCGTCACGACAGGCTCTCGGCCACGAGCGCGGGTGCCTCGGGCGGCTTCGCCGCGAGCATCCGTTCCAGCGCGAGCCGCGCGGGCTCCGCCACATCCAGGGGCACCGAGACGCGGTTCAGCACTTCGCCGCCGACGAGACCCTCGAGCACCCATGCCAGGTAGCCGGGGTGGATGCGGTACATCGTCGAGCAGGGGCAGACCACCGGATCCAGGCAGAAGATCGTGTGCTGCGGGTTGTCGGCGGCGAGGCGCTGCACGAGGTTGACCTCGGTGCCGACAGCGAAGGTCGTGGGCTCGGTCGCCGCCTCGATCGCCTTGCGGATGTAGTCCGTCGAGCCGGCCTCGTCCGCGGCATCCACCACCGGCATGGGGCATTCGGGGTGCACGATCACGCGCACGCCCGGGAACTCCGCGCGCGCCTTCTCGATCTGGTCGACGGTGAAGCGGCGGTGCACCGAGCAGAACCCGTGCCAGAGAAGAACGCGGCTGTCCTCGACGGCGGAGAGGTCGTTGCCACCCAGCGGCTTGTTCGGGTTCCACATCGGCATCTGCTCCAGCGGCACGCCCATGGCCTTCGCCGTGTTGCGCCCCAGGTGCTGGTCGGGGAAGAACAACACGCGCTCGCCGCGCTGGAAGGCCCACTCGAGCACGGTCTTCGCGTTCGAGGAGGTGCAGACGATGCCTCCGTGGCGCCCGCAGAACCCCTTGAGGTCGGCGGCGGAATTCATGTACGTGACGGGGATGACCGGCACCCGGCCGTCGGGGCCCGGCTGATCGAGCGGCCCGAAGACCTCCTCGAGCTGCTCCCAGCACTCCTCGACCTGGTCGATGTTGGCCATGTCGGCCATCGAGCAGCCCGCGGCGAGGTTGGGCAGGATCACGGACTGCTCGGGCGTGGAGAGCAGGTCGGCGGTCTCGGCCATGAAGTGCACGCCGCAGAAGACGATGGCCTCGGCATCCGATCGCGCCTTCGCGGCGTTGGCGAGCTGGAACGAGTCGCCCACGTAGTCGGCGTGTCGCACGACCTCTTCGCGCTGGTAGAAGTGGCCGAGGATCACGACCCGGTCGCCGAGCGTCGCCTTGGCCGCGCGGATGCGGGCGTCCAGCTCCTCCTCGGAGGCGTCGCGGTACTCGACCGGCAGCTCGCCCTGCCGCGGCGATCCGGTCGGGATGACGTCGCCCATCGATGCGCCCGGTCCGTAGCCGGGGCGTGTGTCGAAGTTCCACGGGCCGGCGGCGAGGTCGGTGTTGCACGTCTCGGCGTTGGAGCGGCCCGTCGTAATGAGACGGAGGGCGTGGTCGACCGAGGGGTCGGCCACCGTGGATGGGTGCAGGGTCATTTCGGGCTCGATCCGGTCAGGGGCCCGCGATCGGCGAGCTCGACGTCCTGGTTGTAGCGGTAGAGGCGGGCGGGCCGGTGGCTGCCCGTGCGAAAGTGCTCGGTCGGGATGAGGGTGCCCGAGGCCTCCGCCTGGCGGCGGAAGTTCGCGGGGTCCAGGCGCCGGCCGAGGATCGACTCGTAGACCTCGCGCAGCTCGGCGAGGGTGAACTCGTCGGCGAGCAGGCCGTGCGCGATGCGGCTGTAGCCGACCTTGTTGCGCAGGCGCCACAGGGCGTAGTCGACGATCGCGTTGTGGTCGAACGCGAGACGCGGGAGGGATGCCGCGTCGAACCACTCGACGTTCTCGTCGGCGAAGGCCGGTGCGTCGTCGGCGTGGACGCCGATGATCTCGTCGGGGCGCAGGAGCGCCCAGTAGATGATCGACACGACGCGGGTGGGGGAGCGGTCGACATCGCCGAAGGCGTAGAGCTGCTCGAGATAGGTCGGGGCGAGCCCGGTGGTCTCGGCGAGCGTGCGGGATGCCGCGGCATCCAGCCCCTCGGCGGGGTCGAGCCATCCCCCGGGCAGGGCCCAGAGACCCTCGAACGGGTCGCGGGTGCGGCGCACGAGGGGGAGGACGATCGACGCGCCGTCCGCGCGGGGCCGCAGGCTGAAGATGACGGTCGACACGGCCACGCGCGTCACGTCGTCCGCGGCCGGTGCCGTGTCGGTGGATGCTTCGAGAACGCTCGTTCGTGTCATCATGACTCTAACCCTTTCATCCGCCATCTTATAGTCATCCCGACATGAAGTGCAAACCGCGGAACGCGGCCGGGAGTCCTCCCAGGTCAGCCGCTTAGGATCGCTCCGACCAGGGGAGGGGAACACCGGTGGCCGCCGTCGATATCGTCGTGCTCGCGATCCTCGTGATGGCCGTGATCATCGGCGTCATGCGCGGACTGCTGGCGAGCGTGGGCTCCCTCGTCGGGCTCGCCGTCGGTGGCCTCGCCGCGTACTGGGCGGTTCCGTTGGTCAACGCCGCGATTCCGGATGCCGCATGGCGGGGGGCCGCCGTCCTGGCCGTGGCGGTCGGACTTCTCCTGATCGGATCCGCGGTGGGCTCCGCGATCGGGATGGCTCTGCGGCGCGGCGTCGACAAGACGAAGCTGCGCGGGCTCGAGCGTCTCCTGGGCGGAGCGGTCAGCCTGACGGTCGCGGCCCTCGCGGTCTCCCTTGCAGGGCAGAGTCTGGCGGCGACGGGCATGCCCTTCGTCGCCTCATCCGTGTCGTCGTCGCGCATCCTCACCGCCATCCAAGACCTCACGCCGCGGCCCCTCGCCGCGACGATGGCCCAGCTTCGCGGCGCCGCCGAGGAGGGCATCCCTCGGCTCGGACAGCTGCTGGCCCCGCAGCTCGCGCCGAGCATCCCGGATGTCGCGCTCGACGAACCAGCGCTCACCGCCGCCGCGCAGTCCGTCGCCCGCGTGTCGGGCGTCGCGTTCGCGTGCGGCATCACCGCCAGCGGCTCGGGGTTCGTCGTGGCGCCGGATCGCGTGATGACGAATGCGCATGTGGTGGCCGGCGTCGACCGCCCGGTCGTCGAGCTGCCTGGTCGAGAGGCGCGGGAGGGCCGGGTCGTCTACTTCGACCCCGTAGACGACATCGCCGTGGTGGCCGTGGACGGCCTGGATGCGACACCGCTCGACGTGGTGCCGACCCTCGGGGTCGGATCGGAGGCGGTCGTGCAGGGCTACCCGTACGGCGGTCCGTTCACGACGGGCGCCGCGCGGGTGCTCTCGGTCGGAATGGCCGACGTCCCCGACGTCTACGACGAATCGAGCTCCGCGCGGGAGGTCTACGCGCTCGCCGCGCAGGTGCGTCCTGGCAACTCGGGCGGTCCGCTGCTCTCCACGACCGGCCAGGTCGCCGGCCTCGTGTTCGCGCGCGCCGAGGGCGACGACGATCTCGGCTACGCCATGACACCGACGGAGATGTCGCCCGTCGTCGACCGGCTCGCCGAGCTGGACGCCGCGGTCGCCTCCGGCACCTGCAGCGGCTGAGCTCCATTCGCGGATGGTGCCCGTTTTCTCGCGCGCGCCCGATATGCTGGCCTCGCAACTGAAGACAGGCCGCACGACCCTCGCGGGAGAGCCCCGGCAGAACCTTGCCGGGCACCGAAGGAGCAAGCCTCCCCGCCAATCTCTCAGGTCCGCGTACCGCGCGGGGTCCGGCCACTCTGAAAAGCGGTCCTCGTGGACCCGCCGACGGTGAAAGCCGCAGCATCCGATCAGTGCAGTGGATGCCGCGTCGAAGCTCTCAGGCCCATGACAGAGGGGGAGTTCGCCGGCGTCACCCGACGCCAGCCCGGACGAGCACCGGAGAACTCATGACAGACCCCGCGATCCCGCCCCGCAACACCCCTCTGCGTGCGACGCACGAGGCGCTCGGTGCTTCGTTCACCGACTTCGGCGGGTGGCTCATGCCGGTTCGCTACACCTCCGACCTGGCCGAGCACCACGCCGTGCGCACCGCAGCCGGCATCTTCGACATCTCGCACATGGCGGAATTCCTGGTGGAGGGCCACGAGGCCGGCGTCTTCCTCGACTACGCGCTCGCCGGTCGGCTCTCGGCGATTCCCGTGTGGAAGGCCAAGTACAGCCTGCTGCTCGCGCAGTCGGGCGGAATCATCGACGACCTCGTCGTCTACCGCCTCGGTGCGCATCGGTTCTTCGTGGTCGCCAACGCCGGCAATCACGATGCCGTCGCCGACGCCCTCGCCACCAGGGTGTCGGGCTTCGAGGCGACCGTCGTGGACGCGAGCGAGGACTACGCGCTGATCGCCGTCCAGGGTCCGATCGCCCGCGCGGTGCTCGAGGCGACGCCTGGGATCACGGACCTCGGACGCCCCCTCGCCGAGCTGCCGTACTACGCCGCCACCGACGCGTTCTTCGACGGAGAGCCGCTGCTCGTCGCCCGCACGGGGTACACCGGCGAGGACGGCTTCGAACTGTATGTCTCCGCATCCGCCGCCGCGGGCCTCTGGGACGCCCTGCTCGCCGCGGGCTCCCCGCTCGGACTGGTGCCCGCCGGGCTCGCCGCCCGCGACACCCTGCGCCTCGAGGCGGGAATGCCGCTCTACGGCCACGAGCTCTCGCTCGACATCGTTCCGGCACAGGCCGGCCTCGGCCGCGTCGTCGCCGCGGACAAGAACGAGTTCGTCGGGCGCAAGGCCGTGCTCGCCGCTGTTCCCGCCGATGCGCCCGTGCTCGTCGGCCTCGTCTCGGAGGGCAAGCGGGCCGGTCGCGCGGGGTACGAAGTCTTCCGCGGGGAGGAGCGCGTGGGCGAGATCACGAGCGGCGCGCTCAGCCCCACCTTGCAGCATCCGATCGCCATGGCCTTCGTCTCGCCGTCCGCGGCCGCCGAGGGCACCGCACTCACCATCGACGTACGCGGAACGCGAATCCCCGCGACCGTGACCGCCCTGCCCTTCTACCGGAGGAAGAAATGACCGATCTCAACGCTCTCAAGTACACCGCCGAGCACGAGTGGATCGCCCTCGAGGGCGATCTGGCCACGGTCGGCATCACCGATTTCGCGGCCGACAAGCTCGGCGACGTCGTCTTCGTCGAGCTGCCGGCTGTCGATTCGGGCGTGAGCGCGGGGCAGGTCGTCGGTGAGATCGAGTCGACGAAGTCGGTCGGGGAGCTCTACGCGCCCCTCACCGGCGATGTCGTGGCGGCCAACGACGCCGTGGTCGATGACCCCTCCCTCGTGAACTCAGATCCGTACGGAGACGGGTGGCTGGTGAAGATCCGCGTCGACGCGTCCGCCGCGGCCGAGCTGCTCGACCGCGAGGCGTACGTCGCGCTCACGGGTGGCGCCGAATGACGGGGACGGCGCGCGAGGCGCTCGGAGGATTCGCCGCGCGGCACATCGGGACGGATGCCGCGGCGCAGCGGGCGATGCTCGACGTGCTCGGGTACGAGAGCGTCGACGCGCTCGTCGAGCGGGCGGTGCCCGCATCCATCCACGTGCAGCCGCGCACGACTTCCGACATCCCGCCGGCCGCAACGGAGGCCGAGGCGCTCGCGGAGCTGCGCGAGCTCGCCTCGCAGAACCGCACGGCACGCCCGATGATCGGTCTGGGCTACTACGACACGATCACGCCGTCGGTCATCGCCCGCAACGTGTTCGAGAACCCGTCCTGGTACACGGCGTACACCCCGTACCAGCCCGAGATCTCGCAGGGCCGGCTCGAGGCGCTCATCAACTTCCAGACGATGGTCACCGACCTGACCGGGCTGGCCACGGCGAACGCCTCCATGCTCGACGAGTCGACGGCGGTCGTCGAGGGGATGCTGCTCGCGCGGCGGGCGTCGAAGTCCCCGTCGAACGTCTTCGCGGTGGATGCCGATGCGCTGCCGCAGACCAAGGCGCTGCTGCGCTCGCGCGCATCCGCCGTCGGCATCCAGCTCGTCGAGATCGACTTCGCCCGCGGAGGCACGCTTCAGGGCTCGATCGGCGAGCCTGTGGAACCATTCGGCGTCTTCCTCCAGTACCCCGGGGCGACGGGACGCGTATGGGATCCGTCCGGGGTCATCGACGCGACGCACGTCGCGGGGGGCCTCGCCGTCGTCGCCGCGGATCTGCTGGCGCTCACGCTTCTGACGTCGCCCGGGTCGCTCGGCGCCGACGTGGCCGTGGGCACCACCCAGCGGTTCGGAGTGCCGCTCGGCTTCGGCGGCCCCCACGCCGGTTATATGGCGGTGCGCCAAGGTCTCGAGCGCCAGCTGCCGGGTCGCCTCGTCGGGGTGTCCCAGGATGCCGCCGGCCACCCCGCGTACCGGCTCTCGCTGCAGACGCGCGAGCAGCACATCCGTCGCGAGAAGGCGACATCCAACATCTGCACGGCGCAGGTGCTGCTCGCGGTGATGGCGGCGATGTATGCCGTGTACCACGGGCCGTCCGGCCTGCGCTCGATCGCAGAGGACGTCTCCCGCAAGGCGGAGGCGCTCGCCGACCGGCTGCGGTCGTACGGGCTCTCCCTCGTCTCCGACTCGTTCTTCGACACGCTCCGCGTCGTGACCCCCGGTCCCTCGGCGCAGGTCATCGAACGAGCCCGTTCGCGCGGCTACCAGCTCTTCTGGGCGGATGACGCGACCGTCGGCGTCTCGGTCGATGAGACCACGACGGCCGACGACCTCGCCGCGATCGCCTGGGCGTTCGGTCTGCCGTCCGCCGACGAGCGCGGCGTGCGGGACGTGCCGTTCGCGGGACTCTCGCCGCTCGCCGGGGTCCCTTCCCGTCTGGCCCGCGAGGACGAGTACCTCACGCATCCGGTGTTCAACACGCACCGGAGCGAGACCGCGATGATGCGCTACCTGAAGACCCTGGCCGACCGCGACTATGCGCTGGACCGCGGGATGATCCCGCTCGGCTCGTGCACGATGAAGCTCAACGCGGCGACCGAGATGGCCGCCGTTTCGTGGCCCGAATTCTCCCGCGTGCACCCGTTCGCGCCGGAGGCCGATGTGCACGGCTACCTGGCCATGATCGAGCAGCTCGAGGCGTGGCTCGCCGAGGTCACCGGATACGACTCCGTGTCGCTGCAGCCCAACGCCGGGTCGCAGGGCGAACTCGCCGGGCTGCTCGCGATCCGCGGCTGGCACCTGGCCAACGGCGACACGGAGCGCACGGTGTGCCTGATCCCGTCATCCGCGCACGGCACGAACGCGGCATCCGCGGTGCTCGCCGGGATGAAGGTCGTCGTCGTCGCGTGCGATGAGGCCGGCAACGTCGACCTCGAAGACCTGCGGGGGAAGATCGCGGCGCACGCGGCGCAGCTGTCGGCGCTGATGATCACGTACCCGTCGACGCACGGGGTCTACGAGCACGACGTGCTCGAGATCACCGAGGCGGTGCACGACGCGGGCGGCCAGGTGTACGTCGACGGCGCCAATCTCAACGCGCTGCTCGGGTTCGCGCGGTTCGGGGATCTCGGCGGCGACGTGTCGCACCTCAACCTGCACAAGACCTTCGCGATCCCGCACGGCGGTGGGGGACCCGGTGTCGGGCCGGTCGCGGCCAAAGCGCACCTCGCGCCGTTCCTGCCCGGGCATCCGTTCGCGCAGCGCTCGGACCACGGGGTGTACACGCATGACGGCGGTGCTGTCTCGGCGGCGCCGTTCGGCTCGGCCGGCATCCTTCCCATCTCGTGGGCGTACATGCGGATGATGGGCGCAGAAGGGCTGCGCGACGCCACCGGCGCCGCCGTGCTCTCGGCGAACTACGTGGCCGCGCGGCTGCGGGAGCACTACCCGGTGCTGTACACGGGCGAGGACGGCCTCGTCGCGCACGAGTGCATCCTGGACCTCCGGCCGCTGAGGGAGCAGACGGGCGTGACGGTGGACGACGTCGCCAAGCGCCTGATCGACTTCGGCTTCCACGCGCCGACGATGTCGTTCCCCGTCGCGGGCACCCTCATGGTGGAGCCGACGGAGTCCGAGGACCTGGCGGAGCTCGATCGCTTCGTCGAGGCCATGGTCGCGATCCGCGAGGAGGCGCTGGCCGTCGCGGCGGGGGAGTGGCCCGCGGACGACAACCCCCTCGTGAATGCCCCGCACACGGCGGAGTCGGTGATCGCAGGGGAATGGACGCACCCGTACACCCGCGAGAAGGCCGTGTACCCGGTGCACTCGCTTGTGCGCAACAAGTACTGGGCGCCGGTGCGCCGGATCGACCAGGCCTACGGTGACCGCAATCTCGTGTGCGCGTGCCCGCCCATCGAGGCGTTCGCCTAGCCGGGCCCCGCGGGCGCGCCCCGGCGCGGCCGCTTCGAGAAATCATTCCCGGTGCGAAACGGCGGCTACGCGCCGAGACTGCTCGCACCGCCCGCAGTCTCGGCGCGGGGCTGCGGTCTCGCCCGGCGTGTGTCGGGCACGCCGCGGGCGTCAGCGCGGCGCGCCAGTCAGCGCCCGACGGAGGGATCCGAGGAGAGCCAGGTGCGCGGGCTCCTGAGGCTTCAGTCCGGCATCCAGCAGGATGCCGCGGAGCTCGCCCGGATGCTGGAGCTCGGACCAGCCCCACCGGGCGAATCCCCGCAGCACCCGTCGAAGCGAGTCCTCACGGCGCTTCTCATTGAAAGCGAGAAGGCTCGGGTCACCGAATCGACCGTCGTACTTGCTTCGACCATCGGCCTCACCGGCGATCGCCTCGCGGCGCCAGAGAAAGTCCAGTCGGCGCTCGCGGCCATCCGGCGTGGTGAGTACGTGCTGAAGTTCGGGCGAAGCGAAGCCAAGCCAGTCGATTGCGGCTCTGCTCACCGACTCGAGAGGGGTCTCGGCCAGCGGGTTCGCCGCAACGATGGCCCGCTCACCGTGTCGCCGTCCGCGACTGCTCGCGCGCCGCAGGTTCGCCTCGCGGAGCCGCTCGCACGTCAGCGAGCGATCCGAGCGCAGAACCGCGTCCGAAACGGCTATCGCAACGGCAGGATGACGGGCGCGCGCGATGTCGACGGCGGTCTCTTCCGGCGTCGTTACCATGATGCCGTCAACGTGCAGCACATCGCGAAGATCTACTGTGGTGTGCTCGCGAACGCCCGCCTGGGCACGGGAGGTGCCGAGTGGGTCCCTCAGGACGTGGACCTCAGGCGGGTGCCCGAAGACCGGCAGACCGAGAAGCGCCGCGGCGGACTCGTGGCTGAAGACGGCATCCGGCCGTAGGAGCGCAGTAGCGTGGACACGCGTGAGATAGCGGCTCCACGGCGGCAGGTCGTGCCACTCCGCCGCATCGGCGTACACGCCTCGTGCGATGCGCACGAGCGCTCCATTATCGGCCGCCCGGTCGAGTCGGACGAGTGCGGTGGACTGCCGCAGGAGCACGATCGGGCTCACGTTGAGACGCGTGTTCGTTTCGGGGGTGGCCGTCAGCAGCATCCACTCACAATCGACGAGCCCGATGCGGTGCGCTGGCTGGAACTGAATCTTTGTGGGTGGTCGCACTCTCATTGGCGCTGTGCAGGAATCGCCGGCCCCTCGTCCTCCGACCCCTCTCCCCTGGCGACACTGCATCTACGCGCCGAGGGTGCGTACAACCCCTGCCGTTTCGGCGCCGGGACGCAGTCTCGCGGGCGGACGGGGGTGCGTCGTGGCTCCGGCGGAGGCGTCGGCCGGGGGCGCGCCCGCCAACGCCGGCGAAGCGCTCGCGGCATGGCGAAGGGCGCGTCAGGCGGAGGTCGGCGACGGCGTCGGGGTCGGCGACGGCGTTGGACTGACCGGGGGCCCGAAGACGCCCGGCCACAGCGCTGCGGCGAGCGGGTAGCCCACGAAGGCCACGACATCCAGCACGGTGTGTGCGAGAACCAGCGGCATCACCCGGCCCCAGCGCCGGTAGCACCAGCCGAACAGGATGCCCATCGCGATGTTCCCGACGATCGCGCCGAACCCCTGATAGGCGTGATAGGCGCCTCGCAGCGCGGCGGTCGAGAGGATGATCGTCCACCAGCCCCATCCGAGCCGGTGCAGGCGGTCGAAGAGGTACCCGATGAAGATGACCTCCTCGGTGAGCCCCGCCCGCACCGCGGCGAGCAGCAGCAGGGGGATCGTCCACCACGACGGGTCGAGCGGCGAGGCGCGCACCGCCACCGTCAGATCGAGCGCGCGCCCCAGCGCATAGAGCCCGAGGCCCGGGATGCCGATCACCGCCGCGAGCAGCAGGGCACGCAGGATGTCGGAGCCGACGTGCCGGAAATCCAGCCCGATCCGGTGCAGCGCGTTGTTTCCCGGCTCCCACAGGAGGAACACCGCCAGTGCGACCCCCATCAGTCCGAAACCCCACCCGAGCACCTGATAGGTGATGTCCCAGAACGCGGCCGCATCCTGCGGCTGGTTGAGCTGGGTCTCCTGATTCGCCAGCGATCCGCTCTCGACGAGGGTGCGGATGAGGGAGAGTACCGAGTAGACCGCGGATCTGCCGACCGTGAGACCCAGTACCAGCGCGATCTCCCACCAGAGGCGGGTGCGCGAGTAGCCGGATGCCGCGACTTCAGTGGGATTCCGCACATCTGCAGGGGGCTCAGAGGCAGTCATTTTGTCAGAATGTCACACTCCGGTCGCATTGAGTTAAGGCTATGTAACGTTTTCGCGGGATGTTTTGACCAAGAGTTACCCCGCGCTTAGTGTTTCCCTATCCGCGCCCCGCTCCAACCTCGGTTTCGGCGTGTGCGCACCATCCCTTGCACAGGAGGAAACACGTGTCTGACAAGACATGGCGCAAGCGCGCCCTTGTGGTCGCGGCGGGGGTCGGCGTCTCAGCCGTCGTCCTGTCCGGCTGCACCAGCCCCGGAGGCACTGACAGCGAAGAGGCGGCACCGGAAGTCGTCGACACCCAGATCATCCTCGCGGAGACGAACGAGACCACGAGCTTCAACCCCGCGACCCCCCAGAGCAACCTCGACATCAACGGCAAGCTCTGGTACGCGACCCACGAGACGTTCGCCTACATAAACGACGACATGGAGGCCGTTCCGAACGAGTCGTTCGGAACCATGGAGAAGGTCTCTGACGACCCGCTGACCGTGCAGTACACGCTGAGCGACACGGCGAAGTGGTCTGACGGCACTCCGGTCACGACCGATGACCTGCTCCTCGGCTGGGCCTCCGGATCGGGTTACTTCGATGACGCCACCGTCGACGAAGAAGGCACGGTCCTCAGCGGCACCCAGTACTTCACCATCGCGGGTTCGACCAGCGGTCTTTCCGACACCGAGTTCCCCGAGGTCAGCGAAGACAAGAAGTCGCTGACCCTCGTCTACGACACCCCGTACGTGGACTGGAACCTCCAGTGGCTGTTCGACCAGGACGGCAACCCGCTGCCGATGCACATCGTGGCGGAGAAGGCCGGCGTGACGACGGAGGAGTTCATCGAGGCCATGCAGTCGACCCCCCGGGGCGACCCCGCGGCTCCGGTCGAGCCGAACGCGACCATCAAGGCCGTCGCAGACACGTGGAACACCGCCTTCGACGTGACCTCGCTGCCCGACGACGAGACGCTGTACCTCTCGAACGGCCCGTTCATCGTCGACTCGTGGGAGCCCACGCAGTCCATGACCCTCAAGATCAACGAGGCCTACGAAGGCGAGCGCGACCCCGCCTACTCCACGCTGGTCTTCCGGTTCGTGGGTGACTCGCAGGCGCAGGTGACGGCCCTCCAGAACGGCGAGGTCGACATCATCAACCCGCAGGCCGGCGGCGACACGCTGCAGCTGCTGGAGAGCATCGAGGGGATCCAGATCCTCACTGGGCCTCAGCTGTCCTATGACCACGTCGACCTGTCGCACAGGGGTGAGTGGGCAGACCCCGCCGTCCGCGAGGCGTTCATGAAGATCATCCCGCGCCAGCAGATCGTCGACACCGTGGTGAAGCCGATCAACCCCGACGCAGAGGTGCTCAACTCGCAGACCTACGTGACCTCGCAGACCGACCCCTACGAGAAGACGATCCAGACCAACGGATCCGACGCGTACGCAGAGGTCGACGTCGAGGGCGCCAAGGCGCTGCTCGCCGGTCGCACCCCCACGGCGCGAATCCTCTACAACATCAACAACCCGAACCGTGTCGCCGCTTTCGAGGCCATCCAGGCCACGGCGACCGAGGCGGGATTCGTGGTGGAGGACATCGGCCGCGAGGACTGGAGCGCGCAGCTGGAGAGCGACATCTATGATGTGTCGATCTTCGGCTGGATCTCGCCCGGTGTCGGCAACGAGGACATCCCGCAGATCTTCGCCTCCGACGGCGGCTCGAACTTCACGGGCGTCAACGTCCCGGAGATCGATGAGCTGGCAGCGCAGATCCAGACGATGACCGAGGAGGCTGACGTCGAGGAGGCCCGCATCAAGGTCGACCAGCTCCTGTTCGAGGACTACTACGGCCTGCCGATCTTCCAGAGCCCCGGTGTCGAGGCTCACACCGACCGCATCTCGGGTGTGACCTTCATGGCCAACCAGACCGGACCGATCTGGAACTTCTGGGAGTGGACCGCGGAAGACGCCGCAGCTGAGTAGTCAGCGGCTCGTCTGACGCACGTACACAGCGTGGGGCGTCGGGTTACTCACCCGACGCCCCACACATGTGCCCATCACCTTCGCATCGGCGACCGCCGCCCGGCTACTGCCTGGGGCGGCGGACATACGGCTGATACCTTTTGTCCATGAAGGGGCAACCCAGTGCTTAGTTTCGTCCTGCGGCGCATCGGGGTCTCGATCCTCATACTGATCGCCGCGTCGTTCATCATGTACACCCTGGTGGCGCTCGCGAAAGATCCGCTCACGGACCTGTACGCCTCGAACAGCCCGAACAAGGATGCGCTGATCGCGCAGCGCGTCGAGTGGCTGAATCTCGATCAGCCCATCCCGGTCCGGTGGCTCGGCTGGCTCGCCGGTGCGGCCCGATGCGTCATTCCGTTCGGGGGCTGCGACCTCGGCGTGACGATTCAGAATCAGCCGGTCAACATCCTTCTCGGCCGCGCGATGTCCGCTACCCTTCAACTCGTCACGGCGGCGACCATCCTGGCCATCGTCCTCGGCATCACGGTCGGCATCATCTCCGCGCTCCGCCAGTACAGCGCGGTCGACTACAGCTTCACCTTCGCGAGCTTCTTCCTCTACTCGCTGCCCTCCTTCCTGATGGGCGTCCTTCTCAAGGTCTTCGTGGCCCTCGGATTCAACAACTGGTTGCGTGATCCCGTCTTCAGCTGGGCGGTGATCATAGTGTTCTCGCTCATCTCCGGTATCTTCTGGCAAGTCTTGATCGGGGGCCCGAGGCAGCGCCGCCTCGTCGTCTTCGCTGCCTCTGTCCTCGTGACGGGCCTGATGCTGTACGGCATGTCGGTGACGGAGTGGTTCCTGGATCCGTCGCTCGGTCCCGTTCTCGCCCCTCTGCTGATCGCCGCCTTCGGCGCCGCGATGGTGCTGCTCATCGCCGGCGTGAGGGCGCGCTACGCGTGGCGGACGGCGGGTGCCACGGCAGTCGTCGTCATCGTCGCCTACTTCCTCCTGCAGCCCTTCCTGACGTCGTTCGAGCTGTGGGGCGTGATCATCCTGTTCTGTCTCGCCGGCGCAGCGGGTGGAGTCGCGGGCTTCGTCCTCGGCGAGTTCGACAAGGGCCCGGCTATCCGGATCGGCGTGCTCACCGGCGTTCTCGGCATGGGGGTGATCATCGTCGACGAGTACATGCGCAACTGGAACTCCTACATCAACAACCCGCGCATCAACGGCCGCCCCATCCCGACAGTGGGCTCGCAGACCCCGAATCTGCAGGGGGACTTCTGGATCCAGAGCACCGACACGCTGACGCACCTCCTGCTTCCAACGATCAGCCTCATGCTCATCTCCTTCGCGGGCTACACCCGCTACGCTCGCGGCGGCATGCTCGAGACCCTCAACCAGGACTACATCCGCACTGCGCGCGCCAAGGGTCTTCCGGAGCGCACCGTCGTGGTTCGCCACGCGTTCCGCAATTCGCTCATCCCCATCACGACCATCGTCGCGGCAGACGTGGGCGCCCTGATCGGAGGTGCCATCATCACCGAACGCATCTTCGCCTTCAGCGGCATGGGGGCGCTGTTCAACAGCGGACTCAACAACTCGGATCCGAACCCGGTCATGGCGTACTTCGTCGTCATCGCCATCTTCGCGATCACGTTCAACTTCCTCGCAGACCTCGCGTACTCTGCGCTCGACCCGAGAGTGAGGGTCAAGTGATGACCATCCCCATGGGCGCCAACTTCGAGGCCCCCGCCGAGCCGGGTGCCGACCCTACGACCGTCCTGACCTCCGACGAGAAGGGATTGAGCCAGGGGAGGCTGATCCTCAGGCGGTTCCTGCAGCACAAGCCGGCGCTCGTCAGCATCGTGCTGTTCGTGCTGATCGTCGGCTTCGCCATCTCGGCGACGGGCATCTTCGGCATCCCCGGATGGTGGCAGTGGGATTACACCTCGCTGCTTCCCATTCAGGACAACGGGAAGCCGACCCTGACCCTCTGGCCGTTCGCGCTCGGCGACCATCCGTTCGGCCAGAACAACGTGGGCAAGGACTACTTCGCGATGGTCATGCGCGGCCTCGTGAACTCGGCGTACATCATGTTCATCATCGGCGGCATCGCGACCTTCATCGGGGTGGTGGTCGGTGCGATCGCGGGGTACTACCGCGGTTGGGTGGACGCCGTGCTGATGAGGCTCACCGACATCGTCATCGTCATCCCCATCATCGTCATCGGCGCCGTCGTCGGCTCGGCCGTCGGTGGCCTCGGCCCGCTCGTGCTGGCGATCTTCCTCGGCTTCTTCGCGTGGACCGGCATCGCGCGCCTCGTGCGGGCGGAGTTCCTCTCGCTGCGCGAGCGTGAGTTCGTCGAAGCCGCACGAGTCGCCGGAGCATCCGACCTTCGCATCATCTTCAAGCACATCCTTCCGAACGCCATGGGTGTCGTGATCGTCGCGGCGACGCTTCTGATCGCCGCCGCGATCATCCTGGAGACGTCGCTCTCCTTCCTCGGCTACGGCGTCCGCAGCCCGGAGGTATCCCTCGGCCTGCTCATCAGCCAGAACGAAGGGGCGTTCCAGACCCGTCCGTGGCTCTTCTGGTGGCCTGCCGTGTTCATCGTGATTCTGTCGCTGCTCGTCAACTTCGTGGGAGACGGTCTCCGCGACGCGTTCGACCCGCGTCAGAAGCGGGTCCGCTTCAACAAGGTGAAGGACCTTCCCGAGGATGCGGTCGTGGAGACCGGGACGACGGCCGACGTGCCCGAGGGGCTTGTCGTGACCACGCGCGGGGAGGCGCTGAACGACGGGGTCTCCAGCGACGAGCCGGAGGGCCCCACCTCCCGCGGGGAGTTGCGACGATGACGGGCGCTGGGCTTTCGCAGCCCGACTCAGCCGGATGCGGCCAGCGCCCAGACGGTCACCGCGAGCAGCACCGCGGCCGCGATGAGGACCGGGATGTCCCACCGACGGCGGACGTTGAACTCGTCGGCGAGACCGACGGTGATGAGGCCCGCATCGATCCGGCGTCGCCACTCCTCCCTCACGAGCATCGCTGCATCGCCCGAGTCACTGCCCATCAGGTCGCCCGTGCGGGGCATGCTGCCCACTGCCCTGCCTTCGCGGTTGAGGGGACGTCGGCTGATGATCCGGGACGTCATGATGCCGGGGGCCGGCGCCGACCACGCCGAGAAGCGCTGACCGGGCGTCAGAAGCGTCAGGGCGTGTTTGGTGTCGATGTGGATGAGTGCCTCCCACGGGATGTCCACGGTGTGCGTGACGTTGCGCACGTGCACGCCCGCCGCACCGACACCGACTCCCGGTCGCCACAGCGCGGCCCACGACAGGAAAGCGGCCAGCGCCGCCGCCGGGTACACCCATGTCAGGCTGGGCTCGCCGCCCCACGCCGCGAGGGCCGCGACGATCGCCGCCACCGCCCAGACCAGGATCGCCATGATCCGGTTGAAGCGGGAATGCAGCAGTCTGTTCGCGGGATCCACGCACCCATTCTCACCCCCCTTCAGATCAGGAACAGCCGATGAGCCAGCTACGGACCCGCGAATCGTTCGACGGTCACCTCCTCGAGGTCAGTGGACTCTCCGTCGACTTCGCCGTCGACAACTACTGGGTGCCGGCCGCGAAGGATCTCAACTACTTCGTCGACGGGGGCAAGGCGCTCGCGATCGTCGGCGAGTCGGGGTCCGGCAAGAGCGCCAGTTCGATGGCGATGCTCGGCCTGCTGCCCGCGAACGCTCGTATCGGCGGAAGCGTCAAGCTCGCCGGCCGGGAGATCATCGGGCTCAAGAAGGATCAGCTCCGCCGGGTGCGAGGCGGCGAGATCGCCGTCATCTTCCAGGAGCCGATGACCGCCCTCAACCCCGTGTACACCGTCGGGTCACAGATCATCGAGACTCTGCGTATCCACTTCGGCATCACTCCGAGCGCGGCCCGAGCGCGTGCATTGGAGCTGCTCGATCTCGTCGAGCTGCCCGACCCGCTCAAGGCATTCAACTCCTACCCCCACCAGCTCTCGGGCGGACAGCGTCAGCGCGCCATGATCGCGCAGTCGATCTCGTGCGACCCGTGGCTGTTGATCGCCGACGAGCCGACAACGGCTCTGGATGTCACGGTGCAGGCCGAGATCCTCGACCTGATGCGCGACCTTCGGCACCGGCTCGATTCGGCAATCCTGCTGATCACGCACGACATGGGCGTCGTCGCGGACCTCGCTGACGACATCGTTGTGATGCGCAAGGGCCGGATCGTCGAGCGCGGCACCGTCGAGGGAGTATTCGCGAATCCGCAGCATCCCTATACTCGCCAGCTGCTGGCCGCAGTGCCGCGGATCGGGCAGGTCGGCGACGAGGCGATCGACACGACGGCCGCGCTGGCCGGCGACACGACCGAGCTCCGGCTCGCAGAAGTGGCCGCGCGCCAAGACTTCGCTCGCCGGGAAACGCTGACCGACCCGGTCCTCTCGTTCGAGGACGTCGCCATCGACTACCCGAAGCGAGGGCGCGTTCCCGCGTTCCGTGCGGTCGAGCACGCGACCTTCTCGATCTTCCCCGGCGAGGTCACGGGCCTCGTCGGAGAGTCGGGGTCGGGCAAGACCACGGTCGGACGTGCCGCGATCGGCCTGCTGCCCATCGCCGACGGGCGAGCCACGGTCGTCGGCAGCGACATTTCGAAGGCCGACCGCCGGATGCTCCACAGGGTGCACAAGGACGTCGGCATCGTCTTCCAGGATCCGTCGTCATCCCTCAACCCCCGCCTGCCCATCGGCGCGTCCATCGGCGAGCCGATGCTGCTCGCCGGGGAGGCCAAGGGCCGCGACCTCGACAAGCGCGTGCAGGATCTGCTCGACGCCGTCGAACTGCCGCGGTCGTACCGCAACCGCTACCCGCACGAACTCTCGGGCGGCCAGAAGCAGCGGGTCGGCATCGCCCGCGCGCTCTCGCTCGAGCCGAAGCTGCTGATCGCCGACGAGCCGACATCCGCTCTCGATGTGTCTGTGCAGGCGACGGTGCTCGAGCTGATGCGTCGCCTTCAGGCCGACATGGGGTTCGCGTGTCTGTTCATCAGCCACGACCTGGCCGTCGTCGACTCGCTCGCCGACCGGATCATCGTGATGCATCACGGCAAGATCGTCGAGCAGGGTGCGACCGGGCAGATCCTGCGGGCGCCGAAAGAGGCCTACACCCAGCGGCTCATCGCCGCGGTGCCCGTGCCCGATCCCGGCGAACAGCGCGTGCGCCGCGAGGCGCGGGCGTTGCTGCTGGGCGCCGAAACGGGGGAGTAGCACCGGCGCGGTAGAATGGATGGGCCCGACTCCGGGCCCTCCACTTTCTGCAAGGACTTTCTTCATGGCGCGCGCCCTCCGTCCGGACCTCCGAAACGTCGCGATCGTCGCGCACGTCGACCACGGCAAGACGACGCTCGTCGACGCCATGCTCCGCCAGACCAACTCCTTCGGCTCGCACGAGCACATGGAGGAGCGCGCCATGGACTCCAACGACCTCGAGCGCGAAAAGGGCATCACGATCCTCGCCAAGAACACGGCGATCACCTACGAGGGCGCGCACGCCGGCGACAGCCCCGTCACGATCAACGTCATCGACACCCCGGGTCACGCGGACTTCGGCGGAGAGGTCGAACGCGGTCTCTCCATGGTCGACGGCGTCGTCCTGCTCGTCGACGCGAGCGAAGGCCCGCTGCCCCAGACCCGCTTCGTGCTGCGCAAGGCGCTGGAGGCGAAGCTCCCGGTCATCCTGCTGGTGAACAAGACCGATCGACCGGATGCCCGGATCGCCGAGGTCGAAGAGGAGAGCCACGACCTGCTGCTCGGCCTCGCCAGCGACCTCGTCGACGACGTGCCCGACCTCGATGTCGACGCGCTGCTGGATGTGCCGGTCGTGTACGCGAGCGGCCGCGCCGGCATCGCGTCGCGCACCCGGCCCGAGAACGGCACCCTGCCCGAGGGTGAGAACCTCGAGCCGCTGTTCGAGGCGATCCTCGAGCACGTGCCCGCCCCGGCCTACGACGACGACGCACCCCTGCAGGCATGGGTCACGAACCTCGACTCGAGCCCGTTCCTCGGCCGCCTCGCGCTGCTGCGCGTCTTCAACGGCACCCTGAAGAAGGGCCAGACGGTCGCCTGGGTCCGCCACGACGGCACCACCAGCAGCGCACGGATCACCGAATTGCTGAAGACTCGCGCACTCGACCGCTACCCCGCCGAGAGCGCCGGCCCGGGCGACATCGTCGCGATCGCCGGCTTCCCCGACATCACGATCGGCGAGACGATCGCCGATCCCGAGGACGTGCGGCCGCTGCCGCAGATCCACGTCGATGACCCCGCGATCTCGATGACGATCGGCACCAACACTTCGCCGCTGGCCGGCAAGGTCAAGGGCCACAAGCTGACCGCGCGCATGGTGAAGGACCGCCTCGACCGCGAGCTCGTCGGAAACGTCTCGCTCAAGGTCGTCGACATCGGCCGTCCCGACGCGTGGGAGGTGCAGGGCCGCGGTGAGCTGGCCCTCGCCATCCTCGTGGAGAACATGCGCCGCGAGGGCTTCGAACTGACCGTCGGCAAGCCGCAGGTGGTCACGCGTCGTGTCGACGGCGAGCTGCAGGAGCCGTTCGAGCACCTCACGATCGACGCCCCCGAGGAGTATCTCGGGGCCATCACCCAGCTTCTCGCGACCCGTCGCGGCCGCATGGAGGGCATGACGAACCACGGCACCGGCTGGGTGCGCATGGAGTTCGTCGTCCCTTCGCGCGGGCTCATCGGCTTCCGCACCGAGTTCCTCACCACCACGCGCGGCACCGGCATCGCAAACGCCATCTCGCACGGCTACGAGCCCTGGGCCGGCAGCATCGTCACCCGCCAGAACGGCTCCATCGTCGCCGACCGCAGCGGCGTCGTGACGCCGTTCGCGATCATCGCGCTTCAGGAGCGGATGTCGTTCTTCGTGCAGCCGACGCAGGAGGTGTACGAGGGCATGGTCATCGGTGAGAACTCGCGCAACGACGACATGGACGTGAACATCACCAAGGAGAAGAAGCTGACGAACATGCGTCAGTCGACGTCGGACACCTTCGAGTCGATGACCCCTCCTCGTCAGCTCTCGCTCGAGGAGAGCCTCGAGTTCGCCCGCGAGGACGAGTGCGTCGAGGTCACGCCCGAGATCGTCCGCATCCGCAAGGTGAACCTGGATGCCACCGAGCGCGCCCGCGCGACGGCCCGCCTCAAGCGTCAGGACGCGAACGCCTGAAGCCCCGCGCGAGCGGTCCAGAGGTCCCCAGGCGGCCCGCCGGCCGCGTCCCCGGCCCTGGGTAGGCTTCGTCGGGTGACGCACGAGCCCGATGTCGAGGCGCGCCGCGCCCGGCGGCAGGGCGTCGCGGTGGCGCTCGCGACGAGCGCGTACGGCATATCGTTCGGCGCGCTGGCCGTGGCATCCGGACTCGACGTCTGGCAGACGTGCGTCCTCAGCCTCGTGATGTTCACCGGCGGGTCGCAGTTCGCCTTCATCGGCGTGATGGCATCGGGCGGGCTCTCCGCGGCGCCGGCGGCGATCGCGTCTGCGGCGCTTCTCGGCGTGCGCAACGTGGCGTACGGCATGCGGATGTCGCCGGTCATCGGCCCCGGCTGGCCCAAGCGGCTGGCCGCCGCGCACTTCACGATCGACGAGTCGACGGCCGTCTCCCTCGCCCAGACCTCCCCGCGCGCCCGCACCCTGGGGTTCTGGGTCACGGGGGTCGCGATCTACATCGGCTGGAACGCGACGACCCTGGCCGGCGCGCTCCTCGGCGATGTACTGGGGGATCCGCGGGCGTATGGACTGGATGCCGCGGCCGCAGCCGCCTTCCTGGCACTGCTGTGGCCGCGGCTCCGCTCACGCCAGGCGATCGCCGTCGGTGCGGCGGCCGCCGTCGTGGCCGCCTGCCTCACGCCGTGGCTCATGCCCGGCCTGCCCGTGCTGATCGCCGCCCTGGTGGCCGTGGCAGTCGGCTGGTTCAACTGGCTGGGCCGTCCCGCCCCCGAGAACGGCGCCCAGCGCGCGGGGAGAACGCCATGACGATGTGGAACGCGGTGCTGCTCGCCGCCATCGCCTGCGTGCTGCTGAAGATGCTGGGGTACCTGACGCCCCCGCATTGGCTCGACGCTCCACGACCCGCGCGCATCAGCGATCTGCTGACCGTCGCCCTGCTCGGAGCCCTCGTCGCGGTGCAGACGCTGGGCGACGGCATGGCGATCGTCGTTGATGCCCGGGTTCCCGCCGTTCTCGTGGCCGGGGTGCTGCTCTGGTTGCGCGCCTCCTTTCTCGTGGTGGTCCTCTCGGCAGCGCTGGTCGCGGCCCTGCTGCGCCTGCTCGGCTGGGCCGCCTGACCGGCGCGGGTAGACTCGCCGGATGCGCTCCAGGTGGCTCTCGCGAGCGGTTACGTGGCTGCTGGCCTTCCTGGTCGGCGGCGTCTACTCGCTGGCGGGGACGATCGCGCACGCCTACATGCTCGGCTGGTTCCCTCTGGGCCTCGTGCTCGCCGTTCTCGGCAGCGCAGCGCTGCTGATCGCCGTGCGCGCGCTCACCTCCGATCGCTGGGCGACCCTGGCCACCGGCCTCGGCATGATGACGACGCTGGTGGTCATCTCGGGACGCGGTCCTGGCGGCTCCGTGGTCGTGCCTCAGGAGGGTCCAGGAACGATCTGGACGATCGCTCTCGCCCTCTGTGTGACCATCGTGGTGGCGTGGCCCGACACGTCGCGCATCCCCGGCCGCGCGCCGTCGGCACAGCCGCCGACCCCCCTCGGGTCAGACTCTGCTTCTCACGGCGCGACGTAGACTGGTTCGGTGACCTATGTGATCGCCCTGCCCTGCGTCGATGTGAAGGACCGGGCGTGCATCGACGAGTGCCCGGTGGACTGCATCTACGAGGGCGATCGATCGCTGTACATCCACCCGGACGAGTGCGTGGACTGCGGCGCCTGCGAACCGGTCTGCCCCGTCGAGGCGATCTACTACGAGGACGATCTCCCCGAGGAGTGGTCGGACTACTACAAGGCAAACGTCGAGTTCTTCGACGACATCGGGTCCCCGGGCGGTGCCGCCAAGGTCGGCGTCATCCACAAGGACCACCCGGTCATCCACGCCCTCCCCCCGCAGGCGCCGTAGCGCCGTGGGCGTCAGCGGTCTGGCCGACTACCCCTGGGACGCGGTCGCACCGTACGCCGCCCGCGCTCGCGCGCATCCGGATGGGATCATCGACCTGTCGATCGGATCGCCCGTCGATCCCACACCGGGCATCATCCGCGACGCACTCCGCGATGCGACCGACGCGCATTCCTACCCTCAGACGACGGGGACGCCGGCGCTGAGGGCCGCGATCGCCGACTGGTTCGGCCGTCGGAGGGGCGTCCCGGGGCTGGGCCCCGAGCACGTGCTGCCGACCATCGGCTCCAAGGAGCTGGTCGCGCTGCTGCCGACGCTGCTCGACCTCGGTCCCGGCGACGTCGTGGTCCACCCGCGCGCCGCGTACCCGACCTACGAGGTAGGCGCGCGCATCGCCGGTGCCACCCCGTTCGCGAGCGACGATCCGCGGGAGTGGCCGGCCGAGACGAAGCTGGTGTGGCTGAACTCGCCGGGCAACCCCGACGGGCGGGTATGGGATGCCCAAGCCCTGCGAGACGCGCTGGCCGGAGCGCGCGCGAGGGGGGCCGTGCTCGCTGGCGACGAGTGCTACGCCGAACTGGGCTGGGACGCGCCGTGGGATACGCAGCCGATCCCGTCCGTGCTCGACCCCGGGGTCACGAGCGGCGACGTCACGGGGGTGCTCTCGGTGTACTCGCTGAGCAAGCAGTCCAACCTGGCGGGCTACCGAGCGGCGTTCCTCGCCGGCGACCCGGTGCTGGTGAACCGGCTGCTGACGGCCCGCAAGCACATGGGCCTGATGCTCCCGGCGCCGGTCCAGGCAGCCATGACGGTCGCGCTCTCGGACGACGTGCACGTCGAGGCGCAGAAGCAGCGGTACAGGGCACGGCGCGACATGCTGCGACCCGCGGTCGAGGCGGCGGGCTTCCGCATCGACCGCAGCGAGGCCGGTCTCTACCTGTGGGCGACGGAGGACCGCGACGCGTGGGAGAGCATGGAGCGCCTGGCGGCCCTCGGCATTCTCGCCGGACCGGGCCACTTCTACGGACCCTTCCACCCGCATCACGTGCGACTCTCGCTCACCGCGACCGACGAGCGCATCTCCGCAGCGGCCGCCCGGCTCACCGCGGCGCAGCCGGCCTGGTAGCGGATTCCTCCACCCGAACGGCCCGTTGTTTGGCGGTGTCAACTGAGGCTTCGGGGGGCTACTAGGCTGTAACGGCGGCCCACGAGCCGAGCGAGACCCATCACGACCAGAAATCGCGAGGAGGCGCCGTGAGCGACGCGGGAACGCCCATTTCGGACCAGACGGCTACTCTGCATGTGGACGGCAGAACGGCCGAGTTCCCCGTCCACCGCGGCACGAACGGTGCGGCGAGCATCGACATCGCTTCGTTCACGCGGCAGACGGGCCTCACCACCCTGGACTACGGATTCGTGAACACGGCGGCCACCAAGTCCTCGATCACCTACATCGACGGCGACAGGGGAATCCTGCGCTACCGCGGCTACCCGATCGAGCAGCTGGCCCAGAACAGCACCTACCTCGAGGTCGCGTGGCTGCTGATCTACGGCGAGCTTCCGACGGCAGACGAGCTGGCGGCATTCGATGACCGCATCCGTCACCACACCCTGCTGCACGAGGACCTCAAGCGCTTCTTCTCCGCCCTGCCGCACACCGCGCACCCGATGTCGGTGCTCTCGTCCGCGGTCTCCGCGCTCTCGACCTACTACGAGCGCGAGTCCGACCCGGCCAACCCCGAGCACATCGAGCTGAACACCATCCGCATGCTCGCGAAGCTCCCGGTGATCGCGGCCTACGCCCACAAGAAGAGCATCGGTCAGGCCTTCCTCTACCCCGACAACTCGCTGAGCTTCGTCGACAACTTCCTGAAGCTCAACTTCGGGGTGCTCGCCGAGCTGTACGACGTCAACCCCGTCATGTCGCGGGCGCTCGAGCGCCTGCTGATCCTGCATGAGGACCACGAGCAGAACGCGTCGACCTCGACCGTTCGGCTCGTCGGCTCGACCGGCGCCAACCAGTTCTCCTCGATCTCTGCGGGGATCAACGCGCTGTACGGACCCCTGCACGGCGGGGCCAACGAGGCCGTGCTCGACATGCTGGGTCGCATCCAGGCATCCGGTGAGGGAGTCCGCCGCTTCGTTGAGCGGGTCAAGAACAAAGAAGACGGTGTCAAGCTCATGGGCTTCGGGCACCGCGTCTACAAGAACTACGACCCGCGCGCCAAGCTCGTGAAGGAATCCGCCGACGAAGTGCTGCGCGAACTGGGGGTGCACGACCCGCTGCTGGATCTCGCGAAGGAGCTCGAGGAGATCGCGCTCGAGGACGACTACTTCAAGGAGCGCCGCCTCTATCCGAACGTCGACTTCTACACGGGTGTGATCTACAAGGCGATGGGATTCCCCACGCGCATGTTCACCGTGCTCTTCGCCATCGGCCGTCTCCCTGGCTGGCTGGCGCACTGGCGCGAGATGCAGGTCGACCCGCAGACGAAGATCGGTCGCCCGCAGCAGCTGTACGTCGGTGCGCCCGAGCGCCAGTACCCGGGCGCCCGCTGAGGCCATGCCCCGGCTCCTGGTTCGGCCGCCGTCGCCCCTTCTCGCCGACGGAGAGCTGACGCACCTGGATCGCTCGCCCGTGGATGCGGAGCTCGCGACCCGGCAGTGGCAGACGTACGTGGATGCCTATCGCCGACGCGGCTGGACGATCGTCGAGGCGCCGGCCGCCGACGAGCACGCGGACGGCGTCTTCGTCGAAGACGCAGTTGTGATCTTCGACCAACTCGCCGTGCTCACGAGGCCCGGCGCCGCGTCGAGACGCGGAGAGGTGCAGTCGGTGCGCCCGCTGGTCGAGCAGCTCGGTCTCGAGATCGCGTCGATCGAGGAACCGGGAACGCTCGAGGGCGGCGACGTTCTGAAGGTCGGCCGCGTCGCCTACGTCGGCGCGAGCTCCCGGACGAACGCCGACGGGATACTGCAGCTGCGGGCGCTCGTGGAGCCCCGGGGGTGGACCGTGCGAGAGGTGCCTGTGACCAAGGTGCTGCACCTCAAATCAGCGGTCACGGCGCTGCCGGACCGCACGATCATCGGCTATGAACCCCTGGTCGATGACCCGTCGCTCTTCGATGCCTTCCTGCCCGTCCCGGAGGAGCACGGCACCGCGGTCGTCGTGCTCGATGAGCGCACCGTGCTGATGTCCGCCGACGCTCCGGCAACGGCCGAGGTGTTCGCCGCCCGCGGCCTCCAGGTGCAGACCGCGCCGGTGACGGAGTTCGAGAAGCTCGAGGGCTGCGTCACGTGCCTGTCGGTGCGGGTCCGCTGAGGCGCGACACGCCCCGGTGCCCCGCGCAGCGACTCACCCGGCCTTCTTGCGCTCCTTCTTGGCGATCTGAGCCGCGTCCTTCTCCTTGTCGCGCTTGCTCTTCTTGCCCTTGACGCGCTCCTCCTCGCTGCGGCGCTCCAGCTCGGCGGAGTAGTCGGGAACCTGCGAGTTCTCATCCTGCGGCGGGCGCTCGTACCCACCCGAGGGCGGGCGGGGCGGGATGACGATCTCCTCGCGCTCGACGAGCTCGTAGGGGATCTGCGACAGCAGGTGCGCGATCGCGTTGATGCGACTGCGGCGCTTGTCGTCGGAGTCGACCTCCCACCACGGCGCCTCCGGGATGTTCGTGTGCACGAACATCGTGTCCTTCGCGCGGGAGTAGTCCTCCCACTTCGTGATGGAGAGCACGTCGTTCTGGCTCAGCTTCCATCGCCTCATGGGATCGGCCAGCCGCGAATGGAAGCGCTCCTCCTGCACCTCGTCAGAGACGCTGAACCAGTACTTCAGCAGGATGATGCCGTCCTCGACGAGCAGGCGCTCGAAGATCGGGGTCTGGTGAAGGAAGCGGTGGTACTCGTCGCTCGTGCAGTAGCCCATCACCTGCTCGACGCCGGCGCGGTTGTACCAGGATCGGTCCATCAGCACGATCTCGCCGGCTGCGGGAAGGTGTGGCACGTACCGCTGGAAGTACCACCGGGTCTTGTCACGGTCGCCGGGGGCAGGCAGGGCGACGATCTTGCTGACCCGAGGGTTGAGGTACTCGGTGACGCGTTTGATGGTGGAGCCCTTGCCCGCGGCATCCCGTCCCTCGAAGATCACCACGATGCGGGCGCCGCTCGCCTGCACCCAGGCCTGCATGTCGACCAGCTTGGCCTGCAGCACCATCAGTTCGGACTCGTACAGCTTCTTGGACATTCGGTTGGCCATGGGGCTCCTTCGCCGTCTGTGCGACTCTACGCGTGCAGCACTTCGTTGAGGGTGACCCCCGCGCCGGTGCGCGGGACCGCTTCGACGGCGCCGGTGAGCGAGTTGCGGCGGAACAGGATGCCGGGGACGCCGGACAGCTCCGCGGCCTTGACGCTTTGCAACGTGCCGTCCGCTCGGCGCGAACGATCCGGCAGCACGACCTTCGTCCCCGCGGTCACGTAGAGGCCGGCCTCGACGACCGAGTCATCGCCGATGGAGATGCCGACCCCGGCGTTCGCGCCGAGCAGAGCACGGGCGCCGATCGAGACACGATGCTCGCCGCCGCCGGACAGGGTTCCCATGATGGAGGCTCCGCCGCCGATGTCGCTGCCGTCCCCGACGACGACCCCCTGGGAGATGCGTCCCTCCACCATGCTGACGCCCAGTGTGCCGGCGTTGAAGTTCACGAAGCCCTCGTGCATCACCGTCGTGCCAGGCGAGAGGTACGCGCCGAGGCGCACGCGCGAGGCGTCCGCGATCCGGACGCCGACCGGGGTGACGTAGTCGAGCAGGCGCGGGAACTTGTCCAGGCCCTGCACCTGGATGCCGTCGCGCAGCAGCAGGGGGCGGAGGCGGGTGAAGTCGTCCGGATGCATCGGCCCGGCGTTCGTCCACGCCACGATCGGCAGGTGCGTGAAGATGCCATCGAGATTCACCTCGTTCGGGCGCACGAGCAGGTGCGACAGGGCGTGCAGACGCAGATAGGCATCCGGCGTGGACGCCGGAGCGGCATCCAGATCGATCTCGATGGTCACGTCATCGACCGTGACCGCCCGACGCGGGTCGGCGACCGCGAGCCGATCGACGCCCTCGCCGACGATCTGAGGATCCCGGCCCTGCGGGATGCGGCCGGTGCGCGGTGCGGGGAACCACGTGTCGAGGATGGTGCCGTCTGCGGAGATCGTGGCGAGGCCGTCGCCCCACACCTGCCGGGATTCGCTCATCCCTCAACGCTAGCGGCTGGCGTCCGGGCCGATGAGGGGGTGGACATCCGCTGGATAGACTCGGTGGATGCCCGAGCTCGATCTGACCGCGTCATCCCTCGATCTCACCCGAACGATTTGCGACATCCCGAGCGTGTCGGGCGACGAGGCCGGACTGGCCGACGCCATCGACGCCGCCATCGGCTCGCTCGGCCACCTCGAGGTGTACCGCGACGGCGATACGATCGTCGCCCGGACGGGCCTCGGGCGGGCGCAGCGTGTGGTGATCGCCGGTCACATCGACACGGTGCCCATCAACCAGAACCTGCCCACCCGCGACATCCACAACGACGGCGAGCCGTACCTCTGGGGCCGCGGGACGGTCGACATGAAGGCCGGTGTCGCGGTGCAGCTCAAGCTCGCGGCCGAGCTGGCCGAACCCCGGGTCGACATCACGTGGATGTGGTACGACCACGAAGAGGTCGACGCCGACCTGAACGGGCTGACGAGGCTGGCCCGCACGCGGCCCGACCTGTTCGCCGGCGACTTCGCCATTCTCGGTGAGCCCTCCAACGGCACCGTCGAGGGAGGGTGCAATGGCAACCTGCGGGCGATCGTGCGCACGCACGGCGTTCGCGCCCACAGCGCACGGGCGTGGATCGGCGAGAACGCCATCCATGCCGCTGCACCGGCGCTCGGGCGCCTGGCCGCCTACCGGCCGCGCGATATCGCCGTCGACGGTCTGGTCTACCGCGAGGGGATGAACGCCGTCCGGATCAGCGGGGGAGTAGCGGGCAACGTGATCCCTGACCTCTGCGAGATCGAGGTCAACTACCGCTTCGCCCCCAGCCGCACCGCGGAGGAGGCGGCGGATCACGTTCGCAACGTGTTCGAGGGCTTCGATGTCGACGTGGTCGACCTGGCGCCCGGAGCGCGACCCGGTCTCGACGCCCCCATCGCGCAGGAGTTCTTGGCGGCCGTCGGCGGCGAACCGCAGCCCAAGTATGGGTGGACCGACGTGGCGCGCTTCTCCGCCATGGGCGTGCCGGCCGTCAATTACGGCCCCGGTGACCCGCATCTCGCGCACCACGACGAGGAGCGTGTGCCCGTGGCACAGATCGACGCCGTGGAGCAGGGCCTGCGGGCGTGGCTGAACGGCGGCTGACGCTGAAGGCACCGGCTGATCGACGCTGGGCCGGGCTGCCGGCCGCGCTGCGGATCGGCATCCTCTACGTCGCAGCCCGGTTCGTCACCACCGGATTCCTGCTCCTCGCCGCCCACCTGGCCGGACCGGGCTCACGCTTCGGCGAGGATGCGACCCTTTCGCATTTCATCCTCGGCTGGGATGCGCAGTGGTACTGGCTCGTGGCGCTTGAAGGCTATCCGAGCCAACTGCCCCTCACCGACACAGGACAGGTGGCCGAAAACCAGTGGGCCTTCATGCCCGTGTTCGCATATCTCGCGCAGCTGCTGGGCGGCCCGCTGCGGGCCGCCGGCATCGGCGGGTCGTTGGGCCCATGGGGAATCGGTGCCTTGACGATCTCGCTGGTCGCGGGCTACCTTGCCTGCCTCGTGCTGTACCGGGTGCTCCGCGACCGTCAGGATGCGGCGACGGCCACCTGGGCTGCCCTGTTCTTCGCCGCCGGCCCCCTTTCCGTGCTGTTCCAGGTCGGGTACGCCGAGTCGCTGTTCCTGCTCTGGCTGATGCTCTCGCTGTGGTGCGTGCAGCGTCGCCGCTACGGATGGCTGTACCTTCTGATCCCCCTCATGGGATACACCCGGCCGGGCGTGCTCGCGTTCGCCCTGTTCCTCGGGATCTACGGCGTGTGGCGATGGTTCTCGCGGCGCCGGGAACCACTGGGTGCGGGCGAGGTTCTGCACATCCTCGCACTCGGCGCACTCGCAGTGCTGGTCGGCTTCTCCTGGCAGGTGCTCGCCGGATGGGTGACCGGGGACTCCGGCGCCTACCTCGCGACGGAGCTCGCCTGGCGACGAAGCTGGATCCGCGACTCGACCGGCGTCTTCGTTCCGTTCGACGGCTGGATCCAGGGCGCCGCGTTCTGGTCCGGGGTGTGGGGGCTGGGCGCCGGAACCGGCTACGTCGTGCTGGCGCTGCTCGGCATCGGGCTCGCGGGGTTGCTGCTGTTCGAGCCGCACGTCAAGTCCCTCGGGGTGGAGGTTCGGCTCTGGGCGGCGAGCTACCTGCTGTATCTGCTCGCCGTGTTCTTTCCGCAGTCCAGCTTGTTCCGGCTGCTGCTGCCGCTCTCGCCGCTGTGGGGAGCGGTCGCCGCACCCCGCTCGACGGTCTACCGCGTCTCGGTGCTGGCACTCTGCCTGATCGGACAGTGGTGGTGGATCTACAACATGTACGCACTGGGCAATACGTACTGGCAGATCCCGTGACTCGATGCATCCACCGGTGAATCGGAGAGGCCGTGGAGGGGGATAAACTTGAGGTGCAGACCAGCGACGAAAGGGAGCCACGATGGCAGCCATGAAGCCGAGAACCGGAGACGGGCCAATGGAGGCCGTGAAGGAGGGTCGACTCATCATCGTGCGCGTGCCGCTCGAAGGTGGGGGGCGTCTCGTCGTCTCCGTCAACGACGCGGAGGCCAAGGAACTCTATGGCGTGCTCGGTGGGGTAGTCAACGCCGCGTAGCACCGCACGTCACGCGAAAGGCCGGGTCGGATGATCCGGCCTTTCGCGTCGGTGCCGGCGTGCCTGCTCAGGCGGGGCCGGCGATCGTGGTGAGTTGGAGAAGACCTTCGCCGATGGTGGAGAGTGCTCCGATCACGGCGGGCGAGGCCTGGGTCTCCTGAATGAGCGACCGGTAGGCCTTCGTGGCCTCGTCGCGCTGCACCGGATCGGCGACCTTTCCCCCGTTGAGCACTCGCGGGATCAGTACCGTGCCGCCGAGGCGCACCAGCCTCAGCCCGTGCTCGACGTACTCGATGACCTTCTCCGGGTCGGCGTCCACCAGCACCACGTCGTACGACGCCTCGTTCATCCGGGGCAGCACGTCACTGGCCCGCCCGGTGATGAAGCGGGCGCGGGCGGCGGGGATCTTCGCCTCGGCGAAGGACTGACGCGCAACGCCGAGATGCTCGGGTTCGCTGTCGATGGTGGTGAGCGTCGCGCGCGGCGAGCCGTGCAGCAGCCACAGTCCTGAGACGCCCGCTCCCGTGCCGATCTCGACGATGTTGAGGGCTCGGGATGCCGCCGCGATCACCGCGGCCTGCGCGCCGACGCCCGGGCTGATCGGCGCCGCGCCGATCTCGAGGGCGTGCGTGCGGGCCCGGGCGATGTGCTCGGGTTCGATGATGGCGTCCCGCGCATATCTGGCGTTCGCGTCGTGCTCGCTCATGGGTCCTCCTCCGGCCAGGTTACGCGGGGGATCCGCGCGCCGGGCCCAGGCGCGACCGGTAACCTGGAGCCATGTTCTTCGGGCTTACGATCGAGAAGCTCATGCTGATCGGCGTGATCGCTGCGATGCTCGTGGGTCCCGAGCGCCTGCCTCGCTACGCGGAGGGCCTCGCGCGCTTCGTCGGCCGGGCCCGCGAATACATGCGCGGGGCCAAGACGAGGGTGCGCGAGGAGATGGGGCCCGAGTTCGACGACGTCGACTGGCGTAAACTCGACCCCCGGCAGTACGACCCGCGGCGCATCATCCGCGAGGCCCTGCTCGATGACACCCCGGTCGCCCCGGTGAAGGCGGTCTCGCTCGGCGCGGCGGCGATGGCGACGGCCGGCAAGCCGATCGAGCGGCCGGTGTTCACCGCGGCCGAGCCCCCGCCGTTCGACTCCGAAGCCACCTGACGCCCGGGCATCCTGGTCTGCAGTGACCAGCGGCACTCGGTGTGCGCGGCATTCGTGCGCAGTCAGCGCGGCGTGAGCGGCAGCGACCGCCCCGCCAGCCCGCGGCGCGTCGCGGCGAGAGAGGCGGCCAGCGACTCGATGGCCACCGCCGCCGCGTCCTCGGGATGCGCGATGACCACCGGTTCCCCTGTGTCGCCGCCGGCGCGCAGCGTCGTGCTCAACGGGATGGAGGCGAGCACCTCGACGCGCTCGTCGGCGGTGGAGAGCGCCTCTGCCACCTGAGCGCCACCACCCGAGCCGAAGAGCTCGAGCCTCGTTCCGTCGGGGAGGGTCATGGCGGCCATGTTCTCCACGACCCCGACCACTCGCTGGCCGGTCTGGCGGGCCACGAGTCCGCTGCGCACCGCGACATCGGAGGCGGCGCTCTGCGGGGTCGTCACGACCAGCACCTCGGCATTCGGCAGCAGCTGCCCCACGGTGATCGCGATGTCGCCGGTTCCCGGCGGCATATCGAGCAGGAGCACGTCGAGGTCGCCGAAGTAGACGTCCGTGAGGAACTGCTGAATGGTGCGGTGCAGCATCGGCCCGCGCCAGGCGACGGCCCCCGTCGGCGACTCGCCCTCCCGGCGGAGGAACATGCCGATCGAGATCACCTTCACGTCGTGGGCGATCGGAGGCAGCATCATGTCGTCGATGCGGGTCGGGGATGGGATCGCGCCGTCCCGGGCGAGCCCCATCAGCGCGGGGATCGAGAAGCCGTGCACATCGGCGTCGACGAGCCCGACGGCGAGGCCTCGCCGCGCGAGGGCGATGGCCAGGTTGGCGGTGACGCTCGACTTGCCGACCCCGCCCTTCCCGCTCGTGACGGCGATCACGCGCGTCAGCGAATCAGGGCCGAAGGGCATGGTGCGTGCAGCCCTGCCGCCCCGCAGCCGGTCCGTGAGCGTCCGCCGCTCGTCCGGTGTCATGACGCCCACCTCGACGTCGACGGAGGTGACGCCGGGAACGGACGCGGCGGCCGACCGCACATCGGATTCGATGCGCGTGGCCGCGGGGCACCCGACGATCGTCAGCGCGATACCGACGCGCGCAGCGCCTGAATCCACGGAGATCTCGCGCACCATGTCGAGTTCGGCCAGTGGCCGCCGCAGCTCGGGGTCGATCACCGCCCCGACTGCCCGCCGGACCGACTCGGCCGTGGTCCCGTTCCTCATCGGCCGTCGCCGTCGGCGTGGTCCTCGATCTTCTCGAGCGTCGCCCTCAGCTCCGTGCGAAGCACATCCTTCGTGACGACGTCCGCGTGGAAGTCCGCGACGGCCATCCGCAGCGCGACGATTTCACGGGCGAGGTACTCGGTGTCCGCGAGGTTGCGCTCGGCGCGCTGGCGGTCCTGCTCGATCTGCACGCGGTCGCGGTCGTCCTGACGGTTCTGCGCCAACAGGATCAGGGGCGCCGCGTAGGACGCCTGGAGGGACAGGATCAGCGTCAGCAGCGTGAAGTTCGTGGCCCGCGGGTCGAACTGCAGCTCCACCGGCGCGAACGTGTTCCACATCAGCCACACCGCGACGAAGACGGTCATGCCGATCAGGAACCCTGAGGTCCCCATCCCTCGCGCGAACGCTTCGGAGAATCGGCCGAACCGGTCGCGCGACGGCTGGGGATTGCGGCTCAGCATGCCGGAACGGCCGCGGGGGGCGTCGAGCGACGGCTGGCGGGACGCGCGTGCCATCAGCGCCTCCTCACGGCGCCTCGGGGGGTCCCCGTCGCCGCAGAGCGCGCTGTCAGGATCGCACCGGCCGAGGGTGCTGGGGCCACCACGTCGCCGTCGTGCGAGCGCCAGTCATCGGGCAGCAGGTAGTCCAGCACGTCGTCGACGCTCACGGCGCCGACGAGGCGATGAGCCTGATCGACGACGGGCAGCGAGACGAGGTTGTAGCTGGCGAGCATGCGGGCCACTTCGGCCGCGGAGGCCGTGGCGGTGACGGCGTCGAGCGAGTCGTCGATGATGGCGCCGAGGCGCTCGTGCGGCGGGTAGCGCAGCATCCGCTGGAAGTGCACGACGCCGAGCAGGCGCCCGGTGGGCGTCTCGTACGGCGGCAGCGTGATGAAGACGGATGCCGCGAGGGCCGGATGCAGCTCGTGCCGGCGGATGAGCGCCAGGGCTTCGGCGACCGTCGCCTCCGCCGAAAGCACGATCGGCTCCGGCGTCATCAGACCGCCGGCGGTGTCGGGGCCGTAGGCGAGCAGCATCCGGACGTCGTCCGCCTCCTCCGGTTCCATCAGATCCAGCAGCTGCTCCAGCCGTCCCTCGGGGAGCTGTGCCAGTAGGTCTGCGGCGTCATCCGGCTCCATGGCGTCGAGGATGTCTGCGGCGCGCTCGTCGCCGAGCTGTTCGAGGATGTGCACCTGCTCGTCTTCTGGCATCTCTTCGAGGGCGTCCGCGAGGCGCTCATCCGACAACTCCTCGGCCACCTCGATCATGCGCTCGTCCGGCAGGTCGAGCAGCGTGTTGGCGAGGTCGGCGGGCTTCAGCTCCGAGTAGCTCGCCACGAGCTGCTCCGCGGACTGCGCCTGCCCCGGTGCCTGGTCCTCCCGGACCTCCGACCACGACGCGAACGTCGTCGGGCCCTTGGCGAACGGCGACGCGCTGGTCTTGGGCTTGCGAAGGAAGAGCTGACCGACGGCCCACTCGCCGAGGCGGTTGCGCTCGATGGCGACATCCTCGATGACGGCGGTGCCCGACCCGTCGACGAGCTGGATGCGGCGGCCGATCATCTCGGCCATCACGCGCACCTCGCCCCCTCGTGGTTCGAAACGGCGCACGTTGATGAGACCGGTCGTGATGACCTGGCCGAGGGCGACCGATGTCACGCGCCCGATCGAGAGGAACACATGGCGGCGCCCCGGGATCTCGCAGACGAGCCCCACAACGCGCGGAGGGTCGGATTTTCGGTACACGACGACGACATCGCGGACCTTGCCGAGCCGGTCGCCGGCGGGGTCGAAGACAGCGCACCCCTGGAGGCGCGCGACGAACACCCTCTGCGTACTCACGCTTCCAGCGTAGCCCCGGGATCCCGCACCGCCCCGATCATGCGCGGCCGTGGGTGCAAGTACGGAGCATGGGAGAATGGGGGCATGAGCATGTTGGGTGGTCCACAGGTCTCCGGCAACACAGAGGTCGGCGAGATGGTCGCGTCGTTCCCCGAGTACGAGGCGGCGCAGAAGGCCGTCTCCAAGCTCATCGCCGCCGAGATCGCGGCGCGCGACATCGCCATCGTCGGCTCCGGTCTTCGATCCATCGAGCGGGTGACGGGCAAGCTCGGCTACGCGACGGCGGCCCGATCGGGTGCCATCAACGGCGTGCTGATCGGGCTGTTCTTCGCCGCCATCCTCGTTCTGGGCAGCCCTGCGGTGCCGATCCAGGCATTCGTCGGCGTGCTGTTCGTCGGCATCGCCGTCGGCATGCTGCTGAGTCTCGTCACCTACTCCTTCGTGCGTCGCCGCCGCGACTACGCCAGCGTCGTACAGGTGACCGCCGATCACTACGAGGTCACCGTCGCCTCGCGCAGCATCCACCGGGCTCGCGAGATCCTCGGGCGCACGACAGTCGTCGACTCGTCCACCGTGGCCGCCGTCGACCCCATGCCGCCGGTGCGGCAGCAGCCGGTCGCGCAGCCCGAGCGCTCTGCTTCGCCCCGCGATGGCGAGACCGAGCCGCCCCGCTATGGGGAGAGGGTGGCTCCCGCCCCCGATCCCGCGGGGGGCGAAGCATCCGCGTCCGGGAATGCCCGCGCGGACGACGCCGGTGACGGTGCACCGAGCCGGAATCGATGACCGACGAGGTCGCGCCTCGGCTGTCTGTCGACCTTCCGGCCGGCACAGTCGAGGTCTCGGCCGATCACCAGCGGCCCGACGACGCCTGGGCCACGATCGTCATCGCCCACGGCGCGGGTGCGGGATACCGGCATCCGTTCCTCGTCGGCTTCGCGCGCGGCATGCGTGCGGAGGGCGTGGCGACGCTGACGTTCAACTTCCCCTACCTGGAGGCCGGACGCCGGATGCCGGGCCCGGCGACGCACGCGATCGCCGCCTCGCGCGCGGCCATCGCTTTCGCGGTGTCCCGGGCCGATGGCACCCCGGTCTGGGCGTGCGGCAAGTCCTACGGCGGCCGGATGGCGTCGATGGCGGTGGCCGACGCCGCCGAGCTCGCTGACGCTGTCAGCGGGCTCGTGTACCTGGGCTATCCGCTGCATCCACCGGGCGACGACACGAAGGTGCGGGCCGCGCACCTCCCGGTCATCGGCGCACCCCAGCTCTTCGTCGAGGGCACCAACGACCCCTTCGTCGATCCGCATTCGCAGCTGGACGAGGCGGTCGCCTCGTGTCGGGACGCCACCATCGAGTGGATCGACGGCGGCGGGCACTCGTTCGAGGTGAAGGGCCACAAGCGCACCGCCGACGAGATCGGGTCCCAGCTCGCGCCACTCGTCGCCGCGTTCATGCGGTCACGTCGACCCGACCCGACGGCGGCTTAGCGCCCCGCGGCGTATCCCTGTCCTCCGCGCGGGTTGGCCGCTGCCCACAGCAGCCCGCTGTCGCGGTCGATGCCGACGGCGGAGAGCCGCCCGAGCGACCAGTCGCCGGTGCGCGTCACCGAATGCCCCCGAGCCCGCAATCCGGCGATCACGGCTTCACCCAGGCGGTCCTCGACCACGGCACCCGCCACCTCGTAGGTGCGCGGCCAGAAGGAGTCGACCAGCGCGGTGGTGTGCAGCATAGGCGCATCGATCGCCTGCTGGGGAGAGTAACCGCCCACGAGCATGCGCAGAAGCGCCGGCAGCTGCCACTGGTCCTGCTGATCGCCGCCGGGCGTGCCGAGGGCGATGACGGCTCGTCCGTCGCGCAGGACGAGCGTGGGGCTGAGGGTCGTGCGCGGCCTCGACCCGGGGCGGAGGGCCGAGGGAGAAGCCTCATCGAGCCAGGTCATCTGCAGGCGGGTTCCGAGGCAGAACCCGAGCTCCGGGATGGTGGGGGAGGACTGCAGCCACCCGCCGGACGGAGTCGCGGAGATCATGTTGCCCCAGCGGTCCACCACGTCGATGTGGCACGTGTCCCCGCGCGTCTCGCCGCTCTTCGCCACCGTCGGCTCGCCAGTGCCGGGACCACTCGCCGAATCGAGGCTCGAGCGCAGGGGTGGGGCGAACGGCGCGCGCCCCGGAATTCTGCCCGGCCGCCACTCCCGCGACGCCTCGGCGCCGAGAAGCGCGCGGCGCGTGTCTGTGTAGGCGTCGGAGAGCAGCACGTCGAGCGGCACATCGGCGTCGCCGTAGTACGCATCGCGGTCGGCCAGCGCGAGCTTCAGCGCCTCGAGCACGGTGTGGGCGCCCAGCTCGGTCGACGGGTCGAGGCGATCGTCTTCGAGCCCGTCCAGCAGCCGCAGCGCCTGCAGCAGCACCGGGCCCTGACCCCAGGCGGGGGTCTTGGCGATGGTGTGCCCGCGGAAGGATGCCGTGGCGGCCTCTTCGTACGACGCCTCGAAGGCCGCGAAGTCATCGGGAGTCAGAACGGCCGCATGATCGGTGCCCGTGGAGTGCCGATGGGGTGTTGCGAGGAACTGGGACGCCGCTCGAGCCACGACCCCGGCGCGCCATTCCCGGCGGGCCGCGTCGATGCGTGCGACCCGGTCCTCCGCGCCGCCGCCCGCGGTGATCAGCCGCTCGAGGACCGCGGCGTACGCCGGGTTGCGCACCACGGTGCCGGCGACGGGAACCGCCCCGTCCGGCATCCACAGCGCGGCGGACGAGGGCCAGTGATCACGGAACAGGTCCGCGACCCGCGCGATCGTGGCGGCGGCCGAGGGCAGGAGAGGATGACCGTCGCGCGCGTAGCCCATCGCGTAACCCAGCACGTCGGCCAGCTCGAGGGTGCCGTGGTCGCGCAGCAGCAGCAGCCAGGCGTCCACCGCGCCAGGGACGGCCGCCGCCAGGCCCCCGGCTCCCGGCACGAGGTCGAGTCCCTCGTTGCGCATGTGAGCGATCGTCGCGCCGGCCGGGGCGGGCCCCTGCCCCATCAGCACGACCGGGGTGCCCGGGTCCTCCGCGGTGACGAAGAGACCCGTCATGTCGCCGCCCGGCCCGTTCAGGTGCGGCTCCACCACATGGAGTACGAATGCACCCGCCACCGCGGCGTCGAAGGCGTTGCCCCCGCGCTCCAGCACCGCCTGGGCGCTGGCGGTGGCGAGCCAGTGCGTGGACGCGCTCATGCCGAACGTGCCCGTGAGCGTGGGCCGCGTGATGAATGCGGGCGCAGGAGTGAAGGTCATGGTGATCCTGACGACGGGTGCTGTCAGCGCAGGGGTCTGCTGCGCGGTTCCTGAGCGAGGAGCGTGGCGACGAGGCGAAGGGCGCTCAGCGACCGCAGCTGCCGGTCGACCCGAGACGAAGCACGTGTGCTGAGCGAGGCATGCGCATCAGCGCACCCCGAGACGAAGCATCCAGGCCTCGACCTCGTCCGCGGTGCGCGGGATGGCGGCCGACAGGTTCACGGGCCCGTCCTGGGTCATCAGGATGTCGTCCTCGATGCGAACGCCGATGCCACGGTACTCCTCCGGCACCGTGAGGTCGTCGATCTGGAAGTACAGTCCGGGTTCGATCGTGAACACCATGCCCGGCTCGAGCAGGCCGTCGAAGTACATCTCCCGGCGCGCCTGCGCGCAGTCGTGCACGTCGATGCCCAGGTGGTGGCTCGTGCCGTGCACCATGTAGCGGCGGTGCTGCCCGCCGTTCTCGGCGTCGAGCGCCTCGTCTGCGGTCACCGGCAGCAGGCCCCATTCCGCGGTACGCCGGGCGATGACCTGCATCGCCGCCTCGTGCACGGCGCGGAACTTCACACCGGGCCGCGCCGCGGCGAACGCGGCATCCGCGGCCTCGCGCACCGTCTCGTAGACGCGACGCTGCACGTCGGTGAAGGTGCCGCTCACGGGGAGCGTGCGGGTGATGTCGGCGGTGTAGAGGCTGTCCATCTCGACGCCGGCGTCGATCAGGATGAGGTCGCCAGGCACGACGGCCCCGTCG
Organism: Microbacterium sp. DT81.1; assembly: GCF_049844955.1. Lineage (NCBI taxonomy): Bacteria > Bacillati > Actinomycetota > Actinomycetes > Micrococcales > Microbacteriaceae > Microbacterium > Microbacterium sp. DT81.1. The sequence goes on from NZ_JBNCMA010000003.1 coordinate 193,407, forward strand.
TTGCGCGTCCAGTGCAGGTAGCAGGCGTGGGGGCCGGATGCCGCGATCGTGTCGTAGCCCTCCCAGTTGCCGTCGCTGCGCGCACGCTGGTGGAACACTCCCTCGACGATGCGCTCCCCGCGGGGGTGCTCGAGGGCGCGCGGCAGCTCCCGGATGATGTCATCGAAGCCCCTCTCGGTGACATCGACGGCGAGCCGCATCTGCGCGATCTCGTACTCGTCCTTGACGAGGCGCATCTCGCTGACGAAACGCGTCAGGTCCTCGTCGGTTCCGACCAGCAGGTCGTCGTCGGATGCCTCGAAGGCGTCGATGTGCGCCGTTGCCACGCCCAGGTCCGCGGCTACCGCGGCGAGCGACGGCCGAGGTCCGATCCAGAACTCGCCGATCGTCGCGTCGGAGTAGAACTCGCTCGTCGTGCGGTCGGCGCGTTCGCGGAAGTAGAGGGTCACGTCGTGACCGTTCCGGGTCGGTTCGAACACGAGCACCGACTCGGGCTCGGCATCGCTCGCCCAGCCGGTGAGGTGCGCGAAGGCGGAGTGGGGTCGGAACGGATAGTCCGTGTCGTTGCTGCGTGTCGCCAGCGAGCCGGCCGCGACGACCAGGCGCTTGCCGGGGAACGCGGCGGACACGACCGCCCGGCGTGCGGCGGCGAACGACGCCTGCTCGCGCGCCGGCGGCATCGTGTCGGGGCGCTCGGCCCAGCCGGTGGAGATCGTGTCGAGAAAGCCCTTCGGGAAGGGCTGGCGCCGGTTCGTCGTCGAGCTCGGGGACTTGGACGGTTCAGCGGATGCGGGCTCGGCGGGAACGGCGTCGATCGTGTCGGTTTCGCCTTCGGTGCTCATGCATCCAGTGTCGCACGCAGGTGCGACGGGCGCTTCGCCGACTCGTGCCTCAGCCGGTCGGCTCGAGCTGCACGATCAGCGGGCGGTGGTCGCTGCCGGAGCCGTCCATCGAGCGCAGGACGACCGACCCCGTCGGCCGCCAGTGGCTCGAGTAGAGCACGTGGTCGATCGGCGCGCCGGCGAGCGCCGGCAGGGCGCTCGACCAGGTGCCGACAGCCCCGTTCCCGGTCGCGACGGCCGCATCAGTGCACCGGCCGAGCGTTGCGCCGTCGACGCCGAGTCCTCCCATGTGATCGACCGTGGCGTTGAAGTCGCCAGCCATGATCACGTTGCTGTCGGCGCACTGATCGGCGAGCCACCGGAGATCATCGCGCCAGCTGCCCATGTAGGCCGGCCGCGGGGCGACGGCGTGCACCGCGACGACGATGGGACCGTCCCCGTCCACCGGCATGGCGACCGCGCTCGGAACGACGTTCGTGTTGCTGGACCCGTCGCGCGAGGACTCGATGACGGAGTAGTCCCCGAGGTCGGGGGAGATGAGGATCGTCGTCTCCCATGCCTGAGGGCCGTTCTGGATCTCGGTGTTGTACTGCACGTGGTGCACCCACATGGGGCGCCCCAGGTCGCGCATCGCCACCGCGACGCTCTCGCCGACCGACGCCGCGGTCTCGGGGAGCGCGATGATGTCGGCATCCATCGTCACCGCGGTCTGAGCCACCGCCGCCGCCGGGGTGGCTTCACCGGCCGTGTTCCACGTCATCACGCGCACGCTCGTCGCGGTCGCCGAGGGAAGCGTGTCGGCGCCGAGGCCGCGGGAGACCAGGACGCTCCCGTTCGCGATCACGGCGAGCCCGGCGACGAGCGCGATCGAGAGCGCGAATCCGCGCACCGGGCGCCACGTCGCGAGCAGCACCGCGACGAGCACGGCGGCGGCGAAGCCCACCACGACGAGTCCGCGGAACGAGATGATCTGCGCGATCGGATAGGTGCGCTCGAGCCGGAAGAAGGGGGGCCATGTCAGCACCGCTGCGGCGATGGCGAAGAGCACCGTCGCGAGGATTCCGAACAGGCGCAGCACGGGGAGACTCTAGGTGAGCAGGCTGGGAAACCGGCGAACGCGGGGCCGCGCGGGCGTGGCGGGGGCGGCGCTACGCTCGAAGGATGGCGGGGGAGCGGCGGTGGGAGGGTCCGAGCGACCTGCACCTGCATTCCCTCCGATCCGATGGCACCGAACCGCCGGCCGCGGTGATGCAGGCGGCCCACCGCTACGCGCTGCGCACCGCCGCCCTGACCGACCACGACACGACGTCCGGGTGGGCCGAGGCGGCCGACGCGGCGACCTCGCTCGGGATGACCTTCCTCCCGGGCATGGAGCTCTCGGCGAAGCAGGAGTGGCGGAGCGTCCACATGCTCGCGTATCTCTTCGATCCGGATGACGCGGCCCTGCGCGCAGAGATGGACCGGATCAGGGGCGATCGCATGGGACGCGCCGAGCGCATCGTCAACAAGATCGCCCGCGACTACGACCTGACCTGGGATGACGTGGTGGAGCAGACGCACGGCGACGCCACAGTCGGACGCCCGCACATCGCGGACGCGCTCGTGGCACGGGGGCTCGCGCGCGACCGGGCCGCAGCGTTCGCCGGCATCCTGAACCCCCGCCAGGGCTACTACGTGCCGCATTACGCGCCGGACCCGCTCACCGCGGTGCGGCTGATCGTCGGCGCGGGCGGCGTCCCGATCATCGCGCACCCGACACCATCGGGACGGGACCGGATGATGCCGCCCGACGTCCTGCACCGGCTGATCGACGCCGGTCTCGCCGGCTTCGAGCTCGACCACCGAGAGAACACCGAGGGCGGCAAGAAGATCCTGCGGGCGCTGGTGCAGGAACGCGACCTGATCGTCACCGGGTCGAGCGACTACCACGGCCTCGGCAAGCCCAACCTTCCCGGCGAGAACACGACCGCGGACGAGATGGTGCAGCGGATCATCGACCTCGGCACGGGAACCTCGCCCGTTTACCCCTGACGCGAAGCGTCGTCTCTTGAGGCCCTGACGCGTGCGTCGTCTCACGCGCCGAAACGCGAAGCGCCCCTCCTCTTCAGCAAGAGGAGGGGCGCATCACGAGAACGAGGTCAGCCGGCGAGCGCCTTCGACTTGATCGCATCGAACTCCGCCTGCGTGATGGCGCCGGAGTCCAGCAGGGTCTTGGCCTTCGCGATCTCCTCGGACGGGCTCGACGACGTGGCGACGGACTTGATGTACTTCGCCTGGGCATCGCGCATCTGCGCGGCCTGTGCTGCGCCGCGCTCCGCCATGCCACCGCCACGGGCGATGAGGTAGACGAACAGAGTCAGGAACGGGAAGAAGATCAGCGCGATGATCCAGATCGCCTTCGCCCAGCCGTTGAGCTTGTGGTCACGGAAGAGGTCGCCGATGACGGCGAACAGCGCGAACAGATAGGTGATGAAGATGAAGGCCCAGAGGAACCACCAGATGAGGTCACCGATGGATCCCCAGAATCCCTGGTATTGAATGGTTTGAGCTTCGATGAACCGCACGGACATGCCTTCTTTCGACGAGGTCTTGGGGCGCACATCGCGCCTGGAATCACCCTAGCGCCGTGGTCGGTCGTGCCCGATGTGCGTCCTCGCGTGTCCCCGCTCAGCGTCGGCGCGGGTCAGGCCTGCGGTGCCGCGCTGGCTCCGCGACGGCGCCGACGCCGGCGCTGCGAGGGCGCCTTGCCGTCGTGGTGCTCGGTTCCGCCGCCGTCGTGGGTGCCGCCGCCTTCGACGGGACCATCCGTGTTGGTGGGATGGCCATGCTCGGCCGGGACGAGATCGCCTTCGGCCTGAGCGGGTCCTCGACCTGCGGCGCGGGTGCGGCTGCGGGTGCCCCGCGGGGAGCCGTTGCGGGATGCCGGTGCATCCTGCGTCTTGATCGTCTGGGTGCGCGGTGCGGTGACCAGGCGACCCTTGGTGCCGGCCGGGATGTTCAGGTCCTCGTAGAGGTGCGGGCTCGACGAGTACGTCTCGACGGGCTCGGGCTTGCCGAACTCGAGCGCGCGGTTGATGAGCGCCCACTTGTGGAGGTCGTCCCAGTCGACGAACGTGACGGCGATACCGGTCTTGCCGGCGCGGCCCGTCCGCCCCGCGCGGTGCAGGTAGGTCTTGTCGTCATCGGGGATGGTGTGGTTGATGACGTGGGTCACGTCGTCCACGTCGATGCCGCGGGCGGCGACATCCGTGGCGATGAGGATGTCCTTCTTGCCGGCCTTGAATGCCGCCATCGAGCGCTCGCGCTGCTCCTGACCCATGTCGCCGTGCACGGCCGCGGCGTTGAATCCGCGATCGTTGAGCTCGTCGACGAGCTTCTGCGCGGCACGCTTCGTGCGGGTGAAGACGACGGTCTTGCCGCGGCCGTCGGCCTGCAGGATGCGCGCGATCACCTCTTCCTTGTCCAGGGAGTGCGCGCGGTAGACGAGGTGCTCGATGTTCGCCTGCATGAGACCCTCGTCGGGGTCGGTCGCCCGGATGTGCACGGGGTTGGACATGAAGCGGCGGGCCATGGCCACGATCGGACCGGGCATCGTCGCCGAGAAGAGCTGCGTGTGCCGGATCGCGGGGACCTTCTGGAAGATCTTCTCGATGTCGGGCAGGAAACCCAGGTCGAGCATCTTGTCGGCCTCGTCGAGCACGACCTCGGTGGCGTGCGAGAGGTCGAGCAGACGCTGGTTGTTGAGGTCGATGAGGCGGCCGGGCGTGCCCACCACGATCTGAGCGCCGGCCTTCAGCTGGTCGATCTGTCCCTCGTACGCCTTGCCGCCGTAGATGGCGACGACGCTGGTGGAGCGGCCCTGGGTGAGCATGTCGATGTCTTCGTAGACCTGCACGCAGAGCTCGCGGGTCGGGACGACGATGAGCGCCTTGACGCCGGGAGCGGGGTCGGGGCCCAGGCGCTGGACGACGGGGATGCCGAAGCCGAAGGTCTTTCCGGTGCCGGTCTTGGCCTGTCCGATGATGTCCTGGCCGGGGAGACCGAGGGGGATGGTCTGCTCCTGGATGGGGAACGCGTCGACGATGCCCTTGGAGGCGAGGACGTCGACGATGTCCTGATCGACGCCGAGGTCGGCGAATGTAGTCACAGTGAGAATGCCTGTCTGGCGGTGAGATCCGCCGGAGGGGGTGATCCACGCCCTTCACTCAGCCACAGGCGCGGGGTCCAGGTCCGATGCCGGGACGCCACCAGCCTACCGGAGGCGTCTGGACGCCATCCCCAGGCGCTGCGGCGACGCGCGGCCGTGCGCCGGAACGACGCGCCGTTAGGCTGAGGGGGTGGTGAAGTGGTTCTGGCAGCGCCGCCCGGAGGGGCGAACGCTGTCCCTGCGTTCACGGGGAGATGCCGGAGACGCGCGACGCGTGGACTTCGAGGAACTCGCGCCGGAAGTCGACACGTTCCTCGGTCAGGCGGCGTATCTCCAGCTCGGCTACTTCGAGACGCTCACGCGACTGATCCGGGCGACGCCGGAGCTGGCCGAGAAGGAGGCGCTCTCCCGCGCGGCGGGAGCGGCGCTGACCAAGCATCGGGAACTGGTCGAGCTGATCCGGGAACGCGGCGGGGAGCCGACCGAGGTGATGCTGCCCTTCCGGGAGCAGCTCGACGCCTTCCGCCGCAAGACCATCGGCAAGCGACCGCGGGAGACGATGCTCTCGGTGCATGTCACCGCCGGCATGCTGGATGACTTCTACCTCGCACTCGCGTCGAGCTATGCGGACACCGGGCGTCGCGTCGCGCGCATCCTGAAGGCCGACGATGACCGCCAGTCGATCGTGGAGATCATCCAGGCCACGATCGAGAGCGATGAGGAGTGGCGCTCGCTGCTGTCGCTGTGGGGTCGTCGCCTCGTCGGCGACACGCTCCTCGTGGCACGAGCCGCGCTGCGGCCGACGACCCTCGGCGCGGCCGACGAGAAGCGCGTCGAGCCGGTGTTCACCGAGCTGATGGCCGCGCACGCCCGCCGCATGGACGCCATGGGCCTCGCGGCGTAGCCGCGGTCGGGCGCAGCGGCGTAGCCGCGGTCGGGCGCAGCGGCGTAGCCGCGGTCGGGCGCAGCGGCGTAGCCGCGGTCGGGCGCAGCGGC
>NZ_JBNCMA010000003.1:199490-287095 GCF_049844955.1 Microbacterium sp. DT81.1
CGTAGCGCGAGCGCGCGCGGCAGCGATCAGGCGATGCCGAGGCGCGTGCGCTCGCGGGTGTCGTGGGCGATGCGCGAGCGGCTGAGAATGCTCACGGCGACGTAGGTCACCACGATCGGCGCCAGGATGGACGCCGCCCACAGCCACGGGTTGTCCTCGGCGAGACCCGCCCACTGCAGGACGGTGTAGAGCACCCCGGCGGTGGCTGCGCCGATCGCGGGGGCCAGCACCACACCGCGAGTGGAGCGGTGAGGCAGCACGAAGTGCAGCACCATCCCGGCGACGGCGCCGGCGATCAGCGCGAGCAGGATCAGCACGTCAGGCCACGAACCCCACGCGGCGCGACTCCTCGCTGCCGATCTCGATGTAGGCGAGGCCCGCGGTGGGGACGACGTACTGGTTGCCCTTGACGTCGGTGAAGGTCAGATGCGTCGATCCGGAATCCAGCGCGCTGGCGACGGACTTCTTCAAGCTGTCCGCCGATTCGGAAGTGTCGAAGCTCAGCTCGCGACCGGTGTTGGTGATGCCGATGCGGATCTCCACGGGATGACTGCCTTTCGTAGCGCGCGCCCCACCCGGGGCGACACGGCAACTCTACGACACCGCCGGTGAGGCCTCGGCCGTGTCGGCAACGCTGAGGGCGAACGCTCTCCGGCCTGTCCGAGGAGCGGTGTCGGAGCGCGCAGGTAGCGTTGAAGGCATGACTTCCCAGGGCGCTCGCGTGGCTCGGCAGAGCACCCTGGATGCCGCACAGCGGGCGGTTGTGGAGCTGCCGGCCGATGCGTCCGCCGTTGTGGTCGGTGCTCCGGGAACGGGCAAGACCACGACGCTCGTGGCACGGGTGGAGCGACTGCTGGACGAGCAGCTCGAACCGGAGGAGGTGCTGGTGCTGACGCCGTCGCGGCAGAGCGCCACCGACCTCCGCGACGTGCTGGCACTGGCGGCGGGCACGGCGACGCCCGGTTCTCTCGCGCGCTCCGTGGCGTCCTTCGCCTTCCACGTGGTGCGCGCGTCGGAGGTCCATGCGGGCGCCGAGCCGCCGCAGCTGCTGACCGGCGCCGACGAGGACCAGATCGTGCAGGACCTGCTCGAGGGCGACGACCTGGATGCCGCGGCCGGGCACAGCCGGTGGCCGGAGTGGGTGGGCACCGGCATCCGCTCGTCCAAGGCGTTCCGCAGCGAGGTGCGGGCGTTCATGGCGGAGTGCGCCGCGCTCGGCATCGAGCCGCCGACCCTTGCTGCGCTGGGGTCGGCTCAGGACCGAGCGGTGTGGGTGTCGATGGCTTCCTTCATGGCGGAGTATCAGCGGGTGCGCACCGCCATGCGCGGCGCCCACCGCGACCCCGCGGGGCTGGTTCGCGAGGCCGCGGCGATCCTCCGCACGGCCGAGCCTGGGGCCGCATCGCTCGGGCAGCTGTCCCGACTGCGAGCCGTGCTCGTCGATGACGCGCAGGAATTGACGCTCGGTGGTGTCCAGCTGCTCGAGGCGTGTCGTGGGCGCGGAATCGCCGTGATGGCGTTCGGCGACCCGGATGTCGGCTCTGGAGCGTTCCGCGGGGCGGCGCCCGAGCACTTCGCCCGGCTCGCCGCGGTGCTCGGCGAGACGCACGTCGTGGCGGCGCCCCATCGCGGCACGCCGGCCCAGGCCGATCTCGTGCGCCGCGTGACCCAGCGCATCGGCGCGGCTGGGATCGTCGCGCATCGCACGCCGCCGGAGGGGCACCGCGCCAGCGAGCCGGGGGTGTGGGGCGGAGCCCCACAGGGGCACCGCGCCAGCGAGCCGGGGGTGTGGGGCGGAGCCCCACAGGGGCAGCGCGCCAGCGAGCCGGGGGTGTGGGGCGGAGCCCCACAGGGGCAGCGCCTTACCGATGACCCGTCGGTGCGGGCGGTCATCGCGCGATCCGCCTCGGAGGAGTTCGACCTCATCGCCCGGCTGCTCCGCGAACGGCATGTGCACGACGGAGTCGCGTGGGATTCCTGCGCCGTGATCGCGCATGACACGCGACAGGTCGCAGCCCTCGAGGCCGAGCTCGCGGCACGCGAGGTGCCGGCCAGGGCCAGCGGACCGGGGCGTGCTCTCGGTACGCGCGCGCCGGTGCGCGACATCCTGCACCTCATCACCCTGGCGACCAGTGAACCCGCATCGTGGACGGCCGCCGACGTCGATGACGCCCTCACGGGCGCCTTCGGCGGCCTCGATCCGGTGAGCCTTCGACGGCTGCGCACCACCCTCCGTCATGCGGAGGTCGCGCAGGGCGGCGAGAGGTCCGCGCGGGAGCTGCTGCGGTCGGCGCTGGCGAATCCGCTGGAGTTCGCCCTGATCGACACGCGGGAGGCTCGGCGAGGAGGGCGGGTGGGCGAGGGGCTCGCCCGCGTCCGGGAACAGCTGGGACGCGGGGCCACTGTCCACGACCTGCTGTGGACGGCGTGGGAATCGAGTGGACTGGAGCGGGCGTGGGGCGCCGCGGCCCGCGGCACGGGTCCACTGGCAGAGCAGGCCAATCGTGATCTCGACGCCCTCGTCGCTCTGTTCCAGGCAGCGAAGCGCTTCGTCGAGCGCGAGCCCGGCGAAGAGGCGATGGTGTTCGTGCGCAGACTGCTGGACTCCGATGTCGCCGACGACTCGCTGACCGCACCGCCGCCGCGGTCCACGGTGCGCGTGCTGACACCCGCCGCGGCGCTCGGCGCCGAGTTCGACACCGTGGTGGTTGCCGGCGTGCAGGAGGGCGTCTGGCCCAACGTGCGCCTGCGTGGCGGACTCCTCGAGACATGGCGGCTGGGCGACGCACTGGCGTCCCCCGACTCGACGGCGCCCGACGTGCTCGACCGGCGACGCACGGTGATGCACGACGAGCTGCGGCTGTTCGTGCGTGCCGTCTCGCGGGCACGCAACCGCGTCGTGGTGACGGCGGTCGATGACGATGACACGGGGCCGAGCGTGCTGTTCGAATTCCTCCCCGAGCCGGAGCGGGGCGCGAAGGGGAAGGAGCATCCGCTCTCGTTGCGCGGTCTCGTCGCCCAGCACCGGCGGGCCCTCACCGATCCGGGGGCGCCGGCCGCCGCGAGACGTGCGGCTCCTTCGCAGCTCGCTCTGCTGGCGGATGCCGGCACCGCAGGTGCCGATCCGGTGGAGTGGTACGGAGTCGCCCCCGCCACCAGCACGGCTCCGCTCCGCGACATCGTGCAGGAGGGGGTCCGAGTGTCGCCGTCGCGACTGCACGCCCTCGAGGAGTGCGAGCTCAACTGGGTGATCGCCGACCTGGGCGGTGACACGCGAGGAGGTCCCGTCGCGGGTCTGGGCGTTCTGCTGCACAGTGCGATGGAGACCGCCGATGGCATCGACCAGGAGAGTCTCTGGAAGGTCGTCGAGGCGCGGTGGGGCGAGCTCGAGTTCGACGCGGCATGGCGCGAGCGCCAGTCGCTCACGAAGGCGCGCGATCTGGTGCGCCGCCTGCACGTGTATCTTCGCGAGTTCGAGGCGGCGGGCGGCTCGCTGATCGGCGCCGAGCCGCACTTCGAGATCCCGCTGCCGTTCGACCCCGCTGCCGGGGAGGACGGCGGGCCGGGCATCATCGTCAGCGGGTACATCGACCGGGTCGAGCTGAGCGGCGCCGGCCATGTCGTGATCGTCGATCTCAAGACGGGCAAGAGCGAGCCGCAGACCGATGCCAAGGTCGCCGACAACCCGCAGCTCGCCGCGTACCAGCTCGCCTTCGAATCCGGGCTGATCACGGGGACCGACGGTCGTCCGACCGGGGGCGCGAAACTGCTCGTCCTGGTGCCGTCATCCAGCAAGGCGGATTTCGTGACGCCCACCCAGCAGCCGTTCGACGACGAGCGTCGCGCCGCCTTCCTCGCACGCGTCCGAGCCGCAGCGTCGACGATGGCGGGCGTTTCGTTCACCGCACCCTACGAGGACCACTGCCGCAAGGACCACTCCTACGGCCTGTGCCGCATCCACACCGTGCGCGCGGTGAGCGCGTCGTGACCCGCGCTCTCAGTGCCGGGGTGATCAGCGCTGCCCTCGGACAGTTCCCGCCGACGCCCGAACAGGCGGCGGTCATCGAGTCCGAATCGGCGCCCGCCCTCGTGGTGGCGGGTGCCGGCAGCGGCAAGACCGAGACGATGGCCGGTCGCGTGGTGTGGCTCGTGGCGAACGGCATCGTGCGCCGAGACGAGGTGCTGGGTCTCACCTTCACTCGCAAGGCGGCGGGAGAGCTCGCCGAGCGCATCCAGCACCGCCTGGCTCGTCTCGCGGAATTCGAGGCGCGGGGGCTGCTGCCGGCTCTTCCCTCATTGCACGCGAGCGGCGAGCTGGCGCCGTTCTTCGATCTGCAGCGGCAGGAGGAAGAGGAGAAGGATGCCGCGGCGCGGGCCGGGCGCGACATCCGCGCGGTGGAGCTGCGCTTCGCCGAGCGCCGTCGGTCGAGACTGGACGACCTCGCGGCGCGGGCCGGCGCGCCGTCCGCCGCGCCGTCGGGTGCCGACGACCTGCTGCTGCGCCCCACGGTGGCGACGTACAACAGCTTCGCCGATCAGATCGTGCGGGAGAACGCGGTGCTCCTCGGGCGGGATGCGGAGGCCGCGATCCTGTCCGAATCAGCGGCATGGCTGAAGATGCGCAAGGTGGTGCTCGCGTCCGATGATCCGCGCCTGGAATCCCGCACCGAGGCGCTCAGCACGCTGATCGACGGCGCGCTCCGCATCGCTCGCGACGCGGTCGACAACCTGGCCGAACTCGACGACATCGCCGCCTTTCCGGAGTCGTTCGCGGACGTGCTTGATCGCCCGTCGACGTCGGCGCGCGTGGGTGTATACGCGGACATCGCCACGGCCGCATCGAAGGTCGAAGGACTGTCCGTGCTCGCGGATCTCGCGCGTGCCTACAACAGCGAGAAGCGCAGGCTCGGCGTGCTGGACTACTCCGACCAGGTGGCGGGCGCCCTGGGAGTCGTTCGATCCCACCCGGCGGTCGGCGAGGAGCTGCGCAGTCGCTACCGGGTCGTGCTCCTCGATGAGTACCAGGACACCTCGGTCGCGCAGACCGATCTTCTGGCGGCGCTCTTCCACGACACCGCCGTGATGGCCGTCGGCGACCCGCACCAGTCCATCTATGGGTGGCGCGGGGCGAGCGCCGGCAACCTCGGGGGCTTCGCCGCAACGTTCGCGCCCGCGGGCGGCTCCCGCGAGTTCGCGCTGATGACGAGCTGGCGCAACAGCCGCGTGGTGCTCGACGCCGCCAACGCCGTGCTGCAGCCCCTGGCGGCCACCAGCCCCGTGCCGGTGCGCGAACTGCGGCCGCGTCCCGGTGCTCCGGAGGGAGCCCTCGAGATCATCTTCGAGGCCGACCTCGACGCTGAGGCAGACCGTGTCGCCGCGTGGTTCGCCTCGGTGCGCCGGGATCGGGCCGCCGCCGGGCGTTCGACCACCGGCGCCGTGCTGTTCCGGAGCAAGCGGCACATGGTGCGGTTCAGGGAGGCGCTGTCGGCGGCCGAGATCCCGAGCCGGATCCTCGGCCTCGGCGGCCTGCTCACGACCCCGGAGGTGGTGGATGTCGTCAGCGCCCTGCGCGTCCTGCAGGATCCGGCCGCTGGCTCGGCGCTGATCCGCCTGCTGTCGGGGCCGCGATGGGCGATCGGACTCGCCGACCTGCGCACACTTTCGGCACTGGCCGAGCGCATCGCCCGCCATGACTTCGCCTTGCAGCCCCTCGCGCCGGAGGTGGCGGCGCGCATGCGGTCATCGGCGGGCGACGAGCAGGGATCCCTCATCGAGGCGCTGGATTTCGTTCGTCGGCACCCCGACGACCATGGATGGCTGACCGGATTCACGCCCGAGGCGCGTGAACGCCTGCGTGAGGCCGGCGCGGTGATCGCCGGCCTGCGGGCGTCGGTCGGGCTTCCCATCCCGGAGCTGGTGCGCCTCATCGAGCTCGAGCTGCGCCTGGACATCGAACTGGCGGCCAATGAGATGACCGGCTCCGCACGTGTCGCATCCGCCCAGCTTCGCGCCTTCGTCGACGAGGTGCACGCCTTCCTCGCCACCGACGAGTCCGGATCCATCGCAAGCCTGCTCGCATGGCTCGACCACGCCGAGCAGCTCGACGAGTTCGCGCCCCGCACCGAACCGCCCGAGGACGATGTGGTGCAGCTGCTCACCATCCACGGCTCGAAGGGCCTCGAATGGGACGCCGTCGCCGTCGTGCGCGTGGTCGAGGGCGAACTGCCGTCGGCGCCGCGGGATACCAAGGGGTGGCTCGGATTCGGCGTGCTTCCCTACTCCTTCCGGGGGGACGGGCCATGGCTGCCCGAATTCGCCTGGAGTCGGGAGGATGCGCCGACTCAGCAGGATCTGAAGCAGAACCTGACGGCGTTCGTGGATGCCAACCGGGCGCGGCAGCGCGAGGAGGAGCGCCGTCTGGCGTATGTGGCGGTGACGCGCGCCAAGGATCACCTGCTGATCTCCGGCTCCAGCTGGGCCGGCAACAAGGAGTCGCGGGACCCGGCGCCGTACTTCGATGAGATCACCCGGGCCATCGGCCGGGAGGGCTTCGAGATCACGGCGGGCGAGAACCCCTACGTCGGGCGGCGTCGGCTGCTGGAGTGGCCCTTCGACGCGCTCGGCAGCCGTCGGCGCGCCGTGGAGGCGGCGGCCTCTGCGGTGCAGAGCGCGATCGCGGCGCCCCGGGGAGAGCCTTCGGCCGACGTGGCGCTTCTTCTCGCCGAGCGGGAGGCCCTCCGGCATCCGGTCGCACCCGACGCCCCGACCCGCATTCCGGCGTCGCGATTCAAGGACTACGTGACCGACTTCGCCGGCACGACGGCCTCGATCGCCCGGCCGATGCCCGAGCGTCCCTACCGCCAGACGCGCCTCGGCACCCTGTTCCACGCCTGGGTGGAGCATCGTTCAGGAGTCGTGGGAACAGCCGCCGCGCCGGATGATCCACTGTGGGAGCTCGACGACGACGAGTTCGTCGACGACGCGGCGGCCACGGATGCCTCGGCGGAGGATGCCGCCGAACTCGCGCGACTGCGAGAGATCTTCGAGCGATCCGAATGGGCGCCGCTTGCTCCCCTCGAGGTCGAGACCGAGATCGACTTCGTGCTGAACGCCGGATCTGACGGTGCCCGTGTCGTGATCTGCAAGCTCGACGCGGTCTACCGTCGGGAGGACCGCGGCGGGCGCATCGAGATCGTGGATTGGAAGACCGGCCGGCCGCCGCGGACGGCGGCCGAGAGGGAGGAGCGGATGCTGCAGCTCGCCCTGTACCGGCTGGCCTATCACCGAGCGCGCGGGGTGCCGCTGGAAGACATCGACGTAGCGCTGTACTACGTGGGCGATGACCTCGTCGTACGCGGCGATCGGATCTACTCGGAGCCCGAACTCGCCCAGCGGTGGATCGCGGCCCGGGCCGCCCGCTCGGCTTCGACCTCTTCGTCGTCGCCGTTGCCATCGGCGTCGGAGGAATGAGTCTTGGCATCGATCCACGCCGAGATGTCGATCGGCGCCGTTGAGACGTCCTCATCGGGGGCGGGTCGACCGGTGGCCGCGGACCGAGCGCCCGCGGAATGCTCCCGCTCGCTCGCGCTGAAGAGGGAGATCATCTCGGGGTCGTAGGCGTCGGTCTGCATCGACGTGTCGACATCGCTCGCAGCGGCGGGCTCCGGAACGCTGGCGAGCAGGGCGATCGCGTCGTCGACGCCGCCGGAGGTCGCCGCTCCGGGGTCGAGGAGCGAGTCGGCACCCACGCCGTCGGCCAGGGCGTCCAGCAGCGCGGTGGCGTCATCCACGACGTCGGGCCGGTGTGCGTCTGAGCCGTGCACCAGCCACTGCGCGAACTCGAGCTCGGCGTACAGGCGCGCCCGGGTCTGCACGAAGGCATCGGGGGAGCGGTGCGCTGCGGCGGAGTAGGCGGCGTAGATGTCGTCCGAAGCCTCTGGAGCCGAGGCCAGCCAGCGCAGATCCACCGCGGGGTCGCCGACGGAGAGGCCATGCCAGTCCAGCACGCCGGTGACGGCGGGTCCCATGTCGGTGTCCTGGTAGAGGAACGAGGAGGCGGCCGCGCCGCCGAGGGTGACCGTGGACTCGAAGCGCCACAGTGCGTCGGCCTCGACGGCGTCGCGCCAGCGGACGGTGAGGCGCACCGGCAGCCGGCCCGTCGCGCCCGCCCGGTCGATCACCGTGCGGACGTCATCCCGAGCCTCTTCGGGACTTCGCTGAGGGAGCCCCTCGGCGCGGACGACGGAGTGGGGGAGCGCGTGCAGGGATGCAAGGGCGTAGCCGATGGATATCGCTGCGCCCTCACCCGGAGGAATGTGGGCGGCGTCGATGTGGAACCCGGGCAGCATGTCGCAGACGAGCGCACGTGCGTCGCCCAGGCCCGCCTCCCCGAGAAGTCGAGGGGCGCGGAAGCCCAGCAGCTCCCGCACGCCGGGTGTCAGGGCGCGCAGTGCGAGGGCCTCGGCGGCGAGCTCGCGGGCTGCCGTCGCATCGACCGGGGCACGCACGATGACGCTCGTCCCGTCGGCGAGCGAGACCACGGCCGAATCACAGCGCCCGGCTCCACCGGACGTCAGCGAGCCCACACCGGAGACCGATGCTCCGGGCACTGCCGACGTGACCGACGCGGCTAAAGTGAGGAGTGAGCGTGCCATGCCTTCAGGGTAGGTCGGTCGCGGGGAAGAGCCTCCGCGCCACGCCCGTGAGAGAGGGAGTCGATGACAGTGCCCCCCGATCCGGTCTCTCCTCCGCTGGCACGCGCGGATCTCGATCGCCGAGGCGACGAGCGGGAGACCGAGGGCCTTCTGTCATCGGCGCAGGCGGATGCCGGCAGCCGCGTTCTGGTCCTGCGAGGGGATGCCGCGCCGCTCGCGGATGCGGACGGATCGGCTTTGCGGTACTCGTCCCCGGACGCCGTGGCACCGGGCGGCGAGTGGGCGTTCCTCGGACGCGACGCCGACGGCGCCGCTTTGCTGCTGGCCGCCTTTCCCCGTGCCGATGAGCCGGTGGAAGCCCCGCACGGCTGGGGCGCGCTGCGCGCGGTCGGCGGCGGGCTGCCGGACTTCGACGCGGGCGTCTTCGTCGAGGGGCTGAGCCTCGGGCGATGGCTTCTCGACGCCCCGTTCTGTCCCGCCTGCGGCACGCGCACCGAGACCATCAAGGCCGGCTGGAGCCGCCGGTGTCCCGCCTGCGGGCGCGAGCACTTCCCCCGCACGGACCCCGCGGTGATCGTCGCGATCGGCAGCGAGGACGGGGATCGACTGCTCCTGGGATCGAACGCCCTCTGGGGCGGGAACCGCTTCTCCTGCTTCGCGGGCTTCGTCGAAGCCGGCGAGTCCCTCGAGGCCACCGTCTCGCGCGAGATCCACGAAGAGGCGGGAGTGCGCGTGCGCGCAATCCGCTATCACGGTTCCCAGGCGTGGCCGTATCCTCGTTCGCTGATGGTCGGCTTCCATGCGACGGCGGTGGATGACGCCGAGGCGGAAGCCGATGGAGCTGAGATCCTGCAGGTACGCTGGTTCACGCGGGCGGAGATCGGCGACGCGCTCGAGGGCAGGAGCGAGATCGCTCTGCCGGGACCGGCATCCATCGCTCGCAGCCTCATCGCGTCGTGGCACGCGGGGGCGGCGTGATCGATCTTGCGCTGCAGGGCCTCGATGAACGGCAGCTCGAGGCGGTGACGGCGCTGCGCGGACCCGTCTGCGTGCTGGCCGGTGCGGGCACCGGGAAGACCCGCGTCATCACGCACCGCATCGCGCATGGCGTGGACACGGGGGCCTACTCGCCTGGCCGCGTGATGGCCGTCACCTTCACCTCGAAGGCCGCCGGTGAGATGCGGGGACGCCTTCGCAACCTCGGGGTGGAGGGCGTCGCGGCTCGTACCTTCCACTCCGCGGCGCTCGCGCAGCTCAACTACTTCTGGCCGACGCTGGCGGGCGACACGGCGCCGAAGATCGTCGACAACAAGGTGCGTCTGCTCGCACACGCGGCCGATGGCATCGGCCTCGACCTCGACACGCCGACCCTGCGCGACGTCGCGTCGGAGATCGAGTGGCGCAAGGTCACCATGCGCAGCATCGGGCAGTACGCCGCGCTCGAACGTGGCGTCGGCCGCATCGGCCCTGCGGTGGTGGTCAGCCTGCAGACCGCGTACGAGAAGCTCAAGGACGAACGCCGCCAGCTCGACTTCGAAGATGTGCTGCTCGCGTGCGCCGGGATGCTCGAAGCCGAACCGCGCGTCGCCCACGCCGTGCACGAGCAGTACCGGCACTTCACGGTCGATGAGTTCCAGGACGTCTCGCCCCTGCAGCACCGGCTGCTGGAGCTGTGGGTGGGCGACCGGCGCGACGTCTGCGTCGTCGGCGACGCCAGCCAGACGATCTATTCGTTCGCGGGCGCGGACGCCCGCTTCCTGCTGGAGTTCGCGAGCCGGCACGAGGATGCGCGGATCGTGCGGCTCGAGACGAACTACCGGTCGGATGCCGCGGTGCTCGCGGTGGCGAACGAGCTGATGCGGGGCCGGCCGGGGGCTCTGGAACTGCACGCGGCGAAGGGCGAAGCGTCATCGCCCACGCCGACGGTCACCGCATTCGACGATGACCGCGACGAGGCCGATGGGGTGGCTCAGGCGATTCAGACCCAGCTCGCCACGGGGACCCCCGGCGAGCACATCGCGGTGCTGTACCGCTCGCATGGGCAGTCCGCCGTGCTGCAGCAGGCGCTGGCCGCACGGGGGGTCGCGGCAACGGTGCTCGGCGGCAAGCGCTTCTTCGACATGCCCGAGATACGGCAAGCCGTCATGGCGCTGCGCGGGGCATCCGTCGCCCCCGTCGAGACCTCGTTCCTGGCTGCGGTGCGGGACGTGCTGCGTTCGCTCGGCCTCGCCGAGGACCCGCCCCCGGCCGGCGGCGCGCTGCGCGATGCCTGGGAGGCCCGGATGGCCCTGCTCCGGCTGGCCGAGGCCGCACCTCCGGGCACCGACCTGCGAACGTTCACGGACATGTTGATGGCGCGAGCCCGCGACCAGCACGAACCGGAGCTGCGCACCGTGACGCTCTCGACGCTGCACGCCGCGAAAGGCCTGGAGTGGCCGCACGTGCACATCGTCGGGTTCGCCGAGGGGCTGCTGCCGATCTCGTACGCCTCCACCTTCGAGGCGGTCGACGAGGAGCGTCGGCTCGCCTACGTCGGCATCACGCGTGCCGCGCGAACCCTCTCGCTGTCGTGGTCGCGGGGCCAAGGGCGGTCGGCGCGAAATCCCTCTCGCTTCCTTGCAGAGATCGGCACCCGCACTCTGCGTGCGGCCGGTGCGTCGTCCATACCCGTCGTGCGGAAGCAGCGCTCAGAGTCACCGACCGCTGCGGCTGGTCCGGAGCGGTCGCGCCCGCGCGCATGAGGCGAGCCGCGAGGCCTCCGGCTTCCGCGGCGAGCGACATGGGAACCGTGGCGACACGGCGTCCGATCAGCTGAGCCGCGAGCATCGGCCAGTCCGGGTCGGCATCGCGACGATGTGCGTGCGCGCATGCGAGGCATGCCGTGACGCCGGGCTGAACGTACGGGCCGATGGTCGCCTGGCCGCCGGAGAACACCAACGGCAGGTGGTGGATGTCGTCCCGCGTGAGGGCGGCCGCCGAGCGCGGCTCGACGATGTGCTGGGCGATCAGCAGCACGGGCAGCCCCGGCCCGGGCTGTTCGTCCGCCGCGACATCGTGCGGCGTGATCCCCGCGCTCTGCAACGACTGCCGGATCGCCTCGCGCACGTCCCGGTCGACGTCGCGATCGGCACGTACGGCCACGGCAAGGGGAGGTGCGCCGACCGCGTCGCGGGCCAGCAGCACGCGGTCGAGGGTGGCGACGAAGTCGCGCACCTCTCGATCGGGAACCCCGAAAGCGTCGGCCAGGTCGAGAAGTGCCGTGTCGGGGATGCCCCGATCCAGTTCGGTGAGGAGGCGCTGCTGCCACGGCGTCGGGTCATCGACCACGGCGACGGGCTGGATGCCGAACTGCAGGGATGCCGGCCCGCGCCAGAGGGTGGGGTAGGCGGGATCGAGGCGCAGCACCGTGGTCATGGGGCCGAGTCTGGCGCGCCTCCGATGGCCCCGGCGGTTCTCCACAGCGTCTGGACCGCTTTGCCGCGGCATACGTCACCTGGGGAGGAGACGATGCGAACACCATCTTCGGAGAATGTCGCGGACTTCGGGCATCCAGGCCCAGATGAGCCGAAGTTGATTACATCTTCCGAAGTTGGTGGCACCGGCGAAGCCCGGGGTCCCATGGCGGGCCCGACGACGAGAACACCGTCCTCGGAGCATGTCGCCGATTTCGGGCGTCCTGGGCGGGATGAGCCGAAGTCGGTCACATCTTCCGAAGTTGGTGGCACCGGCGAAGCCCGGGGTCCGATGCCAGGGCCGACAACGAGCGTTGCAGCTAGACGGCCCGCGGATCCTCCGGCCCGGCATCCGACTGTGGCGCATCGCCGTGGTCCGGCCCGGCATCGGCCGCCGGCGCATCTCCACCGTCCTCGGCGCCACCGCCCCCCGCGCCACCGCCCCCGGCACCACCGGAATCACCGGGCGCGTCGTCCTCGCCGGCGAGCAGCCGGGCAAGGGCGTCGTCCATCTCGTCCTGCACGGGCTCCTCGCCGCGCGCTCGCGCCTGCAGGCGCGCGATGAGGCCCGACGGATCGTCGATGTCCGTCGCCATCGGCATGAGGTCCGGGTAGTCCCACAGTGCGTCCCGGGCGCCGATGCCGACGGCATCCGTGACCGCCCGCCACATGGCCGCCGCTTCGCGAAGCCTGCGCGGACGCAGCTGAAGGCCCACGAGCGCGCCGAGCGCCTGCTCCGCGGGACCGCCGACCGCGCGACGACGCCGGGCGGTCTCGCCGATGCGGTCGGCGTCCGGCAGCCGCGACGTGGCGTCGGTCGTGACGACGTCGACCCATCCCTCGATCGTCGCCAGGAGGTTCTCCAGGCGATCGAGCGCCACCTTCTGCGCGTCAGACTGGCGGGGGAGCAGCACGCCGCTCTCGAGCGCCTGGCGCAGCTCGTCGGGTTCGCTGGGGTCGAACCTCGAAGCCAGCTCTTCGAGGGCATCCGTGTCGACGTGAATGCCGCGGGCATACTCCGTGACCTGCGAGATGACATGCAGCCGCAGCCACTTCGCGTGCCGGAAGAGGCGCGCGTGCGCGAGCTCGCGGGCCGCGATGAAGAGCGCGAGCTGGTCGTCCGGGATGTCGAGTCCGCGCCCGATCTCGGCGAAGTTCTGGGGGAGTATGGCCGCCTCGCCCGAGGGCATGACGGGGATGCCCACGTCGCCGCCGCTGACCACCTCGGTGGAGAGCCGGCCGACCACGTGACCGAGCTGCGTGGCGAACAGCGACCCGCCGACGTTGCGCATCAGGCGGCCGGCGCCCTCGACGACGCCCTTGAGCTCTTCCGGCGCCTGCTGCTCCAGGGCCGCCGTGAGCGCGTCGGCGATGCTGTTGGCGACGGGCTCGGCGAGCTCCTGCCACACGGGAAGAGTCTCCTCCACCCACTGGCCGCGTGTCATGGCGCGGGGTGGAGACGCGAGCTCGGCGATCTCCGTCGCCTCGCTCAGCCAGAGCCCGGCGAGCACGAACGCCTGGTCGAGGTCGGTGCGCTGGCCGGACGTGACGCTCAGGCCGTCCTGGTTCGCGATGTGGAGCGCCTGCCGCTTGGTGAGGTCCCACGAGATCCCACCGGTGCCGCTGCCGGCGAAGGCGCTCTGCAGGTGCTGCATGACCGTCGCCATCATCGCGGGGTCGATGTCCATGCCGGACAGCTTGGACAGCTGCTCCGCGTCGAGGTTCCCTCCCGCCGCGCCGAACAGCTGACGCATCAGCTCCTGGAACTCCTCTTCGGGAGTCCGGTCATCGTCTGCCACTTCAGCCGCCTTTCAGCCGCGTATCACCGTCGGCCTCTACGCTAGTCGCACGAGTCGTCGCACTCGCCGGCGGCGAACCCCTCGCCTTACGCCGGTCGCGAACGACCAGCCGGGAAGGTATCGCGTGGTGCTGATCGATGAGACCGTGGCCGTCGTGCCGGCGCCCAAGAAGCGGCTGCCCCGCGGCACGATCGTCGGTCTCTGGGCGCTCACGGTGGCGCTCGTCGTGCTGCTCATCATCACGTTCCTGCCCACGTCCTACGTGATCCAGCGCCCCGGACCCGTATACAACACGCTGGGCACGGCGACCGCCGCCGACGGGACCCAGGTGCCGCTCATCTCGGTCGAGGGTGCCGAGACGTTCGAGACCTCCGGCAGCCTGGATCTGACGACCGTCCAGGTGGTCGGCAACCGCGAGCGGACTCCGTCGTGGTTCGAACTGGCCAGCGCCTGGTTCGAC
The DNA here is from genome assembly GCF_049844955.1 of Microbacterium sp. DT81.1. Classification (NCBI taxonomy): domain Bacteria; kingdom Bacillati; phylum Actinomycetota; class Actinomycetes; order Micrococcales; family Microbacteriaceae; genus Microbacterium; species Microbacterium sp. DT81.1. Next base: position 213,856 of record NZ_JBNCMA010000003.1, read on the forward strand.
CCCTCCAAGGCGGTCGTGCCCCTGGCATCGGTGTTTCCCGAAGGCCAGTCCAGCGATGAGCGCAACGAGCAGAACGCGACGCTGATGGTGGATTCGCAGCAGGAGGCCACGGCCGCCGCGCTCACCGAACTCGGCTACGACGTGGAATCGTCCGTGCGGGTCGTGGAGCTCGTCGAAGGATCCCCGGCCGAGGGGGTGCTCGAGCCTGACGATGTCATCGTCTCTGCCAACGGGACGCCCGTGGCCGACGCCGAGACCCTTCGCGAGATCATCCGCGCCGGCGAAGGCCAGCCGGTGGAGCTGAACATCCGTCGCGGGGGCTCCGACGAAACGGTGACCATCACCCCGGAGAGCCGCGAGATCGACGGCGAGGACACGTGGATCATCGGCGTCACCCTCATCCACGACTACGAGTTCCCCATCGACGTCACGATCCAGCTCGACAACGTCGGCGGTCCGAGCGCCGGCATGATGTTCGCCCTCGGCATCGTCGACACGCTGACTCCTGAGGAGCTCACCGGGGGCGAGAACGTCGCCGGCACCGGCACGATCGACGCCGAAGGCACGGTCGGCCCGATCGGCGGCATCCGCCAGAAGCTCTACGGGGCTCGCGCCGCGGGCGCCGACTTCTTCCTGGCGCCGGAGAGCAACTGCGACGAGGTCGTGGGGCACATCCCGAACGGTCTGAGGGTGTTCGCGACGGGCACTCTCGAAGAGTCCATGACGGCCCTGGACGCCATCGCGGATGGCGGAGATGTGGCGGATCTTCCCACCTGCACGGGCGCGGCAAGCTGACGGCTGCCGCTCGGCTTACCCTCAGATCCGCCCGCCTAGGATGGTCAGGTGACCACGACGTCGGCTCCTCGCCCCGCCACCCCCAACCGCTCCAGACGAATAATCTCGATCTCCCTTGTGGTGATCGCAGCCCTGGTGATCGGGTTCTTCGTGTTCGCAAGCCTGTTCGCCGACTGGCTGTGGTTCGAGCAGCTCGGCTTCGAATCGGTCCTCGTCACCCAGTGGGTGGCGCGCGTGACGATGTTCCTCGTCGGCTTCATCGGAATGGCCCTCCCCGTCTGGCTGTCCATTCAGCTCGCCTACCGGCTGCGCCCGGTGTACGCGCGCCTCAGCTCCCAGCTGGACCGCTACCAGGAGGTGGTGGAACCGCTCCGCCGGCTCGCGATGTGGGGGATCCCGATCTTCTTCGGCCTTTTCGCCGGCTTCGCCTCGTCGTCCCAGTGGGAGACCACCTGGCTCTGGTTCAACGGCGTCGCCACCGACGTGCGCGACCCGCAGTTCCAGCTCGACACCGGCTTCTACCTGTTCGCGATGCCCTTCTACTCGGCCGTTCTCGGATTCGCATCCGCCGTGCTGCTGCTCTGCCTGCTGGTGACGGCCGTCGTCTCCTACCTCTACGGGTCGGTCCGCATCGGCCAGCGCGAGCTGCGCATCTCCAAGGGCGCCCGCATCCAGGTCGCCGTCATCGCGGGTCTCTACCTGCTCGTTCAGGGCGCGAGCCTCTGGCTGGACAGGTACAAGACCCTCGTCGACCCGGGCGAGCGCATCACCGGCCCCGGCTACACCGGCGTCAACGCCGTCATCCCGGGTCTCACGATCCTCTCGATCGTCGCCGTTCTGGTCGCCATCCTGTTCTTCGTGACCGCCATCATCGGCCGGTGGCGGTACCCCCTGATCGCGACCGCGCTGCTCATCGTGTCGGCCATCGTCGTCGGCGTCGGCTACCCGTGGATCGTGAACACGTTCCAGGTGCAGCCGAACCAGTTCGCGCTCGAGAAGGACTACTACCAGCGCGGCATCGACATGACGCAGCAGGCTTACGGCATCGACGGTCTCGAGAAGAGCGACTTCCAGGCGGTGACCGACGTGGGCCCGAACCAGCTGCGGGCGGATGCCGCGACCACGGCGCAGATCCGCATCATGGACCCGACCGTGATCAGCCCGACGGTGCGGCAGCTCGAGCAGTACCGCTCGTACTACCAGTTCCAGGACCCGCTGGATGTCGACCGCTACAACATCGACGGAGTGTCGCAGGACACCGTCACGTCGGTGCGCGAGCTCAACATGGATCAGCTGGGCGCCGCTGCCTCCTGGCAGAACACGACGCTCGTGTACACGCACGGCTACGGCGTCGTCGCGGCGAAGGGCAATGACCGCACCACGGACGGCGATCCCGTCTTCCTCGAGCGCGGCATCCCCGCCGCGGGGTTCCTCTCCGACCAGGAGGACTTCGAGCCGCGTGTGTACTTCGGCGAGTACTCGCCGGAGTACTCGATCGTCGGCGCCCCCGAGGGCACGGCCCCCGTCGAGCTGGACTACCCCTCAGGCGAGGACGGCGCGAGCGAGACCAAGACGACGTTCGAGGGCGACGGCGGCCCCAGCATCGGCAGCGTCTTCAACCGCCTCATCTACGCCCTGCGCTTCCAGTCGGAGCAGATCCTGTTCTCCGACTACGTGAACGAGGACTCGCAGATCCTCTACGACCGCGACCCCAGCGTGCGTGTGCAGAAGGCGGCGCCCTACCTCGAGATCGACAGCGACCCGTATCCGAGCGTCGTCGACGGCCGCGTCGTCTGGATCATCGACGGCTACACCCTGAGCGCCAACTACCCGTACTCGACGACGGTGAGCCTGCAGCAGGCCATCTCCGACTCGAACACGACGGCCCAGCGCTTCGCCCTCGACAACATCAACTACATCCGCAACTCGGTGAAGGCCACCGTCGACGCCTACGACGGCTCGGTGACGCTGTACGCGTGGGATGCCGAGGACCCGATGCTGCAGGCGTGGCAGAACGTCTACCCGACGACGGTCAAGCCGATCAGCGAGATGTCCGGCGACCTGATGAGCCACGTGCGCTACCCGACCGATCTGTTCAAGGTGCAGCGGTACGCGCTCGGCGTGTACCACGTCGACGACGCGCAGTCCTTCTACCAGCGGGACAACGCGTGGCAGACGCCCAACGACCCGCAGCTCGAGACGCAGCTGCAGCCGCCGTACTACCTGACCATGCAGATGCCCGGTCAGGATGCGCCGACCTACTCGATGTTCACGAGCTTCATCCCGTCGTCTGAGGGGACGGCGTCGAGGAACGTGCTGATGGGCTATCTCGCCGTCGACTCGAACGCTGGAAGCGAAGCGGGCGTTCGAAGTCCGGACTACGGGAAGCTGCGGATGCTGGTGGTCGACGCCGACACGACGATCCCCGGTCCCGGGCAGGTGCAGAACACGTTCAACGCCGACCCGATCATCTCCTCGCAGATCAACCTGCTGAAGCAGGGGCAGTCCGAGGTGCTGAACGGCAATCTGCTCACCCTTCCCGTCGGCGGCGGTCTGCTCTACGTGCAGCCGGTGTTCGTGCAGGCATCCAGCGGCACGCAGCTCCCGCAGCTGCAGAAGGTGCTGGTCGCATTCGGCAACGAGGTGGCCTTCGAGGACACGCTGAACGAGGCCCTCGACGCCCTGTTCGGAGGCGACTCCGGCGCGGACACCGGTGATGCGGACGTGCCGACGACGCCCGACCTCATCCCCGATCCGGAGGCTCCGGCTCCCGAGCCGACCGAACCGGCGGACCCTGACGCACCGGAGGTCCCGTCCGGTGACCCGCGCGAGGCCGCTCTGCAGGAGGCTCAGGAGGCGCTCGTCGCCCGCGAGGCCGCTCTGCAGGCCGGCGACTGGGCCGCCTACGGCGCGGCGGACGAACGGCTCACGGCGGCCATCGAGACGCTTCTCGAGCTCGAAGGCCAGTAAGCGTGCGCGGGCTCGTCTTCCATGCCGTCGGTGACGTGCGCATGGAGGACGTGCCCGACGCGCGTCTGGTGGAGCCGACGGATGCCGTCGTGCAGACCGTCGCCGCGTGCGTGTGCGGCAGCGACCTGTGGTGGTACCGCGACGCCTCCACTAAGGCGGCGGGCTCGCGGTGCGGCCATGAGCTGATCGGCACCGTGACGGAGGTCGGCGCGGAGGTGCGCGACATCCGCCCCGGAGACTTCGTGATCGTGCCGTTCTGCTACTCGTGCGGGTTCTGCCCGGAGTGCCGTGCCGGCGTCACGAGCGCCTGCCGCAACGGCGGAGCAATCGGCGGCGCAAACGGCGACGGCGGCCAGGGCGAGGCGGTGCGCGTGCCGTGGGCCGACGGCTCGCTCAAGGTCGTGCCCGGCGGGCGCCCTGCGGACGACGGTGTGCTGGCATCGCTCCTGACGCTGTCGGACGTCTTTCCGACGGGCCACCACGCCGCCGTCACGGCCGGGGTCCGCCCGGGATCCACCGTGGCCGTGGTCGGCGACGGGGCGGTCGGCCTCCTCGGCGTCCTCGCCGCCGCGCGTCTCGGCGCCGACCGCATCATCGCCCTCAGCCGCCACCCCGACCGCCAGGCGCTCGCCCGGCGCTTCGGCGCGACGGACATCGTCGCGGAGCGCGGACGTGAGGCCACCGCCGCCGTGCGCGAGCTCACCGACGGTGTCGGCGCGGACGCCGTGCTGGAGTGCGTCGGACTCGACGAGTCCATGCAGACCGCCTTCCGCATCGCTCGGGCGGGGGCGGATGTCGGCTACGTCGGCGTTCCGCACGGGGTGCAGGTGCCGGTCGGCTACAACTTCTCGCGCAACATCGGACTTCGCGGTGGCGTGGCTCCGGTGCGCACCTACCTCGATGAACTGCTGCCCGAGGTGCTGGAGGGAGCCGTCGAGCCGGGACTCGTCTTCGATCTGCGGCTGCCCTTCGAGCGATTCGCCGACGGCTACGCCGCGATGACGGAGCGCCGTGCGGTCAAGGCCTGGGCGGTCGCCGGTTGATGGCGGCCCCCGACCGTCTCCCGCCCTCAGCTCGTCAGGATCCAGAACCAGATCAGGAGCAGCGTGACGCCGAAGCCGGCGAGCTGATTGATCCAGAGGAACCTCTTCCAGCCGCGCGTGGCCTCGGCCGCCGTTTCGTCCGTCACGTGCCGGAACGGCCACACCGCCAGCAGGTACGGCACGACCAGCAGCGCCGCGAGCGGACCGGGCCAGGCGGTCGCCAGCATCGCGACCCCCGCGAGTGCGTAGCAGACCAGCGCGAACCGGACCGTCCATGCCGGTCCGCGAGCGGTGGCGATCGAAGCGATCCCCGCTTCCCGATCCGCAGCGACATCCTGCACCGCACCGAAGGCGTGCGAGGCCACCCCCCACAGGGCGAAGGCGACGATGATCGCCAGCAGCTGCGGCGTCCAGACAGCGCCCGCCAGCACCAGGCCATAGACCGCGGGGGAGAAGAAGTGGATGCTGCTCGTGACCGAATCGGCGAACGGCACCTCCTTCAGGCGCAACGGCGGCGCGGAGTAGAAGACGACGAAGAACATGCTGGCGGCCAGCACGATCCACGACTGCCAGCTGCCGATCAACGCCAGGTAGATGAGGAAGGGGATGCACAGAACGGCGGCGGCGGTGAGGGTGATCGGGTGCATCCGGCGATCGAGCACGGCGCCGTGCGCGCCGCCCTTGCGGGGATTGCGCAGGTCGGATTCGTAGTCGAACACGTCGTTGATCCCGTACATCGCGAGGTTGTAGGGGATCAGGAAGAACAGCGTGCCGATGATCAGCGGAGCATCGATCTGCCGCGTCGTCAGAAGGTAGGCGGCGGCGAAGGGGTACGCGGTGTTGATCCAGCTGACGGGTCGCGACGACACGAAGAGCGTCCGCAGGACGGATGCCGCTCCCAGGCGTTCCGCGGCGCTCACGCCGTCGCTCCGTCGGCGGTCGCGGGAGTGCGCGGCGCGAGGAGTGTGAAGACCGCGGGAACGAGGAACGCCGCGCACAGCGCATACGTGAAGTCCTCGATCGGTGCCAGTCCGATGCGCAGTCCGCTGAGATGCTGCTCCGGGTACGTGAACAGGTCCGCCGCGATCATGACGTTGTCGAAGATCGCCGTCAGTGCGATCAGCGCCACCGACGCGATTCCGGACGCCGCCATTCGACGGCCGAAACCCGGGTGGCGGAGCGTGCTGAGCGCGACGAGCGCCGTGACGGCGAGGAACGGGAGCGTGATGACGGTGTAGGTCATGCCGTCTCCGCCGCGGTGCGGGACCTGCGCCTGGCGAGCATCCGGATCGACGCGCTCCACAGCACGACCGCCAGATAGGAGAGGAACGCCAGGAACAGGGGCTCCTCGAGCGGAAGCTCGGGGGCGAGCAGGATGCCGATGAAGATCGGGCTGTCTCCCTTCACGAACACGCCCGTGGCGATGCCCACGGCATCCCACACGAGGAAGAAGGCCGTGCCGATGCCGACCGCCGCGGCCGTGCGGCCCGGTACGGCGAAGGCCGCCAGGCGGAAGCGCCAGTCGAGCGTGGCGATCCCCGCCGCGGACACGAGGATCGCGAGCAGATACAGTCCGGGCATCACACGCCCAAGGCTACGGGCTCGGGCAGCGGGCCCGCGCTCCGGTCGCCTCGGAGCCGTTTGATCACGAGTTCCGCGCTGATGAGGCACATCGGCAGGCCGATTCCCGGCAGTGCCGATGAGCCGGCGTAATACAGCCCGTCCACCTTTTTCGATACGTTCCGTGGCCGGAAGACGGCGCTCTGGCGCAGCGTGTGCGAGAGACCCAGGGCGTTGCCCCGCCATGCGTGGAGGTCCGAGTGGAAGTCGGCCGGTGCGATGGTGCGGCGCTCGACGATGCGGTCGGCGAGGTCCGGGATGCGGCACCAGTCGGAGATCTGCGCGAGGACGCGGTCGGCCGCCGCCTCGACCGCCGCGTCGCCGTCGCCGTCGACGCCGCCATGGCCGAGCGAGGTGTCGGCGGGAACGGGCACCAGCACGAAGAGGTTCTCGTGCCCGGCCGGCGCGACGCCGGTGTCGGTCGCGCTCGGGCGGCAGATGTAGACGGACGCCGGATCGGGCACGCGGGGGCTCGCGCCGAAGATGTCGTCGAAGTTCGACCGCCAGTCCTCGGCGAAGAGCAGGGTGTGATGGGTGAGCTGGGGAAGCTCGCCCTCGACACCGAGCAGCAGCAGCAGAGCGCCGGGACTCGGCTCGCGCTTGGCCCACCACTCCTCGGGGTAGGACTGCAACGCTCGGGGGAGCAGCGACGTCTCGGTGTGGTGGAGCTCGGCCGCCGAGACGACGATGTCCGCCGACAGCACGCGCCCGTCGGTCAGCCGCACGCCCGTCGCCTTCGCCTTCGATGCGGGCTTGGACGCGCCGGCATCCGAGGAACCCGCCTCGGTCGTGATCTGCGCGACCTCCGCCCGGGTCTGGATGCGCACGCCCCGTTCCGTGGCCAGGCGGGCGATGGCCTGAATGATGCTGGTGAATCCGCCGCGGGGGTAGAGCACGCCCTCGTCGAGGTCGAGGTGACTCATCAGGTGGTAAAGGCTCGGCACGCCGTACGGCGAACCGCCGAGGAACACCGCGGGATAGCCGAGCACCTGGCGCAGACGCGGGTCGGCGAAGCGCTTGTCGATGTAGCCGGCGAGGCTCCGTGTCAACAGGGGCGCGAGCTGCGGCATCCGCTTCAGCATCTCCGGGCTGCGCAGCGCCGCGGTGCTCTCGTAGGAGTCGTAGAGGAAGCGGGTCACGGAGAGGTCGTACGCGTCGGCGGCCGAGTCCAGGTAGGCATCGAGCTTCGCGCCGGCGCCTTCCTCGACGCCCTCGAAGAGCGCTCGCGCCTGGGCGCGGCCCGACACGATCTCGAGCGGCTCGGGGTGATTCTGCGTGTACACACGGTAAGCGGGAACGAGCGGAACGAGGTCGAGCTGCTCCTCGGCGGTCGTGCCCAGCATGCGGAAGAAGTGGTCGAACACCTCGGGCATCAGGTACCAGCTGGGGCCGGTGTCCCACCGGAAGCCACCGCTCTCCCAAGAACCTGCTCGACCGCCGAGGTCATCGCGCGCCTCGAGCACGGTGACCTCGTGCCCCTCGTCCGCGAGCAGCGCCGCCGTGGCGAGCCCGGCGATCCCGCCGCCGATCACGATCGCGGTGCTCATGCGCGCTCCTCCTGGTGGCCCCGGCTTGCTGACGCCGGCGCGTGATGGGGCTCCGCCGCAAACCCCCGGCTCGCTCGGGAGGCCCGTGGAGCCCGGCCGGCGACGGCCCTGGCGGCGAGTGCGAGCTTGACGGGATCGGGCACGCGTACACGTCCTTCTGTGTCGTTGCGTCGGAGGCGGGACGAGAGTTCGGCGAAGAGGTCGTGCGCCGCGGTGACCGCCCGACGGCAATCCTTCGGCAGGTCGGGAATGACGGCGGCCGCCGCCGCGAGGTCGGCGTCGATGCGATCGAGCACATCCGCGCGGGTGATGGTCGTGCCGTCGATGGCGAGGTAGTCGCGGCCGAGTGCGCCGGCATCGTGCTGCCGGTCGCGCAGGAAGTTCACGTCCTGGAATGCGGCGCCCAGCCGTCGTGCGCCCTCGACCAGGTGCGGAGCCGGCGCCGGTGGCGGTTTCTGTCCCACGCCGACGAAGGAGCGAAGGCACATCAGCCCCACGACCTCGGCCGAGCCGTACACGTAGTCGTCGTGCGAGGCGCTGTCGTGCGATGTCACGGTGAGGTCGGTGCGCATCGACGCGAAGAACGGGGCGATCAGGTCCGCCTCGATTCCCGACGCGCGCGCGGTGCGCGCGAAGGCGTGCACGATCAGGTTGGCGCTGAAACCCCGGTCGATCGCGGCCAGGGTCTCCGTCTCGAGCTCATCCAGCACGGCATGCGCCTGCGCATTCGACATCCCGGACTCCTCACCCGGCCCGTCCACGATCTCGTCGGCGATGCGGACAAGGGCGTAGATGTTGCGGACATGCGGGCGCACGCGCGGGCCGAGCAGCATCGCGGCCATGCCGAACGACGTCGAGTAGCGGCGGATGACCTCGCCCGCCGCCGCGTCCGCGGTGCGGTCGTACAGCGCGAGCCCGGTCGAGTCCGGTTTCACGGGATGCGCCCCTCGACGGCGTGGGCGAGCTCGCGCAGCATGCGCCGCGCCTCGTCGGGAAGCCGGGCGGCATCGACGATGGCCTGCGCCTCGTCGATCGTCTGACGCACCATGTCCTGCAGGCGTCGCCGCGCCCCTGTTCCCTCCAGCGCGTCCTGCGCGCGCCGCAGCGCGATCGGCCCGGTGTGGGCGAGCGCCAGCGCGCCCTGCACATCCGTCCACGACCCCGTGTCCCTGGCGAAGGCGATGAGAGGGGTCTTCTTCGCCTCGCGCAGGTCGGCGCCCTCGGGCTTGCCGGCCTGTGCGTCGGTTCCGAACGCGCCGATGAGGTCGTCCACGAGCTGATACGCGAGACCGAGGCGGGCGCCGAAGCGCCGCAGCACGGCATCCGTCTCATCGTCCGCGCCGGCGAGCGTCGCGCCCGCGCGCAGGGGAGCGCAGAAGGAGTACACGGCTGTCTTGTCGTGGGTGGCGGCGAGGATCGCATCGGGCGCGCCGTCGAGGATCGCATGCTCGACGTCGGCGAGCTCGCCCGCCGCCGAGACCACGACCGCATCATCCAGCTGATCGAGCAGGCGTCGTCGCGTGTGCTCGTCTGCCTCGGCCAGCGCGATCATCCGCTGGGCGGCGTGCAGCAGCAGGTCGCCGGCGAGGATGCCGGCGGTGTCGCCGAGCAGCTCGGAACCGGCGGCATCCGCGCCGTGCTCGACGGCGCGGGCACGGAACTCGCCCGAGATGTTCGGGATACCGCGGCGCACGGTGTCGCGGTCGATGACGTCGTCGTGGGCCACGAGGGCGGTGTGGAGCAGTTCGTACGAGGCCGCGACGGGATAGAGGGCGGGCGTCGTCGCCGGGTCGCCGCCCAGCGCCCTGAAGGTGGAGACCACCAGCGCCGGTCGCCAGCGCTTGCCCCCGCGGATGGCGCGGCGCATGGCCTCGGCGAGAGCGTCGAAAGCCGCGCCGCGGCCCGCCATCCGCCGATCGATGTCCGAGAGCGCGCGCTCGAGTTCGCGGTTCAGCTGCTCTTCCGCGTCCGCGGCCAGGGGTGTCATGAGGCGCGTCGTTGAACGAGCGGATCCGCGATGTTGAAGAGGTGCAGCTGTTCGGCCTGGAGCACGAGCCAGGGGCTGAAGGCCCACGGCGTTCCCGACAGCGACGACGCCAGGTCGGCGGGGTGGACCCACCGCGCTTCGGCGACCTCGAGCGGGTTGAGGCGCAGCTCGTCATACGTGCGCGCGGTGTAGACGGGGCAGACCTCGTGCTCCACGATGCCGCTGGCATCCACCGCGCGATAGCGGAAGAGGGGGAGCGCGAGCTGGATGTCGGTGAGGGTGATGCCCAGCTCGTACTCGGCACGGCGGTGCACGGCCTGCAGCACCGGCTCGGCCGGGCGAGGGTGGCCGCAGAACGAGTTGCTCCACACGCCGGGCCAGGTGGTCTTGCCCAGCGCGCGGCGGGTCACCAGGACGCGGCCCTCCTCGTCCATGACGTGGCACGAGAACGCGAGGTGAAGAGCCGTGTCCGTGCCGTGCACGCTGCTCTTCGGGGCGGTGCCGATCTCGCGGCCCTCGTCATCCAGAAGGACGACGTGATCGGTGTCGGTCATGAGTCCTCCATTTGCTAGTTTATCTAGCGATCTGTGTTCGTTGATGATACAACGGCAGAGGAAGGGGTGTCCACATGGCTGGATGGGCCGCGCCGCGTACCCCGCACGAGGACGCCGTGCTCGGTGTTCTTCATGCCGTGCGCGCCTTCAGCGACGCCATGGACCGCATGTACGGAGAGATCAAGGGCGACATGGAGATGAATACCACGGACCTCGCCGCCCTCCGGATGCTCGTGGTGCGAGAACAGCGGTCGACGGATGTCAGCCCGCACGATCTCGCGCGTCATCTCAGGATATCCACCGCCTCGACCAGCAAGCTCCTGGATCGGCTATCTGCTTCGGGTCATGTGGAGCGGCGCCCGCACCCCCGGGATCGGCGTGCGCGCATCGTCGTCCTCACCGACGAATCACGCCAGGCGTTCTACACGCACTTCGGCGCGCGCCTCGAGGCGATGAGGGCCGTTGCCGACCGGTACACCGACGAAGAGCTGGCCGTCATCACCCGATTCATCGGGGAGATCTGCGAGGTCGTCGACCCCCAGTGATGCCGCTCGCGCAGGCAAGGAAAAAGTCCCGGAAACCGTGCGGTTTCCGGGACTTTCTTGTTGCGGGGACAGGATTTGAACCTGCGACCTCTGGGTTATGAGCCCAGCGAGCTACCGAGCTGCTCCACCCCGCGGCACAAGAATCAACTCTAGCACGGCCTGCGGAGTCGGTCGAACCACGGCGGAAAAGAGGCACCTCGGTTGCCGCGGTGAGCGGCAATGGCAAGGATGATCAGATGGCCGCCACGAGGGACACCCGCCCAGGAGACGACCTCGACGACGGCCGCGACGAGACGCCGAGCGAGCGTTACGACCGCAACTGGATCGAGGTGCTGCAGGAGCTTCGGGTGCTGCAGACGGGCACGCAGATCCTCACCGGGTTTCTCCTGGCCCTGGCGTTCCAGCCGGCTTTCGCGGACCTCGACGAAGGGGAGCGCACGTTCTACCTGATCCTCGTGGTGCTCTCGGCACTCAGTTCGATCATGGCGCTGGCGCCGGTATCGCTGCACCGCGCGCTGTTCCAGCGGCGGGCGAAGGCGAACGTCGTCGCGTACGGGCACGCCGCCCTCATCGCCTCCCTCGCCACGGTCTCGCTGCTCCTCGTCGGTGTCGTGGCTTTCGTCTTCGAAGTGGTGATCGGAGACGCCGCGGCATGGGTCGCCGCGATCGTTCTGGGCATCCTCATCCTCGTGCTCTGGGTGATCGCCCCGCTGCGCATGCGGGTGCGGCTGGCATCACACAGGCGGTCCGACACGTGAACGCCCTCGCGATCGCCGTGGCGCAGTTCGCCCCGACCGCCGGCGCGGGCGCGAACCTCGAGCTGATCGGCGAGCTCGTCGCGAGGGCGCGCGGCCGTGGCGCGGGGCTCGTGCTGTTCCCCGAGTACTCGAGCTACTTCGTCGACCCCTTCGACGAGTCGGTCGCCGACAACGCCGAGGACATCGACGGCCCGTTCGTCCAGGGTCTGAGGACGCTCGCCGCCCAGCACGGCGTGCACATCGTCGCGGGGCTGCTCGAGCGAGGATCCGATGACCGTCGCGTGCGCAACACCGTGGTGGCAGTGGACGGCGAGCGGATGCTGGCACGCTACCGGAAGCTGCACCTGTACGACGCCTTCGGACAGCGCGAGTCGGACTGGATCGAGGCGGGCGAGATCGAGCTGCCGCAGACCTTCGAGATCGACGGCCTGCGATTCGGACTGATGACCTGCTACGACCTGAGGTTCCCGGAGGTGTCTCGCCTGCTTGCGGACGCCGGAGTGGATGTGGCCCTCGTGCCGGCGGAATGGGTGCGTGGTCCGCTGAAGGAGCACCACTGGCGCACCCTGCTGCACGCGAGGGCGATCGAGAACACGATGTACGTCGCGGCCGCCGATCATCCGCCGCCCCTCGGCGTCGGGCACTCGATGATCGTCGATCCCCAAGGAGTCGAGATCGCCGCCGTCGGTACGACCACCGATGTGGCCGTGGCCCATATCGAGCGCGACGCGATCTCGAATGTCCGACGCGTGAACCCCGCGCTGCGGCTGCGCCGCTTCGGCGTCACACCGCTCTGAGACCCGGGACGAAGCCGCGGGCGCCGGGTGCCCTCAGCCGAGCGCCGCGAGCCGGGATGCCGCCTCTTCGAGCACCTCGACGCGCTTGCAGGCGGCGAACCTGACGAGGGTCGCGTAATCGGCGCGCCGTTCCGGAGTGGCGAAGGCCGTGAGCGGGATGGCGACCACCCCCGCGCGGTCCGGAAGCGCGCGGCAGAACTCCGCGGCATCCGTGGCGCCGATGCCCGCGGCATCCGCCACGACGAAGTAGGAGCCATCCGGCACGGACACGCCGAAACCGGCGGCACGGAGACCCTCGACCAGCACGTCGCGCTTGTGTCGGAGCGTCTCGGCGATCCCGTCGAAGAAGTCGCGACCGAGGCGCAGTCCCGTCGCGATGGCCGGCTGGAACGGAGCCCCGTTGACGTACGTGAGGAACTGCTTGACGGTCAGCACGGCGTCGACCAGTTCGGCAGGCCCGGAGACCCAGCCGATCTTCCACCCGGTTGTCGAGAACGTCTTGCCGCCCGATGAGATCGTCAGCGTGCGCTCCCACGCGCTGGGCAACGTGGAGATCGGAACGTGGGGAACGCCGAACGTGAGGTGCTCGTAGACCTCGTCGGTCACGATGATCGCGTCGTGCAGGTGCGCGAGGCGCACCACCTCGTCGAGGACCTCCCGCGAGAAGACCGCGCCCGTCGGATTATGAGGGTCGTTGACCAGGATGATGCGGGTGCGGTCGGTGACGGCATCCGCCAGCCGTTCGAGGTCGGGCTGGAAGTCCGGCCAGCGCAGCGGCACCGTGCGCATGGTCGCGCCCGCCAGCGCGACGCACGCCGCGTACTCGTCGTAGTACGGCTCGAAGACCACGACCTCGTCCTCGGGACCGTCGAGCAGCGCGAGCAGGGTCGCGGCGATCGCCTCGGTCGCTCCCGCGGTGACGATGACGTCTCGATCCGGATCGAGGTGGAGGCTGTAGAACCGCTGCTGATGCTCGGCGATCGCCTGCCGGAGATCCTGGATCCCGCGCCCGGGTGGATACTGGTTCACTCCGTGTGCGATCGCATCGCGGGCGGCCTCGAGCACCTGCGCGGGCCCATCCTCATCGGGGAAGCCCTGGCCCAGGTTGATCGCACCCGTGCGGGCCGCCAGGGCGCTCATCTCTGCGAAGATCGTCGGCGCGACGACCCCTTCCGCCGACAGCAGCCCGGCACCGGCGGCCGTGCGCTTCCAGGGGCCCGGAATGTTTCGCATCCCGCCCAGGGTACTCGCATAGGCGAATCCCATCCGCGGCATATGAAACGCACAGATACCCCGGGCACTCTGGAGGGAGCTTGTCAGAAGGAGCACTCATGACCGAGAACAACGGCGACATCCCCGCCGAGACCCCCCAGGCCCGCCAGGGCGTCGAGTCGCCGTCGCAGCCGTCTGCGCCCGCGCCGGCTCCCGCTGCATCGGGCGCCCCCGCCGCTCCCACCTACCGCCCCGCGCCGCCGTTGCCCTCCGCCCAGCCGTGGACCGCGCCGCAGCAGACGGCACCCACTCAGCCCCTCGGGTCGTCCGCCGGCACCGGTGACGACCGCGCATACGCCGGCCAGCCCACCGGGCAGTCCTTCGGCGTCACCGCTCCCCAGCAGTCCTACGCGTGGGCGCCGAGCGCTCCCGCCGGCGCCGCGACGGACACCAAGAAGAACAAGGGTGCCGGCAAGGTCGTCGGGCTCATCGTCGCTGCGGCCCTCGTCGGCGGTGCGGCAGGACTCGGCGGAGCGGCCGCCGGCAACTCGCTGTTCCCGGGTCAGACGCAGAGCCCCGCGGCGGCGCCCTCGGCCGTGACCGTCAACAACCCCGACGACGTCAACGCGACCACCGCGATCGCGACGAAGACGCTGCCGAGCGTCGTGACGATCGAGGTCTCCTCCGGTTCCGCCGGTGGCAGCGGCTCGGGTGTCATCCTCACCTCGGACGGCTATGTCGTCACCAACACGCACGTCGTGACCCTGGACGGCGCCACCGCGGACCCCGCCATCCGGGTCACCACGTCAGACGGACACCTCTACGACGCAGAGGTGGTCGGACTGGACCCGGTCTACGACCTGGCCGTCATCAAGCTCGCGGATGCCGAGGGCCTCACACCCATCGAGTTCGCCGACTCGTCCGACCTCAACGTCGGTTCGAGCACGGTGGCGGTCGGCGCGCCCCTGGGCCTTGCGAACACCGTCACCACCGGAATCGTCAGCGCGCTGAACCGCAGCATCGAGATCGCCTCCGCCGCGGTGCCCGACACCGGTGACGAGTCCGACCAGAGCGAAGAGGCCCCGGCGCCCGGGGAGGGTGGACCGTTCACCTTCGACATTCCCGGGCAGCAGCAGTCGCAGACCCCGTCGGAGACGATCTCGATCTCCGTGATCCAGACGGACGCGGCCATCAACCCGGGCAACTCGGGTGGCGCGCTCGTCGACGGCGAGGGCAGGCTCATCGGCATCAACGTGGCGATCGCCAGCGCCGGCTCCTCGTCCGGCCAGTCCGGCTCGATCGGCGTCGGCTTCTCGATCCCCTCGAACGTCGTGCAGCGCGTGACCGACGAGATCATCGAGAACGGCGTCGCGACCCACGGCCTCCTCGGCGCCAACGTGAGCGCCGCCAGCTCGATCGAGGGCTCGACGATCGCGGGTGCCTACATCGCCGCCGTCAGCGAGGGCGGTGCCGCCGCGAGCGCCGGGTTGCGCGAGGGCGACGTCGTCACCGAGTTCAACGGTGTGCCGATCACCGACCAGGTCGACCTCACGGCGCAGGTGCGCGCAGCGGCCGCCGGCAGTGACGCGTCGCTCACCTACGTGCGCGACGGCGAGTCGGTCACCGTCGATGTGACGCTCGGGACGCTCGGAGAGTAGCCCAGGCGCAGCAGTCCAGAATCAAGGACGCCACCCCGCGATAGGCTCGCGGGGTGGCGTCCTTCTCGTTCGGCGCGGGCAACGCGCAGAAGCTCGTCCGCATCCCGCTGTACCTGCTCGGCCGCATCGCCACCCTGCTGATCCCGCGCCGCGACGGCGCCTGGGTGATCGGGTGTGGGGCCGGCATCGGAGACGGAGCGCTCGCTCTGTGGGATGTCGTACGCCGCGAGCGACACGACGCGATCTGGCTGACGGGATCTCCCCGAGAGGCGGCGGATGCCGCGGCACGGGGCATACCGACCGCACCGAAGCACTCCGTGCGGGGCTTCTGGCTCACCGCCCGTGCGGGCATCGTGGTGGTGACGCACGGCTTCGGCGACGTCAACCGCTACGCCGTGTCCGGCGCATTCCTGGTGCAGCTCTGGCACGGCATCCCCCTGAAGCGCATCGGGCTGGACTCGCCGGAGACGCTCCGCAGCGGCATCCTGCCGTCGTCGGTGGTGGTGCGGGCGGCGCTTGGCGCCATGTACCGTGGCGCGACCCGGCGCATCGGCGTGCTGCCCGCGGCCTCGCACCTCGCGCGAGGCCGGTTCGAGTCGGCGTTCTCGCTGCCGGAGGATCGCGTGCCGGTGACCGGCGAGCCACGGGTCGACGTGCTCTCGGTCGGCACCGGGCAAGGGCGCCGCGCCGCGGCGACGGAGCTCGTGTCCGGGCTGCTCGGCGAGCTTCCGGCGGACAGCCGGATGGTGCTCTACGCGCCGACGTGGCGCGACGGCGATCCGGATCCGGCGATCCCGGATGCCGAGGAGTGGCGGGCGCTCGTCGATGTGCTGGAGCACCGGAACGCCGTGCTCGTGGTGCGCTCCCATCCGCTCGGCGCGGGGGAGTACCGGCCGCCGTTCGACACCGATCGGGTCCGAACCCTGGGAAGCGGCATCCTCGCCGACATCACGCCCGCCCTGCCCGCGTTCGCGGTGCTGGTCACCGATTACTCGTCCCTCGCATTCGACTGCGCGCTCGTGCCCGTGCCGGCCGTTTACCTGGCGCCCGACGTGGAGGCCTACGCGCAGCGCCGCGGCTTCTACGGAAGGTATTCGGACGTCGCCGGCGACGACTACGCCACGACCTGGAGGGCCGCGGCCGCGCAGCTGGAGGCGATCCTCGGCGACGAGACGGTTCACGCAGAACGGGTCGAACGGTCGCGAGCCCTCAGCGGGCGCGTGCACGCGCATCGCGACGGCCGCAACACGGCGCGGGTGTACCGTGCCATCATTTCTCGCGCCGGCGCAGCCGCCGGCGCTCCGAAGGGAGCCCCATGACCTCCGCCCGCTTCACGATGGACGGCACGCCCGCCTTGATCGTCGAGGGGAACGGACCAGCGCCGAGCAGCGCCGAGCTGGTGGGCGGACGCGCGCGCTCGACCGGCGTGGTGGAGGGCGATGACGCGGGTTGGACCGCCACGATCCCTCTCGAGGCGGCGCGCTTGGGCGGCCCGGTGCTTCCCCTGCCGACCGGGGACTACGAGCTGCGCATCGACCGGGCGGAGCCCTCGCATCCTGTTCCGCTCGCCATGCTGGGCACCCTCCGGGCGAGCCTCGAGGGGCACACCGTGCGGATCGGTCCGCCGATCGACCCCGCCTACGATTCGGGCGAGGGCCAGGACGCCCTCGAGCGGCGCTACGCCGCGCGTGCCGGCGGCACCCTGGAGAACGCGGTCTTCTTCGAGAGCTTCTACGGGCGCAACGCGAGCTGCAACCCCCTGGCGATCGATCGCGAGCTCGCCGTTCGATCGCCGTCGCTGACGCGTTACTGGAGCGTCGTGGACTACTCCGTGCAGGTGCCGGACGGCGCTCTCGCCGTCGTCGAGGGCAGCCCGGAATGGTGGCGTGCCCGCGGTGCCTCCCGTTTGATCGTGGTGAACGACTGGCTGCGCCGGCGCTACTCGCGCCGCCCGGGGCAGCGGGTGCTGCAGACCTGGCACGGGACACCGCTCAAGCGGCTGGCCCTGCATCGTCCGGGCTTCGACCCGCGCCGTGCCGCGGCGGTCGTCAAGGAGTCGCGGCGGTGGGACGTGCTGCTCGCGCAGAACCCCTATGCGGCCGGCATCCTGCGCAAGGCGTATGCGTTCCTCACCCGACCGATCTGGGTGGAGGGCTACCCGCGCAACGACGTGCTCAGCGCCGGTGATGCCACCGCGACCAGGGCCGCACTGGGTATCGGCGAGGACGAGAGGGTGCTGCTGTACGCCCCGACCTGGCGCGATGACCGCTCCGAGATCGTCGACTTCGTCGACCCCGCTGCCCTCGCCGCCGAGACGGACGCGGTCGTGCTCGTGCGGGGGCACTCCCGCACCCTGCAGCCGGGCCGCGACACGGCCGGACCGCGCGTGATCGACGTCACGGGCTACCCCGACACCTCGCAGCTGCTGCTGGTCGCCGATGCGCTGATCACCGACTACTCGTCGGTGATGTTCGATTTCTCCGTGACGGGGAAGCCGATGTACTTCCTGGTGCCCGACATGGAGCACTATCGCGGCGAGCTGCGGGGGTTCTACTTCGATCTCGCGGCGCACGCACCGGGCCCCGTCATCCGCACGCAGGTCGAGCTGGTGACGGCCATCCGTGCCGACGACGCGGCATCGTACGCCGAGGCGTACGCCGCGTGGCGCCGCAAGTTCAACGCCCGCGATGACGGCCATGCGGCCGAGCGCGTCGTGTCGAGGCTGCTCGACCAGCACTTCATCGAGGGCTGAGTCAGGCGCGGTGCGGAGCACCATCTCGCTGACCGACCAACGACCAACGGGAATGCCGGCCTCGGCTGCCCCGTTGCAGTTGTCTACCAGCCGAACCCAGAGGGAGCCCCGATGGCTACATCCGCGACCACCGGCCTGCCAGACGCCCCTGCCGCTCCGGTCGTCGCGCCGTCGGCGCCGAACCCGCCGTCAGTGCATGTCCGCGCGGTCATCACGTGGCTGGCGATCTTCCCGCTCGTCGCGATCGGCATGCTGCTCATCGGACCGGTCTCCGTCGACTGGCACCCGGTCGCCCGGGCGTTCGTGCTCACCCTCATCGTCGTACCCCTTGCGGTGTACCTCGTCGTCCCCCAGCTGATGCGCGCGTACGGCGCGATCCGCGCACGAAAGTCCCGCTGATGTCATCGAGTCGGGGCGGAAGGCGTCTCGCCTCCCGCGTGGTCGCGGCGTGGTCATCCCGGCGCCCGCGCCGGTCGAGTCACGTGGGTGCATAGTTGGTATGTGAGCGGCGACGGTGGTGGCGAGCGTTCCCCCACCGGCGCGCGTTTCGAAGAAGCGATCATGGAACTGCTGGCTCAACGCGCCCTCACGTCGACCATCTGTCCGTCCGACGCCGCGCGCGTTGTCGGTGGAGAGAAGTGGCGCGAGCATATGGACGATGCGCGGGCAGCAGCCGGTCGTCTGGTGGCAGCTGAGAAGGTCGATATCACTCAGCGAGGTGCAGTCGTCGACCTGGCGACTGCCCGCGGTCCGATCCGGATTCGCCGCCGCATGGGTTAGCCCATCCACCTTCCCTGCGCGAGACACCGCGAGCTCTTCACCCGCCCGACATCCAGGCGAGCGGCGATCCCGCGCTGACCCTCACCAGACGTCGATGTGCAGAACCTCCTCGAGCGGCGCACGATGTGCAGGTCGGAAGTCCGTTCCCACGGTGTACGCGACGGGCAGCAGCACGCCTTGGTGCACCGTCGGGGGGATGCCGAGGAGCTCTGCGATCTCGCGCTCGTACGCGAGATGCAGGGTCGTCCAGGCGCTGCCGAGGCCCCGTGCCCGCAACGCGAGCTGCAGACTCCAGGCGGCCGGGAGAAGTGACCCCCACAGACCGGCCTGGCTTCCGGCCTCGAAGTCCTCGGCGCCGGTGAAGATGGCGCCGATCACCAGGACCGGGACATCCCCCATGTGCTCGGCGAGGTAGTCGGCGCTCGATGAAACCCGCTGCTGCACCGCCTGACGGGTCGGGTCGGCGTACGTGCGGGCACCGGATGCGCGATAACGGGCGAATGATCGCGCGTACAGTTCGGCGATAGCCTGGCGCTTCTCTGCGTCGGTGACGACGATCCAGTGCCACGTCTGGGCGTTGCTGCCTGTCGGCGCCTGGAGTGCGACCTCGAGCGCTTCTCGGATGACGTCGACCGGGACGGGTCGTTCGAGGTCGAGCCGTCGCCGCACCGAGCGGGTAGTCGTCAACAGCTCGTCGGGGCTCAGTGGGAGTACGTCGCTCATAGCCCGACGTTATCGGGAGTGGAGGATTCCTCGGCGCCACTCCTTCTCCCCGGGACACATGATGCTGAGGCGCACGCAGACCGACACTGCGGGTTCACTGCGCTTCGAAGGACGCCCGAGGGCGGACGGTGCGTGCAGTGCGTGATGTACCGTCGAGGCGGCTGCTGTCGAAGGGAGCACGCGTGGCTCGTTCTACATGCGGCTGCACACCGTCGACATGGCTGGCGATATGGACATCGAGGTGGGCGCCTTCGCCACCGCGCACGGCGACGAGAGGGTGCAGCGTGGCGCGGCGCCGAGCGGCACCTACGCGCTGCTGCGTTACATCAATCACTCGCTGCGAGCCCACCGACTCCTCTTCGAGTGGGCCGGAGCGGAGCTCATCCCGTTCGACGTAGAGGAAGCGGAAGCCGGTGCCCGCTGGGCCGGGCGATTCGAGATCTACGTGACGGACCCTCGCACCGAGCCCCGCAAGACCCGCTGGGAGACAGAGCTCGCGTTCCTCACACGCTGAGGTGCACATCGCCGCGGCAGCCGGGCATCCGTGCCACCCGTCGGCGGCGCACCCCTGGCCCCGTTCAGCGGGCGGGAGGACAATGAGAACATGGATGCCCCGCGGGGGTCGGTCGTGTCCGAACAAGCGGACGAGTTGGAGCGCCTGCGACGACGCGCCTACGGACCGGAGGCCGACATCGCCGGCGATGCCGCGGCTCAGGCTCGCCTGTCCGAGCTGGAGGCCGCTCAACGCCGACAGCCGACTCGTGTCGGCGATGCCGGCACAGGGGTGCAGGCTCCGATCCCGGAACGCGTGCCGGTCGTTGAGACTGTTGAAGGGTGGCGTTCTGCTTCGACGTCGGTCCATCAGGCTGTCGGCGGGGCGTTCGCCGAGCAGGAGCGTGCTGCAACGTCGTTCATCGCGCAAGACGACGCAAAGGGGTCGACCGCCGATTCCGACGGGATCAACCGAGTCCCCGCGGTGTCGTGGTGGCGGCGCAGCCGCTCGTTGATCGTCGGCGCCGCCATCGCGGCCCTCGTCCTCAACGTGACCCTCACCGCGGGGATCTGGCAGCTGCTTGCTGATCAGTCCGCTCCCATCCCGGCCGAGACGGCGACCGCCGAGACGCCGCGCGTCCCCGCTGGGCAGGGACGTGGGTCGTACGTGCCCGCACCAGATCGCGTGCTCGCACTGCGGTCGGACGGTGTCTCTGCCGATCAGCCGAAGGATCCGGGAGGCAAACTCGATGTTCTGGGAATCAGTCCCGATGGGCTGAAGCGCTATGAGGACTTCGAGAGCCCCGTCGGGAGCCTCAGCGTCTGGAGCGGGGAGTCTCGCTTCGGCATGACCTGCGTGCTCATGGCCGCCTTCGGCCAGCCGATCAGCGACGGGGGGCGCGCCGCCGAAGGGTGCTCCCTCAAAGGCGCCGACACCATTGCGGACATCATGGGGAGCGGCAGTCTCACCCGCTTGGTGCTCAGGGGCGACCACATCAACGTCTACGTGTATCAGGACGGCGCTGACCCGAACGCGTCGCAAGGCTAGCCGGGGCGCTGCATTCACTGTCAATGGTGAAGATGCTGCGTCCCTACCTGACCGTCAGCCCGCTGCGCCACCATGAGCACACGTCGCCGCTGCAACGCCATAGTCGCCTCCATCTCGAGGATGCCCTCGCGCACCTGCTCGGGTGACTCGCCGGACTCGGCAGCGAGGTCCGAGGTTCGCTGCAGCAGCCGCGCGGTGATCGCGCGCTGATACTCGCGCCAATGAGGGGTGTCGTTGTACGCGATCACGTCGAAGCCGGCATCGTGGGCGATGTCGCGGTGGTCTGACACCTGCGGCGGGCGATTCGAGGGCTGACCGTCGAAATCCCAGGTCGTGACGACCAGCCGCGCGCCCGGGCGTGCGATACGGGCGAGTTCACGCAGGGCGGCCTCCTTGTGGGGGGTGAAGAGAAGGGCGTCTACGCTCATGATCGCGTCGGCGAAGCCGTCGGGGAGGCCGGTGGCCTCGAACGATCCGAGCTGGAATCCCGCACGATCGGCGAGCCCAAGCCGGACTGCCTGGGCGCGCGCGGATTCCAGCGCCGAAGCCGCGATGTCGATTGCGGTGAGGCGGGCCCCGGTCGCGCCCGCCACCCAGAGGCCGGGACCGCCACGTCCGCATCCGATGTCCACGAGCGCGCCTCCCACCCGGGGGATTGCGAGCCACTCGGCGATCAGACGCAGTTCTGATCGTGACGTGAATGAGTAGATCTCCAGGCCGGCGGGGTACTCGTCGCCATACACGTCCGCCCAGACCTCGTCGGCGACGGTCGACGCGGGTGTCGAGAACACCTCGTCGAAGGTCCGCGCCCAGTCCTCGAGCTCCGCTGCCATGCGATGAGTATCGGGCCCGTGCCGGAGGAGGGCAAGAGGTGCCGCAATCCGCTCTATCTCGGCTTGATCGCGCTGGATCTGGCTCTGGCCCTGTTCTGGCCGTCCTTCTGGGCGGCGGTGCTGTTGCCGGTGGGGGTGTTCGCCTTGTTGTGGGGAGCGATCCTCCCCGAGGAGCGCTATCTGGAGGGAAAGTTCCGCGCCGAGTACCGTGCGTACCGGGCCCGCGTGCGCCGCTGGCTCTGAGCATGCTCACGTTGTCGGGTTCTACGGCAGCGGCGTGTTGCGGTCGCCGAGGCGGCTGGTGTCGACGGTGTCGTGCGCGCCGCGCAGCAGGCCTCCCAGGAAGCCGACGCCCCACGTCAGGTGGATCGTCGGCAGCACGGCGAGCGTCCACAGCTTGTCGCGCCAGCCGCGGCCCCCGCCGCGACCCAGCGAGACGGCAACGATGAGCAGCGCGTACGCGAGCACGGGCAGGTAGACGACGGATGCCGCCAACGCCCACCACCCGGTCAGCACCCCCGTCAGCTGCAGGACCCCCACGACGAGGCTCAGAACGAGATCCAGCACGAGCGCCGGCGGCGCGAAGAAGCGGACGGAGTTGCGCCGGCCGTATCGGCGCACCAGCTCACCGCGCCAGGTTCCCGTCGCGTGGAACTGACGGGCGAGGCGCACCCAGCTCTCGCGGGGCCAGTACGTCACGGCCAGCGTCGGGTCGAACCAGACCCGGTATCCGGCGGCACGGATGCGGAGGTTGAGCTCCCAGTCCTCGCCTCGGCGGATCGTCTCGTCGAAAAGCCCCACCTCGTTCAGCACGGAGCGGCGCATCACGCCCAGGTAGGCCGACTCGGCCTCGCCCTCGTGTGTGCCACCGTGATATGCGCCGCCGCCGAGCCCGATGGGGGAGTTGTATGCCCGGGCGACCGCGCGCTGGAACGGCGTCCGCCCGTCTGCCCTCATCACGCCTCCGACGTTGGCGGCTCGCGTACGGGACAGCGTGTCGAGGGCGCGCTGTGTGTAGTCCGCTGCCAGTTCGGAGTGCGCGTCGACCCGCACCACCGTGGGCAGCGTGCTCGCGCGGATGGCGATGTTCAGACCGATCGGGATGTCCGCCTCGGGGTTGTCGACGAGGGTGATGCGCGGATCCGCCGCGCGAAGTCGCTCCGCCAGCTCGGTGGTGCCGTCGGTCGACGGTCCGAGCGCCAGCACCAGTTCAGTAGGACCGTCCACCTGCTGGGCGAGCGTGGTCTCCACGGCGCGCTCCAGATAGCGCCGCTCATTGAGCACGGGCATCACGAACGACACACCCGCACCATCGGCGACCGGAGGCGCGTCTTTGCGCCTCGGGTCGTCGACATTCACTCGTCGATCATGTCACGCACCTAAGCTGAAGCGCGTGGGATGGGTCTCGGACGCGCAGAAGGCGATCGCGCTGGTGCGCAGGGCCATGGCGTCCCGCCGCGCGGTGCAGAGCGTGCGGCACACCCTCGACGTGCTGCCGCCGCATCCGCTCCACCACTATCGCGTCGCCGTGTACTTCGCCGACGGCGCGGTGAACATGTACCAGATGAGGCAGTGGTACAAGCCGCTCGCCGAACTGTCGAAGACCTGGCCCGTGGTAGTGCTCTCTCGCGTCGCGACCGGAGCACGGGCGCTGCTGGCCGAGGATGCACCGCCCGTCGCCTTCGTGCCGACGGTGCGGGATGTCGAGGCGTTCATCGCCGACCAGGACATCCGGGTCGTGCTCTACGTCAACCAGAACACGCGAAACTTCCAGATGTTCCGATACGGTCGCCGCTGGCACGTGTTCATCAACCACGGCGAGTCCGACAAGATGTACATGACGACGAACCAGTACAAGGCGTATGACTACGCCTTCGTCGCCGGTCAGGCGGCGAGAGAGCGCCTCGGCCGGGTGCTGTGGGAGTACGACATCGACCGCCGCACGATCGAGATCGGCCGCCCGCAGGCGGACCACTACTCCGGGGCCCTGCCCTACACGCCCGACGAACGAACGGTGGTGCTCTACGCCCCGACATGGGAGGGCGACAGGCCGTCGGCGCACTACGGGTCGATCCTCAGCCACGGGGAGGCCCTCGTGCGGGCGCTGCTCGCCACCGGCACGCACCGCGTCATCTACCGCCCGCATCCGCGCAGCGGAGTGGTGAACCGCGAGTACGGCGCCGCCAACCAGCGCATCATCGCCGCGCTCGCGACCTCCAATTCCGCCGATCCGGCGGCGCATCACGTGTTCGACGACGGCCCGGAACTGGGGTGGCAGCTCGCCGCGGCGGATGTCGCGGTGGTCGACATCTCCGCGATGGTCTACGACCGGCTGGCTGCCGGCAAGCCACTGCTCGTGACGCGCCCCATCGACCCCGAGGCGGCCGTCGACACCTACGGTTATCTGCAGGCGTGCGAGTGGCTGGATGCCGCATCCGCCCCCGCGGTCGTGGGCGAGGTAACCCGCGTGCTGGGCGATGAAGCGGCCACCGCGCGGCTCACCCACTGGGTGACGCACTATTTCGGCGACACGTCACCCGGTGCCGCGACGGCGAAGTTCCACGCCGCGATCGAGCGGCTCATGGGGGAGTGGGACGTGTGGCACGACCGCGCGCTCGACCACGACGAGCAGGAGAACGATCCGGAACCGGAGGAGGCCGAGTTCGACGACTCCGAACCCGGGCTCAGTCCCGGGCGATGAGCCGCGAGATCGCGAGCAGCGGGATGGGGACCCACGTCGGGCGATTGCGCGACTCGTAGATCGCCTCGTACACCGCCTTGTCGAGCTCGAGAGCGTCGAGCAGGTGCCGCGTCGCGTCGAGTTCCGCGCCCGACGCCGCCGCATAACCCCGCAGGAAGGCACGCCGCGCCGTGAGCGCCCACTCGCGGACAGACTCCCTGGAGCGGTCCGGCTGGTCGAGCCGGATGGAGCCGGCGACGTAGTCGAACGAGCGCAGCATGCCGGCGACATCACGGAGTGCCAGGTCGGGTCGCACGCGCTCGGCCATCGGTCGCATGGGCTCGCCCTCGAAGTCGAGCAGCACCCACCCCCGGCCGGGGACGAGGATGACCTGACCCAGGTGGTAGTCGCCGTGGATGCGCTGCAGCGCCGGCCACCGCTCCTCGGCGGCACGCCCGTAGACGGCCTCGATCGCGTCTTCGCTCGCCGCCAGCGGGGGCACTTCGGCGATGGCCGTCGACAGCCTCCGCCGCCACGTACGGCGGGTGGCGTCTCGGTCGGCGGGCGTCGTCTCGTTCGACGGGAAGAGGGCGGAGAGCGACACGTGGACTTCGGCGGTTGCGACGCCGAGCGCGTACGCGCGGTCGGAGAAGTCCTCCCCGGATGCCGCGGCGCGCAGTGCCACGCGCCACGCGTCCTCGACCCCCGGCAGGAACTCCTGGGCGAACGCGAGCGATCCGCTCGTCGTGTTGCGGGGGTCGCTGGGATCGGGCCACTGGCCCTCGATCGAGCCGATGGCACGGGGCACCCGAGAGGAACCGGCAGCGGCGAGCGCGGTCTGCAGCTCGATGTCGGGGTTGAGGCCGGGGTGCACCTGGCGGAAGACCTTGCAGATCACCGGCACGTGGGCGGCGTTCTCGGGTCGGTAGACGATGCTCGTGTTGGACTGCTCGCCGGTGACCACGGCCGATTCGGCGTGCCGCGCGGTCGGCGGAGCCGCCGGCGAGGGAACGCCGCGGGCGAGCGTGCGGGACCCGCGCCCCTCGCCGCCGTGCGCGGCCATCCGCAGCAGCGCTCCTGCGTAGGCGGGGTCGAACGGACCGTCGATGAGGGTCGTGCCGGGTTCGGGGTTGCCGATCACGTGGGCGGCGGCGGCATCGACGGATGATGTGGCCCGCGCCACGACGGGCACCTGATACGTCACGGGCGGGAGGGAGCCCTCGTCTGTGACGAGGTACGTGCGGACGTGGGCGTCGCTGTCGTCATCGGCACCAGGGTCGAGGGGAAGATCCCAGGATGCGACGAAACGGAGGGTGGGTGTTCGGCCCTTGGCGGCATACCAGCGCTGCCTCGGCATCCAGGCCGCAAGACACGCCAGTGTGCTGTCCATCCTGTGAGACTATTGCCCGCGCGGCGCAGGTGTCGATTCGGGCAGTAAGCGCTTGCGCACGGTCAGCGGCCTCCTAGAGCGAACACCGGCACAGCGGTGTGCGCGGCGGCCGATGCCAGGGCCCGGGCGAGAGGGGCGACGTCGCCGTTCAGCCCGCCGACCGTGACGCGCACGAACTCGGGTGCGCCCTCGGGGCCGCCGCCGACCATGAAGGGCGATCCCGAGGCGACCCGGATCTCGGCCGCCGCGAGCTGCACGATGGCGGCCCGCTCGCTGACCACCGGCAGCCACAGGTTGATGCCATCGGGAAGGGCGAGCGCGATTCCCTCTTCGGCGAGCGCCATGACCAGTGCCCTCTGGCGTGCGGCGTACGTGGCGCGCGCCAGTTCGACCTGAGCGGTGGCCGCGGCATCCGTCAGCAGGTCGTAGAGGATGCGCTGCAGCATGCGCGAGGTCCACCCAGGGCCGAGCATCCGCCGGGCCACGATCCGGTCGATCACCGCCGATGGACCGCCCAGTGCCGCGATCCGCAGATCGGGACCGTGTGACTTCGAGAAGCTCCGGACGTGGACGACGCGGTAGGGCAGCCAGCGGCCGATCGAGACGTCCGGAGCCAGCGAGATCAAGCCGGAGTGATCGTCCTCGACCACCACGACGTCCGCGGCGTCTCGGTGCGTCTCGAGGATCTGCGCCAGCTCCCGGGCGCGCTCCTCGGTCATCGACGCGCCGGTCGGATTGTGGGCTCGCGGCTGGAGGAGAACCGCACGCACGCGGCGACCGAGCGCGCTCGACAGTGCGGCGGGAGTCACGCCGCACTCGTCGACGGCCATGGGCACCGCATCCGCTCCGAGTGCGTCGAGTAGGTCGTAGAAGGGCGGGAAGCCGGGGCTCTCGATGGCGACCCGGTCGCCGAAGCTCAGGAGTTCTTCGAGGGTGCGGCTGATGCCGTCCAGGGCTCCGTCGACCACGGTGATCGACTGCGCCGTGGTCGGCCAGCTCTCGGCGAGCACGCGTGCGAGCTCCGGCATGACCGGCAGCTCCTGATAGCTTCCGGTCTCGGCCCGCATCGACACGCGCCCGAGCGCGGGCCCGAGCGGCGGCAGCAGCGCCGGATCAGGGGTGCCCCGGGAGAGGTCCAGCTTGAGGGGTTCGCCGTAGCCCGCCAGTCCTCGCATCCGCGGGGTGAGCCAGTCCCTCCGGCGTTCTCGCACGAACGACCCGGCGCGCCCGCGCGATTCGATGAGGCCGGCGCGGCCCAGCGCCTGCCACGCGGCGCTGATCGTCGCCGGGCTCACCCCGATGGCGGCCGCGAGCGTGCGGACGGTCGGCAGGCGGTCGCCGGGTGCGAGATCACCGGCCGATACGCCCCGGGCGATGGTCGCGGCGATGCCCCCCGGCGATCGATCCGGGAACTCGAGAGGAAAATCCATCGACGCCAGACCTTTCGCTGGGACCCGAAGGTGATGAACAATCGCAAAAGCGGGGAAACACAAACGAAATGTTCACGCATCACGATAACAAAACCGGAGCGACGACAGACGGGAGCGGGGAATGGCCACGGTACGAGCCGCCATCACCCAGACGACATGGACCGGCGACAAGGAGTCCATGATCGCGAAGCACGAGGGCTTCGCGCGCCAGGCGAAGGAGCAGGGTGCCCAGATCATCTGCTTCCAGGAGCTCTTCTACGGGCCCTACTTCGGCATCACCGAAGACAAGAAGTACTACCGCTACGCTGAGCCGGCCGACGGCCCGATCGTGCAGCGTTTCGCGGCCCTCGCAAAGGAGCTCGAGATGGTCATGATCCTCCCGATCTACGAGGAGGACATCACCGGCGTCTACTACAACACCGCCGTGATCGTCGAGGCAGACGGCACGATCCTCGGCAAATACCGCAAGCACCACCTGCCGCACCTCGACCGCTTCTACGAGAAGTTCTACTTCCGGCCCGGCAACCTCGGATACCCCGTGTTCGACACCTCCGTGGGCAAGGTCGGCATGTACATCTGCTACGACCGGCACTTCCCTGAAGGATGGCGAGAGCTCGGCCTGAACGGCGCGCACGTCGTCTTCAACCCCAACGCCACCAAGCCTGGCCTGTCCAACCGGCTGTGGGAGGTCGAGGGCCCTGCCGCCGCCGTCGCCAACGGCTACTTCGTGCTTCAGCCCAACCGCGTGGGGCGCGAAGACAACGAATACGGCGAGCTGGCCGTCGACTTCTACGGCACCAGCCAGGTCATCGACCCCCGTGGCAATTTCGTCGGGGAGCGCGGGTCGGGCTCCGAAGAGGAAGTGCTCATCCGAGACCTGGACATGGACATGGTGCGGGAGATGCGCGACGACTGGCAGTTCTATCGCGACCGCAGACCCGACTCGTACAACTCGATCGCGAAGCCGTAGGCACGGGGGATGGCATGACAACGACACTTCTCACCGGCGGGACGGTCGTCAGCGCGACCGGGCGGGTGCAGGCCGATGTGCTCATCGACGGCGAGCGCATCGTCGCCGTGCTCGCACCCGGATCGCAGCTGCTCGGGACCGACCTGACCGCATCCGTCGACGCCGTTCTGGACGCCACGGGAAAGTACGTCATCCCCGGGGGGATCGACGCGCATACCCACATGGAGCTTCCCTTCGGAGGCACCGCCGCGTCCGACACCTTCGAGACCGGCACCCGGGCGGCCGCGTGGGGCGGGACGACGTCGATCATCGACTTCGCGGTGCAGCGCTACGGCGAGCGGATCGAGGACGGTCTCGCCGCGTGGCATGCGAAGGCCGCCGGCAATTGCGCGATCGACTACGGCTTCCACCAGATCATCGGCGGGGTCGATGACGACGCGCTGGCGGCGATGCCCGGCCTGATCGACGAGGGCATCACGAGTTTCAAGCTGTTCATGGCCTACCCAGGCGTCTTCTACTCCGACGACGCCCAGGTGCTGAAGGCCATGCAGGTCAGCCGCGACACCGGGCTCCTCACGATGATGCACGCCGAGAACGGGCCCGTCATCGACGTGCTGGCGGAGCAGCTCGTCGCCGAGGGCAAGACCGACCCCTACTTCCACGGCATCGCCCGTGCGTGGCAGATGGAGGAGGAGGCGACGCACCGCTCGATCATGCTCGCGAATCTCACCGGCGCGCCGCTGTACGTCGTGCACGTCAGCGCGAAGCAGGCCGTCGAGCAGATCGCCACGGCCCGCGACCGCGGTCAGAACGTCTTCGGCGAGACATGCCCGCAGTACCTGTACCTCTCCCTCGAGGATCAGCTCGGGGCATCGAGCGAGCAGTTCGGTCGGTTCGAGGGTGCGAAGTGGGTGTGCTCCACCCCGCTGCGCTCCCGCGCCGAGGGGCATCAGCACTCGATGTGGCAGGCGCTGCGCACCAATGACCTGCAGATGGTCTCCACCGACCACTGCCCGTTCTGCATGAAGGATCAGAAGGAGCTCGGCCTCGGCGACTTCCGCAAGATCCCGAACGGCATCGGCTCGGTCGAGCACCGCATGGACCTCATGTATCAGGGCGTCGTCACGGGCGAGCTGACACTGGAGCGCTGGGTCGAGCTGACCAGCACGACCCCGGCCCGCATGTTCGGCCTGTACGGCAAGAAGGGCGTCATCGCCCCCGGCGCGGATGCCGACATCGTGATCTACGACCCGAACGGGCACACCTCGATCGGATATGGGAAGACCCACCACATGAACATGGACTACTCGGCGTGGGAGGGCTACGAGATCGACGGGCACGTCGACACGGTGATCTCGCGGGGGCGCGTGATCGTCGACAGCGGCCAGTACCACGGTGCGGCCGGGCACGGGCAGTACCTCCGCCGCGGCCTGTCGCAGTATCTGGTGTGAACGTGCTGTCGCCGCGTTTCGTCTCGCTTCGCTCGCTCAACGACCGGGGGGTCTAGCCATGCAGTTCGGAGCAGTTCTCCAGACGAATCCGCCGGCGTCGCGCACCATCGCTCTCGCCA
Organism: Microbacterium sp. DT81.1; assembly: GCF_049844955.1. Taxonomy (NCBI): domain Bacteria; kingdom Bacillati; phylum Actinomycetota; class Actinomycetes; order Micrococcales; family Microbacteriaceae; genus Microbacterium; species Microbacterium sp. DT81.1. The sequence continues at coordinate 244,010 of NZ_JBNCMA010000003.1, forward strand.
AGCTCGCCGAGCAGCACGGCTTCTCGCACGTCTGGACGTTCGACTCGCACCTGCTCTGGCAGGAGCCGTACGTCATCTACAGCCAGATCCTGGCCGAGACGCGTCGGGTCACCGTGGGTCCGTTCGTGACGAATCCGGCCACGCGCGACTGGACGGTCACGGCATCCGTCTTCGCCACCCTCAACGAGATGTACGGCAACCGCACCATCTGCGGCATCGGCCGGGGCGATTCCGCCGTGCGCGTGACCAACGGCAAGCCGACGACCCTCAAGGAGCTCCGCGAGTCGATTCACGTCATCCGCGAACTCGCCAACTCGCGCGAGGTCGAGTACAACGGGGCGACCCTGCGGTTCCCGTGGTCGGTCGGCAGTCGGCTGGATGTCTGGGTCGCGGCGTACGGACCTCTCGCGCTCAAGCTGGCGGGCGAGGTGGGCGACGGCTTCATCCTGCAGCTGGCCGACGTCGACATCGCCAAGTGGATGATCCAGCACGTGCGGGATGCCGCGGAGGCCGCCGGCCGCGACCCGATGAGCGTGAAGATCTGCGTCGCTGCGCCGTTCTACATCGGCGACGACTGGCAGCACATGCGCGACCAGTGCCGCTGGTTCGGCGGCATGGTCGGCAATCACGTCGCCGACATCGTCGCGAAGTACGGGGCGTCCGGGGCGGTGCCCCAGGCGCTCACCGACTACATCGAGGGCCGGCACGGCTACGACTACAACGAGCATGGTCGCGCCGGCAACACGCACACCGACTTCGTCCCGGACGAGATCATCGACCGGTTCTGCGTGCTCGGCACGTCGGCGCAGCACATCGAGAAGCTCCAGGAGCTCAAAGCGCTCGGGGTGGACCAGTTCGCCGGCTACCTCCAGCACGACAACAAGGAGGAGACGCTGCGCGTCTACGGCGAGACCGTGATCCCGGCGCTCTCCGACCACCTCACGGCCAAGGCATGACGACATCCACCCTGCTCGAGGAGGCGGCGCCCGCGCCGTCCATCCGCCGCCGACGCGGCGGGCGTGAGGCGGCGCGCTGGCTCTGGGGGATCGCGGGCATCGTGCTGGTGGCCGTGCTCTGGGAGCTCTACAAGGCGCTCGGTCCCGCGGAGGGCGTGCTGGTCGGCGACATGCGGGTGCTTCCCCGCACGACGGATCTCGCGATGCCGCACGTCTGGGACATGGGCGCCCGGCTGCTCGAGCCGGTGACCCGCTCGCCCTCGGCGAACCCGCTGTGGCTCGAGGTGGCGCTGGCCGCCGTCGTGACGCTCGGCATCGCCGCTGTCGGGTGGCTCATCGGGGTGGTGGTGGGCATCGGGTTCGCCCTGATCATGCAGCGCTGGCGGCTCGCCGAGTGGGGCCTGCTGCCGTGGATCGTGCTCAGCCAGACGGTGCCGCTCATCGCCTTCGCGCCGATCGTCCGCAGCTGGGGCTCTCGCATCGAGATCGGTGCCCTCGAGTGGCAGGACTGGATGAGCGTCGCGCTGATCGCCAGCTACCTCGCCTTCTTCCCCATCGCGATCGGCGCGCTCCGCGGCCTGCAATCCCCCGATCGCATTCACACGGAACTGATGCGCACCTATGCGGCCGGCTATTGGGCGACGCTCCTGAAGCTCCGGTTCCCGGCATCCGTGCCGTACCTGATCCCGGCTCTGCGCCTCGGCGCGGCGAACGCCGTCGTAGGAGCGGTCGTGGCTGAGGTCTCGACGGGACTTCAGGGCGGCATCGGGCGCATCCTCATCCAGTATGCGGGGCAGGCGTCCGGCGACCCGGCGAAGGCGTGGGGGCCGATCTTCGGCGCGATCCTGCTGGGCCTCGTCGCCGCCGGATCGGTCGCCCTCCTCGGTGTGCTGTTCAGGAATTACCGTCGAGTGGAGGTCGGCGCATGACCGTTCGACAGGCTCAGGGACCGGAGGATTCGGCTCAGGGACCGGAGGATCCGGGCGCGATCGCGGGACTCGCCGCGGTCGAGGCCACGGGCGTCGACAAGACGTTCCAGACGCGCTCGGGCGAGGTGCCGGCCCTGGTCGGCGTCGACCTCACGGTGGCGGCCGGCGAGTTCGTATCGCTCATCGGGCCGTCGGGATGCGGCAAGTCCACGCTGATGCGCCTCATCGCCGACCTCGACTCGCCGACCGCCGGGGCCATCCGGGTGTTCGGCAAGACCGCCGAGCGGGCGCGCAAGGACCAGGACTACGGCATCGCCTTCCAGCAGGCCGGGCTGCTCCCGTGGCGCACGGTGTCGGCCAACGTCGCCCTGCCGCTCGAATTGCACGGGACGGATGCCTCGGGCCGGCGCGCCCGGGTGTCAGAGCTGCTCGAGATGGTGGGCCTCACCGATTTCGCCGACCGGTATCCCGACCAGCTCTCGGGCGGGATGCAGCAGCGCGTCGCGATCGCGCGCGCTCTCGCCGAGCGGCCGAGCCTGCTGCTCATGGACGAGCCCTTCGGCGCTCTGGATGAGATGACCCGGGAGCGGATGCAGACCGAGCTCGTGCGGATCTGCGGAGAGACGGGTGCCGCCGTCGTGTTCGTCACCCATTCGATCCCCGAGGCGGTTTTCCTCTCCGACCGTGTCGTCGTGATGTCGCCGCGACCCGGCCGGATCCAGGAGATCGTGCCCATGCGACTGGAGCGCACCGGCGCGCGCACCGACGATCTGCGCGAGGACACGTCGTTCTTCGAGATGGTCACCGCCGTGCGCGAAGCCCTGCACCAGGGCACCGGGTCGCTCGACGCGGGCGCGGCCAGGGGAGTGGAAAACCGCTGATGGCGACGGCATCCACCACCGCCACGGGCAGGGTGCGCGTGCGCACCGGCGGGAGCGACGGCTGGCTTCGGATCGCCGCACCGGTCGTCGTCGGGGTGGTCGTGCTGGGCGGGTGGCAGTTCCTCGTCAGCGTCGTGGGGGTGAGCGAGTACCTGCTGCCGAGCCCCGCGTCGATCCTCGAGCAGTTCGTCGCCTTCGCCCCCGCCATCCTCTCGGCGACCCTCATCACCGGCACGAACGCGTTCATCGGGCTGGTCGTCGGCTCGGTCCTCGGCATCCTGCTGGCCGCCCTCGCCTCGCGCTGGAGCGCCCTTGACATGATGAGCGCGCCCGTCGTCGCGAGCCTCGCCGTCATCCCGATCGTCGCCCTCGCCCCGGTGCTCAACTCGATGTTCGGCGCCGACAGCCAGTTCGGCCGCCAGGCGATCGCCGCGCTGGCCTCGTTCGTTCCCGTCTTCCTGAACACCCTCCGAGGCTTCCGCCAGGTGATCCCCGTGCATCGCGACCTGATGGCCGCGTACGCGGCCGGGGGCACCCAGATCCTCCGTACGGTGACCCTGCCCACCGCGGTGCCGTTCATCTTCACCGGCATCCGCATCGCCTCGTCGCTCGCCGTCATCTCGGCGCTGGTGGCCGAGTACTTCGGCGGTCCTCGCGGCGGGCTGGGCGGCCTCATCTCGACGTCGGCGGCGACGAGCGCCTACGCCCTGGCATGGGCGTTCGTGTTCGCGGCGATCCTGCTGGGACTGCTGTTCTTCGTCGCCACGCTCCTGCTCGAGCGTCTCGTCGTGCGCCGCCCCTCCGGCACATGACCACTGCGACGGCGTCTTACCCACCCGTCCTCCCGCCACCGGGCGCCGAGGCCGAACTGCACCCGAGAGTAATGAAAGGACTGACATGACACACAGCACACGCCGCCTCGTCGCGGCAGGGGCGCTCGTCGTCACCGGAGCCCTCGTCCTGGCCGCCTGTTCCGGTGGCTCAGGCGGGTCGGGGGACGGCGACGCCTCGGGCGATGCCGGCTCCGGCGACCTCACCCCCGTCAAGCTGCAGCTGCAGTGGCTGCCGCAGGGCCAGTTCGCCGGGTACTTCGCGGCCCAGGAGCAGGGCTTCTTCGAGGACGAGGGCCTGGAGGTCGAGATCATCCCGTCCGGTGGCGACATCGTGCCGCAGGATGCGCTCAACAACGGCGACGTCGACTATGCCATCGCGTGGGTTCCGAAGGTGCTCGGGTCGATCGAGGCCGGCGCGAATGTCACTGAGATCGCGCAGATCTTCCAGCGCTCCGGCACGCTCCAGGTCTCGTGGGCGGATTCCGGCATCGACTCGGTCGCCGACTTCGAGGGTAAGAAGATCGGCTCGTGGGGCTTCGGCAACGAGTGGGAGATCTTCGCCGCGATGGCCGAGGAGGGCTTGGACTCCTCCACGGTCGAGATCATCACGCAGGACTTCAACATGAACGCGTTCCTGCAGGGCGACATCGACGCGGCCCAGGCCATGACGTACAACGAGTATGCGCAGTTGCTGGAGGCGGTCGATCCTGAGACTGGTGAGCAGTACACACCAGACGATTTCTCCGTCATCAGCTACGAGGAGACCGCGGGCGCGATGCTGCAGGACGCCATCTGGGCCGACACCGAGCGTCTGGAGAGCGACGAGGAGTATCAGGACACGACCGTGAAGTTCCTGAAGGCCGCCATGAAGGGCTGGGTGTACGCCGCGGAGAACCCCGAAGAGGCGTCGGAGATCACGCTCGCCGCCGGCTCCGCATGGGGTCCGAGCCACGAACTGTGGATGGTGAATGAGACCAACAAGCTCATCTGGCCCTCACCGGACGGCATCGGATACATCGACGAGGCCGCGTGGAACAAGACCGTCGAGGGCGCGCTGGCCGCCGTCAACGAGACGGGCGCGAGGCTCATCAGCGAGGAGCCGCCCTCGTCCGCGTGGACGAACGAGTGGATCGAGAAGGCCCACGACGAACTGGCGGACGAGGACATCGACCTCACCGGAGACGGCTTCACCCCGATCGACGTCACCCTTGAAGAGGGCGGTAACTAGCACCACCGTCGAGCGGGCCGCACAGCGCGGCCCGCTCGACCCCGAAGAAAGGCACCACCATCATGACCGCGGAACTGCAGACCGAGCCCGTGGAAACCGCGGACCTCGACGCCCGCACCTACGAACTCGACCGCGCGCACGTCTTCCATTCGTGGTCGGCGCAGGGGGCACTGAAGCCCCTCGTGCTCGCCGGAGGATCCGGCACCACCGTCTGGGACCATGCGGGCAACCGCTACCTCGACTTCTCGAGCCAGCTGGTCAACCTCAACATCGGCCACCAGCATCCGGCGGTCGTGCGCGCGATCCACGAGCAGGCCGACCTCCTTGCCACCGTCGCACCGTCGACCGCGAACCTGGCACGGGGGGAGGCCGCCCACCGCATCGTCTCGCGGGCGCCGGATGGGTTCTCGAAGGTCTTCTTCACCAACGGCGGCGCCGACGCCAACGAGAACGCGATCCGGATGGCGCGCCTGCACACCGGGCGCGACAAGGTGCTCTCCACGTACCGGTCGTACCACGGCAACACCGGCGCGGCCATCGTGTCGACGGGTGACTGGCGCCGCATCCCGAACGAGTTCGCCCGTGGCCACGTGCACTTCTTCGGCCCGTACCTCTACCGCAGCGAGTTCTGGGCGACATCGCCCGAGCAGGAGAGCGAACGCGCCCTGCGGCACCTCGAGCGGGTCATCCAGTCGGAAGGACCCGACGGCGTCGCTGCGATCCTGCTGGAGTCGGTGCCGGGCACCGCCGGCATCCTCATCCCACCACCGGGCTACCTCGCGGGAGTGCGCGCACTGGCCGACCGGTACGGCATCATGCTGATCCTCGATGAGGTGATGGCGGGCTTCGGACGCACAGGACGCTGGTTCGCGTTCGAGGGCTACGACGTGGTGCCCGACCTGATCACGTTCGCGAAGGGGGTCAATTCCGGCTACGTCCCGGTCGGCGGCGTGATCATCTCGGACGTGATCGCGGCGACGTTCGACGAGCGGGTCTTCCCGGGCGGACTGACCTACAGCGGACATCCGCTGGCGATGGCGTCCATCGTCGGGGCGCTGGACGCGATGGAGTCGGAGGGCATCGTCGAGAACGCCCGGCGGGTCGGCGCCGAAGCCATCGGGCCGGGATTGAACGCTCTCGCCGACAAGCATTCCGTTCTCGGAGAGGTACGAGGCGAAGGCGTATTCTGGGCCTTGGAGCTGGTGGCCGACCGCGACTCGCGTGAGCCCCTCGCGGCGGATGCCATGGCTGAGGTCAAGAAGAACCTGCTCGCACGCGGCCTTCTTCCCTTCGTGCAGGACAACCGCATACACGTCGTTCCGCCTTGCGTCGTCACCGACGATGAGGTGGCGCAGGCGCTGTCGATCTACGACGAGGTCCTGAGCCTCGTCCCGCAGAACTAGGCCTCCGGGTCCGTAGAAGGGAACATCATGACCGATACGACGACGATCGAGCGTGAAGCGAAGACGACCGAGCCCACGGTGCTCGATCACTGGGTCGGCGGCGCCGCGTGGGCGGGGACGTCCACGCGCACGGGCCCGGTGTACGACCCGGCGAAGGGCATCGTGCAGAAGGAGGTGCGGCTGGCATCGACCGATGACGTGTCGGCCGCCGTCGAGATCGCTTCGGCCGCCCTCGTCGAGTGGCGGGACGCCTCGATCGCCAAGCGCCAGACGGTGCTGTTCGCCTTCCGAGAGCTGCTGAACGCGCGCAAGCAGGAGCTCGCCGAGATCCTCACCTCCGAGCACGGCAAGGTGCTCTCGGACGCGCTCGGCGAGATCGCCCGCGGCATGGAGGTCGTCGAGTTCGCGTGCGGCCTCGGGCACCTCACCAAGGGCGCTTACTCCGAGAACGTCTCCACCGGCATCGACGTCTACACGCTGCGTCAGCCCCTCGGCGTCGTGGGAATCATCAGCCCGTTCAACTTCCCCGCGATGGTTCCGCTCTGGTTCTTCTCGATCGCGCTGGCGGCCGGTAACGCCGTCGTCCTGAAGCCGAGCGAGAAGGACCCGTCCGCGGCGAACTGGATGGCCGCGCTCCTCAAAGAAGCGGGGCTCCCCGACGGCGTGCTCAACGTCGTGCACGGCGACAAGGAGGCGGTCGACGCGCTGCTCGAGCACCCCGATGTACGCGCGATCTCATTCGTCGGCTCCACGCCGATCGCTCGTTACGTCTACGAGACGGCCACCGGCCACGGCAAGCGGGTGCAGGCGCTCGGGGGAGCGAAGAACCACATGCTGGTGCTTCCGGATGCCGACCTCGACCTCGCCGCCGATGCCGCTGTCAACGCCGGCTTCGGATCGGCGGGTGAGCGCTGCATGGCCATCTCCGTCGTGCTGGCCGTCGACACGATCGCCGACGAGTTCGTTCAGAAGGTGAGCCAGCGCATGGGGACGCTTCGCACCGGCGACGGCACTCGCGGGTGCGACATGGGGCCGCTCATCACCGAGGTGCACCGCGACAAGGTCGCGTCGTACATCGACGTGGCATCCTCGGACGGCGCAACCGTCGTGGTCGACGGGCGCGACGTCGAGGTCGACGGCGACCCGGACGGATTCTGGCTCGGGCCCACCCTGATCGACAACGTGCCGACGTCATCGACCGTGTACGGCGACGAGATCTTCGGTCCGGTGCTCTCGGTGGTGCGCGTCGACGGCTACGAAGAAGGGCTGGGCATCATCAACGGCAGCCAGTACGGAAACGGCACGGCGATCTTCACGAACGACGGCGGCGCCGCGCGACGCTTCCAGCGCGAGGTGCACGTCGGCATGATCGGCATCAACGTGCCCATCCCGGTGCCGGTCGCGTACCACTCCTTCGGCGGGTGGAAGGCGTCGCTGTTCGGCGACGCGAAAGCGTACGGGCCGCACGGGTTCGACTTCTTCACGCAGGAGAAGGCGGTCACCTCCCGGTGGCTCGACCCTTCGCACGGCGGACTCAACCTGGGTTTTCCCCAGCACGACTGAGGCGCCAGCGGGGCGATCGTCGCCCTCAGACAGTGAGTGCGACGATCGCCGCGATGGCCGAGGCGAAGGGCCAGCGCGAGCGCCACCCCGATGACCCTCGAGCCTATGCTGGGCCGATGCGCGCGATCGTGGTCACCGAATTCGGAGGGCCAGAGGTCCTCATCCCCACAGAGGTGCCCGATCCCGTGGCGGGCGAGGGGCAGCTGCTCGTGACCGCCGACCGGGCCGGGATCAACTACGCCGACACGCACCAGGTGGAGGACACGTACCTCTCGCGCACGAAGCTGCCTCTCATCCCGGGTGGTGAGGTGGTCGGCCGGACGGCGGACGGACGCCGCGTCGTCGCGCTGGTGGATGCGGGTGGCTACGCCGAGCGCGCGGTGGTCGACCGGCGGAGCGCCTTCGACGTGCCCGACGGGGTGGACGACGTGTCGGCCCTTGCCCTGGTCGTCCAGGGAGCAACGGCGTGGCTGCTCCTGCACCACACCGCCCGCCTGCAGCCGGGCGAGAGCGTGGTGGTGCATGCGGCCGCAGGTGGGGTCGGCAGCCTCGCCGTTCAGCTCGCGCGCACTGCGGGGGCGGGTCGGGTCATCGCGACCGCGAGCACCCCCGAGAAGCGGCAGCTGGCGCTGTCGCTCGGCGCCGACATCGCCATCGATGCGGATGTCGAGGACCTGACCGGCGCACTGCGTTCGGCCAACGGCGGCAAGCCGGTGGATGCCGTCCTCGACATGACCGGCGGTGCCACCACCGACCAGAGCCTGGGGGCCCTCGCGCCGTTCGGCCGGCTGGCTTTCTACGGCATGGCCAGCCGCGCGGCCCCGACGCCTGTGTCGCCGGCGAGCCTGCTCGCCCACTCGACGTCTATCTCGGGAATGTGGCTGCCGCACGCCTTCCGGGTCCCGGACCTCATGCCCCGGGTACTGGCCGAGCTCTTCGAGCTCGTGTCGTCCGGTTCGCTGCGCATCATCGCCGGCGGCGAATACCCGCTGGCGGACGCGCGGCGGGCGCACGAAGACCTGCGAGCACGACGCACGGTCGGCAAGCTCGTGCTCGATCCGTCGCGCTGACCGCACGCTCCTAGGAGCCCGCGGAGTCGCCCTCGGGCTCGGCCGGCGCGTTGACCGACTCAACCGCTTCGATGTCGACCGAGATCGAAGCGACCCCGGCGCCCGTGACGAGGCCGAGCAGGTCCACCGACTCATCGGTGGACAGTCGATCCGCGGGGGAGCGCTGCTCGAGTGGCTCCGAGGGGAGGCCTGCCCACTCCGTCGGCTCTTCAGGTCGCTGCGTGAACAATCCCATGACGACATCCTTCCCCCGTTGCGAGCCTGCCCATCGTACGTCGGGGATTCTCGATATGCCCGCCGCGGAGGCCGACCGTCTGCGACGATGGCCGCATGGACGAGCTTGAGAGCTGGGCCCCCCTCGATGTGACACACGGAGGAGAGACACGGCAGGTGTTCCGCAAGGGACGCGGCCCCGGGGTCATCGTGCTCCACGAGATCCCGGGGATCGAGCCCGACCTGGTCGCCTTCGCCGAGCAGATCGTCGCCCGGGGTTACACGGTGCTGCTGCCCCGGCTGTTCGAACTTGGCGGCGGGTTCTCCCCGGCCGGCATCGCCTCGACCGCGCGTCAGTTCTGCGTGCGCCGTGAGTTCTCGGTCTTCGCGCGGGGAAGAACCAGCCCGATCGCGGGTTGGCTTCGAGCGCTTGCGCGCGACCTGCATGCGGACACGGGCGGGAAGGGCATCGGCGTCATCGGCATGTGCTTCACGGGAGGCTTCGCTCTGGCCATGATGGCCGATGCCCCCGTGATCGCACCGGTGGTCGCCGAGCCGTCGCTGCCCGCCGCCGTCGGCCTGCCGCGCGGTGCTGCCCTGCGGGGGGCGGACCTTGGCCTCGATTCCCAAGATCTCGATGCCGTCAGGGCGAGCGGCTGCGACGTGCTCGGACTTCGCTACCGCACCGATGCGGCGACCGGCACGAGATTCGACACGCTCCGGCGGGAGCTCGGGGATCGCTTCCTCGCGGTCGAGTTCGAGGGGGCTGGGCACTCCGTGCTCACCCTCCACCGTCGCGAGTTCGCGGTGCACGAGGTGCTCGCCTTCCTCGACCGTGCGCTCCTGTCGTCGGTCGTCCGGGAGCAGCCGGAGCGGGACGGAACGCTGGAGAGCGTCCTGGAAGCGCGACTTCCGCCCGGCTTCACCGCGCGGATCACGCGCGACCCGTACCGCGTCGTCCTGTTCGTCGACCGCGGCCTGACCGAGTCCGGGCGCCGGCGGGTCGAGGGCATCGCGCGTGATGAGACCGGGCTGACGCCCGAGATCGTGCGGCTGACACCTCGGCGTCAGGACATCACGGCGGAGAGCACGGCGTAGCCCACTTCGCGGCCCGTGATCGCGCCGTGGTCGGCGATGAAGGCATCCGATTTCACGTTGTAGACGACTCCGCGGGAGAACGCGTACGTCCCCCCGACCGGCAGCAGCTCGCCCGCGACGGCGCCGGGCGTGCGCTGGGCGCCGTTGCTGCCCATGCCTCCGAAGGTGTCATTCGCGTCGCCGAGGTCGACGCCGACGTGCCCCGCCAGCCGAGCGGCTATCGCGTACGCCATCCCGACCGCCTTGTCGTTTCGGGTGTGCGATACGAGCACCGGCCCTCCGATCTTGGCCGGCATGTCTGCGAAGGCTCCGCTGCGGCCGGGCAGCACTCCTGGCTTGTCCCAGTCCTCGCGGTCGAAGTTGCGGGCAAGCCCGTAATGGCTGTACGCGGCCTGCAGCAGCGTGACCGATGAAATGGGCGCCTTCGTCGTCAGTGCCGCGGCGGTGACGGCGCGCCCTCCGAACGAGTGACCGACGAGGTGCAGCCTCGCGTCGGGAGCCTCCGTGTGCACCCGCTCGAGCAGCTTTGCAATGCCCTTCCGGCCGACCACGCCCGCGCGATCCTTCATCGTGTAGAACGTGGTGATGTTGACGAGGTTGCGTGCGGCGTCGAAGAACCCGCCGAGCGAGAAGCCCGCGCCGCCGCCGGTCGCGGCGATGCCCCCTGTTCCGCCGACGGATGCCGCGCCGCCGGAGACGGTTCCGGAGCCGCGCCGCCTCCGGCCTGGATTGCCCTTCACAACGGTGAAGACGTCGTCAGGGTCTCCCGTCGCGAACCGCGAAGGCGGGGCGTCGCCATCCTCGGTGGTGTCCTTGAACACGCGCGCCGGCACGCTCTTGCGGAGCTGCGCGAGGAATTCGGCACGCGCCGCTGGGTCGTTCTCGAGTTCGGGGATCAGCGCCAGCAGCCGCTTGCGGATGGTGCGACTCTCGATGCGCTGTTCGACGAGTTCGGCGAGGGCGTCCGCGGCGCCGAGCGCTCCCGCGCCGGCGCCGGCGCTCTCATCGGGCGCCCACTGGATCGATGGCCAGACAACGCCCACGATGACGAAGCGCCGCGCTCGGGCGCCGCGGACCGCACCCCGGACCGCGACGAGCGACTCGACGAGCTTCTCGTACAGGTCACGTGCCTGCGCGGGGGAGCTGTTCCAGCCGTGGCTGAGCACGATGACGTCGGTGGGGTTCTTCTCGCCCAGCAGCTGCGCGAGCGCCTCGAGCTGAGCCGGATCGGCGAAGGCGCCCTTCTTGTCGATCGACACCTCGGCATAGGGAAGCTTCATGTCCTCCTCCTTCACACGTTGGGCGTCATCTCGGCGTCGGCGCCGATCACACGCTCTGGATCGCGCGCATGGCATCGACCAGCCCGCGACCCTGGAAATGCTTGTCGCGGCCGAGGTCGGTCGCAGCATCCATCAAGATGCGCTTCACGTCGTCGGGTCGCCCGATGTACTCCCGATGTATGGAGAGAAAGCCGGCGGCGACGCCTGATACATGCGGCGCTGACATCGAGGTGCCCGAGTCCTCGACGTAGCTGGCCTCCGTGTCCATCCCACGGGCCCGTTCGAGAAGCTTGCCGGTGCCCGCGCTGACCACCCGTTCGCCCGGGGCGACCAGGTCCGGCTTCACTCGCCCGTCGCCGGTCGGGCCTTTCGACGAGAAGTACGACACGCCGGTCGCATGCGGCTTGATGGATGTCGAGCCGACCGTGATGGCACGCGCGGCGTTCCCCGGATCATTGATCGTCATGCCGAATGCCATCGGGATGTCATTGCCATTGGTGCCCGATGCGAAGCCGTAGCCGGTGTTGCCGGCCGAGACGACCACGATGACGCCCTGGCTGACCAGACGATCGACCTCGCGGCACACGGGGCTCAGTCCGGTGGCGAACCACTCAGGGTCGAAGGTGTAGCCGAGGGACAGGTTGACCCCGTGCACGTTCATCTCGCGGCCGCCGCGGTTCAGGTCCTGGATGTACTCGAGGGCGGTGATCAGCGACTCGGTGTCGCCGATGCGGTCGTCATCGAGCACCTTGCACGAGACGATCCTCGTCTTCGGCGCCATGCCCTGGATGCGCGTGAGGCGCACGTCCGAGACCCCGGTCTGGCCGTCCTCAGTCCGATACCACGTGGCAGCGATGATCGGATTCTTGGCGCTGCCGACTCGACCGCCCGCGATGATCCCGGCGACGTGGGTGCCGTGTCCGTTAGCGTCGGCGAGCGCGTCCCCGTCATCTCCTCCCGGGAGGAAATTGCGGTGCCAGTTCTCCAGACCCTTGAGGTTGCCGTGCTCGGCGAAGTGCTCGTGCTTCCTGTTCACGCCCGAGTCGAGCACCGCCCACACGATGCCCTCACCAGTCGCTTCGAACGAGCGGACGGCCGCGTCCGCCTTGGTCGTCAATGAGCTTCGGTGGATCGTCGCCTGCACCTCGAAGTTCGGCCAGATGCGGTGCACGTAGCGGCGAGGCGCCGACTTCGTCATCTGTCCTTTCGGCGACGTGGCGGCCGACGCCGCTCCGCTGTCGAGTTCGACGAGGGCGCGGATCTCCTCCGCCGTGAGCGCCGCGAAGATGTAGGAGCGCGTGCGCCTCTTGGGCGCGTCCTTCGCGACGTTCCCGATCATCGTCAGCACCAGCACCATGACCTCGTCGGTGCTGATCGCCAGTTCGGAGCGCACCTCGATCAGCACTCCGATCCGCCGCCCCGCAGGAGACTGCGCCATCCGCTGCGCCAGCGGACGCGTGATGACGGAGTCCGGGACGAGCGACACCGACTCCGGCATGCCGGGAAGGGAGAAGTCGCCCGCAGGAGGGGGCGGCGCTTCTTCGGCGTCGCCCGGAGGCGGGGAGGGCGGCACGTTCCGCCGGGGACGCTGCGGCGCCGGCTCGGCGGGCGGCGTCGTGTCCGAGGTCTCGGGCGGACGCCCCGGGAACTCGCGCGGGAACGGCGCCGCCTGCTCGTCCGAATCGGCCATGGCCCCCGCGTTTCTCTCCCCGCGGTGAGAGTACCGCCAGGCGGCGGCGCGTGCCACGGGGTCGGGTGGTCAGGAGCTGGGAGTGAACGCCGGCTGGTCGGAGTCTGTGGCTTCTGCCTGATCGGCGCTCGGTGCTTCGGCCTGGTCGCTCAGAGCGTGGGGCTCGTCGCCGGCGGCCTTGCGGCGCGTCTTTCCGGTGGCCCCTGCAACGGCGCCGCCCGCCGCCTTGCCGACGGTGCCGACCGCGCTCGTGATCGCTCCGCCGACGCGGCGGGCGGTGCGGGTGGCGGCACCTCCGATGCGTACGGAGCCCGCGCGCGGCTCGAGCTCGCCCGGCAGCTCCATGGGAGGCGTGCCGAATGCCCGATGCGATGTGATCAGCACGCGACGGCCGAGGATGTGGTTGCCGGCTCCGCCGATGGCTGCGCCGATGCCGAAGGGCAGGGCCTTGCCGATCCACGAGGCGCCTCCCCTGACGCCGAACTGGTGGATGAAAGACTTCTTGAGCCGATCGAGCAGCGGGCCCACGGCGGCGCGGGGGAGGGACTTCGTCACCACCTCGCCCCAGTACTTATCGCGGCCCTCGGACTTGCCGCGCGCCTGTCCGGCCAGCTGGCGGACGAGGTCGGTGCCCTCCTTGCCCAGCATGAGCGTGAGCACGAGGGCACGGGCGCGGTCGGGGTCCTCGATCGCGACCCCGTGCACCTCGGCGACCGATTGAGCGAAGAGGGCGGTCGACTCGAGGAAGCCGATCGTCTCCACGCCGGAGAGGGCGAGGGTGACCCCGGTGCCGATGCCGGGGACCACGGCCGTCGCGCCGACGGCGGCGCCGCCTGTCGTCACCGCGGCGAGGTAGCGGCGCTCGAGCATCCGCACGATATCGGACGGCGAGGCATCCGGATGACGACGGCGGATGCTGCGGATGTGCGCGAGCACGACGGGACGCTGGATGGCGAGCACCCGGTCGATCCCGCGGATCATGGGCGGATGCTCGACGGAGCCCACGGGAGGAAGCCCGCCCACCCACGCGGAATCGTCGGGGAGCGAGTGGATCTTGTGCACCTTCTCTGCCATCACGCCGATCCTAGGCGTCGACGCCGAGGCCCCGCTGGGGCTTGACAGAGAATAGCTGTGCGCTGTGCCATCCGGTGATGGCGCAGCCTCAGACGAAGAGGTTGGCGCGCTCCAGGTCCTCGGCGAAGTCGACCTCGACGGCATACAGGTCCGAGATGTCGAGCGGCTGGATGCGCAGGCCGTCCTCGGCGATGGCGAGCTCCAGTCCGCGCTCGAAGTAGTCCTGGTCATCCACTCGCGACAGCTGGCGGATGAACGCCTTCTTGTCTGCGCGAGAGATGTAGTTGATGCCGACGGCCTCGCCGATCCCGCCCTTGACGGTCTTCGACAGCTGGTCGATGTGCCCGTCGGCCGTGACGGTGTACTTGACCTCTTCGTCGCTGACCTTGGCGGTGTTGACCGACACGAAGGACTGGTCGCGCTCGATGAGCGAGATGGCGCGGCCGAGCACGCGCGGGTCGAAGACGACGTCGCCGTTCATCCACAGAACGCCGCTGCGGCCCGTCGCCTGCAGGGCGCGCAGCAGGCTCTTGGACGTGTTCGTCTGGTCGTAGCGGTCGTTGTAGACGTAGTCGGCCTGGGGGAAGGCCTCGACGATGGTCTCGGCGCGATAGCCGACGACGGTGGTGATCCTGGCGTCGTCTCCGAACGCGGCGCGGATGTTGTCGTGCTGCTGACGCATGATGCTGCGTCCGTCACTCAGCTCGGTCAGCGGCTTCGGCAGAGCACGGCCCAAGCGCGAGCCCATGCCCGCAGCGAGGATGACTGTCTGAAGTGTCAAGATGAGCTCCCGGAGTGCGCGTGTATTTCATTATCGATTCATCGATGCGACACTCCCTTGTGCCTGCCCCATGGTAGCGAAGAGGCCTGGGAAGTGGCACAATACGCGACCGCCGTTGTCGTTTCGTGACACTTCGCATCGGCTACGAGTTCGGGAACGCACCGGTTTCACAGAGGGTTGGTTGATACGTTGGGTCGGTGACTGCACCCATGCCGGCACGATCAGAGCCATTCGAGGACGACCCGGACGCCCGGGTCGTCTCCGGCGGCGAGGGCGGGCTCGCGGATGCCCTCTCGACACCCGTCCCGCGCAAGACGGCGAATACCCGCCCCGCCAAGAAGCCGCGTCCGCTCCGCGTCGCCGGGGAATCGGCGGAACCGCGGCCTACGCCTGCCGCCGCGGATCAGTCCTCCGGACCGCCGCCGGTCCCGGCGGAAATCATCGTGACGCCTGGGCGACCGGCGATCGTGGTGCCGCCGAGGCCGCCCCTTCCCGTGCCGGTGGCCCCGGCACTGAAGATTCCGGCCGAAGTGCCGGCCCTTGTCGTGGCCGGACCCGAAAGCCCCGTCGAACCCGAAGTCGTGGCGGAGCCCGAACTCGTGGCGGAGCCGGAACTCGTGGCGGAGCCCGAACTCATGGCGGAGCCCGAACTCATGGCGGAACCGGAACTCGTGGCGGAACCGGAAGTCGTGGCGGAGCCGGAAGTCATGGCCGAAGCCGAATTCGTGACCGAACCCGAAGTCGTGACCGAACCCGAAGTCGTGACCGAACCCGAAGCAGTCGCCGAGTCCGGAGTTCGCGTCGAACCGGAGCTCGAGGTCGACGCCGTTCCCGCGACGATCACGCAGTCGGGGCACGAGGACCTCTCGATCGTCGTCGAGCCTCTCGAACGCGTCGAGCCCGTCGACCACGAGGCGGCCGAGGCACTGGCCGTCGCACTTACGGCACAGGGCGATGCGCCGCAGCCCAGCGGGGAGGCCCCGGCTCTGTCTGTGCGCGGCCTCACCAAGCGCTTCGGCGACACGGTCGCCGTGGACGGGATCGACCTCACGGTGCCGGCGGGCACGTTCTACGGGGTGGTCGGTCCCAACGGCGCCGGCAAGACCACCACGCTGTCGATGGTCGCCGGTCTGCTGCGCCCCGACCGCGGCCACATCGAGGTGTGCGGCCTCGATGCCGCGAAGGACCCCGTGGCCGCCAAGCGGCTGATGGGCGTGCTGCCCGATCGATTCCGCACGTTCGACCGGCTGACCGGGCGCCAGCTGCTGTACTACTACGGCATCCTGCGCGGGCTTCGCCCCGCCGTCGTCGAGTCGCGCACGGCGGACCTTGCCCGCGCCTTCGACCTCACCGATGCCCTCGGCCGGGTCGTCTCCGACTACTCGGCCGGCATGACGAAGAAGGTCATGCTCGCGGGTGCGATGATCCACTCGCCGCGCCTGCTCGTGCTCGATGAGCCGTTCGAGTCGGTCGATCCGGTGTCTTCGGCGATCATCCTCGACATCCTCGGCACCTACGTCGCGCATGGCGGCACCGTCATCCTCTCCAGCCACGGCATGGAGCTCGTCGAGCGCGTCTGCTCGCGCGTCGCGGTGATCGTTGCAGGACAGGCACTCGCGGAGGGGACCCTCGCCGATGTGCGGGGAGAGCTCACGCTCGAGCAGCGCTTCATCGAGCTCGCCGGCGGCCTCAGCGACGTGGAGGGCCTCGAGTGGCTGCACACGTTCTCGGACTGAGGGCGGTGATGCTGCTGGGCGCCCTGCGGGGCGACCGCACGCACGTCGCTCGGGTGGTCCTGGGGCTGCTCCTCCTTGCCGGAGCCACGGCCGCCGGATGCTGGGCGCTCCTCACGCTGACGGATGCGCCGACCGATGTGGCGCAGACGGTGATCCTGTTCGGCGGCTCCGCGCTGACGCTCGGGTTCGCGCTCGCCCCGCTGATCGCCGGCGCGAGCGATCCTCTCGATCCTCGGCGCTTCGCCGTCTTCGGGCTGCGCGAACGCTCTCTCGCCGGCATCCTGCTGCTCGCCGGCTTCGTCAGCGTGCCGATCGTCGCAGTGCTCGCGCTCGCGGTGTGCACGGTGATCGTCTGGGAGGCGCACGGCGTGCCGGTCGTGTTCGGGGCGCTGTCGGCGCTCCTCGGGGTGCTCACCTGCGTGCTGCTGGCCCGGGTGTGCATGGCGATCACGGCCCTTGCGCTGCGCGAGCGCCGCTCTCGTGAACTGTCGGGACTGTTGGCACTCGCCATCATCGTGGTGCTGGTGCCCACCGTCGTGTTCCTCGCCTCCCTGGAATGGAACGGACAGGTGCCGACACAGCTGGAGTCAGCGGCCTCCTTGCTGGCCGTCACGCCGTTCGGCGCGGCGTGGGCGATTCCCGGCGTGATGGCACAGGGAGGCGTCGTCTGGACGCCCGTGCTCATCGCGCTCGCCACGGTGCTCGTGCTGGCGGCCGTCTGGTACTGGCTGGTCGCGCGCCTGCTCACCACGACGGAGGGGCCGGTCTCCGTCCGGGAGCGCGGCGGGCTCGGCTGGTTCGCCGTGGCGCCGGGCACGCCGACGGGTGCGGTGGCGGCGCGGAGCCTGCTGTACTGGCTGCGCGACGCGCGCTACCTCGTGAACGTGCTGGTCGTCCCGGTGGCGGCCGGCCTGGTCATGGTGCCGCTGCTGATCGCGGGAGTGCCGTTGCCCATCGTGGCGCTGGTGCCCGTGCCGATCATGGCGCTGTTCTTCGGCTGGATGCCGCACAACGACGTTGCCTACGACAACACCGCCATCTGGATGCACATCGCGAGCGGCATCCACGGGGCCGCCGACCGCGTCGGCCGGCTCATCCCGATCCTGCTGATCGGCATCCCGCTCCTGGCTCTCTCGATTCCGTTCGCCATCACGATCTACGACCGATGGGCGCTGCTGCCCGCGATGATCGGCGTGTGCGCGACCCTGTTCCTCTCGGGACTCGGACTCTCGAGCATCGCCTCGGTGGTCGCGCCGTACGCCGTCTCCCGGCCGGGAGACAGCCCCTTCCAGCAGCCCCAGCGATCGAGCGCCGGGGGAGCGATCTCCCAAGCGGTGGTTCTGCTCGGCGCGATCGTGGTGAGCGTCCCCACCCTCTGGTGGGCGTGGCTCGCGCTGACCCGCGACATCTCATACGCCATGCCGACCCTGTGGGCCGGGATCGGCACGGGTCTGGCGGTGCTCGTCTGCGGCATCGCGATCGGGTCGCTGCTGTTCCGCCGGCGCGGTGCGCGCCTCATGGAGTTCGCCGAGGCCGCATAGCCCGTGCGAGGCTAGACTGGCTGACCATGAGCACCCCCCTCGAGAGCCCAGACCAGGGCGGACTTGCGACCCTCGACCGCGAGCTCGAAGAGCTCATCCGCGAGGAGAACATCGAGCCGGGCGACCACGAGCGCTTCTCGCATTACGTCAAGAAGGACAAGATCCTCGAGTCCGCGATCACCGGCAAGCCGGTGCGGGCGCTGTGCGGCAAGAAGTGGACGCCCGGACGGGATCCCGAGAAGTTCCCGGTCTGCCCGACCTGCAAAGAGATCTACGAGTCGCTGAACAAGTGACGCAGCGCCGCGTCCGCTCCCGACAGGTCTGATTCGGGACGCGTCCGATTCGGGACGCGTCCGATTCGGGACGTCCGGTTCGTGCTGGATCAGGATGCGTCGACGAACACCGTCGGAAGCGCCGGGTCGGAGCGGCTGAGGGCGAGGCCGCGCACCGGCAGCTCTTCCCGCGCGCGTCCGTGATGCTCGCGGGCGCTCAGCACGCCGGCCGGACCCTCGAAGGACGCGTCGATGTCGCCGGCGACCGCGAGCGGCACCTGCAGCAGCCGGGCATCCGGATGCTCGTCCTGCGTGTCGACGGCCTCGAACCCGTCCGACACGGCGATGAGTTCGCTGGTGGCCGTGCCGTTCTCCAGCGTGCGGAACGCCGCCTTGCGCCCGCCCTTCGAGCCCTTGTCGGTCGACGCCTTCGCGACGGCGACCCACGATTCATCCGCCGCCTGCCGGGCGACCAGCTTGTAGACCATGCCCGCCGTCGGTGTGCCCGAGCCCGTGACGACCGAGGTGCCGACGCCGTATGAGTCGACGGGGGATGCCGCGAGCGCGGCGATCGCGAACTCGTCGAGGTCGCTGGTGACGGTGACCTTGGTCGCGGTGGCACCGAGCTCGTCGAGCTGCGCACGCACCTCGGCGGCCACGATGGGCAGATCGCCGGAGTCGATCCGCACGCCGCCGAGCCCCGTGCCGGCGACGCGGACCGCGGTGGCGACGCCCTCGCGGATGTCATAGGTGTCCACGAGCAGCGTGGTCTCGGCGCCGTGCGACTCGACCTGGGAGCGGAAGGCATCCTCCTCGGTGTCGTGCAGCAGCGTCCAGGCGTGGGCGGCGGTCCCCATGGTCGGGATCCCCCAGCGGCGGCCCGCCTCGAGGTTGCTCGTTGCGCCGAAACCCACGATGAAGGCGGCGCGGGCCGCCGCCACCGCCGACTGCTCGCCGGCACGGCGCGAGCCCATCTCGGCGAGGGGCCGGTCGCCCGCGGCGATGCTCATACGTGCGGCGGCCGTGGCCACGGCGGAGTCATGGTTGAGGACGCTGAGGGCCAGGGTCTCGAGCACGACCGCCTCGGCGAACGTGCCCTCGATCGTCAGGATCGGCGAGCCGGGAAAGTACAGCTCGCCCTCGCGATAGCCGGTGATCGAGCCGGTGAAGCGGTAGTTCTCCAGCCACGTCAGCGTCTCGGCATCCACCACCCTCTCGTCTCGAAGGAAGCGCAGCTCGTCCTCGCCGAAGCGGAAGTCGCGGATGAGGCTCAGCAGTCGCCCGGTGCCGGCGACCACGCCGAAGCGGCGACCGGCCGAGAGCCGCCGGGAGAAGAGCTCGAAGACGCAGCGCCGGTGCGCGGTGCCGTCGCGGAGGGCGGCATCCAGCATCGTGAACTCGTAGCGGTCGGTGTGCAGGGCCGTCGACGCCGTCATGGCCACAGCCTACTGAGGCCCGCCGCCCCGAGACGAAGGGCCCCGAACGACCGGAGATGAAGGGCGGCGTAGGCTGGGGAACCATGAACGACGCGCCGATCGGCATCTTCGACTCCGGGGTCGGCGGTCTCACCGTGGCGAGGGCGGTCACCGATCAGCTCCCGCGGGAGTCGATCATCTACGTCGGTGACACCGCGCACTCGCCGTACGGCCCCAAGCCGATTGCCGATGTGCGGCGCTATTCGCTCGATGTTCTCGATGCGCTCGTCGACCAGGGTGTGAAGATGCTCGTCATCGCATGCAACACCGCGTCGTCCGCGATGCTGCGGGATGCGCGCGAGCGCTATGACGTTCCGGTGGTCGAGGTGATCGGGCCGGCGGTTCGCACCGCCATGTCGACCAGCCGCAACGGCCGCATCGGCGTCATCGGCACGGAGGGCACGATCGGGTCCGGCGCCTACCAGGACATGCTCGAGGTGAACGAGCGGCTGCGCGTGTTCGCGCGCGCGTGCCCTCGCTTCGTCGAGTTCGTGGAGGCGGGCCAGACCAACACCCCCGAGGTGCTCGCCGTCGCCGAGGGCTATCTCGCGCCGCTCCGCCACGCGGGGATCGACACGCTCGTCCTGGGGTGCACGCACTACCCGTTCCTGAAGGGTGCCATCAGCTACGTCATGGGACCGGATGTCTCCCTCGTCTCGAGCGATACGGAGACCGCGAACGACGTGTACCGGCAGCTCGTAAGCCGGGACCTCCTCGCCGGCGCGAACGCCGCATCCACGCACATCTACGAAGCCACCGGCGACTCCGCCGACGACTTCGTCGCCCTCGCCAACCGTCTGATGGGCCGCGAGGTGCACGACGTGCAGCTCGTGCGCACGGGCGCCATCGACCTGCCGCTCGCGGCATCCTGAACAGGAGCACACAGCAGAATGACCGACATCGTCCGCGCCGATGGGCGCGCCACCGAGGATCTGCGCCCCATCACGATCGAGCGCGGGTGGAGTGCGCACGCGGAGGGCTCGGCGCTGATCAGCTTCGGCGGCACGAAGGTGCTCTGCACCGCATCCTTCACCAACGGCGTGCCGCGATGGCTGGTCGGCAAGGGCAAGGGGTGGGTGACCGCCGAGTACGCGATGCTGCCCCGCGCGACGAACAGCCGCAACGACCGCGAGAGCGTCAAGGGCAAGATCGGCGGCCGCACGCACGAGATCTCGCGCCTGATCGGCCGCGCGCTGCGGGCCGTGGTCGACACCAAGGCGCTCGGCGAGAACACCATCGTGATCGACTGCGACGTTCTGCAGGCCGACGGCGGGACCCGCACGGCCGCCATCACGGGCGCCTATGTGGCCCTCGCCGATGCGATCGAGTGGGGTCGCGCCAAGAAGTTCATCGGCCAGAAGGCGACCCCCCTGATCGACTCGGTCGCGGCCGTCTCGGTCGGCATCATCGACGGCGAGCCGATGCTCGACCTCGCATATGTCGAGGACGTGCGGGCCGAGACCGACATGAACATCGTCGTCACCGGCCGCGGACTCTTCGTCGAGGTGCAGGGCACGGCCGAGGGCGCCCCCTTCGACAAGCGAGAGCTCGACGCGCTGCTCGAGCTCGGCATCGCCGGATGCGCCGACCTCCGCGACCTGCAGGCTGCGGCCCTCGCGGCGGACTGATGGGCCGGGTCGTCCTCGCGACGCACAACGCGCACAAGGTCGTGGAATTCCAGGCGATCGTCGCCCGGGCGCGACCCGACCTCGAAGTGATCGGCTACGACGGTCCGGAGCCGGTCGAAGACGGTGTGACGTTCGCCGGGAACGCCCTGATCAAGGCGCGGGCGGCCGCCGCATACACGGGGCTGCCCGCGCTGGCGGACGACTCCGGCATCGCGGTCGACGTGCTCGGCGGGTCGCCTGGGGTGTTCTCGGCCTACTGGGCCGGGCACGCGAAGGATGCCGCGGCCAACGTCGCGCTGCTGCTCGACCAGCTCGCGGACGTCCCCGACCCGCACCGCGACGCGTCGTTCGTCTCGACGATCGCGCTCGTGGTGCCGGAGATCGAGGGGCACGCCGGCGCCGAGCACGTGGTCGAGGGGCGCTGGCCCGGCCGCCTGGCGACGCGGCCTTCAGGGAGCGGGGGCTTCGGCTACGACCCGATCTTCATCCCCGACGACCAGCCCGCCGCAGCCGAGCGCACCGTGGGGGAGTGGTCGGCGGCGGAGAAGAACGCGGCATCCCACCGCGCCCGCGCCTTCGAGGCCCTCATCCCGCTGCTCGAGTCCCTCTGACCCGACCGAGGTGAGAGTGAGAACCGGACTCATTCCCGACTAGGCGGTTCGGGCTTCGCTGGGCGCCCCGCGGTCGTAGCCTGGGCGCATGCACGATCACGCCCCCGGCGGCGAAGGGATCCGCGGCGCGAGCAACCGGCGCCTGCTGGCGATCTCGCTCGCGATCACGAGCCTCGTCATGGTCGTGCAGGTGGTGGGCGCGATCCTCAGCGGCTCGCTCGCCCTCTTGGCGGATGCCGCGCACATGCTGACGG
This sequence comes from Microbacterium sp. DT81.1, assembly GCF_049844955.1. Lineage (NCBI taxonomy): Bacteria > Bacillati > Actinomycetota > Actinomycetes > Micrococcales > Microbacteriaceae > Microbacterium > Microbacterium sp. DT81.1. The sequence continues at coordinate 266,526 of NZ_JBNCMA010000003.1, forward strand.
ACGTCGCCGCGCTCATCATCGCCCTGATCGCCAGCGCGGTCGCCGCCCGGCCCGCCAACGAGCGGAGCACCTTCGGCTACCGCCGGGCGGAGGTGTTCGGCGCCCTGGCCAACGGCGTCATCCTGATCGTCCTGTCGATCGGCGTCGCGTGGGAGGCCGTGCGGCGCCTGATCGAGCCGGGGGAGACCGAGGTGGCCGGCGGGCTCATGCTCGTCGTGGCGACCGTCGGCCTCGTGGCGAACGGCGTCGCCATGTGGCTGCTCGGCAGGGCGCAGCGCACGAGCATCAACGCCCGCGGCGCCTACCTGGAGGTGCTCGGCGACCTGATCGGCTCGGCGGCGGTGATCGTCGCGGCGATCCTCATTCTGACGACCGGGTGGATGCCGGCCGATGCCCTCGCCTCCCTGTTCATCGCGGCGATGATCGTGCCCCGCGCGATCGGACTGCTGCGCGAAGTGGCCTCGGTGCTCTCGGAGGCCGCGCCCAAGGGCATGCAGGTCGCCGACATCCGCGACCATCTCCTGGGCGCAGCCGGGGTGCGGGACGTGCACGACGTGCACGTGTGGCAGCTCACCCGCGGCGCGCCGGTGTTCTCGGCACACGTCGTGGTCGACGAGGCCGTTCTGATCGGCGACCGGGCCGGCCGCCTTCTCGTCGAGCTGCAGGGATGCCTCGCCGACCACTTCGACGTCGAGCACTCGACCATCCAGCTGGAGCCGGCCGGACACTCCGACCGTGACGAGGCGCTGCACGCGTAGCGTCCGTGCCCGAGGGCTGTGTCCTACCGCCCGCTTCTGTCCGGAGCGCCGTTTCAGGACTCCCGGACCACCTCGTCGGCGCTCTTGTCGGGTCGAAGCCCCCGCCAGCGCGCCTGCCGCAGGATGCCGCCCGGCGTCCACTCCGCGAACTCCACCTCGCCGACCACCTCCGGCCGGACCCACAGGGCGTCCCGGGTGTCCGCCGCGGGCACGCCGACGAAGGGGTTCTTCTTGGACCCGAGAGGTCCGAGCGCGGTTTCGAGCTGCTTCAGCACGGCGTCGCTGAAACCGGAGCCGACCCTCCCCGCATACTGCAGTCCGTCCTCGCCCGGCACACCGATGAGCAGGGAGCCGATCGTGCCGGCACGGTTGCCCTTGCCCGGCCGGATGCCGCCGATCACCACTTCCTGAGTCTGGGTCAGCTTGACCTTCAGCCAGTCTTCGGAGCGCGTCGCCCGCCGGTACGACGACCTGGGGTTCTTCACCACGATGCCCTCCAGCCCGAATTCGCGGCTGGCGGCGAGCGTCGCCTCGACGTCGTCGAACACCGGCGGGGTCGCGATGCTCGGGCCTGCCTCCGCGGCGATCCGTTCGAGCAGCTCGCGGCGCTCGGCGAGCGGCAGCGCGGTGACGTCCTCTCCGTCGAGCTCGAGGATGTCGAACAGGTAGTACCGCACCGGCGTGCGCGCCGACTCGCGCTCGATCTCGCGCGCCTTGGTCAGGTTCATGCGCAGCTGCAGCATCGAGAAGCTCGGGCGCCCACGCTCGTCGAGCGCGACCAATTCTCCGTCGACGACCGCGGATGTCGCGGCGAAGCGCACTGCGCCGGGCGACGTCAGCTCCGGATACCGCGCGGTGATGTCGCTGCCGCGTCGGGCGAAGAGGCGCAGGCGCCCGTCCGCCCAGTCGCCGAGCGAGCGGATGCCGTCCCATTTGAACTCGACCCACGCACCCGCGTCGTGCGAACTCCACCGTCGCCCGGCACCGGCGGCCAGAGTCGGCGATGCGTGCGTTGCGAGCATCGGAGCGAGCCGGTCCGACGTCCCGGCGTCGGGCGCAGGGCGGCGTTCGGGCGTGGCGGCGAAAGTGGCGCGCGGCCGGCGCGTAACGGCTTCAGTGTGAGGCGGCGCGGCGGTGGCAGCATCGAGGCGTTCGTGTGGGGCAACCCCGTCCTGGAGCTCGTGGCCGCTTTCGCGGGCCACCCGCGTGGACGCGGCGTCGGGTCGGGCCGGTGCGACTGCGTCGGCACCGCCCGCAGCCCGCGCACCACCGCCCGCTCCCGGCACCTCATCCGCCTGCTCGGAGGGCACGACAGGCTCCCCGTCCGCCTGTGGCCGACCCTCGGCATCCGTCTTCATCCGGTGCATCAGCCAGGTGGACTTCTCGCCCTTCCCGTCCGTGCGGATGAGCGCCAGGCGCACGCGCCCGAGCGGCCCTCCGGGTCTGCCTTCCACGGTGAGGATCACCTCGTCGTCCCGCCACTTCTCGAGCTCGTAGCGGCCGTCGTCCCAGATCGTGACCGTCCCGCCGCCGTACTCGCCCTTGGGGATCGTGCCCTCGAAGGTCCCGTACTCGAGGGGATGGTCCTCGGTCATCACCGCGAGGTTGTTACGCGCGGTGCTGGAGGGCACGCCCTTCGGAACGGCCCAGCTCACGAACACGCCGTCGTGCTCGAGGCGGAAGTCCCAGTGCAGGCGGGACGCGTGGTGCTCCTGGATGACGAACCTTGGCCGCTCGCCGGGATCGGCTGTCGCACCCAGCGCGTTGCTCGGCACCGGCTCCGGAGTGCGGCCCGCGGTGCGCTTTGCGATGTAGGTGCGCAGCGGACCGTCATCCGATTCGCGGCCACCGGCGTGGAAGCCGAGCGCCGCCATCGGATCGCCGAGGGTCTCTGCCCTCTCGAGCACCTGCAGGAAGTCGAGGTGCTGCAGTTGGGGATCATCCAGCTCGTCCCATGTCCGCGGAGCGGCGACCATGGGATGCGGCCGCCCGCGCAGCGAATACGGCGCGATGGTCGTCTTGTTCTTGTTGTTCTGGCTCCAGTCGATGAACACGCGCCCCGGGCGCTCGACCTTGGCCATGTTGCTCACGACGAGATCGGCGTGGTCGGCCTCGATGGCCCGCGCCAGCTCTTTGGCGAACATGGTGATCTGGTCGCTCGTCTGCTCGCCGGGGAGGGCCGCGTACAGGTGGATGCCCTTGCTCCCGCTGGTCAGCGGGTACGGGTCGAGGCCCATCCCGGTGAGGATCTCCCGTGCCCAGCGGGCGACTTCGGCGCACTCGAGCAGTCCCACACCCGGCCCAGGGTCAAGGTCCAGCACGATGCGGTCCGGGTTGCCGCGTCCGCCTTCGGGGGTGAACCGCCACTGCGGCACGTGCAGTTCGAGGCTTGCGACCTGCGCCAGATAGACGAGCGTCGGCACGTGCTCGACGAGGGGATAGTCCTTTGCGCCGCTGGAGTGCTCGATCGGCCGGCGGGGGATCCACGAAGGCGCTCCCGGTTCCAGATGCTTCGCGAAGAATGCCGGCTCGGGATGCTCCGCCGTGCCCACCCCTTCGACCCAGCGCTTTCGCGTCACCGGTCGGCCGCTGGCGTGCGGGATCAGCAGGGGAGCGATGCGGGTGTAGTAGTCGAGCACCTCGCCTTTGGTCGTGCCCGTCTCCGGGTAGAGCACCTTGTCGAGGTTCGTGAGGCGCAGCCGCCGGCCGGCGATGCTGACGAGCTGCTCGCCGGCACCGTACGCGGCCACCGGGCCGGATCCGGATCGGGCGTCGGGAGGCGACATGCCCCCATCCTGCCCCGTTCCCCGGACCGGCGGGGGATCGCGGCGTCGACCCGCGCGGAGAACGAGTTCGCCGTGCAGATCGAGGTCCGCGCGTAGGGCCTGCGGTCAGCGACGGGCCTGGGCCCAGAGCCGGATCGCCCGGTATCCGATGCCGACCAGCACGACAAGGGCGCCGACGATCACCCCGAGGGTGGGAAGCGTCACCACCAGTGCGACGCAGCCGGCGGCGCCCAGTGCCTGCAGCGCCCGTGGGTAGAGCCGCGCGCGTGCCGCCTGACGCCATGCCGCAACGTTCGCGATGAAGTAGTAGATCAGCACGCCGAAGGAGGAGAACGCGATCGCTCCGCGCAGATCGACCAGCAGCACCGCGGCGATCACGAGAAGCGCCACGGCGACCTCCGCCCGGTGCGGCACCCTCCAGCGCGGGTGCACGGCCGCGAAGTAGCGGGGCAGGTCGTCCTCCCGGGCCATCGCCAGGCTCGTGCGGCCGATGCCGGCGATGAGCGCGAGCAGCGCTCCGAGCGACGCGGCGGCGGCCCCGACCCGCACCAGCGGCTCGGCCCAGGGCCACCCCGGGGAGGCCGCCGTGTCGGCGAGCGGCGCGAGCGAGACGGCGGTCCCGGCTGGTCCGAGCGTCGCGAGCACCGTCAGCGCGATGACCCCGTAGACCCCCACGGCGATGCCGAGCGACAGCACGATCGCCCTCGGGATGGTGCGCCGGGGATCGCGCACCTCCTCGCCGAGGGTCGCGATGCGGGCGTAGCCCGCGAAGGCGAAGAACAGGAGGCCGGCCGACTGCAGGATGCCGTACGCGCCCGCGTCGACGGCATCCGTGCGAAGTAGCTGCACGCCCCTCCAAACGTCCGGTATGCCCTCCGCGTCGATCCCTGCGGCCACGACCACGGCGAGCGTCATCAGCACGAACACCACGATGATCCGCGTCAGCAGCGCGGTCCGGGTGATGCCGAAGTAGTTCACGGCCGCGAGTGCGGCCACGGCCACGACCGCCACCGGCCGCTCCCACCCGGGCGGCGCGGCGTATGCCGCGAAGGTCAGGGCCATCGCGGCGCAGCTCGCCAGCTTTCCGATCACGAAGCACCAGCCGGCGACGAATCCCCACCACGGGCCGAGCTCGGCCCGGCCGTAGGCATACGTTCCGCCCGACGTGGGGTGCGCCGCCGCGAGCTGCGCGGACGCCGTTGCGTTGCAGAACGCCACGATCGCCGCCAGAGCCAACCCGATCAGCAGCGCGGTGCCCGCCGCGGCGGCCGCAGGGGCGAACGCCGCGAACACGCCCGCGCCGATCATCGATCCCAGCCCGAGAAAGACCGCATCCGCCAGCCCGAGGCGTCGGAGGAGGGCGGGCTGGGAGTGCACGCGCAGACTCTACAGACATCGGACGACCGGATATGGTGACTAGCCCTGTGGCGTGCGGCGGGTGTCTACTTGAGGGATGAGATCGATCTGGAAGGGCGCCCTGACCTTCGGACTCGTCAACGTGCCCGTCAAGGTATATTCGGCGACCGAAGATCACGATGTCTCGCTGCATCAGGTGCACAACAAGGACGGCGGCCGCATCCGGTATCAGCGCGTCTGCGAGATCGACGGCGAAGTGGTGCCGTATTCCGATATCGACAAGGCCTACGACGACGGCCAGCGCACGGTCGTGCTGACCAAAGAGGACCTCGATTCGCTCCCCTCGGAGCGCAGCCGGGAGATCGATGTCGTCGAGTTCGTGCCCAGCGAGCAGGTCGATCCGATCATGTTCGACAAGGCCTACTACCTCGAACCCGACTCCGCGTCACCGAAGGCATACGTCCTGCTGCGCAAGACGCTCGAGCAGACCGACCGCACTGCGATCGTGCGGTTCTCGCTTCGCCAGAAGACCCGGCTCGCCGCTCTGCGGGTGCGCGGTGACGTGCTCATGCTGCAGACGCTGCTCTGGGCGGACGAGGTGCGCGAGGCCGCGTTCCCGTCCCTCGAGGAATCGGTGCGCATCTCGTCGAAGGAGCTGGAGCTCTCGTCATCCCTCGTCGACAGCTTCTCGAGCGAGTTCACCCCCGATGAATTCGTCGACGAGTACCAGGCAGAGCTGCGCACCCTGATCGAGGCGAAGATCGAGCAGGGCGACGCGCTCGACACCGAGGCGACCTTCGGCGACCGTGAGGAGGAGGACACCGGTGGTGAGGTCATCGACCTGATGGAGGCCCTGCGCGCGAGCGTCGAGCGTTCGCGCGCGGCGCGCGGTTCTTCATCCGAGAAGAAGGATGACGACGCCGACAAGCCGGCCGCCAAGAGTGCGCCGAAGGCCGCGGCGAAGAAGCCGGCCGCGAAGAAGCCGGCGGCCGCCAAGAAGGACGACGCGGCGAAGCCCGCCGCCAAGAAGAAGACGGCGAAGGCGTCCTAGAGCGGCGGGCGTGTGTCGCCGGCGCGACCGTCGCCCGGGGCGTCGCCGTGGTGCCCCACCTCGGGGCCACGATCGAAGACCTCGGGGTCGAGCACGAGCTCCTGTGCCTCGACGGCATCCGTCACCACGTCCTCGCCCGCCGCGGCCGCCTTCTTGGCCTTGCGACGCTCGCTGAAATAGTGCCACAGCGTGATCAGCGCGGTGCCGCCGACGGCCACCAGCAGGATGATGTCGATGTACTCGGTGACGATGTCGGCGATCCAGGGCACGAACCCGATGACGTAGCCGAGCATCACCAGGCCGAAGCCCCACAGCAGCGCGCCGATGAGGTTGTAGAGGGTGTACCGCCGCCAGGGCATGTGACCCACGCCGGCCGCGACGGGAGCGAAGGTGCGCACGATCGGGACGAACCGGGCGAGGATGATCGTCAGCCCGCCGAAGCGCTCGAAGAACGCGTTCGTGCGCTCGACGTTCTTGACGCTGAAGACGCCGGATTCCTTGCGTTCGAAGACGGCGGGGCCACCCTTGTGGCCGATGTAGTAGCCGACCTCACCGCCGATGAAGGCCGAGAGGGCGATCAGGAGCGCCACGATCCAGATGTTGACGCCGAAGATGTTGCTCGTGTTGGTCAGCAGGCCGGAGATGACGAGCAGGGTGTCGCCGGGGAGTAGGAACCCGACGAGCAGCCCCGTCTCGGCGAAGACGATGAAGCAGACCACGAGCAGAGCCCAGGGGCCGGCCGCAGCGATGATCGTCTCCGGGTCGAGCCAGGGGATGAGGGCGATATTGTGCACGGTGTCGTTCCCGTCGGTCTTGTGCGGCGGTCGGCAGTTCAGCGGATGGCGCGCCATCGAGCCGTGCGGAAGGTGGGACTTGAACCCACACGCCCGAAGGCACAGGAACCTAAATCCTGCGTGTCTGCCAATTCCACCACTCCCGCGGGTGTCCCAGTCTACCGATCGGCCTGTGCGTCACCTGCGGGGGTCAGCCCCCGAAGCCGACCCGGGGCTTGCACCCCTGACCCGCCGCGCTCGGGCGGATCCGCCGGGCGCCTGTGGATAACTTTCCGCCGCTGGCCCGCGGATTTGTGAGGATCGTCGACGTGAGTCCCGCCGCCGCATCCGTCGCCGAACGCGTGCGCGACCGACTGCGGGCAGAACAGGCGGATCCGGGACGGCGCCCCGAACTGGCGGCGCAGATCGCTCGCGCCGAGGTGCAGCGTCACAACGACTACGCCCTCGCCCGTGGGCTGGCGCCGGTGGATGACGAGGCTCGTTGCGTGCGCGAGGTGCTCGCGGCGGTCTCGGGGTACGGTCCACTGCAGGCGTACCTCGACGATCCGAGCGTCGAGGAACTCTGGATCAACGCCCCTGACCGCATCTTCGTCGCACGCGGCGGGGTGCCCGAGCGCACGCCCCTCTCGTTGACGGATGGCGCGATCCGCGATCTGGTCGAGCGGATGCTGCACGCCTCCGGTCGCCGGGTCGACCTGAGTCAGCCCTTCGTCGACGCCTCCATGCCCGACGGGAGCCGCCTGCACGTCGTCATCCCCGACATCACCCGGGTGCATTGGTCCGTCAACATCCGCAAGTTCCTGCCCGGCTACCGCTCGCTCGAGAAGCTGGTGGATGCCGGGTCCCTCGCCCCGGAAGCGGCGACAATCCTCCATCAGGCGGTGGTCGCAGGGCGCAGCATCCTCGTATCGGGGGCGACGCACGCCGGCAAGACCACCCTTCTCGGCGCTCTGATCGCCGCCTGCCCGCCGCACCAGCGGATCGTCACGGTCGAGGAGACGTTCGAGCTCGCGGTCGACGCTCCCGACATCGTGTCGCTGCAGGGCCGGCAGCCTAGCCTCGAGGGAACGGGCGAGGTCACGCTCCGTCGGTTGGTCAAGGAGGCCCTGCGCATGCGCCCCGACCGGCTCGTCGTCGGCGAGGTGCGCGATGCCGAGGCCCTCGACCTGCTGCTCGCGCTCAACACCGGCGTCCCCGGCGCGGCGACGATCCACGCGAACTCCGGCCGCGAGGCACTCGCCAAGCTCGCGGCCCTGCCGCTGCTGGCCGGGCGCAACATCGACAAGGGCTTCGTGCTGCCGGCGGTCGCGACATCGGTCCATCTCGTCGCGCACTGCGCGATGGACGGGCGCGGACGACGCAGAGTCATCGAGCTGGTCGCACCGACGGGACGAATCGTCGACGATGCCATCCAGGCGCGCACGCTCTACGAGGTGCAGAGGTGACGATCGTGTGGGGTGCGGTGCTGGCCGCGGGTCTGCTGCTGGCGCTCTCGCCGTGGCTGTGGCCGGCACGGCCGGATGCCGAGCCTACGACGCTCGATGGTCCGCTGACCGCGCTTCTCGAGGCCGCCGGCCTCGCGCACGTTCCCTCTCGCATAGTCCTGGTCGGGGCGGCTTTCGCCGGTGCGCTGGCGACCTCGATCGCCTGGCTCGTCACCGGCGTCCCGGCACTCGCCGGAGTGGCGGCGGTCGCCGGGTGCGCGGCCCCCATCGCGTGGCTGCGGGCGCGGGTGCTGAAGCTCCGCAAGGTCCGCCGCGGCCTCTGGCCCGACATCTGCGATCTGCTGATCGCCTCCGTCCGGGCCGGGATGTCGCTGCCGGACGCAGTCGCGAGCCTGTCGTCATCCGCGCCCGCATCCTTGCGGCCGGCGTTCGTGTCGTTCGAGGCCGATCTCGCGGCTTCCGGTCACTTCGACTCGAGCGCCGAGCGCCTGAAGACCCAGCTCGCCGACCCGACGGCTGACCGCATCCTCGAGACCCTGCGGATGGCCCGGCAGGTCGGCGGCACCGAGCTCACTCCGGTGCTGAGGGCGCTCGCCGCGTCCGTTCGAGCCGATGCGGCGCTTCGTGCCGAGGTGGAGGCGCGGCAGTCATGGATCCGCGGAGCCGCCGTGCTCGGGGTCATCGCACCGTGGGTCATCCTCGCGATGCTGGCGCTGCGGCCTGAGGGAGCGAAGGCCTATGGCAGCCCCGAGGGCGTCGTGCTCATCCTGGCGGGTGCGGCGGTCTCGTTCGTCGCCTTCCGCATCATGATCCGGATCGGGCGGCTGCCCGAGCCTCGGCGGTGGTTCGGATGACTTCGGCGGGCTGGGGGACGGATGCCGCGCTGGCGCTCGTGCTGGGCGCGGCGTTCGGCGTCGGTGTCTGGAGTCTGCTGGCGCTCGCGCCACGCTGGGGTGCTCCCTCGCTGGCGCGCCGGATCGCTCCGTACGTGCGCGACGTAACCGATCCCCGCGGCGCGACGCCGTGGGGATCGAGCAGCGATCCGGCCGGCATCCTCGTCGGCGGAGCCTCCGCGGTGTGGGGGAGTGCCCGCGACCGATTCGGATCGGCGCTCGGCGGGTCCGAGACCATCGCCCGACGACTCACCCAGGCGGGATGGACGATCGACGTCCCGGCCTTCCGCGGACGTCAGCTCGCATGGGCGCTGGTCGGCATCGCGCTGGGCGGACTCCTGCTCGTCGGCCTGGCGCTCGCCGGCACGCTCACGGCGACCGGCGTTCTCGTTCCGCCGGTCTTCGCCGTCGGGGGCTTCGTGCTCTGCGATGCGCGCCTCACCCAGGCATCCCGTGCCCGTGTCGCCCGCATCGAGGACGAGCTGCCGACCGTGCTCGAGTTCCTGGCGCTCTGCCTCGCGGCCGGCGAGAGCCTGCTCGACAGCCTGCGCCGCATCGGCTCCGTCGGGGCGGGAGAGCTGACCCTCGAGATGCGGACCGCGGTGCTCGCCGTCAGCACGGGGTCATCGCTGTCCGACTCGCTGGGTGCCCTCGCACACCGGCTGCAGGTACCCGCGCTGACGCGGGCGATCGATCACCTCGTCGCCGCGATCGACCGCGGCGCGCCGCTGGCGCTCGTGCTGCAGGCCCAGGCCACCGATGCACGCGAGGAGGCCAAGCGCGGCCTCATCGAGCGCGCCGGGCGGAAAGAGATCTACATGCTCATCCCGCTCGTCTTCCTCATCCTTCCTCTGAGCGTGCTGTTCGCGGTGTTCCCCGGCGTCTTCATGCTTCGGCTGGGTGTCGGATGACGGTTCCACATCAACATGCAGGTGACCGCTCGCGGTCGGGAAAGGACAACACCATGCTTCGGCGCACCATCGCGCGCACGCGCACCTTCTGGGGAGACGTCTACGACGATGAGCGGGGCGACGTCCCCGGGTGGGTGCTCATCACGCTCATGACCGCGGGTCTGGTCGTCGTGATCTGGGCGCTCGCCGGTCCCGCCCTGGCCGGCGTCTTCGAGCAGGCGATCGCGCGCGTGTCGGGCTTCTAGGCGTGCGGCGCCTGTGGGAGGCGCTCGCGAGGGAGACCCACGACGAGCGCGGTTCGAGTCCCGTCGAGTTCGTGCTCGTGGGGACTCTCCTGACCGTGCTGACGCTCGCCGTGCTGCAGCTGGGCCTCGCGATCTACGTGCGCAACGTCGTTCACGACGCGGCGGTCGAGGGAGCGCACCACGCCGCCCTCGCGGACACCTCGCTCGCCGAAGGCAGCGCGCGCACGCGGGAGATCGTGGCGAGGACCGTCGGCTTGGAGTACGCGGGAGACGTCTCGGTGCGGCAGAGCCACTCGTTGAAACACGAGAGCGTCGAGGTCACCGTCGTCACGACCCTGCCCCTCGTCGGTCTGCTCGGGGCTCCCCGCTCGCTGGAGGTGACGGCTCATGCGCCGGTGGAATCGCTGGAGTAGCCGACTGCGGAACGCCGCATCTGGCGAGGTAGGGTCCGCGGCGCTCGAGTTCATCACTGTAGGGGTGCTCATGCTCGTCCCACTGGTCTACCTGGTGGTCGCGCTCGGCCAGATCCAGGGTCAGGCGCTCGGCGCGGAGGCCGGGGCGCGTCACGTCGCGCGGGCGATCGCCTCGGCACCGGATGCCGCGGCGGCGACGGCCCGGACGGATGCCGTGCTGCGCTCCGTCGTCGGCGAGTATGGCATCGATCCCGATGAGGTGAGGCTGTCGCTTTCCTGCCGGCCCGCGGGATCGGTATGCCCGGAGGCGGGCTCGACGGTCGTGGTCACGGTCTCGACCCGCGTCGCGCTGCCGCTGATTCCTTCGGTGCTCGGGCTCGAATCGCTCGCGAGCGTTCCGGTGGAGGCATCCGCCGCCCAGAAGGTGTCGCGGTTCTGGGGTTCCGAGTGATGCTGCGCCCGCCCGTGTCGGACCCGGATGAGGAGGGCAGCATCCTGCTCCTCACGCTCGGCTATGCGATGCTCGCCATCGTCGCGATCCTGGTGTGCGTGAACGCGACGAGCCTGTACCTCGCGCAGAAGCGGCTCGACTCGCTGGCGGATGCCGCGGCGCTAGCCGGCGCCGACGGGTTCAGCATCGGCATGTCGGGCGGGGAGCCGCATGCCGAACTGCGAGACGACGCGGTGTTCACGCAGGCGAGCGAGATCGTCGATGCCGTCGGCGACGGCGCGATCCTCGTCTCGGCCGGCACACCCGACGGGCTCTCCGCCCGCGTCTCGGTCGCGACCGTGTGGCAGGCCCCGATCGTCTCGCTGTTCGTGCCGGAGGGTGTGCGGCTCGCTTCGACAGCGACGAGCCGCACCGCTCTGCGCTGAACCACTGGTGGTGCCCTAGGCGTCCGCGCTACCATCGGGCCTACGTCGTTTTCATTGTTCGAAAACCGAGTCCCCACATGCTTGCTCGCGCGCGCCTCGTCCTCCTCGCAGGGGCATCCATCGTTGTGTCCGGCTTGTTCGGTGCGTCGTCAGTGATGGCGACCGCGAATGAGCGAGCGACTGACTTGTCGAGTTCGAGCACCGCGCTCGCGGTGTCTTCGGGGATCGCGCCCACCGGGGCGGTCGCCGGCGTGTCCACAGGGATGGCGGCTTCCAGCGCCTCGACGCCCGTTTATCGGTTCTACAGCCCCACCTTTCAGGGACACTTCTACACCGCGGACCCCGTCGAGCGGGACACGATCATCAGGCAGTGGTCAAGCGACTGGACCTACGAGGGTGAGCGCTACAGCGCGTTCACGACGCAGGTCGCCGGCACGGTGCCGCTGTACCGGTTCTGGAGCGACCAGCTGCGCGGACACTTCTACACGGCCGACCAGGGGGAACGCGACCACGTCATGCGAACGTGGGCGGCCACCTGGTCGTATGAGGGCGTCGCCTACTACGTCTACCCGGCCGGCTCCGGTGCGCCGAACACGGTTGCGGTGAGCCGATTCTGGGGTCCGGGGGTTCAGCACCACTTCTACACGGCGGACGCGACAGAGCGCGACACGGTGATCTCTAGGTGGCCGAACGTCTGGAGCTTCGAGGGCGAGCGGTTCCGTGTGCCCTTACCCGGCAATCCGGTCGAGCCGTCGGTCCTCACGCAGACCCAGCAGAACGCGGTCGCTCTCGCCAAGGAGTATCTGAAGTACCTGAGCTTCTCGCGCCTCGGGCTCATCGAACAGCTCGGGTACGAGGGGTTCAGCACCGCTGACGCCACGGTCGGCGTCGACCACGCTGGGGCCGACTGGAGATCCGAGGCCGTCGAGGGTGCCTCCCTCTACCTCGACGAGTGGAGCTTCTCGCGCTCGGGGCTGATCGAGCAGCTGGAGTTCGAGAGCTTCAGCACCGCTGACGCCACGTACGGCGTGGACCACGCCGGCGCCGACTGGAACGCGGAGGCGGCGGAGGGCGCCGCTTGGTACATGCAATCCTCGAACTACACCCGTGATGCGCTGCGCGCCGCACTGGTCCGCGACGGCTTCACTCCGTCACAGGTCGAATTCGGACTGGACTCGGTCGGCTACTGACCGATCGAGTGTGGAGCCTGACGATCTCCTGGGCTAGAGGCCGCTGACCATCCCGCTCGACCGAACCACGCGCGAGGGTCGAGCCCCCGTCAGCCCGCGAGCGTCAGCAGCCCGTGCTCCTGCACGAGGTCCAGCGCCAGCACCTTGTAGCCCTGCTCGCCGAAGAAGACGGTGAGTCGGTCGTCCTCGACATCCACCACGCTCCCGCGGCCCCACTCGATGTGCTCCACGGCAGCGCCGGCGGGGAATGGAACGGAGAACTCGTCCACGACGATCTCGTCCGCCGTTCCGGCGCGGCACGTGTCGCAGTGCCCGCAGGGCTCCGGCAGGTTCTCGCCGAAGTAGCCCAGCAGTACCCGCCGACGACAGTCGCGCGTCTCGGCGTAGCGGCGCATCACCTCGACGCGCGACTCCTCGATGCGCTGCCGGCGCTCGGCCGCCTCCTCCGCGGCGACCACGGCATCGTCCGCATCGAGCGGGCCCATCGTCTCCGCGCCATCGCGCGTCAGACGCACCGACCCGCCCTCGACGAGCTGATTGACCAGCGCGGTGACGCTCCGCGTCGACACGCCGAGCTGTGCGGCGAGATCCTTGCCGCGCAGCGGCCCTCGTGCCGCGGCCAAGACGGTGTAGGCCCCGCGCAGCCGGACGGCATCCGTCCCCCTCGCAGCGAAGTATTTCCGCAGACCGAGGTCTTCCGAGCGGTAGAACAGCACCGCCGACGCCGCCTCGCCATCGCGGCCGGATCGACCGATCTCCTGGTAGTAGGCGTCGAGCGACTCGGGGACGGACGCGTGCACCACGAACCGCACGTCCGGTTTGTCGATCCCCATCCCGAACGCGTTGGTGGCGACGACAACGTCGGATGCCCCGTCGAGGAACGCCTCGTGCACGCGAGCTCGCTCACGGGCCGAGAGCCCCGCGTGGTAGACGTCGGCGCGCATGCCGCGGGCCGAAAGCTCCGTGCCGTACTCCTCGGCCTCGCGTCGGGTCGCCGCGTACAGCAGACCGGGGCGTGGCAGGCTCGGCACCAGCTCGAGGACGGCATCCCGCTTCTCGCTCTCCGAGGTGGATCGCCGCACGTCGAGGTCGATGTTGGGACGGTCCACGCCGTGGACGACGACCAGCGGATCCTTCAGGGCCAGCCGCTCGATGATCTCCACCCGCACCGGTTCCGCCCCGGTCGCGGTCAGCGCCACGGTGGTGGGGTTGCCGAGCGCGTCGCGGACTTCGCCGAGGCGCAGGTAGTCGGGACGGAAGTCGTGGCCCCAGCTGGCGACGCAGTGCGCCTCGTCGACCACGAAGAGGGTGATCCGCAGCGTCGCCAAGCGACGGAGGACGTCATCCTTGGCCAGCTGCTCGGGGGCGAGGAAGACGAACTCCGTCGCTCCGCTCTCCAGCGACTCCCAGGCCTCCTCGGTCGCGCGCTCGCCGAGGGTCGAGTTGATCGCGACGGCCCGCGGGGCGTTCGGATGCTCGCTGAGCTGATTGAGCTGGTCGGCCTGGAGGGCGATGAGCGGCGAGACGACGATCGTGATGCCGTCCCGCAGGATGCCGGCGAGCTGGTAGATCGCGGACTTGCCGCCTCCGGTAGGCAGCACCGTGAGCACGTCGCGGTCCTCGAGCAGGGCGGAGATCGACTCTTCCTGTCCACCCCGCAGGCTCGGCCACCCGAAGACTTCCTGCGCTGTCCGAGGGATGGGCGAGTGCGGCACGTGAAGGCTCCTTCCCGCCCGGGGGAGGGCGACGGTCCATCCTCCCTGATCGCATTTCCCGTGCGGACGGGATTGACAAGGCTGTGGAGAAACCCGTTACAGCCCGAGCTCCGCCATCCAGTCGTTGCGCAGCACTCCTCGGGGGTCGAACCGCTCCCGCAGCGCGGCGAAGTCCGACCACCGCGGATACAGCCGGCCGACGTCGCGCCGGACGAAGAGCTTGCCCCAGTGCGGGCGCGCGTCGAACGGCGCGAGCGCCGCCTCGAGGTCGGGAAGGAACGCCTCGACCCCCGGCTGGTCGGGCAGCCATGTGAAGTGCAGGCCGACGGCATCCGTCTCGTACGACGAGCTCAGCCACAGGCCATCCGACGCCACCGTGCGCACCTCGCACACCTGCAGCAGCGGCGATATGCGCCCCGCGAGCGACCGGAGGGTGCCGAGAGCCTCGACCGCGAAGCGCCGCGGCACGAGGTATTCGGACTGCAGCTCCTCGCCGTTGGAGGGCTGGAAACCCATGCGGAAGTGCGGCAGCCGGTCGAGCCACGGCCCGGCGGAGCCCTGCTGCGGCGTGCAGTTCACGGCAGAGACACCGGGCAGTGGATGCCGGTCCTGCGGCGCCGGCCGCGCACCGAGCACCTCGTCGGGCACCGTGCCGCCGGCATCCACCCGCGCCTTCATCCAGAGCTGGTCGACGACGTCGGCGTCCCGCCAGGTCGTGAACATGCTCGTGCTGTAGCCGAGCGCGGTGACGGCATCGAGATCCGCGAGCACGCCGTCCCACGGCAGTCCTTCGAACACGGTCTGCGCGATCTCGAACGACGGCACGATGTCGAGGTCGATCGCGACCATCACGCCGAGGGCGCCCAGCGAGACGACCGCCCCTTCGAAGTCCGCGTCGCCTCGTTTGAGGGAGTGCAGGTCGCCGTCCGGTGTGACGAACTCGACGCGGGCGACGGATGCCGCAAGCGAGGGAACGCGGTCGCCCGAGCCGTGTGTTCCCGTGGCCACGGCGCCGGCGACGGAGATGTGGGGGAGGGAAGCGAGGTTCGGCAGGGCCCAGCCCCCCGCCTGGAGTTCGGCGGCGAGGTCGCCGTAGCGCGTGCCGGCCGACACCCGCACGAGCCTCTGGTCGGCGAAGATGTCGGCGACCGACGGCAGTGCGGACACGGAGACCAGCGTGCTGTGCGTGTCGGCGATGCGGTTGAAGGAGTGCCGAGTGCCGAGCGCGCGTACTCGCGAGGCGCCCCGCAGCACATCGGCGAGCTCCTCCACGCTCGTCGGTCGTGCGATCTCGGTCGCCGAGTAGGCGAGATTTCCGGCCCAGTTCGTTCCCACAGCGGTCGTCATGGTTCCACTCTTTCATCATCCGGCGGACCGGCGTCGGCACCGGTGCGAGGCACGAACATGGGAACCCATCGGACGAAGGCGCCGGCGCCCAGCAGGCCGACCACTCCGACCAGCCCGGTGGCGAGGGCGAGCGAGAACGCGGCCGTCAGGCCCGCGACCACGAGCGGGGTGATCGCCCCACCGGCATCGGTCAGCGTGCGCCACGATCCGAGGAAGGGGGCAGGGTCCTCCCGCGGCGCGACGTCAGCGCCGAGGGTCAGCAGGATGCCGGAGGACAGGCCGTTTCCGACGCCGAGGATCATCGCGAACACCCCGAACCACAGGTCGGCGGTCGGCAGGTCGTGCGTGAACGCGAGGGCGAGGAACCCCAGTCCCATCAGCACCATCGCCGGCAGCGCCGCCCAGAGGCGGCCGAATCGGTCCATCACCTGGCCGCTCGCGTAGAAGAGGGCGAAGTCGATGGCGCCCGAGAGCCCGACGATGAGCGCGATCGTCGACGCGTCCAGGCCGATCGACACGCCCCAGAGCGGGAGCACGAGCTGGCGCGCGGATCGCACGGCGGACAGCGAGGCGGCCGCGAGGCCGAGTCGAGAGAGGAGGCGGCGGTACTCCCACATCGTGCGGAAGACCCCGGCTCCGGGTTTCAGGGCGCGACCCAGGCCGGACGTCGGGATGGAGCCTGTGACCGGCTCGCCCGTGTCTTCGACGGAGGCTCGAGCCCCGGCATCCGCCCCGTTCACGACCTTCTCCGGGTCGGGCCCGAGAAGTACGAGCGCCACGGTGGCGATCAGGCACACCCCGAAGAACCAGATGGCGGCGTGCTCGTCGCCGAAGAGCGCCAGCAGCCCGGCAGCGACGAACGGACCGATGAACATGCCGAGCCGGAAGGTGCCGCCGAGCAGCGACAGGGCACGGGCGCGGAAGCCGAAGGGCACCCGCGTCGTCATGAAGGAGTGCCGGGCCAGGCCGAAGGCGGCGGCGCAGAAGCCGATGACGAACACGGATGCCGCGAGCACGCCGATGTGCGCCGCGAAGATCATGCCCGCCACGCCGGCGAGGCAGACGACCCCCGCGATCGCCATGGTCAGGCGTTCGCCGATGCGGGCGACCGCCCACCCCGCCGGAAGATTGCCGCAGAGCTGCCCGACGACGAGGGCCGAGGCGACGAGCGCCGCGGTGGCGATGTCGGCGCCAAGCTGCGCGGCGAGCACCGGCAGCAGCGGGATCACCGCGCCCTCGCCGACCGCGAACAGCAGGGTGGGACCGTAGATCATCGGCGCGAACCGGCGGAGGACGGTCGTCGCGCTGTCGGTCACGAGCATCCACGTTAGTCTGGAGTGTCATGCTCGAACTCGATCTCTCCGCCGACATCCAGGCGCTTCGCACCACGTTCCGCGACATCCGCGAGGTGGTCGATGTCGAGCGCCTCCAGGGTGAGATCGCCCGTCTCAGTGAGGAAGCCGGTGCGCCGGACCTCTGGGACGACACCGATAAGGCTCAGAAGGTCACGAGCGCGCTGAGCCACCGCCAGTCGGAGCTCGCGAAGATCGAGAGCATCGAGTCGCGCCTCGATGATCTCGATGTGCTCGTCGAGCTCGCGAACGAGATGGGCGACGAGGACTCCGCCGACGAGGCTCGCAAGGAGCTGGCAGAGCTCGAGGACATCATCGGCCAGCTCGAGGTGCAGACGCTGCTCGACGGCGAGTACGACGATCGTCCCGCTGTCGTCACCATTCGGGCGGGTGCGGGCGGGGTGGATGCCTCCGACTTCGCCGAGATGCTGCTGCGGATGTATCTGCGCTGGGCCGAGCAGCACAAGTACCCGGTCACGATCATGGACTCGTCCTACGCGGAGGAGGCGGGCATCAAGTCCGCCACGTTCGAGGTCGACGCCCCCTACGCCTTCGGCACCCTGAGCGTCGAAGCAGGCACGCACCGCCTCGTGCGGATGAGCCCGTTCAACTCGGCCGGCAAACGGCAGACGTCGTTCGCCGCGGTCGAGGTGATTCCGCTGCTCGACGAAGCCGTCGAGGTGGAGATCCCCGAGTCGGACCTGCGCGTGGACGTGTTCCGCTCGTCAGGTCCAGGCGGGCAGTCGGTCAACACGACCGACTCCGCCGTGCGCCTGACGCACCTTCCCACCGGCACCGTCGTGTCCATGCAGAACGAGAAGTCGCAGATCCAGAACCGTGCCGCCGCGATGCGCGTGCTGCAGTCGCGCCTGCTGATCCTCCAGAAGGAGCAGGAAGCCGCGATCAAGAAGGACCTCGCGGGCGTCATCACCGCGAGCTGGGGCGATCAGATGCGCTCGTACGTGCTCGCGC
Organism: Microbacterium sp. DT81.1; assembly: GCF_049844955.1. Classification (NCBI taxonomy): domain Bacteria; kingdom Bacillati; phylum Actinomycetota; class Actinomycetes; order Micrococcales; family Microbacteriaceae; genus Microbacterium; species Microbacterium sp. DT81.1. Next base: position 284,630 of record NZ_JBNCMA010000003.1, read on the forward strand.
CGTACCAGATGGTCAAGGACCTGCGCACGGATCACGAAGTCAACAACCCGTCCGCCGTCTTCGACGGCGACCTCGACGGCTTCATCTCCGCGGGCATCCGCTGGCGCAAGCGCCCCACCGACGACTGAGCGACCTTCCGTTCCAGACCGGGTCCCGCTCCCTGAGCCTGTCGAAGGGTCGCGCGGGCAGGGACGCCTCGACAGGCTCGGCGACCGGGGGCTTTAGCGGATGCCGCCGCGTTGGGTGTCGCTGGGCCACGACTCGCGTGGCGAGAATAGGCTCGTTCAGCCATGATCCGCTTCGAAAACGTCACCAAGAGGTATCGCGGCACCGTACGGCCGGCGCTCGACGACGTCGACTTCGAGGTGCAACGGGGAGAATTCGTCTTCCTCGTCGGGCCCTCCGGATCGGGAAAGTCCACGTGCCTGCGCCTGATCCTGCGCGAGGACACCCCCAGCTCCGGCCGCGTCGTCGTGCTCGGCCGTGACCTGCGCACCCTCTCGAACCGCCGCGTCCCGTACTTCCGTCGGCACATCGGTGCGGTGTTCCAGGATTTCCGGCTTCTCCCGTCGAAGACCGTGTTCCAGAACGTGGCGTTCACCCTGCAGGTGATCGGGTCCTCCCGCGGCTTCGTGCAGCAGGCCGTACCCGAAGCGCTCCGCCTTGTCGGCCTCGAGGGCAAGGAGAAGCGGTTCCCCCACGAGCTCAGCGGCGGCGAGCAGCAGCGCGTGGCGCTTGCACGAGCCCTGGTGAACCGGCCGCAGGTGCTGCTCGCCGACGAGCCGACCGGCAACCTCGACCCGGGCACGTCCGTCGACATCATGCAGCTGCTGGCCCGGATCAGCGCCGGTGGCACCACCATCCTCATGGCGACGCACGAGGCCGGCTTCGTCAATCAGATGCAGCGCCGCGTGATCGAGCTGAGCGATGGCCAGATGGTGCGCGACGAGCGCCACGGCGGATACGGCGACACGTCCGCGATCCCGAGCCTCACCCCGCTCGTCGAGCGCGGAGCCGCCAGCGTCGCGGCTCTCACCGCGGTGCTCGAGGTGCAGCGCGAGGTGCTCGCCACCGACTCCGTGCAGCTGGCCGCGGCATCCACCATTCGCGAGCCCGAGGTCGAGGCGCTTCACCACCAGCCGGATCTGATGGAACCCGATCCCGAGCCGGAGACCGAGGCGGAGGCGATCCGAGAGGCCGAGGCATCCCCCCCGATGCACACCGGCCCGGTGGCCCTGCCGCAGATCGCCGACATCGAACTCGCGGATCTCGGCGTCGCCGATCGGCTCGGCCTGTCCGGGCACGACGACGAGGAAGAAGTGGGGCCGACCACATGAGGTTCGGTCTGATCGCGTCGGAGGTCTTCACGGGTCTTCGCCGCAACGCGTCGATGGTCATCTCTGTGATCCTCGTCACCTTCGTGTCGCTGACGTTCGTCGGCGCGGCGATCCTGATGCAGGCGCAGATCGGCACGATGCGCGACTTCTGGGTGGATCGTGCCCAGGTCGCGGTCTACATGTGCACGTCGGTCTCGACCGAGGACACGTGCGTCGGCGGAGAGGCGACCGATCAGCAGGTCGCCGAGGTGGAGGCTGCGCTGCAAAGCCCGACGCTCGCGCCACTGATCCAGAACGTGCGCTTCGAGACCCACGAGGAGGCGTACGCGAACCTGATCGAGCTGCTCGGCGACGACTACGCCGACGTCATCACGCCCGAGCAGGTGAACGAGACATTCTGGGTGAACCTGCGCGACCAGACGCAGTCCGATGTGCTCATCGAGGCGTTCAGCGGAACCGCCGGCGTCGAGGAGGTCGCTGACCAGCTGCAATACCTGGAGCCGCTCTTCTCGGCGCTCACCGTCGCCACCTACATCGCGGTGGGCATCGCCGCGCTCATGCTGATCGCCGCGGTACTGCTGATCTCGACGACCATTCGGCTCTCCGCATATGCCCGCCGCAAAGAGATCGGCATCATGCGCCTGGTGGGCGCATCCAATCGCTTCATCCAGACCCCGTTCGTGCTCGAAGGCGTCTTCGCCGCCCTGATCGGGTCCGTGCTGGCCAGCGCGGCGATCGTCGCCGGCGTGCAGTTCGGTGTCAACGACTATCTGCGGCAACGGGTCGATTTCGTCACCACCTGGATCGATCTCACCGACGCGGTGCTCGTCATCCCCGTTCTGATCGGCATCGGCGTCATCCTCGCCGCGCTGTCCGCGGGCTTCGCGATCCGGCGCTGGCTGCGCGCGTAGCCCTGGCATCCGTGTCGGCATCCGCGCCCCCGTCCCGGCCTTCATCCGCGCGTCCGGGCCTGCATCCCCCACCGCGGCGGGCCAGCTGCCGGCTCGCGTCGGTCCCTGAGCCGGGCTCCCGTCGGTCCCTGAGCCGGCTCGCGTCGGTCCCTGAGCCGGCTCGCGTCGGTCCCTGAGCCGGCTCGCGTCGGTCCCTGAGCCGGCTCGCGTCGGTCCCT
>NZ_JBNCMA010000003.1:287195-321223 GCF_049844955.1 Microbacterium sp. DT81.1
GAGCCTGTCGAAGGGTAGACTGAACGGCTGTCGTGCGCCCGCACGGAGAGGATCCGTCCTCGCAGCAAGCCATCAGGAGTCGTCATGCCCCGGGAACGCGGAGAGAACGTCGTCGCGACGAACCGTCGGGCGCGCCACGAATACAACATCGAGAAGACGTATGAGGCGGGTCTCGTGCTCACGGGCACGGAGGTGAAGTCGCTTCGCCAGGGGCGAGCCAACCTGTCCGACGGCTACGCGTACATCGACGGCGGAGAAGCGTGGCTGGATGCGGTGCACATCCCCGAGTACTCCCAGGGGCATTGGACGAACCACGCCACCAAGCGCACCCGCAAGCTGCTGCTGCATAAGGACGAGATCATCAAGCTCAGCCACGCGGTGTCGGCCGGCGGCTACACGCTCGTGCCGCTGAAGCTGTACTTCTCGGACGGCCGGGCGAAGGTCGAGATCGCGATCGCCAAGGGCAAGCACGAGTGGGACAAGCGCCAGACGCTCCGCGAGCGTCAGGACAAGCGCGAGGCCGAGCGTGCCATGCGCTCCCGCAACCGAATGGGCGAGTAGCGCTTCTCGGCGAGCGACCGGATGCCGCGGCATCCGGCGCGCATCAACTTCGGACTATCGCGCCTCCATCGGCGCGCAACGGCCAAGCCGTCCGAAGTAGGTGACATTCTCCGAAGTCGGTGCGCCGGTGAGGCTCGCGGACGCGTGGCGCGACGCACTTCGCCTCGCTTCGCTCGCTCAGTGACCGGGATCGGGGTCGGCCTAGCGGACGACCGGCTCGATCGCCGTCTCCGCTACGGCGGCATCGGTGAAGGCGGTGCGAGGAACGAAGGCCAGAGCCGCAGCGGCGACGAGGGCCGTGACGCCGCACACCATCCACACGGTGAAGTAGCCGCTCAGCGAGCCCGCCGTCCCATCACCCGCGGCGCCCGACACGCCCTGCAGCAGCGCGATGCCGAAGACGCACGAGGCGATCGCGCCGCCGACGGTTTTGACCGAGTTCGTCAGCCCCGTGGCGACGCCGGTCTGCGATGCCGGAGCAGCGGATGCCGCGGCCGCCGGCAGGGCGGCGACCAGTGCGCCCGACCCCAGGCCCACGACGACCATGTTCGTGATGACCTGCCCGTAGGTCTCATGGAACGGAAGGAACATCAGGAATCCGACGCCGACCAGGATCGACGCCCCGATCAGCGTCAGCCGAGGCGCGGTGAGCCGCGCGATCACCGGGAACAGCAGCGCACCCACGATCATCGCGATCAGGTAGATGCCGATGATGAGCGAGGTGGCGAACCCCGACGTTCCGAGCCCATACCCGTACACCGCCGGGTCGGTCCGCGCGAAGGTCGACAGCGGCGCCTGGGCTCCCAGGACCGAAACGCCGAACAGCCCCGCTGTGAGGAACACCGGCCCCAGCGCCGGTGACCGGAACATCCTCACGTCGATGAGCGGATCCTGGTGGCGCAGCTCCCACAGAGCGAACGGCGCCACCAGCGCAAGCCCGAGTCCGACGGTCGCCCACGACCACGGGTTGCCGAGCCCGCCGTCGAGGCGCAGCAGACTGAGCCCGCCGGTGAAGCAGATGAGCGCCAGCGAGATGAGCACCAGCCCCACGGTGTCGAACACGCCGCCGGTGGGCTCCGGCGACTCCTTCACTCCGAACAGGATCACGAAGAAGCAGACCACGATCAGCACCGCGGGCACGAGCAGCACGACCGTCAGCGGCAGGGAGTCGATGAGCGCGCCGCCCGCGAGCGCTCCGACGATCGCCCCGACCTCCAGGGCCGCCACCAGCAGTCCGGCCGCGCGCGCCGTGATCACCGAGCGCCCTTCCATCCGGCGCGATCGCGACCAGATCAGGGCGATCTCCAGCGGGAGCCACACGACGTAGAACCCCATCATCGCCCACGCGACGAGGAACACCGCGAAGGAATCCGTGAACGGCAGCACCAGCGCGGCGGCTCCGGTCAGCGCCGTGGAGATCAGCAGCATCCGCTTGTGGCCGACCATGTCGCCCAGCTTCGCGAACGCCGGCACGACGAGCGCCGAGAGCATCAGCTGCGCGCCCTCGAGCCAGTTGACGTCGGCGTCGTGGATGCCGAGGTGCCGGGCGATGTCGGTGAGCATGGGCGTGTAGTAGCCCTGCAGAACGCCGCTCGTGAACTCGACGAAGGCGAGGAAGCCGACGACGGTCGCGAGAGTGCCAAGAACGGCGCGCTTCATCGCGGCTCCTTCTGAACGGATGTTTCGGGTGCGATCACTGTAGCCGCTGCCGACCGCCCGAGTGGCGTACAGGCGTCATCCTGTGGATCGGATCAGGGCAACCGCCGGAGCAGTGCTCGGTGGAACCGTTCCCCCCGTTCCAGGGAGGCGATCTCGACCCGTTCGTCGACGCCGTGAATGGATGCCCGCTGCGCCTTGGACATCTCCAGCGGCGCGAACCGGTACACGGCCGGGGAGAAGCGGTGGAAGTGGCGCGAGTCGGTCGCCGCCATCATCACGTAGGGCACCGTTGCGGCTTCCGGATACGACGTCTTCACGGCGTCGACGATCAGCGCGAACTGAGCGTTGTCGGTGGGCGATTCGGGCGACGGCTCGCTCGCCTCGACCACCGTCACCTCGACGAGGGGATCCGCGATCCGGCGCTTCACTCGCCGCAGCGTGCCCTCGACCGTCTCGCCGAGCGCGATCCGAAGATTCAGAACAGCGGATGCCAGTGAAGGCAGCACATTCGCGGCGGTGCCGCCGTGCTGCATGGTCGCCGCCACGGTCGTGCGCACGAGCGCCGCCGCCTCGCCGCCCATCCGGGAAAACGCCCTCGCGGTCAACCAGGGGAACGTCGCCAGCGTGCGCAGCAGCGTCTGCTCCGGGCCTCCGGCGCGATTTGCGAACAGGCTCAGCATCCGTGTGATCGCCGGGCGCGTCCGCGCCGGGAAGGTGCTGGGCCCGAGCCGGTCGACGGCCCGGGCGATGCGCCCGACGGCCGTCACGGGAGGCGGCGCCGACGCATGTCCGCCTTCGCCCCGAGCCGTCAGGCGCAGGGTCAGCACGCCCTTCTCGCCGACGCCCACCATCGCGGCGTCCCCGAGCGCGAAGGGCAGCGGTGCGTCGACGACGGCGCCGCCCTCGTCGAGCACGAGCCACGGCACGATCCCGCGGTCCTCGAGTGTGGCCGCGATCTGCTGCGCCGCCGCGCCGTAGATCTCCTCGTTCCCGCCGAACGACAGATAGACGTCGCGCGCGGGGGTGAAGTCCTCCGCGAGCAGGTTCTCCACCGCATCCATCACCACCGCGAGGGGACCCTTGTCATCGAGCGCTCCGCGCCCGAAGACCCAGCCGTCCTCGATCCGGCCCTCGAACGGCGGGAAGGTCCAGTCGTCCGACTCGTCGACGGGCACCACGTCGTAGTGCGCCATCAGCACGACCGGCTGGGCGGATGCCTCGTGCCCGGCCCATCGGAAGAGCAGCCCGAAGTCCGTGATGCGCTCGAGCGTGAGGCGCTCGTGCACGAGCGGGTAGAGCTCGGCGAGCAGGCGAGCGAAGTCCTCGAAGAGCTCCGGTCCACGGGCGTCGAGCTCGGCACTCACGGTCGGCAGCCGAATCATGCGCGACAGGCGTTCACCGATGCCCGGGCGTGCCGTGTATGCCTCCGATGATGGCGCGGTCGCCGGCATCCGCGTCAGCTGGCCGTGAAACGCGCCTCGACTGCGGCGCTCACGACGATCGGCTGCGGCTCGAACTCGAGCGCCGGCGTTGCGGACATGTCGGATGCCATCATGGCCCGCATCATCTTGGGCGAGCCCGGTGCCGACTCCTGGCCCGCCTTGCTCAGCAGGCCCACATCCGCGATCTCGAGGGCGGTGACGCTGCCGAGGCCGATGGCGGCGGCGTAGGCGGTGGCGCGGTCGACGGCGACCTGCACGGCCTGGCTCGCGACATCCCGTTCGGTGGCCTTGGAGGTCTCGGGCGTGAGCTCCCACGTGACGCCGTCGACGGTGATGCCCTCGCGCTCCGACACCTTGGTGACCCACTCGGACAGGGCCGCGAAGTCGCTGAACTCGGCGCGCGCGCCGACGCTTGCGTGGTGCACGAGGGCGAGGCGCTTGCCGTCCTGGCTCCAGGGGCGGTCGGACCAGATCGAGACCCGATCGCTCGACCATCGGATCAGCGCGCCGCTTGCTTCGAGTGCCTGCAGCTCTTCACGCAGCCGCAGCGAGAGGGTGGACGCGTCGGTCATGACCTGCTCGCGCTTCGGGCCGTCCAGGCGGACGGAGACGCGTGCGACGCCGACCTCGGCGGGGATGCGGTTCTCGTGCTCGCCGCGAACGGCGATGGTTACTTCACTCATGGAAGGGACTCTACGCGCGGCGATGCGGAATGGTCTGGCTGCGGCATCCGTTGTAGACTGTGATGCTTGACACCGAAAGGTGCGAGCTGACAATTCAACAGCGCGTGACAGCGGCCTCTGCAAGCAGAGGAACTCATGGGGATGATCGGTTTCGACAGCGCCTGAGCTCCTGCGAGAAGCGGGCCGAGGATGCAGGGTTATCTCGTAAACGATCTCTGCAAACCAATAAGTGCCAATTCCAAGCGCACTGAGTTCGCCCTCGCCGCCTAGGCGAGCCTGAACTCCGTCAGACCGTAGGTGTTCCCGCTACGGACCCTGGCGTCATCTAGGGGACTTGCTGAGAAACGGCGTCTGGACGCTTCTCGGGACTTTTTCCAGACTGGGCCTGTCGACCTGGATGCCTGTGGCAAAGGTCGGGGCCGAGCAGAACGTCAGCACAGGCTACGCCCGTAGAAGGCGCAGAGACACAGCGTTGGACGGGGGTTCGATTCCCCCCATCTCCACCATTCCGCTGTCACGGCGAACGAGGCCCGGCCCCTTATTGGGGTCGGGCCTTTGTCGTGCCTCCGATCCACCCGGCAGCGCCAGATGTCAGGCTGTCGGGATGAGTGCTCTGATCATCTGCTGGAACCGCGACAAGTGGGATGGATGGGACACACCGTACGAAGCCATTGCCGAGGCGATGCGAGATCCCGCCTTCCGGTATGTGTGCCGTTGGTCTGTCGGCGCCCGCCGCACCGTGACTGTCGGCACGGACGCGTGGCTGCTCAGACAGGGACGGATCCGAGGGCTCATCGGTCACGGACGCGTGCTGACCGAGCCGGTCGAGGGCCCTCATTTCACGGATCCGGGGAAGACCCGCCGCTACGTACTCGTCGAATTCGACACGCTGCTCGATGAATCCGACGTCATCCCCGCTGATCTCCTACAGGCGGTCGTGCCGCAGGTTGCGTGGGCGTTCCAATTCCAGTCCGGCAACTCGGTACCGGGTGATGCGGAGTCTCAGCTGCTCGAACTGTGGACGGATGCCACGGGTCGCGCGATCATGGACTGAATTGCCGGATGCCGTGAGCGACGCCTTTCACCGGGAGCGTTCCATCCACCCACAGGTCATCAATCGCGATCGGCCGGCCGAGGATGCTCGACGCCGCGCGATGGCCGGAACCCATTGCGGCGGCGACGGTTGCGGGGTCGTCCGTCCACGTCGCTTCGCCGGCGATGTGAAGCACGCCGTCGACGGGCGCCGCGAGGGCGTCGTGGTCCATCGTCGTCGAGCCCACCGTCATGTACGCGTAGGAGCCGCGCGCGAAGGGATCGCCCTGCCAGTCGGTGACGTGCACGCGGGTGGGTTCTGCGACGGCGCTGCCGAAGAGACGCCGGAGCTGCGAGAGCACGGAGTCGACGAGCCGCTCCTCGCTCCAGTCCCGCGTCTCCACCGCGGCCGGTCCGGCGGCGAAGGTCAGCAGGGTCGGTGTTCCGTGCAGAGGAGTGAGGTCGTACCAGGAGTGCCACCATCGGCCTTCGGAGCCCTGCTGGCGGATCGCATAGACGCCGTCATCCCAGAACTTCGTCGGGAATCGTAGGACGACCTTTTCGAAGGCGTTCATTCTCAGGCGACTCAAGGCACCGGCGTTGGGCTCGGGAAGCGGCGGCTCGATCACGAAGTCCTCCGACTGCAGCACCCCGACGGGCACCGTCACCACCGCGGTGTCCGCCGTGAAGATGCCGCGATCCGTTGTCACGGTCACACCGTCTGCGGCCCGGCGCACGCGGGACACGACGTGCTGCACGCGGACCTCGAGTCCAGCCGCGAGCTGTGCGGTAAGCACGTCGTAGCCATCCGGGAACACGACCTCGTCACCTTCGATGGAGTCGTCGTCGAGGCCATGCGCTGCGAGGTCCTCGATCCAGGCCCCGTACTGCTCCTCCGACCGGTGCTCCAAGTACTCGCGGACGCGCTGGGTGCGCTCCTCGTCCCAGCCCTGGGCGGCGAGCGCCGCCTCTGTGACATCGCGGTAGGAAGCATCCGGAGCCGACTCGGCGACGACGTCGAGGAGCGTGGCGTCGAGGGTGTGGATGTCGTCCGCGAAGCGCCGGGCGGCAGAATCCGAGAGTCGCTTGCCGTCCGGGCCGTAGTAGGCGATCGGGCGACTGTCGGGCTGGTAGCCGCCGACCGTGAACTCGACCATGCGCATGCCGAACGCCTCGGCGGCCGAGGCGACGGGGGAGTCGGTGATGCCATGGATCCAGGACGCGCCGAGGTCGGTCACGAGCCCGTCCGTGCGCTCGGTGTAGACGCGGCCGCCCGCGCGGTCGCGCGCCTCGAGCACGACGACGCGGCGGCCGGCCTTGGCGAGCAGGCGGGCGGCGGTGAGGCCCGCCACGCCCGCGCCGACCACGATCGTGTCGAAGTGATCCATCGGCCCGCCTTCCGCTCTGGCACACGGTGCACCGTGCGCTCTGAACGCTAGCGACCGGAGCGCGACTCTGCGAGCCGACGCCCGGCGAGTGCACCGCGTTTCGTCTCGCGCAGCGGTTCTTGAGCGAGGACGCTTCGTCCGCCCGCCTGCGACGGCAGGACTCTGAATCTCGGGCCTCGAACGCGATTGGATGCCGGAGCGGTCTAACCTTTTCGAGGCTCGAGTCGTCGGCCGCGGTTCTATCGAGAAGGAGCATCACATGCGCGCACTCATCCACTCCACATTCGGCGACCCGACCGAAGTGCTCGAGGTCGCCGAGCGCCCACTGCCCGAACCCGGTGCGGGCCAAGTGCGGGTGCGCACGCTGCTTTCGCCGATCCACAACCACGACCTCTGGACTATTCGCGGGAGCTACGGCTTCACGCCCGAGCTGCCGGCGGCATCGGGCAGCGATGCGGTCGGCATCGTCGACGCGTTGGGCGAGGGCGTCGAGCAGCTGCCGGTGGGCCAGCGGGTCGCCGGCGGCGCCTTCGGTGCCTGGGCCGAGTACTACGTGGCACACGCGGCAGGGCTCGTGCCCGTGCCGGACTCGATGAACGAGGAGACCGCTGCACAGCTGCTCTCGATGCCGTACAGCGCGCTCGCCCTGCTCCACACCCTCGACATGAAGCCCGGCGGGTGGATCGCGCAGAACACAGCGAATGGGCTCGTCGGCAAGCTGGTCGCGCAGTTCGCTCGATCCCGCGGGATCCGTGTGCTCGGCCTGGTGCGGCGGGACGCCGCCGTCGACGAGCTGGCGGCTCTCGGCATCGGCGACGTCGTCTCCACCGAGAGCGCCGACTGGCGCGATCGCGTCGCGGAGATCCTCGACGGAGCGCAACCGCGCGCGGCGGTGGACTCCATCGGCGGCACGGCGGCCGGAGACCTGCTGTCCCTCCTCGGCGAGGGCGGCACGCTGGTGTCGTTCGGCGCGATGGGATCGGAGACGCTGCAGCTGTCGGCGGGCGACCTCATCTTCAGGCAACTCACCGTGAAGGGGTTCTGGGCCAGCACCATCGGCAGGACGATGGACGCCGCCACGCGGGGAGTCCTGTTCGGTGAGCTGCTTCAGCGCGTCGGATCCGGCGAGATCGCTCTGCCGGTGGAGGCGGTGTACCCCTTCGAGGAGGCTCGGGCCGCCGCTGCCGCGAGCGCCGTGCCGGGGCGGGCGGGGAAGATCCTGCTGCGATTCTCGTCCTGACGACGAGAATCGCATCGTCATCCCGCTTCAACGACCTGCGGCGAGCTCCTGTGTGCCGAGCACCGAGAGGAGGCGTAGCAGGTCGTAGCTCTCCGTGCCGGGCGTCGCCGTGAGAACGAGCAGGGTCTGGCCCTGCTCCGGGTCGACCAGGAACTGGCACTGCAGCTCCATCACCCCGACCTCTGGATGCTGCACGCGCTTCTCCCGCGGGTGGTTGCTGCGCACGTCGTGGGCTTCCCACAGCGCCGCGAACTCCGGACTCTCCGCGAGCAGCGCCCGAACCATCGCGCCGGCGCGCGAGCGCTCACCGTGCTTCGCATAGACCGTACGGATGTCGGCGGTGAACGCCCGCGAGTGCATCGGGTGGTCCTCTGCGGGGTATACGTCGCGCACCGACAGGTCCATGAACCACCGGAAGCCGACGCTGCGCATGAGCCCCTCGTAGCGCGTCTCGTCCCCGAAGAGTGCTCGCGCGGCTGGTGTCTGAGCGAGGGTCTCACCGAGCTCCGTCATCACCTGCGCGGGCGTGTCCGCGAGGCGATCGAGCACGCGCATGATCCCGGGGGAGATGTGGTCGCTGCGCAACGCCCGCACCGGCGCGGTGTGCCCAGCGAGCCGGAACAGGTGGTCCCGCTCATCCAGCGTGAGCCGCAGTCCGCGGGCCACGGCGGCGAGCATCTGCTCCGACGGCTGCGGACCGCGGCTCTGCTCCAGCCGGCTGTAGTAGTCGACCGACATGTCGCAGAGCGCGGCGACCTCCTCGCGGCGAAGGCCGGAAGTGCGTCGGCGGGAGCCGCGCCGCAGGCCGACATCCTCCGGCTGCAGCGCCTCGCGGCGACGACGCAGGAAGTCTGCCAGCTGTGCTTTGTCCATGAGGTGAGTCTCCGAGATCGATGAGTCGGGAACAAGGGATCGATGGTCCCTGGCTGCGCGGCCTTCGGCAAGCTCCTACCTGTGCACGCCGCGACGCGCTCAACCCGCGACCTTCACGCCGAGCAGGCGCTCCGACAGATCCCAGATGCGGCGCGCGCCCGCGTCATCCTGCAGTCGCGAATACACGCGCTGCTCGGCCGGCAGGCCACTCAGGTGCTGGAACCCCTTGGGACCGTAGAGGCGCCCACCGGCGGCATCCGGGCTCGCCGCGGCATACACGGCCGACAGCGCGGCCGACGCCGGAGTGCCGACGAGGATGCCGAGCCGTGACATCGCGCGGATGACCTTGACGGCTCCCGTGTCCTGCGCGCGGCCCATCCCGGGCTGGGCGGCGAGCAGATTGGTCGGGGTGATGCCCGGGTGCGAGAGATTACTCCGGATGCCCCAGCCCGCGGCATCCGACCGCCGTTGCAGCTCCATCGCGAACAGGCCGAGAGCGATCTTGGAGGAGCTGTACGCCTTCATAGGGTCGTAACCGCGTTCCCAGCTGAGGTCGTCCCAGTTGATCGCACCCTGGTCGGCCGCGAGGCTGGCCTGGCTCGTCACGCGTGCGTTGCCCGCGGTCAGCAGCGGCAGCAGGCGGGCGACGAGCGCGAAGTGACCGAGGTGATTGGTCGCGAACTGCAGCTCGAACCCGTCGTCGGTCGACCTGCGCGTCGGCGGGGTCATGACTCCGGCGTTATTGATCTGGATGTCGATTGCTCGTCCCTCCGCGAGGAGCTGGTCGGCGAGCGATGCGACCGACTCGAGCGACGACAGATCGAGTGGGCGGATGCGGATGCCGGCGCCGGGCGTCCGCTCCCGGATGCGGGCGGCCGCCGCCTCACCCTTCTCGGGATTCCGGACCGGCATGAGGATGTCGGCGCCGGCACGGGCGAGCCGGGCGGCGATCTCGAATCCGACGCCGTCGCTTGCGCCGGTCACGAGCGCGAGCCTTCCGGTGAGGTCGGGGACGGGAATGTCGAGGGTCTTCGGCATGAGGGGCAGCTCCTGGTCAGGTGGGATTGCCTCTATGGTCGATCGTTCACCCGGGGGAGATTCAGGGCCCGGTTACCCAGGGATCGCCGATCCGTGTCTGGGTGTGGATAACGTCAGACGGCACGCGCGCCACCCCCTAGATTCGATGCAGGGCCCGCATCCCCCCCAGCGGGCCGGATCTGGAGACCCTCGCACATGGATCTGTTCGGACTCATCGGCATCGCAGTCGCTGTCGGAGTCATCCTCTTCATCGCGCTGCTCGGATTCCTTCTGTTCCGAGCCTGGTACCAGGTGCCGAAGGCCGACGAGGCCATCGTCATCGTCGGAAAGAAGGCCCGCGACAGCACCGAGGGCGAAGCCAACAAGATGACCGTCATCAGCGGTCGCGGCGCGTTCGTCAACAAGCTGACCCAGCGCTCCGACAAGGTGTCGCTTCGGTCGCGGCAGATCAAGTTCGAGCCGACCGCGCAGACCATCAACGGCGTGACGATCGACCTGACCGGGGTCGCCCTGGTGAAGATCGGCTCCACGCCCGACCAGGTTCGCCGTGCGGCCGAGCGCTTCGCGTCTCAGGACGAGGCCATCGTCATCTTCACGACCGAGCAGCTCGAGGGCGCGCTGCGCGGCGTCGTCGCCAAGCTCACTGTCGAGCAGGTCATGCAGGACCGCCAGAAGCTCAGTGACGAGATCGCCGAGGGCATCTCCGGCGACCTGCTGTCACAGGGCCTCGTGCTGGACTCGTTCGCCATCCAGGGCATCACCGATAAGAACAACTACATCTCCGCGCTCGGCGCGAAGGAGGTCCAGCGCGTCAAGCGCGAGGCGGATGTCGCGGAGATCGACGCGACGCGCGAGGTGAAGAAGCGCCAGCTGGCCGCCGACGAGGCGAACCTGATCGAGCAGACCGCGCTCGATAAGAACAGCGCGGCCGCGAAGTCCGAGGTCGGGCGTGCCAACGCCCAGGCCGAGCAGGCGGAGAACCTTGCGCGCGCCGAGGCCGAGCAGGGTGTGCTTCTGCAGGAGGCGAACAACACGCAGGCACGACTGGATGCCGAGGTGAAGAAGGTCGCCGACGCTGACAAGTACAAGCAGCAGACGTCGGCCGATGCCGAGGCGTACCGGCAGCAGATCGCCGCGGATGCCGAGGCCTACAAGCGCGAGAAGAACGCCGAGGCCGACCGCAAGGTGGCCCAGACGAAGTCCGACGCGGAGGCGTACGCGGTGAAGGCACAGGCCGAGGCCCGCGAGGCCTCCGCTTCGGCCGAGGCGGCGGCGGTGCGGATGCAGGCGGAAGCCGAGGCTGCCGCGGTCCGTGTGAAGGCGGAGGCCGAAGCCGAATCCATCCGCCTGCGCGGTAACGCCACGGCCGAAGCCGTCGCCGCTGAAGCGGCAGCGCTCCGCGAGAACCAGGACGCGATCCTGGCCAGGGAGGTCATCGGCCAGCTGCCGCAGCTGATGGCGGAGTTCGCCAAGGGCTACAACAAGGTCGGCAACATCACCCTCATCGGCGGCGACAGCGCGGGCACCCACCTCGCCCGTGAGCAGTCGGCGAGCCTCACCGCGACCTTCGAGAGCGTGAAGGCCGCCACGGGACTCGACCTCGGTGCCGTCATCCAGGGGCAGGCCCTCGGTCGCGGTATCGCGGACGGTGCGCAGGCAGCGGGCGCGAACGGTCACGCGGAGGTCGCCAAAGCCTGACCCGCACCCGACGACGGCGGTGGTGGTCCGCGTGAAGGGCCGGCCTCAGCGCAGCAGAACGGGCCCGGCATCGATGGGGAACCGGAACAGGTGGTATGGGTACACCCGCAGATCCTCGCCATCCTGATACTTGTCCTGACGGTGCAGCTGGTTGGCGGTGACGTAGAGGTACCCGTCGGTGGCAACAGACATCGTGTCGGGCCAGAGCAGACGCTCGTCGTGCACGAGCGTCTGCAGTTCGCCGCTCGGCAGGCGCCGCAGCACCGCATTGTGCTCCCAGTTCGTTGAGTAGATGCGGCCCTGATCGTCGCTCTCGAGGCCGTCGGCCGCGCCGCCCTTGTCGCCCTCGTCGGCGACGGTGGCCGCGACATACTCATCCGACATTTCCCGGTCCCGCAGCGCCGAGGTCGCCACGCTGTACCAGCGCCGGGAGATCAGCGGGCAGTACCAGAGGCGCTCACCGTCGTGCGATATCGCAATGCCGTCGGATCCCATCTTCACGGGCTGCGGCGGCTCGCCGGGGGAGCGCTCGGCGAAGACCCGGCCCTCTGCCATCGGCGCCATCTCCGCAAATGGCAGCGCCTTTGTGCTGGGGTGATCGTGCAGCCGCCGCCAGGCCTCACCGGTCGCAAGGTCCACGACGATGATGCCGTTGGGGCCGCTGTCCGAGGAGTCGGTGATGTAGGCGATTCCGCCGCCGCCCTGGCGCAGGTCGAATCGGACGTCGTTTAGATACGTCGTGGGCAGCGCGACGTCCTGCTCGAAGAGGATCGTCTGCGTCACGGTGTCCGTCGTGAGATCGACGCAGACGAGCTTCGGACCACCCCGCTGCGTCGGTTGGAACATGGGGCTTCCCGTGTCCAGGATCCACAGCCGATCGAGCGGATCCACGACGATGCTCTGCACAGAAACGAGCGCGTCCGGGTCGGCATCCGATCCCGGCTGGTTGTACTGAACGCTCGGATAGGGCACCGGTCGACCGTCGACGAGCTCGACGACCGTCGCCGGCACCTCGTCGCCCCACTTGGGAAAGTTCACGAAGATGCGGCCGGTATGGGAGACGCTGACGCCCGTGGGCATCGGGCCGTCGTTGAAGGTGTGCATCACCTCCAGGGAACCGCGCGCGGTATCCGTGGGCACGGTCGGCCGGCTCGTGCCGTCACCAAGAAATGCGTTGCTCATGGGAGCCTCCTGTCGATCGCCCGAAGCCAAGCTCCTGGACGACAGCGAAGCGAGGGGGTTGACGGCAGCGGCATCCGCAGTGCGCGCCCGCAGTCCTGTGCGACCGGCCCGAGGAGTTCACGCGACCCGTAGCCCACGCCGCGCCCCGGGTCTACCCTCGAACCGAGCCTCCTGGTGGATTGCCTGATCCCGGCTGAGGAGCGATGAGCATGGAACAGAAACGGCTGGCACAGCTGCATTCCCGCGCCGAGGCGAAACTCGGCCGCATTCCCGGCGTGATGGGCGTCGGTTTCGGATTGAAGGAGGTGGGCGGGCTCACCACCGAGGAACGGGCGTTCCGGGTCTACGTCCGCGAGAAGAAGCCGCTGGGCGACGTGCCTGCGGACGAGGTGCTGCCGCGCGAGTTCGAGGGAATCCCCGTCGACGTGCTGGTGGTCCGCGAATTCGAGCACGTGCACTGCGAGGACATGGCGCAGCATCACCCGCTTCTCGGCGGCATCAGCATCACGAACTTCGACGTCAGATACGGCTCCGGCACCCTCGGGTTCTTCGCCACGCTCAACGGGGTGGAGGGTCCGAAGAACGTGGTGCTCGTCTCAAACCGCCACGTCCTGATGGCCAACGGCGCGGCGGTCGGCAATGCGATCTATCAGCCGAAGTACATCAAGCAGGATGGCGCCGTCGTCCTCGACCTCGGTCCCGACTCGAGAAGGGCGATCGCCGACATCCACGATGCGGGAATCGAGGGCAGCCACTCATTCGCCTACCCCGGGGAGACGGCCCAGGACTACTACGTCGACGCATCCACTGCGCTGTTGAAGATCTCGGTCTCGAGCTGGTGCAACTCGAACTGCGGGGTGTCGTACAAGAACGAGATCAGACAGTTGGACATCGGCGGCAGCAGCAGGATCGAGGATGTCGCGCGCGTCGCTCAGGCGGATCTGGATGCGGAGGGGGACTACGCGGTCTTCAAGGTCGGGCGCAAGACGGGCAAGACGGTCGGCAGGGTGGTCGACATCGCGGCGGTGCTCTCGACCGCGCAGCGCGTCATCGAGATCGATCCCACCGCCCCCGACTGCGACGGACGGAACCAGTTCGTCGCCGAGGGCGACTCCGGCTCGGCGTTGATCAACGCCCAGAACCGGCTCGTCGGACTGGTCTTCGGGCGGGGCAAGGGATCGGAAGCCCACAAGGGGTTCGCGTCGCACATCCACCCGGTGATGGACAGGCTCAAGATCACGCCGGTCAGCATGGCCAACCCGCCGGTGAAGCCTGCGGGACAGGCCGGCTCGGCGCGCGCCGGGGCCTCAACGGGCGAGCAGGATGCCAGCATGCAGCTTCGGCAGCGTGCCCAGGGCAACCCGGGGAGCGCGCCCCTCTATGCCGCTTTCGAGCGGCATCGCGAGGAGGCGGTCGGTCTGGTCAACTATCATCGACCGGTCACCGTCGCCTGGCACAAAGGCAAAGGTCCTGCCTGGCTCGCCCACATCGCCGAGAACGCCCGCAGCCCCGAGCACCGGATCCCGTTCGAGATCGACGGCGTCAGCCGTCGTGACCTGGTGACGAGACTCGCGGATGCTCTGGAGGCGTGGGGCAGCGAGCGACTCCGTGGTGCGGTCGCCGGGCAGCGGGACGCGCTGCTGGCGATGATCGACGGGTTCGACGACCTGCACGAGCTGGTCCGTCGGCTCGAGGGGGATCCCGCTCCCGGTTGACCGGGCGGATGAGGAGAACGGGCCGCCATCCCGTGGCGACCCGTTCTTCTTCTCAATCCGCTGTGCCGAATGCCGTCACCGACGACCTCCGCTGTGGACGCATGTTCCTATTCGGGTGCGACGTCGTCCCACAGCCCCAAGGGAGCGAGCACGGACTCCATCCAGGTCTGCACCTCTACGGTGTCGACGCGGTACGGGAAGCCCTGGCCCCCGCAGCTCCAGTTCTTCACCCACGAGTTGACGCCGAGGACCGTGTCGGTGTCTCCGGCGAAGACCGGACCACCGGAGTCGCCGAAGCAGGTGCCGACGCGCCCATTGCCGAAGTTCGACGCGAGCTGCAGGTTGTAACCCGCGGTGTCGGGATTGCGCGTGCTGATGATGAACGTCTCGCCCATCAGGCGCTCCCGATACGAGACGGTGTTCTGGCCGGTCTTGCCGTTGGTGCGCGTCACGCCGTAGCCGGAGACCGTGACGACAGCGTCAACGCCGGTGCCGAGCTCGTCGGTGGCGCCCACCGGTGCGAGCGTCCCAAAGGTGTCGATCTCGGGATAGACCGCCTCGAGTCCCCCGTCCTCCAGCACGATGAGTCCGACATCCTGGGTCTCCGGGATCGTCGAGAGGTCGGTGAATCCGTAGTTGTACAGCATGGTGGACGTCACTCCGCCGCTGACCGGGTAGCCGGAGGTCGCCGGAGTGCCCGTTGCGGGGTCGTAGTCGGCGCCGGCGTCCTGTTCGAACCAGATTCGTGCGGATGCGGCGACGTTGCCTTCATCGTCGCCGGCAACGCAGTGCCCGGCGGTGAGGAACACCTCCGGAGACAGCAGCGTCCCCGAGCACCGGTGCAGGAAGACTCCGTCCTCGTCGTAGAAGGCGACGAGTCCGACGTACTCGTGTTCGAAGTCCTCGGTGATGTTCGGGCCTGTGATCGCCCCCGCTGGGGTCGCCACGAGGGCCGTCGCTGTCATCGCCAGTGCCAGTGGTGCCAGCACCCAGCGACCGAACCTTGCAAGCATGTGATGCTCCTTAGGGTTGGTGGTAATGGATGCGACCGTTGTAGTTCATCGCGGGAAAATCCCACAAGCGCTTGCGAATCTGGACGCAGGGTGTAGTGAAGACGCGGCGCCGACTCCTCAGTCGAAGTGCCGGAGTGCCCCGGAGTGGCCGTCGGGGGCGCGCTGCAGCGGTTCCGCGCAGGAGTGCAGCTGCTCGTGGGTGCAGCCTTCAGTTCGAGGGGCTCGAGATCGGCTGATCCTCCGGAGAGACGTCTTCTCCCGACCCCCCGGGGCCGGAAGAAGACGTCTCTGTTCGGTTGTCAGTCGATCGATCGATAGATGCTGCCGTTGCTCCGGTCCTCGAACTCCATGCCGTCCACGTCCCCGCAGAGTGCCGCCTCCAGCGTGGAGGGGTACTCGCGGCCGCAGGTGGTGCATTCCTTCACTTCGGTCCCCCTCTCCATGCAGAAAGGTCGCTCCCCGCATCAGGGCGCGACCTCTGCGTACGACGATACCCGGAGCCGTCGAGGCTGGAGAAGATGCGAAACACAACGTTCACGCAGTCTTTTTTTGGCCGGTGCATCCAAAGCCGTCGCGTGCGCGGAAGAACTCCTTGAAGGGCGGAACCCCCCGCCCACCCCAAGGAGGACAACGTGCGTAAGACAATCGCAGCCGGCGCAGTGGCCGGTTTCGTCCTGGCGGCGGGCTTCGCAGCCCCCGCTCAGGCGATCTCAGCAACCACCGCGGACCTTTCCGTTCTTCACGCGATCCCCGGCCTGACCGTGGACGTATACGTCAACGGCGCATTGACGCTGGACGACTTCGAGCCCGGCGACCTCGCCGGACCGCTCGACCTGCCGGCCGGTGAGTACGTGATCAACGTGACCGCCTCGGACGCAGCGGATGACAGCGCTCCGGTGCTGACGGCGACCGTTCCCCTCGAGGCGAACAAGAGCTACACGGCCACGGCGAACCTCACCGATGCCGGCGAGCCCGCCCTGAACCTCTTCACGAACGACACCGCGACCACGAAGGCGGGCGAAGGCCGGCTGACGGTCCGCCACGTCGCCGCCGCACCGGCCGTCGACATCCTTGCAGGGGGAGCACCCGTCGTGTCGAGCCTGGTCAACCCGGATGAGGCGACGCTGAACCTCCCGGTCGGCACCGTCTCGGCCGCCGTCGCGCTTGCCGGCACCACCCAGCCGGTCATCGGACCGGCGGATGTACCCATCGAGGACGGCAAGCTCACGATCGTCTACGCGTGGGGCAGTGCCGAGGACGCGAATCTCGCCCTCGCCGTCCAGTCGGTCACCGTCGGACACTCCACCCCCGGCGGCGTTCCCTCCGGCACCGCCGGCTACGCCGCCGAGCGCGACGCGATGAACGAGGCGTTCGGCATCATCGGCTTCGCCTTCGCCGCAGCCGCGGCATCCGTCGTCGCCTTCATGGTGCGCCGCTCGCGTGCCGTGAAGACCGACGACTGACCCGCCCCCAAGGCCGTGAGAGAGAACCACCAAGACGTGGAGACACCCTTCGTGAAGACACGCCTCATCGCACCCATGGTGCTCGTGCTCGCTCTCGCCGCCTGCGCGCCCGCCCCGTCCCCCAGCGGGGCGGGCGCCGCCTCCTCTTCGCCGACCCCGACGGCGTCTCCGGCGCCGGCGCCGGCGCCGACTGTCGATGTCCCCATCGTCGCCACCACGCCGCAGGCGGCTCGGGCGGCCGTGCCTCCCGTGCGGGTGCGGATCGCGCAGATCGAGGTCGACATGCAGGTGATCCCGGTCGGGGTCGAACCCGGTGGCTTCATGGAGTTGCCCGTGGATCCCGCCACAGCGGGATGGTACGAGTTCGGCCCCGATCCGTGGAGCGCCGACGGCAACACCGTCATCTCCGCGCACATCGACGCCCCGCAGTATCCGATCGGGCCGTTCGCCCGCCTGCGGGATCTGACACAGGGCAACGAAGTGGTCGTCGCGGCAGCGGATGGGACGGAAGCCCGCTACTCGGTGGCCAGCGTGACGTACTATCCCAAGCAGGAGCTTCCGGTGGAGGAGATCTTCGCGCGGTCCGGCACGAGGGCACTGGTGCTGATCACGTGCGGGGGAGCGTTCGACAGCTCGACCGGACGTTACGCCGACAATGTCGTCGTGGTGGCCCAGCCCCTGGCCTGATGGACGCCCATGACACAGCCGAGGAGTGCAGTGAACGACGCCGAGAACGAAGCGGCATGGGATGCCCGCTTCATCGCGGGCGACGAACGTGCGCTCGAGCAGGTCTACCGGAGGTGGTCGCCCGTCGTCTTCACCCTGGCGCTGCGTTCCCTGGGCGACCGCGGCGACGCGGAGGATGTCACGCAGAAGACCTTCGTGTCGGCCTGGACGTCGCGGGCATCGTTCGATCCGACACGGGCGCGCCTTTCCACCTGGCTGGTCGCGATCGCGAAGCGCCGCATCGCCGACACGCACGAGGCCCGCGCCCGAATCCGCGCGCTGCAGCAGCAGCTGCAGCGGGTCACACGGCCGGATGACCTGGTGCAGGCGCCCGGGGTCGACCTGGGCGAGACCCTGCTCGTCGCCCAGGAGATAGAACGGCTCGAACCGGACGCCCAGCAGGTCATGCGTCTGGCCTTCTTCGACGATCTCACGCATCAGGAGATAGCCAGGCGACTGGACATGCCACTGGGTACGGTCAAGAGCCACATCCGCCGAAGTCTCACCCGAATGCGCACCCGATTGGGGGTCACACATGTCTCACCTTGAGCCGGAGCAGCTCGCTCTGCTTGCCATGGGCGAACCAGTGGCTTCCGATGCGGAAGCCGATCACCTCGCGGAGTGCGCCGTGTGCGCCGACGAATTGGCCCTGTTCCGCCATACCGCGATCGTCGGTCGGTCGGCCATCGACGCGGGCGAGCTCGAAACACCTCCCGATGTCGTCTGGTCGCGCATCTCGGAGGAGCTCGGTCTCGGCGCGCACGTCCTGGTCGCCGACCGCGTAGACGAGCAGCACGAGCCCGAGCGCGCCCCCGCGCCGGCCACGGCATCCGCCCCCACCGCCGACGTGGCGGCCGTTCCGGCTCCCGCGCGGCACGCCGAGCCGCGACGTCGCTCGCGGCTCGTCTGGGCACTCGCTGCCGCCCTTGTCGTGGTGGCGGGCGTCGGTGTCGGCAGCTGGGCGCTGTTGCAGCGCAACGCCTCCACGGAGATCGCCCAGGCCGAGTTGAATCCATTCCCGGACCACCCCGACGCCGTCGGCGCGGCGGTCGTCGAGGAGGAACGCGACGGCGAGCTGCTCGTGCGGGTGACCGTCGATTCAGCGGCCACGCCGGACACGTACCGGGAGGTCTGGCTGATCAACAGCGACGCCACCGCGCTCATCAGCCTCGGCGTGCTCGACGGCACGGAGGGGACGTTCCCGATTCCGTCGGGCGTGGACCTGCGCGACTACGTGCTCGTGGACGTCTCGCAGGAGCCGATCGACGGCGACCCCCAGCACTCGGGGGACTCCATCGTGCGCGGCGAACTCTCCTTCGTCTGAGCCGTCCGCGTGCGGGTCAGCCGGCCCAGGTGATCAGCAGCAGTCCCTGCTTGGTGTCGGCCAGTTTCACCCAGCCGTCGCCGAACAGGTACGTCATGCCGTAGCCGTCGGCGTCGGTCGTGATCGTCGTCTCGGGGTTCTCGGTGATGTAGACGCCCTCGTCGGACTCCTCGCGCAGCCAGCCTTCGGTGAGCAGCGACTCCTGGGCGTCCGCGGCCGCATCGGCCTCGATCGGGGCCCATCCGAAGATCTGCACGTGGTCGGTCGCCGGGCCGGAGAAGTCTGCCCACACGCACTGGATGCCGTCCTCGATGACCGTGGCACCGACGCGGAACTCCTCCTGCTCGGCCGACCAGGCGAGGCTCTCGAAGTCCTCCACGGTGGCCGCGGGGATGATCGTCTCGCAGGTCGGCTCGGCACCGGCGACCGGTGTCTCGTCCACTTCCGAGGCGGGCGGAGGGGTGTTGGCGCCGGACGGCGCGATCGTCGGCAGGGCCGAGGGCGCGGGGGCGGGCGTGCCGCACGCCGTGACCACGGTCATCGCGGCGGCGATCGCGAAGGCGGCGCCGAGGCGGTGAAGGGGTGTCATCGTCGGTACTCCGGGGGCAGTGCGTCGGGGAAGGGGAAGGTGAGGCGGGGAAGGCGGAAGGAGAGGCGGGCGTGGTTCACCGCGTCGGGTGACGGGCTCAGGAGGCGTGGAAGAAGTCGAGGAAGGCGTCGTGCAGCACGCCGTTGGTCGCCAGTGTCGACCGGGCCGAGATCGTCTCGGCGCCATCGAACGAGGTCAGCCGGCCGCCGGCCTCCGTGATGATCGGAACGGCGGCCGCGATGTCGTACTCCTTGACGTCGAACTCGGCCACCATGTCGATGCGGCCCTCGGCGAGCAGCATGTACGCCCACACATCGCCGTAGCCGCGATCTCGCCAGACTCCGCGAGAAAGGGCGATGAGCGCATCCAGCCGGCCGGCGGCGTCCCACTGGGCGATGCTCTGGAAGCTGACACTCGCGTTCTCGAGCGTGTCGACGGATGAGACGGTCAGGCGCTGCGGCTCGGTCTCGGTCGCGGTCCAGGCCCCGGAGCCGGCCGCGGCCCACCAGCGGCGTCCCAGGGCCGGGGCGCTGACCACCCCGACGCGCGGGACGCCCTCGACGGCCAGCGCGATCATCGTGCCCCAGACCGGGACCCCTCGAAGGAAGTTTGCCGTGCCGTCGATCGGGTCGATGATCCACTGGCGCGCGCTGTCGCCCTGGGCTCCGAACTCCTCGCCGAAGATGCCGTCATCCGGTCGTTCCGTCGCCAGCGCGTCGCGGATCACGCGCTCCACTGCGAGGTCGGCATCCGTGACGTGCGAGGCGTCGGCCTTCAGCGAGACGCGGAGGTCGGATGCCGCGAAGCGGGGGAGCGACTGCTCGTCGGCCGCGTCGGCGAGCCGGAGAGCGAGGGCCAGGTCGGCTCCGAACTCCCCATTCGCGGGCGCGCCGGAAGCGGGCGGGCGGGAAGGGGAGGGCACGTCTTCCAGGATACCGGGGCGAAGGCACCC
The DNA here is from genome assembly GCF_049844955.1 of Microbacterium sp. DT81.1. Lineage (NCBI taxonomy): Bacteria > Bacillati > Actinomycetota > Actinomycetes > Micrococcales > Microbacteriaceae > Microbacterium > Microbacterium sp. DT81.1. The sequence goes on from NZ_JBNCMA010000003.1 coordinate 307,774, forward strand.
CGATTGGCGGCGGACGTAACCGTGATGGTAATGTTGACCCTCGTTCGCCTCGGCGCGGGCGCACGCACCTCTAGCTCAATCGGCAGAGCAACTGACTCTTAATCAGTGGGTTCAGGGTTCAAGTCCCTGGGGGTGCACAGACAGGGCTCCGGCTTCAGCGAAACGCAGAAGTCGGGGCCTTCGCTGTCGGCTCAGGTGGCCTGTTTCAGTTGTTGGTTCGCTCTTCGGATGCCGGGGGATCGCGCATGAGTCGGTACACCGTCGCCACGGATGGCGCCTGCATGCGCAATCCCGGTCCCGCGGGGTGGGCGTGGGTGGGGGAGGACGGGCGCTGGGCTGCCGGGTCGCTCGCCGCGGGGACCAACAACATCGGCGAGCTGCTGGCGGTGCTCCACGCGATCCGCGACCACGGCCATGTCGAAGACCTGCTGATCCAGGCGGATTCGATGTACGCGATCAACACCTACACGTCGTGGATGGACGCCCACAAGCGCCGGGGGTGGAAGACCAGCACCAAGGAGCCGACGAAGAACGCGGACATCCTCGAGGCGCTCATCGTGGCGCGCGACGCCCGTCGCGCCGCGGGGCTGCCCGATGTGACATTCGAGCACGTCCGTGGGCACGCGGGGCATCGGCTCAACGGCTGGGCGGACGAGCGCGCGGTGCGCGCCTCCCAGCACGGGGATCGGGGCCTCGAGGCGATCTGGTCGACGGATCGCGGGCAGGCGCTTCTCGACGTGTCGGTCGACGCGCCCAAGGCGGGCGAGGACCGGCCCAGGCGCCGCAAGGCGTAGCCCGGGTGCTCTCGGCGGGCGCCATGCTGCGGGTCTCCAGCGCCGTTCCCTACATCGCCAGCGCCACGACGAGGATCGCGACGTAGAACGTGAGGACGAAAAGCGCCGAGAGCGCTGCGGGGAACCTGTCCTTGCTGGACGTCAGGAATCGCACGATCGCGACGATGACGATGACCAGTGGAACAGCGGGCAGCCAGGCGAGGGATGCGAGAAGCCACGGCTGCACCAGAGCGACATAGGCCGCGACCGCAGTGGTGGCGAGTGCTCCCACCACGAAGGTGGAGCCCGTGACCCCGAGGGCGTCGGAATAGAGGTGTTCGCCCGGAGTCCCGGTGCGGGCGGTCTTACGTGCGAACTCGAACTGGAGGAAGGTCCCGGCGAAGATGACGAGCGTCCAGACGACCACGGGATCCGGAGCGACCTGACCTGTCGCGACGGCCGACGTGAGCAGCCACCCCGTGAGCACGATCTGGATGGGATACGTCACGACGAGGTTCGCCAGGACGCGCGTCCGTATCCGCTCCGATCGCACCTCGATCGCCCAGAGAACCAGGCCGTAGGCGAGGGTCGCGAGAAGCAGGAGGGCCGTCCACGGGGCGAGTGCCACCGCCCCGGCGACGCTGACAGCGGCGATCACCGCCATCGCCGCCCGCAGGTCGCGCGCCGTCACCGCACCTGTCACGAGCGGCCGGTCGAGGTGGTGCGTGCGGTCGTAGGTAAGATCCTTCTGGTCGTCGATGATCCTCAGATACAGGAGGACCAGCAGCACGATTCCCACTCGTGCGGCGGTCTGCCACGTCGGCCGCCAGTCGGTGTCGGGCGGGGGAGGAGCGATCGTGGCCGCGGATGCCTCGACGGTCAGCGTCCACAGCACTCCGTAGAGCAGGTACTGGGCTTTGAACCGCGTCGCGGTGAATCGCGCGATACGCCGGATCATGCCCCCCACCGATTCCAGTGCGTGACCTCCGCGGCACTGCGCGGCGAAGAGCTTGCCGGATCTCCCCGCAGGTGCGCGACCGGGATCAGGGCGATCTGCGCGACATCGTCGAAGGGGATGCCGACGACCTCGGCGACCTCGCGCTCGTGCCGTAGATGCGCCGTGGTGAAGGTCGAGCCGAGCCCGCGCGAGCGCAGCGCGAGCTGGAAGCTCCAGATCGCCGGGATGATCGACCCGTAGAAGCTCGCGAGTTTCGATTCGGAGCCGACGGGGGGCCGTCCTTTCTGGCAGGCGAGAACGAGCACGGGCACGTTGCCCAGATTCATCGCGAGGTAGCGGGCCGAGTCCAGATCGGGGGATGCCGGGAGCCCGCGACCCGCGAGGTTCTCCTCGAAGCCGCGCCGGTAGAACCCCCCTATCTGTGCGCGCAGCCCTGGGTCGTCAACCGCGATGAACTGCCATGCGCGGCGATCCGAGCCGCTTGGGGCACGCACCGCGAGGTCGAGGCACTCCGAGATGACGGCCCGATCGACCGGACGTGACAGATCGAGCCGCCGGCGGAAGGCCCGCGTCGACGTCAGCGCCGTGTCTACGTCCATGCCCGCACCGGCCGGTACTGAAGGGTGATGGATGCCGCATCCCTTCCCTTCTGGCTCACCTGGCAGACGACGGACAGATCGTCCCGCTCCGACGTCGCCACCGCGGTCGCCGTGGCGACGAGATCCAGCTCGATGAAGCTCGTGAATCGAGCGGTGAGCCTGCGCAGCTCCATCGGCTCTTCGGTGTTCTTGCCCACGAACGCCACAGCCAGCTGCCGTGCCGCCTCGACGACGAGGGCACCCGGAACGTGGTCGAGGGGATGGTCGAAGAGAGTGGCGTGGTCGGTGTCCACCACCAGGTCGGCACGGAGGCCCTCCTCGGATTCACGAGGCTCGGTGATGACGACGTTTCGGCGGTCGATGCGTCCGACGGTGGCCGGCGAGGCCCGTTCGCCCGGCGGGAGCGCTCGTGGTTCGCCGGTAAGGCCGAGCCCCTCGCGCGCCGATGCGCGAAGAGCTTCCCACTGGCCGCGCGTGGTACCGGAGAAGCTGTACTGTGCTTTCGCCCCCGGCGCGCCGTCACGGCTCAGCGCCATGGCCACGAGCCCGCCCACGAGCCGATCCCCGGCAAGGAACGGTCGGACCAGCGAGACATCGCACACCAGCCGCGCCGGTGAAGGGTCACGGCGCCACGGCGTCTGGGCGACATCCTCGATCTCGAGGGTGCGAAGCAGGAACGCCGTCGACGTCGGCAGGCCGTGGAATCTGTGCATGACGGCCATTCCGCTCTGGCGGAATGCCTCCTGTAACAGGAGCAGGTCCCCGCTGCGCAGCCATGACTCCGTATGGTCGCCGAAGTAGGCGTGCGAGCGCGGGAGCTGGATCGCGGCCTCGTGGCGCCCGTCGTCGGTCGCGCGGAGTCCGGTGACGAAGACCTCGGCGACCGATGCGCGGTGGACGAGATCGCGATGGATCGTGCGGTTGTAACTCGGCTTAGGAATCCTGGGCTCCTTCGTCGAGGTCGACGTCGTGGTCGATCGGTCGGGGCGGGGGGATGCGCATGGGGAGCACACTCGCGCCGACGACGATCGTCGGCCACGGATCGAGTGGCGTGCCCTGGTGCCAGGCGTCGCGCAGCGCGGTCGCCCACTCCGTGCCCTGGGAATCGGGCCGCAGGTTCGAGGCGTTGAGCTGCTCGATGAGTGCCGACTTGGCGACGTCCAGATCGAAGGACTGCTCGGGCGCTGACTCGTACAGGTTCGCCGCGATCCGGCGAGCGTCGGCCTCGCGATCCAGCCCCTGAAGCGCGTCGTGCACCACTGCCAGACGATCGCGTGCGCCGAAGTAGACACCGAGCTCCCGCAGTACTTCGGCCGCGGTGTCTGAGGTGTGCACGAAGTTCAAGAGGTAGGTGCTGCCGCCCAGCAGATGTCGCAGTTCACCGAGGCGTCGGTCCTTCGGTGCCGTCGGCCCTTTTCCCTCGGTCAGTCGCGGTGCGACCGGGCCCGATCGGTCGTCGGTGACGACGAGCAGGAGCGAGGGGGAGAGCTCGACCATGAGATCGGCGATCGTGCGCCTTTCGGGAGACGCGATGTGCCAGTTGTGGTACCAGAGCGCGCGGGCCCGCAGTCTGTCGACCGCCATCTCGCGGGCGGCCACCACTCGGTATCCGTTGGTGGCAAGCCAATCGAGGGTGGGCTCCACACCACGGGCGACGATCGCGTCGGGCTTCAGCAGGAGCAGTCCATGACGCTCCGCGAAGGGCCAGGCGTCAGCCCCGAGCTGCTGGACCGACTCGAGGTAATAGGTGTCGCGGTGGTAACGGATCGGCTCTTCACGCGAGCTGGTCATCTGGGCTCCACTCCTGCAGGACGGCCGCCGAGATAGCCGCTCTCGAGGCAGTGATCGATGAGGAGTCGCAGGTAGTCCGGACCCGTGCCGGGGCGCGGCCGCTCCACGAGTGCATCCGTATTCGTCGCATCGAAGGTCACGCGTCGATTGAAATAGCTGGCGTACATCTCGCCGAACCTGCGGTAGTAGCCGCGTTCGACCGCAGGCAGGTCGGCGACCGCGAACGCGCTCGGCGGAACATACCGGGCGATGAAGAACGGGGGATACTCGGCGAAGATGTCCGACAGCTGCCGCAGCGAGATGTCGTCCGCCCCGACAAGGTGGTGGGTCCGTCCCACGGCTTGATCTATCTGCCGCACGACGGATGCGAGCGCGTCGGCGACGTAGTCGATCGGGACGAGCGACAGCTTCGCGTCGTAGCGACCGGGCAGGGTCTGGAGCCGACCCTCGACCACCAGCTTGAGGATGGGATAAAGGTTCTTGTACGTGCCGATCGAGCCGTCTCGGCTGTCGCCGACGACGATGGACGGGCGGACGATCGCGGCGCGCAGCCCGTGCGCGGCCGCGCCGTGCACGAGGGTCTCGGCACGCAGTTTGCTGCTCTCGTAGCCGTTGCCGAACGCCTGACCCACATCGAGCTCGTCCTCGCGGACCGTGCCCCCGCGCATTCCGCAGACATACGCCGTACTGACGTAGACGAGCGGCACGTCGAGGTCGCGTGCGACGCCGATGGCGTGTGCCGTTCCCCGAACGTTCAGCGTCTCGTAGGCCGTGTCGTCGAGACCGAAGTCGGTGGTCGCCGCGCAGTGCACGATGCACTGGACGTCATCGAGCGAGGCAAGGATGCCGCTCGTCAGGCCGAGCGCCGGTTCGCGCACGTCCCCTCGGACGGTGCGGATGCCCCCGATCGAGGCAGTATGGACGAGTCCGACCGGATCATCGACTCGGCCGACGAGTGCGCGGCCCAGCTCGCCGCTCGCTCCGGTGATGAGGACGCTCATGCGCTGCCGGCCGCGAGCGGCTGTGAGCCGCCGGACTCGAGCAGATCGCGGGCCTCGTCGAGCGGGAAGCTGGTGTCGAGGTATCCGCCCAGCCGCAGCCAGTCGTAGCCGATATCGAGGGTGCGCCGCCACTCCTCCCTCGAGGCGAAGGAGGAGGGAAAGTCCGAGCCGCCGACGACGTCGCGGACGACCTCCGTGAACCGCACGAGGTGCTCGGCATCCGTCCGTGCCGTGGCAAGCGCCTCGAGGAATTCGTCGCGTCGCCATCCCTCCGCGGGCAGCATCCAGCGCACCGTAGCACCGGCGGCGACGTCGGCGGGCAGCGGGTCGACGCCGAAGGCCGAGACGACCGCCCGCACGCCCATGGCCACGAGGCGGTCTGCGGCGATGCCGGCCACGGCGGACTGACCGCTCGCTATCGCGCCGTCAAGGTCTTCTCGGGCGTTCTCGAGCACGATGTTCGCCCAGACGAGCGCGATTGCGCTGCGCACGAACCGGGTTGCCGGAAGGGCGATGAGACTCACCGGCTCGCTGTTCGATGCATGCGCGCCGCGCAGCCCCAGGGCGGGTCGATGCGACGTGGGCGACGGCGTGGATCCCTCGAACACGGGACACATCGCAAGGGCGGGCCGCACCGGCTCGGTGCCCGTTCGCAGGCCGACGAGGCCCAGCTGGATGAACCTCGCGATGGTCGGTCGGTGCCGCGTGTCGAGTTGTGTGAGGGGACGGCCGAAGACCACCGAGCGCCATGCGGGCGCGGCGTCGTCCGACAGCACGAAAACGTCCGCACGACCCCGGATGACGTGCAGGCGCCCGGCGATGGGCCATGTGGTGACATCGGGGATGCGGCGCAGCACAAGACTCTCGCCATCGGCCGGAATGTCGACGCCGAACGCGGCCGCGCTCGCCAGTGCATCGAGGAAGGAGCCGGTCCGAGCGGACCGATAGTGGACCTGCGTCTCCTGGTCGGCGGATCGGTCGAACTGCTTCGGGAGCCATTTCGTCTCGATGTAGCCCTCGCCCTGTCCCGCGAGCCATGACTTCGCCGCCTGGTCGAGTCCGTCGCGAGCCCATCCGAGGGCCGATTCGTCATCCCCGAGGGCCGCGAGCGCCACGGCGAAGAGCAGCGCCTGCTCGGCCCGTTCGCGCCACCACCGCTGCATGTGCGCGGTGAAATCCGGATAGGGGAACAGCGCGCGAAGTCGATCCAGATCGGGAGCCCGGCCGTCGCGCGCGACCTCCTGCGCGCGAAGGAACCGCTGCACGCGGTTCAGTACGTCCTCGTCCGCCTCGCCCGACGCCGCGAGCTCGAGCTGACGACGCAGCTGGGCTTCCGACCGCGTGCGCACCTCGACGCGGCGCCCCGCCTCGAAGAGCACGGTCGGCATGGTCGGCGTCTCTTCGTCGCCGGCGATGAGCACCAGGAAGTCGACGTCCGAGCCCGCATTCCCGAAGCCTTCGGCGAGGGACCCCTCGTGTACGACGATCGCGTCCGGTGCAAGGTGCACACGGTTGCGCACGGCCGAGAAGATGGCGGCGATCTGCTCGGGGGCGCGATCGGGTCGCTCGCCCTGCAACGCAGTGGCGGGAATCATGCTTGCTCTCTCTCGTCGTCGAGGATCGTGACCGTGCCCGCAGCACCGTCGACCTCGATCTGCATCCCGGTGCGGATGAGCGTCGAGGCGTCCGGCAGCTGGACCACGGTGGGCACTCCGAGCTCGCGCGCGACGATCGCGAGATGGGTGAGTGGGCTGCCCCTCTCGATCACCAGGGCGCGGGCGGAGGGGAGGATGGCGACCCAGCCGGGGTCGGTGCGGTAGGCGACGAGGATCCCCCCGGCGATGTCGGCGGGTTCGGTGACGACGACAGCGGTGCCGCGCACGATGCCGGCGGCCGATGGAACGCCTACCAGCACGGCGCCGAGAGTCGCCGCCTTCGTCGCCGCCACGGGCACCCAGCCCTGTTCGGCCAGCGCGGGTGCCCCGAAGTCGTCGCCCGACGTCACGAAGCGCGCGGGAGCGACGAGCAGGGCATCGCGCGACTGCGCTGCGCGCCTCGCGGCGACCAGGTGGCGGTAGGACGGCCCGTTCGGCGCGCCCTCGTAGGCGTCCCGCAGCTCGTCCACGGTGAGCAGGAAGACGTCGGCGAACTCGTCGATCACGCCGCGTGCGACCAGGTCGCGCCCGAGCGCGCGAAGGGTCCGCTTCACCATCCCGAACGCCCTGGTCCGGCGGAACCGCAGGGTCTCACGATGACCGACCGCGCGGCTCGTCTTGCGGCGCAGACGCTCGTAGAGCGTTCGCCGGATGCCTCGGAGGTGCTCGTCGAGGTAGACGTCGGCATCCGGACCAGCCGTCAGCGGAGCATCCGCGGTCGCGCTGCGCAGCATGAGGAACAGGCTCGCCGGCTCTTCGCGAAGGTCGGGAACCTCGAGCTTCAATTCGTCGACGCTCCGGTAGCCGAAACGCCCGATGTATTGGTCCACGGCTCGCGCGAAGGCCGTCCACCGTGATCGGGCGAGCGCTTCGTACGCCTCCGCGGGCGGCGTGGCCGCCAGGAAGTCGGCGAGCTCTGGATCATCTCGCACGCTGCGTGCGAGCTCCCGCATCGCCAGCGCCGGTTCGGCCGACTCAACGTTGAGCCCGGGATTGACCACCGCGTACATGAGCCACTCGGGCGCGCGGGGGAGCCACGCCTTCGTCAGCGCGTACATCGCCCCCGAGAGCGTGAGCAGGATCGCGTCGAGAACCATCATCGGCCCCCACCGCTTGACGAGATCATCGACCGCGGCTCGGTAGCGCCTGTACAGTTCGTCGCCCGCAACCGAATCGAGGTCGTCCCGATCGAAGTCGTCGTAGGCGCGGGCGAAGTCCTGCGTGAACCGCTCCATCATCCGGTCGATTCCGGCGAGGCGGCGGGCGTAGACGACCGTCGTCACCGTCCGCGAGACCAGTCGGTGCACGGGGGAGCGGAAGACGAAGGGATGCAGCCGCCGGGCCTCCGCGGCCGCCAATGGTTCGCCGACACCGAGGGCCACCTCGAGCACTCGCCGGTTGAGTGGATATCCGGGTGCGATGCCGACCATTCGGTACCAGTGCAGGAGGTTGTAGTACACACGGCCGTGGAAGATCCCCAGCATCGCTGGGGTCCAGCGGCTCATCTGCCGCAGCTGCGCAGGCGGCACACGCAGAGAGCGGGCGTACTCGAGGTAGACCCGGCCGTACACCTCTGCTGCGGTCGTCGCCGTGAGCGGAGACGTCACGCCGTTGAAGCTCTCGATGATGTTCGAGTTGTCCCAGATACGCCGTGCCCCAGGTTCGGTCCGCTCCTTCGCACCCAAGAGCGGTGCGGGCGGGAGCGCGGTGATCGGGCGGCATTGCAGCACCCACAGGTTTCCGTCGGCAACGGCGAACTCGATGTCGACGGGCCGCCCCAGCCGGCGCTCCTGCCGGAGGGCCGTCTCGACGATCCTGTCGGCAGTGGTGCCATCCAGCGCCGCAACGACCCTGTCCGCGTCCGGGACGGTCGACGTCGTGATCCCGTCACCGTCCGCCGCATCCCGACGATTCGCCTTCTCACCGACGACGGTCTCGAGAACCAGGCGTCGTGCACGGTCGATGACCAGGAGGTCCGCGTCGACAAGACCTTCCACCAGCCCCTCGCCGAGCCCGTAGACAGTGCTCACCAGCAGCCGCCGCCGATCGCCGGTGATGGGGTCTGCCGAGAAGACCACTCCACTGATGTCGGCGGCCACCATCGCCTGGACAACGACTGCGATCCCCGCCGCCGAGACGGACCTTCCTCGCGCAAGCCGATAGCTCGCGAGTTGATCGGAGAACGCGGATGCCCAGCACACCCGCACCGCGGACTCGAGACCGGTCGTGACGTTCAGCACCGTCGAGAACTGCCCCGCGTACGAGTCGGCGTCGCCATCCTCATCGAGCCCCGACGAGCGCACGGCCACGCGACCTCCACCCGCTCGCTCGTGCGCCGCGGCGAGGAGCCGGGACAGCTCAGGCCCGAGCGGCGCGGCGAGGATGCGACTTCGGATCTCCGCAAGGGCGGCTTCGGGCGCCGAATCGAGCCCAGCAATCAGCTCTGCCAGGTGTGCACGATCGACGAATTCGGCGAAGATATCGGTTCCCAGGACGGACCACGGCGGAACGCGCTCCCCGGAGCGCTGGAGCGCCTGCAGGCCGGCGGCTTTGGCGCCGCCGGTGCTCGCGACCCGATCGGACGGCGACGAGACGTCAAGGATGTGGAGCACCGCACCTCCGATGGCGAGGCGATGGCGCTGGACTCCGGACGCTCTCTCGAGGACGCAGCCGGGGCGCGTCATCGCGGGGACTCCGCCAAAGGCGGAGCGTGAGTCGATTATGCCCGTCCGGCGAGGTCAATGCCAACACCGGCATGTTCTCCATTCCCACGAGCGGCCGGGTCCCGATCGGTGGCCCACGTAGCGAATGCGTAACGACCGGCCGTCCGGGGCGCCCGCGGCTTGACGAAACTTCTAGAACTTTCTAAATTTGCGGTTACCTGAATCAGTTCTCAGGTTAGAACCTCCCGCACCAACCTTCCAATGGTGAAAGGCACTCACATGCGCGTAACGAAGAAGTTGCTCCCGGGCTCCGTGGTCGCCACGGCCGCTCTCGTCCTGGCGGCGTGCGCGCCGCAGGCCGCCGAAACCGGCGGCGCCGGGGACCCCTCGGCCGGCCCCCAGGAGGTCACGGTCGGCATCGTCACGAGCGAGACCGGCCCCCTGGCCGGATACGGCAAGCAGTACCTCGACGGCTTCAAGGCGGGTCTCGACTACGCGACCGACGGCACGGACGAGGTCGAGGGGACCAAGATCGTCGTGGAGTACGCCGACGACGCCGGCGACCCTGACAAGGCGGTCACCGCCGTGAAGGAGCTCATCGGGTCGGGCATCAACATCATCGGCGGCAGCGCGTCCTCGGGCGTCGCCCTCGCCGTCGCCGAGCAGGCCGAGCAGAACGAGGTGCTGTTCGTCTCCGGCCCCGCCGCCGCCGACGCGATCACGGGCATCAACGACTACACCTTCCGCTCGGGCCGCCAGAGCGCCCAGGATGTCGCGACCGCCGGCACCTTCCTCGATGACCTCGACGGCAAGACGATCACGGTGTTCGCGCAGAACAGCGCCTTCGGCCAGGGCAACGAGGCGGCCGTCAAGGCGATCCTCGGCGCACAGGGCGCCACGGTGAACTCGGTGCTCGTCGCGGAGGACGTGACGGAGTTCACGCCGTTCGCGCAGCAGATACTGGCCGGCAACCCCGACCTCGTCTTCGTGGCGTGGGCAGGTGCGACCTCCGGGGCGATGTGGCAGGCGATGAGCCAGCAGGGCGTGCTCGATGAGATCCCGGTCGTCACGGGCCTCGGCGACTCGGCGACCTTCGGCGCCTACGGCGAGGCATCCGAGAAGATCAGTTTCCTGAATCACTACTTTCCCGGAGCGAACGACAACGACGTGAACGCGGCGATGATCGAGGCCATCGAGGAGGCGGGTGGCACGCCCGACCTGTTCAGCCCCGACGGCTTCAACGCCGCCATCATGATCGTCCAGGCGATCAAGGAGGGCAAGGGCGACGTCGGTGCGATGATCGACGCTCTCGAGGGCTTCGAATTCGACGGTCCCAAGGGTGCGATGACCGTGCGCGCCGATGACCATGCGCTGATCCAGGAGATGTACCAGGCCAAGCTGGTCGCCGACGGCGGCACGTTCGTCCCCGAGCTCGTCGACACGGCCAGCGCTGACGAGGTGGCCCCGCCCGAGGCGGAGTAGTCGTGAACCGGCCGCTCCACCTCGACCGCTGAAAGGCACCATGAGCACCCCTGTCCCGTCCGCGCTGAAGATCGAAGGCCTCGGCCTGCAGATCGGCGGCGCAACCATCCTGAAGGATGTCGACCTCGATGTCGCCGCCGGCTCCATCGTCGGCGTCATCGGGCCCAATGGCGCCGGCAAGACCACGCTGTTCAACGTGATCTCCGGCGTGATGAAGCCCACGTCCGGTCGCATCCTGATGAACGGAGCCGACCTCACCGGCACGTCCGTGCCCAAGAGGGCGCGAGCGGGACTGGGTCGCACATTCCAGACATCCAGCCTCTTCCCGAGGCTCAGCGTTCTCGAGAACGTGCGGCTCGCGGCGCAGGTGGCGCAGGGCGGCAACTACTCGCTGCTGAGCTTTCCGCGTCGGTCGGATGCCGCCACGCAGATCGCCCGCGCGAAGCTCGATGAGGTCGGGCTCAGCCACAAGCTCGACACGGCCGCGGGTGACATCTCGCACGGCGACAAGCGGAAGCTCGAGATCGCGGTTCTCCTGGCGACGGATGCCCGCATCGTGCTGCTCGATGAGCCCATGGCCGGCGTCGCGTCGGGCGATGTGCCGGGGCTCGTCGACAACATCCGTCGCATGCATGCCGAGAAGGGATGCACCGTGCTGATGGTGGAGCACCACATCGACGTGCTGATGGGCCTCGTCGACAGGGTGGCGGTCATGTACTTCGGCACGCTCATCGCCTTCGACACCCCGCAGAACGTCATGGCGAACCCGCTCGTGCAGAGCGCCTACCTGGGAACTGCCGCATGAGCGCGCCGATTCTCGAGGTGCGGGGGCTGCGCGCCTCGATCGCCGGGCAGCAGGTCGTCGAGGATGTGACATTCGAGGTGCCGGCGACCGGGATCACGGCCGTGCTCGGACGCAACGGAGTCGGAAAGACCTCCACGCTGCGCGGCATCCTGGGTCTCATTCAGCGCAAGGGCGAGGTGCGCCTCGCGGGCGAACGGATCGACGGGATGCCCACCCACCGGATCGTGCAGCGGGGCGTCGGCTACGTGCCAGAGGACCGCGAGGTCTTCGCCCGGCTCTCGGTCGCCGAGAACCTCGCCCTCGCCGAGCGGCAGCGCAACCCCCGCCGCGAGTTCGTCGCCGAGCTGTTCCCCGACCTCGTGCAGCGCCGCGACCAGATGGCCGGCACGCTGTCCGGCGGACAGCAGCAGATGGTCTCGGTGGCGCGGGCACTCATCAACGACAACCAGCTGCTGCTCGTCGACGAGCCGACGAAGGGCCTCGCGCCGATGATCGTGACACAGGTCGCCGATGCGCTCCTCGAGGCGTCGAAGATCGTGCCGATCCTGCTCGTCGAGCAGAACCTCGAGGTCGTGCGCCGCCTCGCCGACGGGGCGATCGTGATCGCCGGCGGCCGCGTCGTGCACACGGGCCGGGCGACCGAGATCCTGGACGACGAGGGCCTCACGAGGCGCCTCCTCGGCGTGCACGCGGAGACGGTTCCCTCTCAGACGCCGTCCTCCCAGACCGGGCAGGGCACGAGATGAGCACCCTCGTCCTCACCCTCATCACCGGCGTCGGGCTGGGCGCACTCTACTTTCTGGTCGCATCCGGGCTGAGCCTGATCTACGGCCTCATGCACGTGCTCAATTTCGCGCACGGCGCGTTCCTGACCCTCAGCGCCTTCATCGGGTGGCAGGTCTCGCAGGCCCTCGGCACCGAGTCGTGGGGATCGTTCCTCGCCTCCGTGCTCGTCGGCGCGGTCGTCGGGGCGGTGTTCGCGACCCTGACGGAACTGGTGCTCATCCGCCCGCTCTACGAGCGGCACATCGAGCAGGTGCTCGTCACGGTCGGCCTCTCGTTCGCGGCCGTCGCCCTCTTCGAGGGCATCTGGGGCACCGACGCCATCAACATCTCCGGCCCTCCGTGGCTCAAGCAGACCACCGAGGTGCTCGGGGCGAAGATCCCGAACACCTACTGGGTGCTGATGATCGCTGCGGCGCTCGTGCTCGCCGGCCTCGTGCTGTTCCTGCAGAAGACCCGCTACGGCATGATCATCCGCGCCGGCGTGGAGAACCGCTCGATGGTCACGGCCCTCGGCATCGACGTGCGGCGCTCGTTCACCCTCGTCTTCGCCATCGGCGGCGCGGCGGCCGGCATCGGAGGGGTGCTCGCCATGCACTACACAACCTTCGTCTCGCCCCACTTGGGCGGCACGCTGCTGATCTTCGCGTTCATCGTCACGGTGATCGGCGGACTCGGCTCCCTCACGGGGGCCGCGATCGCGTCGGTGCTGGTGGCTGTGCTGCAGCAGTTCGCGAACTTCTATCTGCAGGGCACCGGCGACTTCATCGTCGTCATCCTGCTCGCCGTCGTGCTGCTCCTGCGGCCGTCGGGGCTGCTGGGGAGGAAGGCATGACCCTTCGACAGGCTCAGGGACCGGATGGACAGGCTCAGGGACCGGATGGACAGGCTCAGGGACCGGATGGACAGGCTCAGGGACCGGATGGACAGGCTCAGGGAC
>NZ_JBNCMA010000003.1:321322-424474 GCF_049844955.1 Microbacterium sp. DT81.1
CCGGATGGACAGGTTCACGGACCGCAGGCTGCGCGACCGGATGCCGCGAGCAGGCGCCTGGACATCCGCGCCCTGATCCCGGCGATCGTCGGCGTCGTTCTGGTCGTCTTCATGGCGATCCTGCCTCTGCTGAACATCTCGATCCCCGGCATCCTGCCCACCCCCACATACATGCCGGGAAGCCTCGCGCTGCTCTCCCTCTGCATGGTGTTCGCCGCGCTCGCGCTGTCGTACAACCTGCTGCTCGGGACGGCCGGGATGCTGTCGTTCGGGCACGCGCTGTATTTCGGCGCCGGCGCCTACGGGCTCGGCATCGTGCTCGAGAACGCGGGCGTTCCGCTGTTTCCCGGCATCCTGATCGCGCTCGTCGGCGGACTCGTCATCGCCCTCGTCACCGGCGCCGTGAGCATGCGGGTGTCGGGCATCCCGTTAGCGATGGTCACCCTCGCCTTCGCGCAGGCCGGCTCGGTGCTCGTGCGGCGCAATCCCCAGGTCACGGGCGGCGAGGAGGGCCTCGGGCTCAACACGGACAACGTGCCGGACTGGCTCGTCGGCGTCGCAGACACGCGCAACCTGTACTGGTTCACGCTGGCCGTTCTCGTGATCGTCTACCTCGTCGTGCTGTGGGTGGACGCGTCGCGCCTGGGACACCTGGCCGAGGCGACCCGCGAGAACGAGCTGCGCGTTCGCGTGCTGGGCCTTCGCCCCTACACCGGGAAGCTCATCATCTTCGTGATCGCGGCGCTGCTCGCGAGCCTCGCCGGCATGGCCTACCTCCTGCTGCAGTCGGGCACGGTGCCCCGCTCCGTCTCGGCCGATCTGACGATCACCGTGCTCGTCATGGTGGTGCTCGGTGGTGTCGGGTTCCGGTGGGGTGCCATCGTGGGGGGCGTGGTGTACACGCTCCTCGACCAGCGCCTCACCGTGCTGGCCGGATCGGACGCCATCGCGGGCCTTCCCGCTGTGCTGCGCGTTCCGCTGTCGGAACCGCTCTTCATCCTCGGAGTGCTGTTCATCCTCGTGGTCATGTTCCTCCCCGGCGGGATCGCCGGTACGGCCGACGCGTGGGTGCGTCGTCGCCGCGGGGAGCGCGCCCGCACCTCGCTCGCCCGCCTCGACGATGCGGATGCCTCGGCCGACACCGCACCCGAAGAGGTGAAGGCGTGACCTGGGAATGGGAGTTCGCCGGGCGCTCGTCGTCGGACGGAGCGCACACCATCGGACGGTGGCTGACCGACCGGGCCGTCGCCTCGCCGGACCGCATCGCGATCGATGACCGCGGCGTCACGATCGGCTACCGCGACCTCGAGACCCGGGCGCACGAACTGGCGCTCGCACTCCGCCGCGCGGGGTACGGTGCCGGCGACCGGATCGCCACGGTGTCGGGCAACTCCATCGATCACGTCGTCGCCTTCTTCGCGTGCGCCAAGGCGGGCGTCGCGTTCGTCCCGCTCTCGTGGCGCCTGACCGCCCGCGAACTGGCCGGGGTCGCGCAGCGCGCCGACGCGCAGCTCGTGCTCGTCGAGGACGAATACGAGGCCGTGGCCGCCGATGCCCTGGTTGTGATGCGGATGGGGACGGATGCCCAGGCGCCGCCCATCGCGACGCTCGGCACGACCGGGGTCGAGGCGCTCGTGCCGCCGCGCGACCCGCGCTTCGGCATCCCGCGCGAGACCCGCGCGGTGCTCGACGACGACCCGCTGCTGATCATCTTCACCTCGGGCAGTGAGGCTGCGCCCAAAGGCGTGGTCCTGACGCATGCCAACTGCTTCTGGAACAACCTCGCACTCGCCGGCGCCGTGCAGCTCACGGCCGATGACGTCGTACTGGCGATGCTTCCGCAGTTCCATGTCGCCGCCTGGAACTGCCAGCCGCTGCTCGCGTGGTGGGTGGGAGCGACCGTGGTGCTCGAGCGCTCGTTCCAGCCGTCCCGCGTGCTGCAGCTGCTGCAGGAGCGCCGGGTCACCACGATGATGGGGGTGCCCACGCAGTACCAGCTGCTGGCGGAGGACGCCCGCTTCGCGGCATCCGATCTCTCGCACCTGCGCACGGCGCTCGTGGGCGGCGCGACGATGCCGCCGGCCCTGTTCGACACGTGGACCGATCGCGGTGTCACACTGACTCAGGGATACGGGCTCACCGAAGCCGCCCCCAACGTGCTCTGTCTCACGCCCGCCGACGCGTCGCGGCATCCGGGCGCCGTCGGTCGCCCCTACCCGCACGTCGATGTCTGCCTTGCGGATCCCGAGACCGGCGAAGTGCTCGAGGGGCCGGTCACAGGCGAGCTGTGGGTACGAGGACCGAGCGTCTTCGCCGGATATCTCGGCGATCCGGATGCCACCCAGCGTGCGCGTTCCGGGGAGTGGCTGCGCACCGGCGACCTCGCAGCGCGCGATGCGGACGGCGTCTATCGGATCGTCGACCGCATCAAGGACATCTTCATCTCCGGCGGCGAGAACGTCGCACCCGCCGAGGTCGAGCAGGCGCTCATGCTGCATCCAGTGATCGAGGCGGCCGCGGTCGTCGGCGTCCCCGATCGCGTCTGGGGCGAGCGGGGCGTCGCATTCGTCGTCGCATCAGGCACGATCGACGAAGCCGAGGTGCTCGCGCACGCTCGTTCCGTGCTCGCCGCCTTCAAACTTCCCGTTCGTGTCGCCTTCGTCGACGAGCTGCCTCGCTCGACGATCGACAAGCTCGCCCGTTCCCGCCTCCGCGATCGCGCGCAGGCCCTCGTGGAGGAGGTGCGCCGTGAGCGCTCCTGACCCGCTGACCCTCGACGACGAGGCCGCCGGCATCTCGCAGGCGACCGGTCGCCCGCTCACCAAACGGGGGGAGGCGACTCGCCGCCGGCTGCTCGAGGCCGCGGAGCACGTGTTCGCCGAGTCCGGCTACCACGAGGCATCCATCGTCAAGATCACCGAGCGCGCGGGCGTGGGGCTCGGCACGTTCTACCTGTACTTCGACGGCAAGCAGGTGATCTTCGAGGCGCTGGTCATCGACCTGAACCGCCGCGTGCGCCACTCGATGGCGGAGGCGATGGCGGGCGCGGCGACGCGCCTCGAGGCCGAGCGCGCGGGATTCGCGGGCTTCTTCCGGTTCACCGCCGAGCACCCGGCGCTCTACCGGGTCGTGCGCGAGGCCGAGTTCGTCTCGCCCGAGACGCTGCGCATGCATTACACGCGCATCGTCGAAGGCTATGAATCGGGACTGCGGGCGGCGCAGGCCGTCGGCGAGGTCGACCCGGCGCTCGATCCGGGAATCACCGCGTGGGCGCTCATGGGGATGGGCGAGCTGATCGGGATGCGGTTCCTGCTGTGGGAGCGGGATGCCGACGGCCGCCCGCCCGCCGAGCTCCCGCCGGCCATCTTCGACGACATGATGCGCTTCATCCACAACGCACTGGCACCACGTGAGCAGGGGGATGCACGATGACCGAGCAGGATCTGAGTGACAAGCGCGCGCTCGTCACGGGCGGCGCGAGCGGCATCGGGCTGGCCTGCGCCCGGGAGTTCGCCGCGCGCGGCGCCCACGTGGTGATCGCGGACCTCGACGGACCGGCGGCGGACGCCGTGGCCGCCGAACTGGGCGGAGAGGCGTGGGCCGTGGACCTCGCGGCCACGACGGCCCTCGACGACCTGACGCTGGAGGTAGACATCCTGGTCAACAACGCGGGCATCCAGCGCGTCAGCCCGATTCCGGAGTTCGATCCAGAGGCGTTCCGCCTCATCCAGCGGCTCATGGTCGAGTCGCCGTTCCTGCTGATCCGCGCGGCGCTGCCCACGATGTACGAACGCGGCTGGGGGCGCATCGTCAACATCTCGAGCGTGCACGGGCTGCGAGCGAGCCCGTTCAAGTCGGCGTACGTCGCGGCCAAGCACGGCCTGGAGGGCCTGTCGAAGGTCACCGCGCTCGAGGGCGGACCCCACGGCGTGACGAGCAACTGCATCAACCCCGGCTACGTCCGCACGCCCCTCGTCGAGAAGCAGATCGCCGACCAGGCCCGCCTGCACGGCATCCTCGAGAGCGAGGTGGTCGAGAAGGTCATGCTGACCGAGAGCGCGATCAAGCGGCTGGTCGACGCGACCGAGGTCGCGTCGCTGGCCGGCTGGCTCGTCTCCGAGAAGGCCGGAATGGTCACGGGCGCCTCGTACACGATGGACGGCGGGTGGACGTCGCGATGACCGCGGGCGCGTATCGAACGCTGGATGTTCCCGTGGCCGGGGGAGAACTCCGGGTCGGGGTCTGGGAACCCCAGGGAGCGGAGGATCCGGATGCCGCGCCCGCCGTACTCCTGATCCACGGGGTGACGGCATCCCACCTGTCCTGGCCGCTGGTTGCGGAGCGCCTGCCTTTCGCGCGGGTGATCGCTCCCGACCTCCGGGGCCGCGGGCGCAGCAACGGCCTCGAAGGCCGCGCCGGGCTGGACACCCACGCCGCGGACCTGGTCGCCGTGCTCGACGCGCTCGGCGTGCAGCGCGCGATCGTCGTCGGACACTCGATGGGCGCGTTCGTGGCCCTCGTGCTGGGCGACCTGTACCCCGACCGCGTGTCGCGGATCGTGCTGGTGGACGGAGGCCTGCCGCTGGACCTGCCCGACGGCCTGTCGCCCGAGGGCACCATCAAGCTCGTGCTCGGACCGACGGCCGAACGGCTGGCGATGCGATTCGCCTCGGTCGATGCGTACCTCGACTTCTGGCGCGCGCACCCCGCGTTCCGGCGGGACTGGTCGCCGGCGCTCGAGGCGTATCTCGCGTACGACCTCGTCGGGCAGGAGCCCCACCTTCGGCCCGCGACGAGCTATGCGACGCTCGAAGAGGACTCGATCGATCAGAACTCCGGGACCGCGATCGCCGACGCGCTGGCGAGGCTGCGGCATCCGACCGTGCTCCTGACCGCCGAGCGCGGACTGCTCGACCAGGTCCCGCCGCTGTACGGGGAGGATCGGCTGCCCGGACTGCTCGCCGCCTATCCGGGACTCGAGCACGTGCCGGTCCCCGACGTGAACCACTACACGATCGCCCTCTCCGACCGGGGCGCGGACGCCGTCGCCTCCGTGGTGCGCGAGCACGCCAGGATCCCGGCGGACACAACGCAGGACTGAGCGCCGTGCAGGGCCGAGTTCGGGACGCCCGCGCCCCGATTCGACCCCGTTCTCCTGCGTTGTGTACGTGGGGCGGGGGCCGTTCGGACGTGTGCGTCGCGCGCCGGTCGGGTGGGTGTGGCCCGCCGGGGGCGCCGAGCTGCCGGTCGGCCCAGGACGCCGCCGATCACCGGGGAGCAGATCCGCGGTCCGCAGGCCCCTGGGGTGCGGATTCGTCGCTTTCGCGCCCGGATCTGCTCCCGAGTGCTCGGTCCGCTCCCCCCGCCGCGGCGCACCACCGGCGGGTCAGCGGCCCGAGGCCGCGATCCGGGTCGTGAGCTGGTGGGCGTGTGCAAGCAGCGTTCGGCCGAGGGACGGAAGCCGATCGGGGCCGAACCGGAACTCCACGCCCGTCAGGCTCAGCGCCCACTCCGGCTGGCCGGCGCGGTTGAAGACCGCCGCACCCAGACCCCAGCTGCCCTTGACGATGAGCCCGGGGTTGACCGCGTACCCGCGATCGCGGGTGTCCGCGATGCGGGCACGCAGCGGGCGGGGGGCGTGCGGGCGCCCGAAGCGCTCCGGCAGCTCGGGATGCCGCTCGAGGTAGGCCTCGACATCCGCCTCCGGCAGGAACGCGAGGATCGCGAGCCCCGCCGACGCCACGCCGAGCGGGAACCGCACGCCCTCGCTGAGCACGAACGACCGGATCGGGAAGCTGCCCTCTTCGCGCAGCAGGCAGACCGTCTCATCGGCGCGCCGCACGGACAGGAACGCGCTCTCCTCCGTCTTCACGGCGAGCGATCGCACGATGTCGCGCGCGAGACCCGTCACGTCGTACCGCGCGGCCGCGACGCTACCCATCAGGAACAGCTCGGGCCCCGGCATCCACCGTGCGGTGTTCTCATCCTGGTCGACGAGTCCCTCCACGCGGAGAGCGGTGAGCAGCCGGTGGGCGGTGGAACGCGAGAGGTCGGCCTGCCGCGCGAGCTCCTGGACGCCTGCCCCCATCTCGCCGGCGGCCGTCACGAGCCGCAGCAGCCGCGCCGCCCGCGCGATCGCCTGGGCACCGGGCACCGAGGTCGTCCGTTCCATAATGTGGACACTAGGTCCCATAGAACCCACATCACAAGCGGGCGCTTGAGACCTGCGTGCATACGGGAGCAGATTGGATCTGGCAACCCTGTCGGAACGCCGTGCACCGGGCCGCGGGCAGCGGTTCTGCGCCGCGGTGCTCGCTGAAACCCAGGGTGCTCACCGAATGCAGTGCTCACCGAAACCGAGGGTGCACCGAAACCGAGGATGCACCGAAACCGAGGGTGCGCCGAAACCGGCGCCCACGACGACCAGTGTTCGACGAAGGAGTGGCAACACGTGATCGACAAGACGTACGCATCGGCGGCGGAAGCCGTTGCCGACATCCCGGACGGCGCAAGCCTCGCCGTCGGCGGATTCGGGCTCTCCGGCAACCCGATCGCCCTCATCGAAGCGCTGCTCGCGCAGGGAACGAGCGACCTCAGCATCGTCTCCAACAACTGCGGGGTGGATGACTGGGGCCTCGGCATCCTGCTGAACGCCAAGCGCATCCGCAAGATGACCTCGTCGTACGTCGGCGAGAACAAGGAGTTCGAGCGGCAGTTCCTCTCCGGCGAGCTCGAACTCGAGCTGACGCCCCAGGGCACGCTCGCCGAGAAGCTCCGCGCCGGAGGCTCCGGCGTTGCGGCCTTCTTCACGCAGACCGGCGTGGGGACGCAGGTGGCCGAGGGCGGCCTTCCTCGTCGCTACGACGGCAACGGCGGCATCGCGGTCGCATCGCCGGTGAAGGACGTGCGCACCTTCGATGTCAGCGGCGCCCCTCGCGAGTACGTGCTCGAGGAGGCGATCGTCACCGACTTCGCCCTCGTGCACGCGCTGAAGGGCGACCGGCACGGCAACCTGATCTTCAACAAGGCCGCCCGCAACTTCAACCCACTCGCCGCGATGGCGGGCAAGGTGTGCATCGCCCAGGTCGAGCAGCTCGTCGAGCCGGGCGAGCTCGACCCGGACCAGGTGCACCTGCCGGGAATCTACGTGCACCGCATCATCGAGGTCGGCACCGACATCGAGAAGCGCATCGAGCGCCGCACCGTCAGCGTCGACCGTTCGACAGGCTCACGGACCGATACCTCGGCCCCGATGCCGGAAGGAGCGTGACCGCCATGGCCCTCACCCGCAACGAGATGGCGGCCCGCGCGGCCGCCGAGCTCACCGACGGCTCGTACGTGAACCTCGGCATCGGTCTGCCGACCCTCGTCCCGAACTTCGTGCCCGAAGGCGTCACGCTCGTGCTGCAGTCCGAGAACGGCATCCTCGGCGTAGGCCCGTACCCGAGCGAAGAAGCCGTCGATCCCGACCTCATCAACGCCGGCAAGGAGACGGTGACGACGCTCCCCGGTGCGTCGTTCTTCGACTCGGCGACGAGCTTCGGCATGATCCGCGGCGGAAAGATCGATGCGGCGATCCTCGGCGCGGTGCAGGTCTCCGCCACCGGTGACCTCGCCAACTGGATGATCCCCGGCAAGATGGTCAAGGGACCGGGCGGCGCGATGGACCTCGTGCACGGCGCCGCCAAGGTCATCGTGCTGATGGAGCATGTCGCCCGCGACGGATCGGCCAAGATCGTTGACGAATGCTCTCTCCCGCTCACCGGCAAGGGCGTGGTCGACCGGATCATCACGGACCTCGCGGTCATCGACGTGACGGATGCCGGACTCGTACTCGTCGAGACGGCCCCCGGCGTCACCGTCGACCAGGTGCGAGAGGCCACCGAGCCGACCCTTCTCGTCTCCGACGCGCTTAAGGTGGCCTCATGAATTCCCGCACCGCCCTCGACACCGGCGACGTCGTGCTCGTCGCCGCCGCCCGCACGCCGCAGGGCCGGCTCAAGGGCCAGCTGGCCCCGCTGACGGCGACGCAGCTCGGCTCGATCGCGATCCGCGGCGCTCTCGAGCGCGGGGGCATCCCCGCCGACGCCGTCGACGCGGTGGTCGTCGGGCAGGTCCTTCAAGCCGGGGCCGGCCAGAACCCCGCCCGCCAGGCCGCCGTCGGCGCCGGCATCCCGTGGACCGTGCACTCCGTCGCCGTCAACAAGGTGTGCCTGTCCGGCCTCACCGCCATCATCGACGCGAAGCGCATGATCCAGACCGGCGATGCGGATGTCGTCGTCGCGGCCGGCATGGAATCCATGACGCGTTCGCCCCACCTGCTGATGGGCTCTCGCGACGGCTGGAACTACGGCAGCGTCGAGGTGCTCGACTCCATGGCGTACGACGGCCTGACCGACGCCTACGACTCCGAGAGCATGGGCGCCTCCACCGAGCGGCACAACGAGCGCTACGGAATCGATCGAACGACTCAGGATGCCGTGGCCGCCCGCTCGCACCAGCGCGCCGCGGCCGCCCAGGCTGCTGGCGTCTTCGATGCCGAGATCGTGCCGGTCGAGATCCCGCAGCGCAAGGGCGACCCGGTGGTCGTCACGAAGGACGAAGGCATCCGGCCCGACACCACGGTGGAGACCCTCGCCGGTCTGCGTGCCGCGTTCGCCGCCGGCGGCTCGATCACCGCCGGCAACTCGTCTCAGATCTCGGATGGCGCATCCGCCGTCGTGCTCACCACACGGGCCCACGCTGATGAGAAGGGGTGGCCCGTGCTCGCGGTCATCGGATCCTCCGGTCAGGTCGCCGGCCCCGACAACTCCCTCCACTCACAGCCGTCGCGGGCGATCTCCAACGCGTGCAAGAAGCAGGGCATCGAGCCCGCGGACCTCGACCTGGTCGAGATCAACGAGGCGTTCGGCGCGGTCGTCGCGGCGTCACAGGCGGAGCTGTCGCTGTCGGACGATGTCGTGAACATCCACGGCGGCGGCATCGCCATCGGCCACCCCATCGGTGCGTCCGGCAACCGCCTCGTCGTGCACGCGGTGCACGAGCTCGTCCGTCGAGGAGGCGGCACGGCGGCCGTCGGCCTCTGCGGCGGTGGGGGACAGGGCGAGGCCCTCATCCTCACCCGCTAGGGCGACCCCTCGACAGCTCGGGGACCCGGGAGGATTGCTGAGGGGCGACCCTCGACAGGCTCGTGGACCGGGGGGATCGGTGAGCCGCGTTCGGTCGCTGAGCCTGTCGAAGCGTCGGAGTACCCTCGGCAGGGTGACGACGATTGCGCGATTGACGGCATCCGACCACGACGAGTGGCTGTCGCTCTGGTCGGGATACCTCGACTTCTACGAGAGCGTCCTGACGCGGGAGCAGACCGAGCTGACCTTCCAGCGCATCCTCGACGCCGACTCCGGGATCCACGGCGCCATCGCTCGGGATGACGGGGGCCGCGCAATCGGCATCACCCACTGGCTCACGCATCCGGCGACCTGGTCGGCCGGTCCGTACTGCTATCTGGAGGACCTGTATGTCGACCCGGCCGTGCGGCGTTCCGGGGCCGGCGCGGCGCTGATCGAGCATGTCCGGGACTGGGCGCGGGAGCATGGCTGCGCGAAGGTGTACTGGCTTACCCAGGAGCACAACCGAACGGCCCGTTCGCTGTACGGCCGGGTCGCTGAGGACACCGGCTTCGTGCATTACGAGATCGAGCTCTGACACGAAGCCCGAGCCCCCCGGCCTTCGGACTACCGCGTCGACGCCTCGATCTTGCGAAGGCGCTTCGCGCGCAGCTTCGCTTCCTTCCCGTGCGCGGGTGAGTCCGGGTCGATGGGCGCACCCATAGCGGCGCGGCGCATGTCGACGATCGCCCCGACCGCGAGGGCGAAGGTGATACCCCAGCTGATCCACCCCAGCGCCTCCCGCCAGGTGAATCTGCTGTCTCGCGACCCGCGCAGCAGTGTGAGTCCTCCGACGATCGCCGGGATTATGCCGCTACCGAACAAGTACTTCCGCATGGCCCCACGCTATCGCGACCGTTCGCTCGGATGGTGCCCCTTGACACCGGGCTGATCGCGATGCGAGGGCACGGTAGCCTGGAAAGACCGCGCCACCCACCGGCAGGAGCACGTGTGCCTCAGGCAGATTTCGTCGTCGTCGCGAACCGGCTTCCGGTCGATCGCGTCACGGATCCCGATGGCGAGCATTCCTGGCGGCGGTCGCCCGGTGGCCTCGTCACCGCCCTCGAGCCGGTCATGCGCCGCGCGGAGGGCGCGTGGGTCGGATGGCCGGGACAGCCGGACCTCGAGCTCGAGCCCTTCGATTTCGACGGGACGCATCTCGTTCCGATCTCGCTGAGCGCCGAGGACGTCGAGCTCTATTACGAGGGCTTCTCCAACGACACGATCTGGCCGCTCTACCACGACGTGATCGCCGAGCCCCGTTACAGCCGTCCCTGGTGGGACGCGTATGTACGCGTGAACCAGCGGTTCGCCGAGGCTGCGGCATCCGCCCTCGCCGAGAACGGCACCGTATGGGTGCAGGACTATCAACTCCAGCTCGTGCCGAAGATGATCCGCGAACTGCGGCCCGACGCGACGATCGGCTACTTCCACCACATACCCTTCCCGGCATACGGCTTGTTCTCGCAGCTGCCGTGGCGTCGCCAGGTTCTCGAGGGACTGCTCGGCGCCGACGTCATCGGCTTCCAGCGCGTGGCGGATGCCGGGAACTTCGCGCGCGCCGTGCGGCGGCAGCTGCGCTTCGAGACGAAGGCGTCCGGCATCACCGTGCCGCTCGCCGACGGCACGACCCGCATCGCCCGTGCCCGCGCGTTCCCGATCTCGATCGACGCGGCCTCGTATGTGCAGCTGGCCCGCAAGCCCGAGGTGCGTGCGCGCGCGGCGGAGATCCGCGAGAGCCTCGGCAACCCGAAGAAGATCCTGCTCGGCGTCGATCGCCTCGACTACACGAAGGGCATCGGCCATCGGCTCAAGGCCTACGGCGAACTGCTCGCCGAGGGCCGGCTCAACGTCGAGGACGTCACGCTCGTGCAGGTCGCGAGCCCGAGTCGCGAGCGGGTCGAGGCCTACATGTCGCTGCGCGACGAGATCGAGCTGACCGTGAGCCGCATCAACGGCGACGTCGACACGATGGGCCATTCGGCGATCCGCTACCTTCACCAGGGCTACCCCCGGGAGGAGATGGTCTCGCTGTTCCTTGCCGCCGACGTGATGCTGGTCACGGCCCTCCGCGACGGCATGAACCTCGTCGCGAAGGAGTACGTCGCGACGCGCACCGACAACCGCGGGGTGCTCGTGCTGAGCGAGTTCACCGGAGCGTCGGATGAGCTGGGCAGCGCGATCCGGATCAATCCCCACGACATCGAGGGCCTGAAGGACGCGATCATGCGCGCCATCGAAATGCCGGGAGCGGAGCAAGGGCGCCGGATGCGCGCACTCCGGCGTCGCGTGATGGAGCACGACGTCGACGCCTGGTCGCGGGACTTCCTGCGGGCGCTCGAGCGGGCCAAGCGCGAGGACGCGCAGACGGAGGCGGCACGATGACCTCGGAACTCGACGACACGGCGCTGGAGAACGACACGGCGCTGGGCCAGACGACGGCGCTCGACCAGACGACGGTCGACGCGGTGCGCCGCATCGCGGCATCCGAGAGGCTGCTGATCGCGCTCGACTTCGACGGCACCCTGGCGCCCCTCGAGGACGAGCCAATGCGCGCCCGTGCACTTCCCGAGGCGATCGCGGCGATCGACCGTCTGACGGCGCTGCCGGACACGACGGTCGCCTTCGTCTCCGGACGGCAGCTCGCCGACCTGGTCGTGATCTCCGAGCACACCGACGCGTCGCTCATCCATCTCGCCGGATCGCACGGCGCGGAGTTCTGGCACCCGGCGTCCAGCCGCGTCGCCGCGCGTCCTATGGCCGACGACGTCGCCGAGCGCGCGCACGCGGATGCGATCGTGGATTCCGCGCGCGACCTGGTCGCGAACATCCCCGGCGCATGGATCGAGCCCAAGGCCTTCGGGTTCGGGCTGCACACCCGCCTCGCGGACGACGCCGCCACCGTGCGGGCGACCGACGCGATCGACGAGCTCGTCACCACCCGCGTCCCCCGGTGGCGCCGGCGCGTCGGCCGCGACATCCTCGAGTACGCCTGGCGACACGAAGGCAAGGACACCGCGGTCGAGGCCCTCAGAGAGCTCAGCGGGGCGACCGCCGTGCTCTTCGCGGGCGACGACGTGACCGACGAGGACGCCCTGGCGAGCCTCGGGCCCGATGACCTCGGCGTACGCGTCGGAGAAGGCAGGACGGCGGCGTCCGTTCGCGTTCCGGATGCCGCATCGCTGGCCGTGCTGCTCGATCTGCTCGGCACCTTCCGCGCCGAGCGCTCGCAATAGACTGCAGGAATGGCGTCAGACACCTCCGCTCCCGACATCAAACCCCGCAGCCGCGTCGTCACAGACGGCATCGAAGCGACCACGTCGCGCGGCATGCTGCGCGCCGTCGGGATGGGCGACGCCGACTGGGAGAAGCCCCAGATCGGCATCGCGTCGAGCTGGAACGAGATCACCCCCTGCAACCTGAGCCTGGACCGCCTGGCACAGGGCGCCAAGGAGGGCGTGCACTCCGGCGGCGGGTATCCGCTGCAGTTCGGCACCATCTCCGTCTCGGACGGCATCTCGATGGGCCACGAGGGCATGCACTTCTCGCTCGTCTCGCGCGAGGTCATCGCCGACTCGGTCGAGACCGTCGTGATGGCGGAGCGCCTCGACGGCACCGTCCTGCTTGCGGGGTGCGACAAGTCGATCCCGGGCATGCTCATGGCAAGCGCCCGCCTCGATCTCTCCAGCGTCTTCCTGTACGCCGGATCGATCGCCCCTGGTTGGGTGAAGCTCAGTGACGGCACCGAGAAGGACATCACGATCATCGACTCCTTCGAGGGCGTCGGCGCGTGCATGGCGGGCCGGATGACGGAGGCCGACCTCAAGCGCATCGAGTGCGCCTTCGCGCCGGGCGAGGGTGCCTGCGGCGGCATGTACACCGCGAACACGATGGCGTCGGTCGCCGAAGCCCTTGGCCTGAGCCTGCCCGGCTCCGCGGCGCCGCCCGCGGCCGACCGTCGCCGTGACTACTACGCGCATCGCTCCGGCGAGGCTGTGGTCAACCTGCTGCGCCTGGGCATCACCACGAGCGACATCCTCACCAAGGAGGCGTTCGAGAACGCGATCGCCCTCGCCATGGCGCTCGGAGGATCGACCAACGTCGTGCTGCATCTGCTGGCCATCGCTCGCGAGGCTCAGGTGGATCTGACCCTGCACGACTTCAACCGCATCGGCGACAAGACCCCCCACATCGCCGACATGAAGCCGTTCGGCAAGTACGTGATGAACGACGTCGACCGCCACGGCGGCATCCCGGTCATCATGAAGGCGATGCTCGACGAGGGCCTGCTGCACGGCGACGCCCTCACCGTGACGGGCAAGACGCTCGCCGAGAATCTGCGCGACCTCGACCCCGACCCGATCGATGGCACCGTGATCCACACCATCGACGATCCGATCCATGCCACCGGCGGCATCACGATCCTGCACGGCTCGCTCGCCCCCGAGGGGGCGGTCGTCAAGTCCGCCGGGTTCGACGCGAACGTGTTCGAGGGACCGGCCCGCGTCTTCGAGCGGGAGCGCGCCGCGATGGACGCCCTCGAGGCGGGGGAGATCGCCGCCGGGGATGTCGTCGTCATCCGCTACGAGGGACCGAAGGGCGGCCCGGGAATGCGCGAGATGCTCGCCATCACGGCCGCCATCAAGGGAGCCGGGCTCGGAAAAGATGTACTACTCTTGACGGACGGCAGATTCTCAGGCGGCACAACCGGCCTGTGCATCGGCCACATAGCACCCGAAGCGGTGGACTCAGGTCCGATCGCCTTCGTGCGCGATGGTGATCTGATACGGGTCGATATCGCGGCTCGCACTCTCGACCTACTCGTCGACGAGGCTGAGCTGAGCTCCCGCCGGGACGGCTGGGAGCCACTTCCTCCGCGCTATACCCGAGGCGTTCTGGCCAAGTACTCCCGACTCGTGCGCTCCGCTGCAGAGGGCGCGACGACGGGCTGAGGCCCGTCCCCGACATCCATCCGCAATCGCAAGGACACTCCCATGCCTGCCGAAACCGCCACGGCCGTACCTCGGCCACCCGCTCGCGCCGCGTCAACGCCCGTGCTCACGGGCGCGCAGGCGGTCGTCCGCTCCCTCGAGCTGCTGGGCGTCACCGACGTCTTCGGCCTCCCGGGCGGTGCCATCCTTCCCGTCTACGACCCGCTGATGGACTCCACCGAGCTGCGGCACATCCTCGTGCGCCACGAGCAGGGCGCCGGCCACGCGGCCGAGGGCTACGCCGCGGCCTCGAACAAGATCGGGGTGGCGATCGCCACGTCGGGCCCCGGCGCCACGAACCTGGTCACGGCCATCGCCGACGCCTACATGGACTCTGTGCCGATCGTCTGCATCACCGGCCAGGTCTTCTCGAACCTGATGGGCACCGACGCGTTCCAGGAGGCCGACATCGTCGGCATCACGATGCCGATCACGAAGCACTCGTTCCTCGTGAAGCGCCCGGAGGACATCCCCGGAGCGATCGCCGCCGCGTTCGAGGTGGCGGGCACCGGTCGGCCCGGCCCCGTGCTCGTGGACATCACGAAGGACGCCCAGCAGGCCGAGGCGCCGTTCATCTGGCCGCCGCGGATCGACCTTCCCGGCTACCGGCCCGTCACCAAGGCGCACGGCAAGCAGATCCAGGCGGCGGCGCAGCTGCTCGCCGAGGCGAAGCGGCCGGTGCTCTACGTCGGCGGCGGCGTGATCCGGTCCCAGGCGTCGGCCGAGCTGCTCGCCCTCGCCGAGACGACGGGCGCACCGGTGGTCACCACGTTGATGGCGCGCGGCGCGTTCCCGGACTCGCACCAGCAGCACCTCGGCATGCCGGGCATGCACGGCACGGTTCCGGCCGTGCTGGCGCTGCAGGAGGCCGACCTGCTCGTCTCGCTCGGCTCGCGGTTCGATGACCGCGTGACGGGCAAGGCGGCGCTGTTCGCGCCCAAGGCGAAGGTCGTGCACGTCGACATCGACCCCGCCGAGATCGGCAAGATCCGCGCCGCCGAGGTGCCGATCGTCGGTGACCTCAAGGACGTGCTCGTCGACCTCGAGGGCGCGTTCCGCGGTCAGACCGACGGCGCGAAGCCCGACTACGAGGAGTGGTGGTCGTACCTCGACGGCCTGCGTGCGGAGTTCCCGCTCGGCTATGCACCCACCACCGACGGGCTGATGGCACCCCAGTACGTGATCTCGCGCATCGGCGAGCTGACCGGGCCGGAGGGGATCTTCGCCGCCGGCGTCGGACAGCACCAGATGTGGGCGGCGCAGTTCATCAAGTACGAGCGGCCGAACGCCTGGCTCAACTCCGGCGGCGCCGGAACGATGGGCTACGCGGTGCCCGCCGCGATGGGGGCGAAGGTCGCCGAGCCGGACCGCCACGTGTGGGCGATCGACGGCGACGGCTGCTTCCAGATGACCAACCAGGAGCTCGCGACCTGTGCGATCAACAGCATCCCGATCAAGGTCGCCATCATCAACAACTCCTCGCTGGGCATGGTGCGCCAGTGGCAGACGCTGTTCTACAACGGCCGCTACTCGCACACCGACCTGAACACGGGTCACGACACCATCCGCATCCCCGACTTCGTGAAGCTGGCGGAGGCGTACGGATGCCTCGCGATCCGCGTTGAGCGGGAAGAGGACGTGGATGCCGCGATCAAGCTCGCGCTCGAGACGAACGATCGCCCCGTGGTGATCGACTTCGTCGTGAGCGCCGACGCGATGGTGTGGCCGATGGTGCCGCAGGGCGTCAGCAACAGCTACGTGCAGTACGCGAAGGACCACTCGCCGTCGTTCGAAGAGGAGGCCTGAGCGTATGCCCAGCCATGTGCTGAGTCTCCTCGTGGAGAACAAACCCGGTCTGCTGACCCGCGTGGCGGGGCTGTTCGCGCGGCGGGGCTTCAACATCGAGTCGCTCGCGGTGGGTGTCACGGAGATTCCGGGGCTCTCGCGCATCACGGTCGTCGTCGACGTCGAGGAGCTGCCGCTCGAGCAGGTGACGAAGCAGCTCAACAAGCTGATCAACGTCATCAAGATCGTGGAACTCGACCCCGTCGCATCCGTGCAGCGCGAGCACATGCTCGTGAAGGTGCGGGCCGACAACGCCACCCGATCGAACGTGCTCGAGGTCGTGAACCTGTTCCGCGGCTCGATCGTCGACTACGCCCCCGACGCACTCGTGGTGGAGGTGACCGGCGACTCCGGCAAGGTCGACGCCTTCCTCCGTGCGCTCGAGCCCTTCGGCATCCGGGAGCTGGCGCAATCCGGCCTGCTCGCCATCGGGCGCGGCGGCAAGAGCATCACCGAGCGCGTCCTGCGTGCGTGAGAACTGTCCCGGTCGCTGTAGTTCGACAGGCTCACTAACCGGTCGAAGCGTCGCGACCACAGCACGACCCCTCGACAGGCTCGGGGACCGATATCCGAACAAGGAGAAACAACACGTGACCGAGATCTTCTATGACTCCGACGCCGACCTCGCGCTCATCCAGAGCAAGAAGGTCGCGATCGTGGGCTATGGCTCGCAGGGCCACGCCCACGCACTGAACCTGCGCGACTCCGGCGTCGAGGTCGTCGTCGCCCTCAAGGAGGGCTCGTCCTCGATCCAGAAGGCCGAAGAGGCCGGCTTCACCGTCAAGACGGTGGCGGATGCCGCGGAGTGGGCCGATGTGGTGGTCATCCTTGCGCCCGACCAGCACCAGCGCGGCATCTACGCCGAGTCGATCAAGGACAAGCTGACCGAGGGCAAGGCCCTGATCTTCAGCCACGGCTTCAACATCCGCTTCGGCTACATCCAGGCGCCGGAGGGCGTCGATGTCCTGCTCGTCGCGCCGAAGGGCCCGGGGCACACCGTGCGTCGCGAGTTCGAGGCCGGCCGCGGGGTGCCGATCATCGCGGCCGTCGAGGTCGACGCATCCGGCACCGCATGGGACCTCGCGTGGTCGTATGCGAAGGCGATCGGCGGCCTGCGCGCCGGGGGCATCAAGACCACGTTCACCGAAGAGACCGAGACCGATCTGTTCGGCGAGCAGGCCGTGCTCTGCGGCGGCACGTCGCAGCTGGTGCAGTACGGCTTCGAGACGCTGATCGAGGCCGGCTACCAGCCGCAGATCGCCTACTTCGAGGTGCTGCACGAGCTGAAGCTGATCGTCGACCTCATGTGGGAGGGGGGCATCGCCAAGCAGCGCTGGTCGATCTCCGACACGGCGGAGTACGGCGATTACGTCTCCGGTCCGCGGGTCATCGACCCCAGCGTCAAGGAGAACATGAAGGCCGTGCTCGCCGACATCCAGTCCGGTGCGTTCGCCGAGCGCTTCATCGCAGACCAGGACGCCGGAGCCCCGGAGTTCCTGGCGCTGCGCGAGAAGGGGGCGAACCACCCGATCGAGGCGACGGGCAAGGAGTTGCGCGCGCTCTTCGCGTGGAAGCAGCAGGATGCCGATTACACCGAGGGATCCGCCGCGCGCTGAGTCCGCGCTCGGTCCCTCGGCCGGCTGACTCCCGGCATCGACAAGGGCCGCCCCTCCGAGGGGCGGCCCTTCGTCATGCGCGGCGTTCATCCTCTTCCGTTTGCGGACGCCCTGAGCCACGCTGAAGGGTGGAAGGGATACTGGCATGAACCTCGAACCTTGGAGCACCGTCGGAGCGGGCGCCACCGGACCGGTGGTGACCGGCATCCAGTTCCTCCTTCGGGCTCGAGCGCACGCGGTCGCGGCCGACGGCGTGTATGGCCCCGCGACGGGTGCCGCCGTCGCCGCGTTCCAGTCGGCGGCGGGGGTGCCATCGGATGGCATCGTCGGTCCCGAGACCTGGCCGCAGCTCGTCGTCTCGACCGGCCCTGGTTCGACCGGCGACGCAGTCCGCGCCGTGCAGCAGTTCGGGCTGCTCACCATGCCCGGCGACCAGCCCCTCGCCGTGGACGGCGAGTACGGGCCGCTCACCACGGATCGGGTGAGCTTCTTCCAGGAGTCATGGGGCCTCTCGATGGACGGCTTCGCCGGTCCCGAGACGTGGTCGTTCCTGAGCACCGCACTGCCGGGGCCGCGGCCATGGCCCCTGGTGAAGCAGGGCGCGACGCAGGCGACCAACTGGCGGGTGCTCGCCGCCCAGCACCTGCTTCGAGCCAGGGGCCACGACATCGCCGCCGACGGCGACTTCGGCCTCGAGAGCGGGGGCGCCGTCATGGCGTTCCAGAGGACCCTGCGAGACACCGAGATCAGCACGAACCTGGGGCAGCTGGACTGGCCGGCGCTCGTTATCACCGTGCGCCAGGGCGACAGCGGCGAGGCCGTGCGGGCT
This sequence comes from Microbacterium sp. DT81.1, assembly GCF_049844955.1. Classification (NCBI taxonomy): domain Bacteria; kingdom Bacillati; phylum Actinomycetota; class Actinomycetes; order Micrococcales; family Microbacteriaceae; genus Microbacterium; species Microbacterium sp. DT81.1. The sequence continues at coordinate 339,771 of NZ_JBNCMA010000003.1, forward strand.
TCGCAGACGCTGCTCGGCGGCGGGCTGGTGGTCGACGGAGAGTTCGGTCCTCAGACGGACGAAGCCGTGCGGGCCTTCCAGAAGAGCTTCGCTCCGCCCGCCGACGGGATCGTCGGTCCGGTGACCTGGCACGCGCTGACGCTGCGGATCTTCGACTGACGCAGCCGCCTCCGACGGGTCCGAGTTCCGTCAGGCGGCGGGCCGTTCACCGGCATCCGGCGACCAGCCCTCGCGCTGCAGGCGTGCAATCCGCGAACGGGCCGCCTCCTCCGACGTCGACCGCTCGCCCAGCAGCCCGCGCGCCGATCGGAGCACCGCGCTTGTCGCGGGCACGACGAGCAGCGGCGGCTTGCCGAGGCCGAGCATGCGGCGGTGCTGGGGCTCGAGCGAGGCGACCGCCCCGGCGAACATGATCCGGTACGCGGGCAGCATGCCCCGGGCCAGGGGAGGGTTGCGGATGAAACGCACGATCTCGCGTACCCGGTCGTCACTCTTCAGCACCCCATCGCGCGCGAAGGCGTCGAGGCGAGCGCGCAGTTCCGCGGCCGTTTCGGGCGGATGCTCCATGCCGATGAGCCGACCGGCGACCGCCCACTCCCGCACATAGGCGTCCACGCCACCGGGAATGGGCGCCTCCCACAGCTCATGGCACGCGAGGAACGAATCGGTGAAGGCGAGGTGCACCCACTCGATCAAGTCCGGATCGCTCGCCTTGTATGAGCGGGACTCGCCGCGCGCGTCGACGTACTCTCCCTGCACTCGGCGATGAAGGCCTCGCACCATCGCGGATGAGCGCTCCGCCGTCGCACGGTCGCCGAAGGTCACGGTGATGAGCCACCGGATCGTCCCGGTCAGACGACCGAGGGGGTCCTCCCGGTAGCGCGACCAGTCGTGCACGCCCGCCATTGCCCCGGGATGCAGCGCCTGCAGGAGGAGGGCCCGGATGCCGGCGACCATCGTCGCCATGCCTCCGTGGACGGCCCACGACGCGGAACCGGGACCGAAGTACCCCGCGTCATCTCCCCGCTCGAGATCGAGCACCCACTGCGGTGAGCCGTCGTCGGTGCCGGAGAGCGTCTGCAGCAGGTGCGAGCGCATCCTGTCGCGTACCGAGGCCATACGGCCAGTACAACACGGGCCGAAAGGGTCGAGGGCCGTCGGCAGGGTGTCTGGCTGGGGCCGCGGAGCGACGCGCCGTGAGGAGGCGGGTATCGGCACCTACACGATGTACCGCGACGACCAGGCCGATCCACCGGCCCTGGTCTGCCGGGTCGGCGCCACGACGCTCACGTACCACGTGTCGGCGATCGACGATCTCGCCGCGTGGCTCCGCGAGCAGGGCGACTGGGTTCCCCCTCGGCGCCGCGGACGAGCAGAAGCCGGCCGCCGATGGCACCGTGGAGGCGTGGGGTCGCGATCTGACCGCGCGCACGAGGTTCGGAGAATGACGCGGAGCTCGGGGCTGCTGGCGAGAATCGCCTTCACGTCGCGACATCGTCCGAACTTCGTGGCGGCGCCCGAAGCAGCCTAAGAGCGCGGTTACGCTGACCCTATGGTCCGACGCGACGACGACGCCCTGTCCTGGGAAGGGGATGACGACCCGACGCTCGACGTCGGGTCACCGACTCCTGGCACAGAGGCCACCGGACCGACTCGCCCCGCGCCGAGCCCCGCGACGCTCCCGGATGGCTGGAGCGCCGTCGGCAAGGGCAGCAACGCGGTCGCCGCCGACGCGGCGGCCAAGGATTCCGCATCCGGATCCTCGGCATCCGAGTCTCCCGATGCCGCGCACGAGAGGGCGCCGGCCCTCGGAAACGGCGCCCTCATCGCCACGGGTGTGATCGGGGGCGTCTACCTGATCTACGCGATCGGATGGCTGATCGGGGGCCTGAGACTGCAGGGTCTCCGCACCTATCTCGTCACGGACGTCATGTACATCGGCAGCCTGTGGCTGGCCACCCTGGCCCCGCTCATCTGGTTCTCGACCGTATGGCTCCTCACCAGACGAAGCGCGACCTGGGTCCGGTTCGTCTGGCTCGCTGTAGGTCTGCTGCTGCTCTTGCCGTGGCCGTTCGTGCTGTTGGGAGCGGTAGGACAATGAGCGACACGACGGTGGATGCCGCGGCTCCGCGCCGCACTCCGACATGGCTCGTGGCGACGATCGCCGGCGCGTTCGGCCTGTTCTACGCGTATGCGGTGTGGAATGCCCTCGGCAACCTTGTGCAGGCTGCGGGCCTGCCGACGGGCATGAACGGACTCGGCTGGTTCGTGTGGATCTTCGCCGTGGCCTTCCCGATCCTCGTCTTCGCGGCCGCGTTCGCCTTCGGGTACAAGCGACCCCCCCACCACTTCTTCCTGCTTCTGTTGACGGGCCTAGCACTGGTGGCCGTGGTCTGGCTCGATGTCGTGGCGTACACGACCCTCTACACGGCGTCGCTGCTGGCCTGACCGGTCGCGCGACGTCCAGCGGACCTCGCGGGCCGTCACAGAGTAGGGCGGCGCGCGAGCGAGCCGGTAGGCTGATCGGGCCTCGCCCCCACGGTGTGCGGCGGGGCGTCCCCATCGCTCTGCCCGCGCTTGCGCATGCATCAAAGGATCCGCTTTCGTGTCGAAGCCCGTCGTGCTCATCGCTGAAGAACTCTCTCCCGCAACGATCGAGGCCCTCGGCCCCGACTTCGAGGTGCGCAACGTCGACGGGACCGATCGCCCCGCCCTGCTCGCGGCACTCGCCGATGCGAGCGCCGTGCTCGTCCGCTCTGCGACGAAGGTGGATGCCGAGGCCCTCGCCGCCGCGCCCGCCCTGAAGGTCGTCGCCCGCGCCGGGGTGGGGCTCGACAACGTCGACATCAAGGCCGCGACCACCGCCGGCGTCATGGTCGTCAACGCCCCGACATCCAACATCATCTCGGCCGCGGAGTTGACCGTCGGCCACATCCTGAGCCTGGCCCGCCGCATCCCGGCCGCCCATGCCTCCCTCTCACAGGGTCAGTGGAAGCGCTCGTCGTTCACCGGCACCGAGCTCTTCGAGAAGACGGTCGGCATCATCGGCCTCGGCCGCATCGGCGCACTGATCGCGGCGCGCCTGAATGCGTTCGACATGCGCGTGATCGCTTACGACCCCTACGTCACGAGCGCCCGCGCCCAGCAGCTCGGCGTGCAGCTGGTGGGCCTCGACGAGCTGGTCGAGCAGAGCGACTTCATCACGATCCACATGCCGAAGACTCCGGAGACCACGGGGATGATCGGCGCCGAGCAGCTGAAGCGTATGAAGCCCACGGCATACGTCGTCAACGTCGCGCGGGGCGGGCTCATCGACGAGGACGCGCTCTTCTCCGCGCTCACCTCCGGAGAGATCGCCGGAGCGGGTCTGGATGTCTTCAACTCCGAGCCGCCGGCCGACAAGAAGCTGCTCGATCTGCCGAACGTCGTCGTGACCCCGCACCTCGGCGCCAGCACCGAAGAGGCGCAGGAGAAGGCGGGCGTCTCGGTCGCCCGGTCCGTGCGACTCGCGCTGGGCGGCGAGCTCGTTCCGGATGCGGTCAACGTCGCGGGCGGCGTGATCGACCCGTACGTCCGCCCCGGCATCCCGCTGGTCGAGAAGCTGGGCCAGATCTTCGCCGCCCTGTCGCACTCGCCCCTCACGAGCCTCGACGTCGAGGTGCACGGCGAGCTCAGCCAGTACGACGTCAGCGTTCTGAAGCTCGCGGCCCTCAAGGGCCTGTTCACGAACATCGTGAGCGAGTCGGTGTCGTACGTGAATGCGCCGCTGCTCGCCGAGCAGCGCGGGGTCGACGTGCGACTGATCGTGGATGACGAGAGCGACGAGTACCGCAACGTGATCACTCTGCGCGGCGCGCTGTCGGACGGATCCCAGCTGTCGGTGTCGGGAACCCTCACTGGAACGAAGCAGATCGAGAAGCTCGTGGGCATCAACGGCTATGCGGTCGAGCTGCCCATCGAGAAGCACCACATCGTGATGCTCTACACCGACCGCCCAGGCATCGTCGCCATCTACGGCCAGAAGTTCGGCGAGGCGGGGATCAACATCGCCGGTATGCAGATCGCGCGAACGGCCGCCGGCGGACAGGCGCTCAGCGTGCTGACCGTCGACTCGCCGGTGCCCGACGAGCTTCTGGACGTCGTCCGATCGGCGATCCAGGCAGACCTGTTCCGCCCGATCGAGATCACCGAGTCCTGACGCGCCTCCCTCGCTCGCTGGCCGCGAAGTGCGGGTAGCCAGAGCGGCGCCCCGCGGTTGGCGACGAGTGAGACGCCCGGACGACAGGGTCAGCGCTTCGTGGCGCCTTCGACGAGCTCGATGAGCGCATCCATGTCGGCGCCTTCGGGCACCGGACCGGGGATGCTGCCCCCGGCCAGCGCGTTGTTGAAGTAGAGGCCGTCGCTGACGAGCATCACGAGGTTGAGCGCCGCCTCGTCCCTGGTGTGCGGGCCGATCGCCTCGGCCCAGCGCCGCCGGATGTCACGCAGCGCAGCGCTCGCGGCCGGGCTGCCGTTCTGGGCGAGCCGTGCCGTCGCGATGATCGCGCGATCCAGAGGGTCGTTCTGCATCACGGAGGAGCGCAGGAAGTAGGCGATCGGGCCCTCTTCGGCGCTCATGATCGCCGCGATATCCGCCTCGACGAGCACGTCCAGTCGCTCGAGCAGCCCGGCCTCGAGAGCCTCCTTGGAGCCGAAGTGATAGAGCAACCCACCCTTGGACACGCCGGCCGCGCGGGCGGTCGCTTCGAGCGTCGCCCCGCGTTCTCCGCCGTCCACCAGGATCGCCTCGAAGGCGTCGAGCACGCTCTCACGGGCACGGGGAGGGCGGCTCATGGGCACGAGCCTAGTCACGCCTGCACGGTCATATCTGATACTATACCGGCTGGACGGTTAAGAAACTGAGGAATGGCGAATGACGGACACCATCACCCGCACGGCGGCCACCGCGACTCCGCGCGTCGGCTGGCGCGGCTGGGCTGCACTGGTCGTGCTGATGCTTCCCGTGCTGCTGGTCTCGGTCGACAACACGGTGCTGAGCTTCGCCCTGCCGCAGATCGCCCTCGACCTGGAGCCCACGGCCACGCAGCAGCTCTGGATCATCGACGCCTACCCGCTCGTGCTCGCGAGCCTGCTCGTCACGATGGGCACGCTCGGCGACCGCTTCGGGCGGCGGCGGATGCTGCTGATCGGTGCGACCGGCTTCGGCGTGGTCTCCGCCCTGGCGGCCTTCGCCCCGAGCGCCGAGTGGCTGATCGCGGCCCGGGCAGCCATGGGCGTGTTCGGGGCGATGCTGATGCCGTCGACCCTGTCGCTGCTGCGCAGCATCTTCACCAACCGGGATCAGCGCCGTATGGCGATCGCGGTCTGGGCGGCGGCTTTCTCGGCCGGCGCCGCGCTCGGACCGATCGTCGGCGGCATCCTGCTCGAGCACTTCGCATGGGGATCCGTGTTCCTGCTGGCCGTGCCGGTGCTCGTACCGCTGCTGATCCTCGTTCCGGTTCTCGTGCCCGAGAGCCGGGATCCTCATCCCGGCCGATTCGACCCGGTCAGCATCGCGCTCTCGCTCGGCACGATGGTGCCGATCGTGTACGCGATCAAGGAGTTCGCCGTGCACGGGGCGGAGAGCCCGCTGCCCCTCGTGCTCGCCGTCGCGGGAATCGCGTTCGGGGTGCTCTTCGTGCGCCGCCAGAATCGCCTCGAGACACCCATGCTCGACATGAACCTGTTCCGCAGCGGTCCCTTCTCGGGCTCGGTGCTCGTGAACCTGCTGAGCGTGGTCGGCCTCGTCGGCTTCCTCTACTTCGTGGCGCAGCACCTGCAGCTCATCGTGGGGCTGTCGCCCCTCGAGGCCGGCCTGGCGCTCGTGCCGGGGCTGCTCGCGATGATCGTCGCCGGCATCGGGATCGTGCCGATCGCGAAGCGCGTCGCCCCGCGCGTCGTGGTTCCCGTGGCGCTGGTCTTCTCCGTCGTCGGCTATCTGCTGGTCGCAGTCAGCACGGACGCCGCCGCGCTGGGGCTGCTCGTCCTCGCGTTCGTGTCGCTGGGCATCGGCATCGGCGCGGCCGAGACGGTGTCGAACGAGCTGATCCTCGCCAGCGCCCCGCCCGCGAAGGCCGGCGCCGCGAGCGCCGTGTCGGAGACGGCGTACGAGCTCGGCGCCGTGCTGGGAACCACCATCCTCGGCGGCGTCCTCGCCGCGTTCTACCGCGCGAATCTGGCGCTGCCCGATGGACTTCCCACCGGTGCAGCGGATGCCGCGCGCGAGACGCTCGGGGGAGCGGTGGCGGCATCCGAGGGGCTCGAGGAGGCGCTGGGGCAGGCGCTTCGAGACGCGGCTGCGCACGCATTCGACGCCGGCGTCGGCGTGACGGCGCTCATCGGCGCGGGGCTCATCGTGGTCGCCGCGGTGATCGCTGCGCTGACCCTGGGCGGCCGCCCGAAGCAGACCAGCACCCCGCACTGACCCGAGTCGACGCGCTCGGCGGCTTCGACCTCGCCGGTACGCTGGCAGGGACAGAAGGAGAGCGATGTCGCGCGCGCAGGAATCAGGGATCGTGAGGCTGGCAGTCATCCCCGGCGATGGGATCGGTCCCGAGGTGATCGCCGAGGCCGAGAGGGTTCTGGATGCCGCGACGGCGGGCTCCGGCATCCGCTTCGAGAAGACCCGCTTCTCGCTCGGGGCGGCGCGGTATCTCGAGACCGGCGACACGCTCACCGACGATGACCTCGAGGCGATCAAAGGACACGACGCGATCCTGCTCGGCGCCGTCGGCGGAGTACCGGGCGACGTGCGGCTGAAGGACGCGAACATCGAGCGTGGCCTCCTGCTGAAGCTGCGCTTCGAGCTGGACCACTACGTCAACCTTCGTCCCTCGAAGCTCTACCCGGGTGCCGCGGGACCGCTCGCCGCGCCCGGTGAGATCGACTTCGTGGTCGTACGGGAGGGCACGGAGGGCCCGTACGTCGGCAACGGCGGATCGATCCGCAAGGGCACTTCGCACGAGGTCGCGAACGAGACATCCGTCAACACGGCCTACGGAATCGAGCGGGTCGTGCGTTACGCGTTCGATCTGGCGGAGCGCCGGCGCAAGACGCTCACGCTCGTGCACAAGACCAACGTGCTGGTGCACGCGGGCGGCATGTGGCAGCGCATCGTGAACGAGGTGGCGGGGGAGCACCCCGACGTGGCCGTAGACTATCTGCACGTCGACGCGGCGACGATCTTCCTGGTCACAAACCCGTCCCGCTTCGATGTCCTCGTCACCGACAACCTCTTCGGCGACATCCTGACAGACCTGGCCGGCGCCGTCACCGGTGGCATCGGTCTCGCCGCATCCGGGAACATCAACCCGGATGGCGCGTTCCCGTCGATGTTCGAGCCCGTCCACGGTTCGGCGCCCGACATCGCGGGGCAGCAGAAGGCCGACCCCACGGCCGCGATCCTCTCCATCTCGCTCCTGCTCGATCATCTCGGGCTGTCGGACGAAGCCGCCCGCGTGACCCGCGCGGCCGAGCAGGACATCGCGCAGAGGGACGGCACCGCCCGCACCACCGCACAGATCGGCGAAGCGATCGCCGAGCGACTGCGGGCGTAACCTGGACATCGCGGACCTCCACCCGCACCACACGCAGGAGCGCACATGACCCTTCTCGATTCCGACACAGGACTCGCCCCGCTCGAGTTCGCCGTCACCAAGAACCTCGCGGCGAAGTCGCCGGCTCAGCGAGACGAGATCCTCGCCAATCCGGGGTTCGGCACGAACTTCACCGACCACATGGTCGACATCTGCTGGTCGTCCCGCGGCGGATGGCACCGCCCGCGCGTGCAGCCGTACGGCCCGATCTCGCTCGACCCGGCCGCAGCCGTGCTGCACTACGGCCAGGAGATCTTCGAGGGGATCAAGGCCTACCGGCATCAGGACGGCTCGATCCACACCTTCCGGCCCGACCAGAACGGACGACGCCTGCAGCGCTCCGCGCGGCGCCTGGCTTTGCCGGAACTCCCGGTGGAGTACTTCATCCAGTCGCTGCGCGAGCTCGTGGCGGTGGACGGCGCCTGGGTCCCCTCGGGCCAGGACCAGAGCCTCTACCTGCGCCCCTTCATGTTCGCGAGGGAGGCGTTCCTTGGTGTGCGGCCGGCTCAGAAGGTCGCCTACTACGTGATCGCCAGCCCCGCGGGGGCCTACTTCCACGGCGGGGTGAACCCCGTGACGATCTGGCTGTCCGAGGACTACGCGCGCGCCGGCAAGGGCGGCACCGGTGCGGCCAAGACCGGCGGCAACTACGCGGCGAGCCTGCTGCCGCAGTCGGAGGCGTACGAGCACGGCTGCGACCAGGTGGTGTTCCTGGACGGCGACGGCAACGTCGAGGAGCTCGGCGGGATGAACGTGATCTTCGTGATGAAGGACGGAACGCTGGTCACCCCGGAGTCGCCCAGCATCCTCGAGGGCATCACGCGCGACTCGATCCTGCAGTTGGCGCGCGACCGCGGGCACACCGTGCACGGGCGTTCCGTGTCGCTGGCTGAATGGCGCGAGGGCGTCGCCTCGGGCGACATCGTCGAGGTGTTCGCGTGCGGCACGGCCGCGGTGGTCACGCCGATCGGGACGCTCAAGGGCAAGGACTTCATCGACGAGCAGCCGACGGGCGAACTCGCCCTGTCGCTGCGCGAGGAGCTGACCGACATCCAGTACGGCCGTCGCGAGGACAAGCACGGCTGGCTCCTGAAGCTCGACAGCTAGCCTCTCGGGTCTTCACGCCGACCCGCCGCCTCGAAACAGCACTTCGGCGCCGAGACATCGCGCATTGCGTGATGTCTCGGCGCTCCTGTGCTGTTTCGGCCCGAGCAGGGGGTTCGTCGGGCGGCGGGACGACCCCTGGGCCGTGTCCGTGGCCGTCGCTAGGCTGATCCGGTGAGGATCGCACGCTTCAGCCACCAGGACGCCATTCGCTACGGGATCGTGGATGACGGTGAACTCGTCGTGCTCGCGGGCGACCCGATGTTCGCCGGCTACGACACGACGGGCGAACGGGTGCCGCTGGCCGACGCGGTGCTGCTCGCCCCCGTCATCCCTCGGTCGAAGGTCGTTGCGGTGGGTCGCAACTACCGCGCGCACGCGGAGGAGCTCGGCAACGAGGTTCCCGCCGAGCCGATGCTCTTCTTCAAGCCCAACACCGCCGTGATCGGACCAGGCGACACGATCGTGCGACCGCCGCAGTCCCGCTTCACGTCGTTCGAGGGCGAGCTCGCCGTCGTCATCGGCTCCATAGCGAAGAACGTCGGTGCCGAGCGCGCCGACGAGGTGATCTTCGGGTACACGATCGCGAACGACATCACCGCCCGCGATCTGCAGAAGACCGATGGCCAGTGGGCCCGGGCGAAGGGCTTCGACACCTTCTGCCCCCTCGGGCCGGCGATCGAGACCGAGTTCGATGTCGCCACCGCGACTCTCGAGACCCGCCTGAACGGCGAAGTGGCACAGAGCGCGCCGCTCACCGACATGATCCACTCGGTCGCCGATATCATCGCCTACGCCTCGGCGGCCTTCACGCTGCTTCCTGGCGACGTCATCCTGACGGGCACGCCGTCCGGGGTCGGTCCGTTCCAGGCGGGTGACACGATCGAGGTCGAGATCAGCGGCCTCGGCATCCTCCGGAACGGCGCCCGCGATGCGTAGAGCAGCATCGCGCCCGCTGACGCGCTGACGACCATGACCGACTCGACGCTCGATGTCGCCGCTGTTCAGCGTCGCACCGTCTGGGTGCTCTCGGGCGGTCAGGTGCTCGGTGGTCTGGCCTTCGGAGCGACCGTTTCCCTCGGCGCGCTGCTTGCGGCGCGCATCTCCGGCGACGACTCGCTCTCCGGCCTCGCGACCGCCGCCCTCACCCTCGGCTCGGCCGCTCTCGCAGTTCCGCTCGCCGCCCTCGCGCGCCGCCGCGGTCGCCGCGTGTCGCTGGCGGGCGGGATGCTGCTGGCACTCACGGGCGTCGGCGTCGTCATCGTCGCCGCCGGGTTGTTCAGCTTCCCGCTGCTGCTCGCAGGCTTTGTGCTGATCGGCGCAGGGCAGGCGGCGAATCTCCAGTCCCGCTTCGCCGCCACGGATCTGGCGTCGGTGTCAACGCGCGGGCGCGACCTCTCCATCGTCGTCTGGGCGACGACGATCGGCGCCGTGCTCGGGCCGAACCTCGTGGGGCCGGGCGAAGCGATCGGTGCCGCCATCGGCATGCCGGCGCTCACGGGACCGTACGTCTTCGGCATCGCGGCCCAGATCGCGGCCGTGCTCCTCTACGTCATCTTCATGCGCCCGGACCCGCTCCTCCTCGCCGATCGCATCGCGCGCCAGGAGCGCCTCGACCGCCCCACCGCGGTGCAGCGAGCCGACCGCCCGTTCGTCGCGCGCTACGCCATCCTCGCGGTGTCGGCCAGTCACGGCGTCATGGTCTCGGTCATGGCCATGACGCCCGTGCACCTGCTGCATCACGGCGCGAGCCTGTCCATCGTGGGCCTGACGATCAGCATCCACGTCGCCGGCATGTTCGCCCTGTCGCCGGTGTTCGGCATCCTGGCCGACCGCGTCGGTCGATTCGCGACGATCCTGCTGGGACAGGCGCTGCTGCTCGCGGCGCTGGTGACTGCGTGGCTCGGCGCCGAGAGCACGACGGCCGTGACGGTCGCGCTCGGGCTGCTCGGGCTCGGGTGGAGTGCGGCGACCGTGGCAGGATCCGCGCTGCTGACCGAGGCCACGGCCGAACCCCTGCGCACCCGCCGCCAGGGCCGCAGCGACCTGACGATGAGCCTCGTCGGAGCATTCGGCGCAATCGTCGCGGGGCTGCTCCTGGGCTGGATCGGCTACGGCGGGCTCGCCGTCGTGGCGATCGGCGCCGTCGCCCTGGTCGTCGGCTTCACGCCCGTCGCGCGCGTCCGCGCGGCGGGCCAAGGCGCGGACGCGTCCATTGCGATTCCTGCGGTCCCGGGCGCGGCCCCGGCAGCCTCTGCGCCGGCAGCCACTTCTTCAGCGGACGCTGCGGCACCGGCCACTTCTGCCCGGATCTCAGCGGCGCAGAGCGGCGACGGCCAGCTCGACGTCCCGCTCGTCGTTGAAGACGTGGAACGCAACCCGCGCCCGCCCCGCGCGTCCTGACGCAACGATTCCGGCGGCCGTGAGCCGGCCGAGGTCCGCGCCGTCGGGGTCGTCCCACGTCACGATCGCGCTCGGGCGGGTGGGCTCCGGGATCCCGAGCTCCGCCCGGAACTGCCCCGCCAGCCGGGTCGTGTGCTCGTACACGGCGGCCGGATCGAGCGCTGTGAAGAGCTCGAGCGCCGGCTCGGCGCCCACGAACGCCTGCCAGGCAGGGGACACGTCGTAGCGCCGGGCGTCCTCGGCCAGGGTGGCACCTCCGCCGTAGCAGGCGGCCCACGGGTCATCGCCGGCGTACCAGCCGGCGTGGATGGGCCGCAGCTCCCAGCCCTCCGCGACAGTCAGGAACGCGACGCCTCGCGGCGCGCACAGCCACTTGTACGCGTGGCACACCGTCGCATCGAAGGCGGATGCCGACACCGCCAGCCACCCGACGGCCTGGGTCGTGTCGCAGAAGGTGCGGGCGCCGTGCCGGGCGGCGCCGGCTACGATGGCCGCGGCATCCGCCACCTCACCGGTCGCCGATTGCACGAGCGAGAACGCGACGAGGTCGGTACCCTCGGTGATCGCTTCGGCCAGCTGGGCCAGCGGCACACTGCGGACGCGGATGCCTCGCCCGGCGTGCACGAACGGCAGCATTATCGACGAGAAGTCACCGTCCACGCAGAGCACCTCGGCGCCGTCCGGAAGCGACGCGGCGACGAGCCCCGCGAAGACCGAGGCCTGTGAGCCGATCGCCACGCGGCCGGGATGCACGCTCACGAGCCGCGCGTAGAGGTCTCGGCTCCGCTCGACGACCGCACAGTACTCGGGGATGTTCATCCGGCCGGCGGCTGCCGACTCGACGTCTGCGATCACCGCGCGCCGCGTCGATGCCGGCGGCGGCCCGACCGTGCACGCGGCGAGATAGCCGGGCTCGACCGCGAACTCGGCACGGGCCGAAGCGAGCGGGTCGAGGAGCGTCGCGGGTGTCATGGCTCCAGCATCCGTGTTGGCGACTCATCGGTCTACGGGCGGCTATCGATGCATCACTGCTCCGATGCTTATTATTCGACGTTGCGGGCAACGAGAAGGCGCGAACGAGCGGGCGCGTTCGCTGGAGGTCTGCGGCGAGCCCGCTATGGTCAGAGCCATGGCAGCAGAAGATCGTGATCAGATGCGTGGCGGCGTGCTCAGCAACGGTGGCAGTCCCGGACTGTGGGGAGCGCTGCTCGGGCTGATCGTCTTCGCCTTCATCGCCGTTCCGCTGTCTGCCGCCGTGAGGTATGCAACACATCCGGCATCACAGCAGCTGTTCGCCGGGCGACTTTCGGAGGCGACCACGGGGGGATACGTCGCGTTCTGGTGGATCGTCGCTCTGTTCCTGCTTGCGCTGCCGTTCCTCATCGGCTACGCCGTGGCCAACCTCTCCGGCCGGACGCTCGCGATCGTCGGCGCGGTCATCGTCTTCTTCTTCGTCGCCGTACTGATCCTCGGTCAGCTCTTCGTCTTCTAGACCGCGGCGCTCGCTCCCGTCTGGCGGTGGGGCCGACCGCTACGAATCAACGGTTCACACCGGCAGACAGCCGTAAATCAGCGCGTCCGCTTATGCTTCTGGCGTGGCCGATGATGAACTGCCGGATGTCGACCCCCTGACTCTGCGGGTGGTGAAGGCGATCGCCGACGAGGGGTCGTTGACGGCGGCCGCAGCGGCGCTCGGCTACAGCCAGTCGGCGCTCAGTCAGCACGTGCGCAGGGTCGAGGTCCGCCTGGGCGTGCCGCTCGTGGAGCGTGCCGGCAGGCGGCTGCGGCTGACGGAGGCCGGCCGCATCCTTGCTCGCCATGCCACGGCGGTGACGACGGCTCTGGATGCCGCGGCCGGCGAACTGGCCGAGTTGCAGGGTCTGCGCGCAGGGCGGGTTCGCCTCGCGGCCTTCCCCTCGGCGTCCCCGACGGTGCTGCCGCGGCTGATCCAGACACTGCGCGACCGGCATCCGGGGCTTTCGCTCACCTACGTCGAGGCCGAGCCGCCGGAGGCCGTGCAGCTCGTGCGCGACGACAAGGTGGACCTCGCGCTCACCTTCAGCTACCCGGGGGACCTCGGCGATCCGCACCGCCGCAGCGCCCGGGGACTGGCCACCCGACGGGTGGGTGCAGATGACGTGCTCGCCGTGCTGCCGGAAGGCCACGATCAGGCGCGCCGCGAGGCGGTGGACATCGGCGAGCTCTCCGCCGAGTCATGGATCGCCGGCTGCCCCCGGTGTCGCGGCCACCTCGAACAGGTGTGCCGCACGGCCGGCTTCGACCCGGCGATCGCGTTCGAGACCGACAACTTCGTGGCCGTCGAGGGGCTGGTCGCCATGGGCATCGGCGTCGCGCTGCTCCCGCGCCTGGCGATCGACTCCTTTCCGGTGCTGGCGGGCGTCGTCGTGCGCCCCACCACCAACTCCGACGCCCGCACGATGCACCTCGTGTCGGCTCAGGGGGCGGCGCGGGTGCCCGCCGTGGCGGCGACCGTTCGCGCGCTCCAGGAGTCCCTCGCCGGCTGAGCCCGTCGTGTGCACAATCGCGGGGGTGGCCGGCCGACTCGCGGGACGAATGCAGCCGAGCGGGGCGCGCACCCGGGAGCAGATCCGGACCCCGACATCCGCCCCTGCGGCCGTATCGCCCCACCGGACCACCGTTCTGCTCCCGGATGCACAACTAGGCTTGAGGCGCCATGTCTGAGACCTCTCCCGCGAACGCCCATCCCACGACCACCGCGACCGGCGCCGATGTGCGGGTGCGATTCTGCCCGTCGCCGACCGGGCTGCCGCACGTCGGTCTCGTCCGTACGGCCCTCTTCAACTGGGCGTACGCGCGTCACACGGGCGGCAAGATGGTGTTCCGCATCGAAGACACGGATGCCGCGCGCGACAGCGAAGAGAGCTACCTGCAGCTGCTCGATGCACTGACGTGGCTCAACATCGACTGGGACGAGGGGGTCGAGGTCGGCGGCCCGCACGCCCCCTACCGTCAATCGCAGAGGCACCACCTGTACCGTGAGGTGCTCGAGAAGCTGATCGCCAGCGGCGCCGTCTACGAGAGCTACTCGAACGCGGAGGAGATCGATGCCCGCAACGAGGCGGCGGGGCGCGCGAAGCAGCTCGGGTACGACAACCACGACCGCACCCTCACGGACGAGCAGAAGGCGGCGTTCCGCGCGGAGGGACGCGAGCCGGCGCTGCGCCTCACGGTGCCCGACGAGGACCTCAGCTTCACCGACCTGATCCGCGGCGACGTGACCTTCCCCGCCGGATCCTTCCCCGATTTCGTGATCTTCCGCGCCGGCGGGATCCCGCTCTACACCTTCGTGAACCCGGTGGATGACGCGCTCATGGGCATCACCCACGTGCTGCGGGGTGAGGACCTGATGCCCTCGACGGCCCGCCAGCTGGCGCTCTACCGGGCGTTGATCGATGCCGGCGTCACGACCTTCATTCCGCGCTTCGGCCACATGCCGCTCGTGCTCGGCGACGGCAACAAGAAGCTCTCCAAGCGCGACCCCCGCGCCGATCTGTTCCTGCAGCGGGAGCGCGGGTTCATTCCCGAGGGCCTGCTCAACTACCTCTCGCTGCTCGGGTGGTCGCTCAGCCACGACCGCGACGTGTTCTCGCTCGATGAGATGGTCGCCGCCTTCGACATCGCCGACGTCAACCCGAACCCGGCTCGCTTCGATCAGAAGAAGGCTGAGTCGATCAACGGCGATCACATCCGGATGCTGGAGCCCGACGACTTCGCCCGGCGAATCGTGCCGTACCTGGCTTCAGCCGCGGTCTTGGCCGACCCGCCGACCGCCACCGAATTCGCGCTGCTGACGAAGGCCGCGCCGCTCATCCAGGAGCGCCTCCCTCTGCTGGGCGACGCCCCCGGTCTGCTCGGCTTCCTCTTCACGAACGACATCGCGATCGAGGACGAGGCCCGCGCGTCGCTGCCCGAGAACGCGGGCGAAGTCCTGGTGGCGTCGGTCGGCGCCCTGGAACTGATTCCCGAGTCGGAGTTCACCGCGGCCGCCGTCCAGACGGCGTTGACGTCGGCGCTGATCGAGGGCCTCGGCCTGAAGCCGCGCGTCGCGTACGGTCCGCTGCGCGTCGCGATCAGCGGTCGCCGGGTCTCACCGCCGCTCTTCGAGTCGATGGAGCTGCTCGGCAAGCCCGAGTCGATCCGTCGGCTCGGCGCCCTCGTGGGGGAGACCAGCGCGTAGCGCGACCCCCTCGGTTTGGACGGCTCAGGGAACTGGTCTAGACTTGATCCTTGGCACGAGCTTCGGTTCGTGGCCTTGGGGTATGGTGTAATTGGCAACACGGAGGTTTCTGGTACCTTTGTTCTTGGTTCGAGTCCAGGTACCCCAGCTGAGAAAAACCCCCGCTCAGGCGGGGGTTTTCTCGTTCCCGCCGCACGAGCGCACGGCGCTGGGCGCCGTGTCTCGAGGCCAAGCCGGCGGATCCGAGCCTCGCGGCGCACGCCCCTGCCTCGGGCGGAACGCACACCGTCGGCAGCCGTGCCCGCCGACCCCGGCCCTTTCAACGGTGCCGCATGTCGCCTCCGGGCGGATAATGGGGGCATGGGCGCGACGCAGGCGTCGCCCTCCCGGGCGGATCTGGCCGAGCTCGCCGAGCTGCGGCGACGCGCGTATGGGCCGGACGCGGACATAGGCGGCGACGCGGTCGCCTGCGCACGACTGATCGAGCTCGAGGCAGCACTGGGTTTCGCGAGCGCGCTTCGGCCGATCGAGGAGTCCGGGAGCGCGAACGAGTGGCGGGACGCATCCGAGACGAAGTCGATACCCGGGCGGATGCCGGTCGGCGTCGCTGCGGAATCACCCGCTGAACCGGGACCGGTGCAGCACGCCGCCCGCCAAATGCGAGCGCCCCGCTGGTGGCAGCGGCGCGCCGCGATCCTCGTCGACCTGGGGGTCGCCGTCGCCGCTCTGGGTGTCCTTGCCTCGGTGCTCAGCCCTCCGTCGAGCGATGTCACGCTGCATCCGCGCACAGACGTTCCGGTGGAGGCATCCGTGGAACTCGGCAGCGCCGATGAGCTGAACTACCTCGGCATCTCACCGCGCGACGTGCGGCTGTACGACGAGTTCCGGGGCCTCAACATCTGGAGCGGGCCGCGCGGGACCAGCACGACCTGCATGTTCGTGACCACCGATGCCCGGCCGCGGTGGCGGGTCGATTGCTCACCGTGGAACGGCGAGCCGACGATCGACCTCGTCAAGTACCGCGAGTCTTCCCGGCTCTCCGGCATCGAGGCATGGGGCGATATGCCCGTGGGCAGCATGATCCGGCTCATCCTGCGGGACGGGGTCGTTCTCGCACAGACGGTGGACGCGCCGCCGCCGCTGGCCGGCCCCTCGCGCTGAAGCGCGTAGGCACATCATCGCCTGGCGTCCCGCTGCACGCGGATAATGGGGGGATGGACACGGCGCTGGGGTCGATCGACGAGTCGGACGAACTCGAGCGGCTGCGGGAGCGCGCGTACGGTCCGGATGCCGACATCGCACAGGATGCCGCCGCCCAAGCCCGGCTCTCCGAGCTGGAGGCGGCCCGTCGGCTGTCGATCATCGCACCGGTCCCCGAGGTTCCCCGCGGTGGTGACGCCGCTCCGGCGTCGGGGCCTGCGCACGGGTCGATCTTCATGGCGACCGGTCCGGCGGGTGCCCCTCTCCCGGTTGATGCCCACCTGGAATCAGGTCCCGGGGCCCGGCTCGAGGAAGGGGCGGGGCCGGTCACGACGTCCGTCGGCGCGTCGGCGCCCGCGGCCGCGGTAGCGGGCGCACCCACGGGACTCGCCGCCACACCGTGGTGGCGCCGCCGACGCTGGCTGGCGATGATCGGCGGGGGCGTCGCTGCTGTGCTCCTCGTCGCGGCAGTGGTCAGCTCGCTCGCGCCGCGCCCGGACTTCGTGCTCCAGCTGCAGGGGCCGGCCGGTGACGAGCAGGAGATCACCGACATGAACAGCAGCATCACATGGCTGGGCCTCGACCCGGAACAGCTGCTGAGGTTCGAGGACTTCCGGGGATTCCGGGTGTGGAGCGGTCCGACCCAGTACGGGACCGACTGCCTGATCATCTCCCGAGTCGACCAGGGACTCGCCGCCCTCGGCTGCTCGCCGGCCGGCCTCGCGACCATCGCCGATCTGCAGCGGTACTCCGGCGTCACCGATGAGGTCTTCGCCGACATGCCGACCGGAAGCATGATCCGATTCGTGCTCGACGGCGACCGCGTCGAGGTGTTCCTCGGTGAGGCGGAGGCTACGGCGTCCTAGGCGCGGAATCACCGGCCGCCGCGCGTCGCGGCGACGCGTCGCAGGGGATCGACACCCCTGGCCGGGCGGCGCTTGCGGGTGCACAATGGCCCCATGGACGCCGCGCTGCGGGCGGTCGAAGGGGACGAGCCGGATGAACTGAGGCGTCTCCGTGCGCGCGCGTACGGCAGGGATGCCGACATCTTGAGCGATCCCGTCGCTCTGGCGAGGTTGACGGAGCTCGAGGCGGCGAAGATCTCGCGGCAGACCGCGGCACACGCTGGGGGCGCGGGCGCCTCCGCCCCGGAACGAGGAACGCATCCGCCGTGGGGGTCGCTCCAAGAACCGTCCCCGGTGCACGCACCGGAGTCGGTGCACGCACCGGAGTCGGTGCACGCACCGGAGTCGGTGCACGACCTGGAGCCTGTGCCCGCACTGGACCCGGTGCCCGCACTGGACCCGGTGCCCGCACTGGAGCCTGTGCCCTGGCAGGAGCCGGGGCCCGAGCCGGAATCTACCCACGACCGGCGTCCGGCTTCCGGCTCGCCCTCAGCCTCCGCGCCCGTCGAGGCGTTCCCGCGCGCCCCACGCCCGTGGTGGCGCCGATGGCGGTGGTGGGTGGTCCTGGCGGGCGGGGCAGCGGCGCTGACCATCGCCGTCTCGGCTTTCAGCTGGTTGAGTCCTCGCCCGCCGGACTACGTCCTGCACCTCGTTCCGCAGTCACCCGACGACGCCCCCGGACCCTACATCGGGGGCTACCTGGCGCAGTTCGGCATCGACGACGAAGGTCTGCGTCGGTTCGAGGACTTCAGGGGTTTCTCCGTTTGGAGCGGCGAGTCGCGCTACGGAACGGACTGCGTACTGGTCACCCATCGACAGGAAGGAGGAACGGGCGGCTGCGCAGCCGACGGCCTGATACCGACCGTCGACCTCACGCGATACCAGGGGTGGAGCGACAACCTCTTCCAGGGGATGCCGACCGGCAGTCTGGTGCGCTTCACGCTCGAGGGCGACCACGTGAACGTCTATCTCTCCTCGGCATCTCGAGTCGGGTCGGGTCCCTGAGCCAGCTCCGCAAGGCACTCCCGGCCGAGCGCGGCGTATGGCGGGTTGTCGTCGCTGTGGGCCAGCAGCATGAGGGTGACGGCCGCCGCCCACGCGCGTGCGCGCGTCCACGTGGCTGCATCGACCCGGGTACCGCAAGCCTCCACGAACACCTTGCGCGCGGGGGCATCGAACGCCAGCCAGGCGACCGCGAGATCGTAGGCCGGATCACCGGCGGTGACGTCGCCGAAGTCGATGATGCCGGCCAGGGCCGATCCTGCCGTGATGACGTTCCCGGGATGCAGGTCGCCGTGGATCCACACCGGCACCCCGGCCCACGGGTCCGCTGCGAGCCCGGCCGCCCAGGCATCGGAGACCGCTCGCAGGGCGGCGGCCCCCAGCGTGCCTCCCAGGTGGCCGATGCGCTCGCGCACCGCATCCGCCCGTTCGATCAGCGGAGCTCCCCGAAACGGGTTCCGGGGGTGGTCGTCCGGCGCAGCGACGTGCAGCGCCTCGAGGGCGGCGGCGAGCGGCTGCGCCCAGCCGGCACGGTCCCTGCGGTCGAGGGCAAGCCCTGGCCCGCCGTCGATCCAGGGCACGATCGACCACGACCACGGGAAGTCCTCGGTCGGTCCGCCGGCGAAGACCGGCGCGGGGACCTCGATGCCGGTCGGCCGGATCCGCTGCGCGATCGCCGGGAGCCACTGCTGCTCGTGCAGCACGAGCGGCGCGGCGACGGCCCGGCGGGGGAGTCGCACCGCGCGGTCCGACCCCAGCCGCCACACCGAGCAGTCCCACCCGTCGGCCGCGTGCGAGAGCGCGAGCCCGTCGGCTTGCGGGTACTGGCCGGCCAGCAGTCCGCGAACGAGCTCGGAGTCGATGATCACTTCGGCGGCTGGCTTGTCGGGCACGCCTGACAGCCTAGGGCGGGTGCCCCCGGCGGCACTCGCCGATGTTGTTCTGTCTGTCGATCTGTGGCTTCCGGGTGGCGGGGCCGGCAGGGGGGTTCTCTGCTGCCGAAGCGCCGCGCATAATGGCCCCGTGGACACGACGGGGCAGTCGGTCACGCCGGGAATCGCCGCCGAGCTTCAGCGGCTCCGTCGGCGCGCATACGGCCCGGATGCCGACATCGCCGGCGACCCCGCTGCTCAGGCCCGGCTCGCCGCCCTCGAGACCACCATCGGACGCACCACCCCGCCACTCCGCACGGGGGACGACGACGCAAATGACGCGGAGCCGACGCCCGCGCGGGCCGCGTCCGTGCAAGCCGCGTCTCCCCGACCCATCGAGGAGCCCGCGCTCGGGCGTCGTGGCATCGACGAGTCCGCTCCTCCCTGGTGGCGCCGCCGCGACATCCTCGCCCTGGCCGCCGCGCTGCTGCTGA
This sequence comes from Microbacterium sp. DT81.1, assembly GCF_049844955.1. Taxonomy (NCBI): domain Bacteria; kingdom Bacillati; phylum Actinomycetota; class Actinomycetes; order Micrococcales; family Microbacteriaceae; genus Microbacterium; species Microbacterium sp. DT81.1. Next base: position 359,604 of record NZ_JBNCMA010000003.1, read on the forward strand.
TCTGTGCGGGCATCCTGGTCGGGATGCCCGGCGCGCTGCCCCGCGTTCCGGCGGAGACCCTGCATATCCGAGCCGAGAGTGCCGGCATCCCGTCCGCCGATCGCGCGGAGCTCGATGCCGCGGGATCCCTCAGCCACCTCGCCCTGGTCGATGACGGGCTGCGCCTGTACGAGGACCTCCGCGGCATCAACGTGTGGAGCGCACCGACGGTGCACGGCACGACGTGCCTGCTGCTCACGACGCGGTCGCAAGGCCTCTGGGCGGTGGCGTGCGCACCCTCCGAGACCGAACCCCGGATCGAGCTGAACAAGTACGGCAGCGTGCTGGTGCACCGCGACGAGGAAGACCCGTGGCACGGGATGCCGTTCGGCAGCCTGATCCGCGTGGAGCTTCGGGGCGACACGGTGCTCGTCTGGGACTATCCGGCACTCGGCCCCGTATCGCTCTTCGACTGAGCACCGTCATCTTGGCGCACACCAGGCCGGCCACGGGTATCCGATTCTCTGCGTTTGCACCTTGTTTCATCTGTGTTTGTGTTGTAGCGTGTGGATATCTTCCGCACAACGAGGAGCACGATGTACGCAACGGAGCGGCAGGGCCGCATCGCCGAGGGGATCGCGACGCAGGGGCGTGTCTCGGTGGTCGAGCTCGCCTCGAGCCTCGGCGTCACGACCGAGACGATCCGTCGCGACCTCGATGCCCTCGAGAACGCCGGCCTCCTTCGCCGCGTGCACGGCGGAGCCATCGCCCCCCGCCGAGCCAGCCTGGTCGAGCCGTCGCTCGACGAGCGCTTCGGCATGGCGGGCACCGCCAAGGCTGCCATCGCCGCGCGTGCCCTGGAGATGATCGGCCGCGGCTACCGCGGCGCGGTCCTCATCGACGCCGGATCCACCACGGGGGCCCTCGCCACGCTGCTGCCGGGGCACGTCGCGGAGAACCAGGCGAACGTGGATGTCGTCACCCACGCGGTGCCGATCGCCCACGTCCTTTCCGCCGTTCCCGGTATCGACCTCACCGTCGTCGGGGGACAGGTGCGCGGCCTCACGGCCGCCGCCGTCGGCGCCTCCACGGTTCACGCCATCGAGAACCTGCGCCCCGACCTTGCATTCGTCGGCGTCAACGGCATCTCCGCCGACTTCGGCCTCAGCACCCCCGACCCGGGCGAGGCGGCCGTGAAGTCCGCGATCGTGAGGGGCGCGCGCAGGGTCGTCGTGCTGGCGGACTCGAGCAAGTTCGGGGTCGAGTCGCTCGTCCGCTTCGGCCGGCTTGAAGACGTCGACATCCTCGTGACGGACGAGAATCCGGATGCCGCGCTGGCGCGGACCCTCGACGAGGCCGGAGTGGAGGTGTGGCTCGCATGATCGTCACCGTGACTCCGAACCCGTCACTCGACCGTGCGATCGCCCTCGATAGCCCCCTCGAGGCGGGCGAGGTGCAGCGCGCGACCGGCGACCGGCAGGATGCCGGCGGCAAGGGCATCAATGTGAGCCGGGCACTCGCCGCCGCCGGCCTGGAGACCGTCGCGCTCTTCCCTGCCGCGATGACCGACCCCTTCATCCGGCTCGTCGAGGGCTCGGGCGTCGCGGCCCGCGCCGTACCCGTGGCAGGTCGGGTCCGCTCGAACATCACGCTCGTGGACCCCACCGGCACCACGACGAAGGTCAACCTTCCGGGTGATGCCTCCGTGGCCTCCGCCGCCGAGCTCCTCGTGACCGAGATCGTGGAGGCATCCGCCGGCACGACGTGGCTCGTGCTGGCCGGATCGCTGCCGCCCGGGCTCGGCGACGACTTCTTCGCACGCGTCACCCGCATGGTGCGCAAGCGATGGGGAGCGGATGCCCCTCTCATCGCCATCGACACGTCCGGCGGTCCGCTGCGCGGAGCGGTCGAGGCCCACCCCGACCTGATCAAGCCCAACGGCGAGGAGCTCGCCGAGCTTCTCGGCGAGGAGCCGGGCGACGACGCCGAGCATCCGGCGGTCGCCCTCGAGCGTGCGCGCCGGCTCGTGCCGGAGCGCGTCGGAGCGGCCCTCGTGACCCTCGGTTCGCGCGGCGCCCTCTACGTCGACGCCGACACCGCGCTGTTCGCACCGGCGCCGAAGATCACCGTCCGCAGCACGGTCGGTGCGGGCGACAGCTCGCTCGCCGGCTTCCTGATCGCCGACGGCGGCGACCCCGCCGATCGGCTGGCCAGTGCCGTCGCGTACGGTGCGGCCGCGGCCTCCCTCCCCGGTACGCAGACCCCGACCCCGGCGGACGCGAGCATGCTCGTCACCGTCACCGACTGGACGGCCGGACCCCCGGCCGGACTTTGACCCTCGAAGAGGAGAGTTCCATGGCCAACACGATCACCCCAGAGCTGGTGACGCTCGACGCCGATCTCGGCGCCGACAAGTCAGCCGTCATCCGGGCACTCGCCGCGCGTGTCGTGGCGGAGGGCCGGGCGACCGACGCCGAAGCCCTGCACGCCGACGCGTGGGCCCGCGAGCAGAAGGATGAGACCGGGCTGCCGGGCGGGATCGCGATCCCGCACGCGAAGAGCGCCGCCGTCACGCAGCCCTCGCTCGCGTTCGCCCGCCTGAAGCCCGGCGTCGACTTCGGCGCCCCAGACGGCCCGGCCGACCTCGTCTTCCTGATCGCCGCGCCCGCGGATGCCGCGGAGGCGCACCTCGCGGTGCTCTCCAAGCTCGCGCGCAGCCTGATGCAGGACGACTTCACCGCCGGTCTCCGGGCCGCCGAGACCAACGACGACGTCGTCGCCATCGTGCGCAACGCCATCGGCGAAGGGGATGCCGCGGCCCCGGCATCCGCGTCTGCCGCTGCGGTCCCGGCTGCCGCGGCCGTCCCGGCCGCGTCCGCTGCCACCGCCGCACCGGCCGCCGCGCCCGCCGCGACCGCCGTCGCCGACGGACTGAGCGTCGATGGGCGCCCGGCTCGCATCGTCGCGGTCACCGCGTGCGCCACGGGTATCGCCCACACGTTCATGGCGGCCGACGCGCTCACCGCCGCGGGCAAGAAGAACGGCATCGACCTCGTGGTCGAGCCGCAGGGATCGAGCGGCTATCAGGCGATCGATCGCAGCGTCATCGACAACGCCGACGCGGTGATCTTCGCCACCGACGTCGATGTGCGGGAGCAGCAGCGGTTCGCCGGCAAGCCGGTCATCCGATCGGGTGTGAAGCGCGGAATCGAGCAGCCCGATCAGATGATCCGCGAAGCCGTCGCGGCCGCGAACAACCCGAACGCGGCGCGCGTGAGCGGCACCGCCAGCCAGGGAGGCGCCACCGACGCCGCACCGCTGTCGATGGGAGCGCGCATCCAGCGGATCCTTCTCACCGGCGTCAGCTACATGATCCCGTTCGTCGCCGGTGGCGGTCTGCTGATCGCGATCGGCTTCGCTCTCGGCGGCTACGAGGTGGGCAACGAGGCCGGCACCGTCATCGTCGACAACGCACTGTGGGATCTGCCGGCCGGAGGGCTCGGACAGTACCTCGGCTCCGTCGCCTTCATCATCGGCGTCACATCTATGGGCTTCCTCGTCTCCGCCTTGGCGGGGTACATAGCCTTCGCCATCGCCGACCGCCCTGGAATCGCCCCGGGATTCGTGGCAGGTGCCGTGGCCGTGCTGATGAACGCCGGCTTCATCGGCGGTATCGTCGGCGGTCTCATCGCCGGTGTCGTCGCCTGGTGGCTGGGGCGCCTGGCCGCACCCCGGTGGCTGCGCGGCCTCATGCCCGTCGTCATCATCCCGCTCATCGGCTCGATCATCGCCTCGGGTCTGCTGATCCTCTTCCTCGGTCGCCCGATCGCGACGCTGATGGAAGGCCTGAACACCTGGCTGACCGATCTTGCGGGAACCTCAGGAATCATCATCGTCGGCGTGATCCTCGGCCTGATGATGTGCTTCGACCTGGGCGGCCCCGTCAACAAGGTGGCCTACGCGTTCGCCGTCGCCGGACTCTCGGCCGGTACCGCCGAGAATCCCACTCCGTACCTGATCATGGCCGCCGTCATGACGGCGGGCATGGTGCCGCCGCTCGCGATGGCCCTGGCCTCGACGGTGCTCGCCCGAAAGCTGTTCACACCCGTGGAGCGCGAGAACGGAGTCGCCGCCTGGCTGCTCGGAGCGGCATTCATCAGCGAGGGCGCGATCCCGTTCGCCGCCGCGGACCCGCTTCGCGTCATCCCCTCCTCGATGGTGGGTGGAGCCGTGACGGGTGCCCTCAGCATGGCGTTCGCCGTCCAGTCGCTGGCGCCGCACGGAGGCATCTTCGTCCTCTTCGCGATCAACCCGATCTGGGGCTTCCTGCTGGCCCTCGTCGCGGGTGTGCTCGTCTCGGGATTCCTCGTGGTGGCCGCGAAGCGCTACATCGCGCCGAAGGAACTCGCCGCGGCAGAGGACATCCCCGCGGTCGCCGTTCCGGTGTGACCCTCGCCTCCGCATCCTGGATGCGGAATGCTTGACCCACTCGTCGAACCATCAGCACGTCGAAGAAAGGAATCCCCATGGCAGAGCGCCAGGCCACCATCGCGAGCGCCTCAGGGCTGCACGCCCGCCCAGCGAAGCTGTTCGTGCAGGCCGTGCAGGAGAAGAAGATCCCCGTGACGATCGCGACCGAGGGCGGTCCCGACCTGAACGCCGGCAGCATCCTGTCCCTCATGGGTCTGGGCGCGTCGAACGGCACGGTCGTGACGCTGAAGGCCGAGGGGGATGGCGCCGAACAGGCGCTCGACGAACTCGTCGCTCTGCTCGAGACGGACCTCGACGCCGAGTAGTCGCCGCATCGAAGGCGCCCGCCGACCGTCCCGGTCGGCGGGCGCTTCTGCGTTCGCGTTACGCGTCGAGCCCCTCGCCCGGATCGAGGAAGAAGAACTCGCCGCCGTTCTCCTCCGTGGCCCACTTCAGGCGGGCCCGCGCCATATCCCGCCCGATGACCGACAGTGTCATGTCGTGCGTCCCGAACGCCATCTTCGGCTTCACGGCGAGCACGAAGTCCATCGCCTCGCCGATCTTGAGCCACGGTGCGCCGATCGGCGCCGCCAGCAGGTTGACATCGACTCCGCGCGGGACGGCATACGAGTCCCCGGGGTAGTACAGCGACCGGTTCACCAGCACCCCGACGTTGTCCACGACGGGGATCGTCTTGTGGATGACGGCGTGCTCGCCGCCGAAGAACTCGAGCGTGAAGGGATCCAGATCCACCGTGTCACCGGGCGCGACGACGGTGATGTCATAGCCGGCCGCAGCCTTGGCTACGCCCTCCGGAGCATAGATCGGGATGCCGGGTGCGCCCTTGAGGATGCGGTCGAGGTGCTCGGGGGTCCAGTGGTCGGCGTGCTCGTGCGTGAGCACGAGGCCGATCACGGGTCCGAGGTTGTCCAGAGGGGTCGTGAACGACCCGATATCGATGAGGAGGCTCTTCCCCGAGTCGTCTACCCGGAGGGCGGCATGTTCGTACTTCGTCACTCGCATCGTCCGAGTCAAGCGGTCCATATGGGGACTGGCAAGGGGCGCTCCCTCGATTTGTTGAGGCGCCCCGGCCCATGGCATACTTGTCAGGTTGTCTTGTGAGGCCCCATCGTATAGAGGCCTAGTACGCCGCCCTCTCACGGCGGTAACGCGGGTTCGAATCCCGCTGGGGTCACAAACGCAGAATGCCCGTCCGAAGGACGGGCATTCTGCGTTTATGGTGACGGCAGGGTGAGAAACGCACCGCGGGCGGGCCCCGCCGCCGGAGGCTCCACACGTCGCGAAGCGACGAGTGGAGGGGCGGTGGGACGAATCCCCCTCGGGCCACCGCAGGAGAATTGCCTCGGGCCACCGCAGGAGAGTTGCCTCGGGCCACCGCAGGAGAATTGCCTCGGGCCACCGCAGGAGAATCGCCTCGGGTCACCGACAGAGAGGATGCGCAATGAAGATGCACCCGATCACCTCGGACAGCCTCCACGCCGTCGGATACGACGCCGCACGAAGAACGCTGCGCGTCGAATTCCGCAACGGCGGCGTCTACGACTACTTCGACGTCGACCCGTCGCTGTACGACGCCATGCTGCAGCCACATCCGTGGCGGAGAGTCAGCGAGAGGGTCAAGGCCCACGCATACCGCAAGGTACGCTGACCCGGCTCACACGCCGCCGAGGCGCTCCTCGATCTCCACGTACGCATCGAGCAGCCGAAGCGCTCGGGCCGCCTGTGGGCCGCCCTCGGCGGCTTCCGCCGCCAGCGACGACCGCATCTGCTCGAGCTTCTCACCGGCCGCCGCGAGGGGTGGGAGCATCGGTGTGGCGGGGTCGGTCTCGATCGCCAGGACGCACGGCCGGTCGGCCGCCCAGGCCCGCTGCCACGCGGCATCCAGATCGTCCGCGGCGGACACCCGTTCGCCGGCCAGGCCGAGCACGCGCGCATACTCCTCGTAGGGCACCGGGGGCAGGGCCTGACTGGCCTCGAAGCGCGGGCTTCCCTCCATTTCCCGCTGCTCCCAGCTGACCTCGGCCAGATCGCGGTTGTCGAAGACCGCGATCACGAACCGCGGATCCGGCCAGCGCTGCCACCGCGAGGCGACCGTCACGAGCTCGGCCAGGCCGGTCATCTGCATGCCGCCGTCGCCCGAGAGCACCACGACGGGCCGGTCCGGGGCCGTGAGCTTGGCTGCCAGGCCATACGGGATTCCGCAGCCCATGCTCGCCAGCGTCCCCGACACGTGCGCGGGCACACCGGGCGGCAGGATGAGCTGGCGCGCGTACCAGTAGACGACGCTGCCCACGTCGAGTGCCACGCGGGCGTCGACGGGCAGGTGCTCGTTCAGGGCGCGCATCGCGGCCTCGGGGTTCAGTGGCTCGGCTTCCACCGCGGCTCGTTCGGCGCTGATGCCGCGCCATCGCCGGACGACATCCCGCACGCGTTCGCCCCACGCCGGGTCGCGTGCCGGCGCGGTCGCCTCCCGCAGGGCGCGCAGGGTTGCCGCGGCATCTCCGGCCAGTCCGATCTCCACCGCACTGCGGTTGCCGATCATCCGCGGGTCGATGTCGATCTGCACGGTTCTCGCCTGCCCCGGCTGGGGATAGAACTCGGTCCAGGGGTCGTTGGATCCGACGATCAGCAGGGCGTCGCACTCCGCGAAGACCTGAGCGCTCGCGGTCGTGCCGAGGTGTCCCATGGTACCGGCGGCGTAGGGAAGGCGCTCGTCGACGTGCGGCTTGCCGAGGAGGCTTGTGACGACCGCCGCCTGCAGGTGCTCGGCCAGGGCGACGACCTCGTCGACGGCGCCGGCGGCCCCCTGGCCCACGAGGAAGGCGGGGCGCCGAGCCGCGCCCAGGAGCTCGGCGGCCTCGGCGATGCGGTCGCCGGCGGCGCGAACGATAGGTCGGTCGAAGATCGCGGCGCTCGGCACGATCCCGTGTTCGTGGGGATGCTCCGGCTCCGGCTCCGACTGCACGTCGTGCGGAAGGATGACGACAGCGGGGGAGCGGGAGGCCAGCGCCGCGCGGAATGCCCGGTCGATCACCATCGGCACCTGCTCGGCGGTCGAGACCTCCGTGATGTAGCTCGCGGCGACATCGGAGAACAGGGTGCGCAGGTCGATCTCCTGCATGTACCCCGATCCGAGCACGCTGCGGTGCTGCTGGCCGATCAGGGCGACCACCGGCACGTGGTCGAGTTTGGCGTCGTACAGGCCGTTGAGGAGGTGTACGGCACCCGGGCCCTGTGTCGAGAGGACCACGCCCACCCCGCCGGCGTACTTCGCCTCTCCGACGGCCATGAAGGCGGCGTTCTCCTCGTGCCTCGCCTGGCCGAAGTCCACTCCGCCCTCGGACCGGCGGAGAGCGTCCAGTACGCCGTTGATCCCGTCCCCGCTGTATCCGTACACGCGCGATACGCCCCACTCGACAAGGCGTTCGACGATCGCGTCGGACACCGTCCGCTGCTGCTGCGCCACCGGCTCCTCCCTTCGGCTACTCGTGGTCGTCGTCGCCGCCGACCACGACGATGTCGTCATCCACATCGCCGCCGTCCGTGATCACGCCGGTCGGTTCGGCCTCGATCACGCTGTGACGGGTGCCGAGCTCGTCAGCGAGCCGCCGGCCGGCCTCGATGGCCTCTTCCCGACTGCTGTAGCTCTGCGAGAGATCCTCCTCACCGACCACCCGGTTCACCCACTGCCCGCGCTTCGAGCGCGTCTCCACATCGCCATCGGCCATGTTCGATCCCTTCGTCTGCGAGCGACGGTATGCGGGGGCGCCCGCGTCACGGAGGGGCTTGCGAGCGACGGACGCCGTGTGCAAAGACGCGGTATCGGGCCTGAATCATTCCTGGGAAACGCCCCGCCGGGGCCCTCAGCGATATATCGTCGAGTATCGCTGGACCCACGGGGGTCCAGGACGGAGGAGGTCATCATGAGCGGTTCCAACATGGGCGACTGGTTCGGCGGCAGCGGCAGCGGCGGGCGCGGCAGCGGCGGAGGCTGGCCCACCGGCGGACTCTGGGAGGCGATGGAGAATCTTCGCGGACAGTTCGAGCAGAAGGTCGGCGGCACGCGCATGGGCAAGGGCGACGTCCGCTCGGCGGTGCTCGCGCTGCTCGCTGAGAAGCCGATGCACGGCTACCAGATCATCCAGGAGATCGACGACCGCAGCGGCGGATCGTGGAAGCCGAGCCCCGGTTCGGTGTACCCCACCCTGCAGCTGCTCGCCGACGAAGGTCTGATCCTCGCCGAGGAGTCCAACGGCCGCAAGACGTACTCCCTGACGGTGGAGGGACGCGCGGTTGCGGATGCCGCGGGCGACCGCTCCGCGCCGTGGGAGGCGTCGAGTTCCCGCGACAGCGGGCGCGCGACGGCGTTGCCGAAGGCGGGCATCGATCTCGCTCAGGCCGCCGCGCAGGTCGGACGCTCGGGCAACCCGGAGCAGGTGAAGCAGGCCGTCGCCGTGCTCGAAGAGGCGCGACGTAAGCTCTTCAGCATCCTCGCCCAAGACTGACCCTGCTGAAAGACGCTGCAGCTGAACGACGACGCGGCCGCAGTACGTCGGCGTCAAGGAGACTCGATGTCCGACGCCGGCAACATGCGGGCCCGCTACCGCCGGATCACGCGGTTCGCCGCACGGTATCTGGTCCAGGCGTGGTGGTACGAGCTGTTCCTTCCACGCCTGGGCCTCTCCCGGATCTCCGCACACGGTCGTGCGGCGCGGCTGCAGCGGATCGCGCAGCGCTTCCACGTGCTCGCGGTCGACCTCGGCGGGCTGATGATCAAGGTCGGCCAGTTCATGTCGTCGCGCCTCGACGTGCTGCCTCCCGAGATCACGAAAGAGCTCGAGGGGCTGCAGGACGAGGTTCCACCCGTCCCGTTCCCCGCGATCCAGGCCATGGCCGAGGCCGAGCTGGGCGTGCCGCTCGAGCGTGCCTATTCCTTCGTCGATCCGACGCCTCTCGCCGCGGCATCCCTCGGTCAGGCGCACAGGGCGCGACTTTCGGATGCCGATGCCGCCCAGACGGGCCTGACCGACATCGTCGTGAAGATCCAGCGGCCGGGGATCGACGAGGTCGTCGATGTCGACCTGCGCGCGCTGCGCCGGGTGGCCGGATGGCTGTCCCGCGTGCGGCTCGTGGCGGACCGCGTCGACATGCCGGCCCTCGTCGAGGAGTTCGCCGCGACGAGCATGGAGGAGATCGACTACCTGCATGAGGCCGCCAGCGCCGAGCGCTTCGGCGAGCTGTTCCGGGATGACGCCAGGGTGGGTGTCCCGGAGGTCGTTTGGGAGCGCACCACGCGGCGGGTACTCACTCTGCAGGACGTCACGGCGATCAAGATCAACGATGTGGAGGGCTTACGAGCGGCGGGCATCGACCCTTCAGAGGTCGCGACTGAGTTCGCGGCCGTCATGTTCGACCAGCTCTTCGCCGACGGGTTCTTCCACGCGGATCCGCACCCGGGCAACATCTTCGTGACTCCTCGCGTCGGGCCGGAGGCCCGGCCCTGGACGCTCACATTCATCGATTTCGGCATGATGGGCGAGGTCCCGGATGGCCTGCGGCGCGGGCTGCGGCGCATCCTCATCGCCGCCGCATCGCGCAATGGCAAGGGAATGGTCGACGGCATGCGCGACGTGGGCGTGCTGCTTCCGTCCGCGGACACCGCCGAGCTCGAGCGCGCGATGACCAAGCTGTTCGCCCGGTTCGGCGGGATGGGATTCGCGGAGCTGCAGGAGGTCGACCCGCGGGAGTTCCGGGACTTCGCGATCGAGTTCGGCGACGTGGTTCGCTCGCTGCCTTTCCAGCTGCCGGAGAACTTCCTGCTGATCGTACGCGCGATGTCGCTGACGTCGGGAATGTGCAGCTCACTCGATCCGGCATTCAACATCTGGGACGCGGTGGAGCCCTACGCCAATCGTCTGATCCGCGAGGAGTCGGGCAACGTGGTGCAGGGCTTCGCCAGGCAGGCCGTCTCGACCGCGAGTGTGGCTGCGCGGCTTCCGCAGCGGCTCGACGAGCTGGCCACGCGGATCGAGGACGGGCGCCTCGTGGCTCAGGTTCCGCGGATCGAGCGACGGCTCGATCGCGTGGAGCGGATGGTGCGGCGTGTCGTCTCAGCGATCCTCTTCGCGGCGCTGCTGATCGGCGGCATTGTGCTCCGTGCGGATGAGGCCATTCTCGGGACCGTTTTGATGGCGGCATCCGTTCTACCGCTGCTGCACGCCCTGTTCGCAGGTTGGGCCAGCGGCCGTGGGCCGGCGTAGACCCTCTGCGGGTCAGTCTCGGAGACCCACCCTGTCGGGGATCTCGAACGGGAGGTGCGGCAGCCAGGCCGCAGGGTCGGGCCACGCCCGCGACGACGGGAGCTTGCGCAGCAGGCGGCGCACCGCGGCATCCCGCGGCGTCGTCGGGGCCGGCGAAGTGAGAACCCGGCGGGGGGCGTGGTGCCCGAGGGCACCGCACCACCAGTGTCGCCAGGTGTCGGGAGCGCCCTCCGGTTCGAGCACGATGTAGTAGTCGGGCATGAGCGCGGAGCCCGCCTCGAAGAGCGCGAGGGCGTTCTCGACTTCCAGCTCGAGCGCCCCGAGCGTCGACCGCTCCTCGAACAGCTCCACCCACGCCGCGGCCACGTGCTCGAGCGGGTCCGCGTCGTGCACGATCCACGGTGTGCCGGCGGCGGTGATGCGCCGTGTCGCCAACGTGGGCTCGCTGTCACGCAAGGCGAGAACCTCGACCCCTCGGATGCCGTCCAAAGTGGCCAGTGCATCCTCCGAGTGCTCGCCGACGATTGCTATCACCGTCCCGGTGTTCATCGAGTGCGCCATGTTCGATGGTATGTCGGCGAGGCGCCGGAGGGCGGGATCTTCTCGATGTGGGCAGCCGCCGGGCGGGTCGCGCCTCGCCGGGCGCGGTGCTGCGGGGCCGGGGATTCAGTCCTCGCTCGAGTGGAGCCCCTGCCGCGCCGACAGGATCGTGATCTCCGGATGCGCCTCCGCGAACTGGTGATCCACGCGGTCGAGCACATTCCTCACGTGCGCCGCGTCGCTCGCGACGACCGACAGGCCGATCAGGGCCCTTCGGTGCAGGTCGTGGTGCCCGACCTCCGCCGCGGCCGCTTCGGTGCGCCGGCTCAGGTCGGCGATCAGTGGCCGGATGACGCTGCGCTTCTCCTTCAGGGAGTGCACATCGCCGAGCAGCACGTCGAACTCCATCCATCCGATCCACACCCTTGCGAGTCTGCCAGGCGCTGCGGGTTCCGGCACTGTGGCGGGCACGCCCGCGGCCGCACCCGGAGCACCGCGGGCTCAACGGCGGGGATCGTCTCCGACACGCCGACTCCGGATGCCGCAACCCGGCGTGTCGCCGAGGATCCCCGCCGTTGTGCACGACCGGCCCTCGCCCGGGCCCGATGGCCCCGGCGGATGACCGACACAGAACCCCGATCTCTCCGTCGCGCGACCCCGAGCGCAACGGCGGGGATCGCTCCCGACACGCCGTCACCGGATGCCTCTGCCCGGCGTGTCGCCGAGGATCCCCGCCGTTGTGCACGACCGGCCCTCGCTCGGCGCGGCGACCGGCACCCTCCCGACGACCCCTCCGGTATCGGGCGAGTGGCATCATGGCCGCATGAAAGCCGCGCTCGTGCTCGCCACTCAGGTCTTCGAGCGGCATCCGGCCTTCGACGACCCCGAGATCGACCTCGTGCTTTTCATCGAATCGGATGCCGCCTTCCGTCGCCGCCGGTACCACTCGCACAAGATCGTGCTGCTGCTCGCCGCCATGCGGCACGCGGCGGACCGGCTCGCGCGCTCGGGGACGAGGGTGGAGCGGGTCGGGCTCGAGAGCGGCCTCGGATTCCTGGACGGCCTTCGCGCCCTCGTCCGGGAGCACGGGATCGACCCCCTCGCGTGGATGAGCGCCACCGACCGCGGGATCGACCAGCGACTGCTGCGGTTCTGCACCGACCAAGGCCTGCGGACGCGCGTCTATCCGGACGCCCTGTTCCTCACACCGGCGCCGGTCATCGACGAGTGGTTCGCCGCCGCGCCGCCGAGCGCGCGGATGGAGGACTTCTATCGGTGGCAGCGCCGCCGCACCGGCATCCTGATGGACGGCGACCGGCCCGCCGGGAGGCGCTGGAACTTCGATGCCGACAACCGCGAACCGCTTCCGCGCACCGGGATCGACGTCCCGGCGCTGCTGGTGCTCCCTCACGACGAGATCACCCGCGGCGCCATCGCCGAGGTGACCGAGCGATTCCCCGACGCGCCCGGGGATCCCCAGAACTTCTGGCTTCCGGTCGCACCGGACTCGGCGCGAGCCTGGCTCGGGGACTTCGTCGAGCACCGCCTCGCCCTGTTCGGCCGATACGAGGACGCGATGGCGGAAGGCGAGCCGTTCCTGTTCCACTCGGTCAGCAGCGCCCTGCTGAACATCGGGCTGCTGACGGTGGAGGAGGTCGTCGCCACGACACTGGCTGCCCGGGATCGGGTGCCGTTGGCATCGCTCGAGGGATACCTGCGCCAGGTGATCGGATGGCGGGAGTACATGCGCGGCGCCTACCGCGCCATGCCGGAACTCCGAGAAGCGAACCACCTGGGGCAGACGCGCCGACTCGAACCATGGTGGTACACCGGATGCGACATCCCCGACGACCTGCCGGTACCGGTGCGCACGGTGCTCCAACGCGTGCACCGGTGGGGTTACGCCCACCACATCGAGCGGCTCATGGTGCTCGGCAACTGGTTCCTGCTGCAGGGGTACGACCCGCGCGAGGCGTACGAGTGGTTCTCGACGATGTTCGTCGACGCGTACGAGTGGGTGATGGTGCCGAACGTGCAGGGCATGAGCCAGTACGCGGACGGCGGCCGGGGCGCCCACGAAGCCGTACATCTCGGGCGGCGCGTACCTGCAGAAAATGGGCTCATGGTGGCGGAACGATCGCGAGGCGCGCGGGTCGGAGTTCACGACCGCCTATTGGGAGTTCCTCGAGGCGCACGAGGATCAGCTCGTGGGCAATCCCCGGCTCGAGCTGCCGCTGGCGCAGATGCGCAAGCGGCGCAGCCGGTGAGGACGCAGCGGGTCAGGAGGCAGCGGGTGAGAACACAGTGGTGGGGAAGGTGAACACGGCTGTCAACCCGTTGGCGGCACGGCCTCCGGCTCGAAGAATGGAATCGTGACTGACGACGACGCAACGACGGAGAAGAAGTTCTCGGATGCGGTGAACATGACCGCCTCGCAGATCGAGAAGTGGCTCGACACCGACGAGTCCAAGAGCGTGGGCGACCGCTCCGGCGGGGGAGAGTCGACCGGGCACGCGTCCGGGCGAAGGATCATCGACATCCTGCGCAAGAAGAAGGCCGAGCTCACCGGCGGTGATCGGGAGCACATGCGGAAGGTCGTGGGGTACGTCCACCGCCACCTCGCCCAGCGGCCGTCGGGGGATGTCACCGACACACCGTGGCGCTACTCGCTGATGAACTGGGGACACGACCCGAGCAAGTAGGCCGGGCGACGCCTCAGCCTTGCGGATCGGGTCCACGATCGGTGACCGTCATCCAGGATGAGAACATGCCCACCCACTACGACACCATCTCCGCCCGCTACCGTCGCCTGCTCGCGCTGCCCCTCTACGGTCACCTGGGCACCATCCGCCCCGACGACACGGTGCAGGTGACCCCGATGTGGTTCGAGTTCGACGGCGAGAATCTTCGCTTCACGCACACGACGTACCGGCAGAAGTACCGCAACCTGCAGCACAACTCCTCGATGGCGCTGTCGATCATCGACCCCGATGATCCGCATCGCTACCTTGAGGTGGCTGGTCGGCTCGTCGAGACCCTTCCGGACCCCGGTGGCCTGTTCTACGTGCGGCTGCAGAACCGCTACGGCAACCCGAGTTCTACACCGCCGAAAGACAAGGCCGATCGCGTGATCCTGGTGATGTCGATCGAGCGGTCGACGAAGCAGTAGCCGCACGCCGCCTGGCGCCGCCGTGCGCCGGCGCGGACAATGAATCCATGACCGACCCCGCGCCGCAGGATGAGGACCCCGTCCTGCTCGTCTCCCGGATCGCGGAGTCGCTGCCCGCGCTCGACGCGGAGGCGCTCGAGAGGCTCGCCGGCGCGCTCGATGAGCTGACGGAGGCCGTCGGTCTGCTCATGACCGCAGACGACGGCGAGTAGCGACCGCTCCACCTGCCGCACGGGCGTAGCCTGAACGGATGCCCGCCGATCACGCCCCGCAGAGCGCTCGGGCTCAGCTGATCGCCCTCGCCGACCAGTCCGCGAACGGCCATGGGGTGCCCGGATGGCGTGTGCTCACCGACCTGCCCGACGTTCCGGATGCCCGCTCCGCGGCCGTGCTGATGTTGTTCGGCGTCCTCGATTCGCTCGAGAGCGACCATGAGGCGCAGGCCCGGGCGGTCTCGCGCGACCTCGACGTGCTCCTGCTCGCCCGGGCATCCACGCTGCGTTCGCACCCCGGGCAGGTCGCCTTTCCCGGCGGGCGGGTCGATCCGGGCGACGAGTCGGTGGTCGCCGCGGCGCTGCGCGAGGCGCGAGAGGAGACGGGCCTCGACCCGGACGGCGTGGAGGTGCTCGGAGAGCTGGAGAACATCCCCCTGGAATACTCACGGCATCTGGTGACGCCCGTGCTCGCCTGGTGGCGGCATCCGTCGCCCGTGCGCGTCGTCGACGAAGCCGAGTCGGCCGACGTGTTCCGGGCGGGCGTCGCCGATCTGCTGAACCCCGCCAACCGCGGCTCGACGGTGATCCGCCGCGACGGGCAGGAATGGCGCGGCCCCGGCTTCGTCGTGGGGCACGCGACGGGCGAACACCTCGTGTGGGGATTCACCGGCATGCTGCTGGACGGACTCTTCGACCGCCTCGGCTGGACCGAGCCGTGGGACCCCAGTCGCGAGCTTCCGCTCGTGCTGCCCGACTAGCGCGGGGTCAGTACCAGCCGACCGACTGCGAGTGCGCCCACGCTCCGCACGGCGTTCCGTAGCGGCCCGCGATGTAGCCGAGGCCCCACGCGACCTGCGTGGCGGCGTTCGTCTGCCAGTCGGCACCGGCCGACGCCATCTTGCTGCCGGGGAGAGCCTGCGGGATGCCGAACGCACCGCTCGACGCGTTGTAGGCGCGATAGTTCCAGCCCGACTCCTTGTTCCACAGCGGCACGAGGCACGAGGAGAACTGGTCATCGCCCCAGCCGTAGTTCGCGGCGGCCATACTCCGCGCGGTCGCCTGCGCGCCCGCGGGGCTGTTGTCACCGCCCCCCGTGGCGACGGGCATCGGGGCGGCGCCGCCGCCGGACGAGCGCGCCGGCGCGGACGCCTTTGCAGCGGCAGCCTTCGCCGCTTCGGCTTCGGCCGCGGCCGCCGCGGCAGCCGCCGCCGCCTCGGCCTCGAGTCGCGCCTTCTCAGCGGCCTCTTCAGCAGCCTTGCGCGCCTTCGCCTCGTCGAGGAGTCGGCGCAGCTCCGAGACCCGGCCGTCGACGGAGTCGACCAGGCCGTTGAGCTCGTCGGTCAGATACGGCAGGAAGGGGGTTGCAGCGCTGTTCGCGCCGGAGAGCCGCTCGACCGTGGCCTCGAGCTCGGCGGTGTCGATGGAGGTGTCGGGCTGTCCCAGGTCCAGACCCGTCGCTTCGATGTCGGCAGCGAGCACCAGCGCGGCCGCCTTCGTCGCGTCGGCGGCTGTCAGAGCTTCGCGTGCCTCCCCCGAAGCGCTGTCGCTCTCCGCCGCGACCGAAGCCATGGCGGGCGCCGATGTCGCGAACGACGCCAGCGCGATGCTCGGCGAACCGAACGCCGAGCTCTGCGACGAGGCGGACGCCTCGGCCGACGAGGCCGGGGCTGTCGCGACGCCGGCGGTGGCGAACAGGCCCAGCGCGAGGCCCGCGGCGATGATCGCCGACCGGCGATCACGACGGGTCATCGCCGAGCGGCGGTCGCGACGACGGGGCTGAATGGCGGGCGAAGGGGTGCTGAGAGTGCGCATGAAAACCGAGTTCCGTATATGAAGACCGAGCCGATGGGGCGGCGAGTGCACCCGCTCGCGGGACGCAAAGCACCGAGTCTGCACGGCGCGTCTGGACGATTCCCGTGTATTACCTGTGTGCCGCGAACATGGCCGAGCACCGGAACCAGCACCGCTCGCGCTTCCGAGGCGCGAAGAGCATCCTGGACTCATGACAGGCGCGCAGCGGAGATCGGGCCCTCCGAAGGCTCTTCGGCGGGCGACCGAATCGATCGCGATGCTCCTCGCCGGCCGCCGTTGGTTCCCCCTGTGGGCGGTGATGCATCATCGAGGGCGACGCTCCGGCGCCGAGTACGTCACCCCCGTCGCGGTGATCCCCACCATCGACCGTGGCACCATCCTGATCGGCCTGCCATGGGGTGCGGGCACGAACTGGGCGCGGAACGTCGAGGCCGCCGGGGGAGCGCAACTCACCTGGAAGGGGCGCGAGCACCGGGCCGCGTCGCCTCGGATCATCGATCCCGCAGAAGCCGCCTCCCTGGCGAAGCCGATGTTCCGGCTCGTCGTGCGGCGGATGCCGGCCGCCATCGCGCTGAGACGGGTGCCGTGACCGCCGCCGCTCGAGCGCGCGGCCTTCTCGTGGCGCTGGCCGCGGCATCCGCGCTGCTGCTCACCGCCTGCGCGCCGCTCGCCGACCCCACCCCGCCGGGGGCGAGCGATCTGCCGGAGGACGCGCCCGTGGTCGCCTTCTACGGCGACTCGTACACACGAGGCACAGGCGCGTCCGATCCCTCATTGCGCTGGTCGACACGCATTGCCCAGGAACGAGGGTGGCGGGAGTTCAATCCGAGCGTCGATGGGCTGGGATTCGTGAACAACCGCACCGAGACGCGGGCGGACCTGCCGGGCGAGATCATCGAAGCCGATCCCGACATCGTTCTCGTCACAATGGGCTTGAACGACGCGTTCAGCTACGACCGGGCCGGCAGCGGCATCCGCGATCAGATCGAGAAGGACTTCGAGCGCCTGAAGACGGAGCTCCCGGATGCCCGCTTCGTCGTGGTGGAGCCGTTCTGGTACACATCCGATCGCCCGGCGTCGATCGAGGCGATCGTCGGCTGGGTGGAGGCCGCCGCCGACGACATCGGCGCCGACTACATACCGGGCGCCTCCCGCTGGATCCAGGGGCGGGAGGGCGAGATGGCGGCCGATGGGCTGCATCCGAACGACGACGGGTACGAGCTGATCACGCAGAGGATGGATGCGGCGCTCAGCGACCTCGGACTGTAGCCGGCGCCGCGCGGAGGCATCGACGGGGGCTTCACTTCGCGCGCCGAGTCGTCGTAGGTTCGGTGGATGGCGGATCGCTCAGTGCCGAACCTTCCCTCCCGCGACTTCGACGCGACCATCGACTTCTACACCGGCTTCGGGTTCGAGGTGTCGTATCGCGACGGCGGGTGGCTGATCCTCGCCCGCGGAGGGGTCGTGCTCGAGTTCTTCCTCGCCCCCGAGCACGACCCGTACAGCAGCTGGTTCATGGCGAGCATCCGCGTCGGCGACCTCGATGGGCTCTATGCGGCGGTGCGGGGCAGCGGCGTGCCGGAGGCGGATTCGGGCATTCCACGGCTCGTTCCCGTCGCCCTGCAGGAGTGGGGCCAGCGCGCGGGGTATCTCGTGGACCCCGACGGGACTCAGCTGCACCTCATCGAGGATGCCGGTTAGCGTCGGAGCGCGAGAAGCTGCCGCCCGCGTCCACACCGGCGGCGCCCGCCGGTACCGTCGCGGTGGTGCGACCCTCCGGGAAGCGAGCCTTGGCGCGGTCGTGTCTGCGGCCGGGAGCGGCCGCGCTCGCTAGCCTGAGCACGTGATCGCCGACGATACCCGCACGACGGTGCACCGGCATCCGCTGGCGACCTCGCACGTCGTCGGGGCGATGCTCGCGCTGACGGTGGTGCTCGCCATGCTCTCGCCGCAGTACGGATATCACCGCGACGAACTCTACTTCCGGATGCTGCCACCGGCGTGGGGCTACACGGATCTGCCGCCGCTGACGCCGCTGCTCGCACGCCTGTCGATCGCGGTGCTCGGCGACAGCGTCGTCGCGCTCCGGGTCATCGCCCTGCTCTGCGCCGCGGCATCCATCGTCCTGCTCGTCCTCATCACGCGCGAGGTGGGCGGCACCCGGCGGGCGCAGGCTTACACGGCCTGGGGGATGGCGGGCACGACCGGAACGCTGCTGTTCGGGCACGTCCTGCTCACCGCAAGCCTCGACCTCGTGGTGTGGCCGGCGGCGCTGTTCTTCGCGGTCCGCGCTGTCCTGCGCGATGACGGCCGGTGGTGGCTCGCGGCCGGTGCCGTGATCGGCGCGAGCACGTTCAACAAGCTCCTCGTGGTCGTGCTCATGATCGGGATCGCCGGGGGCCTCGCGGTCTGCGGTCCTCGTCGCTGGTTCGCCTCCCCGTGGCTCTGGGGAGGTGTCGCGCTCGCGGGGCTCCTTGCACTGCCGAATGTGATCTACCAGGCGACGCATGGGTGGCCGCAGCTCGCGATGGGCGCGGCGCTCAGCGAGAACAACGCCGAGGAGGTGCGCATCATGATGTGGCCGATGCTGGTGCTGCTCGTCGGCCCGGTGCTCGCCGTGTTCTGGGTGGTGGCAGTCGTGGCGGTGTTCCGCAGGCCTCGCTGGAGGCCCCTGCGCTTCCTCGCGGTCACGTTCGCCATCGTGGTGGTGTTCGTCTTCGTCGGAGGCACCCAGTTCTACTACACCGCGGGGGTGCTGTCGGTGCTCTCGGCGGTGGGCGCCGCCGTCGTCGCCGACTGGGCGCGCACCCGGGCGAGACGCGTGCTGGTGCCGGCCCTGCTCGGCGTCAATGCGGTCGCCTGTGCGATCGCGTCGCTTCCGGTGCTGCCGGTGCAGGCGTTCGGTGCGACGGGGCTCGCGAACATCAACTCCGCAGCGGCGGATCAGGTCGGATGGGAGCGATACGTCGAGCAGGTGGTGGATGCCGCGGCATCCGCCGAAGCCGACGCCATCATCGCGACGAACTACGGCGAGGCCGGCGCCCTGAACCGGTTCGGCGCCGGGCTGCCGCCCGTCGTCAGCGGCCACAACGCCCTGTGGGCACTCGGCGCCCCCGCCGAGGATGCCGAGACCGTGCTGATCGTCGGATGGCAGGCGACTCGCGCTCAGGAGTGGTTCACGCAGTGCGACGTCGTCGCGGTCTTGGACAACGGTGTCGGAGTGGACACCGAGGAGCAGGAGGCACCTCTCATGCGTTGCTCGTTCCCGCTGGCGCCCTGGAGCGTGCTCTGGGAGAGGTTCCGGCACCTGGACTGAGCGAATGGGCTAGACCCGGGTGCCCACCCAGCCGAGCGCCGGAGCAACGAGCGTCGCGAAGGACTCCACCACCCGAAGGTTGAAGTCGACGCCGAGCTGGCTGGGAATCGTCAGCATCAGCGTGTCCGCGCTCTGGATGGCGGCGTCCGCCAGCAGCTGCTCCACCAGCGCGTCGGGCTCGGCGGCGTAGGTCTTGCCGAACGTCGATCGCATTCCGTCGATGATTCCGATCTGGTCGCCGTCCTGTCGGCCGCCGAAGTACATGTGGTCCTCGGCCGTCACCAGCGGGAAGATCGAGCGGCTCACCGAGACGCGCGGTTCGCCGGCGTGCCCCGCCTCGCGCCACGCGGCGCGGAAGGCATCGATCTGCTCTGCCTGCAGGATGTCGAAGGGCCTTCCGTCGGCCGAGGTCAGCAGCGTCGATGACATGAGGTTGACGCCGACGCGGCCGGCCCACTCCGCCGAGTCGCGATTGCCCGCGCCCCACCAGATGCGCGAGCGCAGGCCGGGGGAGTGCGGCTCGATCCTCTGCATCCCCGATCCGCCGCCGAAGGGACTGGAGTCGTCCCGCTCGGCGAGACCCTCCCCCTCGATCGCGCGCAAGAACAGCTCGAAGTGGTCGCGGGCGAGGTCCGCGCCCCGGGGATCTTTCGAGCCGGTGTAGCCGAACGCCTCGTAGCCGCGCACGACCGTTTCGGGTGACCCGCGGCTCACGCCGAGCGCGAGCCGTCCGTCGCTGATCAGGTCGACGGCCGCCGCTTCCTCTGCGAGGTACAGCGGGTTCTCGTACCGCATGTCGATCACGCCGGTGCCGACCTCGATGCGCCGCGTGCGGGCGGCGATCGCGGCGAGCAGCGGCAGAGGGGATGCCTGCTGCCGGGCGAAGTGGTGCACCCGGAAATAGGTGCCGTCGACGCCGAGGTCGTCCATGCCCTGCGCCAGGTCGATCGCCTGCAGCAGCGAGTCGCCCGCGGTGAGCTGGCGGCCGCCGCCGAGGGGTCCGTAGTGGCCGAACGAGAGGGTTCCGAAGCGCTGCATGACAGGTGCAACGGTAATCCTCCGGTGTCCATTCCGGTGGATGCGCGCGCCTGCGCAACCGTGGCTCGACGGCCGTCGGCGGGGCCGGATGGCGCGGTGTGCGCCAAGATCGGTGTGTGTACCTGCCTCCGATGTCCGTAACGCCCCCGGAGGACGCTCTGCCGGGGGGCCACTCATATGGCGGTGTGATCCTTCCCGCCGGCGACGTGGAGCTGGATGACCTGCTCGCGCTCCTGCGCGTGATCCGCTTCTCCGGTTGGGTGGCCCCGCCCCAGGACGGCTGGATCGTCGTGCTGGGCGACCCCGGCGCCGGCGTCGTGGCCAACGGCCGGCGCGGCGTCCTCGAGGTCGGCGCGCTCCTCGCGGAGCGCAGCCCCGGCCCGTCGCTCGCCATCCGGGTGCTGCGCGACCGACAGCTGGCACTGGTCGCCTGGCGCGGGGGCGAGGAGTTGGTGCGCTACTGCAGCGATCCGTCACGTGAGCCGGGGGCGGATGAGGACGTCCTGAGCGAGCCTGTCGGAGCGGAATCCGCGGAACTGATCGCGGGGCTGTGGGATCGACCGGATGCCGCGGAGCCGCTCGGTGAACTGCTCGAGGAAGAGCTCGACCCCGACAGCGTCTACGAGTCGGAGCGACTGGGCCAGGTGCTTCGGATGCTGGGGCTGCCCGCGTGGCTCGTCGCCGCCGGCGAACTGCCTCGCCGCATGCCGACGGGTCCCGCACCGTCGGAGCTCACCCGGCTGCGAGCAGGGCAAGCCGGATGGGCGGGGAGGGCGTTCGGGGCGCTCTTGCGGCCCGTGCGCCGACGGCAGACGGCGCCTCCCGTGATCGCGGACCCGCCCAAGGGGAACGACATGGGGTTCGAGGGATGGATGTACTGATCAGTGACACATCCGTCCACGATGTCAAGCCCCCTCCGCGACGTGAAGCGACCGATTTAGCCTTCCGAGAACCGGGCCACACCCACGTGCGGTCCAGCACCAACCATGTTCGGAGGCATCACCATGAGTGCATCACAACCGGCGAGCACCCGGCGCTTCGCTGAGACGGCCGTTCAGAAGGCGGCACTGATCGTCGGCATCGTCTTCCTGGTCGTCGGCGTCGCCGGATTCATCCCCGGGCTGACGACGGACGTCAACGCCCTGCTGATCGCGGGGCACGAGTCCCACGCGCTGCTGCTCGGCGTCTTCCAGGTCTCGATCCTGCACAACATCGTCCACCTGCTGTTCGGCATCGCCGGAGTCGCCGTCGCCCGCAGCGCCTCGGCGTCGCGGCAGTACCTGATCTGGGGCGGGGTCATCTACCTCGTGCTGTGGATCTTCGGACTGTTCGTGGCGGGGGACAACCCGGCGAACTTCGTCCCGGTGAATACGGCGGACAACTGGCTGCACTTCGTGCTCGGAGTCGGGATGATCGCGCTCGGCCTGCTGCTGACGCGCGATCGCACCAGGACCCGCCGCACCACGACCGCCTGAGCCGGAGAGGCGTCGCTCCCGGGTCGGCTCGTCCGACCCGGGAGCGAAGTGCTCCGACAATGCGCGACCGCACGAGGCGCTTCTCCTCGCTCAGAGCCCGTCGAGGAGTTCCTTCATCCGCTCGATCTCGAGCGTCTGCGCTGCGACGATCTTCTTGGACAGGTCGATCGCGCCCGGGTTCTTCCCCTCCTCGATGTGCTCCTCGGCGATCTCGATCGCGCCTTCGTGGTCGGCGATCATCTGCTCGAGGTAGAGGGAGCCGGCGGCGGTGCCGGAGGCGCTGCGGAGCGCATCGAGATCGGCATCCGTGATCATGCCATCGTCGGCATCCGGCTCTTCCGGCTCCGCGGTGGCATGCCATTCGTCGAGCCATGTCTCGAGCTGGTCGATGTCGGTCTCGTAGGCGACCTTGATGCGGTCCGCGAGCTCGGTGACGCTGCCGTCGACATCGTCCTTCTCGAGCACGATGTCGGAGGCCTCGATCGCCTGCTCGTGGTGCGCGATCATCGTGCTCGCGAACTCGATGTCGTCTTCGTTTGCATCGACCGCCGCTCCGGAGGCGTGGTCCATGTCCGACATGTCGTCATCGCCGCCCGCGGTCCCCGCGCATCCGGTCAATATGAGCAGTGCGGCCAGGATCAGCGTCGATGCCGCGCCAGGTCGTGTCTTCATGTCGCTCCCCTTCGATCGAGTCGAACCCCTGCGTCAAGGGTACGCGGGGCAGGCGATTCATCGACGGCGGCCGCCCTTCCGGGCGGCGCGGAACTCCTAGAGCGAAGCGCGCTCGCCCCCGGAATCCTGTGTCGGAGTGGAGCGGCGCGCTGCGCGGCGACGTCGGACGAGCCGCACGATGCCCCACAAGAGAAGCGCGGCCACCCCCACGACCACGATCCACGGGAGAAGGAAGCCGAGCGCGATGACGATGCCGTTGAGCGTTGCGACCAGGGCGTTCCATCCGGTGACCAGGCCGTCGCCGAAGCCGGCGGGGTCGGCCTTCACCGGCGGGGTCTCCGAGGTCAGGTTGACCTGCAGCGATGACATGGCCACCTGGCTCTCGAGCTGAGCGAGCTGCTGCTCGTAACCCTCGAGGAGAGCCTGCCGATCCGAGAGGGCCACCTCTGCGGCGATGAGATCGTCTACGGATGCCGATTGCGACATGAGCTGCGTCAGCCGGTCTACCGAGGCCCGCGTGGCATCGACGCGCGCACGCAGGTCGATCGCCTGGTCGGTGACGTCGGTGCGATTCACGGATACCGCAGTGACCTCCCCGACATCGTCGAGGTCATCGACGGCCGCCTGCAGGTCGTCGGCGGGAACCCGGATACTGACCCAGCCGTAGTCCGAGGACGGCGGCTGTGGCGGGTAGATGGTGGACATGTCGTCGACCATCGGCTCGGCGCCGCCGACAGTTCCCACATTCATGCTCTCGACATAGCCGTCATACCGGGCCGCGAGGGCGCTCACCTCGTCGGCGCCCGCTGCGACATCATCCACGAGCACGGTGGCAGATGCCGACGCGATGATCTCGCGGGCCGCATCGGCCTGATCCGTGGCGGCACCGGCCGAGCTGTCGCTGCTGCTCGATTCGTCCGCGGCTTCCAGCCGAGCCGCGTCAGGCGCCACGATCCCGCTCCCGGCGTCGGGGGCGACCGCGGACTGGTCCGCCGAGCTTCCGGCCTCCATCGGAGACACGAGGCCGCCGACCGTCGGCGCGAGCACGGCCGCAGCCACCACGACGACGGCGGCCGCCGCACCGGCGCCCAGCCACGCGCGGCCCCGGCGACTGCGGGCACGCGAGACGTCCCGCGTACGGTCCTCCGCGATCCGGGCGAAGACGCCGGACTCCATGCGGTCGATCGATTCATCGGTCAGTTCGGGCAGGTTCTCGGTGGGAGACATCAGCCTTCCGTTTCTCTCAGAGCGGTCCGCATACGCGTGCGGATGCGCGAGAGACGATTGCGCACGACCCCGTGGGCGACACCGAGTTCGTCGGCGGCCGCCTGGTAGGCGAAGCCCTCCGTGGCGCAGAGCCGGAAGATCTGCTGATCCAGGGCGCTGAGTCCCTCGACCTCCCGCAGGATGCGCGACGCGAATTCCGCATCGATGACCTGCTGCTCCACGTCGACCGTGTCGGGAAGGGTGTCGTCGGCCTCGCCGGCGATGTGCTGGCGATCCCGACGCCGGGCACGGATGCGGTTCGCCGCCTGAAAGCGGCACACCGTTGCGAGCCAGGGCAGGAGCGAGTCTCCGGCCAGCTCGAGCCCCGGAATCCTGCGCCAGGCGACGACGAAGGTCTCCTGCGTGACATCCTCCGCGTCGGCCGGGTTGCCGAGCAGCCGGTGCGCCAGCCAGTACACGGGGCGGACGTACGCGCGGTAGAGCGCGCGGAAGGCCTGCTCGCTGCCGTTCGCGGCCTGCGCCACGAGCTCAGCGTCATCCGTCGCCACCCGCTCGGCCATGCCTCATCCGTTCCGCGCCCGTTCCCAGACGGTCGGCGCCTCATTGTCTCTCACTGATAGGTGTCGAGGCAGGCGAAATCGTCTCAAACGGTCGGCGAAGCGAGCGGGACGCGCGGCCGAAACCCCTGATGCGGCAGGAAGTCAATCCTCCCTCTCCACGCTCTTTCCGGCGGTATGCTTCTTGCTCCTCCTGCCCGAGGAGGTGCGCTTCCGCCGCGTTCCAGCGCGTCGCGACAACCTGAGTACGTCGAGAGCAGAGCCGCCCGATGAACACGCCTCGCCCGCCGGACACCTCGCCCGAGCCTGCCCCGGCGCCAGCGCAGGGGCCCGCAGCAGCGAAGAGCCCAGCGGCGGCAACGACGACGTCCGCGTCCGCGAAGAGGCCCGCGTCCGGCAAGAAGCCCGCGCCGACGAAGAGCTCGGCGGCGACGAAGAAGCCGACGCCCGCGAAGAGACCCGCCACGGCCGCGAAGCCGACAGCGGCGAAGAAGCCGTCCGCTTCTTCGAAGCCGGCGCCGCCCGTGAGCAAGCCCGCCGCGTCCGCGAAGCCCACTGCGGCGACGTCGTCGGCGCCCGCGAAGAAGCTCACCGCACAGAAGCCCACCGCAACAGGAACGCCCCGCCCGACAGGAAAACCCGCCGCGCGCAACCCGGCGGCGAGCGGAAAGCGACCGGCGGCGAAGCCGGCGGCCAGCAAGCCGCGCATGACCACTCCGACCGTCACGAAGCCCGCCGCGGACGACCTCGCCGTCCGGGAGTCTCTGTCCAGCGGGGCCACTCCCGTCGCATCGGCCAGGAAGCCGCTGCCCGTGGAGGTGCCCGGATTCGTGGTGCCTCCCGTGCCGCCGCTTCCCACGCAGCCTCCCGTGCGGTTCGAGGATCCGGCGACGATCCCGCCGCCGCGGACGGCGCATACGGCCGGCACCCCGCCCGTCCGCCCCGCACATGGGGAACGGCTCACGGGGCCGGGGCGAGGACGGCGCAGGCTCGGCGGAACGCTGCTCTGGCTGGTCCCCGCGGTGATCGCAGCGTGCGTTCTCGGCGGCGTCGCGTACATCGTCACCACCGCTGATCGGCCCGCTCTCATCGAGAGCACCGGCGGATCGCTCACCCCACCTCTGCACGAGGCGAAGGGCTGGCTCATCGAGAATGCGGAGAGAAGCGACCGACTGATCGTCGACGATGCGATGGCCGACGACATGGTGCTCGCAGGTTGGACCGTGGACGACGTGATCGCCTACGAAGAGCTCACGACCGGCTCCGCGGCGGCGTCCGAGCCTCTCACGGCATGGACGGATGCGCGCTACATAGTGACGACCGAGGCGTTGCGCGCCCCGCCCGATGGCTCCGAAGTGGTGAGCTCCGCCGTGGAGAATTCGGTCGTGGTCGCCTCGTTCGGCACGGGGGCGCAGGCGGTGGAGATCCGGCGCATCGTGCCCGAGGGCGTATCGGCGGCATCCGAAGCCGAGCAGAGAGCGGCATCCGTCCGCGCGGCCTACGGAGCCGAACTGGCGCAGAATCGGTCGGTCCGGATGTCGGACGCCGACCGCGCGCTGCTGACGGAGGGCCGCGTGGATGATCGCATCGCCGTCGTGCTGGCGGGGCTCGCCGCACAGGGCGAGGTCACCGTGGCCGGGTTCCCGGTGATCGAGGGCGAGCAGCAGGAGTCGATCCGCGAGGTTGCGCTCATGGACGTCGCCGGCACGACGCTCGTCCGCGACAACCGTCCGTCACCGGAGACCGGGGCCCTCCTCGGCGGCCTTCAGGGCCGCTTCGCCCCCGACGACGTGTACGTCGAGGGCGACCGTCTGATTCTGCGGTACTCCGTTCCGATCGACGCGCTGTTCGACTGATCGAACCGACCATTGGGGAAGGACACACCATGAACAAGCTCACCCTGGACCGGAGGGCGACCTTCCTGGCGGGGCTCGCCGTGCTGCTGGCCGGCGGTGCACCGGGTATGCCCAGCGCGGCGGTGGGGGCAACGGCTCCGCTGGCCGCTCAAGCGGTGCCCGCGGCCGCCCCGGAGGGCGGGTGGCTGAGGCTGGGGCACTTCTCGCCCGACACCGTTGCGGTCGACGTGCGCGTCTCTGCGCTGAGTGGAGGCACCGTCGTGCTCGAACTGCAGGATGTCGCGTACGGCGACATCTCGGGATATCAGTCGCTTCCCGCCGGCACATACGCGATCGGCATGATCCCGTCCGGCTCCGATGACTGGACGCAGCTGGCGGTCTCCGATTCGGTGACGGTGGATCCCTCGAAGGCCGCGACCGTGGCCGCGTACGGCCCCTCGGACGATCTGCAGGTGCAGGCGTTCGCCGACGACCTCACACCACCGAGCGCCGGCACCGCGCGGGTCCGCGTGATCCACACCTCCACCATCGTCCCGAGCGTCGATGTGCAGACGACGACAGGGGTCGTCATCGCCGACGACGCCCAGTCGGGGTCGGCCGCCCCATACGTGTTGGTGCGCCCTGGGACTCTCGAACTCGAATTGACCGGTGAGGGCGTCAGCGACGAGGCGAGCGTCGACGTCGCGGCAGGCACCATCACGACGCTCTTCGTCCTGGACACCGCCGACGGCGGGCTGACGGTCATGCCGGTCATCGACAGTGCCAGCCCCGCGGTCGTCCCGGATGGTGGTGTCGACACCGGCGGCGGCTGGCTCGGCGGCAACCACTCCGAGCGGCACCACGCGGCCGCCCGCTTCGGCATGATCGCGGTCTGAGTCATGCCCACGAGCACGCGGAGTCGGCGTTGACAAAAAGGCCGTCGTTCGCGGCGCTGGCCTCCGCGCTGGCGCTCACCCTGCTGCTCGCGGGGTGTGCGCCGCGCGACAGCGTCGAGATCGCAGGACCGGCTGTCGTCGTCGGGGCCGCCGAGAATCCGCTCGCGGCGGGGCGGATGCAGGATCCGCGTGTCGGGCGGTGGGCGCAGACCCGAGGAGAAGCCTCGACGCCGACGCGCATCCTGATCCCATCCATCGGCGTGGATTCCGGGCTCGAGAGCCTGGGGGTCGGCCCCGACGGGCGACTGGATGCCCCGGCGGACTACGACGCCGCAGGGTGGTACTCCGGCGGTGTCGTGCCGGGGTCGGTGGGTCCCGCCATCATCGCCGGACACATCGACTCCCCGACGGCGCCGGCTGTCTTCGCCCGCCTCGCGTCCCTGACCACGGGCGCCGACGTGATCGTGTCGATGTCGGACGGCTCGGAGCTGAGATTCCGGGTCACCGGGTCGACGCAGTCATCGAAGTCGGAATTCCCGACCGCCGAGGTGTACAGCAACGTGCCGGCCCCCGAACTGCGCCTCATCACGTGCGCCGGCGGCTTCGATGCGGCGTTAGGCCACTACACCGACAACCTCATCGTCTTCGCCGCCCTGACCGGCTGACAGCCGGACCTTCACTGTCAGGGCGTAGGCCGCGGCATCCGCCCTGTATCCTTGGAAGGCGAGAGGGAGTATCCCGTCATCGCGCGTTCGTCACCACGGGAGCCATCGCCGCATCCCCGGGCGCGTGACGCAGCAACCGGATTCGGGTGCTGCGGGGGAGAGACTTTCGACTCTTTGTCCTCCCTCTTGAAAGGCCCGCATGGACCTCCAGCTTCCTCTCTGGTTCGAAATCGGCTCGCTCATCGTGCTGACGCTGATCCTCGCCGCCGATCTGCTGCTCATCCTGAAGCGCCCGCACATCCCCTCGACCCGCGAGTCGACGCTGTGGGTCGTGTTCTACGTCACTCTCGCGCTCATCTTCGCGGGGTTGATGTGGATCTTCGCCGGGCCCGAGTACGCCGGTCAGTTCGTGGCCGGCTGGCTCACGGAGTACAGCCTGTCGATCGACAACCTCTTCGTCTTCGTGCTGATCATGAGCCAGTTCTCGGTGCCGCGGCGCTATCAGCAGGAAGTACTGATGGTGGGCATCATCATCGCCCTGATCCTGCGAGGGGCGTTCATCCTCGTCGGCGCCGCCGTGATCGAGCAGTTCAGCTGGGTGTTCTACATCTTCGGGGCGTTCCTGGTGTGGACGGCATGGCGGCAGGCCTTCCCCGGTGGCGACCACGACTCGGACGTCAAGCAGGAGAACTTCGTGGTCAGGCTGCTGCGTCGCACGATCGACATCAGCGACCACTACGACGGAGCCAAGCTTCGCACCCTCGTCGACGGCAAGAAGATGTGGACCCCGATGGTCATCGTCTTCGCGGCGATCGGCGTGACCGACCTGCTCTTCGCCATCGACTCGATCCCGGCGATCTTCGGCATCACCACGAGCCCGTTCATCGTCTTCACGGCGAACATCTTCGCCCTCATGGGGTTGCGGCAGCTCTACTTCCTGCTCGGCGACCTGCTCGACCGCCTGCGCTACCTGCACTACGGCATCGCGTTCATCCTCGCGTTCATCGGATTCAAGCTGGTGTTCCACGCGATGCACGTCAACGAGCTGCCGTTCATCAACAACGGAGAGCACATCGAGTGGGCACCCGAGATCTCGACGTGGATGTCGCTCGGCGTCATCATCGTGTCGATGCTCGTGGCCACCGTGGCCAGCCTCATCGCGTCGGCGCGCGACAAGAAGGCCGGCACGGTGGAATCCGCCAAGGCGGTCGCCGACGAGAAGGGCACCCCGGCGACGGTGGACGATGCCGCTGCCGGGCGGGACGCCGTGGCGGGCACCGCGCCCGCCGACCCCGCCTCGTCCCGGGCGTCGGCCCAATCCTCGGCTGGCCACGGCCCCCTGGACGAGGATCCCGCCGTACCGGACCCCACGAGCAAGCGCGGCCGCGCGTAGCATCGCGCGGCGCCCCCTCGCCGTCAGGAGTCCGCTTATCGCCAGACCCCAGGGTCGCGAAGGGGCGCAACCGGCGTGAATCAGCCTCGTGACGACGCGCTTTGCGTCCTTTCGGGACCCGCGCGGCGCGCTGACCGGGACGAGACAGCGGGCGCCGATGCAACCGGTACTCAGGCGAGGCCCCGGAAGCGGAGCGCCCGGCGAGTGCGAGCGACCAGTTCGTGGGGGCGCATCCTCTTCGACACCCTGATGACCAGCCAGCCGGCTTCGGTGAGGTCGTTGTACCGTGTGAGGTCGGTGGCCCACTGCGCGGGGTCCGTGAGGTGCTGTTCGCCTTCATATTCCAGCAGCACCATCCATGGCCGAAATACGAGATCGCCCTTCGTCCATCGCCCAGAGCGGAGCAGGATGCGGCCATTGGCCTCGGGTTCGGGCAGCCCCGCCCGCACCAGCACGAGCCGCGCCCACGTCTCGCGCGACGAGTAGGCGTTGGGCCGCATCTCCGCCCGTGCCTCCCGAAGACGGACCACGCCGCGCATGCCCGACCTTTCCTGTATCGCGCGGTCGATCTCGCCCAGCGTGGCGATGGGAATCGGGAGGCCGATCAGGCGGTCTCCCGCAGCGATGAGGTCGTCCAGAACCAGGAATGTGGCGAGACCACACCATGCCTCGACCGCTTCGACCACGGGCAGCCCGTCGATGCGATCGATCGGCAGCGGCCGGTCAGCGCGATGTCCCATGACTTCCCGTCCTC
The DNA here is from genome assembly GCF_049844955.1 of Microbacterium sp. DT81.1. Lineage (NCBI taxonomy): Bacteria > Bacillati > Actinomycetota > Actinomycetes > Micrococcales > Microbacteriaceae > Microbacterium > Microbacterium sp. DT81.1. Next base: position 389,898 of record NZ_JBNCMA010000003.1, read on the forward strand.
GTGGTGCCCTATCGCCGTACCGAGCGATGACGTGGAGGCGGGGGTCTCGCTCGAACCAGCCGGGCAGCGGCAGACCGTGGAGGAGCGCAGCCGTTGCGTGGGAGAACGCGTGGTGTCGCGGCATCCGTGTCGCGTAGGAACGGCATCGATCGAGGAAGCTCATCCCTCCTGCCGGCGCCCGCACCCCGTGAAACGGTGACTGCAAGTCATTGCTGCGAAGCCGATGCGGCCGTACCCCCTTCGCAAGCGCCGAGCCGACGGAGAAGGGCCTATCGCGGAGATCGGCCGGCAGAGGCTCAGGATGACGCATCCGCCAAGCCTCGAACCTCAAATCGCCGACAACCCGCACTCCTGGTTGTCGGTGGAATCCACCCGATCAGTTGCCCCCTGTGCAGAGTGCCGCGAAGGGACGCAGGTTGCTGCCGATGGGGCGCCAGAGCAGCACAATGCGTCCCCTCGGCGTCGCCCGCAGGGATACGACCGACATACGAGGGGCCCAAGCAGCATGCCCTAGTGTGCCCCGGCCGACGCTGGCGAAAGGACGCGATCTGCGGCACATCGGGCGCCTGAAGCGACAGAATGCGTCCTTTCGCGAAGAAGGGTCGGGGCGCGCCCGGAGCGACCGCTGCTGGGCCGGTGGTATTCTGGCCGGGTGCGGATCGCTCTCCTTCTCCTTAGCGGCCGCGACGAGACCTCGTTCTAGGCCTCTCTCGTCGCGGAGTCTGTTGCGGGCCCACACCCCTAGCTCCAGGAGATTGAACGCATGAGCACCAGCCCGGTTTCCGGCATCCCCGACTCCCCGCGCACACTGGCGGAGAAGGTCTGGGACGACCACCTCGTCGTGAAGGGCGAGAACGGCGAGCCCGACCTGATCTACATCGACCTGCACCTCGTGCACGAGGTCACGAGCCCACAGGCCTTCGACGGCCTCCGCGCCGAGGGCCGACCGCTGCGACGCGTCGACCTGACGATCGCGACCGAGGACCACAACACGCCGACGCTCGCGATCGACAAGCCGATCGCCGACCTGACGAGCCGCACCCAGATCGAGACGCTGCGCCGCAACGCCGAGGAGTTCGGCGTGCGGCTGCACTCGCTCGGCGATAAGGAGCAGGGGATCGTCCACGTCGTCGGCCCGCAGCTCGGCCTGACGATGCCGGGGATCACGGTCGTCTGCGGCGACAGCCACACCAGCACGCACGGCGCGTTCGGCGCCATGGCGTTCGGCATCGGCACGAGCGAGGTCGAGCACGTCATGGCGACCCAGACGCTGCCGCTCAAGCCGTTCAAGACGATGGCGATCACCGTCGAGGGCACGCTGAAGCCCGGCGTCACCGCGAAGGACATCATCCTCGCCGTGATCGCGAAGATCGGCACCGGCGGCGGGCAGGGCTACGTGCTCGAGTTCCGCGGCAGCGCCATCCGCGCGCTCTCCATGGAGGGACGGATGACGGTCTGCAACATGTCGATCGAGGCCGGTGCACGCGCCGGCATGGTCGCGCCGGATGCGACGACGTTCGCCTACCTCGAGGGCCGCCCGCACGCCCCGAAGGGCCAGGACTGGGAGGACGCCGTCGCCTACTGGCGCACCCTGCCCACGGACGAGGGTGCCGTGTTCGACGCCGAGGTGTACCTCGACGCCGACGAGCTCGAGCCCTTCGTCACGTGGGGGACCAACCCGGGTCAGGGCGTCTCGCTCTCCGGCGTGGTTCCCACCCCCGCCGACATCGCCGATCCGAATGAACGGGCAGCCGCCGAGCGGGCCCTCGAATACATGGACCTGCAGGCGGGCACTCCGCTCAAGGACGTGCCGGTGGATGCCGTCTTCATGGGCTCCTGCACGAACAGCCGCATCGAGGACCTGCGTGCCTTTGCATCGATCGTTCGGGGGCGCAAGAAGGCCGACGGCGTGCGCGTCATGGTCGTGCCCGGCTCGGCCCGCGTGCGGCTGGAGGCGGAGGCGGAGGGCCTCGACAAGGTCTTCACCGACTTCGGCGCCGAGTGGCGGTTCGCCGGCTGCTCCATGTGCCTCGGGATGAATCCCGACCAGCTCGCGCCGGGGGAGCGGTGCGCCTCGACGAGCAACCGCAACTTCGAGGGGCGACAGGGCAAGGGCGGGCGCACGCACCTCGTCTCGCCGCTCGTCGCGGCGGCCACGGCCGTCCGGGGCACACTGTCGAGCCCCAGTGATCTGGAGGAGACGCCGATCTTCGCGGCGGTCGACGCCTCGACAGGCTCGGCGACCGGGATCAATGGCGGGCGGGGGCCGGTCCCTGAGCTCGTCGAAGGGTCGACGCACGAGGGGGCACGCTGACGATGGACAAGTTCATCACCCACACGGGAATCGCGGCGCCGCTGAAGCGCTCGAACGTCGACACCGACCAGATCATCCCGGCGGTCTACCTCAAGCGCGTCACGAAGACCGGCTTCGAGGACGCGCTGTTCGCCGCCTGGCGTCAGGACCCGGACTTCGTCCTGAATCAGCCGGCCTTCCAGGGCGCAAGCGTCCTGGTCACCGGCGCCGACTTCGGCACCGGCTCGAGCCGCGAACACGCCGTCTGGGCGCTGCGCGACTTCGGGTTCAAGGTCGTGCTCAGCCCCCGCTTCGGCGACATCTTCCGCGGGAACTCCGGCAAGCAGGGGCTCGTCACCGGCCTCATCTCCGAGGAGGACCTGGAACGCATCTGGGCGGCGATCGACGCGGATCCCGGTGTATCGATGACCGTCGACCTGGAGGCGCGGAGCGCCACCCTGGGCGATATCCGGGTTCCTTTCGACATCGATGATTACACTAGGTGGCGGCTCCTCGAGGGGCTCGATGACATCGGGCTCACGCTGCGCAACGAAGACAAGATCGCGCAGTTCGAGGCCCGCCGCGAGGCGTGGCGGCCACGGACGATACCCGTCCCGTGAGCCTGGCGCCCCCATCACCACCGGGGGCCGCCGGCTGATTCAGACCACGCGCTCGAACACACCAAGTGAGGCCCATCGCATGACGACCATCCTGAACGAGTCCGCAGTGTCATCCTCGGGAGGGTTGGGCGAAGTCCTTGCCATTCGCGGTGGACGCCCCTTGCGCGGCCGCGTCGAGGTCAAGGGTGCGAAGAACCTCGCCACCAAGGCCATGGTCGCCTCGCTCCTCGGCGACACGCCGAGCGTGCTCCGGGATGTGCCGGACATCAGCGATGTCAAGGTAGTCCGGTCGCTGCTCGAGGTGCACGGCGTCATGGTCGAGGAGGGCGACGAAGAGGGCTCACTCCGGTTCGACCCGCGCGGCGCCGTGTCTGCGCACATGGAGGAGATAGACGCGCACGCCGGCGCCTCCCGCATCCCGATCCTGTTCTGCGGTCCTCTGCTGCACCTGCTCGGCGAGGCGCTGATCCCCGACCTGGGCGGCTGCCGCATCGGCGACCGTCCCATCAACTTCCACATGGACGCGCTGCGTGCGTTCGGCGCGATCGTCGACAAGAGCTATGAGGGCATCCGCATCACGGCCCCGAACGGTCTGACGGGCGCGAACATCGAGCTGCCGTACCCGAGCGTCGGCGCCACCGAGCAGGTGCTGCTGACCGCCGTGAAGGCGAAGGGCATCACGGAGCTCAAGAACGCGGCGATCGAGCCCGAGATCATGGATCTCATCGCCGTGCTCCAGAAGATGGGCGCGATCATCTCCTACGAGCCAAATCGCGTCATCCTCATCGAGGGTGTCGACCGGCTCACCGGGTATGACCACCGCGCCATCTTCGACCGCAACGAGGCCGCATCCTGGGCCTGCGCCGCGCTGGCGACCGACGGCGAGATCTTCGTCGGCGGTGCCAAGCAGCAGGAGATGCTGACCTTCCTCAACGTCTTCCGCAAGGTCGGCGGCTGGTTCGACGTGCGAGAGGACGGCATCCTCTTCCGCCGCGGCGGCCCGCTGAAGCCCGTCGTCGTCGAGACGGATGTGCACCCCGGGTTCATGACCGACTGGCAGCAGCCGCTGATCGTCGCGCTGACTCAGGCCCAGGGCGAGTCGGTCGTGCACGAGACCGTCTACGAGAATCGCCTCGGCTTCACGGAGGCGCTCGTCGCGATGGGCGCCGACATCGTCGTGCACCCGAACGGCATCGACGCCGGCGGGCGGCGCGTGCCGCGGCGCGCGCTCGAGCAGGCGGCCGTCATCAACGGCCCGACGCCGCTGCACGGCGCGGACATCGTGGTTCCCGACCTGCGGGGCGGCTACAGCCACGTCATCGCCGCGCTGACCGCCGAGGGCGAGTCCGTCGTCTCCGGCGTCGGAGTGATCAGCCGCGGTTATGAGAAGTTCTTCGCCAAGCTCGAGGCGCTGGGCGCCGACTTCGACGTCATCGGCTGACGCGCGTGTCTCGCCCTCCGGCATCCGCCGAGAAGACGCGGCCGTCGATCTTCTGGCCGCTCGCCGCCGTCGCCGTTCCCGCGATCGGAGTGCTCGCCGCCATCAAGCTCGATGGCGGTGAGAAGCTGCCCCGCGATGGCGCGTTCGTCATCGCACCCAACCACTACACCGAGATCGATCCGCTCATCGTGGCGGCCGCCGTCTGGCGCGCCGGACGTGCTCCCCGGTTCATGGCGAAGGACAGCCTCTTCAAGGTTCCCGTCCTCGGTTCGATCCTGCGGGCCACCGGCATGGTGCCGGTCGCGCGCGCGTCATCGAGCGCGTCCGCCCGCGCCACGCTGGATGCCTCGGAGCAGCTCGTCGAGCAGGGATCCGGCGTCATCGTGTACGCAGAGGGCACGCTGACGCGCGACCCCGACATGTGGCCCATGCGCGGCAAGACCGGCGCGGTGCGCCTTGCGCTCGAAGCCGACGTGCCGCTCTATCCGATGGCCCATTGGGGCGCGCAGGAGGTCATGGCCCGCTACGGCAGGAAGATCGATGTGTGGCCGCCCCGCAAGAAGGTGCGGGTGCTGATCGGCGACCCGGTGAACCTCGACGCCTACCGCGGCCAGCCGCTCAACCCGGCGGCGCTGGCCGCCGCGACGACACTCCTCATGAACGACATCACGCGTCTCCTCGAGGAGATCCGCGGCGAGAAGGCCCCCGCCGAACGGTGGGACCCCGCGTCGCACTCCCAGAAGGAGACGGGTCGCTTTGAGTCGTAGAGATCCCGCCCCCCGGGTCGCCGTCATCGGCGCCGGCAGCTGGGGAACCACGTTCGGCAAGATCCTCGCCGATGGCGGCGCGCACGTCACCATGTGGGCCCGCCGCCCGGAACTCGCGCACGAGATCGCGGAGGCCAAGCGCAACAGCGGCTACCTCCCGGGCATCAACCTGCCGCGCTCGATGACCGCCACGCATCACCTGTCAGAGGCGCTCGAGGGCGCCGAGCAGGTCTACCTCTCGATTCCGAGCCAGGCGGTGCGCCAGAACCTCAAAGCGGTGCGGCCCCTTCTCTCCGACGGCGAGTCCCTCGTGGTGAGCCTCATGAAGGGGGTCGAGCGCAGCACCGGCCTCCGCATGAGCGAGGTCATCGAGCAGGAGCTGCACATCGACTCCAGCCGGATCGCTGTGGCATCCGGCCCGAACCTCGCCCTCGAGATCGCACGCGAGCAGCCGACGGCCGCCGTGATCTCGTCGACGAGCCGTGAGACCGCGGATGCCGTGGCCCGGCGCGCGCGCAACGGATACTTCCGCACCTTCGTCAACACCGACGTGATCGGCACAGAGTTCGGTGGAGTGCTGAAGAACCTCATCGCCGTCGCCATCGGGATCGTCGACGGCGTCGGATACGGGGAGAACACGAAGGCATCCATCATCACGCGCGGACTCGTGGAGATGACGGACTTCGCCGTCGCGTACGGCGCACACCCCGAGACGCTTCAGGGACTGGCGGGGCTCGGCGACCTCATCGCGACCTGCCAGTCCCCGCTGAGCCGCAACAACACCGCCGGCCGGCTCCTCGGGCAGGGCTACCGCTTCGACGATGTGGTCAAGCAGATGAACCAGACCGCTGAGGGGCTCGCATCGGTTGCGCCCATCCTGCAGCTGGCGAAGGAGGTCGGCGTCGAGATGCCGATCGTGGAGCAGGTGAAGATGGTGCTCGATGGCACCATGAACCCGCGCGACATCGCACCGCACTTGACGACAGACGATGACACCCCGAAGGGTGAGAGGACGCAGAATGGACAAGCCGGCGGTGGCGGTGCTCTTTGGCGGTCGCTCCAGCGAGCACTCGATCAGTTCCGCAACAGCGGGCGGGGTGCTGAGGGCGATCAACCGTGACCTGTACCGGGTGATCCCGGTCGGCATCACCCGGACCGGCGTGTTCGTGCTCGAGGACGACGACGCCGACAAGTTCGCGATGGACGCCGACCGTCTTCCGGAGGTCGTCGACAACGGCACGCGAGTGCTGTGGCCCGAGGGCGGCGGCGACCGCGCTCTGCGTGTTCGCCGAGCGGACGGCATCGTCGACGAGCTGGGCGACGTGGATGTCGTGCTGCCCATCCTGCACGGGCTGCACGGCGAGGACGGGACGATCCAGGGCTTCTTCGACACGCTGGAGCTCCCGTATGCGGGCGGTGGCGTGCTGGACTCGGCGCTCTGCATGGACAAGCACTTCATGAAGATCGCCCTCGAGGCGTCCGGCGTGCCGGTGTCGCCGTGGGTGACCGTGCGGGCTGCGCGGTGGGCAGCGGACCCCACCGGCGTCCGAGCGGATGCCGAGGGCCTGGGTCTTCCCGCGTTCGTCAAGCCGGCCAGGGCGGGCTCGAGTGTCGGCGTCTCGAAGGTGTCGGAGTGGACCGAGCTCGATGCCGCGCTGGAGCTGGCTTTCGCCGAGGACGACAAGGTCCTCATCGAGACGGGCATCGACGGGCGGGAGATCGAGGTGGCGATCCTCGGCGCGCGACCCGGGCATCCCGTGCGTGCGTCGCTTCCGGGCGAGATCGTGCTCACCACCCGCGAGTTCTACGACTTCGAGGGGAAGTACCTCGGGGGCGCCGGAGTGGATGTCGTCTGCCCGGCCGACCTGCCGGCTGAGGTGGTCCGCGACATCCAGCAGCTCGGCATCCGTGCCTTCGAAGCGGTCGATGGACAGGGGCTCGCGCGCGTCGACTTCTTCGCGACGCCGCAGGGGCTGGTCGTGAACGAACTCAATACGATGCCGGGCTTCACGCCGATCTCGATGTTCCCCAAATGCTGGATCGCGTCGGGGATGACTTATCCCGAACTCATCAGCGAGCTCATCGAAGGCGCTCTCGCCCGAGGCTGAGCAGAGCGAGGCGACCGACCGCCCCCGTCCTCGGTTCTCCGGAACAGGGCGTACAGTGTACGGAGACCTGTTCTGGGGGTGGGTCTGAGACGTCTGTTCTGGGGATGGACGTCGGGCGCTCGTCTGCGGACGGACGTTCATCGCAGCTGTCGGGGGACAGGTGTGTGCATAGCACCTAGGGGGACAATCGTGCTGAAGAAGTCACTCTCTGCTCTGGCGTTGGCCGGGGCATTGATCGCAATGCCCATGGCCGCGAACGCGGCGGAGTCGTATACTCCGAATCCGCAATCAGATCTGTCGCTGGCCGGTACGGTGGCCACGAGCGAGTGCCTGGGGGATGTGCCGTGGATCAGTTTCAAGGTGTCGATGGATGACCCGGGCGATGTCGCGACGAGCGGCACCGCGGTACTGGTCATGAGCGATGGCGCGAACTCCGTCACCGTGCCGCTCGGCGAGCTGGTCGACGATTCGCTGTCCGGACGCGTGCTCTGGCCGGGTGCGAGCATCGACGCCGCCGGAAACCCGACGGGCTGGCCCGGATGGGCGCAGCAGGATGGCGCCTGGGTCGAGACGTCGGGAAACTTCGCGTGGACTCGTGGCGAGATCAGCGCGGTCATCGTCGTGAACCCCGAGATCGGCGTGCCGCTGTCCTACCCGCAGGCGACACCGGAGTGCGCGACGGGACCCCGTGGCGCCGTGGCGGCCGCGACGGAGCATGAGGCGGCGCTCGCGATGACCGGCACCGACGCGGCAGCGCTGTCGATCGCCCTCGGGGCAGCGGGCACCCTGCTCGCCGGTGGCGTCCTTCTCCTCGCGCGGCGACGCTCCGCGCGACGATAGGTCGTCGTGATCTTCGAGTACGCACCCCCATCTCCCGCGCACCGCGGGAGATGGGTGTGGATCGCATTGGGTGTCGTGCTCCTCGCCCTCCTGGCATGGGGAGGGTGGGTCGGCGTGCGCGCCATCGAGGCGAAGGGCGAGCTCGATGCTCTGGTGCCGGCGGCCGTGGGGGTGCAGGACGCGCTGAAGGCGGGAGACATCGCCGAAGCGACGGATATGGCCGATGACTTCTCCGCGCATGCCGCGCGCGCGTCGGAGCTCAGCGGCGATCCACTGTGGCGTGCCGCCGAGTCCCTTCCGGCGCTCGGACCGAATCTCGCCGCCGTCCGGGTCGCTTCGGCTCAGCTCGACGCGCTCAGCACCGAGGCGCTTCAGCCGGTGCTCGGGGCGTCGGGGCAGCTGTCTTCGCTTCTGGATTCGACGACCGGGTCGTTGGATGTCGTGGCGATGGAATCCCTGCATTCGCCGCTCGTCCGGGCCTCTGAGGCGCTCGACACCGCGGGCAGCGAACTCGGCCGGCTCCCGCTCGCCTCTGTACTGACTCCGATCCGTGCCGGTGTCACGCGGATGCAGGGGCACATCGAGGAGGCGCGCTCCATCACCTCCGACCTCGCCGATGTGACCGCGGTCCTCCCTTCCATGCTGGGCGCGGACGCTCCTCGCAGCATTCTGATGGTGTTCCAGAACAACGCGGAGCTTCGCACAGGTGGCGGGATCACGGCCGCGTTCGCCGAGGTGCGCGCCGACGCGGGCGCGCTCTCGCTGGTCGATCAAGGCAGCTCCCGCGAGTTCCCGGAGCTGGACGAGCCGATCATGCCGCTTCCGCAGACGTTGACGGCTCTGCACGGGGATGTGGCGGGTCGCTGGGTGCAGAACATCTCGATGTCGGCCGACTTCACCGTGTCCGCGGATCTGGCCTCGGAGTGGTGGAACGTGCGGACGGGTCATCGCCCGGACACCGTCGTGTCTCTGGACCCCGTCACGCTGCAGTCGGCGTTGGCCGCCCTCGGTCCGGTGGACGTGCCGGGGTGGGGCCAGCTGACGGCGGACAATGCGGTGCACCGCCTGCTCGTCGAGCCCTACATGACCGTCGACGATGTGGCGGCGCAGGACACCATCTTCGAGAACGCAGCGGCCAGCGCCCTGGCGGTGCTGCTCAGCGGCTCGGCCAACCCGGTCGAGCTGATCGCCAGCCTGGAGCAGCCGATCGAGGACGGCCGGATCTCGGTCTGGAGCGCCTATCCGGAAGAGCAGACCGTTCTGGCGGCCGGCCCGCTCGCCGGTCAGGCCGCGCGGCAGGAAGCGGCGGGTGAGGACGCCTTCGCGGTCTACCTGAATGACACGACCGGCGCGAAGATGGACAGCTACCTCGACATCGCCATTGCGAGCACCGTCGCCGACTGCCGGCCCGACGGGCTGCGGGACGTCACCGTGGCGGTGACGCTCACGAACAGTGCGCCGGCCGACGCAGCGACCTTCCTGCCGCCGAGCATGACCGGTGACGGCACCTACGGTGTGGCTCCGGGGAGCATCGGCACGTACGTGGCCGTGTCGGCGCCGAGGGAGAGCTTCCCCGGCCCGGTGACCAGGGACGAAGGATCCAGCTACTCCATCCAGGCCGACGCCGATGGGCGCCCGGTCAGCCAAGCACGTCTGGATCTTGCACCGGGACAGACCAACACGCTCGTCTTCCGCTTCGTGGCCGGTTCGCCGGGAAGCATCGAACCGCAGATCCTGCACACCCCGACGATCGGACAGGTCGACGTGACCGCGCCGATCGCCGGCGATTGCCCGGCTCTCGGCTGACGCCTCGCCGAAGGCGCCGCTATGGCGCCGGTGTGGCGTCCTCGGGCGCGACGCACTCCGCGTTCTTCGGCAGCTGCTGAAGGATGGGCGAGAGAGCCTGCAGCGCCTCGCCGCCGGAGACGGCGTCGTAGTCCACGAACACCTCGACGGCGGGGGTGCGGCCATAGGTGGTGAACAGGTACTTCGGCGCCCGGGACTCGTCGATGATCCAGTCGACTCCGGCGACGGTCTGGCATCGCAGCGTCGTCGGGCCGGGGGGCGCGACCCCGCAGGTCAGCAGTACGGCCGCCGGATCGCCCCACGCCCCCGTGGACTGGGCATCCGTCCATCGACGTTGCAGCCCCGCCACCGTGTCGGGCAGCCGGACGCTGACATCGGCGCAGAGCGTGGCGTTCGCGTTCTCCGCCGGCTCCATCGACACCGTGCCCGCGCAGCCGGTGAGTCCGACGCCGACGAGCAGAACGAGGGCGAGGGAGCGGAGGCGGGGCACGATTCCAGGCTAACCGGCGCCGCGGCGATGGTCGGCCGCGCGGCACAGCCAGTAGCGTGGGGGCATGAGCGCGCCCGCGGACGATCCTGCCGTCGGCGAACTGTCGGAGGGCGAGATCCTGCGCCGCATCCTGTCGCGGCTGACGTCCGTGCCCGGGGTGGAGGTCGGGCCCGGGGACGACGCGGCGGTGCTGGCGGCTCCGGGCGGCTCGGTCGTCGCCACGACGGACACCCTCGTGCACGGTCCTGACTTCCGACTCGCGTGGTCGAGCGGGTTCGACCTCGGGTGGAAGGCCGCCGCGGTCAACCTCGCCGACATCGCCGCGATGGGCGCCCGGCCGACCGCCCTCCTCGTCGCCCTGGCGATGCCCAACGACACGCGGGCGTCGTTCGTGGAGCAGGTCGCCGACGGGCTCCGCGCCGCGTGCGAGGCGCTCGCCCCCGGCTGCGGCGTGGTGGGGGGAGACCTGACGGTGTCCGACACCCTGACGATCGCGGTGACCGCGCTCGGCGCGCTCGATGGCCGCCCGCCCCTGCTGCGCTCCGGCGCCCGGGTGGGAGATGTCGTCGCGGTCGCCGGCGAGCTCGGCGTGGCGGCGCGTGGCCTGGAGGCGCTGTTCCGGGTCTTCGTCGATGCGGCTGGGGCGCCCGCCCCGGTCGATCCGGACGTGCTCGCCGACCTGCCCGATGCCGCCGACGTCGGCGCCATCGTCGCGCAGCTGCGCCCCGAGCCGCCCGTGTCGCTGGGCGCCCTGGCGGCCACCCACGGCGCGACCGCGATGATGGATATCTCGGACGGCCTGGTGCTCGACGCGACGCGCATGGCGGATGCCTCCCTCGTGACGATCGAGATCGATACGGGCCGCCTCGGAGCCGACGCGCACCGGGCTCTCCACGGCGGCGAGGACCATGCGCTGCTCGGCACGTTTCCCGCCGACGCGGGCCTGCCCGAGGGCTTCCGCCCGATCGGCCGAGTTCTCCCGTGCGGCGAAGTGCCGGTGCTCGTCGACGGGGCTCCGTACCAGGGCGTCGGGGGGTGGGATCCGTACCGCGACTGGGACTCGCAGGGCGGCTAGCTGTGCGGGTGCACCCACCAGAGCACCGTGTCGCCGTACCGCTTGTGGCGCGCATGCTCGAGCCCCGCGGGGAGTCCCGGCGCGGGTGAGCGCCGTGCCCGCTCGATGATGACCGTGGCGCCCGGCGCCAGAGCGCCCACGAGCAGTTCGAGGCTGCCCGCCAGCTCCGCCTCGGAAACGTCATAAGGGGGGTCGAGGAACACGAGGTCGAATGCTCCCTGCGACGCCCGGAGGTAGGCGTCCACAGACGAACGATGCACGCGGATCGCGGCATCCGAGCCGATCGACTTGGCCACCTTGACGGCGTTGCGCTGCACCACGGCGGCGGCCCGCGGTGCCTTCTCGACGAGGTCAGCGGATGCCGCGCCGCGGCTCACCGCCTCGAGTCCGAGAGCTCCCGATCCGGCGTAGAGGTCGAGCACGGCCGCGCCCCGCAGGGCGTCGGCCGACTCCAGCGAGCCGAAGAGCGACTCGCGCACGCGATCGGCCGTCGGCCGCGTCCCGGCGTCGGGCACCTCGAGGGCGATCGAGCCGGCGCGGCCGGCGATGATGCGTGTCACACGATCACGATAGCCGCGGCGTCATGCCCCGGCGCGCGGCCCAGCGCCGTCGTCGGCCGCAGCGCGATCAGCCTGCGACCGGCGGATCCTCTTCGCGGAGCCGCGGTTCCATGCGCAGTTCCGGCCGCAGCCCGGACTTGTCGGAGTAGAACGCCCGGATCACTTCCATGTCGGCGCGAACGTCGCCGGTCAGGTCGATCGTCGGTCCGAGTCCGGTCGTCCTCGTGGTGCGGTCGACGTAGCCCAGCGTCACGCCGAGGCCGGCCTCCCTGGCGATGCGGTAGAAGCCCGACTTCCAGTAGCCGCCGCCGCCGCGCGTGCCCTCCGGCGTCACGACGAGGCCGAAGACCTCGCCGGCGTGGATGCGCTCGACGATGTCCGCCACGACGCGGGAGGCGTCCGCCCGGTCCACCGGGATTCCGCCGATGCCGCGCATGATCGGACCGCGCCAGCCTCTGAACAGGCTCGCCTTGCCGAGCCAGCGGAAGTTCATTCCCAGGCGCCACGCGATCCCGAGCATGAGCACGAAGTCCCAGTTCGACGTGTGCGGCACTCCGAGCAGGATGGTGGGGCGAGTCGGCGCCGGCTCCGTGGAGAGGGTCCAGCGGCTGCAGGCCCAGTACACGCGTGCGAGCAGTCGTCGGAGCATGCGCACTACGGTAAGGCACCCGGCTGGGCGGAGTCCGTTTCGGCGCGGAGCGCGGGTCGGTGCCCCTGCCTAGACTCTTGGCATGTCGTTCACCCTCGAGTCGCGCCTGGACGGCATCGTGGGCGGCAAGACGGCGGGGGTGCTGACCCGCGCGTTCGGCATGAAGACCGTGGGCGATCTGCTCGTGCACTACCCCCGGCGCTACGCGCACCGTGGCGAGCTCACCCCGATCGGCTCGCTGCCTCCGGGCGAGACGGTGACGATCGTCGCCGAGGTCAAGCGGGTGAACGAACGGCGGATGCAGCAGCGCAAGGGCACGATCCTCGAAGTGATCATCAGCGACGGGAACGGCGAGATGTCGCTGACCTTCTTCGGCCAGAGCTGGCGCATGAAGGACCTGCGGCCCGGTCGTCGAGGCGTCTTCTCGGGCAAGGTCGGCGAGTACCGGGGCGGCAGGCAGTTCACGCATCCGGACTACGAGCTGTTCGATGACGAGGACGAGGCGCGCATGAACGCCGAGGCCTTCGCCAACCAGCCGATCCCCATCTACCCCGCGACGTCGACGGTCGCGAGCTGGCAGCTGCAGAAGATCGTCGCGATGGTGCTCGACGGCCTGGCCCCGATCGAGGACCCGCTGCCCGCTGACGTCCGCCGCACGCGCGGGCTCCTCTCCGCGAGCGATGCCGTCCAGCGCATCCACCGGCCCGACTTCGACGACCAGATCGGCCCCGCACGCCAGACGCTGCGCATGCACGAGGCGCTGGTGCTCCAGACCGCGCTGCTGCAGCAGCGGCAGTTCGTGCGCGCTCTCTCCGCCACGGCGCGACCGGCGGCGTCCGGTGGGCTGCTGGAGCGTTTCGATCGGGGGCTGCCTTGGGAGCTCACCCCCGACCAGTCGGAGGTGGGGAAGCGGATCGCCGCGGACCTGGTGGGCGCCTGGCCGATGAACAGGCTCGTGCAGGGCGAGGTCGGCTCGGGCAAGACCCTCGTGGCGGTGCGCGCGATGCTGCAGGTCGCCGATTCGGGCGGGCAGTCCGCGCTCATCGCGCCGACCGAGGTGCTCGCGGGGCAGCATCTGCGCACGATCGCCCGGATGCTGGGGCCGAAGCTCGCGCCGGAGCTCATACCGACGCTGCTCACCGGCCAGATGCCGGCCGCGGAGCGGCGAAAGGCGGCCCTGCGCGTCGCCTCGGGACAGGCTCTCATCGTCATCGGCACGCACGCGCTGCTGAGCGAGAGCACCACCTTCGCCGACCTGGGCCTCGTGGTCGTCGACGAGCAGCATCGGTTCGGCGTCGAGCAGCGGGAGACGCTCCGCGGCAAGGGGTCCAGCCCGCACGCCCTGGTCCTGACGGCCACGCCCATCCCTCGCACCGTGGCGATGACCGTGTTCGGCGACCTCGACGTCTCCACGATCCGCACGATGCCGCAGGGGCGAGCCGGCATCCAGAGCTTCGTGGCCCCCGTGGCCGAGAAGCCGGCGTGGTTCGGGCGGGTGTGGGAGCGAGCCGCCGAAGAGGTGTCGAAGGGACACCAGGTGTTCGTCGTCTGTCCGGCGATCGACGCCGACGCAGGCGCCAAGGATGCCGATGCCGAGGCGCCGCCGGTGGAGGGCGAGGCGCCGAAGGCGCACTGGGGCGTCGTCCAGGCCGCCGACGTGCTGTCGCGGCATCCGCTGTTCGGTGAGATCCGCGTCTCGACGCTGCACGGTCGCATGCCCTCGGACGAGAAGGATGCGGTCATGCAGGCCTTCGCCCGTGGCGAGATCGATGTGCTCGTCGCGACGACCGTGATCGAGGTCGGCGTCGATGTGCCCAATGCGTCGACGATGATCATCCTCGACGCCGACCGGTTCGGCGTCTCGCAGCTTCATCAGCTGCGCGGGCGGGTGGGACGCGGTGGTGTACCGGGTCTCTGCCTGCTTGTGACCGAAGCCGCGCCACGCACGCCGGCGCGGGCGAGGGTCGAGGCGGTCGCAGCGACCCTCGATGGCTTCGAGCTCGCCGAGGTCGACCTCGAGCTGCGGGGTGAGGGTGACGTGCTGGGTGACGCGCAGTCGGGCGCCCGTTCCTCCCTCCGCCTGCTGCGGGTGGTGAAGGATGCCGACATCATCGCCGATGCACGCGCGGTGGCCGAGGGGATCCTCGACGATGACCCCACGCTGTCGGCGCACCCGGGTCTGGCCGCCGCCATCGAGCGGCGGGTCGGCATGGAGGAACGAGCGGCCCTGGCCAAGAACTAGCCGCCCTTCGACGGGCTCAGGGACCGAATGGCCGGAAATCGCAGAAAGACCGGATCGGCGGTGATCGCAAATAGGCTGATTGCATGAGCAGCCGGATCGCCGTCGTACCTGGTTCCTTCGACCCCCCGACGCTCGGCCACCTGGATGTCATCCGCCGTGCGGCGACCCTCTACGACGAGCTGCACGTGCTGGTGGTGCACAATCCAGGCAAAGAGGCGATGCTGCCGATCTCCCAGCGCCTCGCGCTGCTCGAGCAGTCGATCGCCGAGAGCGACATCGACTCCACCGTCATCGTCGCCTCGTGGAGCGTGGGCCTGCTGGTCGACTACGCGACGGATGTCGGCGCCGGCGTGCTGGTGAAGGGCATCCGCTCGCAGGTCGATGTGGCGTACGAGACACCCATGGCCATCGTCAACCGCCATCTGGCACACGTCGAGACCGTCTTCCTTCTCCCCGATCCCGCGCACGCGCTGGTCTCCAGCTCGCTGGTCCGCCAGGTCGCAGGCCTCGGGGGAGACGTCTCGCCCTTCGTCCCTGCGCCGGTGGCGCGCTTCCTCGACAGCGGCGCACGCGAGGCCTGACGAGCTCCGCCTGACGCACCACGGGTAGGATTGTCCGGTGAGAACCCGGCGCCCGACCCCGTACATGATCAATGTGCGCGACATCGCACACCACCCCGGTGAGATGCGAGAGCACTCGCTCACCGTCGTACCCACCGAGCGCTGGGGCGAGGGACTCGTGGCCGTCGAGGACGGTCGGGAGATCGACCTCGACGTCCGGCTGGAGTCGGTGCACGAGGGCATCCTGGTGACCGGTGAAGCCGAGACCTTCTACGACGGCGTGTGCGGTCGTTGCCTCACGGCGATCACCCAGCCCGTCGAAGTCGAGATTCAGGAGCTTTTCACGTATCCTGGGAACGAGACATCTGACTACGAGGTTCAAGACGACCACGTGGATCTTGAAAATCTGGTCAGAGATGCGATCGTATTGTCGCTTCCGTTTCAGCCGGTATGTCAGCCGGATTGCCCCGGCCTCGACCCGGTCACGGGCGAGCGACTGGCAGAGAAGCCCGGTACAGAGCCACGCGAACCCATCGATCCACGCTGGGGCGCGCTCCAACAATTCACAGACGAGGGCCGCGGAGCGTAACGCCCCGCGTCCGAAGAACACAGAAGAGAGCTAGCCATGGCAGGTAACCCCCCGAAGCGGAAGGTCTCCCGCTCCAACACTCGTTCGCGTCGCGCTCAGTGGAAGGCGGCGCCCATCACGCTCACCAAGACCGTCGAGAACGGCGTCGTCGTCTACAGCCGTCCCCACCAGGCCAAGGTCGTCACCGACTCGCAGGGCACCGAGCTGTTCCTCGAGTACAAGGGCCGCAAGGTCGCCGACGTCTAACCGCCGGTTCACGAGCGGTGTCAAGCATTTCCGAGCGCACAGCGCTCTCCGAGAAGCTCGGGGTTGATATCGACCCCGAGCTTCTTTCGCTGGCGCTCACGCACCGTTCCTTCGCGTACGAGAACGGCGGCCTGCCGCACAACGAACGCCTCGAGTTCCTCGGCGATTCCGTGCTCGGCCAGGCGGTCACGGTCATGCTGTTCACCCGGCATCCGGAACTCGATGAGGGTGCGCTCGCCAAGCGCCGCTCCAGCGTCGTGTCGACACTCGCGCTGGCGGAGGTCGCGCGCACGATCGGCCTCGGCGAATATCTGATGCTCGGTCGCGGCGAAGAGCAGACCGGCGGACGCGACAAGGACTCGATCCTCGCGGACACCATGGAGGCCGTGATCGGGGCCACCTATCTCTCGGTGGGTCCCGAGGCGGCGACGGCGCTCGTGCTGAGGCTCACCGAGCCGCTGCTCGCGGACCCCGAGCGCTACGGCGCTGCGATGGACCCGAAGACGAGCCTTCAAGAACTCGCGGCCAGGGTCGGTGCCGCACCGCCCGTCTACTCCGTCGAGTCCACCGGCCCGGATCACGATCGGCTCTTCACCGCGACCGTCCGCGTCGGCGAGGTGCTCACTCAGGGCACCGGCAGCAGCAAGAAGTCGGCCGAGATGGCCGCGGCGCTTCGGGCATGGCACGAGCTCGGCGAGAGTGCCTGAACTCCCCGAAGTCGAGGTCGTGCGCGCGGGCCTCGCCCCTGCCGTGACCGGCGCCCTCATCACGGGCGTGCAGGCGTTCGATCCTCGCGCGCTGACGAGGTTCGCGGGATCATCCGCCGAGTTCGAGGCGGCACTCGATGGCCGGCGGATCGTCGGCGCGGCTCGACGAGGCAAGTTCCTGTGGATGCCGCTCGGCGGCCGCCCCGAAGCCGAAGAGGCTTCGCTGCCGCAGGGGCTCGTCGCGCACCTGGGCATGAGCGGGCAGCTGCTGCTTCGGGATCCGGGCGCTCCGCAGGAGCGCCACGAGCGCGTTCGCCTGACGATCGAGCATCCGTCCCACGGGGAGCTCGCCGTGGTCTTCGCCGATCAGCGCACCTTCGGGTCGCTCACCATCGACATCCTGGTGCCCACTCTCGACGGCGCCGCCGGCGGCCTCGGAACCGAGGAACCACTGGTGCCGAGCCAGGTCGCGCATATCGCCCGAGACCCGCTGGACCCCGCGTTCCTCGACACGAGGTTCCGCTCGCTCCTCCGACGAAAGGACTCGGCGATCAAGCGGGTGCTGCTCGATCAGAACGTGATCAGCGGGGTCGGCAACATCTACGCCGACGAGGCACTCTGGGCGGCGCGCATCCACCCGGAGACGCCGGCGCGCGCGCTGTCGACCCGCGCCGTCAACCGGCTGCTCGCCGAGGTGCGCGCGGTGCTGCACAAGGCCCTCGCGGAGGGGGGCACGAGTTTCGACGCCCAGTACGTGAACGTCAACGGTCAGGCGGGGTACTTCGCCCACAGCCTGAACGCCTACGGGCGAGGGGGTCAGCCGTGTCCCCGGTGCGGACGGCCGGTCGTGCGCGTGTCGTTCATGAACAGGTCGAGTCACTACTGTCCGTACTGCCAGCGGATGCCGCGCGCGGCCTGATCAGGCGAGGCGCTTCCGCCACTCGCCGGCGTGCAGCACCGGCGCGAAGCCCATCGCCTCGTAGATATCGAGCATGGGACGGTTCTCCTCGGCGTTGAAGGTCTCGATGCGCTCCGCCCCGGGAACGACCTCGAGCCATCGCAGCAGGGTCTCGCACTTCACCAGCAGCCCGAGCCGATGCCCGCGGTGCTCGCGGAGCACGGGTGTGTCGTTCTGGTGGGTCAGCGCGGGGGTGGACGTATCGACCGTGAGCGAGAGCTTCGAGGTGCGCGAGCATCGCCGAGCCGGTACCCCGGCCCCACCGTTCGTGTGCGACCCGGACGTTGAGGCCCGCGGTTGATCGCCCGGCTCGAGCGGGAGATCGACCGAGCCCGACGCCACAGCGGCACCGCCCAGGCCCCCAGGTGGAACAGCTGACGTCTGTCGGACTGCTCGCGCCAGAACGGCGGCGCCTGCTCGACGGTGAGCGAATGCTCGTCGTTTCCGCGGACGCGGCGCATATCGGCGTTCCGGAGCCCGATGAGCTGCGTCAGATCATCGGACTCCGGAGCCTCGCCGTCGGCGGGGATCCGTATCCGCGTGATCACCGTGGTTTCAGGCATCCATCACCTTCTTCCACGCCCCGGCGTAGGAGGCCGGTACAAATCCGAGCGCCTCGTTGATGTCGAGCATGGGGCGATTCTCCTCCGCGTTGAACGTCGAGACGCGTGGCGACTCGGGCACGAGGTCGCGCCAGCGGCGCAGATTCTCACCCTTGACGAGCATTCCGAGGCGGTGACCGCGATGCTCCTCGAGCACCAGGGTGCCGTACTGATGGGTCGGTCCGCTGTGGTCTGGGCCGATCACCAACTCGTTGTACGCGACGATCCGCCCCGACGGCACGTGCTGCGCCGCGGCGACGGAGATCGTCTGACCACCCTTGAGCAGCCGTTCGTCCCGGCGGGCGATGCGCGCCGCATCCCACGTCTCCTCGTCGAACACCATTGCGCCGCTCGGCACATCGGTCGCCATGCGGGAGATGACGTACGCGTACCCCTCGGCGTACTCGGCAGGCGTCGGCAGGTTCCAGGTCACCACGCGGTAATCGGCGCCGGCCTTCTCGCGCGCCTCGGCGAGAAGGCGATCGGCCTTCTCGAACGATCCGCGCAGGTCGAAGACGCTGTTGCGCTCCGTCTGCTCGAACGTGTAGCCGCGACGAAGGAACAGCTCCGTCTGGGGGTCCGTCGCCGGGATGCCGCCGAAGCCCGTCGGGGCCATGAGCTTCTCGCCGGTCGAGTCGCCGCGGTGCAGCGTCCAGGTGTGGGCGACCGAGCGTCCGCGTTCCGCCGCCACCCGCTCCACCGTGTCGAGCAGCGCGTCCCCGATGCCTTCGCCCCGATGACCCGGGTGCACGAATGCATCGAAGTCGAGTGTTCTGCCGCCCTCCTCCGTCGGGATCGTGATCGTCACCGCGCCGACGAGCTTCCTGCCGCTGTACGCGAGGTAGCCGAGCCGGGTGCTATCGGTCTGGTCCTGCCAGGACGGCAGGACCTCCGAGGGAAGGTGGTCGAAGTAGTCGTGGCCGGCCTCGTGCCGGCACACCAGGTTGTCGAGCTCGGCGAGCTCGACGAACGGACGCGCATCCGGCCCCTCCAGCGTCTCGGGCACGACGAGCGGGACGATGCGAAGCTCGGTCAACGTCGAGTTCGTCATGGCAGAACCTTCTTCCAGGCGCCGTTGTAGGCGATCGGAACGAAGCCGATGGCCTCGTTGATGTCGAGCATGGGGCGATTCTCTTCGGCGTTGTACGTGATGACGCGGGGAGATTCAGGGGCGACGTCCCGCCACGCGAGCAGGTTCTCGCATTTGACGAGCATTCCGAGCTTGTGACCGCGGTGCGCCTTCAGCACCAGGGTGTCCTCCTGGTGCGACGCCTCGGTCTTGTCCACGCCGACGACGAGCTCGTTGAATGCGCAGAGCTCACCCGTCTCGATGTGCTGGGCGGCGGTGACGTGCAGCGTGCGACCCGCCGAGGTGTACCGCGCGTCGTGGATGGCGATGCGCCCGGCATCCCAGGTCTCCTCGTCGAACTCGAGCGCTGCCGCCGGTGCGTCCGTGACCATGCGCGACTTCATCCACGCGTAGCCCTCGACGAACTCCGGTGGCGTCGGTGCGAACCACTGCACCACGCGATAGCCGGCGGATGCTGCGCGTGCGTGCTCGAGCAGCTTCTGCACTCCCTCGAACGACCCTCGCAGGTCGAACGCGCTGTTGCGCTCGATCTGCTCGAGCGTGAATCCGTTGGCGACGAACCACCGCGCGGCGTGGTCGTCCGCCGGGATGCTGCCGAACCCGGTCGGCGGCTCTAGGCGGCGCCCAGGCCCGTCCGGGTGCTCGGCCCATGACTGCAGCACGGAGCGGCCGTTCTCGCGCGCGACCTTCTCGACCAGTTGGAGCGCCGCCGTGCCGATCCCCTGTCCCCAGACATCCCGGAGCAGTTCGATCAGCACGAAGGCGACCTTCGAATCGTCCTCGATCGGCAGGTCGAGGCCCACGCGGCCGACGGGCCGGTCGTCGACCAGCACGAGCCAGGAGAGGCGTCGCTCGTAGTCGTTCGGCGAGTAGTGGGGGAGCAGCTCCGCGGCGGTGATGAAGTGGTCGTCATGCCCGGAGATATCCCGGTAGATGACGTTGCGCACGTCGACCATCGCGCGGAAGTCGGCGGCATCGTCGCCGTCGATGGTCGATGGAACGTTCAGCGGCCGGAACTCGAGTCCGGTGAGCGTGAGATTCATGGTGTTCTCTCTGTTGCGTCTGGGCGACGGCGGTGTCGGGGTGGGTGTGGCCACGTTGGTCCGGGGATGACCCGGGGTCGGATGAGGACCCCGGGTCACGCACCGGTCACGCGTGCACCGTGGACAGGAGGTTCCGCCGCAAGGCGGCCTGCTCGCGGGCGAGGCGGGCTCGCTCGTTGGCACGGCGCAGGTGGTGGGATTCGTGCGCGGCGTTCCGCTGAACGCTGCGCGTGCTCCGGAGCAGCAGCCACAGGCCGACGCGCAGGAAGACGCGGTCGGCGAGCGAAGGGCGTGCGCCGGTTGCCGGCAGAGCCGGGACGGTGAACTCGGACCTGTCTCGATTCGGAGATCGGACGGGCGACAAGGTGTCGTGCATGGTGGTCGTGTCTCTTTTCAGAAGAAGGGTTGGGTGGAGGTTCGCCTGGTGGCGATGTCGCACGCATGCCGAAGAGGCCACGCGCCGACGGGAGGGCGCTCGAAGGGGCGGCGGATCTCATCGATCGGAGTGATCGAGCGATCGGCGGCGGGACGTCCTGCCCGAGGGCAGAGTCCTCCCCGGCGGCGCCTAGCGGGCGGCGGGCGTGAAGGCGCCGAAGGAAACGGCCACCACGGAGCAAGCGACTCCGCCGAAGGGCGCGAGTGCAATCGGCGCAGTGCCGGACTTGTTGATGTGCATCATCATGGTGACCTCCTTTCGACTTCAGACGCGAAGAGTGACGTTAGCGCGCTCCAGATACCCACGTCAAGCGAATTCCCAGAAATGATCGACGCCCGGGCGTTGCGGCGACGGCGCGGCGGGTGCGGTCGGGTAGCGTATGGCTGTCAACGAGCATGGCCGGGAGGCGCGTTTATGCACCTGAAGAGCGTCACGCTCAAAGGGTTCAAGTCGTTCGCGCAGCCGACGACGTTCGCCTTCGAGCCCGGGGTCACCTGCATCGTCGGGCCGAACGGATCCGGAAAATCGAACGTAGTCGACGCTCTCGCCTGGGTGATGGGCGAGCAGGGGGCCAAGACGCTGCGTGGCGGCAAGATGGAAGACGTCATCTTCGCCGGAACGGCGACGCGGGGACCACTCGGCCGCGCCGAAGTGCAGCTCACGATCGACAACGCCGACGGCGCCCTGCCGATCGAGTACGCCGAGGTCACCATCAGCCGGACCCTGTTCCGCAATGGCGCCAGTGAGTACGCGATCAACGGGGACGTGTGCCGGCTGCTCGATGTGCAGGAGCTTCTGTCCGACTCGGGGCTCGGCCGCGAAATGCACGTCATCGTCGGTCAGGGACGGCTCGACACCGTGCTGCAGGCGTCGCCGGAGGACCGACGGGGGTTCATCGAAGAGGCCGCCGGCATCCTGAAGCACCGCCGCCGCAAGGAGAAGACCCTCCGCAAGCTGGAGGCGATGGAGACCAACCTCACGCGCCTCAGCGACCTCGCGGGAGAGATCCGCCGGCAGCTGAAGCCACTCGGCCGGCAGGCCGAGATCGCCCGAGAGGCGGCGACGATCGCGGCGATCGTGCGCGATGCGAAGGCACGCCTGCTCGCCGACGAGGTCGTCGCGCTGCGTGCGGCTCTGGCGGATCACGCGCGCTCCGAACGGGAGCGGCACACCGAGCGGATGGTCCTGCAGGATCAGTCGGCGAACCTGCGGGCGCGCATCGAGGGACTCGAGCGGGAGCAGGGGTCCGAGGTCGTCGACGAGGCACGGCGGGTGTCGTTCGCGCTGGAGCAGGTGCAGGAGCGTCTGCGCGGCCTGTTCACCCTCGCGAATCAGCGGCTCGCGCTGCTGGGAGCCGACGACGAGGCCGTCGGCAGCGGTGTGACCGTCACCCAGGCGATGATCGACGAGGCGCGCGCAGAGATCCAGCTGATCTCCCAGGGGCTCGGCGACGCCCACGACGCCGCACTTGCCGCATCCAGGGAGGTCGTCCGCGCACGCGCCGAACTCGATGCGCTGGACACCGACATCGCCGCGCAGAGCGCTCTGGTGTCGGCGCATGACATGCGCCTCACGGCACTGCGCGGCCGAGCCGAGGCTGCGGCATCCGCTCTCGCTGCCGTTCGGGGCGGCGTACTTCGACAGCAGAACGCGCTGGATGCCGCGAACGCGCGCCGCGCCGAAGCCGAGCAGGCGCTGGCGGGGCTCGACCCGTCGCTCGCACCCGAAGGGTCGGCCGCAGAGCACGCGGCGGCGTACGAAGCCGCGCAGCGGGAGGTCGGCACCACCGAGGCGGACGTCGAAGCGCTGCGCGAACGCCTGCACGCCGCGGAGCGCGAGGCCGACGCCCTGACCGCGAAGGGGGCTGCGCTCGGCAGCGCCCTCGACATCACGAACGGTGCCGCGGCGCTCGTCGCGGCCGGCGGGCCGGGTATCCGGGGCATCGTCGGCGACGCGGTGCAGGTGACGGCGGGGTACGAGGCGGCGATCGCGGCCGTTCTCGGCTCGTTTGCCGAGGGGCTGCTCGTCGAGACACGGGAGGACGCCCTGCGCGTCGCCGGCGACGCCCGCGACGGGAACATGGGTGTCGTCGACATGGTGATCGCGGAGGCCGGCGCCATGCGCCCCGGATTCCCGGACATTCCGGGGATCGTCGCGGCACGCGATGTCGTTCGGGGACCCGAGGGGCTGCTCGGTGTGCTGTCCTTCGTCGCGGTCGCCGACGACCTCGAGACGGCCGCCGGTGCCGCCCCGGCGTTGACCGATGCCGGCCTCGGCGGTCCGGTGACGCTGGTGACGCGGGCCGGCGAGGTGTACACCGAGCACACGCTGCGGGCGGGGTTGGGTGGAGAGCGCTCGCGCCTCGAACTCGTCGCGGAGCGGGAAGCCGCATACGAGCGCCTCGCGGAGGTCCGGGTCATCGTCGATTCGCTGCGAGAGGCTCGTGGAGACCGCGTGCGCGACCTCGAGACGGCTCGGCAGCGGGCGAAGGCCGCGCTGACGACGTTGCGAGAGCACGACGCCGCACTCGCCGCCCATGCTGAGCAGGTGAACCGCGTGACCGTGCGGCACGAGGCGGTTCTCGCCGAGTGCGAGCGGCTGGCCGCCGGGCTCGCGCAGGCGCAGGGTGCAGTGGCGGATGCCGAAGGCGCGGCGCGCGCGGCCTCCGCTGAACTGAACACCGCGCTCGAAGCGCCACGACCGATGCTCGACGCATCGGCGCGAGATGAGATGCTCGCCGCGCTCGACGCAGCACGCGAAGGCGAGATGCGGGCCCGGCTCGACGTCGAGACGCTGCGGGAGCGCGTTCGGGCCGGCGATGCGCGGGCGACAGGGCTCGAGCGCCAGCGGGAACGCGAGCGGGAGGCCGCCGCTCAGGCGGCGCGGCGCGCCGTGATCCGCCGGGCGCAGAGGGATGCGGCGGCCGGCGTCGTGGCGGAGCTTCCTCACCTCCTCGATTCGGTGGACCGATCGGTCGCCGAGGCTCGGCTTGCGCTGAGGACCGCCGAGTCCGAGCGGTCCGCCGTGACCGCCGAGCTCACGGAGCTCCGCGGGCAGGAAGCTGGGATGCGGGAGCGACTCGCGGGGCTCACCGAGAGCGTGCACGGCCTCGAGCTGCAGATCCACGAGAAGCGACTGCATGTGCACGGGCTGCTCGAACGCGTCGGCTCCGAGCTGGGTCTCGACGAAGATATTCTTGTTTCGGAATATGGACCGGATCAGGAGGTTCCTCGCGATGGTGTCGAAGAGGGCGACGGTCACCCGGCATCCGTCCCGTTCGATCGCCGCATGCAGCAGCGCCGACTGCAGGACGCCGAGCGGAAGCTCGGCCAACTCGGCCGGGTGAATCCGCTGGCGCTCGAGGAGTACGCCGCTCTGGAGCAGAGGCACGCCTTCCTCACCGAGCAGCTCGCCGATCTCACGCAGACCCGCAAGGACCTGATGACGATCATCGGGGAGCTCGACGAGAGGATGCAGATCATCTTCTCGGCGGCCTTCGAAGACACGAAGGCCGCCTTCGCCGAAGTCTTCCCGGTGCTGTTCCCCGGTGGAACGGGCAGCATCTCGCTGACCGATCCCGAGAACATGCTGACGACGGGCATCGAGGTCTCGGTGCGACCGGTCGGGAAGAAGATCGAGCGGCTTTCGCTGCTCTCCGGAGGCGAGCGATCGCTGGCCGCGGTCGCACTGCTCACGGCGATCTTCAAGGCCCGTCCGAGCCCCTTCTACATCCTCGACGAGGTGGAGGCGGCGCTCGATGACGCGAACCTGGGCCGGCTGCTCGGGGTGTTCGAGCAGCTCCGCGAGAGCAGCCAGCTCATCGTCATCACGCACCAGAAGCGCACGATGGAGATCGCCGACGCGCTCTACGGTGTCTCGATGCGCCAGGACGGCGTCTCGGCCGTCGTCGGCCAGCGCGTCGGCGACCGCGTACCGGTCTGACGCCCGATCCTCACGGGATCCCCCGGTCGTTGAGCGAGCGCAGCGAGACGAAGCCTCCGCCACCCGATGCATGGGTGCGCTCGCGCTGCACTTCTCTGAACGCGCGCCATCAATAGGTGCAGCCTCTGCAGGAAACTGCCGCGCGACAGGCGGGTGCCGCATGCACTGATCCCCGGTCGTTCACGGCCCTTCGTCTCGCTTCGCCCGCTCAGGGACCGGGGGAGGAGGCGCTCGCTCAGGGACCGGGGGAGGAGGCGCTGGCTCAGGACCGGGGGAGGAGGCGCTCGCTCAGGGGCCGGGGAGGAGGCGCTCGCTCAGGAGCCGGGGGACGGCGGGGAGGGCGGCGGCCGCGGGGCGCCCCGTAGGCTGGAGGCATGGCGGAGAACTCCTGGTCGCTCGGCCGCGCACTGCGCGGCATGTTCGTCAAACCCACCATCGACGAGACGACCTGGGATGACCTCGAGACCGCGCTGATCACCGCCGACTTCGGGCCCGACATCACCGAGCGGATCGTGGACGAGCTCCGCGAGAAGGTCGAGCGCTACCGCACGACCGACCCCAAAGACCTGCGGCGCATGCTGAAGGAGACGCTCGAGGAGCACTTCGCGAAGTTCGACACGACGCTGCGGCTCACCGAGCGACCGGCCGTTGTGCTGGTCGTCGGCGTGAACGGCGTCGGCAAGACCACGACGATCGGCAAGTTCGCGAAGTTCCTGCAGCGCTATGGGCGCACGGTGGTGGTCGGCGCAGCCGACACGTTCCGGGCGGCGGCCGTGGACCAGCTCGCGACCTGGGCCGAACGAGGGGGAGCGGCGATCGTCCGCCCGCAGCAGGAGGGCCAGGACCCGGCATCCGTCGCCTTCCAGACCATCGAGTATGCCAAGCGCACCGCCACCGAGATCGTGCTCGTCGACACCGCCGGCCGCCTGCACACCAAGGGCGGGCTGATGGACGAGCTGACCAAGATCCGCCGGGTGATCGAGAAGCAGGCGCCGATCAGCGAGGTGCTGCTCGTGCTCGACGCCACCACGGGCCAGAACGGCGTCATGCAGGCCCAGGCCTTCCTCGAGCACGCGGGGGTCACCGGCCTCGTGATCACGAAGCTCGACGGATCCGCGAAGGGCGGGTTCGTGCTGGCCGTGCAGGAGCGCACCGGCATCCCCGTCAAGCTCCTCGGCCAGGGCGAGGGAATCGGCGACCTCACCGGTTTCACGCCGCACGTCTTCGCGGCATCCCTGGTCGAATGATCCCGGTTATGCGCGTATCCGTGGTCATTCTCCGCGTGTCGAAGTCCGTTCGGGCTACCGCCCACGCCTACACCCTGGTTTCATAGCCGTATGGCGATCGAGCACGATTTCTTCGGGCTTCTGGAGTCCGGACCGGACGGGTCGATCTTCTGGTCGGAGAACGTCGATCTCGGCGACCAGTCGGTCACCGTCGATCTGACCGCGCCCGATCAGGACGACGTGTCCGAAGACGCTCTGGATGTCGCGGCCGCCATGGTCTCATCCCTCGAGGCCATCGATTCAACGGCCCGTGACGCGATGCTCGCCGAGACCGACGACCGCACCAGCGAGGTGACGGAGTACATCCTGCAGCAGCAGGCGACCCTCGGCGACGAGCTCGAGGAGCTGCTGCTGGACAACAGCGGCGACATCAGCGTGGACATCATCCGCTCGCTGCAGCTGATGAGCATGACGATCCTCGCCGACGAACACGGCGGCAACGATCCGTTCGCCGTGCTGGAGTATGCGCTGGACCCGGATGCGACGGACGACGTGCTGCTGGTCAACCTGGCCTCCGACGGCTCGGTGCAGTCTGTCACCAGCGCCGACTGAAGCCGCTGTACAGGTTCAGGGACCCGAGAACGGTACGCGCGCGATGCAGACGTTCCTGCCGTACCCCTCGTTCGCGCGCTCCGCTGAGGTGCTCGACCCCGTGCGGCTCGGCAAGCAGCGCGTCGAGACCTTGCAGCTCCTGCGGGCGAACACCATCCCGACGTATGGGTGGCGGCACCATCCGGCGGCGAAGATGTGGGGCGGATATCTCCCGGCGCTCGTGTCGTATGGGCTGGCGATGACGGATGCCTGGACGGCGCTCGGACGGGCTGACACCGTGCGACCGCAGCTGCTGGAGTTCGCCCCGGAGGTCGATGGCGTGCCGCAGGATGAGCTCGAGATGCCGCCGTGGCTCGGCGATCCGGACTTCCACCTCGCGCACCGCTCCAACCTGCTGCGCAAGGATCGCGAGTTCTACGGCCCGAAGTTCGGAGACATCGCCGACGACCTGCCGTACATCTGGCCCCTGCCCTGACCCTTGACAGGCTCAGGGACCACGCTTCGAGGGGCTCAGCCACCGCGGCTCGAGGATCCGCCGTACGTCACACCGCCTGCGCGAACCCCAGGTCGGCGCTCTCAGCGATGTGCGCCAAGTGCGGCGGGATCTCCCGTCCCTTCGACAGCATCGACTGCGCCCACAGACGGCCCGCGCGGTAGGACGACCGCACGAGGGGTCCCGCGAGCACCCCGAGGAACCCGATCCGCTCCGCCTCCTCCTTGAATCCCACGAACTCGTCCGGCTTCACCCAGCGCGCCACCGGCAGGTGCCGCGGCGTGGGTCGCAGGTACTGCGTGATCGTGATGATGTCCGTACCGGCGTCATGCAGGTCCTGCAGCGCTTGCACGACCTCTTCGGGCTCTTCGCCCATGCCCAGGATGAGGTTGGACTTCGTGATCAGCCCGAAGTCGCGTGCCTGCGTGAGGACATCGAGCGACCGCTCGTACCGGAACGCCGGCCGGATGCGCTTGAAGATGCGGGGCACCGTCTCCACGTTGTGGGCGAAGACCTCCGGTCGCGACTCGAACACCTCGCGCAGCAGCGTCGGGTTGCCGGAGAAGTCGGTCGCGAGGATCTCCACGCCGGTCGCGGGGTTCTCGGCGTGGATGCGCCGCACCGTCTCGGCGTGCAGCCACGCGCCCTCGTCGGGCAGGTCGTCACGGGCCACACCGGTCACGGTCGCGTAGCGCAGGTTCATCCGCTGGACGCTCTCGGCGACGCGCCGGGGCTCGTCGATGTCGTAGTCGGCCGGCTTGCCCGTGTCGATCTGACAGAAGTCGCAGCGGCGTGTGCACTGGGATCCGCCGATGAGGAAGGTCGCCTCGCGGTCCTCCCAGCACTCGAAGATGTTGGGGCAGCCTGCTTCCTGGCACACCGTGTGCAGACCTTCGTCTTTGACGAGATGCTGCAGCTGCGTGTACTCCGGGCCCATCTTGGCCTTCGTGCGGATCCATTCGGGCTTGCGCTCGATCGGGGTCTCGGCGTTGCGGATCTCGAGCCGCAGCAGCTTGCGACCCGCAGGAGCCGTGGCAGCGTTCGCGCCCGAAGCGCCGGCGCGATCGTGCGCCGACCCGGAGTCGTGCGCGGACCCGCCCGCCGGCCCGCAGTCGCT
This sequence comes from Microbacterium sp. DT81.1, assembly GCF_049844955.1. Classification (NCBI taxonomy): domain Bacteria; kingdom Bacillati; phylum Actinomycetota; class Actinomycetes; order Micrococcales; family Microbacteriaceae; genus Microbacterium; species Microbacterium sp. DT81.1. The sequence continues at coordinate 418,410 of NZ_JBNCMA010000003.1, forward strand.
CACGCGGGCACCCCCGCGTACTCGGCCTCGAACACGCGGAGCACCGAGTCGAGGATGCCGGCGGGGGAGACATCCGCCCCCACCACCTCGCTCACCGTCGTGACGCCGGCATCGGTGATGCCGCACGGGATGATGCCGCGGAACCCCGCGAGCGAGTTGTTGCAGTTGACCGCGAAGCCGTGCATGGTCACGCCGTTCTGCACCCGCACCCCGATGGCGGCGACCTTGTCCTCGGACAGCGGGCGCCGCACCCACACGCCGCTCCGGCCCTCGACCCGGTATCCGTCCACGCCGCGATCGCGCAGCGCGTCGATGAGCAGCCCCTCGAGGCGGCGGACGTGGGCGACGACATCCATCGGCTCGGGCAGTCGCACGATCGGATACCCGACCAGCTGACCGGGCCCGTGCCACGTGATCTTCCCACCGCGGTCGACGTCGATCACCGGGGTGCCGTCGGCCGGGCGCTCCTGGGGTTCGGTGCGCTTGCCGGCGGTGTACACCGCCTCGTGCTCGAGCACGATCAGCGTGTCGGCGCGTTCCCCGGATACCACGCCGGAGTGGATGCGCCTCTGCAGCTCCCACCCCTCGAGGTACGGCACATAGGCGGGGGACATCCCCGCGTTGACGATGTCGAGCATGCGCGTCCTCGTTCCTCGTGGGTGTTCTTGGATCGAGTGCAACAATACGCCCGTTGCGCCTCACAGGCGTGCACCTAAGGTGGTTGCATGACGGTCGATCCCAAGGCCGGTCGCCCCCGCGCCTCTTCCCGCGAGACGCTCGCCGAGGCCGCGTGCGAGCTCTTCCTCGAGCAGGGGTACGAGGCGACATCCATCGCGGAGATCGCCACGCGGGCGGGCGTGAGCCGTTCGAGCTTCTTCAATTACTTCTCGTCGAAGGGGGACATCCTCTGGGCGGCCTTCGACGAGCGAGCGGATGCCGCGATAGCCGCACTCGCGGTCGGCGACGCCTCGACCCGGTACATCCTCACGGCGATCGCCGACGACTTCGCGCCCGACAGCCTTGCGCTGGCCGTCGCGAACGCCGACGTCATGGGCCTCGATGACGAGCTCCAGCGCGAAAGGGCGATGCGGCAGGCGAGACTCGCCCGGGCCGTCGCCGACCGCGCGCAGCGCGACGGCGTGGCGCGCCTGCGCGCCGAGGTGGGGGGCGCGGCCGCGGCCGGGGCCGTGCTCGCCGCCGTGTGGGAGTGGGCGCTCGCCGGCGCCGGTCGTGCGGACCTCGCACCTCTTGTGGCGGAGGCGCTCGACGCGGCGCCGCTTGGCGCAGCGGGATCCGTGCGTCAGCTGCGCGTGGTGGTGCAGGCGCCCGATTTCGACACAACCCTCGCGTTCTACCGCGACGTGCTGGGAATGGTCGAGGCCGAGGCCTATGAAGAGGAGGGCGGGGCGCGCGTCGCCATCCTCGACGCGGGGCGCGCGACCCTCGAGCTGGCAAACCCGGCTCAGGTCGCGTTCATCGACCGCGTCGAGACGGACGGCGTGGCGAGCGATCGCATCCGCGTGGCTCTCGAGGTGGGGGACACCGCGGGAGTGGCCGAGCGGCTGGTCGCAGGCGGAGCCGTCATCGAGGCATCCGCTCGCGAGACGCCGTGGCGGTCGCTGAACGCCCGGCTGCGAGGCCCCGCCGACCTGCAGCTGACGCTCTTCCAGGAGCTCGGGCCGGCCTGAGGCCCGGTGCGCCTGCAGAAACCCGTGCCGCCGGGGCGTGGCGCCGCCCGGCGGCGCCGTGCCGCGGCATCCGCTCGCGTAAACTTGGATCCACCATGGCTACCTTCGGCACCCTCTCCGACCGGCTCACCGAGACGTTCCGCAACCTCCGCAAGAAGGGGCAGCTCACCCCCGCCGACGTGGACGGCACGGTCCGCGAGATCCGCCGAGCGCTGCTCGATGCCGACGTCGCGCTTCCGGTCGTCAAGGAGTTCACCGCCAAGGTGCGTGAACGCGCGCTGGGCGACGAGGTGAACAGAGCCCTCAACCCCGCACAGCAGGTCGTTCAGATCGTCAACGAGGAGCTCGTCGCCATTCTCGGCGGCCAGCAGCGCCGCCTGCAGTTCGCCAAGAACCCGCCGACCGTCATCATGCTCGCGGGACTGCAGGGATCCGGCAAGACGACCTTCGCCGGCAAGCTCGCGAAGATGCTCGAGAAGGACGGCCACACGCCGATCCTCGTCGCGGCGGATCTCCAGCGCCCGAACGCCGTGAACCAGCTGCAGGTCGTGGCCGCCCAGGCCGGTGCGGCGATCTACGCGCCGGAGCCGGGCAACGGCGTCGGGGATCCGGTGCTCGTGGCGCGCGACGGCGTCGCGTACGCGACCCGCCAGCAGCACGACGTCGTCATCATCGACACGGCCGGCCGGCTCGGCGTCGACGCCGAGCTGATGAAGCAGGCATCCGACATCCGCCGCGTCACGAACCCCGACGAGGTGCTGTTCGTCATCGACGCGATGATCGGTCAGGATGCCGTCAACACGGCGAAGGCGTTCCAGGAGGGCGTCGATTTCACCGGCGTCGTGCTCTCCAAGCTCGACGGCGACGCCCGCGGTGGTGCGGCACTGTCGGTCGCTTCGGTCACCGGACGTCCGATCATCTTCGCGTCGACGGGTGAGGGACTCGATGACCTCGAGCCCTTTTACCCCGACCGCATGGCCTCCCGCATCCTGGACCTCGGCGACATCCTCACCCTCATCGAGCAGGCGCAGTCCGCGTTCGATGAGGAGGAGGCCCGCAAGGTCGCGGAGAAGTTCGCGACCGACAGCTTCACGCTGGAGGACTTCCTCGAGCAGATGCAGCAGCTCAAGAAGATGGGCTCGATGAAGAAGATGCTCGGCATGCTGCCGGGCATGGGCCAGATGAAGCAGCAGCTCGAGGACTTCGACGAGAAGGAGATCGACCGCACCGAGGCGATCATCCGCTCGATGACCCCGGGGGAGCGACGCAACCCCAAGGTGCTCAACGGCTCGCGGCGCCTGCGCATCGCGCGCGGCTCCGGGATGACGGTGACAGACGTCAACGGGCTGGTGCAGCGCTTCGACCAGGCCGCGAAGATGATGAAGACGGTCGCGAAGGGCGGCGTGCCGCAGATCCCCGGCATGGGCCCCATGCCCGGCGCGCACGGCGGCGGCAAGCGGAACAAGCAGGCTCCGAAGCAGGTGGGTTCGCGCTCGGGCAATCCCGCGAAGCGCGCGGCCGAGAACGCCGGCCTCGCCGCGGCACCGGTCGCCCCGACCGGCTCGGGCTTCGGGCTCGGCGCCAAGGGCACGGGGGCACCCAGCGAGGCCGACCTCGCGGAGATCCAGAAGCTCTTCGGCAAGGGCTGAGTGCTTCGCTCGGCTCGGGCCGCTGGCTTCGGATCAGGCGGGATACGAGTCCATCGGCCTGATCCGGCGCTCAACACCTAATCTCGTGCACAGCACCCGCACGAGTCCGGACGGCAACCCTCGAGCGTGACGCGTGCGCCGGATCAGGAGTTATGCACCGGATCAGGTGGATATCCGCCGAATGGGCCTGAATCGGCGCACATTGCCTGAGGTCGTGCACGGCGGTGATGTGTAATCGGCGTCTCCTCCACAGCGGGGACGAGCAATCGGCGCCTCCTCCACAGCGGGGATGAGCCGCATCGTCGGCACGCACTCTCGCGGTGTGCGCTTGGGGTCGGGATATGGCCAGCAGGCTTGTCGGATGGCACGGGCGAAGGCTGTTCGGGAGTGGGTGACCGCACGGGGTGGTCTCGCGCACGGGGCGGAAGCGCGGGATGCCGGTTTCTCACGCCGCGACATCGATGAGGCAGTCGGTGCCGATCTCCTGCGCCGGGTGCGCCGGGTGTGGCTCGTCGCCCCGTCGGTCGATCGGGGTCGGCTGCTCGCCGTCTCGTGCGGCGGCCGATTGACGTGCGTGAGCGCGGCCAAGCGGGCGGGACTGTGGGTACCGAGCGGCACCGCCGTGCACGTTTCCGTAGCGCCGAACGCCTCACGCTTCACGAAGGCGGATGCCATCATCCACTGGTCTTCGCCTCCCGTGCCGGTGCGTCCCCGCACCGCTGAGCAGCCGTTGATCAATGCCCTCTTCCACACCGCGCAGTGTTTGCCGCGACTGGACGCCCTCACCGTATGGGAATCGGCCCTCAACAAGGGGCTTGTCACGAGCGGCGCTCTTACCCGTGTCGGTTGGAGAAGCAGTGCGGCGCGGCAACTGGCGGAAGCCGCGTCCGCGCTCTCCGACTCAGGACTGGAGACCCATATGGCGACGCGGCTCGCACCATTCGGCGTCGCGGTACGTCAGCAGGTCTGGGTCGACGGGCATCCGCTCGACCTCCTCGTCGGCGATCGACTCGCGATCCAGATCGACGGCGCCCACCACCTCGAGCAGGTTCAGCGGCGTCAGGACATCCGCGGGGACGCGAGACTTGTCCTGATGGGCTATACGGTGCTGCGGTTCGACTACGCGCAGGTGCTCTTCGACTGGGAGTACGTCGAAGCAACGGTGCTCACGGCGATCGCGCAAGGTCGCCACCGCGCCGCATGACCTCGTCGAGCGTCAGCTCAGGCCAGTGGCTCGAGATCAGGACGCTTCCGGAAGAATCAGCCTGTTCTGGTGCACATCTCCTGACGCGACGCACAGACCGCGCGACCGCGCACCGGCGCCCCGCGGCGCACCGGCGCCCCGCGGCGCTACTCGGCGAGGGAGGCCAGGTGGTCGCGGAGCGTCGGACCAGAGCGGAACTCGCGGATGAGGTGACGCACGACCTCCCGCAGATCGCCGTCCGCGGCATCCGCCACCCGCACCTGCCGGGCGTAGCTCGCGCCTTCGGCGAGGATCGTCTCCGTCCCCGCGAACTCGCGGGCGCACTTGAGCTGCACCGCGATCGGGGCGAGGCGCTCCATCGTCTCGCGGATGTGGTCCGTCACCATCACCTCACGCCCTGAGGGGTCGATGATGATCCGCGCATCCAGCCCATACCGGGCCGCGCGCCACTTGTTCTCGCGCACGAACCACGGCTGCAGGGACGTCAGCTCGCGTCCTTCGTCGAGCTCGCGGCTGAAGTGCTCCACGAGCACCTGCACGAGCGAGGCGACCGCGGCGAGCTCGGGCAGGGTCGACATCCCGTCGCACGCACGCACCTCGATGGTGCCCCAACGAGGCGCCGGGCGGATGTCCCAGCGCACCTCGGATGCGTCGGCCATCACCCCGGTGCGGACCATGTCGTCGAGGTACCCCTCGAACTCCGACCACGACTGCAGAGGCCACGGCAGACCCGCCGTCGGCAGCTGCTGGAAGACGAGCGCCCGGTTCGACGCGTAGCCGGTGCGCTCCCCGGCCCAGAAGGGGCTCGCCGCAGAGAGTGCCTGCAGATGGGGGAGATACACGGCGAGGGCGTTGATGATCGGGAACACCTTGTTGACGTCGTCGACGCCGACATGCACGTGGATGCCCCAGATCATCATGTTGCGGCCCCACCACTGGGTCCGCTCGATCAGCTTGTGGTACCTCGTCTTGTCGGTGACGGACTGCTCGTACCACTGCGCGAAGGGATGACTCCCGGCGCAGAGCAGCTCGACGCCGATCGGATTCGTCGCGGTGCGCACGGCCGCGATCGCGTCGGCGATGTCGTCTACGGCCGCGGCGACCGTGTCGCCGATCCCGCTCGTCACCTCGACCGTGTTGGTGAGCAGCTCGCCGGTGATCGTGTGGCGCTCGAGTTCCGAGGACGCCTCCAGTGCTTCCAGGATGTCGGGAGCCCGGCCCACCAGGTCGCCCGTCTCGCCGTCGGCCAACATGATCTCCCACTCGATTCCGACTGTCGAGCGGGCGGATGTCGCGAAGGGCACCGTCATCCGCTCATCTTGGCACGCGGTGTCCGGCGTACCGTCCGGTTGACGGCGTGCGCCGGGATGTGCGACGCCTCGTCTCCCCAGGGCCGGGTGTTCGCGGGCTGGTTCGCGGTATGGAAGGGCCGGGTGTTCGCGGGCTGGTCCGCGGTATGGAAGGGCCGGGTGTTCGCGGGCTGGTCCGCGGTATGGAAGGGCCGGGTGTTCGCGGGCTGGTCCG
>NZ_JBNCMA010000003.1:424570-606939 GCF_049844955.1 Microbacterium sp. DT81.1
GTATGGAAGGGCCGGGTGTTCGCGGGCTGGTCCGCGGTATGGAAGGGCCGGGTGTTCGCGGGCTGGTCCGCGGTATGGAAGAATAGAGGGTCGGATCTCCCGCTCGACCCTCTATCCAACGCGGGGATCCTCCTTTGAGCTTCCGCCGGGTGTGCACCCCACTCCCCGAGCGACCGGTTCGTTCATCTTTCACACAATTCTGGAGAATCGTGGCTGTCAAGATTCGTCTCAAGCGCCTGGGCAAGATCCGTGCGCCGTATTACCGCATCGTCGTCGCCGACTCGCGCACCAAGCGCGATGGTCGTGTCATCGAGGAGATCGGCAAGTACCACCCCACCGAGGAGCCCTCGTTCATCGAGGTCGACTCCGAGCGTGCGCAGTACTGGCTCAGCGTCGGCGCGCAGCCGACCGAGCAGGTCACCGCGCTGCTGAAGCTCACCGGCGACTGGGGCACCTTCAAGGGCGACAAGAACGCCGTCTCGACCGTGAAGGTCCGCGAGCCCAAGCCGGCTTTCGAGCAGGATGCCGCCAAGAAGGCCGTGCTCAAGCCCAAGGCCGAGAAGAAGGCCGAGCCCGTGGCCGCGGCGCCCGAGGCTGACGCCGACGCCACCGAAACCGCCGAATAGTCGTGCTGGCCGCCGCGCTCGAGCACATCGTCAAGGGGATCGTCGATCACCCGGGCGAAGTGCGCATCCACTCCTCCACGTCGCCCCGCGGTGATGTCCTCGAGGTGCATGTGCATCCCGACGACCGCGGTCGCGTGATCGGGCGCGGCGGACGCACGGCCAAGGCCCTGCGCACGCTCGTTTCGGCGCTCGCCGACGGCCGACGCGTGCGCGTCGACGTCGCGGACGACTGACGTGTCGAACGACCAGCGCCCTTCCCTTCCCGATAAGACGCAGCTTCGCGTCGGCCGCCTGGTCAAGGCCCACGGGCTGAAGGGCGCGCTCAAGCTGGAGCTGTACACGGACGACCCCGATGGCCGCTTCGTACCGGGGGCCGTCTTCACCCTGCAGGTGCCCGAGTCCTCCCCCTGGCACGGCAAGTCCATCACCGTGCGGGAGTTCCGGTGGATGAACACGCACCCCGTCGCCTTCTTCGAGGGCGTGGATGACCGCGAGGCCGCCGAGGCTCTCGTGCGCGCGATCCTGTGGATCGATCAGGATGCCGAGTCCACCGCCCCGGAAGACGACGCCTGGTACGACCACCAACTCGTCGGTCTCGAGGTCGTGCGGGACGGGCAGAGCGTCGGCCGCGTCATCCGCGTGGACCACTTCCCCGCGCAGGATCTGCTGATCGTCCGCCCTTCGGCGGGTTCAGGCGCCGGCGGCGATCGAGAGATCATGGTGCCGTTCGTCGCCGCGATCGTTCCCGAGGTCGATGTGGCCGCCGGTCGCGTCACCGTCACCCCGCCGCCGGGGCTCTTCGAGGAGCTGCCGCTGTCGGAGGACGACGAGAACCCGGATGCCGCCCTTCGACAGGCTCAGGGACCGGATGAGGCTCAGGGACCGGATGAGGCTCAGGGACCGGATGAAGCTCAGGGACCGGATGAAGCTCGGGGACCGGATGAGGCTCAGGGACCGGATGAGGCTCAGGGACCGGATGAGGCTCAGGGACCGGATGAGGCTCAGGGACCGGATGAGGCTCGGGAACCGGGGCAGGCTCAGCAGCCGGATGCGGCCGCCGAACCGCACGACGGCACGACCGACGCGGGCGTCGCCGCACCGACCGAGGACGCCACGCAGGCCTGACATGCTCATCGACGTCGTCTCGATCTTCCCCGAGTACTTCGGCCCGCTCGAGATGTCGCTCCTGGGCAAGGCGCGAGGCGCCGGCATTCTCGACATCCGCACGCACGATCTGCGCGAGTGGACCCACGACCGCCACCGCACGGTCGACGACACCCCCTATGGCGGCGGCGCCGGCATGGTGATGAAGCCCGAGCCTTGGGGTGAGGCGCTGGACGCGCTGACCGCCGGCGACGCTTCGACGCGCTCAGCGACCGAGAGCAGCTCAGCGACCGAGACGGGGGAGGCGACCGGCGAACTGGGCTCATCGACCCGGACGGGGCCGGTCATCATCTTCCCGTCGCCCGCGGGCGAGCTGTTCACCCAGGCCACGGCCCGGGAGCTGGCCGCCGAGCAGCACCTCATCTTCGGCTGCGGCCGCTACGAGGGCATCGACGAGCGGGTGTTCGCGCACGCGGCGGCCCTCGGCAGGGTACGGCTGATCAGCCTCGGCGACTACGTGCTGAACGGCGGCGAGGTCGCCGTTCTGGCGATGATCGAGGCCATCGGCCGGCTTCTTCCCGGTGTGGTCGGCAATCCGGCCAGCCTGCTCGAGGAGTCCCACGAGGACGGTCTGCTGGAGTACCCGTCGTACACCAAACCGGCGTCCTGGCGGGGACTCGACGTGCCCCCGGTGCTGCTGAGCGGCAACCACGGCGCGATCGCGCGCTGGCGTCGGGAACAGCAGCTGGAGCGCACGCGCGAGCGACGCCCCGAGCTCCTCGCCGGCGATAACTGACACATCAACCTGGACGCAAGCCCCAATCGGGCCTCTGCGCCGCCCGATAGGGTGGAAAGCCGCCGACGCCGGTTTTTTCCGGCGTCGGCGTCATCATGGAGGCAATGTGCAGACTTGGCCAGGTTCGAGCTATCCGCTCGGTGCGACGTTCGACGGCAACGGAACGAATTTCGCGCTCTTCAGCGAAGGGGCGACCCGTGTCGAGCTGTGTCTCTTCGGCGACCGCGGCAAGGAGACCCGCATCGATCTGATCGACGTGGACGCACACATCTGGCACGCGTACCTGCCGACCATCGGGCCCGGCCAGCGCTACGGCTACCGCGTGCACGGCGACTACGACCCGAAGAGCGGCAAGCGGTTCAACCCGAGCAAGCTGCTTCTGGACCCCTACGCCAAGGCCGTCGAGGGCCAGGTCGACGGGCACCAGTCGCTGTTCGGCTACAACTTCGGCGACCCGGATTCGCGCAACAACGATGACTCCGCCGCGCACATGATGAAGGGCATCGTCATCAACCCCTTCTTCGACTGGGCGGGCGACCGTCAGCCGAAGACCCCGTACGCGTCATCGTTCATCTACGAGGCGCACGTCAAAGGTCTCACGCAGCTGCACCCGGCCGTGCCGGAAGAGCTGCGGGGGACGTACGGCGGCATCGCCCACCCCGCGGTCATCGATCACCTGAAGAAGATCGGCGTCACGGCGATCGAGCTCATGCCGGTGCACCAGTTCGTCAACGACAGCACGCTGCAGGACAAGGGCCTCTCGAACTACTGGGGCTACAACACGGTTGCCTTCTTCGCACCGCAGAACACCTACGCGGCCACGGGCGAGCGGGGTCAGCAGGTGCAGGAGTTCAAGGGCATGGTGCGCGCGCTGCACGCCGCCGACATCGAGGTCATCCTCGACGTGGTCTACAACCACACCGCCGAGGGGAACCACCTCGGCCCCACGCTGTCGATGCGCGGCATCGACAACGCGGCGTACTACCGCCTCGAGGACAAGGACAAGCGGTACTACACCGATTACACGGGCACCGGGAACAGCCTCAATGTCGGCAACCCGCACGCCCTGCAGCTGATCATGGATTCGCTGCGCTACTGGGTGCTCGAGATGCACGTCGACGGCTTCCGCTTCGACCTCGCTGCGACGCTCGCCCGCGAGTTCTACGACGTCGATCGCCTGGCGACCTTCTTCGAGCTCGTGCAGCAGGACCCGGTGGTCTCGCAGGTCAAGCTCATCGCCGAGCCCTGGGACATCGGTCCCGGCGGCTACCAGGTGGGCAACTTCCCGCCGCAGTGGACGGAGTGGAACGGCAAGTACCGCGACACCGTGCGGGACTTCTGGCGCGGCGAGGCGGCCACGCTGGGTGAGTTCGCCTCCCGGCTCACCGGTTCGGCCGACTTGTACGAGCACTCCGGGCGCCGCCCTGTGGCATCCATCAATTTCGTCACCGCGCACGACGGGTTCACGCTGCGGGATGTCGTCAGCTACAACCAGAAGCACAACGAGGCCAACGGCGAGAACAACAACGACGGGGAATCGCACAACCGGTCGATGAACTTCGGCGTCGAGGGCCCGACGGATGACCCGGCGATCCTCACCATGAGGGCGCGCCAGCAGCGCAACTTCATCGCGACGCTGATGCTCTCCCAGGGCGTGCCGATGCTGCTGCACGGCGACGAGCTCGGCCGCACCCAGCTCGGCAACAACAACGGGTACGCGCAGGACAACGAGCTGACGTGGGTGCACTGGGACGAGGTCGACCAGCCGCTGCTCGAGTTCACGGCCGCACTCGCACGGCTCCGGCGCGAGCACCCGACCTTCCGGCGCAGCCGGTTCTTCAACGGTCGCCCGGTGCGCCGGGTCGCAGGCGCCCCGGTGCCCGACATCTCGTGGCTGCGCCCCGACGGCAGCGAGATGCAGCCGGAGGACTGGGAGGCGGGCTTCGGCCGCGCGGTCGGCGTGTTCCTCAACGGCGGCGGCATCCGCGAGCGCGACCGCCGCGGCGAGCCGATCTCCGACAAGCACTTCATCGTGCTGTTCAACGCGGGGGATGGGGATGTCGACTTCCACATCCCCGCGGTCGAGTACAGCCCGCGGTGGGACATCCTCGTCGACACGGCGGGCGAGCGCGCCGACACCGATCCGATCGAGCCGGGAACCTCCATCGTCGTGCACGCCAAGGCGATGCTCGTCCTGATCGAGCACAGCGCTCCCGTCGCAGAGGTCGACCACTCGGTCGCCGCGTCCCTGGCGGGAATCGGCGCCAGCGTGAGCCCCGACGACATGCCGAGCCCCTCACCGAAGTCCGAGGTTTCGAGGTAGCCATGCCGAAGCGTCCGGTGTCCACGTACCGCCTGCAGATCAGGGCGGCCTTCGACCTCGACGCGGCGGCGCAGCTGGCGCCGTACCTGCGGGACCTCGGCGCGGACTGGGCCTATCTGTCGCCGCTGCTGGCATCCACAGAGGGCTCGGACCACGGCTACGACGTCGTCGACCCGAGTCGCGTCGACGACGCGCGGGGCGGACCCGAGGGCCTCGATGCCTTCTCGAAAGCCGCGCGATCGGCGGGGCTCGGCATCCTGGTGGACATCGTCCCGAACCACATGGGGGTCGCCGACGCGGCGCAGAACCCGTGGTGGTGGGATCTCCTGGCCAGCGGCCGCGAGTCGCGGTACGCGGCCGCGTTCGACGTCGACTGGGAGGTCGGCGGGGGCCGCGTGCGGCTCCCGGTCCTCGGCACGTCGTTCGAGCAGGCGGCGGATGCTGGGGAGCTGCGCGTCGAGGCCGACGAGCTGCGGTACTTCGATCACCGGTTCCCGCTCGCACAGGGGTCGGTCACGGCCGACGAGCGGGCGGTGCTGGCCAGCGACCCCACCGACGCGTCGACGGTGCGAGCGGTGCACGAGCGCCAGCACTACGAGCTGATGCACTGGGAACGCGAGGCGGCGGAGCTCAATTACCGCCGATTCTTCGCGGTGTCCTCGCTCGCCGGCATCCGGGTGGAGGACCCCGCCGTCTTCGACGAGGCCCACGCCGAGATCGTTCGCTGGGTCCGATCCGGGCTCGTGGACGGTCTGCGCATCGATCATCCCGACGGCCTTGCGGACCCGGTCGGCTATCTCGATCGCCTCGCGGAGAAGACGAGCGGCGCGTACGTGCTCGTCGAGAAGATCCTCGAGCACGGCGAACGCCTGCCGCAGTACTGGGAGACCGAGGGCACGACGGGCTACGACGCGATGGGCGACATCGACCGGGTGTTCGTCGACCCGGCGGGCGAGTCTGCGCTCGACGCTCTCGACGAAGACCTGCGGGGGAGCGCCGTGCCCCCGTGGCAGGACCTGATCCACGACACGAAGCGGGTCATCGCCGACACGATCCTTCGCTCCGAGGTGCTGCGGCTGAACCGGCTCCTCGACGAGCCGATCGACGGATCGGACGACGCGATCGCCGAGCTGCTGACGTGCTTCCCGGTGTACCGCTCCTATCTGCCCGACGGCGCCGGGTATCTCGTGCAGGCGGCGGATGACGCGAGGCGCCGCCGTCCGGAACTCACGGACGCGATCGATCATGTGCTCGTGCGCCTCGCCGATCCGGGGCATCCGATGGCCGTCCGCTTCCAGCAGACCAGCGGCATGGTGATGGCGAAGGGCGTGGAGGACACCGCCTTCTACCGGTACACCCGGCTCGGCTCGCTCACCGAGGTGGGGGGCGACCCGTCGGTCTTCGCACTGGATGTCGATGGCTTCCACGACGCCCAGGCGCGCCGGCTCGCCGAGCGCCCCGCCGCGATGACCGCTCTCTCCACCCACGACACCAAACGAGGCGAAGACGTGCGGGCCCGCATCGCCGTCCTGGCGGAGCTTCCGGGGGAGTGGGCCGAGTTCCTGCGGTCCATGCGCGATGTCGTGACCTCCGGGCACGGACCGTTCGACAACCTGCTGTGGCAGGCGATCGTCGGAGCATGGCCGGCAACCCGCGAGCGACTGCACGCCTACGCCGAGAAGGCGGCGCGAGAAGCAGGGGAGGCGACCGGGTGGCTCGCGCCCGAGGCGGCGTTCGAGGCGAGCATGCATGCGGTGGTGGACGCCGCGTTCGACGATCAGCGGGTCGCCGAGCGACTGGCATCCTTCGTCGCCTCGGTCGAGCAGTTCGGCTGGAGCAATTCCCTGGGCGCGAAGCTTCTCCAGCTCACCGGCCCCGGGGTGCCGGACGTCTACCAGGGAAGCGAGCTGTGGGAACAGAGCCTCGTCGACCCCGACAATCGCCGAGCGGTGGACTTCGCCGAGCGCCGCGACCTGCTCGCTCGCCTCGACGGCGGTTGGCTGCCGGATGTCGACGCCTCGGCCGCCGCGAAGCTGCTGGTCACCTCCCGCGCCCTGCGCCTCCGCCGGGATCGGCCGGAGCTCTTCACGCGCTACGTGCCGATGACCGTCACCGGAAGCGCTCTCGACCACCTGATCGCCTTCGACCGTGGCGGTGCGGTCACCGTTGCCACGCGCCTTCCCGCGCGGCTCGCCCGACGAGCCGCGCGCGACGGCTCCCCGTGGGGCGACACGGAATTGCTGCGGCACGCCGGTCCGACCGTGGACGTCCTGACCGGCCGGGTCTTCGAAGGCCACCGCCTGCCCGTCGCCCGGCTGCTCGAGCGCTATCCGGTCGCACTCCTCGCACCCCTGGACGCATACCCCGGAAGGCAGGTCCCATGATCGAAGTCTGGGCACCGCTCGCACGCTCCGTCGCACTGCACCGGCCGGGAGCCGACGGCACCGAACTCACCCCACGCGGCGACGGATGGTTCACCGCCGACGTCTCACTCCGGGGCGGCGAGGAGTACGGATTCGAACTCGACGGTTCGGGTGCCGTGCGGCCGGATCCGCGCTCGCGGCGACAGCCCCGGGGCGTACACGACCTCAGCGCGTGGTTCGATCCGTCTGCCCACCGGTGGGCTGATGGCGACTGGACCGGCCGGCAGCTCGCCGGCTCGGTGATCTACGAGCTGCACATCGGAACCTTCACGCCGGAGGGGACATTCGACGCGGCCATCGAGCGGCTCGATCACCTGGTGCGCCTCGGCATCCAGCTCGTCGAGGTCCTGCCGGTGAACGCCTTCAACGGCAGCCACAACTGGGGCTACGACGGAGTGCTCTGGTATGCGGTGCACGAGGTCTACGGCGGGCCGGCCGGGTACCAGCGGTTCGTCGACGCCTGCCACCAGCGCGGACTCGGCGTGATCCAGGACGTGGTGTACAACCACCTGGGCCCCAGCGGCAACTACCTCCCGGAGTACGGGCCGTACCTGCGGGAAGCCGAACGCAACACGTGGGGATCGTCCGTGAATCTCGACGAACCCGCCGTTCGCAGCTACATCGTCGAGAACGCGCTGATGTGGATGCGCGACTACCACGTGGACGGGCTGCGCCTGGATGCCGTACACGCCCTGGTCGACACGAGCGAGCGCCACCTCCTTCAGGAGCTGTCCGAACGCACCGACGCCCTCAGCGCACATGTCGGCCGCCCGCTCACCCTGATCGCTGAGTCCGACATGAACGACGCGGCCCTCATCATGCCGCGCGAGGCCGAGGGATACGGCCTGACCGCACAGTGGAGCGATGACTACCATCACGGGCTTCATGTCGCCGTGACCGGCGAGACGGCCGGCTACTACGCCGACTTCGCCCCGCTGTCGGCCCTCGCCAAGGCCGCGACGAAGGGGTTCTTCCACGACGGAACGTGGTCATCGTTCCGCGTCCGCAATCACGGGCATCCCATCGACCCGCAGGTGCCGACGTGGCGCCTCGTCACGTTCGCCCAGGACCACGATCAGATCGGCAACCGGGCGGCGGGCGACCGGCTCTCGCAGACGCTGGACGAGCGGAGCCTGCAGATCGCGGCCGTGCTGACGGTGCTGGCCCCCTACACCCCGATGCTCTTCATGGGCGAGGAGTGGGCGGCGTCGACGCCGTGGCAGTTCTTCACGTCGCATCCCGAGCCCGAGCTCGGCAGGGCCACCGCGGAGGGCCGGATCGAGGAATTCGCGAGGATGGGCTGGGATCCCTCCATCGTTCCCGACCCCCAGGACCCGGAGACCTTCCTGCGCTCGAAACTGAAGTGGGACGAGGCCGAGGGCGGTGTGCACGCACGGCTCCTGGAGACCTATCGGCACCTGATCGCGCTGAGGCGGAGCGAACCGGATCTGAACGACCCGGCATTCGCCTCGCTGTCGGCCGACGTCGATGACGAGCAGCGATGGATCCGGCTCGGTCACGGACGCATCGACATCGCGGTGAACCTGGCCGACGAGGCTCGGCTCGTGCCCGTGCGCGCCGGGGCGGAGGTGCTCTGGGCGACGGATGCCGCCGGCTCCGGGATCGCGGTGGGAGAGCCCGTCACCGAGCCGACCATCAGCCTGGCCGGACGATCGGCCGCCGTGCTCCGCGTCGGGTGACCGAAGCCCGCGCTCCCGGTCGCCCGGTTCACACCGCCGCGGTGGCCGCCGCGTGCCGCGCGAGGACGTCGGAGATGCGGCTCTTGCACCCGCCGCACCCCGTGCCGGCTCGCGTGTCGCGACCGATGCAGGCCACCGTCGCGTTGCCCTGGGCGGCCGACTCCTCGACTTGCTCGACCGTGACGGCGTTGCACCAGCACACCGTCGCGGTGGGCGCGAACGCGTCGCCGTTCTCGCCCGGAACGTAGTCCGGGCCGTCGAAGCGCAGCAGCAGAGACCGGTCGGCGGGCAGCTCGCCGCCCCGCTCGAAGAGCAGCGTCAGCTCGGCGGCCGTCCGCGGCATCCCGACCGACACGAACGCGGTGAGCACGCCACTCTCCGACACCATCTTCACGTAGCGGAGGTGCTCGGGATCGGCCCACAACGACACCTTGCGGTCGCATCCGGGGCGCGGGTCATCGTCCCCCGGCTCGAGCGAGACGTCGCCCACCGCCACGACGTCGACGTGCTCGGCCTTCAGCATGACGAGCGCCTCGCGTTCGGCGTCCATCGCGTCGGCGTCGATACCCCCGCGGTCGGCGGCGGCCGAACCGCCGAGCTCGTCCAGCAGCCGGGCGGCGAGCCAGTCCGCCTGCCGCCACCCGGGGCCGATCAGCCCTGACGGACCGCCCGGAACCCGCGCCGAGGCATCGTCCGGCAGGTGATCGACGATGTGGGCGCAGTCGCCGATGGCGTAGACGTCGGGGTCGCTCCAACTGCGCAGCCGGCGATCCACGAGAACGCCGAAGGCCGTCCGAAGCCCGGAGAGGGCAGCCAGCTCCGAGCGGGGGCTCACGCCGCACGAGAGCACGAGCAGGTCGCCCTCGATCTGGTTGCCGTCCGCCGTGATGAGCCGATCGAAGTGGCGTTCGCCGTTCTCGTCTGTGCGGAACTCGACGGACTCGGCCCTGCTGTGCGCGAACACGGCCAGACCGGTGCGCCGCAGCGCTTGGCGCAGCACGCCGCCGCCGCCCCGGTCGAGGCTGCGGGGCATGGGGTATGCCCCGTGATGCACGACGGCGACGCGCGCACCGGCGTGCACGGCCGCGAGGGCCAGCTCCAGCCCCAGCACGCCGGCGCCGAGGATGACGAGCCTACGACCACCCGCGATGGCCGCGCGGACGCGCTCCGCGTCGCCGAGGTCGCGCAACGCAGTCACGCCTGGGGGTAGGGCGTCGTCGCCGGCGATCAGGTCGCCGGGCAGCGACGACAGCGTGCCCGGGTCGCGCCTCGGGCGGGGCACGCCGTCGAGCGTCGGCGTGTTCGCGCGCGAACCGGTCGCCAGCACCACCCGGTCGTAGGCGATCCGCTCACCCGTGCTGAGCGTCGCTGCGCGCGCCCCGCGGTCGAGGTGCCGCACCGATACCCCGGTCATGATCCGCGCGCCCGCTGCCTCGGCGGCTCCGCGGTCGGCGATGGTCAGCGAGTCCCGTTGCATACCGCCGACGGCATACTCCGCGACAAGCACCCGGTTGTATGCGTCATCGACCTCGGCACCGACCACCGTGAGCTGGATCGCGCCGGAACGGACACCCGGCAGCACGTTCTCGACGAAGCGTGCGCCGACGGGGCCGTAGCCCACGACGAGCACGCGCAGCGGTTGCGTCATCCGATCATCGCCTCCTCCAGTCGCCGCACCCGCACCGAGCCGGTCTTGAACTCCGGCATCGAGGACACGGGATCCACCCGGTCGGAGGTGAGCAGGTTCGCCGCACCGTCTCCGCCGAAGTGGAAGGGCACGAACACCGTGCCGGGCCTCAGGTCGGTCGACAGGCTCGCCCGGCCCCGCATCGCGCCGCGCGTGTTGTCGAGCTCGACCATCTCGCCATCCTGGACGCCGAGCTCCTGCGCCGTCGCGGGGTGCAGCGTGACCCGCACCTCCGGCTGCGCCGCTGACAGCTCCGGCACGCGCCTGGTCTGCGCGCCGCTCTGGTAGTGCTCGAGCAGGCGACCCGTGAGAAGGGTCAGCTCGCCCACGCCCGGCAGCCGGTCATCCTGCGGGGCGGGCGTCACCGCCACGATGCGTGCGCGGCCGTCATCGTGCCAGAACCGGTCGGCGAAGAGCCGGGGCGTGCCGGTCGATCCGGGGGGATACGGCCAGTGTGCGGCGACCCCCGCGTCGAGCAGCGCGTAGTCGATGCCCGAGTAGTCCGCGATCCCGCCGGCCGAAGCGAGGCGGAGCTCGTCGAAGACCTCCTCCGGCTCGGTGGAGTATCGACCGGGGGCGTCCAGTCGGCGCGCCAGCTCGGCGAGGATCCACAGTTCGTCCCGCACGCCTTCCGGAGGCGGGAGGGCGCGGCGTCGGCGCAGCACGCGGCCGTCGAGGTTCGTCATCGTGCCCTCCTCCTCGGCCCACTGCGTCACGGGAAGCACGACATCCGCCAGCGCCGCCGTCTCGGAGAGGAAGAAGTCCGACACGACCAGCAGGTCGAGCCTCCCGAGCGCGGTCCGCACCGCCCCGGCGTTCGGCGCCGACACGACGAGGTTCGAGCCGTGCACGAGCATCGCCCGAGGACCCTCCGGCGTGCCGAGCGAGGCGAGCAGCTCCACTGCCGGCACGCCTGGTCCGGGAATGGACTCGGGGGTCACCCCCCACACCCCGGCCACGTGGGCACGTGCCGCGGGGTCGGTGATCTTGCGGTATCCAGGCAGCTGGTCGCACTTCTGTCCGTGCTCGCGACCGCCCTGACCGTTTCCCTGGCCGGTGAGGGTCCCATACCCCGAGTCCTCGCGACCCGGCAGCCCGAGGGCGAGGGCGAGGTTGATCGCGGCCGTCGCGGTGTCGGTGCCGTCGACGTGCTGCTCGACCCCCCGTCCGGTGAGGATGTAGACACCGCCGCCGGCCGCGAGGCGCCGCGCGACCCGCCGGATAGTGACGACGGGCACACCGGTGACCGACTGCACCCGCTCCGGCCACCAGCCGGCGACACTCCGCCGGAGCGCCTCGACCCCGGTGGTGCGGTCGACGAGGTAGCGGTCATCGGCGAGACCCTCGGCGAGCACGACGTGCGTGATGCCCAGCAGCAGCGCGAGGTCAGTACCGGGGGAGGGCTGCACGTGGATGCCTCGGCCGTCGTCCGCGAGCCGCGCCGTCGCGGTGCGGCGGGGGTCGACGACCACGAGGCCGCCGGCGGCCTGCGCACCGGCGAGGTGCCCCACGAAGGGCGGCATCGTGGCGGCGACGTTCGTCCCGAGCAGGAGGATCGTGGATGCCGCGTCGAGGTGCTCGAGAGGAAAGGGCAGGCCGCGGTCGATGCCGAACGCGCGGTTGCCGGCAGCCGCGGCCGAGGACATGCAGAAGCGGCCGTTGTAGTCGATCCGGCTCGTGCCCAGTGCGAGGCGGGCGAACTTGCCGAGCTGGTAGGCCTTCTCGTTCGTCAGCCCGCCGCCGCCGAACACCGCGACCGCGTCGGCCCCGTGCTCGGCACGGATGGCCGCGAGGGCACCGGCGACGAGGTCCAGCGCGTCCTCCCAGCTCGCGGGGCGCAGGTCGCCGTCGGAACCGCGCACCAGCGGCGTCCGCAGCCGGTCGGGAGCGACCAGCACCTCCGCGGCGGTCCAGCCCTTCTTGCAGAGCCCACCGCGGTTGGTGGGAAAGTCGCGGCCCGCGATCTCGAGAGGGGGCGAGCCCACCCCGCCCGCGTCGCCGGCCGCGCCATCCACACGCGTGAGCGTCATCGCGCACTGCAGGGCGCAGTACGGGCAATGGGATGCGGTGGCCGAAGCGGCGGGAGGGGTGAGCGGTGCCATGGTCAGATCCGAGGTCCTCCGGTGCGGGCGGCGCGACCGTAGGCGAGCCAGGTGATCAGCATCAGTGCGGCGTACGAGCCGACGAAGACGAGGAAGGCGCTGGCGTATGTACCGGATGACTGACGAGACAGGTTGAGCGCCTGCGGGATCAGGAAGCCGCCGTACGCGCCGATGGCCGAGATGAGCCCCAGGGCGGCCGCGGCCTTGCGCTTGGACGAGACATCGCCCCCCGTCAGCGCGTCGCCCCCGCCCCGCAGCGCGAAGACGATAGGGATCATGCGATACGTGGATCCGTTGCCGGCCCCTGCTGCCGCGAAGATCACGAGGAAGCATCCCAGGAACAGCCAGAACTGTCCCGTCGGCAGGGTCGCGGTCACGAGCAGCGTCATCGCCGCCATCACGGCGAACGCGGCCATCGTGACCCGGGCGCCGCCGAAGCGGTCGGCGAGCCGCCCGCCGAAGGGCCGCGCGAGCGAGCCGACGAGGGCCCCGAGAAAGGCGAGGGAGACCGATGCGCCACCGACCGCGATGCCCGAGAACGCCGGGAACTGATCGGCGATGAGCTTGGGGAAGACGCTCGCGAAGCCGATGAACGATCCGAATGTGCCGATGTACAGGAGCGAGAGCAGCCAGAGGTGCGGCTCGCGCAGCGCGGCCGCGGACCCGGCGAAGTCGGCCTTCGCCGACGACAGGTTGTCCATGTACCGCCAGGCGCCGAACATGGCGAGGAGGATGAGCGGCACCCAGATCCAGCCCGCCAGCGGCAGGTTCAGCGTGGCGGCCGCGCCGATGGTGACCACGATCGGAACGACGAACTGGGCGACGGCGGCACCCAGATTGCCGCCGGCGGCATTCAGGCCCAGCGCCCAGCCCTTCTCGCGCTGCGGGTAGAAGAAGGTGATGTTCGACATGGAGCTGGCGAAGTTGCCGCCGCCGAATCCGGCGAGGGCGGCCACGGCCAGCAGCACGGGGAAGGGCGTCTCCGGGTTGCCGACGCAGATCGCCATCGCGACGGCGGGCAGGAGCAGCAGGCCGGCCGAGATGATGGTCCAGTTCCTGCCGCCGACCAACGGGACGAGGAACGAGTACGGAATGCGGAGGGTGGCACCGACGAGGCTCGGGATGGAGATGAGCCAGAAGATCTGGCTGCTGTCCAGAGCGAACCCGGCGGTCGGCAGCAGGACCGCGACGATGCTCCAGAGCTGCCAGATGACGAAGCCGAGGAACTCGGCGAAGATCGACCACTTCAGATTCCGCGAGGCGATGGCGCGTCCGGCGCCTTCCCACTGTGCGTGGTCCTCCGGATCCCATTCGTCGATCCATCGACCGGAGCGGTGAACGAGCGGGCGCGCGGGCGCGGCGACCGTCGTCTCGGTGTCAAGCGCGGTGTCGAGGGTGTCTGTCATCGTGATCTCCCTGAAGCGGGTCGCAACGGATGTGGTGTTGTCAGCGACGCTATGGGCGGGGGATTTCTCGGGCGGATGTCTGTTGTGAACTCTGGGTCTCGAAGTTCTCACCCGGCCGGGACGGGTGTTGTGAGAACCGGGTCCGGTTCCGTGACGTTCAGGCGGTACCCCCGCTTGACCACCGTCTTGATGAGCTCTGGGGCATCGAGCGCTTCGCGCACCCGGGCGATGGCGACCTCGACGGCGTGGGGGTTGGCCACCGAGCGGGGCAGCGCCTCGAGCAGCTCGTGCCGCGAGATGGTGCGTCCGCCGGCGTCGGCGAGCACCGAGAGCACGTCCAACCCGGTGCGGGCGAGCGGGATGAACCGCCCTCCGAGCACGGCTCCGCCGCTGCGCAGCTCGAGGCGGCCGACCGCGGTCTCGATGCCCCGCGCATGACCGCCGCCGAAGTGGGTGACGACCGCGCGCACCAGCGAGCCGAGGCGGCCCCGATCCGGAACCAGCGGGCGGAAGCCGGCGCGCTGCAGGGGGCCGGCGGTGATCGGTCCGACGGCCGCCATCAGCAGGCGTCCGGAATCGGCGTGCTCGACGATGCGGGGGAGCGCCTGCAGGATGTCGGCGGCGGCGAGCCACTCCTGGGCGCCGGGTGCGGACGTGAACAGGATCGCGTCGAACTCCCCGCACGCGGCCGCCGTCACCGAGCGGCGGACGACCCCCGGGTCCGGCGGCGGCCCCCAGCGGTAGACGGTCAGGCTCACGACGTCGGCCCCCGCGGCCTCGAACGCCTCGTCCAATCCGTCCGAGCCCGAGCCGTGGTGCTGCACCGCGATGCGCCTGCCTCGCACTCCCTCGGCGAGCAGGAACTCCTCGAGTTCCGCCGCGGTCTCCGACTCGGCCACCCAGTCGGCCGAGAGGCCGGCCTGCTGGATGGCGCCGCGCGCCTTGGGCCCTCGGGCGACGATCTGCGCGCTCCGCAGCGCCACGAGCAGCGGTTCGAGCAGCCCCGCCTCGTCGGCGGCCTCGATCCAGCCGCGGAAGCCGACGCCCGTCGTCACCACGACGATGTGCGGCGGCTGCGCGATGAGGCGCTCCGTTCGGGCGATGAGCTCCTCATCGTCGATGTGCGGCACGATCGTGAGCGCGGGCGCGAGTCGCACCGATGCACCGTGCCGCTCGAGGGCGGCCGTGAGCTCCCCGGATCGGCGATCGACGGGGAGGAGGATGGTGCAGCCGGCCAGTGCGGCGGACAGCGGCTGGGCCGTCTGCGGCTGCGCCGTGGGCGGCGCTGTCAACGGCGGAGGTGCCACGGGTGGATCGGTGCTCACGTGCGCGCATCACCCACTCGCGTGTCGGGGCTGCGGCTCGCCTCGCCGAGGAGGAGATCGGCCGCCGATACGTGCCCGAAGACCATGACGGCGGGATTGCGGACGCCGGCGGTCGCCGCGGCATCCGCGATCTCGCCGAGCGGTGCACGCGTCGTGCGCTGGCGGTCGCTGTGCCCGTCCTCGACGATCGCGGCGGGCAGGTCGGCCGGCGCTCCCGCCGCCAGAGCGGATGCGGCGAACCCGGCGAGCGCGCTGACCCCCATCAGCACGACCGTCGTCGTGCCGGGATCCCGGAGGGAGGCGAGCGTGGCCGCGGTCGGAGTGTCCTGGCCGTTCACGACGTGCAGCGCCGCCGCCGTCCCCCGGTGGGTGACGGGAATGCCGGCGGCCTGCGGCACCGCCACCACGCTCGAGATGCCGGGTACGACATCGACCGGGATGCCGGCGGCCAGGCACGCGTGCACCTCTTCGCCGCCGCGGCCGTACACGAAGGGGTCGCCGCCCTTCAGCCGGACGACACGACGGCCCGCGAGCGCTCGGTCCACGAGAATGCGGTTGATCTCGTCCTGCGGCACCGGATGGTGCCCGGGGCGCTTGCCCACATCGACGATCTCGACATCGGCATCGAGCTCGCTCAGCACCGCCGTCGGGCCCAGGCGATCGGTGACGACCACATCGGCTTCGGCGAGCAGCCGCCGGCCTCGGACGGTGATCAGGTCGATGGGACCGGGTCCGCCGCCGACGAGGTGCACCTGCCCCACGGACGTCGGGCGCCGCCGGCGAAGCGGCAGCCTGCCCTCGCGAAGCAGGTCGGCGATCGCGTCCCGCAGCACACGGGTGCGCCCCGGGTCGACGCCCTCGGCGGAGACGACCCCGACGATGCTGTCGCCCGAACGGGTCTCCGCCGCGAGCCGCGCGGTGCCGTGGGTGCCGTCTCCCGCGTTGACGCACAGGATGCGCCGCCGTTCGCACGCCGCCGCCACATCGTCATCGACTCGCTGGTCGCCTGTCGCGGTGTGCACCAGCCACGCGTCGTCGAGGTCGTCCGTCCGGAACCCGCGGGCATGCCACTCCAGCCCGGCATCCTCCACGAGGCGTCGGGTGGCGGTCGAGAGCTCCGGCGCGACGACGAGCACGTCGGCGGCGTCGGCGAGGAACCGGCGGATCCGCCGGGCGGCGACATCCCCGCCGCCGACCGCGACCACGCGCCTGCCGGCCAGAGAGATGCCCATCAGAGTCGTCATCGTTCGCTCCACTTCACGAGGATCGTGTCTCCGTCGATCGCGACGGGCCACACGCGCAGGCTCTTCGGCTCCTTGCCCTGCGCGTCGAGACACGCACCGGTTCGCAGGTCGAACACCTGCTTGTACATCGGCGACGCCACCGTGGGGGCATCCTGCCTGCTGCCGACGATCCCGCGGGACAGCACGGAGGCCCCGCTGTACGGGTCGAGGTTCTGCACGGCGTGCACCCGTCCGTCGTGCAGCAGGAAGAGGGCGATCTGCTCGCCGCGCAGAAGTGCGGCGCGACCGCGCTCGATTTCCAGATCGGCGACACGGCACACCGGCACCCACACCGGAGCATCCGCGGTCCTGGCCGGCGGCCGCTCGACAAGGGTCACCGGCGCACCTCCAGAGTCGTGCCGGCGATGAGCACGCCGCCGCCGGCGCGCTCGTCGTCGGTGGCCGGCCGCGGCTGATCCCGCTCCAGCGTGTAGGCGAGCGAGGGGTCGGGTGTCTCGGGCGCGTTGACGAACGAGGCGAAGCGGCGCAGCTTGTCGGGGTCGGCGAGGGTCGCGGCCCACTCGTCCTCGTAGTGCTCGATGTGGGCGGCCATGGCGGCGTCCAGGTCGGCGCAGATGCCGAGGGTGTCATCGAAGATCACGCCGCGGAGCGCATCGATCCCGCCCTCCATCTCCTCGAACCACGGGGCGGTGCGCTGAAGGCGGTCCGCGGTGCGCACGTAGTACATCAGGAAGCGGTCGATCGCCTGCAGGAGGGCGGCGTCATCCAGTCCCTCTGCGAACAGCACCGCGTGCCGAGGGGTGAAGCCGCCGTTCCCCCCGATGTACATGTTCCAGCCGGCCTCCGTCGCGATCACGCCGACGTCCTTGCCTCGTGCCTCGGCGCACTCGCGCGCGCAGCCGGAGACGCCGAGCTTGATCTTGTGCGGCGACCGCAGGCCGCGGTAGCGCAGCTCCAGCTGCACGGCCATGCCGACGGAGTCCTGTACTCCGTAGCGGCACCAGGTCGATCCGACGCACGACTTGACCGTGCGCAGCGACTTCCCGTACGCGTGACCCGACTCGAAGCCGGCGTCCACCAGGCGACCCCAGATCTCGGGGAGCTGCTCGAGGCGGGCGCCGAACATGTCGATGCGCTGGCCGCCGGTGATCTTCGTATAGAGCCCGAAGTCCTTGGCGACCTGTCCGATCGCGAGCAGGCCCTCCGGCGTGATCTCACCGCCCGCGATGCGAGGGACCACCGAGTAAGAGCCGTCCTTCTGGATGTTCGCCATCACGTGGTCGTTGGTGTCCTGCAGCGTGGCGTTCTCGCCGTCGAGCACGTGGCCGGCGCCGAGGGAGGAGAGGATGCTGGCGAGCACGGGCTTGCAGATATCGCACCCGCGGCCGGTGCCGAAGCGGTCGATGATGCCGCTGAAGGTGCGGAGGCCGGAGACCCGCACGGCGTCGAAGAGCTGCGCGCGCGAGAAGGAGAAGTGCTCGCAGAGCGCGGTGCTGAGCTCCGCGCCGGAGCGCGCCAGCTCGGTGCCCACGAGCTTCTTGACCAGCGGCAGGCACGAACCGCACGCCGCGCCGGCGCGGGTGCAGGCCTTGACCCCCGCGACATCGGTGCAGCCATCGTCGGTCACGGCGCACCGGATGGCGCCGGCGGTGACGCTGTTGCACGAGCAGACCAGCGCCTCGTCCGCCAGTTCGCCACCCGCCGGCAGTTCGATGTCGCCCGGGAGGAGGTAGGCGGCGGGGTCCCCGCCCAGAGCGCCCCCGACGAGCGGCCGCAGCATCCCGTACGCGCCCGCATCGCCGACCAGGATGCCGCCGAGCAGGGTCTTCGCATCGTCCGAGAGCACGAGCTTCTTGTAGACGCCGGCGACGGGGTCGGCGTAGACGACGTCAAGCGCACCCGGGGTGGCGGCGAACGCGTCGCCGAAGCTCGCGACATCCACGCCGTTCAGCTTGAGCTTGGTCGACAGGTCGTAGCCCGGGAAAGTGGCGTCGCCGCCGAGCAGCCGCGTGGCCGCCACCTCCGCCATCGCGTAGCCCGGAGCGACGAGCCCGACGCACTGCCCGTCGAAGCTGGCGACCTCGCCGATCGCCAGGATGCGGGGATCGGATGTCGTGCACGCAGGGTCGATGACGACCCCGCCGCGCGGGTGCACCTCGAGTTCGGCCTTCCGGGCCAGCTCGTCGCGCGGCCGCACGCCCACGGTGAAGACGACGACATCGGCACCCTCGTAGGATCCGTCGCGGAATTCGAGACCGACGACGGAGCCCGATCGATCGGCGTCCAGGCGCGTGGTGACGGCCTCGGTCTTGACCTTGATGCCCCGCGACTCGATGAGGCGCCGCAGCGACGAGGCTCCTCGTTCGTCCAGCTGCGCGGACATGAGCCGAGCCGACGATTGCACGACGGTGCACTCGACTCCGAGTTCCTGCAGGGCGCCGGCGGCTTCGAGTCCCAGCAGACCTCCGCCGATGACCATGCCGTTGAGCGAGCGCCCGAGCTCGGTCGACCGGCGCTCCACGAACGCGCTCAGCGCCTGCACGTCATCGAGGGTTCGGTAGACGAAGCATCCGTCGTGATCGAATCCGTCCACCGCGAGACGCGCGGCGTACGAGCCCGTGGCCAGCACCAGTCGGTCATAGCCCACCGAGAGGCCGCTTGCCGTGGTGACGCGGCGCGCGGAGCGGTCGATGCGGGCGACGGCGTCGCCGCGCACGAAGCGGACGCGGGGGTCGGTGTCGAGGAACGAGGCGTCGAGCGTCAGCTGGTCGGGGGTGGCTCCGCCGAAGAACGAGGTGAGCGCGACGCGATCGTAGGGGTGGCGGGGCTCTTCGCCGATGACGGTGACCTTCCAGCCCTGCCCGGCGCCGCCCTCATCGGCGCCGGCTTCGCCCGCGCCCTCCTCGCCGGCCCCTCCTCCGTCAGCGCGGCTGAGCAGGCTCTCCACGAACCGGTGCGCGACCATGCCCGCACCGACGACGACGACGGAGCGCTCCACGGCGACGGAGCGCTCCACGGCGACGGAGTGTTCATGGCGGGGATCTTGGCCCTGCTGCTCGACCATGTCTGCACGGTAGCCGTCGTGTGTTGCATCGCCGTGTGCGGCATGTTTCCGGGGATCGACGGCGGCGGGCACGTTCTCGTTGCGCTTCGATCGGGGCATGTGCACTCCTCGGGGTCGCGAACCGCAACGCGCACCTGCCGCGTTCCGTCCGTGTCCCCGACGCTACGAAGGACGTGTTTCAGCCCGCGAGCGGCCCGCGTTTCGCCGATCGAACGTTTTCCGCACACGCCGCGAGAGCGGGTTGTGAGAAGTCAGCGATCCTTCGGGTTCCACCGGAACGTCAGCGCGCACACGATGAGCCCTACCACCAGCCAGATCCCGCAGACAACGGCGATCCACTCCAGCCCCCAGGTGCCGTTCGGCTCGGCCGACTCGAAGCTCTCGGGCAGGAAGACCGCACGCATCCCGGCAGCCGTCCAGCGCAGCGGGAAGAGGCTGGCGACATCCTGCAGCCAGGTCGGGAGGATGTCGAAGGAGATGTAGACGCCCGAGATGAACTGCAGCACGAGCGCCATCGGCACGATCACGGACTGCGCCGACTTGCCCGAGCGCGGAATGCCGCTGACCGCGATGCCGAGGACCGCCGAACAGGAGACTCCGAGCACGAAGACCCACGCGAAGGTCCCCCACGCCTGCGCGGTGTTCGGCAGCGCGACATCCCAGACGGCCCACGCGACCACGATGAGCAGCGCGGCCTGCAGCGATGCCGTCACCGCCACCTGACCCATCTTGCCCATGAAGTAGCTGCCGATCGGCATGGGGGAGCCGGCGTACCGCTTCAGGGTGCCATCGGAGCGCTCCATCGCGATGTCCACCCCGAGATTCTGCAGTCCCGACAGCAGGATGCCCGCCGCCAGCATCCCGGGAAGGTAGTACGCCGCCGCGCTGATCGTGTCACCCGGCGGTCCGAACTCCTGGCTGCTGAACGCGGTCGAGAAGATCGCGAGCATCAGGACGGGGAAGAGGAAGGTGAAGAAGAGGGTGTCGGGCTGGCGGAAGTACGCGCGCACCTCGTAGCCGACGCGCAGCGCGCCGAGCCGCGCCGAGCGGCCACGGGGGAGCGGCGTGATCCACTCCGTGGTCCGCGCGTTCACGCGACGCTCTCTGGGACGGTCACGTCGTCGCCCGCCGACTCGGCGGCCCCGATCATTCCGAGGTAGACATCCTCGAGGTTGGGGCGCACGACCTCCAGGCGGGCCACCTCTCCCAGATCACGGTAGAGGCGCGCGGCGACGGCCGCCGGCTCGGTCGTGCGCTCCTGGTGCATGCGTCCGTCCTGCCACCAGCGCACGACCGGCATGCGCGCCTCGATCCCGCCGAGCCGGTCGATCGGCGCGATGTCGAGAAGCTCGCCGCCGGCGATCACACCGGCACGATCGGCGAGCTGAGCGGCCTCGTCCAGGTAGTGGGTGGTGAGGAGGATCGTCGTGCCCTCGCCCTTCAGCGAGTGGATCAGCTCCCAGAACTGACGGCGCGCGGCGGGGTCGAACCCCGTGGTGGGCTCGTCGAGGAACAGAAGCGCGGGGCGTCCGATGATGCCGATCGCGACGTCGACCCGCCGGCGCTGTCCGCCGGACAGCTTGCGGATCAGGGTCTTGCGCTGCTCTTCGAGCCCCACGGCGGCGATGACCTCGTCGACCTCGCGGGGATGGGGGTACATCGCCGCGAAGTGGGCGAGCTGCTCGCGCACGGTCACCGGGCCGCTCTCGCCCGTCGACTGCAGCACGATGCCCATGCGCGCCTTCCAGTCCAGGCCGCCCTTGCGAGGGTCCACTCCGAGAACGCGCACGGTTCCGCCGGATCGGTCGCGGTAGCCCTCGAGGATCTCGATCGTCGTCGACTTGCCCGCACCGTTCGGCCCGAGCAGGGCGAACGTCTCACCGGAGCGGATGTCGAAGGACACGCCCTTCACCGCCGTCTTGTGTCCGTAGCTTTTGACCAGTCCCTCGACCTCGACCGCGGACGACGTCATATCAGGCGACGCCGAGGTCAGAGCGGTCGGTGAGGATGATCGGCCCGTCTTCGGTGACGGCGATCGTGTGCTCGGAGTGCGCACCCCGCGAGCGATCGACGCTCCGCAGGGTCCAGCCATCGGGGTCGGTCACCAGTTCGTCGGTCGTCTGCAGGAACCAGGGTTCCAGCGCCATCACGAGACCGGCCCGCAGCGGATAGCCGCGCCCGGGTCGCCCGTCGTTCGGGATGTGCGGGTCGCCGTGCATGATGCGTCCCACTCCGTGTCCGCCGAAGTCGGTGTTGATCGAGTAGCCCTCGGCGCGCGCCACGGCCGCGATGGCCGCCGAGATGTCGCCGATCCTGTTGCCGACCGTGGCCGCCGCGATCGCGGCATCCAGTGCCCGCTCCGTCGTGTCGATGATCCGCAGGTCCTCGGCCCGCGGCGTGCCGACGACGAACGACACCGCCGAGTCGGCCACCCATCCATCGATCGCCACAGCGAAATCGAGCGACACCAGGTCGCCGTCATGCAGCGCGTAGTCGTGGGGGAGCCCGTGCAGCACGGCATCGTTCACCGAGGTGCAGATCACCTTGCCGAACGGGCTCGCGCCGAACGAGGGGTGGTAGTCGATGTAGCACGACTGCGCGCCAGCCTCGCGGATGAGCTGATGCGCGTGCTCGTCGATCGCGAGCAGGTTCGTGCCGACCTTCGTCTCGGCGCGGAGGGCGGCGAGGGTCTCGGCGACGAAGCGCCCGGCGGGGCGCATGGCCTCGATCTCGGCGGGCGTTCGCAATTCGATCATCGGGATTCCTCTCGCATCCCCCCATTCTGTCGGATGCATCGGCGCGCGGGCGGTGCGCATGCGGTGCGGAGTCGCTGTGAGCCTGCGGTGACACCGCCGACCGGGCGGTGCTCGGGCGTACCATCGGGGCATGTGGTTGCGGCGCGCGTTCTACGGCTGGCTGCTTCCGGCCGCTTTCCTTCTGCCGTTGTGGCTCCTGATCGGCTGGGGCGTCTTCCGGGCGGGCGGATGGGCGTTCGTCTGGGTGATCTTCCTGGCAATCCCCTCGGTGTTCATCGGCCAGCTCGCCCTGGGGCTGCTCGTGAAGGCCCGCGGTACCGTGAGGGCGCAGCGAGCCGTCTCGTGGTGGGATGTGGCCGGATTCAGCATCTGGCATGCGCTCACCATCGCGTGCGGCTTCTTCGACCCCGCCTGGTTCTGGCCGGCGTTCGTCGGCGCCGTCGTCGTGGGCGTCGGGCTCTTCTGGCTCGTGCTCTGGGAACTCCTCGGAGAGACGAGGGCCAGCACGGTCATCCTCCGGACCACCGGTCCGGACCAGACCGCATACATCCCGCCGCCGACCCCGCCCCGCCGCCCGGAGGTCGAGCACGACGTCATCGTCATCTCCGAACGGCCGCCGAACCCCTAGGTCGCCGCTGATCCTGGGCCGCCGCCCGCCCGCGGTGTTTTGGCCACCCGCCGCATCCGTGGCAGAATGGATCTTCGTGCCGTGACGGCGCTGGGCCTCCGGCCCGGAGCCGTGCATCGCGTTCTGCCTCAGGGGAGCCGAGGATCGTCAGATCCCACCGCACATCACAATCCTTCACTTCATACCCGCGGTCGACCTGTGGCGGCCGCAGAGAGAAAAGATCATGCAGATCCTCGACGCTGTCGATGCGGCATCGCTCCGCTCCGACATTCCCGACTTCGGCCCCGGTGACACCGTCAAGGTGCACGTCAACATCACCGAGGGCACGCGCTCGCGTATCCAGGTCTTCCAGGGTCACGTCATCGGCCGCTCCGGCGACGGCGTGCGCGAGACCTTCACGGTCCGCAAGATCAGCTTCCAGGTGGGCGTCGAGCGCACCTTCCCGGTGCACAGCCCGGTGATCGACCACATCGAGGTCGTCACCCGCGGCGACGTGCGTCGCGCGAAGCTGTACTACCTGCGCAACCTCCGCGGCAAGAAGGCCAAGATCAAGGAGAAGCGCGACTACTGACGCGCATCAGACCTCTCGAGACACCCCGTGGCGGAAGCCGCGGGGTGTCTTGTTGGGGGCGGGAGTGTGCGACCCTTGAGGTGCGGCTCCCGACGTTCGACGAGCCTCGAGTGAGGGATCCCTTTTGACCACCGAGCACAAGAGCACCGAAGGGGCGTCCGGGCCCGTTCCGCTCCCCGAGACGGGCAGGTCGCGCAGGCGCGGCTGGCTGATCTTCCTACGGGATGTCGTCGTCATCATCCTGGTGGCGGTGCTGGTCTCCTTCCTCATCAAGACATTCGTCGTCCGCTCGTTCTACATCCCCTCCGGGTCGATGGAGGACACGCTGCTCATCAAGGACCGCATCCTCGTGGATGAGATCACCCCGCGATTCGGCGACTACGAACGAGGCGACGTCGTCGTCTTCCGCGATCCGGGCGGCTGGCTTCCGCCGTCGACCGAGCCGCCGCGTCATCCGATCATCGAGGGCGCCGACTGGCTGCTCTCGCTCGTCGGTCTCTCCGCCCCGGATTCGGACGACCACCTCATCAAGCGGATCATCGGCCTGCCCGGCGACCACGTCGTCTGCTGCAACCCGATCGGTCAGATCACCGTCAACGGTGTGCCCGTCGACGAGTCCGACTACCTCAAGCTCTCGCCGGGATCGGTGGACGCATCCGCGGATCCCTTCGACGTCGTCGTGCCGGACGCCTCGCTGTGGGTGCTCGGCGACAACCGGGATCGATCGAAGGATTCGCGGTACAACCAGGAGGAGCCCGGCAAGGGCTTCGTGCCCGTCGCCAACGTCGTCGGGCGGGCGTTCGTCATCACGTGGCCGCTGAACCGATTCGGCACCATCAACACGCATCACGAAGTGTTCGCGGGCGTGCCAGAGCCGACTCCCGCACCATGACCCCCGTCGCACCCCGGCTCACCCTCGAGCGGCGTCTGCTGCGCGAGCGGCCGATCGTCATCGCGTGCGACGAGGTGGGACGCGGAGCCCTCGCCGGCCCCGTCGCCGTCGGCGCAGCGGTGATGGACGAACGCGGCGCCCGCAGACGCATCCCGGAGGGTCTTCGCGATTCCAAACTCGTTCCGGAGCCGAAGCGGGCGGAGGTCGCGGCACGCGCGAGCGCGTGGGTGCAGGGGAGCGCCATCGGCTGGGCCAGCGCCGCCGAGGTCGACGAGGTCGGCATCATGCGGGCCCTGGGCCTCGCCGCGATCCGCGCCCTTGCCGATCTGAGCGCCCATGGCTTCCACACCGCCGAGGCGATCGTCATCCTCGACGGGAATTACGACTACATCACCGCCGCCGGCGCACGCGGACTGACCGTGCGGCCGGTGATCAAGGCCGACCGCGACTGCGCGAGCGCCGCCGCGGCATCCGTTCTCGCGAAGGTGGCGCGCGACGCGCTCATGATCGACCTGCACGACGACCTTCCCGCCTACAACTGGGTCAGCAACAAGGGGTACGCGAGTCCCGATCACCGCGAGGCGATCCGCACGCATGGGATCAGCCCGCACCACCGGGCATCGTGGGCGCTGCTGCCGGAGACGCTGTTCTGAGCTCCGATCGTTCGCCATCCCGACCGGCTCTAGGATGGGAACACCATGGATGACGAAGTCTTCGAGGACTACGACCGCGAGCTCGAGCTGGCTCTGTACCGCGAGTACCGCGACGTGGTGTCGCAGTTCCAGTACGTGATCGAGACCGAGCGCCGGTTCTATCTCGCCAATGAGGTCAACGTCGTCCGCCGCGACACCGAGCACGACTTCTACTTCGAGCTCACGATGAACGACGTGTGGGTCTGGGACATCTACCGCGCCGACAGATTCGTCAAGTCGGTGCGCGTGCTGACCTTCAAGGACGTCAACGTCGAAGAGCTGCAGCGCCGCGATTTCGAGCTTCCGCAGGAGCTGTCGCTCGACGAGTAGCACCGCCGGGGCTTCCTCCACACCCCCCGTTCCTTCCCAGCGTTTCGAGCGTCGGGTTCTTCGCCGTCGTTTGTGGATGAGGGGCGGGCAGTCTGCCCTTCATGGCAGACAAGGACGTCCTCGGACGCGCGGGTGAAGACAGGGCGGCTCGCTATCTGGCGGATGCCGGCTACCGGCTGATCGAGCGCAACTGGCGCTCCGCGCAGGGCGAGCTCGACATCATCGCCGTGCGCGGTGTCGAGGTCGTGGTCGTCGAGGTCAAGACGCGCCGCGGCGACGGCTTCGGGCATCCCCTCGAGGCGGTCGACGCGCGCAAGCGCGCCCGGCTCTGGAAGCTCGCGATGGCATGGGCCGGTGCGCATCCCGAGTGGAGCCGGGGGAGGGTCGTGCGGGTCGACGCGATCGCGCTGACGGGGCCGGATCCCGACACGGCCGACCTCGAGCACGTCGAGGACGTGCGATGACGGTCGCTCGCACGTGGGCCGTGGCGCTGACCGGTCTCGAGGGCGCGTTGGTGGAGGTCGAGGCCGACCTGTCCAAGCAGACGCCCGAGTTCCACCTCATAGGGCTCCCCGACAAGGCGCTGGGTGAGGCGGTGCAGCGCGTGCACAACGCGTGCGCGAACAGCGACCTTCCCCTGCCGCGACGCAGGCTCACCGTGAACCTGTCACCGGCCAGCCTGCCCAAGCAGGGCTCCGGTTTCGATGTCGCGATAGCGATCGCATCCCTGGCCACCGAAGGGGCGATGGATGTCGCCTCCGTGGAGCGGACGGTGCACATCGGGGAACTCGGGCTCGACGGGCGGCTGCGTCCCGTGCCCGGCGTCCTGCCGGCCGTGCACGCCGCCGCGCGGGCGGGATTCCGCAGGGCGGTCGTCCCGCACGCGAATCTCGCGGAGGCCGAACTCGTGGATGGGATGACGGTGCTCGGTGCGGCATGCCTCGCGGACGTCGCGCGGTGGCACGGAGCGGATGTCGAGTCACCTCTGATCGATCCGGTCGCGGGACCCCGTGTGGACACCTTCCACCCCGAGCCACCCGACCTCGTCGATGTCGTGGGCCAGCGCGAGGCCGTGGAGGCGCTCATCGCGGCGGCCGCCGGCGGTCACCACCTGCTGATGACGGGACCGCCCGGTGCCGGAAAGACGATGCTCGCCAGCCGGCTGCCGGGCATCCTGCCCGCCCTCGGCGACGACGCGGCCCTCGAGGTCGCCTCGATCCGCTCCCTCTCGGGAGATCCGGTCGCCGGGCTCTCTCGACGCCCGCCCTTCGAGGCGCCGCATCACAGCGCCAGCGTCGCGGCACTCGTCGGCGGCGGGTCGCGGATGGTGCGCCCCGGCGCGATCGCCCGGGCGAGCCACGGTGTCCTCTTCCTCGACGAGGCCGCGGAGTTCGCCACGAATGCGCTCGACGCTCTTCGGCAGCCGCTCGAGTCCGGATCGATAACGATCCATCGCGCGGGGGTGACGGCCGCCTTTCCGGCTCGCTTCCAACTCGTCCTGGCCACCAACCCCTGCCCGTGCGGCAACTACGGCGTCCGCGGAGCGGCGTGCGTGTGTCCCCCTCATTCCATCCGCCGCTACCTCGGTCGCCTCTCGGGCCCCCTGCTCGACCGCATCGACATAGAGCTGGGACTGACCAGGGTGGCGGTGGCGCATCACGCGGAACTGGCGCGCGACGCCGTCACCACGGGCGCCGCGAGGGGGCGTGTCGCGGAGGCGCGAGCGCGGGCGAGCCATCGACTGCATGACACGCCGTGGCGGCTGAACGCCCACGTGTCGGGGCCGTGGCTCCGGCAGGGGCCGCTGAGCCTTCCGCCGGCCGTGCGTCGGCCCCTTGACGCGGCCCTTCACCGCGGCGCGCTGACGCTGCGGGGCTATGACCGCGTTCTGCGAATCGCCTGGACCCTCGCGGACATGGCCGGCCGCACCACCCCCACGACGCACGACATCGGTCGTGCGCTGTTCATGAAGAAAGGCGTCACCCCATGACGATGGATCTGCCGAGCACCCGCGAGATGGTCGAGCGGCTGCGGCCTCTCCGTGGCGGTGAGCCGCTGACCGGTGCCGAAGCGGAGCGGCTGTTCTCGATCGTCGTGTGGAGCGTCCTGGTCGAGCCGGGGGACGGGGTCGCGGGGCGGCTCATCGCAGGCATGGGACCGCACGAGGCCCTTCGCCCCCTCCTGAATGGCGCACTCGAAGCGGCGGTGGTCGGCCGAGCCGACATCACACCCGCCGAAGCGGCCGCGGGCGTGGCCCGCTGGATGCCGCGGCTGGAGGCTCCGGCTGTTCGTGCCGCCATCGACCTCGCAGGGCGGGCGCGGGCGAGACTGCTCGTCCCGGGCGATCAGGAATGGCCCGTCGTGGTCGACGACCTGGGCGACCACGCGCCGCTCTGCCTGTGGGTGCGCGGAGATCCGCAGGCTCTGACCGCCGCGCAGGCATCGGTCGCGCTGGTCGGGGCGCGCGCGGCGACCGGCTACGGGGAACATGTCGCGATGGAGTTCGGAGCCGAACTCGCCGGCCGGGGAGTGACGGTCGTCTCCGGTGCCGCCTACGGCATCGACGGGATGGCGCATCGCGCCGCCCTGGCCGCCGGAGGCCAGACCCTCGCCCTCCTCGCCGGCGGCGTGGACCGGGCCTACCCCGCCGGGCATGCCAACCTGCTGGAGCGCATCGCCGCCGCCGGAGCCGTCGTCAGCGAGGTCCCCTGTGGGGGCGCGCCCACCAAGTGGCGGTTTCTCACCCGCAACCGGCTGATCGCGGCGCTCGGCCAGGCGACCGTGGTCGTCGAGGCCGGATGGCGGAGCGGGTCGCTCAACACGGCCGGACACGCGGCGGCACTGGGACGACCGCTCGGCGCCGTGCCGGGACCGGTCACCTCTGCGGCCTCGGCCGGATGCCACCGCCTTCTGCGCGAGTTCGACGCGCGATGCGTCACGACGGTCGACGAGGTGATGGAGCTTCTGGGCGGAGGGTGGGCAGGCGGCGACGGGATGCCGGGAGGACGCGCCACGCTCGGAGGGCGCAGCGCCGAGGAGACCCGCGTGCTCGATGCGCTCACGTCCCGCGCCGGGCGCCAGACCCCGGATGTCGCACGCCGCTGCGGTCTGGCCATCGCCGACGTCGAGGGGGTGCTCGGTCTGCTGGCGATGGATGGCGCGGTCGCCCGGGATGAAAGGGGCTGGCGCCGGGTGTCCTCCGCGGTGTGAGGCCCGCCGCCGTCATGCTGGTGTCATGGAGCTCGATGCGGCGGCCGACGCCTTCGCGCTGCACCTCGAACGGGTGCGGAGGCTCTCGCCGGCGACCGTGCGCGCCTATCGTGCCGACCTGCGGGACCTCGCCGCCACCGCCGGACTCGTGCCGCTGGAGCAGATCGACCTCGAGCTGCTGCGCGAATGGCTGTGGAACGCGACGAAGCGCGGTGACGCCCGCTCCACTCTCGCTCGCCGCACCGCGGCCGCACGCTCGTTCTTTGCATGGTGCCTCGACGAGGGGCTCGTGGCCACCGATCCGAGCCTGCGCCTCGTCGCGCCGAAGCGCGGGAGGACCCTGCCGGCTGTGGCGACCGCAGACGCTCTCCGCGAATTGCTGGACGGCTACCAGGTCCGGGCGGAGGCGGGGGATCCGCTCGTCCTGCGCGACCACGCTCTGCTCGAGGTGCTGTACGGCGCCGGCATCCGGGTCTCGGAGCTCTGCGGTCTCGACATCGACGACCTCGACCTCGATCGGGCGACGGCGCGCGTGCTCGGCAAGGGCTCGAAGGAGCGGGTCGTGCCCTTCGGCACTCCCGCCCGCAGGGCGCTCGGGGCCTACCTCACCAGAGGACGCCCGGTCCTTCGTTCACGGATCGACTCGGCGAGACCGACCGCAGGTGCCGCCGTCTTCCTCGGTGCCCGTGGCGGGCGCATCGCCCCGCGGTCCGTGTACGACCTCGTCTCGCGTGCGCTCGGCCCGCTCGTCGGCTCCAGCGCGGTGGGCCCGCACGCCCTGCGCCACTCCGCCGCCACACACCTGCTCGACGGGGGAGCGGATCTCCGGACGGTGCAGGAGCTGCTCGGCCACGCGAGCCTGGGCACGACCCAGATCTACACGCACGTGTCGTCGGAGCGTCTGGCCGCTACCTACCGGTTGGCGCACCCCCGCGCGTGAGCACCGCGGAACACGTCAGTGGAGTGGTTCGCAGCAGGGCACGAGCACCGCGCGGGGCACGCCACCCAAGAGCAGCATCGGGTTGATGTAGCGACCGTCGAGTCGCACGCCGAAGTGCACGGTGCCGGCCGCCGCATGACCGCCGAGCGAGAGGCTGCCGACGACCTCTGCGGGCGACACCGCGGCTCCCGCCTCGAGCCGGCCGTCGACGGGCTCGAGCGTGGTGACCAGTCCATCGCCGTGGTCGATCGTCAGGAGACGCCGGCCGGCGACCTGCCCGGAGAACGCGATGGTCCCCGCCGCCGGTGCCCGGACATGCAGGGTCTCCCGCGGCTCGAGGTCGATCCCGCGATGCCCCGGCGCGTAGTCGTGTGCGGGTGCGACGAAGCGCTCCACAACCCGGAACGACCCCTCGACCGGCCAGACCCAGGCCGTGCCGCTCGCCACACGGAACCCCGCCCCTGTGCTCCACACCGGCTCCGCACCCGAGACCGCCGCCGCGGCCGCGGTGGTCCCCGGCGCGGGCGGCCCCATCCCCAGGAGCACCGCCGCGACAGCGAGCCCGGCGAGGCTCCGTACGATGCGCGGCATCCGCTCATCGTGCGGGGCGTCGCAGTACGGCCGCAGCGCTTGCCTCAACCTGTGGACGGGTACGCGTGGCAGGCGACCTGTGCAGGAGCCTGCTCGGAACGTGCCGCCTGGTACACTGGATGTCGCACCCCGCTCGTCGGGGTGACTACGCGTGCCCACAGCGCAGGTCCCCGAGGTTCATCTCAGGGAAGCGCGGCATCGCACCCTATGGTCTCTCCCGCGTGAGCGGGCGTGCGGGTGCGAGCCGGGTACCAGGCTCGCCGGCCGAACGGTCCGGCGGAAACAAACCGAAAGCGGCGCGCACGCGCGCCAGAACAGGAGAACGGCCATGGCCGTCGTCACGATTCGCCAGCTGCTCGACAGCGGCGTCCACTTCGGACACCAGACCCGCCGGTGGAACCCGAAGGTCAAGCGCTTCATCCTCACCGAGCGCAGCGGCATCCACATCATCGACCTGCAGCAGTCGCTGTCGTACATCGACAAGGCGTACGAGTTCGTCAAGGAGACCGTCGCCCACGGCGGCACCGTCCTCTTCGTCGGCACCAAGAAGCAGGCGCAGGAAGTCCTCGCCGAGCAGGCGACGCGCGTCGGCCAGCCCTACGTCAACCAGCGCTGGCTCGGTGGCCTCCTCACCAACTTCCAGACGGTCTCCAAGCGCCTCGCGCGCATGAAGGAGCTCGAGGAGCTCGACTACGAGAACCCGTCCGAGAGCGGCTTCACCAAGAAGGAGCTCCTGCTCAAGAAGCGCGAGCTCGACAAGCTGCACAAGTCGCTGGGCGGCATCCGCAACCTCACCAAGACGCCTTCGGCGCTCTGGATCGTCGACGCCAAGCGCGAGCACCTGGCCGTCAGCGAGGCGCAGAAGCTCGGCATCCCCGTGATCGGCATCCTCGACACGAACGCCGACCCGGACGAGTTCCAGTACCCGATCCCCGGCAACGACGACGCGATCCGCTCGGTGGGGCTGCTCACGCGCATCATCGCCGACGCCGCCGCCGAGGGCCTCATCCAGCGCCACCAGCCGACCGACGAGTCGGCTGACGCCGAGCCCCTCGCCGACTGGGAGCGCGAGCTCCTCGAGCAGCCGACCGTGGAGGGTGCGCAGGACGTCTCCCTGGCAGCCGCCGCGACCGACGCGGATGCCGCCGGCGCCGAGGCGCACGACGCGTCCATCGCCGCCGCCGCGGGCCTGTCCGCCGAGGATGTCGCCGCCGTCGAGGCCGCCGCGGCCACGGGTGACGCCGACGCGACCGCGGATGCCGAAGAGGCCGCCGTGGCCGATGTCGTTCCGACGGACGCCGCCGGCGCGTCCGAGTCCGACCGCTGATCCAGCGGACAGCCCCGTAATCTCCGCCGCGGCGGGCCGCACGACCGGCCCGCCGCGGCATCCACGAGAACTCACCACCAGCAAGGAGCCGCCACACATGGCAAACTTCACGATCGCCGACATCAAGGCCCTGCGCGAGCAGCTCGGCACCGGCATGGTCGACACCAAGAAGGCTCTCGAAGAGGCCGACGGCGACGTCGAGAAGGCCGTCGAGATCCTGCGCCTGAAGGGCGCGAAGGGCAACGCCAAGCGCGCCGACCGTTCCACGAGCGAGGGCCTGGTCGTCGCGCGTGAGCAGGACGGCAAGGTGACCCTGGTCGAGCTCGCCTGCGAAACCGACTTCGTCGCGAAGAACGACCGCTTCATCGCGCTGGCCGACAAGGTCGCGGATGCCGCGGCCGCCGTCTCCGCCGACTCGGCCGAGGCCGCCCTCGCCGCCCCCGCCGGCGTCGGCACCGTCGAGACGCTGATCTCCGACGAGGCCGCCATCATCGGCGAGAAGGTCGAGCTGCGCCGCGTCCGCACGCTGACCGGCGACGCGTTCGAGATCTACCTGCACAAGACGAGCAAGGACCTGCCCCCGCAGATCGGCGTGGTCGTCGCCTACTCCGGGACCGACGCCGAGACGGCGCGCAGCATCGCGCAGCACATCTCGTTCGCCAACCCCACCTACCTCTCCCGCGAGGACGTCCCCGCGGCCGAGGTCGAGAAGGAGCGAGACATCGTCACCGAGATCTCGCGCAACGAGGGCAAGCCAGAGGCCGCCCTGCCGAAGATCGTCGAGGGCCGCGTGAACGCCTTCTTCAAGCAGGTCGCCCTGCTCGACCAGGACTACGCGAAGGACAACAAGCTCTCCGTCGCC
This sequence comes from Microbacterium sp. DT81.1, assembly GCF_049844955.1. Taxonomy (NCBI): domain Bacteria; kingdom Bacillati; phylum Actinomycetota; class Actinomycetes; order Micrococcales; family Microbacteriaceae; genus Microbacterium; species Microbacterium sp. DT81.1. The sequence continues at coordinate 457,170 of NZ_JBNCMA010000003.1, forward strand.
CAGGTCGCGAAGAATGCCGGGATCACGATCACGGACTTCGCGCGCTTCAAGGTCGGCGCGTAACACCCTGCAAGGACCCGCATCGCATTCCGCGATGCGGGTCCTTTTTCTCTGCCCGGCCCGAGCACAGTAGTTTTGAACCGCCGACGATTGGATGACACGTGATCGATGAGACGACCGGACGCCGACGCGTTCTGCTCAAACTTTCAGGAGAGGCGTTCGGAGCCGGCCAGTTGGGAGTCAACCCGGACGTCGTGAGCCAGATGGCGCAGGAGATCGCCGCGGCCGTCGACCGCGTGGAGATCGCGGTCGTCGTCGGCGGCGGCAACTTCTTCCGGGGCGCGGAGCTCAGCCAACGCGGTATGGACCGCGGGCGTGCCGACTACATGGGCATGCTGGGCACCGTCATGAACGCCCTCGCCCTGCAGGACTTCCTCGAGCAGGCCGGCGCCGCCACCCGCGTGCAGTCGGCCATCGCGATGACCCAGGTGGCGGAGCCCTACATCCCTCGTCGCGCGGAGCGGCACATGGAGAAGGGTCGCGTCGTCATCTTCGGTGCCGGTGCGGGTCTCCCGTACTTCTCCACCGATACGGTGGCCGCACAGCGGGCGCTGGAGATCGGCGCATCCGAGGTGCTCGTCGCCAAGAACGGTGTGGACGGGGTCTACACCGCCGACCCGCGCGTCGATCCGACAGCGACGAGGATCGACCGCATCACGTACCAGGATGCGCTTCAGCGGGGGCTCAAGGTCGTGGACTCCACCGCGTTCAGCCTGTGCATGGACAACCGCATGGACATGCGCGTGTTCGGCATGGAGCCGGCGGGCAACGTCACACGGGCGCTTCTCGGCGATGAGATCGGCACGCGCGTCACCGCGTGATCCCCGTGCCGGGGGACCCGCCCCGGCTACACTGGATCCCAAGCTTTACCGAATGGAGTGACCGTGATCACGGACGTCTTGGCGGATGCCGCAGCGCGTATGGACAGGGCCGTCGAGGCCGCCAAAGAGGACTTCTCGAGCGTGCGCACCGGCCGTGCGAACCCGCAGCTCTTCCAGAAGATCCTGGTGGACTACTACGGCACGCCGACGCCGCTGGCCCAGCTCGCGTCGCTCAACAACATCGAGGCGCGCACGATCGTCGTGACGCCCTACGACAAATCGGCTCTGAAGGCCATCGAGCAGGCGATCCGCGACACCCCGAACCTGGGCGCGAACCCGACGAACGACGGCAACATCGTTCGCGTCACGCTTCCCGAGCTCACCGAGGAGCGCCGCAAGGAGTTCGTGAAGATCGTTCGCTCGAAGGGCGAGGACGCCAAGGTCCACGTCCGCGGCATCCGCCGCAAGGCGAAGGACGACCTCGACGCTCTCAAGTCCGACCTGGGTGAGGACGACATCGCCCGCGGGGAGAAGGAACTCGACGCCGTGACGCGTGCCCGCGTCGACGCGATCGATGAGGCGCTCAAGCGCAAAGAGACCGAGCTCCTCGAAGTCTGAGGCTCACCTCATGAGCGACGTGCCCGACGGGAACCCGCCGACTTCCGACACTCCGCCCGCTTCAACGACCCCGCCCGCCTCGACGACCCCACCCGCCTCGACGACTCCGCCCGCCTCGACGACTCCGCCCGCCTCAGCAGCCCCGCTGACGCGTCGCCAGGCGTCGAAGTCGCGAGCGTCCCAGCCGCCCACTCCGGAGGCGATCCAGATGCAGCTGCGCGCAGCGCGCAGCGAGTTCGAGCATCAGGTGGCGCACGCCCGCGACCAGTTCGACGAGGCGAACGAGCGCATCAAGGAGCGCACGGGCCGCAACCTCATCGTCGCGATCGTCATCGCACTGGGGCTCGGTGCGGTGCTCGTGCTCTCGCTGATCTTCTTCAAGTGGCTCTTCGTGATCTTCGCGCTGGCCGCCAGCGTGCTGGTCACGTTCGAACTGGGCCGCGCCCTTCAGGCCAGTGGACGCCGGGTCGACCTCGGGCCGCAGCTCGTCGTCGGCTCCATCCTCGTCGTCTCCGCCTTCTTCATCGATCTGTGGCTGCATTGGGTACTTCTCTTCGCCGCCGTGGCGATCGTGCTCGTCTGGCGGATGCTTGCCCAGATGATCGCGAAGGACGGTCGCACCTACGGAGACGTGCTCAGCGACGTGCTCGTCGGCGGGCTGATCCAGCTGTACGTCCCGTTCCTCGCGAGCCTCGGCGTCGTGCTCCTGCGACAGGACGGCGGCGAGTGGTGGGTGCTGGCGTTCATCATCGTCGTCGTCGCCTCCGACACGGGCGCGTACGCGTCCGGCCTTGCCTTCGGCAAGCATCCGATGGCCCCCAGGATCAGCCCGAAGAAGACGTGGGAGGGCTTCGCGGGCGCGGCTCTCGCGGCCCTCGTCGCGGGTGTGCTGCTCGCCCTCTTCATGCTGGGTCTTCCGTGGTGGACGGGCCTGATCATCGGCGCCCTCATCCTCGGCACCGCCACTGCGGGCGACCTGGGCGAGTCGATGATCAAGCGAGACCTCGGCATCAAGGACATGAGCTCGTGGCTGCCCGGTCACGGCGGTGTGCTCGATCGGCTCGACTCCATCCTTCCCAGCGCCACGGCCGCCCTGGCGCTCTACTACCTCCTCTCTCCATTGGCGGCCTGATGACGACCTCCGAAGACACCCCCGCTCAGCTGTCGCCCGCGCCGTTCCCCGACGCGCCCCGCCGGCAGCGGGGCTATGACCGCCGCGCGGTCGACGAGTTCCTCGCGCGCGCCCGCGCGTCGTTCGAGAAGACCGGCTCCGAGGGGGAGCTGATCGACGCGGCCGCCGTGCGGCAGGTGGCGTTCCCGCTCGTCCGCGGCGGCTACTCGATCGCCGCGGTGGACGGCGCGCTCGGACGTGTCGAGGACGCGTTCGCGGCCGTGGAGCGGGAGCGCGAGGTGACCACGGCAGGCGCCGAGATCTGGGTCGAGCGGGCGCGGGATCACGCGCAGGAGATCCTCGAGCACCTCGCGCGACCCAGGGGCCGCCGCTTCGCGCGGACGAGCTGGCTGACCTTCGGCTACCGCATCGACGAGGTCGACCTCATCTCCGACAAGCTGGCGCGCTACTTCGAGAGCGGCGACCCGGTGACGGTCGATCAGGTGCGGGCGGTGGCATTCCGCATGCAGCGCGCCGGGTATCGGGAAGAGCAGGTGGATGCCCTGCTCGACGCCGTCGTCGACGTCATGCTCGCCGTCCGCTGACCCCGCCCCAGCGGGCGAGCGTGGTATCGGATGGCGATCATCGCGCTCGGATGGCACATCGGTGTCCGCATCGATAAACTCGGGCCATTGTGACTTCGGGTGAAGAGATGGTTCCGGCGTCATCCCGCGGGGTGGCGCGCACATCGACGGCACGCGGAGCGGGGCAGCGCACTCGTCGTTCGGCGGCTCCGGCCCGGGCGAGGTGGAGCCGCCGACGCGGCGTCCTGGGCGTCTTCGCAGCCCTTTCCGTCGTGGGTTTCATCGGGGCGTACGTCGGTCCGACCGGTGCCGCGCTCGCTGAGGCCGTCCCGGCCGTCGCCCCGTTGTCCCTGTACTCGACCGCCGTGATCGACGCACAGTCGTACGAGGTCGAGACCGCCCCCGAAGCGGAGCCGGCGACGCTCGACCGAGGGAACTACACGGTGTACGTGACGCCCAAGCCGACGCCCCCTCCGACTCCCGTGGCCACGTCCACGGGCAGCACGTCGGGGGCGCGCTGGTCCCCGCCCTTCGTCACCCCCGATCCGGGCAGCGCCCAGGCGATCGCGTACGAGATGGTGCTGGCACGGGGCTGGAGCGACGCCGAGTTCGGCTGCCTCGTCGCCCTGTGGAACCGCGAGTCCGGCTGGCGCGTCAACGCGTACAACGCCGGCAGCGGTGCCTATGGCATCCCGCAGTCCCTCCCTGGCAACAAGATGGCCTCCGCCGGCGCCGATTGGGAGACCAACCCGGCGACCCAGATTTCGTGGGGACTGGGTTACATCGGCGGCCGGTACGGAACGCCGTGCGGCGCCTGGGGCCACTCGCAGTCCACCGGCTGGTACTGACCCCGTGCCGCGGTCCCACCGCCGGCGTCCGGACCCGTCCGGCGACGACGACTCGTTCGAGCACCTGCTCGCCGGCTGGAAGCGCACGGAGTACCGCCGAGGCGTCGAGTGGACGGTGCAGCCCGTCTCAGGTGCTCAGGCCGTGAAATCCTACGTTTGCCCCGGCTGCGGACGATCCATCGATATCGGCCTCGCGCATCTCGTCGCATGGCGCGCCGACGGGGTGCTCGGCGCCGAGGCCGATCTGGCCGCGCGAAGGCACTGGCATACGCACTGCTGGAAGATCGGCCGCTGATGAAAGGTGCTGAGTTCATGGAGATCCGCGGACCCGTCGAGCTGCCCGCACGGCGAGAAGACATCGAACTGCAGACCCTCGATGGGCTGACGCTCGTCGGTGAGCTGTCGCTGCCGGTCGATCGCGAGCCGGTCGCGACCCTGGTGACCCTGCACCCGCTGCCCACCGCGGGGGGATTCATGGACTCCCACATCCTCCGCAAAGCCGCGGCCCGCCTCCCGGCGCTGGCCGACCTGGCGGTGCTGCGGTTCAACACCCGCGGAACGGCGTCCCCTCGTGGCACGAGCGACGGCGAGTTCGACGGCGGCCGCGCGGAGGCCTTCGACGTCGCGGCCGCGATGGACCTCGTTCGCGACCGCGCACTGCCGGAGCCGTGGCTGGTCGGATGGTCGTTCGGCACGGAGCTCGCGCTCAAGTACGGCCGTGACCACGACGTACGAGGCGTCATCCTGCTCTCGCCCCCGTTGCACCGGGCCACGCCCGAAGAGGTCGCGGCGTGGGCGGGGGACCACCGCCGCGTCGTCGTGCTGGTTCCCGAGTTCGATGACTACCTCAGGCCGGATGCCGCCACCGAACGCTTCGCGTCCGTGCCCGACGCCACGCTGATCGCCGTGGAGGGCGGCAAGCACCTGTGGGTGGGCGAGACCCAGACCCGCCGCGTTCTCACCGAGATCGTCGGCGTCGTGAATCCGTCAGCGCTGCCGCTTCCCGAGGAGTGGCCGACCCCCTGAACACCGCTCGAGCCGGGCGGTGGAGCGTGCGTCAGAGCTCGTTCATCCGCGGGATGACCACCTGGCGGTAGATGATCAGCACGCTCGCGGCCACCGGGATGGCGATCAGCGCGCCGAGCAGGCCGAGCAGCGACCCGCCGGCCAGCGCCGCGATCACCACCACCGCGCCGGGCACCGACACCGCACGGTTCATGATGCGCGGCGAGATGATGTATGCCTCGATCTGCATGTAGATCAGGTAGTAGATCGCGGCGATGAGCGCCGTCGTCGGCGAGCCGAGGCCCGGGATGAGGCAGGTCAGCACGATGATCGTCGATCCGGTCAGCGTTCCGACGAGGGGGATGAGGGAGAAGAAGAAGGCGACGACCGCCAGGACGGCCGGAAAGGGAGCGCCGATGATCGTGAGGAAGATGGCACTGAGCACGCCGTTGAGCACGCCCATGCTGACCTGGCCCATGACGTAGTAGCCGACGGAATCGGTGATCTGCTCCGCGAGATCGATGAACCGAGCGCGCTTGGAGGCGGGGACCAGCTGGTAGATCGCCGCCTTGAGCGACGGCGTGGAGGCCGTGAAGTAGATGGTCAGGATGAGGATGATGAACGCGCCGGTCACCCCCGCCAGGATGGATGCGCCGAGCGTGATGACGCTCTCGCCGATCGATGCATAGTCGAGGCCGTTGAGCCAGTCCTCGATGGATGTGAAGATGAACTCCACGTCGAGGTTGGGGAAGACTCCGGCGACCCATCCCTTGACATCGTCGATGCTGGTGCCGCTCTCGACGAGCTCGGTGATCGCCTTCACGAGCTGACCGATCTGCTGGGAGATGATCGGGATCAGCAGCAGGACGATCCCCGCGAAGATCGCCAGGACGGCGAGGATCGTGATGAGCACGGCGGCCCAGCGGGGGAGCCCTCGGCGCTCGAGCCAGTTCACGGCCGGGTCGAGCCCGAGCCCCAGGAAGAGTGCGGTGCCGACGTACAGCAGGATGGTGGACAGCGTTCCGATGCTGTTGAGAAGCACGATGCCGAGCCCGACGCCGAGCGTCGCAACGAACGCGACGCGAAACGGATTGTGCACCTTCATAGGGGCTCCTTGCTTGCCGTGGCGAGGCATCCAGTTGTCTCGTCAGACTACGGCGGGAATCGGCACGGACGGCGGTGGGCGCGCTCCTGGGTAACTTTCAGGTCGCCTTCGCTAGTCTGAAACGTCGAGTGTGCGGACCCCCGGGCTCTCCGGTCGGGTCGAAAAGGGAGTTACTTCGTGCGTTTTGTGTGGGCCATCGCGGCGTTCTTCCTCGCCGCGGTGCTGATCGGAGCCGGCATCGCCCAGCGAACCGTCTTCCTCGGACCCAAGACGGAACAGGCGTCCATCTCCGTGACCGAGGACCTTCCGTACACCCTCATCGACGGGGAGGTGCTCAACAGGCTTCCCGGCGCCCAGACCCTGATGGTCCGCGGCGAGGGGACGATCTTCGCCGCCTACGGCCGCACGAACGACCTGCAGGCGTGGCTCGCCGACACCGACCACAACGAGGTCACCCTGGACGGAGACGAGATCGTCTCCGAGGCGATCGACGCCGTCGAAGCTGAGCCCGGCGAAGAGGCTGCCGAGGGCGAAGCCGGTGCCCAGGCCCCCGCCGAGGGCGACGCCGCCGCGGCCCCACCGGAAGGCGACGCGGCCGAGGCGGGACCCGCGCGCACGCCGGCGGGCTCAGACCTCTGGCTCGACGAGTTCGAGCAGGAGGACGCGCTCATCACGCCTCTGCAGCTGCCGTCTGAGATGAGCGTGCTCATCGCCTCCGACGGCATCGAGCCCGCGCCGAGCGACGTGACGGTGTCGTGGCCGCTGGACACCTCCACACCGTGGGCCGGTCCGCTCATCGCTGTCGGCGGCATCCTGATGTTCCTCGGTGTGCTGCTCTACGTGCTCGGCATCCGTCACGCGCGTCGTTCGCGCGGACCGCGACGCAAGGGCCTTCCTCCGCTCGCCGAGACCCAGCCCATCGACATCGCGGTGGAGGGGTCCGACAAGGGCGTCATCAGCGCCGGCCGCCCCCGCAAGGCGCTGGCTCGCGGTCGCCGCGCCTACGCGATCATGCCGATGGTCGCCGTATCCGCGCTGCTGTTCACCGGGTGCTCGCCGGACTCCTGGCCGCAGATGTCCTCCTCGCCCACCCCCAGTGAATCCGCGACTGTTCTCGTACAGGAGGGTCAGCAGGCGCCGGCCGTCACGCAGGCGCAGGCGGAGCGCATCCTCTCGCGCATCTCGGAGTCCGTCGCGGCCGCCGACGAGGCGATGGACCCGGCGCTCGCCGCCGATCGCCTCGATGGGGCGGCCCTCGCCGAGCGTGCCACGAACTACAAGCTGCGCGCCGCGATCGCCGACCACACACCTCCCACGCCGATCCCCGACAAGCCGCTCGAGATCCTGCTTCCGCAGGCCTTCGACGATTGGCCGCGCACCTTCATGTCTGTCGTCGCCGATGACCAGGACGAGACCGTCCCGCCGATGATCATGCTCCTCACGCAGGAGGACGCCTGGTCGCCGTACAAGCTGACCTACGCGGCGAGCATGGAGGCGTCCGTCGAGCTGCCCCCGCTCGCTCCGGCGGCCATCGGCGCCCCCCGGGTCCCGGCCGACTCGTCCTTCGTGGCGATGCCGCCGGAGGACCTCGCGGTCGCGTACGCCGACGTGCTGAACAAGGGCGAGGACAGCGAGTACTACGACATGTTCGATGCGACGACCGACCAGTTCCGCGTCACCGTGGCGACCGATCGCCAGCGCCGCCTCGACGCGTTCAACCAGACGGCCGCCTCGACGGGCAGCCTGACCTTCGAATCCACCCCCGGCACGTTCGAGCCCGTCGCCCTGGCGACGCTCGAGAGCGGTGCCATCGTCGCCATCACGGTGAACGAGACCGACACCGTCAAGCCGACCACACCGGATGCCGTCATCAAGCTGACGGACAACCCGACGGTGAAGACCCTCACCGGAGTGGATCAGTCCTCCACCGGTTTCTCCACGACGTTCGGCGATCAGCTGTTCTTCTATGTTCCCGGGCAGGGTTCGAATGAGAAGATCAAGCTGCTCGGCTACGGTTCCAACATCCTCGATGCGAAGGTGATCCCTTGAGCAATGCCCCCGGCGCCGTGATGCGCGGCGCGGTCGACCTGTCAGCACTCCGCAATCGGCCGGAGGCACCCGCTCCGGGCGCTCCCGCGTCCGCGGGCGGCGCCCCTGCGGCATCCGTCCCCTCTCTCGTCCTGGATGTCACCGACGCCACGTTCGGTCAGGTGCTGGAGCTCTCGCGCACCGTTCCGGTCGTGGTCGACCTGTGGGCCGAATGGTGCGGGCCGTGCAAGCAGCTCAGCCCGATCCTCGAGAAGGTCGTCCTCGAGCTGGGCGGGCGCCTCGTGCTCGCCAAGGTGGATGTCGATGCCAACCCGCAGCTCGCGCAGGGATTCCGCGCCCAATCGATCCCGATGGTCGTCGCCCTCGTGGGCGGCCAGCCCGTGCCGTTGTTCACGGGCGCGGTGCCCGAGCAGCAGGTGCGCGAGGTCTTCGCCCAGCTGCTGCAGGTCGCTGCCCAGAACGGTGTGACCGGAACGGTGGCCGTCGACGGCTCCGACCCGGCGACGGCCGAGACCGACGACGTGGAGCCGGCGCTGCCGCCGCTGCACGCCGAAGCGTACGACGCCATCGAGGCCGGCGACTACGCGCGGGCCGTCTCGGCCTACGAGCGCGCCCTCGCCGAGAACCCGCGCGACGAGGATGCCCGTGCAGGACTCGGGCAGGTGCGCCTGCTCGCTCGCGTGCAGGCGCTGGACCCCCAGTCGGCGCGCGCGGCCGCGGCCGCCGACCCCCGCGACATGGACGCCCAATTCGCGGTCGCCGATCTGGACATCGCCGGCGGGCACGTCGAGGATGCCTTCGTGCGCCTGCTCGACCTTTTCGCGGACCTGCCGACCGATGCCAGGGGTCCCGTCAAGGATCGACTGCTCGAGCTGTTCGCGCTGGTCGGAGACGCCGATCCTCGCGTGCTCGCGGCACGCCGCAGCCTGGCGTCGTTGCTCTTCTAACCCGCCTCAGCCCTGAGTGGGGCTCGGGATGTGCGCCTCCGGGTCGTGGCGCAGCCACAGCACGCCGAGCGGCGGGAGCACGAGCGACGCGCGCGGCGAATCCTTCTCGCGCTCGTGCGCGTAGACGACGCCCATGTTGCCGACGCCCGAGCCGCCGTACTCCTGGGCGTCGCTGTTCAGCACCTCGTGCCACACGCCCGCCTCGGGCAGGTCGAGTTCGAACCCGTGCACTGGCACGCCGGAGAAGTTGCCGATCACCGCAACGGTGTTGCCGTGCCAGTCGCGACGGGTGAAGGCGACGACGTTCGGATTCCACACCGGGCCGCCGATGCGCGAGAAGGCGGCGCCATCGCTGTCGCGCGCCCACAGGGCGGAGTGCTCCTTGTAGGTGCGGTTGAGAACGCCGACGAAGCCGTGCAGCTGCGCGTGCGACGGCTGGTCGAGGATCCACCAGTCCAGCCCGCGGCCCTCGGCCCACTCGGAGAGCTGACCGAACTCCTGGCCCATGAAGAGCAGCTGCTTGCCCGGGTGCCCCCACTGGTACGCCAGGAACGCACGCAGGTTGGCGAGCTTCTGCCAGTGGTCACCGGGCATGCGCGAGAAGAGGCTGCCCTTTCCGTGCACGACCTCGTCATGGCTGATCGGCAGCACGAAGTTCTCGCTGAACGCGTAGACGAAGGAGAACGACAGCTCGCCCTCGTGGTGCGAGCGGTACATGGGGTCGCGTGCGAAGTACTGCAGCGTGTCGTTCATCCAGCCCATGTTCCACTTGAAGCCGAAGCCCAGGCCGCCGCGGCTGGTCGGGGCGGTCACCCCCGGGAAGCTCGTGGACTCCTCGGCGATCATCACGATGCCGGGGTAGCGCTTGTACGCGGTGGCGTTGACCTCCTGCAGGAAGTGGATGGCCTCGAGGTTCTCCCGGCCGCCGTGGATGTTCGGCACCCACTCGCCCTCTTCGCGGGAGTAGTCGAGGTAGAGCATCGATGCGACGGCGTCGACGCGCAGGCCGTCGACGTGGAACTCCTCGAACCAGTAGAGCGCGTTGGCGACGAGGAAGTTGCGCACCTCGTTGCGGCCGTAGTCGAAGATGTACGTTCCCCAGTCGCGATGCTCGCCTCGCCGGGGATCCGGATGCTCGTACAGCGGATCGCCGTCGAACCGCGCGAGCGCGAACGAGTCCTTCGGGAAGTGCCCCGGAACCCAGTCCATGATCACGCCGATGCCCGCCTGGTGCAGGCGGTCGATCAGGTAGCGAAGGTCGTCGGGTTGGCCGAAGCGGCTCGTGGGGGCGAAGTACCCCGTCACCTGGTAGCCCCATGATCCGCCGAACGGGTGCTCCGCGAGCGGGAGGAACTCGATATGCGTGAACCCCTGGCCGGCGACGTAGTCGATGAGCTGATCGGCGGCGTCACGGTACGACAGGCCGGGTCGCCAGGACGCGAGATGCACCTCGTAGACAGCCATCGGCTCCGAGACGGGGGTCGACTTCGCGCGGCGAGACATCCATCCGCCGTCGGCCCACGCGTAGGCCGACTCCGTGACCACGGATGCCGTGGCCGGCGGCACCTCGGCGAAGCGTGCCATCGGGTCGGCCTTGGTCACCCACCCGCCGTGCCGCGAGAGCAGCTCGAACTTGTAGGCGGCGCCGGCGGCGACGCCGGGCACGAACAGCTCCCATACGCCCGTGCCGCCCATCGACCGCATGGCGTGGTTGTTGCCGTACCAGCCGTTGAAGTCGCCGAGCACACGCACCGCACGGGCGTTCGGCGCCCAGACGGTGAACGACGTGCCCTGCGTGCCGCCGTGCTCCCGCACGTGGGCGCCGAGCACCCGCCACAGCTCCTCGTGCCGGCCTTCGCGGATGAGGTGCAGATCGAGCTCGCCTATGGTGGGGCTGTGGCGGTAGGGGTCATCGGCCTCCCAGTCCGGGCCGCCCTCGTAGGAGGCGATCACCCGGTAGGCCGTCACGGGTCCGACGTAGGAGCCCTCCCAGATGCCGGACCCCTCGTGCGCGAGGGGCACGTCGGTGCCATCGATGAGGACGGCGCGCACCGCGGTCGCGAGCGGGCGCTGTGCGCGGATGACCGTGCGGGTGCCGTCGAGATGGGCGCCGAGCACGCTGTGGGGATCATGGTAGGACCCGGAGGCGACGGCCTCGAGGAGAGATGCATCGAGCGAGGTCATCATCGGCCCTTCACGGTCAGTATGTGGACGGGTTCGTTGAAGGCGTCGAGCCGCACGAAGTTGTGGTCGGACCACGTCCAGGTGGCGCCGGTGATGAGATCCTCGACGTCGAAGGGCTCGCCGGGCGCGACGCCCCAGAGGCGAGTGTCGAGGTGAACCATCGTCTGCCGCACCGAGTGCGGGTCGACGTTCGCCACAACGAGGACCGTGTCCGCCGCACCGGTGGGCGAGAGAGCGGCGTCGAGGTGCTTCGAATACACGAGGATCGCGTCGTCATCGCTCCAGTGCACGCGCAGGTTGCGCAGCTGCAGGAGCGCCGGATGCGCCCGGCGGATCTCGTTCAGGCGGCGCAGATACGGGGCCAGCGAGTCGCCGCGTTCCTCGGTCCCCGGCCAGTCCCGCAGCTTGTACTCGTACTTCTCGTTGTCGATGTTCTCTTCCGAACCGGGGCGCGCGACGTTCTCGAAGTGCTCGTAGCCGGCATAGACACCGTAAGTCGGAGCGCCCGTCGCGGCGATGGCCGCGCGGATCTTGTAGGCGGGACGACCCCCGTACTGCAGGTACTCCGTGAGGATGTCGGGGGTGTTCACGAAGAGGTTCGGCCGCAGGAAGTCGGCCGTCTCGGTCGCGAGTCCGCTGAGGAAGGTCTCGAGCTCCTCCTTGGTGTTGCGCCAGGTGAAGTATGTGTAGCTCTGCTGGAATCCCGCGGACGCGAGTCCCTGGAGGGGAGCCGGGCGGGTGAACGCCTCGGCGAGGAACACGACGTCCGGGTTCTCCGCCGTCACGGTGCGGATCAGCCACTCCCAGAACTGCAGCGGCTTGGTGTGGGGGTTGTCGACGCGGAAGATCAGAACGCCCTGGGCTATCCAGTGCCGCACGATGCGCAGCACTTCGGCGCGGATGCCCTCCGGATCGTTGTCGAAGTTGATGGGGTAGATGTCCTGGTACTTCTTCGGCGGATTCTCCGCGAAGGCGATGGATCCGTCCGGAAGAGTGGTGAACCACTCGGGGTGCTCGGTGACCCACGGATGGTCCGGCGCCGCCTGCAGAGCCAGGTCGAGCGCGACCTCGAGCCCTGCCGATCGCGCGGCGCGCACGAACGCCCGGAAGTCGGAGAGCGTCCCGAGATCGGGGTGGACGGTGTCGTGGCCGCCCTCGGTCGAGCCGATCGCCCACGGCGATCCAGGATCGCGCTCCCCGGCATCGAGGGTGTTGTTGGGTCCCTTGCGGTTCTTGCGGCCGATCGGATGGATGGGCGGCAGGTACAGCACGTCGAAACCCATGGCCGCGACATCCGGCAGGCGCTTCGCCGCGGTGCGGAACGTGCCGCTCTTGATGGTGCCGTCCTTGAGTCGCTTGGCGCCTTCCGAGCGCGGGAAGAACTCGTACCAGGCCCCGACGCCTGCGCGTTCGCGCTCGACCAGCAGTTCGTTGGTGGCCCCGACGGTGACGAGCGACATCAGCGGCCGGTCGGCGAAGAAGGCGGCGATCGCGGGATCCTGAACGATCCCGAGGGCGACCTCGTCGCCGACGAGGGGATCGCGCAGAGCGGCGGCGGCGCCCTCGAGCGCGCGGCGCTCGGCGACGGGGCGCCCCTTCTCCTTGACCGCGCGGTCGAACAGCAGCGCGCCGGTCTCGCGCATGAGCGGCACGTCGACGCCCGCAGGGATCTTCAGCTCGGCGGCGTGCTCCCAGGTGGCGTAGTCATCCGCGAAGCCCTCGAACCGGAACGACCACACACCCTGTTCGAGGAGCGACACCAGAGCGCTCCAGCGGTCGAAGCCGTCGCCCAGCGGGACCATGCGGTGCAGGGATTCGTCGCCCGAGGGGGAGAAGAGCCGGAGGTGGACGCCGATGAGATCGTGACCCTCGCGGAACGCGGTGACGAAGAACGGCACGACCTCGCCGGCGAAGGCCTTGGGCCGGAACTCGCCGCCCGGCACGGAAGGACGCGGATGGCGAAGCGGGATGCGCCCTATCGCCGTATCCCGGGAGCCCTGGGCGTCTGTTGCCGGCCGGAGCGGGATGGCGGCCCCGCTGCGCCAGGTGGTGGAGACGGACCTTGAACGATTCGGTGATGCCACATCCCGAACCTATCGTGGCCCGCACTCCTTCGACAGGCTCGCGACACGGCTTGACGCCGAGCCGCCCGCAGGCTATTCCGCGCGGAACAGGTGCATCGCGGTTCCCCGGAGGCTCACGACATCGCCCGGCGCGAACTGCGGCGTGTCCTGTGCCGGCCGCTCGTCCTCGCTCGACCAGAGCGAGACGTAGCGCGTCACCCCGGCGATGGAGGGCAGCCGCACGTCGATGGGCGACTCGTTGCCGTGCACGATCAGGAGGATGCGGTTGAGCGCCTCGGTCTCGGGGGTCGAGGTCGCCACGTACTGCAGCGTGCGGTGCCCGGGGTCGGTCCAGCGGTCGATCGACATCGTCTCGCCGTGCTCGTCGTACCACCCCATCACCGATGCGCTCGGCGTCCGCTCACCGAGCCGCGCGAAGCGCATCGGGCGTAGGGCCGGATTCTCGTGACGAAGACGCGTGAGGGTCGCGACGTGGGCCCGCAGGTCGTCCTGCCATGGGTCGGTGTCCCATGCGAGCCAGGTGAGGGGCGAGTCGTGGCAGTAGGCGTTGTTGTTGCCCCTCTGCGTGCGGCCCATCTCGTCGCCGGCCGTGAGCATCGGGATACCGGCCGAGAGCAGGAGTGTGCCGAGCAGGTTGCGCATCGCCTTGCGTCGGGTCGCCAGGATGCCGGCGTCCTCCGTCGGCCCCTCGGCGCCGTGATTGAACGACCGGTTGGTGTCGGCGCCGTCCCTGTTCTGCTCGCCGTTGCCCAGGTTGTGCTTGACGTCGTACGAGACGAGGTCCCGCAGGGTGAAGCCGTCGTGGGCGGTGACGAAGTTCACGCTGGCGAGGGGACCCCGTTCGACGCTGAACGTGTTGGCCGAGCCTGCGAGCCGCGTCGCGAACCCGCCGATCCCGACGGGAGCGGCCGACGCCCTGCGTGCGTAGTCGACGTCGCTCAGCCAGAAGTTGCGCACGCGATCGCGGTAGCGGTCGTTCCACTCGTGCCAGCCGTCGCCGAAGTTGCCCGTCTGCCATCCGCCCATCCCTACGTCCCATGGCTCGGCGATGAGCTTCGCGTCGGCGAGCGCCGGGTCGTCCTTGATGGCCTGAAGGAGAGGATGCTCGGGGGTGAAGGTGTGCGCCGTGTCCCGGCCGAGAGTGGCCGCGAGATCCAGCCGGAAACCGTCCACCTGCACGTCGTTCGCCCAGTACCGGAGGGAGTCCAGCACGAGCCGCGCCGTGGCGTCGTTGGACGTGTCGAGGCTGTTGCCGCATCCGGTGACATCGATGTACGCGCCGTCGTCGTGCTGCCGGTAGTACGACCGGTTGTCGATGCCGCGAAGGCTCGAGCGGGGGCCGCCGATGCCCTCCTCCGCTGTGTGGTTGTAGACCACGTCAAGCACCACTTCGAGCCCCGCCTCGTGCAGCAGCCGCACCATGCCCTTGAACTCCCGCAGGACCGCCTCGGGTCCTTCGCGACGGTTGTGATCGGTCGCGTACGGGGTGTGCGGGGTGAAGAAGTTGAGAGTGTTGTAGCCCCAGTAGTTCGCCAGCCCGTGCTGGAGCAGGCGCGGCTCGGTCTGGAACGCGTGCACCGGAAGCAGCTCGATCGTGGTCACGCCGATCGAGTGGAAGTGCTCGATCATGGCGGGATGCGCGAGCCCCGCGTACGTCCCGTGCAGCGCGGGCGGCACGCGGGGGTGGCGCTTGCTCAGCCCCTTGACGTGCCCTTCGTAGATGATCGTGCGATCGAGAGGGATGCGGGGCTTCTGCACCCCGCCCCAGTCGAAGCACCCGTCGACGACCACCGAGCGCCAGGCGTCGTAGCTGCTCTGCACAAGCCCGCGGGCGTATGGCTCGATCAGCAGCGTGCGGGGGTTGAAGGTGTTGCCGGGCGCCTGACTGCCGGAGACCCTGATCGCATAGCGGGTGCCGGGGCGCAGGAGCGACGTCGACACGCTCCAGAGGCCATCGCCTGCCGGCTCGAGCGGGATGGAATCGGTGATCCAGTCGAGGTCGGTGTCGTCGAAGATCTCGAGCTCGATCGCGTCGGCATTCTCGGACCAGACACGCAGCGTGCCGCCACCGTCATGCAGACGGACCCCGAGGTCATCGAGCTCCGGACGGAGGATGCCTGAGGGGGGAGCGAGAGTGGGCGAGGGCTCCGGACAGACCATGCGCTCTACAGTAGTAAGGCGGAGCGGCCTTGCGGCGACGGGGGGATGGTGGCATGCAGGTGTATCTGGACCACGCCGCCACAACGCCGCTCCGCACCGAGGCCCGCGACGCCTGGCTGGAGGCATCCGGGACCGTCGGCAACGCCTCGTCCATCCACGGCGGGGGACAGACGGCCCGGCGGCTCCTCGAGGAGTCCCGTGAGCGCATCGCGGCGGTCCTGCACTGCGACCCCATCGAGCTTGTCCTCACCTCGGGCGGCACGGAATCGATCAACCTCGCGCTGAAGGGGCTGTGGTGGGCGAGGGCAGCGCGCGACGCCGTCGTGCTGCCCGACGGCGAGCACCACGCCACCCTCGACACGGTCGAGTGGCTCCGTGTGCACGAGGGCGCCCGCATCGTAGGTGTGGGGCTCGACGCTTCCGGCCGCATCGACCCGGGTGCCTTCGAAGAGGCGCTGCGCTCGCCCGGCGTCGCATTCGGCACGGCCCTGATGGCAGGCAACGAGTCGGGGACCATCAACGACTCGACGGAGCTGGCGGCCGCTGCGGCGGGGGCCGCCGTCCCGCTGCACCTGGATGCCGTCGCCGCGTTCGGGCACGTCCCGGTGCGGTTCTCCTCGCTGCGGGCGGATGCCGCCCCCGCGTCCGGCCTCGTCGCCCTGAGCGTGTCCGCCCACAAGGTCGGTGGGCCTGTCGGCGTCGGGGCCCTCGTGGTTTCGCGCACCGCCGCCGTGACCGCCCTCCTGCACGGCGGCGGCCAGCAGCGCTCCCTGCGAGCCGGCACACAGGACGTCGCGGGCGCGGCTGCGTTCGCCGTGGCGGCGGAGCTGGCCGAGACCGAGCGGGAGGCGGAAGCGCAGCGGCTCGCTGCGTTGCGCGACGAGCTCGTGCGCGGCATCCGCGCCGCCGTTCCCGAAGCCGAACTCCTGGGCGACCCGGTGCATCGCCTGGCCGGCAACGCCCACATCCTCTTCCCCGGCGCGGCGGGAGAGTCTCTGCTGTTCCTGCTCGATCGTGCGGGCATCGCCGTCTCGACGGGCTCCGCGTGCCAGGCTGGCGTGCCGGAACCCTCGCACGTGGTGCTGGCGATGGGGCGTGCCCAAGCGGACGCGCGCTCGGTGCTGCGGTTCACACTCGGCCGCACTTCGCAGCCGAGCGATGTGGATGCCGTGGTCGCCGCGATCCCGGAAGCGTACGCGCGGGCATCCGGACGATCCTGAGGCGGTGGTCGCCGGGATCCGCCCAGCAAGGGCCTCGTACACTGGAACGATGCGCATCCTGGCGGCCATGAGCGGCGGAGTCGACTCCGCGGTGGCTGCGGCGCGCGCCGTCGACGCCGGGCACGATGTCGTCGGGGTCCATCTCGCGCTCTCCCGCGCCGGGGGCACCCTGAGAACGGGCAGCCGCGGATGCTGCACGATCGAGGACGCGATGGATGCCCGGCGCGCGGCCGATCGCCTCGGCATCCCTTTCTATGTGTGGGACTTCTCGGAGCGCTTCCGCGACGACGTCATCGAGGACTTCATCGCCGAGTACCGCGCCGGACGGACCCCGAATCCGTGTATGCGCTGCAACGAGAAGATCAAGTTCGCGGCTCTCCTGGAGCGCGCGATCGAGCTCGGGTTCGACGCGGTCTGCACCGGCCACTACGCGACGCTTCTCGACGGCCCCGACGGACTCGAGCTGCACAGGGCGTCGGATGCCGCGAAGGACCAGTCCTACGTGCTCGGGGTGCTGACCGCGGAGCAGCTCGCCCACACCTACTTCCCGCTGGGATCGACCCCGTCCAAGGCGCTCGTTCGTGCCGAGGCGGCCGATCGCGGTCTCACCGTCGCGCAGAAGCCGGACAGCCACGACATCTGCTTCATCCCCGACGGCGACACCCGCGGCTGGCTGGCCGAGAAGGTCGGCACGGCGACCGGGGAGATCGTCGATCGGGCGGGCGCCGTCGTGGGCTCCCACGAAGGCGCGCACGCCTTCACGGTCGGGCAGCGCCGGGGACTCTCGCTCGGGGTCCCGGCCGCCGACGGCAAGCCGAGGTTCGTGCTCGAGGTGCGGCCGGTCTCCAACACGGTCGTGGTGGGGCCCAAGGAGGCGCTCGCGATCGCCGAGATCTCCGGGACGCGGTTCTCGTGGGCCGGCAGCGCGCCGGCGGCGAGCGCCTTCGCCTGTCACGTGCAGATCCGCGCCCACGCCGACCCTGTGCCCGCGCGCGCCGACCTCGGCGACGACCTGCTGCGCGTGACCCCGGACAGTCCGCTTGACGGCGTGGCACCTGGTCAGACCGCCGTGCTCTACGACGGCACCCGTGTGCTCGGCCAGTTCACGATCGACACCACGGTGTCGGCAGTACTCGTTTGATCGGGGCTCCGCCCCAAACCCCCGGCTCGCTGGCGCACGCCCTGATCGGGGCTCCGCCCCAAACCCCCGGCTCGCTGGCGCACGCCCTGATCGGGGCTCCGCCCCAAACCCCGGCTCGCTGGCGCACGCCCCAACCTGACTTCCGGCGGGTGTCGGAGGCGGCTCCTAGACTGACGGAGTGGCAGTAGGCGATGCATCCGAACTCCCTGACCTGACCCTCGATGAGGCCCGTGCCGATGCGCAGGCCCTGACGGCGAAAATCCTCGATGCGCGGGATGCGTACTACGGGCGCGACACCGTCGTGGTGGACGACGCCACCTATGACGAGTGGATGCATCGGCTCGAGGCGATCGAGCGCCTCTACCCCGAGCTGCAGGGCCAGGATTCGCCCACCCTGAGCGTCGGCGGGGCATCTGGCACCCTCTTCGCGCCCGTGGCGCACGCCGAGCGGATGCTGAGCCTTGACAACGTGTTCAGCGACGAGGAGTTCCTCGCGTGGGCCGCGAAGGTGGAGCGCGACGCCGGCCGGCGGGTGCACTACCTGTGCGAACTGAAGATCGACGGCCTGGCGCTCTCCCTCCGCTACGAGCGGGGCCGGCTGACCACCGCCGCCACCAGGGGAGACGGCCGGGTCGGCGAGGATGTGACCGACAACGTGCGGCAGATCGCCGGGATACCGCAGCGACTCGCCGGCACCGGGCACCCCGACCTCGTCGAGGTACGAGGCGAGGTGTTCTTCACCACGGCCGACTTCGAGTCCCTCAACGCCTTTCAGGAGTCGGTGGGCGACCGTCTCTTCGCCAACCCGCGGAACGCTGCCAGCGGCTCGCTCAGGCAGAAGACCGAAGGCAAGAACGAGCGCCAGCTCGAGGCCATGAGACAGCGGGTCTCGCGGCTTCGGATGACCGTGCACGGCATCGGCGCGTGGCCGGATCCGCCGGTGGCGGCGCAGAGCGAGGTGTACGAACTGCTCGCGTCGTGGGGTCTGCCGACGAGCAGGTATTACAAGGTGGTCGATTCCGGGCGGGGCGCCGACGAATTCATCCGGCACTACGGCGAGCACCGGCATTCCGTCGAGCACGAGATCGACGGGATCGTCGTCAAGGTCGACGAATTGGCGCTGCACGGTGAGCTCGGCGCCACCAGCCGAGCGCCGCGGTGGGCGATTGCGTACAAGTACCCTCCGGAACAGGTCAACACGAAACTGCTCGACATCGTGGTCTCCGTCGGGCGCACGGGGCGCGCGACGCCCTTCGCCGTGATGGAGCCCACCAAGGTGGCCGGGTCGGTGGTGCGCCAGGCGACGCTGCACAACCAGGACGTGGTGAAGGCGAAGGGCGTGCTCATCGGTGACACCGTCGTGCTGCGAAAGGCGGGAGACGTCATTCCCGAGGTCCTCGGCCCGGTGGTCGAGCTGCGCGACGGGTCGGAGCATCCGTTCGTCATGCCGACGGACTGCCCAGAGTGCGGGTCTCCGCTGGCGCCGGCCAAGGAAGGGGACATCGACCTCCGGTGTCCCAACGCCCGGTCCTGCCCGGCACAGGTGCGCGGCCGCGTCGAGCACGTGGGGTCGCGCGGTGCGCTCGACATCGAGGGCCTCGGTGAGGTCTCGGCGGCGGCGCTCACTCAGCCGGTGCGGCCGGAACGCCCCCCTCTCGAGACCGAGGCGGGGCTGTTCGAGCTGACACCGCAGGACCTCTTTCCCATCGATGTCGTCGTACGCGACGCCGAGACCGGACTGCCCCGACTGCTGGAGGACGGCACGCCGGACACCCGTTCGCCGTTCCGCCGGCAACGCAGGAAGACCGAGCCGTTCGACCCTGACGGCCCCTTCGACGGCGACGCGCGCTTCGTCCTGTCCAAGTCCGCGCTCGAGCTGCTGGCCAACCTGGAGGTCGCGAAGACGAAGGAGCTCTGGAGATTCCTGGTCGGGTTGTCCATCCGCCACGTCGGCCCCGTCGCCGCGCGCGCGCTGGCGCAGTGGTTCGGCTCGATGGATGCCATTCGCGCAGCCTCGCGCGATGAGCTGGCTTCGGTGGAAGGAGTCGGCCCCATCATCGCCGACGCCCTGACCGACTGGTTCGAGGTGGACTGGCATCGCGAGATCGTCGATCGGTGGACAGCGGCGGGAGCGCAGCTGAGCACCCCGGGGCACCCAGGTCCCGGCGCCGCATCGGACGCGGGCGGCGTGCTCGCAGGGCTGACGGTGGTCGCCACCGGCTCGCTGGAGGGCTACTCACGCGAGGGCGCACAGCAGGCGATCCTTCAGGCGGGCGGAAAGGCCGCGTCGAGCGTGTCCAAGAAGACGGATTTCGTGGCGGCGGGGCCGGGAGCCGGCTCGAAGCTGGGCAAGGCCGAAGAGCTCGGTGTGCGCATCATCGACGCCGCGCAGTTCCATGTCCTCGTCACGCAGGGTCCCGCCGCGCTGGACGGGCTGTCCACAGCGGAGGCATGATCGAGCACATGGCTCACTGGCTCTACCGCATCGTGCCGACCCGGCCCGGGATGGTCGCGGAACCGACGGATGACGAGATCGCGGTCGTCTCCGCCCACTTCCAGTACCTCTTGGACCTCAAAGAGCGCGGCGACCTCGTCCTCGCCGGGCGCACGCAGGAGACCGAGGGCACCTTCGGAATCACGATCTTCGAGGCGCCCGACGAAGACACGGCTCGCGCGATCATGGATTCGGATCCGGCCGTGGCCGGCGGAGTCATGGCCGCCACGCTGCATCCCTACGCCATCGCCGTCGCCCGCGACGGCCTGGAGTCGTAGCGGGTCAGGGCACGGCGCAGCCGGCCCTCAGCCGCCCGTCGTCAGGCTGAGCAGCGACTCCCGCACCTGTCGCCGCAGAACCTTGCCGATCAGCGACTTGGGCAGCTCGTCCACCACGAAGATGCGGCGGGGAACTTTGTAGGGCGTCAGGATGCCGCGGGCGAACTCGCGGATCGCCTGCACATCGATCTCGTCGCCGGGCGACACCACGACGGCGGCGACGACCTCCTCGCCGGAGTGCTCGCTCGGGAGCCCCACGACCGCGGCGTCTTCGACACGGGGATGCTGGCGGAGCGCGATCTCGACTTCGGTAGGGGCCACGTTGAACCCGCCGGTGATGATGAGCTCCTTGATCCGGTCGACGATGCGCACGAAGCCGCCGTCGTCGACCGTCACGATGTCGCCGGTGCGGAACCAGCCGTCGACGAAGACCTTCTCGGTCTCCTCCGGCTTGCCGTAGTAGCCGCCGAACACCTGCGGTCCCCGCACGACGAGCTCGCCGCGCTCGCCCGGAGCGACATCCTTCGACGGATCGTCGGGATCCACCACCCGCAGCTCCGTGCCGGGCAGGGCAAGACCCACCGTGCCGGGAACCCGGTTGTGCGCGACAGGGTTGGCCATCAGCACCGGCGAGCACTCCGAGAGCCCGTAGCCCTCAACGAGGTAGCCGCCCGAAGCCGCCTCGAACGGCACCACCAGCTCGTGCGGGAGGGCCATCGCGCCGGAGATGGCGACCTCGGTTCCGCGCAGCGAAACACCCGCTTCGCGGGCGGCCTTGAGCAGGCGGTCGGCGATCGGGGGCACCAGTGGCAGGAAGGTCGCCGGTCGCTTCTTCATGACCGCGAGCACCATGTCGGGGTCGAAGCGGGGGAACAGCACCAGACGGGCTCCCATGCTCATCGCGAAGGTCAGGCAGAGGGTGAGTCCGTAGGCGTGGAACATCGGCAGCACCGCGTACACGACGCATCCGGGGCCGCGAGTGATGCTCGGGACCCAAGCCCGTGCTTGGGCGGCGTTCGACAGGAGATTCCGGTGGGTCAGCGATGCGCCCTTCGGGGTGCCGGTCGTTCCGCTCGTGTACTGGATGATGGCGAGGTCGTCCGTGCCGGGCACCGGATGCGAACCGGGGAGAGGAGGAGAGGCGGTGAGGCGTTCCCACTCGACGGTGCCGCGAACCTCGGCGTGCAGGGCGTCGCGTGCCTCGCGGGCCTTGGCGATCGGCAGGCGCAGCATGGCGCGCGTCTTGAAGGGCATCGCCCGGGTGACATCCACGCTCACGAGCCCGGGCACTCCGAGGTCATCCGGGAACTGCTGCACGACCTCGACGATCTTGCTCCAGACAATGGCCGTCTTGGCCCCGTGGTCCTCGAACTGCTTCCGCAGCTCGCGCGGGGTGTACAGCGGGTTGTGCTCGACGACGACCGCGCCGAGTCGCAGCACCGCGTAGAACGCGACGATGTGCTGCGGGCAGTTCGGCAGAACGATGGCGACGGGATCTCCCGCGCCCACACCGAGCTCCCTGAGACCCGCGGCGGCGCGCTCGATCTGCTCGTTCAGCGCGCGGTAGGTCGTCTCGCGACCGAAGAACTCGAGCGCCACCGCGTCGGGGAACTCGCGCGCGGAACGCTGGACGATGTCGACGAGACTGCCCGTGACGACCGGCAGGTCTTCCGGGACCCCTTCTGCGTAGCTGGCGGTCCAGGGGCGAGGAGGGTCGTACGTCGTCACCCGCTCAGCCTAGAACGGGGAGGCTCTCCCCGGTGGGTCGACGGTCCGCGGGCGCGGAGGCGCGCTCGTAGGATAGGGGAGTGTCTGAAATAACCCCCGATCTCGTGCGCCATCTCGGCGTGCTCGCCAGGATCCAGCTGAGCGACGAGGAGGTGGAGCGCCTCACCGGGCAGCTCGACGTCATCGTGGACAACATCGCCAAGGTGTCCCGAGTGGCCACCCCCGACGTGCCCGCGACGAGCCACCCGATCCCGCTGCAGAACGTCTTCCGGCCGGACGAGCCTGGTCAGACTCTCACGCTCGAGCAGGCGCTGCGGAACGCACCGGATGCGGCCGACGGGCGCTTCCGTGTGACGGCGATCCTGGGGGAGGAGCAGTGACCGGGCTCGAAGCGGCGACCGACCTGGTGCGCCTGAGCGCCGCCGACCTGGCGTCGAAGCTCGCCTCCGGCGAGGTATCGAGCGTCGAAGCCACGCGCGCCCACCTCGATCGGATACAGGCCGTCGACGGCGACATCCACGCCTTCCTGCACATCAGCGAACGGGCGCTCGATGTCGCTGCCGAGATCGACAGCCGCCGCACGAACGGTGATCAGCTCGGCCCCCTCGCCGGTGTCCCGCTCGCCATCAAGGACGTGCTCGTCACGACCGACATGCCCTCCACGAGCGGCTCGCGCATCCTCGAGGGGTATATGTCCCCGTTCGATGCGACCGTCGTCGCGCGGGCGCGCGCGGCGGGCCTCGTTCCCCTCGGCAAGACCAACATGGATGAATTCGCCATGGGATCCTCGACCGAGCACTCCGCCTACGGACCGACGCACAACCCCTGGGATCTCGACCGCATCCCCGGTGGCTCCGGCGGCGGTTCGGCCGCGGCCGTCGCCGCCTTCGAAGCCCCGCTCGCCCTCGGCAGCGACACCGGCGGCTCCATCCGCCAGCCCGCCCACGTCACGGGCACGGTGGGCCTCAAGCCGACGTACGGCGGCGTGAGCCGCTACGGCGCGATCGCGCTGGCATCGAGCCTCGACCAGGTCGGTCCCGTCACCCGCACCGTCCTCGACGCGGGGCTGCTGCACGACGTCATCGGCGGGCACGACCCGTTCGACTCGACGTCGCTCCTCGACCAGTGGCCGTCCTTCGCCGAGGCCGCCCGCGATGGCGCGCGCGGCGATGTGCTCCGGGGACTGCGGGTCGGAGTGATCTCCGAGCTTCCCGACGAGGGGTTTCAGCCGGGCGTCTCCGCATCGTTCCGGGAGGCCCTCGCCAAGATGGAGGCGCACGGCGCCGAGATCGTCGAGATCAGCGCTCCGCACTTCGAGTACGGGGTCGCCGCCTACTACCTGATC
The DNA here is from genome assembly GCF_049844955.1 of Microbacterium sp. DT81.1. Classification (NCBI taxonomy): domain Bacteria; kingdom Bacillati; phylum Actinomycetota; class Actinomycetes; order Micrococcales; family Microbacteriaceae; genus Microbacterium; species Microbacterium sp. DT81.1. Next base: position 480,952 of record NZ_JBNCMA010000003.1, read on the forward strand.
CTCCCGGCCGAGGCATCCAGCAACCTGGCGAAGTTCGACTCGGTGCGCTTCGGCATGCGCGTCACCCCGCACGCCGCGGCGACGGTCGAGGAGGTCATGGCGGCGACGCGCGACGCCGGTTTCGGCGACGAGGTCAAGCGCCGCATCATCCTCGGCACCTATGCGCTGAGCGCCGGGTACTACGACGCGTACTACGGCAGCGCGCAGAAGGTGCGCACGCTCATCCAGCGCGACTTCGACAACGCGTTCCAGAATGTGGATGTGCTCGCGACACCCTCCGCCCCGACGACCGCCTTCAAGCTCGGCGAGAAGATCGATGACCCGATGCAGATGTACCTGAACGACGTGACGACGATTCCGGCGAACCTCGCGGGCGTGCCGGGCATCTCGATCCCGTCGGGCCTGGCATCCGAGGACGGCCTGCCGGTCGGCATCCAGTTCCTGGCACCCGCCCGCGAGGACGCCCGCCTCTACCGGGTGGGCGCCGCGCTCGAAGCGCTCCTCGTGGACGAATGGGGAGGCCCGCTGCTCGAGCGGGCGCCCCTCCTGCCGGCAGCCCGCGCAACGACCCTTCGGCAGGCTCAGGGACCGATGGAAGGGAAGGCCTGATGGCCAAGGCGAAGCTGATGGACTACGACAAGGCCATCGAGCTGTTCGAGCCGGTGCTCGGCTTCGAGGTGCACGTCGAGCTCAACACCAAGACGAAGATGTTCTCCTCGGCTCCGAACAACTTCGGCGCCGAACCCAACACCAACCTCTCGCCGGTGTGCCTCGGCCTCCCCGGCTCGCTGCCGGTCGTCAACGAGCAGGCCATCCGGCACTCGATCAGCCTCGGGCTGGCGCTGGGCTGTCAGATCGCCGAGTCCAGCCGCTTCGCCCGCAAGAACTACTTCTACCCGGACCTCGGCAAGAACTACCAGATCTCGCAGTACGACGAGCCGATCGCGTTCGACGGCTCGGTCGAGGTCGAGCTCACGGATGGCGCGCGCGTGACGGTGCCCATCGAGCGGGCGCACATGGAAGAGGATGCGGGCAAGCTGACCCACGTCGGCGGCTCGACGGGCCGCATCCAGGGGGCGGAGTACTCGCTCGTCGACTACAACCGCGCGGGAGTGCCGCTCGTCGAGATCGTCACGAAGATCATCTACGGCGCCGAGCACCGCGCGCCCGAGCTCGCGAAGGCATACGTGCAGACGATTCGCGACATCGTCCTCGCGCTGGGCATCTCCGACGCGAAGATGGAACGGGGCAACCTGCGCTGCGACGCCAACGTCTCGCTTCGCCCGAGGACGGCGGATGGCGAGCCACCCGCGCCCCTCGGCACGCGCACCGAGACCAAGAACGTCAACTCGATGCGCTCGGTGGAGCGTGCCGTGCGGTACGAGATCCAGCGCCAGGCGGCGATCCTGGCCGACGGCGGGAGCATCACCCAGGAGACGCGGCACTGGCACGAGGACACGGGCACGACCTCGCCCGGTCGTCCCAAGTCGGACGCCGACGACTACCGCTACTTCCCCGAGCCGGACCTGCTTCCCGTCGTCCCGTCGGCCGAGCTGATCGCCGAGCTGCGGGCGGCGCTGCCGGAAGCACCCGCCGATCGCCGCCGCCGCCTGAAGACCGACTGGGGCTTCACCGATCTGGAGTTCCAGGACGTCGCGAACGGAGGGCTGCTCGCCGAGATCGAGGCGACGGTCGCCGCAGGTGCGACCCCGGCCGCCGCTCGCAAGTGGTGGACGGGCGAGCTGACCCGCATCGCGAACGCCGAGGGACGAGAGGTCGCCGATCTCGTCTCACCCGCCGACGTCGCGGCCGTGCAGAAGCTCGTCGAGGACGGCACGCTGAACGACAAGCTCGCGCGCCAGGTGCTGGGCGGCGTCATCGCCGGCGAAGGCACACCGCAGCAGGTCATCGACGCGCGGGGCCTTGCCGTGGTGTCGGATGACGGAGCACTCATCGCCGCGATCGATGAGGCGCTCGCCTCGCAGCCGGACGTGCTGGCGAAGATCCGCGACGGCAAGGTGCAGGCGGCCGGTGCGGTCATCGGCGCCGTCATGAAGGCCATGCGAGGACAGGCGGATGCCGCCCGCGTGCGCGAACTGGTGCTCGAGCGCGCGAGCGCGCACGGAGCGTAGAACGGACGCGAGCGCCGGCATCCGGAGGCGAGGCGGATGTCGGCTGCCGCGGCGAGGATGGTGCCATGGGTCGGGGTGACGGCAGCGAGCGCATCGTCTCGGATGCGGATGCCGACGACTCCGGCACCGGCATCCTGCACGTCGACATGGACGCCTTCTACGCGTCGGTCGAAATGCTGGATGACCCGTCGCTGCGCGGCAAGCCGATCGTCGTCGGCGCACCAGAGGGGCGCTCCGTCGTCTCCAGCGCCTCGTACGAGGCTCGTCGGTTCGGGGTGCGCTCGGCGATGCCGGTGTCGCAGGCGCTGCGGCTGTGTCCGCAGGCGATCGTGGTGCTGCCGCATTTCGACCGCTACCTGGAGGTCTCGAGGCAGGTGATGAAGATCTTCTCCGATGTCACGCCGCTCGTCGAGCCCCTCTCGATCGACGAGGCCTTCCTCGACGTGCGGGGTGCACGGCGTCTGTGGGGGAGCCCGGCTGAGATCGCGAGGGCCATTCGGAGCCGGGTGCAGCTCGAGACCGGCATCACGTGCAGCGTCGGGGTCGCGTCGACGAAGCATGTCGCGAAGATGGCGTCCACGATCTGCAAGCCCGACGGCCTGCTGGTCGTCCCGGCGGCGGCCACGGAGGAGTTCCTGCGACCACGACCCGTGCGGGCGCTGTGGGGCATCGGACCGAAGTCCGCCGAGTCGCTCGAGGGACGAGGAATCCACACCGTCGCCGATGTGCTCGACACGCCGCGCGACGTGCTCGACCGAGCCCTCGGGCCCGCGATGGGTGAGCGCATCTGGCACCTCGTGCGCGGCATCGATGCGCGCGCCGTCTCGACGACGCACGTCGAGAAGAGCATCGGGCACGAGGAGACGTTCTCCGAGGACCTCGCCGATCCGGCGTATCTCCGGGCCGAACTGCTGCGGCTCGCCGATCGGGTGGCCGGGCGCCTGCGCCACGGCGGGTGGGAGGCCTCCACGGTCGCCATCAAGGTGCGGTTCGCGGACTTCACGACGATCAGCCGGTCCCAGACGCTCTCGGAGCCGTCGGACGTCGGTCAGCGGATCGGCGACGCCGCCCGCGAGCTTCTCTCCTCCATCGACCTCCATCAGGCCGTGCGGCTGGTCGGCGTGCGCGCCGAGAAGCTGCGCCCCACCGGGGGTGGCGGGATGGGGCTGTGGGACGACGATGCGGAGTGGCGTCGCATCGACGATGCGCTGGATGACGCGACCGCGCGGTTCGGAAAGGGCGCGGTGACGCGGGCGACGTTCCTCGGGCGCACGGAGCGTGGCGCGTCCCTGCCCTCGCACCCCCGTCCACCCGAACCGTCCGACGATTGAGCGGACGATCCCGTTCCGACCCTGGGCAGCACGAGCCGCGCGGGGTAGCGTGGACGTATGCCCAACATCGCACTCGAGCTCGGCAAGCAGTCCGCATCCCTCGGCGTCCACAGCGCCTACGGCGAGCAGCAGGACGTAGACGGCATCCGCCTCATTCCCGTGGCCATCTCATGGTCGGGATTCGGCGGCGGCTCTGACGAGGCCGGCAACGGCGGCGGCGGGGGCGGCGGATACGCCGTGCCGATCGGCGCCTACATCCGCCGGGGCGACGACCTCCGCTTCGAGCCCAACGTCGTGTCCTTCCTCGCCGTTGCGATCCCCTTCGTGTGGGTTGCCGGACGCGCGCTCAGCCGTGTCATCCGCGCCCTCAAGAAGTAGCAGCACGCAGGCCGATCCCTTCGCGACCGCCCTCCGACGGGCGACCGCTTCTCTTCGCGAGGCCATCGTGGGGCTGTCCGCCGCCAACCCCGTCGTCCTGATCGACGGACGCAGCGGAGCGGGCAAGTCGAGCCTTGCGCGTGCCCTGGTGGCGGACTGGCCGCTGCGAGGGCGGGTTCAGCTCGTCGCGCTCGATTCCCTCTACCCGGGGTGGGACGGGCTCGAGGACGGCGTCGTCGCCGCGCGCAATCTGATCCTCGCCCCCCACGCGCGAGGGCTGATCGGCGTCTGGCAGCGGTTCGACTGGGACATCGACGAGTACGCCGAGGCGCACGCCGTCGATCCGTCGCTCCCGCTCATCGTCGAGGGCTCGGGCATCATCACGCCGGTCACGGCCCGCCTCGCCGATATCCGAGTGCTCCTGGAGGCGCCGCCCGACTCCCGCAAGCGCCGAGCGCTGACCCGTGACGGCGACGCCTTCCGCCCGCACTGGGACCGCTGGGCCGAGCAGGAGGAGCGCCACCTGAGGCGAGACGAGCCGGCGCTGCACGCCACGCACGTCTTCTCCATGCCGTGAGCCCTTCTCGGCGCCGAGCCGGGGGACCGCAGGATCAGGGCTCTGAAGCCTGCAGCAGGCCTTCGAGCCGGTAGCCGAGCCAGTCGTAGACGCCGAAGCGGGGATCCGCCTCGTCCCGGTCATCCTCATCCTCGATGCCGAGACGCGACGCGATCACCAGCCGGATGGCGGTGAGGGTGCGCATCCAGGACCGCACTCCCTCCTCGTCCAGGGCGATGTCGACGAGGCGCGTGTCGTCGTCCGGCATCTCCTCGTCGTCGTCCGGAGTGCCCCCGAGATCACCGAGAACGCGGGCAGCGTCCTCGGCTCGACGTCCGAGCAGATCGGACCGGGTGGCTCGCCGGAAGTCCTCGGACGCCTCCGCGTCACCGGGGTAGGCATCGGGCACGAGCCGTGCGATCGCGGGGTCGAGGTCCTCGGTGGGGGATTCGTCGACGAGCTCGGCGAACTGCGCCACGAGATCTGCGAGGTGCTTCGCCTCGATACCGGTGATCGTCAGGATCAGCATCCGCCCGCTCATCCGTCCGCCCTCCGCACCGTCGCCCACAGCCCGTAGTCGTGCATGGCCTGCGCGTGAAGTTCCATCTGCTCCCTCGGCCCCTCCGCGACCACCGCGTGCCCCTCGTTGTGCACGGCGAGCATCCGCTCCCTGGCCTTGTCGGGCGAGAACCCGAAGTACTCGCGGAACACCCGCACGACATACGTCATCAGGTTCACCGGGTCGTTCCAGACCACCGTCTGCCACGAGCCCGTAATGGCAGGCGCGTCATCCAGATCGAGATCCCGGTCGATCCGCGGCGCCGAATCGACGGCGGTCATGCCCAGCCCAGCTCGTGCAGCCGGTCATCGTCGATGCCGTAGAAGTGGGCGATCTCGTGCACGAGGGTCGTGTGCACTTCGTCGCGGAGGTCGTCGATGCTGTCGCACGCCTCGAGGTGCGGCTCGCGATACACGATGATCCGGTCGGGCAGTTCTCCCTGGCCGTACCGGTCCCGCTCCGTCAGCGCCAGGCCGTCGTAAAGCCCGAGCAGGTCGAGACTGCCGTCCTCCGGGCGGTCCTCCACGACGAAGACGATGTTGTCGAGGCCGTCGACCATGTCATCGGGGAGGAGGTCCAGCTCCTCGACCACGAGCGCCTCGAACGTCGCAGAATCCATGTCGATCATCGGGCGTGCTCGACCTCGCTCATCTGGGGTGAGTAACGGGGCTCGAACCCGCGACATCGGCCACCACAAGGCCGCGCTCTACCAACTGAGCTATACCCACCGTGTGCTCGCATGAGCGGGCAACCAGACGATTGTATTACACCTCGGTGGCGAACGCCGACACGGCAGAGGCCGCCGCGGCGCGCGCGCCGTCGCTCGTCGGCCCCGGCTGGGCGACGAAGACCGCCTGACGGTAGTAGGCCAGCTCACGGATCGATTCCAGGATGTCGGCGAGGGCGCGGTGCCCGCCGTCCTTGGACGGGGCATGGATGTAGGCGCGCGGGTACCACCGGCGGGCGAGCTCCTTGATGCTCGACACATCGACGTTGCGGTAGTGCAGCCACCGGTCGATGCGGGGCATGTAGGACGCGAGGAACATGCGGTCGGTGCCGATGGTGTTGCCCGCCAGCGGGGCCTTGCCCTCGGCGGGCACGAACCGCTGGATGTACTCGAGCGCGAGGAACTCGGCCTCGGCAAGGCTGACGCCGTGTGGGATCTCTTCGAGAAGGCCCGACGAGCGGTGCATCTCGGTGACGAACTCGCTCATGTTCGCCAGCGCGCTGTCATCCGGCTTGATCACGATGTGGAATCCGGCATCGAGCGGACGAAGGTCGAAATCGGTCACCACCACGGCGATCTCGACCAGCTCGTCGACCGCCACATCGAGTCCCGTCATCTCGCAGTCGATCCATACGAGCCGGTCGTTCTCGGAAGCGCCCACCATGCGACCCATCCTAATGACGGGCGCCGACAGGCCGACCCGATGAAGTCCCCCAGGCAGGATTCGAACCTGCGACCAGCGGATTAGAAGGCCGCTGCTCTATCCACTGAGCTACTGGGGGTCGCATCATCCAGGTTACCGGGCGCGACGCGCCGGCGCGGGGGTGCGGGGCGGGGCCCCGTCAAGGGGCGCGCGTCAGCAAGCCGGGGGCGTGGGGCGGAGCCCCACAAGGGGGCACGCGTCAGCAAGCCGGGGGCGTGGGGCGGAGCCCCACAAAGAGGCGCGCGTCAGCAAGCCGGGGGCGTGGGGCGGAGCCCCACAAAGAGGCGCGCGTCAGCAAGCCGGGGGTTCGGGGCGGAGCCCCGTCAAGGGGCGCGCGTCAGCAAAGCCAGGGGTATGGGGCGGAGCCCCGTCAAGGGGTAGTTTCCCTCGGCCGCCCGGCGTAACGTCGAGACGGCGGAAGGAGTGCATCATGACGAACACGAGGACGCACCGCTTGTGGGTCGCGCACAACGACACCGGCGCGGTGGGAACCATCCAGCAGGACGACGACGTTTACACGGTCCGGATGCTCGGCCGCGACGAACCCGCGGGTACTTACCCGTCGATGGAGGTCGCGAAGAACGCGCTGTTCTCCCAGCTCAAGCCCGGCTCTGCCTGGCCCGAGTTCCGGGAGCACTGAGCTCCCCTCCGCCGGCCGCCGCGGTGGCGCCGCCGGAGCCGACCGTATCGCGGATGTCGTCCTCTCGGGCGGCGGATGCGCGCGCTCCCGTGTCGAGGAGCGGCAGCGCGACGTGCACCAGCGGGCCGATGAGGAACGCGAACGCCATCGTTCCGACCCCGACCGTGCCGCCGAGGACCCACCCGATGGCGAGCACGGTGATCTCCACGGTTCCGCGCGCGAGCCAGATCGGCCACCCCAAGCGCGCCTTGATTCCGGTCATCAGCCCGTCTCGTGGACCCGGACCGAACCGCGCTCCGATGTAGAGCCCGGAGGCGACGGCGACCATGAGCAGCCCGGCCACGAACACCAGCACCTGGGGGAAGAGCCCGCTCGGGGCGGAGACAAGGGAGAGCGTCGCCTGCATGCTCGTGCCGACGATGAGGATGTTGGCGATCGTTCCGATCCCGGGCTTCTGCCGAAGCGGTATCCAGAGCAGCAGCACGCCGAATCCGATGATGTTGGTGACCCACCCGATGCCGATGCCGGTGTGCACGGAGACACCCTGGGCGAACACGGTCCAAGGGTCGACACCGAGCCCCGCTTCGACCGTCAGCGCGCACCCCGCGCCGTACAGCACGAGTCCGATGAGGAGTTGCAGAACGCGTCGGGTCATGAGGACAATCCAATCGTACGATTGGACCGGTACATAGAGGCCAATATCGGTATAGTGGCCCCATGATGGACTCCCGCGTTTCCGCGCGCACTCTCGAGAACCTGCTGGGACCGTGGCGCACCCGCGAGCCTGCCTACGAGGCCATCGCGGACAGCGTGCGGCTGCTCTGCCTCGATAACCGCCTCGCCCCCGGCACAGCGCTCCCCGCGGAACGGGAGCTCGCCGCCCGGCTGCGGGTGAGTCGCACGACGGTGGCCGCCGCGTACCGCAGCCTCCGCGACAGTGGTCACATCGAAAGCCATCGAGGGTCCGGAAGCGTGACGTTACCGCTGGGCGGCAGCGCCCCCGGCGGATTTCCCGCGTCCGAGGGCGTGGTCGATCTGCAGCAGGCGAGCCCTTCGGCATGGCCGGGGCTGGCCGCGGCCTACGGGGACGCGGCAGCCAACGCCGCCTCCCTGGTGTCCCGGACGGGGTACGACGTCGTCGGCAGACCGGCGCTGCGAGAGGCGATCGCCGCGCACTACGTCGAGCGTGGGCTCCCGACCACTGCGTCTCAGATCATGGTGACGAACGGCGCGCAGAGCGCCATCGCCCTCGTGGCGTCGCTGTTCGTCTCGAGAGCGGATCGAGTCGTCATCGAGACACCGACCTATCCGCACGCGGCCGAGGCGTTCCGGCGGCGGGGCGCGAGGCTCGTCGGCGTGCCCGTGGTCAGCGGCCATGGCTGGGACCTGGAACGGGCCGAGCACGCCTTTCGTCGCGCCGTGCCCAGCGCCGCCTACCTGATGCCCGACTTCCAGAATCCGACGGGCTCGACCATGACGCGCGACGAGCGGGTTGGTTTCGCCGAAGCGGCCCGGCAGGCGGGTGCGACGCTGATCATCGACGAGACGACGGCCGAACTCGACATCGATCGTCCTCGGTCTTCGGTTCCGTTCGCGAGCGTGGCGGAGGCCATGGGCGGTGTCGGGCTGGTCACAATCGGGTCTCTCGGCAAGACGGTGTGGGGTGGGCTGCGCATCGGCTGGATCCGCGCAGAGGTGGACGTCATCAGGCGCCTGGTGGCGGCGCGAACCGCGCACGATCTCGGCACACCGGAATTCGAACAGTCGGTCGCGGAGCATCTCTTCCGACAGATGCCGGAGATCCTGGCGCAGCGCTCCGGGCTGCTCCGGGAGGGCCGTGATGCGGCGATGGCCGCCCTCGCGCTGCGGATGCCGGAATGGGACGTACCGGCAGTTCACGGTGGGGTCTCGCTCTGGGTCGGACTGGGAGAGCCGCTCAGCTCCAACCTCGTCATGAGCGCCCGCCGGCGTGGCCTGCTTCTCTCCGCAGGCCCGCGCTTCTCGGTGGACGGGGGGCACGAACGGCACCTGCGCATTCCGTTCACCGTTTCTCGCCACACCATCGAACGCGCCGTGGACACCCTGGCGGCGGCCTGGGGCGACGTGTCGGACGGTGTGGCGTTCGAGGGCACCGATTCGCTTTCCTCCGTCATCTGAGTCACGACGAGTACCGCAGGGATGCGACGGCGTCATCCGCCGACCAGAACTCGCCGAGGTCGCGGAATCGCGTGGACGGCGAGTGATACCTCTTCGCACGGAAGCGCACACCGAGGGGATGGCTGAACCTCTGCACGTGACCGATCACGTGCCCTGACGGGTCGAGCACCCGCCAGAGGTCATGGCCGGCCGGCTGCAGCCGCTCCCGTGCCCCGGCGGAGAGGCGGGGCACGGATTGATCAGTCCCCGTAGCCGCCGCGGCGGCTGTCAGCTGCATCGTCATGGTGGATTCCCTTCGTCGCGTCGAACATATCTACGACCCCCGACATTGTGACCGCCGCGGGCATCCGTGACCCGACTCAGGGATTCCTCCCCAGGCGGGCATGACCTCTCTCGTCCCACAACCCGCGCTTTTCGCCCTCCCCGGGTGCCCGCACCCCGCACTCTGGGTGCAGTTCGGGCGTCGGCAGGGCACGCCGACGCCCGAACAGCGGGGAGGGTCCCCGCGGAAAGGAATCGAACATGAGTGACACCATCACCATCACGGGAAACATCGGAACGCCGCCGGAGCGCAAGGTCACAGCGGCCGGGGTCGTGATCACGAGCTTCCGGGTGGCCAGCAGCCAGCGCCGATTCGACCGCGCTACCGGAGGCTGGATCGACGGAGAGACGAACTGGTACACGGTCTCGGCCTTCCGCGCCCTGGCCGAGCACGTCTACGAGTCCTTCCATCGCGGCGAGCGGGTGATCGTGACGGGGCGCTTGCATCTGCGCGAGTGGGACAACGGCATCAAGAAGGGGTTCGCCGCCGAGATCGACGCCGAGGCCGCGGGACACGACCTACTCTGGGGAACCACGCGCTTCCGCAAGGACGAGACCGACCAGCCGCCGGTGGATCCGGCCGAGGTCGACGCGCTGCAGAATCAGGGCGAGACGGATTCCGGCGGCTGGAGCGCGCCCGGGCAGTCCGTCGTCACCGACTGGAACACGGTGGACCCCAACGCAGACGAGCTCGCCGCCACTGCGGCGCCATTCTGACGCGCGCGCCCTGAGGACGGCGGCTGCGCTCCGGCGCATCCATGGCGGTCGGGGGTGGCGGCCATAGACTCTGTGCGTGACTCGCCACCCCCGCCGATGCCGGTCTTCGGCGGTGGTGACCAGCGTCACGATCGCTGCCGCCCTCGCGCTGTCGGGGTGCACGGGCGATCCGACACCCCCGCCTTCGACCTCGTCGACCGCCCCGCAACCCGGTGCAACGAACGCCTCGCCGTCGACCGACGTCGGCCCGAGCCCGCAGCCGGCGCCCGCGCTTCAGCCGGACGGCTCGGCCGCCGACAATCTCCCGTTCTTCGCCGCCATCACCGCCGCCGTGTGGGCCAGTGACCGCCGCACCGAGGGCCGGGCGTACATCGACGCGCTGGCGGCCAGTGGTTTCGACAAGGCCGCGATGCAGGTGACCGAAGACGCATCCACCGTAGGCAACCCCGCCGAGAGCATCCAGTTCTCCGTGCTGTGGAAGGGCGAGTGTCTGATCGGTCAAGTCGGACCCGCTACGGGGGATCCGGTCACGGTTGTCGCCCCGGGCCTGGAAGGGGGCGGCTGCCTCGTAGGGCAGACACGGCTGATCGACTGGTGAGATCGCCTGGTGACGCGCCGGAGCGCTACGGGGCCGGCGGAGGGTCGAGCTCGCTCGCGACGACGGCCGCGCGCCTCAGGCGGTCTCGGGGGAGGAGGTGCGATCGGGCGTCGGGTGTGCCGGGAGCGCGGTTTCCCCGCGGCGATCGAGCTCCCTGAGGTGGTGTGCCGCGGAGCGGTGGTGCGTCCTGGATGTGGCGAAGTAGCCGTCGAAGGCTGCCGCCTCGGCGAGGCTGAGCTGCTCCCAATAGACCCTTCTCAGGTCGTCGAGAGGGATCGAGGCGAGGAGTTCACCGCGTCCACGGATGAACTGGCGGACGCGGGAGAGAACGATCATGCGGCGAGCTTTCGTGCGGAAGGGAGACACGGGTGGATAGGCGGGCTATTCACTCGGGAACACGCTCCCCTGTGCGAGGCCGCGGGTCTCGGCATCGAGCCCACGGCAAGAGAGCGCTGGTGAGCGCGCTCCTGAGCGTGCGTGCCCGCAGGCGGGCGGATGGCCATTTCGGGTAGCCGCACTCATCATATGGCCGCTCTCGCGCTTGCACCGGGTTATACACACCCCGCGAGGCACCGGTCGCCGCGTGCGGTCTGGAGGGGGCGTCGCTGGTGGGGAGCACCCGGCCAATAGACTGGAGAGGTTATGGCTGAATACATCTATTCGATGGTGCGCGCCCGCAAAGCGGTCGGCGACAAGGTGATCCTCGACGACGTCACGATGGCGTTCCTGCCCGGTGCGAAGATCGGCGTCGTCGGCCCGAACGGCGCCGGCAAGTCGACGATCCTCAAGATCATGGCCGGCCTCGACACGCCCAGCAACGGCGAGGCGAAGCTGTCGCCGGGGTACAGCGTCGGGATCCTCATGCAGGAGCCCGTGCTCGACGAGCACCTCACGGTGCTCGAGAACGTCCAGCAGGGCGTCGGGCCGATCATGGGCAAGATCAACCGCTTCAACGAGATCTCCGGGCTGATGGCTGACCCCGACGCCGACTTCGACACACTGCTCGCCGAGATGGGCACCCTGCAGGAGGACATCGACGCCGCAGACGCCTGGGATCTGGACTCCCAGCTCGAGCAGGCGATGGATGCGCTGCGTACCCCGCCGCCGGACTCGGTGGTCTCGAATCTGTCGGGGGGTGAGAAGCGTCGCGTGGCGCTGTGCAAGCTTCTGCTGCAGAAGCCCGACCTCCTTCTCCTGGACGAGCCCACGAACCACCTCGACGCCGAGAGCGTCCTGTGGCTGGAGCAGCACCTCGCCAAGTACCCCGGCGCCGTGCTGGCCGTCACGCACGACCGGTACTTCCTCGACCACGTCGCCGAGTGGATCTGCGAGGTCGACCGCGGCCGCCTCTACCCCTACGAGGGCAACTACTCGACCTACCTCGAGAAGAAGCAGGAACGCCTGCAGGTGCAGGGCAAGAAGGACGCGAAGCTCGCCAAGCGCCTCGCCAGCGAACTCGAGTGGGTGCGCAGCAATGCAAAGGGTCGCCAGACCAAGTCGAAGTCGCGCCTTGCGCGCTACGAGGAGATGGCGGCGGAGGCCGACCGCACCCGCAAACTCGACTTCGACGAGATCGTCATCCCGCCCGGTCCCCGACTGGGCCAGCTCGTGCTCGAGGCCAAGAAGCTCAAGAAGGGCTTCGGCGACCGCATCCTCATCGACGACCTGACCTTCACACTGCCTCGCAACGGCATCGTGGGCATCATCGGCCCGAACGGCGTGGGCAAGACGACGCTGTTCAAGACGATCGTCGGGCTCGAGCCCCTCGATGGCGGGGACCTCAAGGTGGGGGAGACCGTCGACATCTCCTACGTCGACCAGAGCCGCGGCGGGATCGACCCGAACAAGAACCTCTGGGAGGTCGTCTCCGACGGCCAGGACTGGATCCAGGTCGGCAAGGTCGAGATCCCATCGCGGGCCTACGTCTCGCAGTTCGGCTTCAAGGGACCCGACCAGCAGAAGAAGGCCGGGGTGCTCTCCGGCGGCGAGCGCAACCGCTTGAACCTCGCGCTCACCCTGAAGCAGGGCGGAAACCTGCTGCTGTTGGATGAGCCGACGAACGACCTGGACGTCGAGACGCTCGGCAGCCTCGAGAACGCCCTGCTGGATTTCCCCGGCTGCGCCGTCGTCATCACGCACGACCGGTGGTTCCTCGACCGCATCGCCACGCACATCCTGGCCTACGAAGGCACCGAAGACGACCCGGACAACTGGTACTGGTTCGAGGGCAACTTCGAGGCCTACGAGGAGAACAAGATCGAGCGCCTGGGCGCCGACGCGGCGAAGCCGCACCGGTCCACCTACCGCAAGCTCACCCGTGACTGACACCAACGATGCGGGGACGCCCGGGCGTCCCCGCATCCACATCCCCATCCATTTGCGATGGGGCGACCTCGACGCGTACAACCACGTGAACAACACGTCGATGCTGAAGCTCCTCGAAGAGGCACGCGTGCGCGCCTTCTGGCGAGCCGATGAGGGTCCCGTCGCCCCTTCGACCGCGGTGCTGGAGTCGGGCCACGCGAGCGGATTGCTCACGCTCATCGCGCGGCAGGAGATCGTCTACCTGCAGCCGGTGCCGTACCAGCGGCATCCGCTCGATGTGCAGATGTGGTTCGGCAAGGTCGGCGGCTCGAGCCTCGAGGTCTGCTACGAGATCTGCAGCCCCGTGGAGACGCCTCCGCAGGTCGTGTACGCCCGCGCCGTGACGGTGGTCGTGAAGGTGGATGCCGCCTCCGGCAAGCCGGTGCGTTTCAGTCCGGACGAGCGCGGAGCCTTCGAGGAGTACCTCGACGAGCCCATCCGACTCCGCCGCTAAGCGCTCGCCCGCGGGCGGTGGCCGTCGGCAGGTCGGAGCAGATCCGGACTCGCCCTAGCGCCTGCCGCCCGAGTCGGCGATCCGGATGACGACCTCCTGGGCGACGCTCGCCACCAGCTGACCGTCGCGCGAATAGAGTCGGCCCGTCGCGAGACCCCGCCCGCTGCTGGCGCTCGGGGACTCCTGGACATACAGCAGCCACTCGTCCACGCGCCCGGGTCGATGCCACCACAGCGCCGTATCGAGGCTCGCCAGCTTCAACCGCGGGTTCGACCACGCCTGCCCGTGCGCGCGGAGGATGGGCTCCTGGATCGAGATGTCCGTCATGTAGGCGAGGACGGCCGCGTGCAGGGTGGGCTCATCGGGGAGAGGGCGCCGCACGCGGATCCACAGCGCCTGGGACGCGGAGCGCTCGGGATCGGGCTGGAGGTAGATCGGTGCCGACACGTGACGCAGCTCCACCGGGCGATCCTGGATGAGACGACGCGTGAGCGGATGCTCGAACGACATCACCTCCTCGATCGCGGGGACGTCCTCGGCGTCCGGGATGCCGTCGGGCATCGGCACGAAGTGCTCCAGGCCCTCCTCGTGCCGTTGGAAGGAAGCGATCATGGAGAAGATCGGCACGCCGCCCTGGAACGCCTGGGTACGCCGGGCGGCGAACGATCGGCCGTCGTGGATGCGGTCCACGGTGAAGCGGATCTCCTCGTCGGGATCTCCGGGCCGGAGGAAATACCCGTGCATCGAGTGCACCGCGTGGTCATCGTCCACCGTGCGGCTCGCCGCGATCACGCACTGCGCGAGCACCTGTCCGCCGAACACCCGGCCGTGCGGCATCGGCTCGGAGCCGCCGACGAACGCCTCCAGACCCGACGGATCGTCGGTGGGCGTGAGATCAAGCGTCGCCAGCATGAATGAGACCGACGCGGCGGCACTGTCTACGTCACGGGTTTCGGTCACGGAGTGTAGTTTATGGGGGATGTCTGAGCGCCTCCGTTTCGTCGATCAGGAGAGCCGCGACGACGCTCTCACCTTCGCGGCGCGGGCCGCCCGCCTCGCCGATTCGTCCGTGCGGCTCCGCGCCTCCGACGGCGTCCTGGCCATGACCGCCGCCCCGCTGGTGCCGCGGGACCTCGTCGACCCGACGCCCACGGTGCTCGCGTTGCGCACGCTCGCGGTCGATCCCGAGCTCGAGTGCGACCTGACCGTCGACGCCGCTCTGCTGCAGCCGGCATCCCTACCGACCGACATCACGCTTCCGGATACCGCGATCCGGGCCGCCTGGGCCGGCGTCTCTCCCCCCCGCGCGGGATGGGCACCGGCCGGCGAACTCGACGCGGCCGCCCTCGCTGCCCAGGCGCATGACGGCATGGCCCGCGTCGCCTCGGCGCTGCCCGCGGATGCCGGCGAGGAGGTCGTGCAGCGGATACGCGCCGGGGTGTGGGGAGAGCCGGTTGCCGAATGGGGCGACCTGCCGCTCGGCGTGGCCTTCGCTGCCGTCGCGCTGGGCTTCATCTCCGGTGGCGAGAGTGCGCGCGTGTTCACGGCAGGACCGTGGACTCGCGTCAGCCTGCTGCGAGGCCACCTGCTGGTGCGCGGTCCGGCGGCCATCGGTCTGACGGCCGTTCGCACGACCGGCCGGTCGCAGTAGCCGCCGGCATCTCCGCGCGGCGCGAGCCGGCGCGCCGGCCGGCACGACCGGCGACAAGCCCCCCGGGTCCTTCCACCGCCGCTAGGCCGACTCGGCGGCGGCGCGGCCGGCCTGACGCCCCGAGAAGAGGCATCCGCCCAGGAACGTGCCCTCGAGCGCGCGGTACCCGTGCATCCCGCCACCGCCGAATCCGCTCGCCTCGCCGGCGGCGTACAGTCCGGGAATCGGCGCACCGTCGGCTCCGAGCGCCCGGCCGTGCAGGTCGGTCTCGATGCCGCCGAGCGACTTGCGGGTGAGCACGTGCAGCTTCACCGCGATGAGCGGGCCCGCCTTCGGGTCCTGCAGGCGGTGCGGCGTCGCGGTGCGGATCAGGCGGTCGCCGCGATACGCCCGCGCGGAGCGCAGCATCCCGATCTGGGCATCCTTCGTGAAGTCGTTCTCGATCTCCCGGTCGCGTCCCTCGACCTCTGCGATCACGCGGTCGGCATCGAGCGCGTCGCCTCCCGGGAGCGCCCGCATACCGGCGACGAGGTCCGCGAGGCTGTCGCGCACCACGAAGTCCTCGCCCTTGTCCATGAACGCCTGGACGGGCCCCATCGGTCCCTTGCCGAGGCGCTCGGACAGGAGCAGCTTGACGTTCTTGCCTGTCAGGTCGGGGTTCTGCTCGCTGCCGGAGAGGGCGAACTCCTTCTCGATGATCTGGCGTGACAGCACGAACCACGAGTGGTCGTGCCCCGTCTGGCGCAGGTGCGCGAGAGTCCCGAGCGTGTCGTAGCCGGGGAAGAGGGGCACCGGCAGACGTCGACCGGTGGCGTCGAGCCAGAGGGAGGACGGGCCGGGCAGGATGCGGATGCCGTGGGACGGCCAGACCGGATTCCAGTTCTGGATGCCCTCGACGTAGTGCCACATCCGGTCCATGTTCACCAGGCGCGCGCCGCCGGACTGCGCGATCGGCACCATCGACCCGTCGACGTAGGCCGGCACGCCGGTGAGCATCGACGCGGGCGGCGTGCCGAGGCGGGCCGGCCATTGCGCGCGGACCAGGTCGTGGTTGCCGCCGATGCCACCGGAGGACACGACGGTGGAGCCCGCCGTCACCTCGAACGATCCGACGACCTCCCTGGATGTGGGCAGCCCGCGCGCGGCGCCGGACGGGGCGAGGATGTCGCCGGCCGCGCCGACGATCGCCCCGGCGGTGCCGCGCAGGACGGACACCCGGTGCCGCGGCAGGATCGTGACGCGGCCCTCGAGCTCGGCCCGCTCCAGGATCGCCTGGAACGGCGCCACGAGGCCGGGTCCGGTGCCCCACGTGATGTGGAACCGCGGCACGGAGTTGCCCGGTCCCAGAGCGGTGTACCCGCCTCGCTCGGCCCAGCCGACCACCGGGAAGAACCCGACATCGAGCGACCGCAGCCATGCGCGCTTCTCGCCCGCCGCGAACTGCAGGTAGGCCTCCGCCCATCGCTTCGGCCACTCGTCCTCGGTGCGGTCGAATCCCGCGTTGCCGTGCCAGTCCTGACGGGCGAGTTCGAGGGAGTCTTTGATGCCCATCCGCCGCTGCTCGGGCGAGTCGACGAAGAACAGCCCGCCGAACGCCCACCACGCCTGGCCGCCGAGGTTCGTGCGCGGCTCCTGGTCGAGGATCACGACGCGCTTGCCTGCCGCGAGCGCCTCGGAGGCGGCCACGAGCCCCGCGAGCCCCCATCCGATCACGAGCACATCGGTGGCGTATTCGGCGGGGGCGGCGGTCATGGCGACTCCTTCGTCGGCGGGTTGATCGGAAGCGAGGAGGCGGCGCGGCCCTCGGCCGAGGGGCCGATGCCCGTCGGCTCGAAGGTGTTCACCATGGCCAGGGCGGCACGCTGAAGGTAGTCCCACAGCGTCGCCTCGTGCAGCGGCGAGAGGTCGAGCTCGTCGACCGCCGCCCGCATGTGCGAGAGCCAGCGATCGCGGGCGTCCGGGTTGACGTGGAAGCCGGCGTGGCGCATCCGCAGTCGCGGGTGTCCCCGCGTCTCGCTGTACGTGCCCGGTCCGCCCCAGTACTGCTCGAGGAAGAGCGTGAGGCGCTCGGCCGCGGGGCCGAGGTCGTCCTCCGGGTACATCGGCTTGAGCACCGGATCGTCCGCGACGCCGCGGTAGAAGGCATCCACCAGGCGCACGAAGGTCTCGTGCCCGCCGACCTCGTCGTAGAAGCTCATACGTCACCGTCGCTCGGGGCCTCGGGGGTGTGCGGTGGCGTCTTCTTGGCGCGCCAGATGGGGCGGGCGGGAGGGGGGGCTTCCGCGACGGCGGTCGGCTTCGTCTTCGGCGGGTTGGCGCCCCGAACCCGCTGCGCTCCCTCGATGCCGCTGAGCGTCGTCGAGTTCAGCTGGGGGAGCGTGAGCCCGAGGTCATCGATGGCCTTCTTCAGCCGCATCCGCAGTTCTCGCGCGACGTCGTCCTTCGCGTTGGACCGGGTCTTCATGACGAGCCGGATGACGAGGGCATCGCCCGTGACGGACTCGAGGCCCCACACCTCGGGCTTCTCGAGAACCCGGGTGCGCCACTTCGGATCCTTCGACAGGGCCAGCGCCGTCTCCAGCATCGTGCCCTCCACCTCTTCGATGTCCGCGTCCACCGGCACCGCGAGGTCGACGATGACGCGCGACCAGCCCATCGACATGTTGCCGATGCGGGTGATCTCGCCGTTGCGCACGTACCACAGCGTGCCGTTCACGTCGCGGACGTTCGTCACCCGCACGCTGACGTACTCCACGATGCCCGTCGCGAGGCCGAGGTCCACGACGTCGCCGATCCCGACCTGGTCCTCCGCCACGATGAAGATGCCGTTCAGCACGTCCTTGACGATGTTCTGCGCGCCGAAGCCGAGTCCCGCGCCGATCGCCGCGGTGAGCAGGGTCAGCGATCCCAGGGCGGTGGGGGCCAGCACGCTCAGGATGAGCACCAGCCCGACGATGACGATCGTGACGTTCACGACGTTCTGCAGGATGGACCCGAGGGTGCGTGTTCGCTGCACCAGTCGAACCGCGGCGAGGGGCGATCGATCGAGAGCGCGGGTGTCGTCCACCTGCGCCTTCGACTTCGCCCCGTTGACGATGCGCGACACCACCCGCCGGATGACCAGCTTCAGGATCCAGGCCAGGACGATACCGCCCACGACGATCCCGGCGACCTTCAGGATGTTCCAGCCGGCGTCGGTCAGGAACTGGAGCAGATCGGTCCAGATGATCGACTCGGCTGTGGGCGCGGGACTGGGGTTCGGAACGGTTGCGAGGGGAAGAATGCGCATCGTTTCGATCCTAACGACGGATGCCGCGCGCCACCTGGGCGCGCGGCATCCGCTCGTGCCGTTCTCGGAACCGGCGAGTCCTACTCCGCGTCTTTGTCCTGCACGGCGAGCGCGCGCTCGACGCCCGCGAGGTTCTCGTCGACGAGGCGCCGCAGCGCCGGAGCGGCGTCGCGGTTCGCGGCCAGCCACGCGCGCGTGGCATCGCGGAGGGCGATGTTGGCCAGCGGAGCGGGGTAGAGGCCGGCGATCAGATACTCCGCGATCTTGTAGGTGCGGGACTCCCAGATCGGCAGCAGCATGTCGAAGTAGGGCTGCACGAACGCGCCGAGCTGCGCGACGGTGGCGGGATGCTGGAACCCGAGGGCCGTGGACCGCACGATCGTGTTCGGCAGATCGTCGGTGTCGATCAGCGAGTTCCACGCGGCGCGCTTCGCCTCCGCCGTGGGGATGGACGCCTTCGCCTGCGCGGCGAACTCCCCGCCCTTCGCGGTGTTGTCGGCGGCGAGGGCCTCGTCGATCTGCGCGGCATCCGCCACGCCACCCGCGGCGAGCGAGATAAGCAGCTGCCACGAAAGGTCGGTGTCGACGTCGAGCCCCTCGAGCGTGGTCTCGCCGTCGCGCAGGGCGCGCACGATCTCCCAGTGCTCCGGGGTCGAGGCGGCGCTCGCGAAGGCGGTCACGAACTGCAGCTGGCTGTCGCTGCCGGCCTCGGCGGACTGCGCGAGCTGCCACAGGCCGTCGGCGACCTTCAGGCGCGTCGCATCGCGCTTCTCGGGCGAGACGTAGGAGTTCGCCGCGAGCTGCAGCTGTCCCAGGGTCGTCCGCACCGTGGTCGACTCGCTCTCGCGGCCGATGTTGCGCAGCACCAGGTCTACGTAGTCGCTGGGCGACGCCTCGGCGTCGCGCGTCTGGTCCCAGGCGGCCCCCCACACGAGCGAGCGAGCAAGCGGATCCGCGATGTCGCCGAGGTGAGCGATCGCCGTCTTCAGCGACCGGTCATCGAGGCGGATCTTCGCGTACGCGAGGTCTTCGTCGTTCAGCAGCACGAGGTCCGGGCGCTTCTGGCCCTTCAGCTCCGGAACCTCGGTGAGGTCGCCGTCGACGTCCAGCTCCACCTTGTGCACCCGATCGAGCGCGCCGTTCTGCACGTTGTAGAAGCCGACGCCCAGGCGGTGCGGGCGGATGGTCGGGTAGTCCGCGGGGGCCGTCTGGGTGATCGCGAACCGGGTGATCGTGCCATCGGAGGCCTCGGCGATCACCGGCGAGAGCGTGTTGACGCCGGCCGTCTCGAGCCACTTCTTCGACCACGTGGTCAGATCGCGGCCGCTCGTGGTCTCGAGCTCGCTGAGCAGGTCGACGAGCTCGGTGTTGCCCCACTCGTTCTTCTTGAAGTACTCGGCAACGCCCCCGAAGAAGGCCTCGATGCCCACCCACGCGGCCAGCTGCTTGAGCACCGATCCGCCCTTGGCGTAGGTGATGCCGTCGAAGTTGACCTGCACGTCCTCGAGGTCGTTGATCTCGGCGACGACCGGGTGCGTGGACGGGAGCTGGTCCTGGCTATACGCCCAGGTCTTCTCCATCGCGTTGAAGGTCGTCCACGCCTCCTTCCACTCCGTCGCCTCGGCCGTGGCGATCGTCGACGCCCACTCGGCGAACGACTCGTTGAGCCACAGGTCGTTCCACCACTTCATGGTCACCAGATCGCCGAACCACATGTGGGCGAGCTCGTGCAGGATCGTGACGACGCGGCGCTCCTTGATGGCGTCGGTGACCTTGCTGCGGAAGACGTAGCTCTCGGTGAAGGTCACCGCACCGGCGTTCTCCATGGCGCCGGCGTTGAACTCAGGCACGAAGAGCTGGTCGTACTTGGCGAACGGGTAGGGGTAATCGAACTTCTCCTCGTAGTACGCGAAGCCCTCGCGCGTCTTGTCGAAGATGTAGTCCGAGTCCAAGTGCTGCCACAGGCTCTTGCGGGCGTAGACGCCCAGTGGGATGACGCGGCCCGATGCGCTCGTCAGCTCGGAGAACGTCGACTCGTACGGGCCTGCAACGAGTGCGGTGATGTACGACGAGATGCGCGGCGTCGGCTCGAACCGCCAAGTGGCGCTGCCGTCTCCGTGCTTCTTCGGCTCCGGGGTCGGAGAGTTCGAGACGACGGCCCACGGCTCGGGCGCGGTGACCGTGAATCGGAAGGTGGCCTTGAGGTCGGGCTGCTCGAACACCGCGAAGACGCGGCGGGAATCGGGCACTTCGAACTGCGTGTAGAGGTACACCTCTCCATCGACCGGGTCGACGAAGCGGTGCAGGCCCTCGCCGGTGTTGGTGTAGAGGCAGTCCGCCTCGACGATCAGCTCGTTCTCGCTCTGCAGGCCGGTGAGGGCGATGCGCGAGTCGTCGAAGGCAGAGACCGGCACGTCGACGCCATTGAGCGTGATGCTGTGCACCGCGCCGGCGATCAGGTCGATGAAGGTGTCGGCGCCCGCGGTGGCGGCGAATCGCACCACCGTGCGGGATCCGAAGACCTCCTCGCCCCTCATGAGGTCCAGCTGCACGTCATACGAGGTGCCGGTTCCTGAGCTTGTCGACGGGTCGATGATCGCGCGGCGTTCCTGCGCTTCGATGCGGGTGAGGTTATCTCCAGGCACTGCGGAACTCCCAGGTTTGAGGATGGGGACGACGGCGCGCTTCTGATGCACCATCGACAACCCCACCAGCCTACGACAGCGGTGTCGGCCTCCCCCCCTTCCGCGAGGTGTCAGGATGGACGGGTGGCCGCAGAGCGTGTGAGAACGAGTACGGATGTCGAGACGGTGCCGTTCGGGTCGCCCGCCGTGCAGTCCGGGGCCGCGCATGTCGAAGAGCCCGTCGCGTACGACGCGATCCTGCTCGCGAGCTTCGGAGGCCCGGAGGGACAGGAGGACGTGATCCCGTTCCTTCGCAACGTGACGCGCGGCCGCGGCATCCCGGACGAGCGTCTCGAAGAGGTGGCGCACCACTACCGTCACTTCGGGGGCGTCAGCCCCATCAACGCGCAGAATCGCGCGCTCAAGGCGGCGCTCGAACGGGAGCTGCAGGCCCGGGGGCACGCGCTGCCGGTGTACTGGGGCAACCGCAACTGGGCCCCGTATCTCGACGAGGCGGTGCGGGATGCCGCATCCGCCGGCGATCGCGCGCTGCTCGCCCTCGCGACCAGCGCCTACAGCTCTTTCTCGAGCTGCCGCCAGTATCGCGAGGACTTCGCTCGCGTGCTCACCGAGACGGGACTCGCCGGCTCGGTGACGATCGACAAGGTGCGGCAGTTCTTCGACCACCCGGGTTTCGTCCAGCCCTTCATCGACGGAGTGCAGGGGGCGATAGAGCAGTTCCTGGCGGAGGGGATCGACGCCGGCGGCATCCGCGTCCTCTTCTCGACCCACAGCGTGCCGATGGACGACGCCCGCCGCTCGGGACCCCGGGACGTCGACTGGGGCGAAGAGGGCGCGTACGCCACTCAGCACACCGCGGTCGCGGCACGCGTGATGGCCACTGTCTCCGAGCGCGTCCCCGAAGCCGGCGGGATCGCGTGGCAGCTCGTCTACCAGTCCCGCTCCGGTCCGCCGACGCAGCCCTGGCTCGAGCCGGACGTGTGCGACGTGATCGCCGAGCTGCCGGCAGAGGGCGCGCGCGCCGTCGCGATCGTCCCCCTCGGGTTCGTGTCGGATCACATGGAAGTGCTGTGGGATCTGGACACCGAGGCAATGGATGCCGCCGCTGAGGCCGGTCTCCGCGCCGTGCGGACGCCCACCCCGGGGATCGACCCCGCGTACGTGTCGGGGCTCGTCGATCTGATCGAGGAGCGACTGCAGGGAACACCCGCGGCGGCACGGCCGCACGAGACCGCGCTCGGCCCGTGGTTCGATGTCTGCCGGCCGGGCTGCTGCGAGAACATCAGGGCCGGCTTCCGACCGGCCGCCTCTGGCCTGGCTCCCTAGGATTGACCGCATGCGCATCCACATCGCGACCGACCACGCCGGCCTCGAGTTCTCCACGCAGCTGATGCACCACCTGAGCGATCAGGGACACCAGGTCATCGATCACGGCCCGCTCGACTACGAGCCGCTCGATGACTACCCGGCCTTCTGCATCCGCGCCGCGCAGGCGGTCGTGCGCGACCAGGCCGACGGCATCGAAACGCTCGGGGTCGTCTTCGGCGGGTCGGGAAACGGCGAGCAGATCTCGGCGAACAAGGTGCGGGGCGTGCGCGCCGCCCTCGTCTGGAGCATCGCGACCGCCGAGCTGGCGCGCGAGCACAACGACGCGAACGTCATCGCCGTCGGCGCCCGCCAGCACACGTTCGATGAGGCCGTCGCCTTCATCGACCGGTTCATCGCGACACCGTTCTCCGGCGACGAGCGGCACGCGCGCCGCATCGCGCAGATCGCCGCGTACGAGATCGATGGCGCTCTTCAGCCTGATCCTCGGGCACCGGGGCCGCGCGGCGGAGAGTCGTCCGACGCGTTCGACCCCGAGGCGGGCTGATGCCCGAAGGGCATTCCGTCCACCGCATCGCACGCCAGTTCGATCGCAACTACGTCGGCCGCATCGTCTCTGCGAACAGTCCCCAGGGCCGCTTCGTCGAAGGAGCGGCCGTGCTCGACGGCCGCGAGGCGCTCTCGGCCCGGGCCGTCGGCAAGCAGATGTTCCTGAAGTTCGACGGCGACGAGTGGCTGCGGGTGCACCTCGGGATGTACGGCGCGTGGGACTTCGCCGGCGAGATCGTCGCGGACGCCACGATCGCCTCGGCGAATGGGCGCATGGGACAGACGAATCAACGGGGCACCGTGCTCGAGGAGGAGATCCTCGACGACGCGGGCGAGAACTCGCTGAGCTCGATCGGTGCGCCGCGCCGGGCGCGGGTGCACGTGCGGATGTCGGAGCAGACCACCGGCCTCGCCGATGAAGGTGCCGACTGGCCGCCCCCCGTCGTGGGTCAGGTCCGCCTGCGCCTCATGACGGCCGTCACCTGCGCCGACCTGCGGGGGCCGACGGCATGCCAGCTGCAGACCTCCGACCAGGTGCAGGCCACGATCGCCAAGCTCGGGCCCGACCCACTGGTCGACGACGTGGCCGAGGGCGAGGAGCGATTCGTGGAGGTGGTGCGCCGCAAGCCGACGCCCATCGGCCTGCTGCTGATGGACCAGTCGGTGGTCAGCGGCATCGGCAACGTCTACCGCGCCGAGCTGCTTTATCGCGCGCTGCTCGATCCGCACACCCCCGGGCGTGTGGTGCCGGAGGAGCTCGTCCGCGAACTCTGGCGCGACTGGGTGCGGCTGCTCGCGATCGGCGTCGAGACGGGCCAGATGATGACGATGGACGACCTGGATCCTGAGGCGTACCGGGCGGCGATGGCCAGCCGTGAGGACCGGCATTGGGTCTACCGCCGCGCGGGGCTCCCTTGCCGCGTGTGCGGCACCGAGATCGTGATGGAGGAGATGGGCGCGCGCAAGCTGTACTGGTGTCCGTCCTGCCAGAAGTGACGGGCGGTGCACGCCCAGGCCGGCAGAAGTGACGGGCGCTGCGCGCCCAGGCGGTCTCATAGGCTGGGAGCATGCGCCAGAACCCGAGCTTCGCCCTGACCGATGTGGGCGAGCTCCGCCGCCTCATCGACCGGAACCCGTGGATGACCCTCGTCAGTGACACCCCGGATGGTCTCGTCGCGTCGCATTACGCCGTGCTGCTGGACGCCGACCGCGATGACCTGACCGTCGTGGGCCACGTCGGCAAGCCGGACGACATGATCCACGGGCTGGGCGAGCGGGAGCTGCTCGTCGTCGTCCAGGGTCCGCACGGATACATCTCGCCCGGTTGGTACGGCGATGTGCAGAGCGTGCCCACGTGGAATTTCGTGTCGGCGCACTTGAGCGGGGTTCCGGAGGTGCTGACGCCGGAGGAGAACCTGCAGGTGCTCGACCGGCTGGTAGCGCGCTTCGAGGGACGGATGCCCGACCCTCGCCTCATGTGGGAGCGCCCGAACGACGCCGCATTCATCGAGCGGATGGAGCGCGGCACCGTCGGCTTCCGCCTGACACCGACGCGCGTGGTCGCCAAGCGAAAGCTCAGCCAGAACCGGACACCGGACGTCGTCGAAACGGTGATCGCGCAGCTCAGCGGTGGCGGGCCCTACGCCAACGCGAGTCTTGCGACAGAGATGCGCCGCGCCCGCGACGCGATGGACCGGTCGTGACGGCCGGCACATCGCAGAGTCCAGGCGAGACGGTCGGTACGATCCGCAACGCGCGGATCGCCGGTGGTGGTCGGGAACTGCTGCCGACCGATGGTCCGTTCGACGTCTTCCTCGAAGACGGCCTCATCGCAGACATCGCGCCGATCGGAGCCCTGACACCTCGGGGCGCGGTGCTGGACGCCCAGGGCGCCTGGCTCGTTCCCGGGCTGTGGGATCATCACGTGCACGTCGTGCAGTGGGCCCTCGCCGCGCAGCGTGAAGACCTCGGCTCCGCACGCTCGGCCGCGCACGCCGCCCGCATCATGGGCGCAGCTCCGGTGCTCACTGATGGGCGGCGGATCGGCACCGGCTTCCGCGATGCGCTGTGGCCCGACAGCCCCAGCCTGTCGGTGCTCGACGAGGCCACGGGCGACATCCCGACGTACCTGATCAACGCCGATGTGCACAGCGTGTGGATGAACACCGCGGCGCTCCGCCGGGAAGGACACGAGCCGGACGGCATCGGCCTGCTGCGAGAGACGCCCGCCTTCGAGATCTCACGGAGGCTCAACGACGTCGAACCCGCCATGGGCGACCGGCTTGTCGCGCGGATGGCGGCGGATGCGGCATCCCGCGGCGTGGTGGGCATCGTCGATCTGGACATGGCGTGGAACGAGGGGTCGTGGGCCCGCCGTCTGGCCGGGGGATTCGACGCGCTGCGCGTCGAGTTCGGCATCTATCCCGAATTTCTCGATCGGGCCATCGCCGAGGGTCTCGGCACCGGCGATCCCGTGCGCGGGGCGGCATCCGATCTCGTCCACGTCGGATCACTCAAGGTGATCACCGACGGCTCACTCGGCACGCGGACGGCCGCCTGCTCTCGGCCGTATCGCGGCGATCCGCACAACCACGGCATGCTCACCGTGTCGCCCGAGATGCTGCTCGGTCTGATGACGGCGGCCACGGGCGCCGGTCTGTCGTGCGCGATCCACGCCATCGGCGACGTGGCCAATTCCAACGCGCTCGACGCATTCGCCGTCAGCGGGGCGACCGGCACCATCGAGCACGCACAGCTGGTGGCGCACGCCGACATCCCTCGCTTCGCCCGTCTCGGCGTCGGCGCCAGCGTGCAGCCGGAGCACGCGATCGATGATCGCGACGTCACCGACAGCATCTGGGCCGAGCAGACCGCGGTTCCCTACCCGCTGCGCCTCCTCGCGGACTCCGGTGCGGCGATGCTCTTCGGCTCCGATGCGCCCGTGTCGCCGCTCGACCCGTGGGCGGCCATCGCGGCCGCGGTCTTCCGCACGCGGGACGGCCGTGAGCCGTGGCACCCCGACCAGGGAATCGACATCGCGACAGCCATTGCGGCCTCCACGCACGGCGGGACGGGCGGGAGCACGGCGCGTATCGAACCGGGCGGCATCGCCGATCTCGCGCTGTGCGAGAGCGACCCGCTGACAGCGTCCGAGCCGGAGCTGCGCAACATGACGGTGGCTGCGACGACGCTCGGCGGACGCCTGACGCACGTCAGGTAACGGGGGACAGCCCCCCTCCGCATCCGCCAGGTCGCCGGATGCCGCAACCGGGCCTTCGTGGCGAGGCTGGATGCATGCCTGAAACGACTGTCTTCTCCCAGGATGCACCGGACGGCGATCTTCCGCCGGGCCTCTCCCGGACGGGCGCGCGCCGCCCGGGCGCTGTGGCTGCGAGCCTCGCCTCGATCGCGGCGATCGGCGTCGCACTGCCCCTGCTGCTGGGCGGCTGCTCCGCCCTGTTCCGGCCGGCTCCGCCGCAGCCGGGTGGCGTCGAGTTCACCCAGCCGCTCCGCCTTCCCGCCTTGGCGGAGTCGCGCATGGAGGGCGACATCCGGATCTTCTCGCTGACCGCGGATGAGGCGCGCACGGCATTCGTGCCGGAGGGTGAAGCCGCAACTCTCGGGTACAACGGCGACTACCTCGGGCCCACGCTCGTGGCCGCCCGGGGCGAGCGGGTGCGCGTCGATCTGCAGAACGACCTGGATGCCGCCACCACCCTGCACTGGCACGGCATGCACCTCCCAGCCGCACAGGACGGAGGACCGCACCAAGTGGTTCCGGCCGGCGAGGCCGCCCACCCGGAATGGACCATCGACCAGCCCGCGGCGACGCTCTGGTACCACCCGCACCTCCACGAGGAGACGCGTGCTCAGGTGGACGCGGGACTGGCCGGCATGTTCCTGGTGCGCGATGACGAGGAGGCGGCGCTGGACCTGCCCCGCGACTATGGAGTCGACGACTTTCCTCTCATCGTGCAGGACCGCTCGTTCAACCAGGCCGGTGGCTTCACCGGCGGCGTGGAGCAGTTCGACGGTGCGCTGGGCGACACCATCCTCGTGAACGGCATCGTCGGCCCCTACCTCGACGTCTCGACCGAACGCGTGCGCCTGCGGCTGCTGAACGGCTCGAGCGCACGCATGTACGACTTCGCGTTCGCCGATGACCGGCCGTTCGAACTGATCGCCACGGACGGCGGGTTGCTGTCGGCTCCCGTCCGATCGAAGCACATCGCCCTGTCGCCGGGGGAGCGGGCCGAGATCGTGGTGAGGATGGCACCAGGCGAATCCGTGGTGCTGCGCTCGGACGCCCCGAACCCGGACCTGCACGCGGGAGGCGACGCCTTCGACGTGCTCGAACTCCGCGCCGCGGCATCCCTCTCGCCGTCGCCGGAGGTCCCCGCCGCGCTGGCCACGCTGCCGGCACCCGACCCGGGAGCCGCCGCCGCGGAGCGCTCGTTCGAGATGTCGGGCCATGACATCAACGACCGCGAGATGGACATGACGCGCACCGACTTCGTGGCCACCGTCGACACCAGCGAGGTATGGAGCGTCACGAACACGAATCCGCTGCCGCACAGCTTCCACGTGCACGACACGCAGTTCCGCATCCTGAGCATCGACGGCTCCCCGCCGCCTCCGCACCTGGCCGGCTACAAGGACACGATCGCCCTGCCGTGGAACCGCACCTACCGCCTGCTCGTCCGCTTCGACGACTACGCGGATCCGACGACGCCGTACATGTATCACTGCCACCTGCTGTGGCACGAGGACCAGGGCATGATGGGACAGTTCCTGGTCGTCGAACCCGGGCAGAGACCTGCCCTGAAGACGCACGAGGGAGAGACCGATGACCGCCATGACCACTGACCCCCAGCTTCAGCGCGGGGCGCAGCCAGGTGCCGCCCCGATCCAGGGAACCATCCCTTCCTACGGCACGCTGTGGAAGAGGACCCCGGGCAGCGCCGTGTACCTGCTCGTCATCTTCGTCGTGGCCATGGTCTCGATCAGCGTGCTCGCCGCGCTGTTCTGGACGGGGATCGGGCTGCTGGCCATCGTGATCGGTCTGCCGATCGTCGTCGGCACCCTGCTCGTGGCCCGCGGCTTCGGCGTCGCGGATCGATTTCTCCTGCGCCTGACCGGCCAGGAGCCGATCGACGAGCCCGCCTGGAACCGCGATCGCACGGATGCGTCGGGGTTCTGGATGACTTTGACCCGTCCGCTCCGCAACGGGCACTACTGGCTGTACCTGCTGCACGGCATGATCGTCAGCCCCATCATCAGCACGATCACCTTCGCCCTCACGGTCGCGTGGCTGAGCATCAGCCTCGGTGGGCTCACGTACTGGTTCTGGGGAGTGTTCATCCCGCGCGGCGATGGTGCGGGGGTCTGGGGCGACAACGTCGCCGAGGCGTTGCCGTGGCTGTTCGGCGGTCTGGACCCACGGGGCGTCGAGGTCGCGCTGTACCTCATCGCCGGCGTGATCTGCGCCGTCACGTTGCCCTGGGTGCTGTACGGGCTCGCGTGGGTGCACCACGCCGTGGCGAAGGCGATGCTCGGCCCCTGGCGGACGGATGCCCTGGCGCAGGAGGTGCGGGCCGAGGCCGCCGCACGGGGCGCCGCGGTGCACGCCGAGGACGTGTCGCTGCGACGCCTGGAGCGCGACATCCACGACGGTCCGCAGCAGCGCCTCGTCCGCCTGCAGATGGACCTCGCCGCTCTCGAGCGCCGAGCCGAATCCGGTGACACCGAGGAAGCCACGCGACTCGCTCAAGAGGCCCGCGGCCAGGCCAAGGCCGCGCTCGACGAGCTGCGAGCGCTGTCCAGCGGCGTCGCACCGCCCCTTCTCCAGGACCGCGGCCTGGCCGCCGCGCTGTCGGCGCTCGCCTCCGAGAGCCCGCTGAGCGTGACGGCGGAGATCGACCCCGCGGTCGACACCGCGGTCGGGGCGGACGTGGCTCGAAACGTGTACTTCATCGTCGCCGAGCTGCTGACGAACGCCGTCAAGCACTCCGGAGCGAGCGGCGTCGCACTCAAGGCCGCGCTCCGCGCGCCGGCTGCCGGTTCGCCGTGGATGCTGGACGTCTGGGTGGTGGACAACGGAGCGGGCGGTGCCCACATGAGCCCGGGCCATGGGCTCGAGGGTCTGAGGGACCGGGTGCACGGCCTGCGGGGCGTGCTGATCGTCGAGAGCCCGACGGGCGGGCCCACCACCGTGGGGGCGCACATCCCGCTCCCGGGTTCCGCCCCAGAACCCCGGTTCGCTGCCGCAGGCCCCCTCTCGCCGGTCGGCTCGGCGTGAGCGCGTCCTATCCTGGGGGCATGACGCCGCCTGCAGGCCCGCTGCGCATCGTGCTCGTGGAGGACTCGGTGCTGCTGCGCGAGGGGCTCGTGCGGCTGTTCGACGAGGCGGGCTACGTCACGGCCGGAGCCTTCGGCGACGCCGATGACATCGTCGCGCGGGTGCGGGGCACGCAGCCGGACGTCGTGATCCTCGATGTGCGGCTGCCTCCCGACTTCCGGGACGAGGGCATCCGCGCCGCGCTGCAGCTGCGCAAGGAGGTGCCGGGCATCGGCATCCTGGTGCTCAGCCAGTACGTCGAGGGCGTCTATGCCCGCGAGCTGCTGGCCGGGGGAGAAGGCGGGATCGGCTATCTGCTGAAGGACCGTGTGACCTCGCTCGACGAGTTCACCGACGCCGTACGCCGAGTGCACGACGGTGGGACGGTGCTCGATCCGCTCGTGGTGCGGCAGCTGCTCGCCGCCCGCCCTGACCCCATCGCCGCACTCACCCCCCGGGAGCGGGATGTGCTCGAGCTGATGGCGGAGGGCCGAAGCAACGGAACCATCGCCGAGCGCCTGTTCATCGGCGTCGGAGCGGTGGAGAAGAACGTCAGCGCGATCTTCCAGAAGCTCGGGCTCGAGGAGTCCGGCACCGACCACCGCCGCGTGCTCGCCGTGCTGGCCTTCCTGCAGCACGGCTAACGAGCCGCGACGCCCGCCACGGAACGGAAGAAGCCCGCGGGGTGCTCCCCGCGGGCTTCTCGGCGTGTGTCGTGCCTACTCGCTGACGTGGGCCTACTCGCTGACGTGGGCCTACTCGCTGACGTGGGCGAAGAGGAACCACCGGTCCTTGTCGAGGCCGCGCATGATCTCGATAGCGACATCCTGGCTCGTGACGTCAACCTCGCCGAGGCCGTCGATGGCGGTCTTCAGGTCGACGAGGATCGCGTCGATGTCGGCGATGACGTCGCGGATGAGCTCATCGGATCTGGTGAACCCGGCCGGGACCTCGGTCGCCTTGGCCTTCGCCGCCACGGTCTGCACACGGGCATCGATCGGCAGGCCGAGGGCCACGATGCGCTCCGCGGCGGTGTCGGCCCAGTCGCCGGCGTGGGCCACGATGGTGTCGAGCAGCTCGTGCACCCCGACGAAGTTCGAGCCGCGGACGTGCCAGTGGGCCTGCTTCCCGTTGATCGTCAGCGCCTGCAGCCCGAGCACGACGGGGGAGAGGAACTGGGCCGCCGCAGCAGCGACGGTGGGGTCGCTGGCGGTGGTCGAGATGGTGTGGGTCTTGCTCATGATGTCGCCCTCCGGAGTGCGTCGGTCGTGAATTCTGAGTGCAACGCTACTCACGCTGAGGCATTCCGCAAGCAAGCTGAGGCTGGGCTAACCAGGCCCCGGAGACAGGTTCGGGGGCCGGGATTCCGGGCGGCTAGGGTCGGAGGATGACCATCGCCTCCGATGCCAGTGTCCTCGCCCTCGAAGGGGCGTCCCCCCGGTTGGATGCCGGGTCGTTCGTCGCCTCGGGCGCCCGAGTCATCGGCGCCGTCACCCTCTCCCAGGGGGCCAGCGTCTGGTACAACGCCGTGCTGCGGGCGGACAGCGACAGCATCTCGCTCGGTGCCGGCAGCAACATCCAGGACAACGTCTCGGTGCACGTGGATGCCGGGCATCCGGTAGTGATCGGCGAGAACGTGTCGGTCGGTCACAACGCCGTCGTGCACGGCTGCACGATCGGCGATGGAACGCTGATCGGCATGGGCAGCGTCATCCTCTCCGGTGCGGTCATCGGCGACGGATGCCTCATCGCCGGTGGAGCGGTCGTGCTCGAGGGGTCTGTCATCCCGCCCGGATCCCTGGTCGCCGGCGTACCGGGCAAGGTGCGCCGCGAACTCTCCGACCAGGAGCGCGCCGGCATCCTCCGAAACGCCGAGACCTACCGCGCTCACACCGCCCGCCACATCGCCGCCGCCACGGTTGCGTCGTGAAGCCCGTTGCGCTCATCACCGGGGTGGGTCGTCCGCAGGGGATCGCGGCCGGCATCGCGCGTTCGCTCGCGCGCGACGGCTGGGACCTCGCCGTGAGCCGATGGCAGCCGGCCGATGAGGCGATCTTCGGAACGGATGCGACGGCGGGGCTCCACGACGTGATCGACGAGGTCCGCTCCCTCGGCGCAAGGGTGGTCGACATCCCCGCCGACCTCGAACAGCCGGAGGCCGCGGCAATGCTTTTCGCGGCCGCACGGGACGAGCTCGGCACGGTCGAAGCGATGGTGCTCTCCCACGCCTGGGACGTCGAGTCCGGCATCCTCGACACCACCGTCGACGAGTTCGACCGGCACTTCGCGGTGAACACGCGCGCGAGCTGGCTGCTCATCGCCGAATTCGCCCGGCAGGCCGATCGCGGCGGGGCCATCGTCGCCCTCACCAGCGATCACACCACCGGCAACCTCCCCTACGGCGCAAGCAAGGGCGCCCTCGACAGGATCGTGATCTCCGCCGCCCGCGAGCTGGGTCCGCGCGGCATCTCCGCGAACGCCCTCAACCCGGGCCCGATCGACACGGGGTGGATGGACGACGAGGTGCGCACCGCGCTCACGGGAATGCAGCCGGGGGGACGGCTGGGCCGGCCCGCCGACGTCGCGGAGGTCGTGGCCTTCCTCGTGTCGCCACGGGGTCGCTGGGTCACGGGTCAGCTGCTCAAGGCAGACGGCGGATTCTCGATCTCGACCTGAGAAACGGGCGTACCCTGCCGCCATGAGAATCGAGACGCTTCGACCCGGCGAGATCTTCGTGTTCGGCTCCAACGCATCGGGTGCGCACGGGGCAGGTGCGGCGGCGACCGCTGTGGAGCGGTTCGGCGCGGTGTGGGGCCAGGGCGACGGGCTGCAGGGCCAGTCGTACGGCATCGACACGATGAGCGGGCTTCCCACGATGGCGGAGGGCGTCGAGCGCTTCCTCGACTTCGCCGCCCAGCATCCGGAACTGCGCTTCCTCGTCACCGAGGTCGGATGCGGCATCGCCGGGTACACGCCCGACCAGGTGGCACCGCTCTTCCGCGGCGCGCCGGAGAACGTGGTGCTTCCCGAGCGATTCCACGCGGTGTTGGAGCGGTCCTAACCAGCCTGCGCCGGCGGGTGGTACGTTCCTCGGTGGATCTCGTACACGGTCGCCTGGCCGGGGGAGTCGGGGTCATCCACGATCGGTTTGTCCTCCATGAACAGCCGGATGACGTTGGACAGCTCGCCGGGATGGCTGAAGTTGATGGCGTGCGCGGCGCCTTCGATCCGCACCACGAGCACATGATTGTCCGTCTGCGCCGCGACCTCTTTGACGCGCTCCGGCCCCGGCAGGAGGGGGTCCCGGTCCCCGAGCACGACCAGGGTGGGGATGGTGAGCGCGAGAAGGCGCTCGAGCGTGGGGTACTCGGTCAGGGCCTTGAACATCTTGAATGTGCTCGGGACTCCGAAGCGCAGGTAGTCGGGGGTGGCGACAGTCACCATCTTCCGTGGCTCGCGCGGACCGTCCTTGGTGAGCTGTGCCATCGCGCGCCGCAGCGGCTGGTTGTAGAGCCCGCCGGCGGGGGACACCAGAATTGCCCGGTCGATGCGTTCGGGGTACCGGTACGCGAACTCGCAGATCACCGGGCATCCCATCGAGTTGCCGACGAGGGTCGCCCTCTCGATGCCCATGCTGTCGAGGAACCGGGCGGCGGCGTGCGCGAGGTCGGGCACGTCCAGCAGCGCGCCCGCCTTGGCGCTGCGACCGAACCCCGGGAGGTCGGGAACGAGGGTGTGGAACTCGTCCGACAGCACCTGTGCCGTCGGCAGGAGGTAGCGACCGGAGAGCCCGAAGCCGTGCACGTGCATCATCACGCGGGCGTCCGGCGTCGGGTCGGGAGATTCGCGGTAGAAGACGCTGAAGCCGTCGACCGTCGTGTACCGCTCCGCGAGCGCGGATGCCGGCTTGCGAGGCAGCTTCGGCGGCTTGGGCTGCCGGCTCTCCTTCGCGGCCGACGCGCTGGAACCTCTCGCCATGATGCGCCCCCTCTGACCCGCGAGTTCTCGTGCTCAACACGATTCCATGGCCCACGGTAGCGCTGAACCCGAGCACTAGCATCAACGACAACGAACAGGGAGGTTCTCGATGACCGCGAACACCGCCGGACCGACTTCCGCCCCGCGCAGACCGGCCGCGAGGACAGGGGACATCATCGCCACCATCCTTCTGATGCTCGTCTCGCTCGGCCTAGCGGCCGCCCTCTTCCTGGCCTCGCTGCTGTGGGCCGTGGACAGCAACCCCAACACGGTGGGCTTCGCGCTGGGCGTCTACGGGCCGCCGGTCCTCGCGATCGTCGGCGTGGTGCTCGGCATCGTCGCCCTGGTGAAGCGGCGTCTCGCGTTCATCTACCCGCTCGGGGCGATCGTCCTCGGGCTCATCGTCTGGTGGATTGGGGCGCTGCTGATCGCTTCGTGATGGCTGCAAGAGGTGACGTGGAGGGGATGACGGGAATCGAACCCGCACCATCAGTTTGGAAGACTGAGGCTCTACCATTGAGCTACATCCCCGCAGCGGCGAGCCGCGGCATCCACAATCTTATGGCATGACCCGCCCGTGCCTCGGACAGCCCGCGCCAAGTTCGGAGAAGCGCCCCTTCCTCGGCGTCTCAGCCACGAATGCGCCGAAGTTCGTGACATTCTCCGAGCTTCGTGCATGCCAACACCCCAGAACCGCGGATGTCGCAACCCTCGGATGCCCGTCGGCTAGACTCTGACGGGTTGTTTGTGCCCGCGCGTGCGCACGGACACCACCACCCGGGGCGTAGCTCAGCTTGGTAGAGCGCCCGCTTTGGGAGCGGGAGGCCGCAGGTTCAAATCCTGTCGCCCCGACGGCACGGCCTTCGAAAACCATCCCAAGACCTTTCACCCGGTCGCGTCGTGCGTGCCGGGAAAACATCGAGGAGAACGAACAAGCATGGTGAACAGCACCGTCGAGACGCTCACCCCCACCCGGGTCAAGCTGCACATCACGGTCACCCCCGAGGACCTCAAGCCGAGCATCACGCATGCCTACGAGCACATCGCTCAGGACATCCAGATCCCCGGCTTCCGTAAGGGCAAGGTTCCCGCCCCGATCATCGACCAGCGCGTCGGCCGCGGCGCGGTCATCGAGCACGCCGTAAACGAGGGACTCGACACGTTCTTCCGTGCCGCCGTCGCCGAGCACGACGTCAAGGTCATCGGCCGTCCGTCCGCCGACATCATCGAGTGGCCCAACGAGAAGGACTTCTCCGGCGACCTGCTCGTCGACGTCGAGGTCGACGTCCGTCCCGACTTCGAGCTCCCGGCCTACGAGGGCATCACCCTCACCGTCGACGCGATCGAGGTCGACGAGGCCGCGATCGACGAGGAACTCGACCGCCTCCGTGCGCGCTTCGGCACGCTCGTCACGGTGGACCGCCCCGCCGCGACCGGCGACTTCGTCGAGCTCGACCTCGTCGCGACGATCGACGGCGCCGAGATCGACCGCGCCGACGGCGTTTCGTACGAGCTCGGCTCGGGCGAGCTGCTCGAGGGCATCGACGAGGCCATCGACTCCCTCACCGCGGACGAGGAGACCACCTTCCGCTCGAAGCTCGTCGGCGGCGACCACGCCGGTGAAGAGGCCGAGGTCACCGTCGTCGTCAAGGCCGTCAAGGAGCGCGAGCTTCCCGAGGCGGACGATGACTTCGCTCAGATCGCCAGCGAGTTCGACACGATCGCCGAGCTCCGCGAGAGCCTGCGCGAGCGCGTCGCCCAGCAGTCGACCTTCACGCAGGGTGCGGCCGCGCGCGACCAGCTCGTGGACGCCCTGCTCGAGCAGGTCGACATCCCGGTGCCGCCGCAGCTCATCGAGGACGAGGTGCACAACCACCTCGAGGGTGAGGGACGCCTCGAGGACGACGTGCACCGCGCCGAGGTCACGGAGGCGAGCGAGAAGCAGTTCCGCACGCAGCTCGTGCTCGACGCCGTGGCCGAGCAGGCCAAGGTGCAGGTCTCGCAGGAGGAGCTCACGCAGTACCTGGTGCAGTCCGCCGCCCAGTACGGCATGGCCCCCCAGGAGTTCGTCGAGACGCTGCAGCAGAACAACCAGCTGCCGGCGCTCGTCGGTGAGGTGGCCCGCAACAAGGCCCTCGCCGTGGCGCTCAGCCGCGTCAACGTCGTCGACACCAACGGTGCCCCCGTCGACCTCGCCGGCTTCGTCGCCCTCGAGGACGAGGCCGCCGCGGAAGAGGACGTCGTCACCGAGGCGGATGAGATCGCGGATGCCGCGGCCGACACCGACGCCGCGTCCCCAGACACCGCGGAGGAGCCCGCCGCGCAGGAGCCCGCGGCGAAGCCGGCCAAGAAGAAGGCTGCGCCCAAGAAGAAGTAGTCGCGAAGCGACAAGAGAGGGGCGGATGCCGCGGTGAACGCCGCAGCATCCGCCCCTTTGTCATCCCCGCCGCCACGGGAACATGCCGCCACTGGAACGTGCGTGACGACTCCCGCGGCGTCCTCGCGGGCCGCCGGGGCGCGGATCTATGCCCACGGCGAACACGGCCGGACGCCGCGATCCCCGCCGGTAGATTCGTTCCAGACGTACTACGAAATGGAGCAAAGATGGCCGAACCACTGGTCGCACAGAGTGTCTTTGACAGGTTGCTGAGAGACCGCATCATCTGGCTGGGCTCGGAGGTGCGCGACGACAACGCCAACGAGATCTGCGCGAAGATCCTCCTGCTCGCCGCCGAGGACCAAGAGAAGGACATCTTCCTCTACATCAACTCGCCCGGCGGTTCCATCACCGCGGGCATGGCGATCTACGACACGATGCAGTTCGTGCCGAACGACATCGTCACGGTGGGAATCGGCATGGCCGCCTCGATGGGCCAGCTGCTGCTCACGAGCGGCACGAAGGGCAAGCGCTACATCACCCCCAACGCCCGGGTCCTGCTGCACCAGCCGCACGGTGGCTTCGGCGGCACCGCGAGCGACATCCAGACGCAGGCCCAGCTCATCATCTCCATGAAGAACCGCCTCGCCGAGATCACCGCCGCTCAGACCGGCAAGCCCGTCGAGCAGATCAACGAGGATGGCGACCGCGACCGCTGGTTCACCGCCGCCGAGGCGCTCGAGTACGGCTTCGTCGACCACATCCGCGAGCACGCCCTGGACGTCGTCGGCGGCGCCGGCACGACCGCGAGCTGACCGAAGGCGAAAGAGAGAATCCCGAGAATGAACATCCCCACCTTCGGTACGGCCGCACAGGGCCTCGCGAATGGCGGCGTCGCGCACCAGGGCCTGCAGGCACCCGGATCGCGCTACATCCTGCCGCAGTTCGAGGAGCGCACCGCCTACGGCTACAAGCGTCAGGACCCCTACAACAAGCTCTTCGAGGACCGCGTCATCTTCCTCGGCGTGCAGGTGGACGACGCGTCGGCCGACGACGTGATGTCCCAGCTGCTCGTCCTCGAGAGCCAGGATCCCGACCGCGACATCATCATGTACATCAACTCGCCCGGCGGCTCGTTCACGGCCATGACGGCGATCTACGACACGATGCAGTACGTGTCTCCGCAGATCCAGACCGTCGTGCTCGGCCAGGCGGCATCCGCCGCCGCCGTGCTGCTCGCGGCCGGCGCCCCCGGCAAGCGGCTGGCACTTCCGAACGCCCGGATCCTGATCCACCAGCCGGCGATGGGCGAGGCCGGTCACGGTCAGGCGTCGGACATCGAGATCCAGGCGGCCGAGATCCTGCGCATGCGCACGTGGCTCGAGTCGACGCTGTCGAAGCACTCGAACCGCACGCCGGAGGAGGTCAACCGCGACATCGACCGCGACAAGATCCTCTCCTCCGAAGAGGCCGTCACGTACGGTCTCATCGATCAGGTGCTGACGACGCGCAAGCGCATGCCCGCCGCGATCGGCAAGTAGCAAGACCCCGGATGCCTCGGCCCGCCCTCCCGCGAGGGCTGGGCCGAGGCATCCGCCGTTCTCAGGGCGTTACTCCACAAGTCCGTGGAAATACCACCCGATGTCGAGACCAGCGATTAGGCTCAGAGCACTCCCAGCAGGGGGTTTCACGAGGAGGAAGCACATGGCTCGCATCGGTGAGAGCGCCGACCTGTTCAAGTGCTCGTTCTGCGGCAAGAGCCAGAAGCAGGTGCAGCAGCTCATCGCCGGCCCCGGGGTGTACATCTGCGACGAGTGCGTCGAGCTGTGCAACGAGATCATCGAGGAGCGGATGGCCGAATCGGCCACCGGCGTCGTGTCGGACTTCGACCTCCCGAAGCCGCGCGAGATCTTCTCCTTCCTCGAGGAGTACGTCGTCGGCCAGGAGGCCGCCAAGCGCGCACTCTCGGTCGCGGTCTACAACCACTACAAGCGCATCCGGGCCCACGGCACGATCCAGAGCGCCGAGCAGCGCGCCGATGAGGTGGAGATCGCCAAGAGCAACATCCTGCTCATCGGCCCCACGGGCTGCGGCAAGACGTACCTCGCGCAGACCCTCGCCAAGCGCCTCAACGTGCCGTTCGCGGTCGCGGACGCCACAGCGCTCACCGAGGCGGGCTACGTCGGTGAAGACGTCGAGAACATCCTGCTCAAGCTCATTCAGGCGGCCGACTTCGACACGAAGCGCGCCGAGACGGGCATCATCTACATCGACGAGGTCGACAAGATCGCCCGAAAGGCCGAGAACCCCTCGATCACCCGCGACGTCTCCGGTGAGGGCGTGCAGCAGGCGCTGCTGAAGATCCTCGAGGGCACCGTCGCCTCCGTGCCCCCGCAGGGCGGGCGCAAGCACCCGCACCAGGAGTTCATCCAGATCGACACGACGAACGTGCTGTTCATCGTCGCCGGGGCGTTCTCCGGGCTCGAGGACATCATCTCGTCCCGGGTCGGCAAGCACGGCATCGGCTTCGGCGCCCCGCTGCACGACAAGGACGACGATCAGAGCCTGTTCGCCGACGTGCTGCCCGAAGACCTGCACAAGTTCGGGCTGATCCCGGAGTTCATCGGCCGCCTCCCTGTGGTCGCCTCCGTCACGCCGCTCGACCAGGACGCCCTCATGGAAATCCTCACGGAGCCGCGCAACGCACTCGTGAAGCAGTACCAGCGCATGTTCGAGCTCGACGGCGTGAGCCTCGAGTTCGAAGGTGACGCCCTGCGCGCGATCGCCGACCTGGCAGTGCTGCGCAAGACGGGCGCTCGGGGCCTCCGGGCGATCCTCGAGGACGTGCTCGGTCCGATCATGTTCGACGTCCCCTCCGCCGACGATGTCGCCAAGGTGATCATCACGCGGGCGTCGGTCGAGGACGGCGCCGCACCGACGGTCGTGCTCGCGCGCACCAAGAAGAGCGCCTGACCGCTCGAGGTCCGCCACGATGGAGCTTCCCGACGGCGTCCTCGACGGCTTCACGGGAGTCGTGAGCGCCCATCACGGCGACGAGGTGCTGGGGGAGTGGGCCGTGGGGCTCGCCGACCGCGTGCACTCCGTGCCGAACACCCCCCTCACCCGGTTTTCCATCGCGAGCGGCAGCAAGACATTCACCGCCGCCGCGGTGCTCTCCCTCGTAGCCGACGGCTCGCTGACGCTCGAGACCCGCGCTCGCACGATCCTCGGGTCCGACCTCCCACTCATCGCGGACGACGTCACGATAGACCATCTGCTGAGCCACCGATCCGGGATCGGCGACTACCTCGATGAGGACGAGGACGAGTTCGCTCCGCTCGCCCTGCCGGTGCAGGCGCTCGATTCCACACCGGCCTTCCTTCCGATCCTCGACGGCTACCCGACGAAGTTTCCCGCCGGCGAACGATTCTCCTACTGCAACGGCGGCTATGTCGTGCTGGCCCTGCTCGCGGAGCGGGTGAGCGGAGTTCCGTACGCGCAACTGGTGACTCAGCGCGTCTTCGACCCGGCGGGGATGGCGCACAGCGGCTTCCCGCGCTCCGACGCCCTGCCGCCGAACACGGCGACGGGCTACAAGGATGATGGACGCAGCAACATCTTCGACCTGCCCGTCGTCGCCTCCGGGGACGGCGGTGCGTACACCACCGCAGCCGACGTGCAGCGGTTCTGGCGAGCCCTGACGGCCGGAGCCGTCCTGCCGCCCGAGCTGGTCGACGCAATGCGCGA
This sequence comes from Microbacterium sp. DT81.1, assembly GCF_049844955.1. NCBI lineage: Bacteria > Bacillati > Actinomycetota > Actinomycetes > Micrococcales > Microbacteriaceae > Microbacterium > Microbacterium sp. DT81.1. Next base: position 520,488 of record NZ_JBNCMA010000003.1, read on the forward strand.
GCCCGTCAGTCCCGACGCCGATGAGGGCCGCGGCTACGGGCGAGGTCTGTGGCTCGATGACGGGATGCTGTCGCTGTCCGGCTCCGACTACGGAACCACGGCGCGCAGCCTGCACGATGTCGGGACGGGCGTGACGGTCACCGCGCTGGCCAACGCAGAACTGCCGATCCTCGCCCGCACCAACGCCTTGATGGCCGCGGCCCTCGAGCATGTCGGAGGCCGCGCGTAGCCTGCGTCGATGCAGCCGTTTCTGATCGACGTACCGGATGCCGTGCTCGAGGATCTGCGGGATCGCCTGGCGCGGACCCGCTTGCTGCCGGACTCGCCTCGCAAGCCGCGATCCGGCATGTCGGCGGCGTACCTGCGGCAGCTCGTCGACGGGTGGCGCGAGTTCGACTGGCGCGCCCGCGAGGCGTGGCTCAACCAGCATCCGCAGTTCACGGCCGAGGTCGGCGATGCGACCATCCACTTCGTCCACGCCCGAGCCGCTCGAGCGGATGCGCCGGCCCTGCTGGTGATGCACGGCTGGCCGCACCTGTTCTCGCTGCAGCTCGGCTTCGCAGATCTCCTGCCCGACTTCCACGTCGTGATCCCCAGCCTCCCCGGCTTCGCGTTCTCCCCTCCGTACGCCGATGGCCCCATGACCGAGCAGCGCCTGGCCGACACCATGCACGCGCTGATGACCGAGGTGCTCGGCTACGAGCGGTACCTGACCTACGGGGAGGATGTCTCGGCCAACGTGAACGACCTCCTCGCGGCCACGCATCCGAAGGCCGTGTCGGGGGTTCTGGTGACGCATGCGCACTTCCCCTCGAACGAGGAGCGCGACGCGCTCACCGACCCGGCCGAGCGAGCGTTCTTCGACCGCCTCGCGGCCGCACATGGGACGGACGGAGGCTACGGGCACATCCAGGCGACCAGACCCGACACGCTCGCTGCCGCCCTCAACGACTCACCCGCGGGCGTCCTGGCCTGGCTGGCGGAGAAGCTGGTCGAATGGAGCGACACACCGCCCGGGCAGCCGGAATCTGTCGAGCGGCGGATCAGCAGGGATCGCATCCTCACCGAGGCGATGATCTACTGGGTCACGCAGAGCATCGGCTCCTCCTTCAGGCCGTACTACGAGGGCGCCGATCAGCCGGGCCCGATGCCTCGCGTCGAGGTCCCGGCGGCGGTCTTCATCCAGCGCCACGAAGCCGACAACCCCGAGTCCATCGCCCGTGACTATTACCGCGACCTCCGCCGATTCGAGCGCCTGCAGGAGGGCGGTCACTTCACGGTGGCGGAGGTTCCGGCGGCGATGGCCGACCGCACCCGGGCATTCGCGACGGAGCTCGGCCTCCTGCAGCCCCCGACCGACCGGACACGACTGCACGCGGGCGATACGATGCCACCATCGATACCTCCGCCGAACCCGACAGCACGGAACTCCCGGTAGACCGGACCATGGCACCGGACTCCGATGCAGGGGAGGCGCTTGCAGAGCGCCTCTTCACCTCTCTGGTCCCCGCCCTGGAGCTGCTCACCATCGAGTTGGGACGGCGCCTCGGCTTCTACTCGAGCATCCACGAAGCGGGCGACGTGAGCGCGGGAGAGTTGGCCGCGCGATCGGGAACCTCGGCGCGGTACGCACGGGAATGGCTCGAACAGCAGGCGTCCGCCGGCATCCTCTCTGCCACCGGCGATGGCGCGGACGCACGGCGCTACGCCGTGCCGGCCGCGCATGTCCCTGTGCTGCTCGACGTGCGGAGTGCGCTGCACACGATGGGCGCTCCTACGATGTTCACCGGAGTCGCCACCACCTTCGACGCGGTGGTCGAGGCGTTCGGCACCGGTGATGGAGTGTCGTTCTCGGAGTTCGGTGCGGGGGTGCGCCATGGCCTCGAGATCTTCAACCGCCCCGCCTACACGAACGACCTGTCCACGTGGCTCCGCGAGATGCCGGATGTCGCCGAGCGGCTCGCCGGCGGCGGGACGATCCTCGATGCGGGATGCGGAACGGGTTGGTCCACCGTCGCTCTCGCCGAGGTGTTCCCCCGTGCGCAGGTGATCGGGATAGATCTCGACGACGCCTCCATCACCGAGGCGCAGGCGCACGCCGTTGAGTCGGGAGTGACGGCACGCGTGAGGTTCGTGCGCGCGGACGCCGGCGACGCGGAGGCCCTGCGTGCTGCCGCGGGCGGAGCGGTGAAGCTCATCACGGTCTTCGAAGCGCTCCACGACATGCTCGACCCCCAGCGCGTGCTCGCCGCCCTCGCGTCGCTCCTGGACGAGGGCGGCGCCATCTTGGTGGGGGACGAGCAGGTCGCCGATGAGTTCGCGGCACCGGCGCACTTCCTCGACCGGCTGAACTACGCGTTCAGCGTGCTGCACTGCCTGCCGGCGACGATCGCCGAGGGGAAGGGTGAAGCCAACGGCACCGTGCTGCGGGCACCGACGCTCCAGGCGTGGGCGACGGCCGCCGGTCTCACCGGATTCGATCGACTCCCGATCGAACACGACTTCTGGTCGTTCTATCGCCTCACCCCGTGAGGCGCCCGGCGTGAGCGCGAGCCGCGCGCGCCGAAGCCTCAGGCCGCCAGCCCGCGGCGCTCGAGGAGCGGCTGGATCTCCGCATCCCGGCCCCGGAAGTCGCGGTACGCCTCGAGGGGATCCTTCGACCCCCCGACGCCCAGCAGCCTGGTGCGGAATCGGTCGCCGTTCTCCCGCGTGAGCCCGCCGTTTTCGCGGAACCACTCCACCGTGTCGGCGTCGAGCACCTCGCTCCAAATGTAGGAGTAGTAGCCGGCGCTGTAGCCGCCCGAGAACACGTGCGCGAAGTAGGTGGATGAATAGCGCGTGGGCACGACAGGGTTGTCCAGGCCGATGTCGGCGAGTGCGGCCGCCTCGAAGGCGGCGACATCCGGAACCGCCGTGGCCTGCTCGACGCTCAGGGAGTGCCACGCCTGGTCGAGCCAGGACGCGGCCAGGTACTCGCTGGTCTTGTAGCCCTGGTTGAACGCCTCCGAGGCGCGCAGCCGTTCGACGACGTCGGCCGGAAGCGGCTCACCCGTCTCGACGTGCTTGGCGTAGTTGTCCAGAACCTCGGGCCACATGATCCACATCTCGTTCACCTGGCTGGGGAACTCGACGAAGTCCCGGAACACGGCGGTACCGGCGAAGTGCGGGTAGGTCACTGTCGCGAAGAGCCCGTGCAGGGCGTGTCCGAATTCGTGGAAGAGCGTGGTGACCTCGTCCAGCGTCAGCAGGGTGGGCTGACCCGGCGCCGGCTTGGAGACGTTGAGATTGTTCACGACGACGGGGTCGGTGCCGCGCAGCCGGGCCTGGCTCACCAGCGAGTTCATCCATGCCCCGCCGCGCTTGGTGTCGCGCGTGTAGAGGTCGAGGACGAAGAGGCCGAGGGGCCCTCCGTCCGCGTTGTGCACCTCGAAGATGCGATTGTCTGGGTGGTAGGCCGACAGGTCTGTGCGCTCGGTGAACGTCACGCCGTACAGCATCGCGGCGGCGGCGAACACGCCGTCCTGAAGCACCCGCTCGGCCTCGAACCACGGCCGCAGCGCGGTGGTGTCGATGTTGTACTCGGCCTGGCGCACCTTCTCCGTATAGAACGCCCAATCGTGGGCCTCGAGGGGAAACGGCTCGGGCTCCGACGCATCGATGAGAGCCTGGAGCGCCGCCTGTTCGCGCCGGGCGTTGCGGGCGGCGGGCACGGCGAGCTCCCGCAGAAGTGCGTGCACCGCCTCGGGCGTGCCGGCGGTCTCGTCGGCGGTCACATACGCGGCGTGCGACTCGTAGCCGAGCAGCGCTGCCCGTTCGGCCCGCAGCCGCACGATCTGGGTCAGCACCTGGGAATTGTCGTTCTCACCGCCGCGGCATCCGCGCGCCCGCGAGGCATCCATGATGCGCTTGCGGCTCTCGCGGTCAGTGAGGGTCGAGAGGTATGGGTGGCCCGTGAAGAGCGTGAGAGTGACCGCGAACTTGCCGTCCTCGCCGCGGTCCGCGGCCGCCTGCGCGGTCGCCGACAGCTCACCCTCGGTGAGCCCGTCGAGGTCGCTCGCCTCATCGAAGATCACGGCGAGGTCGTTCGTGTCGGCCAGGAGGTTCCTCTCGAACGTCGTCGTGAGCATCGAGAGCCGCTGGTTAAGGTCGGTGAGGCGCTCCTTGGCGTCTTCGTCCAGGGCGGCGCCGGCGTGGGTCATCTCGCGGAAGTGACGCTGCACGAGGTAGCGCTGCTCCGGATCGAGTTCGAGCGTGCCGAGCTGCTCGTGCAGCGTCTTCACCCGCCAATACAGCATCGCGTCGAGCTGGATCGAGTCCTGGTGGGCAGACATGAGCGGCGCGAGCGCCTCTTCGATCTCCTGGATCTCCGGCGTCGCGTCGGCCGAACTCACGGTGTAGAAGGTGCGGGACACTCGTCCGATCAGCTCACCGCTCGCCTCGAGCGGCACCATCGTGTTCTCGAACGTCGGCAACGAGCGAACCCGGGTGATCGCCGAGATCTCGGCTGTGTGGTCCGCGAAGGCACGCTCGAAAGCCGGCAGATAGTGCTCGGGGCGGATGTCGGCATACGGCGGGAGCGCGTAGGGAAGCGTCGAGGCGGTGAGAAGCGGGTTGGCGTTGTCGGACATCCGTCCAGCCTAATCAGGCGCCGTGGCGGGTCCTCGAATATGCAAAGGTATTTCGGCAAAAGAACCATTGCAAATATTTCTTTGCAAGAGTAGCTTTGCACCATGAGCAGCGACGACCAGCCGAACGGCCCCGGAGAGGCGACTGAGCCCGACGAGGCCACGCGTCCCAAGGACTACCGCGTTCTCGACGCGGGCGCTCTTCGCGCACTGGCCCACCCTCTGCGCGTTCAGATCTACGACATCCTCAGCCAATACGGGCCGCAGACCGCCAGCTCGCTCGCGGCTCGCCTCGGCGAGTCATCCGGAGCGACCAGCTACCACCTGCGCGCACTCGCCGCCCACGACCTCATCCGCGAGGTCGAGGGAAGGGGAACGGGACGCGAGCGGTGGTGGGAGCGGCCGAAGGGGGGCGTCACCTTCGCCAATCCGGAGGCCATGCGCACGCCATCTGGAAGAGCCGCCACCCAGCTCGTCATGGCGGAGTTCTTCCGCCGCAGGCAGCAGCAGCTGGTCGATTACGTCAACCGCGGCATCATCAACGAGCCGGAGACCTGGCAGGAGAGCAGCCTGCTCTCCACCTCCACCGCGCGGATGACGGTCGAGCAGACCCAGAAGCTCGGCCGGGAGATACAAGCGCTGGTGGATGCCGCCACCGACAAGTACCGCGATCAGCAGGGAGAAGGCGTGCGCCCTGTCACCATCCGCGCCGATATCTTCCCGCTCCCCAACGAAGGAGAAGCATCATGAGCACTCTCAGCGTCCACCGCGCGCCGCGGGGGTCCGTCCGCAGCGCCGGCGCAGCATACGCCACGCGTCTCGAGCGCCTCCTGCTCAGCGCTGCCGCCCTGCTCACCTCGGCGGCCGAGGCGCACGTGCGGCACCGCGCGTCGCGCGGCATCGTGCTTTCGGCGGCAGCCCACGACGATGCACGTCGCGACGCTGTCGCTGCGGGGCACATGGGGCTGCTGCCCCGATGAGCGCAGGCTCCCGCGTGCAGAAGCCGGTGTCCCGTGCCGAGCGCCCACGCCTCGGACGGGACTTCGGCAAGCTCTGGACCGCGGCGGCCTTCAGCAACCTCGCGGATGGCCTGCTGCGCACCGCCGTGCCGCTGATCGCCACCACGCTGACCCGCGATCCTCTTGCGATCGCCGCCCTCGGAGCGGTCGCGTTCCTGCCGTGGCTCCTCTTCGGTCTGCCGGCCGGCATGCTCGTGGACCGGTTCGACCGCCGCTGGATCATGGCGATCGCCAACACGCTGCGAAGCGGCACCGCGCTGGTGCTGGCCATCCTCACCGTCACCGGTTCCCTCGACATCCCGAGCCTGCTGGTCGCCACGCTGGTGTTCGGGTTCGGCGAGACGCTGTTCGACAACGCCACGAATGCGATCATCCCCGCCCTCGTCGATGACCGCGGCCGGGACCGCGCCAATGGCTTCATGCAGGCTGCGCAGGTGACGATCGACAGCTTCGTCGCGACGCCCATCGCCGGCGTGCTGTTCGCCGTTTCGCTGGCGCTCCCGCTGTGGGTCGGCACCGCGGGCTACGTCATCCCGATCGTGTTGGCCATCCTCCTCCCGCTCTCCGCCGCTCGCCCGCTGCGGCGGCCCCGTGCGGTGCTCGACGCCACGGGGGACCCGACGGATGCCGCGGCCGTCGGGCTCTCGGCCGCCACGCCGGTCGCCGCACCCGCTCCGGCCCAGGATGCCACGGAACCCCGCGTCACCGCGAAGGAGGCGGCCGCCTACCTCTGGCGTCACCGGTACCTGCGGGCGCTGGTCCTCTTCACGTCGGTGGTCGGCTGCGCCTTCTCCTTCGCGCAGGCTCCGACGATCCTGTACTTCCTCGACGAGATGCGGGTGCAGCCCATCGCGATCGGGTTCGTCACCGCCGGCATCGGACTCGGCGCACTCGCCGGATCGCTCGTGGCCCCGATGCTCGTGGAGAGCTTCGGCCGCGGGGCTGTCATGCTCGGCGCGAACATCGGAGCGGGAGCGTGCCTCGTGGGGGTGGGCCTGGCGCCGGAGGTCATCACGGGGGTTCTCGCCTACGCGGGCCTGGCGTTCTCGGTATCCACGTGGAACGTGCCGTGGGGGGCGCTGCGTCAGACCATCGTGCCGAACCAGATCTTCGGACGGGTGCTGGGCATCATCCGAACCTTCACGTGGGGAGTGTTCCCCTTCGCCACGCTGCTCGGTGGATTGGTAGCGCGCTACGACCTGCGGCTGCCCTACCTGATCGCGGCGGGCGTGACACTCGTCGCAACCGCGGTCGCGTGTCGTCTGCTCCTCCGGGCGTCGACCTTCACGGGACCGCTCGAGGACTGAGGCGGCGGGTCAGTGCCCGCCGAAGCCGGTGTCGGGGTCGTGCTCGACGACGGCCTCGCCCTCCGCCGTCAGGCGAACGATGACCCCGCTGTCGAGCTCAGCGACGGGTCGCCCCTCGAGCCACGTGAGCGTCCAGCGGGGCCGTGGGGCCCCGTCGGATGTCAGGACGTAGGTGTCGTCGACCTCGGCGATCGCCGAGCGGAGCTCCTTCGGCACGGCGGCCGGCGGTTCGTCTCCCGAGGTCCAGCGAGTTCCGAGCTGCATCATGCCTCCTGTGCGGGTGCCAATTCGATGGATGTCACGGTGAGGGCATCGCCCTCGACGAGGGTGAGGTCGCTGATGCGTCCCACAGCGCGAAGATCGCCTTCGGCGAACCGCAGGGCGTTCAGCGTCTCAGCCGGTGCGGTGACCGTCGCACGGGCGACGGGCGTCTTCTGCGAAGCCTTCGCCTCGGTCTTCGCACGACGGATGCCGACGAGCGCTGCGCTCGCGGCCGCCAGCACCGCCGGGTCGCCGTCGGATCCGAGCGGCGCGGGCCATGGGGCGGTGTGCACGGAGCCCTCGTTGAACCAGGACCAGGACTCCTCGGTCGCGAACACGAGCACGGGGGCGAGCAGTCGCAGCAGCGATGACAGGGCGATGCGCAGCGCCAGCGCGGCCGATGCCTGACCGACGTCCGTGCGGTCGTAGGCGCGCTCCTTGACGAGCTCGAGGTAGTCGTCGCAGAACGTCCAGAAGAACTGCTCAGTGACCTCCAGAGCGCGCGCGTGGTCGTAGGCCTCGAGCGCCTTGGTCGCCTCGACGATGACTCCGTCGAGCGTCGCGAGCATGCTCGCGTCCACCGCATGAGTGATCTCGGCGCCCTCGGCCGCAGGGAACGACAGCACGAAATTCGCCGCGTTCAGCACCTTGATCGCGAGGCGACGGCCGATCTTGATCTGCGTCGGGTTCTGCGGGTCGAAGGCGGCATCCGTGCCCAGTCGAGAGGATGCCGACCAGTACCGCACGGCATCCGAACCGTGCTGGTGCAGGATGTCGGCGGGGGTGACGACGTTGCCCTTCGACTTGGACATCTTCTTGCGGTCGGGGTCCACGATGAAGCCCGAGATGGCGGCATCCCGCCACGGCGCCTTCCGGTCCTCGAGCGCGCTCCGCAGCATCGTGGAGAACAGCCACGTCCGGATGATGTCCTGCCCCTGGGGACGCAGGTCGAACGGCGCCACCAGGTTCCAGAGCTCCTCATCGCGTTCCCACCCGCCCGCGAGCTGCGGGGTCAGTGAGGACGTCGCCCAGGTGTCGAAGATGTCGAGCTCCGGCTCGAAGCCGCCGGGAATGCCGCGCTGGCCCTCCGTGTAGCCGGGGGGCACGTCGCTCGACGGGTCGATCGGCAGCTGCGATTCCTCCGGCACGAGCACGCGGGAGTGGTCCCGCTCTCCGTTATCGTCGAGGGCATACCAGACGGGGATCGGCACGCCGAAGAATCGCTGACGCGAGACAAGCCAGTCGCCCGTGAGCCCGTTGACCCAGTTCTCGTAGCGGACGCGCATGAACTCCGGATGCCAATCCACCTCCCGGCCGAGACCGATCAGCGTGTCACGAAGGGTCTCATCGCGGGCGCCGTTGCGGATGTACCACTGGCGCGTCGACACGATCTCCAAGGGCCGGTCGCCCTTCTCGTAGAACTTCACCACGTGGGTGAAGGGCTTCGGAACCCCGATCAGCTCGCCCGACTCCTGCAGCAGCTCGACCATCCGCTTCTTCGCACTGAACACGGTCTTGCCCGCCAGTTCCGCGTAGGCGGCGAGCCCCGTCTCGCTCGTGACGGCCTCGGGTGCGTCGGGGATCACCCGGCCGTCCTGTCCGAGGATCGTGCGGTTCGGCAGGTCCAGCTCGCGCCACCAGATGATGTCGGTCACGTCGCCGAAGGTGCAGATCATGGCGATGCCCGAGCCCTTGTCGGGCTGCGCCAGGTGGTGCGCCAGAACAGGCACCTCGACGTCGAACACGGGCGTGCGAACGGTCGTGCCGAAGAGCGATTGATAGCGCTCGTCATCCGGATGCGCCACGAGCGCCACGCAGGCGGCGAGCAGCTCCGGACGGGTCGTCTCGATGAACACGTCGTTCTCGGGCCCGTGGAAGGCGATGCGGTGATAGGCGGCGGCCTGGTCGCGGTCCTCGAGCTCGGCCTGCGCGATCGCGGACCGGAAGTCGATGTCCCAGAGGGTGGGCGCCAGCGACTGGTAGGCCTCGCCGCGCTCGAGGTTGCGCAGGAAGGCGAGCTGCGACGTGCGGATCGTCTCGTCCGAGATGGTGCGGTAGGTCTGGGTCCAGTCGACCGAGAGGCCGAGGTCCCGCCAGAGCGCCTCGAAGGCCTTCTCGTCCTCGACGGTCAGGCGCTCGCACAGCTCGATGAAGTTGCGCCGGCTGATGGCGATCTGGTCGGCTGCGCGCGAGCTCTTGTTGTCGCCGCCCTCGTACGGGGGAGCGAAGCCGGCGTCGTAGGGCAGCGACGGGTCGCAGCGCACACCGTAGTAGTTCTGCACGCGGCGCTCGGTGGGAAGGCCGTTGTCGTCCCAGCCCATGGGGTAGAAGACGGTCTTGCCCGTCATCCGCTCGTAGCGCACCTTGATGTCGGTGTGCGTGTACGAGAACACGTGGCCGATGTGCAGCGAGCCGGATGCCGTCGGCGGGGGAGTGTCGACGGAGTAGATGCCCGCACGGCCGACCTCTGCCGCGCCCAGGCGGTCGAACAGGAAGGTGCCGTCGGCCTCCCACTTCTGCGACCACTTCGCTTCGAGACCTTCGAGGGCTGGTTTGTCGGGAATCTGCGCGTCGGCCATGGGGGTCTCCTGAGCGATATAGGCGGCACGGTGTGTACGTGCCTGAGTGTGGGATGTCGGCCCATTCTACGCGGGCCGCGTGCGGACCCGGTCGGCGGGTCCCTCCGAGCTGTGGTTGCTCGGGCGTGCCCGCGGGTCGGTTGCCCACCGCTGGGCGCTGCCGGCGTCGGGAGGAGATCCGGCATCGGGAGGGCCGGTTCCCGCAGAACGTTCCTCCCCAAGCCGGATCTCCTCCCGAAGGCCGCCTGGCGCGCGCGCAAGGACATGTAGCGCGCGCTCCTCCCCAGGTGGGTCCAAGGTGGGACTTCGTCCCCGTAGACCCTGCCGTGCCCGTGCGCTCGAAGTCTGTTGAGCAGAATCGAGCGATGCATGCCGCTGCCTTCACCCGCGCGAAGGGCGGCGTGGTCCCGGTCCGCAGCCTGCGTCGCGCCGGCCACTCGGAGCACGCACTGGCACGGGCTGTTTCCACCGGGGTGTTGGTGCGGGTCCGGCGCGGGTGGGTCGCTGTTCCGGATGCCGACCCATACTTGATCGCAGCGGCACGGGCCGGCGTGGTCGTGTCCTGCATCACCCAGGCTCGGCGGCTTGGTCTCTGGGTCCTCGCCGGAGCGGAACCGCACGTCGCCGCTCCGCAGCACGCCGGCCATGTCGCGGCCCTCGACGCGACAGTGCACTGGGCCGCGCCGCTCGTTCCGCGGGTTCCGGGAGCCCTCGAGGATGCCGTCGAGAATGTGCTGGCTCTGGTGGCGGACTGCCAGCCGTCGGAAATGGCCTTGGTGATCTGGGAATCGGCTCTGCGACGGGGGATGGTCGATCGAGTCGCGCTCGCTCGCCTCCCGCTGGGGCCGAAGGCTCGGACGATACTCGCCGACGCGCATCCGTTCTCCGATTCGGGACTGGAGTCGCTCTTTCGGGATCGCCTTCGTTGGCTGCAGCTGCCGATCATCGCCCAGCCTTGGCTCGCCGGACACCGAGTCGACTTCCTCATCGGCGATCGACTCGTCTTCCAAGATCGACGGCGCCCACCACGTGGGTGCTCAGCGCGAGGCCGATATAGCGCACGATGCACGGTTGATGCTGCTCGGCTATCACGTCATCCGCGTCGGATACACCCAGGTCATCGACCAATGGCCCTCTGTGCAGGATCTCATCATGCGCGCGATCGCCCAGGGCCTGCACCGCGCGATCTGAGCGGCGCTGCCGCGGACATGGACCGAGCCGCCGCGGGGCGTTCACGGATCCCCGCACCTTCGTCGCGCGCTCCTTCGACGCCCGTCGCGGTGACTTCGGGAGGAGATCGAGGATCGGGAGGATGAGTGCGGGGCGAAGCGGTCCTCCCGACGCCGGATCTCCTCCCGAAGCCGGATCTCCTCCCGAAACCGACCTTGCCTAGGCCGCCGGGCCTGCCCGGAAGCCGCCTCTCAGTCGCCCCACCCGGTCAGTCGCGGATCAGCACCCCGGCCGCGGCGGCGAAGTCCGGACCCAGGGCCGTGACCTGGCGTTCGCTGAGCGTCGCGCCGCGCAGGGCGGCCATGTCGAGATACCGGACCGCCTCGAGGCCGCGAAGGTCGACGTGCTCGATGCGCCAGTCCCGGTTGTCGACCTCGTCGACGCGGCAGCCCTCGAAGCGCACGCGCGAGAGCTTCGCCTGGGGCGCATCGAGCGAGCCCAGCGTGCAGTCGACGAGCAGCAGGTCGGATGCCGTCGCCCCGGCCAGCGTGAGGTAGTCCACCCGCATCCCGCGGAGCTCGACGCCGTTGAGGTCGGAACGCGAGAGATCGAGCGTGCCGATGCGGCCGCCCGTCATCCGCACGGTCTGCCACCTCGTTTCGCGGAACGAGACGTCGACCCCGCGCAGGTCTTCGATCTCGACATCCGTCAGCGACGACCCGCCGAGGTCGAGCCGCTCGACATCCGCACCCCGCACGATGCTCTCCACGAGGTGGGCGTGCGGCGCATCCACCCGCCCCGACAGTCCCTCCAGAAGCGCCGCGTCGACATGCGCCCCGCGGCGGAGCACACCCTCGCCCAGGTCCCTGGGGAGGTCGGGCGCCGCGATGCGTGGCGCGAGGGGAGTCGTGGTCCGGGCCATTTGCCCACGCTACGCCGGGACCGACGCCGACACTGTCCGGGTCGCGGATTCCGGCTCGGATTCCACCTCGGGCACGGGCTTGCGCCGCCCCGCCGCCCACGCGGCGAGGAGGGTGAGGAGCGCCATGGGCGCCAGCACGACCCCGGGGTGCCACCACGCGAAGCCGGTGGAGTCGCCGATCCAGAAGGTGAGGGCCGGGATGAATCCGCTGATCGTCGCGGCGATGGCGTACGAGATCGACAGCGCCGAATAGCGGAAGCGGTCGGGGAACAGGTCGTTCATCAGCCCGCCGAGCGCGGCCCACGACATGGTGGGCAGGATGCCGCCGATGATCATCGTCGCGACCAGGATCGGGAAGGTCGCGAACTGGAGCAGGAAGTACATCGGAAAGGTGATGAGCAGCGTGCCGAGCGCGCCCCAGGCGACGACGCGCGCCGATCCGATCCGCATCGCCCAGGATCCGAACAGCGGGATCGTGACGAGCTGCAACAGCCCGCCGATGGTCGTCGCGACGAGCAGGTCCTGGAAGCTGAACCCCAATTGCTCCACCCCGTAGTTGATCGTGTACGTGTTCATGAGCGAGTACGAGCCGATGCCGAGCAGGGCCGCGCCGATCGCGATCACGACGGCGCTCGGGGCGGCGGTGAACAGCGTGACGAACGGCACCCGCTCGCGGCGATCCTCGGCGACGACCTCCTTGAAGACCGGCGTCTCCTCGATCGACCAGCGGAGGTAGAGCGAGACCAGCAGCAGCGGGAATGCGACGAGGAACGGGATGCGCCAGCCCCAGGCCGCGAGCTCCTCCGCGGGCAGCGCGATCGTCATGACGATGAACAGCACTGCGGAGAGGATCGAGCCGACGGGCGAGCCGAGCTGCGGGATCGATGCATAGAACGCGCGCTTCACGGGACCGGAGTGCTCCGTGGCGAGCAGAATGGAGCCGCCCCACTCGCCGCCGAGCGAGAGACCCTGGGCGATGCGCAGGAGCACCAGCAGCACCGCGCCGACCCAGCCGGCCTGCGCGTACGTCGGAAGAAGCCCGATGAGCCCCGTCGCGACGCCCATGACGCCGACGGTCCAGAGCAGCGTCGTGCGGCGACCGAGGCGGTCGCCCATGTACCCGAAGATCACGGCGCCGATGGGGCGCACGAGGAACGCGACGGCGACCGTCGAGAACGCCAACAGCTGTGCGCCGAACTGTCCGAGCGGCTCGAAGAACAGCGGGCCGATGAAGTACGCGGAGAAGTACGCGAAGACGTAGAAGTCGAAGGACTCGAGCGATGTGCCGACCATCGACGCCCAGGCGACGCGGCGGACGGGGGATGCGGAGGCGGCGGATGCTGCAGAAGAGGTCACGGGCATCCATCTTGCCACTCCTGGGGCTTGCTGGATCCCGTCCAACAACCGCCGCAACGTTGAAAATCGGTCCGGCGACCGAGCCCCCGTGCGGCGCGCCGATTCCGGGCCGCCGGACCGATTCTCGCGGCGGAGGGCGAGGAGGGTCCCTCGCCCGTTAGAATCGACGCACAGACACCGATCCGGCCATCACCGGGGAGTCTTCGGAAGAACGGTCCCCTCCGGGGCTCAGTAGAACCGAACGGGGCAGGCCCGTCACAGCCGCAGGAAGAGCGAGTGCGCTTCGCCGGTTTCGACGGGGCGCGCTAAGCGGGGTGGTACCGCGGGTTTCCCGAACGGGAGGGTCGTCCTCGCAGGAAGCATCGCAACCTGCTGGAGTGACATGACGTATCCCAAATCAGGACCCGACGTCCCGCCGAGCCCCCGCTTTCCGGCCATCGAGGCCGAGGTGCAGGAGTTCTGGCGCGCCGACGACACGTTCCGGGCGAGCATCGCGCAGCGCGACGGGGCGCCCGAGTGGGTGTTCTACGACGGCCCGCCGTTCGCGAACGGGCTCCCGCACTACGGACATCTGCTGACCGGCTACGCCAAGGACGTGTTCCCGCGATTCCAGACGATGACCGGCCACCGGGTCGACCGCGTCTTCGGCTGGGATACGCACGGACTGCCGGCCGAACTCGAGGCGATGAATCAGCTCGGCATCAGCGAGAAGGCTCAGATCGAGGCGATGGGCATCGACGCCTTCAACGCGAAGGCGCGGGAGTCCGTGCTCGCCTACACCCGCGAGTGGGAGGACTACGTCGGGCGTCAGGCCCGCTGGGTCGACTTCGAGCGCGGGTACAAGACGCTCGACACGACCTACATGGAGAGCGTCCTCTGGGCGTTCAAGACCCTCTACGACAAGGGTCTCGCATACGAGGGCTACCGCGTGCTGCCCTACTGCTGGCGCGACGAGACGCCGCTGAGCGCGCACGAGCTGCGGATGGACGACGACGTCTACAAGATGCGCCAGGATCCCTCCGTCACGGTGACATTCCCGCTGGTGGGCGTGAAGGCCGAGAGCCTCGGCCTGACCGGCGTGCGCGCCCTCGCGTGGACCACCACGCCATGGACGCTGCCCACCAACTTCGCGCTGGCGGTCGGCCCCGACATCCGGTACGTCGTGGTCCCCGGCGGCCCGCTCGGCGCCGCCGACGTGCATCGCGACGACGAGGCCGCCGAGGCCGAATCGCATCGCTATCTGCTGGCAGAGGAGCTGCTGCCGAACTACGCCAAGGACCTCGGGTACGAGAGTGCAGCGGATGCCGCGGCCGCCGTCGACGCGCGTCTCACCGGCGCGGAACTCGCCGACGTTCACTACGACCGGCTGTTCGACTACTACGCCGACGAGGAGGCCTGGGGGACCCGGAACGCCTGGCGCATCCTCGTCGATGACTACGTGACGACCAGCGACGGCACCGGCATCGTGCACCAGGCGCCGGCCTACGGCGAGGACGACCAGCGGGTCGGCGAGGCCGCCGGCATCCCGACCATCATCTCCCTCGATGACGGCGGACGATTCCTGCCGATGGTGACGGATGTCGCCGGCGAGCTGTGGATGGACGCGAACACGCCGCTCCTCCGCATCCTGCGCCAGAACGGCCGCCTGCTGCGCCTGGCGAGCTACGAGCACACCTATCCGCACTGCTGGCGCTGCCGCAACCCGCTCATCTACAAGGCGGTGTCGAGCTGGTTCGTGCGGGTCACGGACTTCCGCGATCGCCTCGTCGAGCTGAACGAGGACATCACCTGGGTGCCCGAGAACGTCAAGCACGGGCAGTTCGGCAAGTGGCTCAGCGGCGCCCGGGACTGGTCGATCAGCCGCAACCGGTACTGGGGCTCGCCGATCCCGATCTGGAAGAGCGATGACCCCGAGTATCCCCGGATCGACGCGTACGGCTCCCTCGAGGAGATCGAGCGCGACTTCGGACGGCTGCCGCGGAACGCGGAGGGCGAGGTCGACCTGCACCGCCCGTTCATCGACGACCTGACGCGCCCGAATCCGGACGATCCCACGGGGCGCAGTACGATGCGGCGCATCGAGGACGTGCTCGACGTGTGGTTCGACTCCGGGTCGATGCCGTTCGCGCAGGTGCACTACCCGTTCGAGAACGCGCAGTGGTTCGACGAGCACTCGCCCGCCGACTTCATCGTCGAGTACATCGGCCAGACCCGCGGCTGGTTCTACGTCATGCACGTGCTCTCGGGTGCGCTGTTCGACCGTCCGGCGTTCACGGGCGTCTCGTGCCACGG
The DNA here is from genome assembly GCF_049844955.1 of Microbacterium sp. DT81.1. Classification (NCBI taxonomy): domain Bacteria; kingdom Bacillati; phylum Actinomycetota; class Actinomycetes; order Micrococcales; family Microbacteriaceae; genus Microbacterium; species Microbacterium sp. DT81.1. The sequence goes on from NZ_JBNCMA010000003.1 coordinate 536,019, forward strand.
CATCGTGCTGGGCAGCGACGGGCAGAAGATGTCGAAGTCGCTGCGCAACTACCCCGACGTCTCCGAGGTCTTCGATCGCGACGGGTCGGACGCGATGAGGTGGTTCCTGATGGCGAGTTCGGTGCTGCGAGGCGGCAACCTCGTCGTCACGGAGGAGGGCATCCGCCAGGGCGTCCGGGAGTTCCTGCTGCCGCTGTGGAGCTCGTGGTACTTCTTCTCGACCTACGCCAACGCAGCGGGCGGCCCGGAGGGAAGCGGGTACGACGCGAGGTGGAGCACGGCGTCGACCGACCCGCTCGACCAGTACATCCTGGCGCTCACGGGCGATCTGGTGCGCGGCGTGCGGGCAGACCTCGAGGGGCTGGACTCGACGACCGCGGCCGGCAAGCTGCGCGACTTCGCCGAGGTGCTGACGAATTGGTACATCCGGCGATCGCGCGACCGCTTCTGGACGGGCGTGGATGCCGCGAACCGACAGAGCAACGAGGCTTTCGACACCCTCTACACGGTGCTCGAGACCCTCACGCGGGTGGCCGCGCCGCTGATCCCGCTCGTCTCCGAGCGCGTCTGGCAGGGACTCACGGGCGGGCGCAGCGTGCACCTCACCGACTGGCCGGATGCGGATGCCTTCCCGCACCACGCCGACATCCGTCCCGCGATGGATGCCGTGCGCGAGCTGTCGAGCGTCGCCAACGCCCTTCGGAAGAAGGAGGGGCTCCGCGTACGCCTGCCGCTCGGGAGGCTGACCGTGGTGGCGGCGGATGTCGCGGCTCTCGCGCAGTTCGAGGACATCCTGCGCGACGAACTGAACGTCAAGGCGGTCGAGCTCGTCGAACTCGCACCCGAGACGGCCGTCGAGTACGGCATCACCCACCGGCTCACGGTCAACGCGCGCGCGGCGGGTCCCCGCCTCGGCAAGCAGGTGCAGCAGGTCATCCAGGCAGCACGCGCCGGCGACTGGAGCGAGGCCGACGGCGTCGTGACCGCCGGCGGGATCGCCCTCGAGCCGGGGGAGTACGACCTCGTGCTCGAAACCACGGGACGCCCGGAGGGCGAGGCTCTGGCCCTGCTCCCCTCTGCGGAGGGGGGCGGCGGCGGCTTCGTGCTGCTCGACACGACCATGACGCCGGAGCTGGCCGCCGAGGGGCTGGCGCGCGACGTCGTGCGCGCCGTGCAGGACACGCGCAAGGCGGCCCGCTTCGACGTCAGCGACCGGATCCGTCTCGAACTGGCCTTCGCCGACGGCGACGACGCCCGGGCGGTCGCGTCGGCCTTCGACGTCGCCGACGTCGCCGGGGAGACCCTGGCGACCGAGTTCTCGGTGCGGGGCTCCGCGGGCGAGACGCTGCTGGGCGAGCAGCTCGATGGACGAACGCCCGATCACTCGGCGGAGTTCGCCGCTGGTGCGTTCGCGAACGCCGGCGCCTTCAGGGTGTCGGTCCAGAGGCTCGTCTCGGCCGAGAAGCTGGGGGCGTCCGCGTGAACGACCGAGCGAGGGCGGATGCCGTCTACGCGACGCTGCTCGAGCGTCGGGGCGAGCGGTGGGTGCAGCCGCGCGTCGAGCGCACCGCCCGTGTGCTCGAGCTGCTCGCCGATCCGCAGCGCACGTACCGCGTGGTGCACGTCACGGGGACCAATGGCAAGACGTCGACCAGCCGCATCATCGAGAGCCTCGTGCGGGCGCATGGGTTGCGCACCGGCCTCTTCACCAGCCCGCATCTCGAGCGCTTCACCGAGCGCATCATGATCGACGGCGAGCCCGTTTCGGATGCCGCGATCGCCGACGCGTGGGACGAGATCTCGCCGTTCGTCGACCTGGTGGATGCCCAGCTCGAGGCCGCGGACGATGCGCCGCTGACCTTCTTCGAGCTGCTCACCGTGCTGGCGTTCGTCGCCTGCGCGGATGCCCCGGTGGACGTGCTCGTGCTCGAGGTCGGGATGGGCGGATCCTGGGACTCGACGAACACCGCCGACGGGGACGTGGCCGTCTTCGCGCCGATCGACATCGACCACGCCGACCGCCTGGGCGAGACCATCCGCGAGATCGCCTCCGTCAAGGCGGGGATCATCAAGGACGGCGCCGCCGTCGTCTCCGCGAAGCAGGACCCCGCGGCCGAGGCCGTGCTGCGCTCCGCCGCCGCGGCCCGTGAGGCATCGATCGCCTTCGAGGGCGGCGAGTTCGCGCTGACGGATGACCGCCTGGCCGTCGGTGGTCAGCTCATCTCGGTCCGCGGCCTCGCCGGCACCTATCCCGAGGAGTACCTGCCGCTCTATGGCGCGCATCAGGGCGCGAACGCCGCCCTGGCGATCGCCGCGGTCGAGTCCCTGATCGGCGGTGGCCGGCAGCCGATCGCCGGCGACATCCTCGCCGAGGGCCTGAGCGAGGTGCTCTCGCCGGGGCGCCTGCAGCTGGTGGGCGTGGCCCCGACGGTGCTCGTCGACGCGGCCCACAACCCGCACGGCGCGCGGGCGCTGGCCTCCGCGCTGACCGATTCGTTCGACTTCGACGAGTGGGGTGTCGTGCTCGGAGTGCTGGGCGACAAGGATGCCGCGGGCATCGTGGATGCCCTGGCCCCCCGCGCCGCGCACGTCTTCGCGACGGCGCCGGACTCGGATCGCGCGAGCGATGCCGACACGATCGCCGACCTGGCCGAGGCCCACGGACTCGCCACGACCGTGCACCACGACGTCGCCGACGCCGCCGCGGCGGCGCGGGAGTGGGCCGCGGCATCCGACCGCCGGGCCGTCGTCATCGCCGGCTCGGTCGTGCTCGCGGGAGAGGCGATCGCCGTCGCGTCGGCCGAGGGGTGGAAGGCAGGGCTCGACGCATGACCGCCCAAACGGCGCCCGAACCCGCCCCGCGCCCCCGGCGCCGCAGGACCCTGGTGGAGAATCTGGGCGCGATCGTGCTCGGCTTCGAGTCCGTGGTCGTCTTCCTCGGTGGCCTGGTGGTCTACGGCCTCAACGTGCTCCCTGAGGGGATCCCGTCCTGGTGGGGGGTCGTCACCGGGTCGGTCCTCGCCGTGCTGATGGTCCTGACCGCCGGCATGCTGCATCACCGCTGGGCGATCGCCTTCGGCTGGGTGCTGCAGCTGCTCGTCGCGCTCGGTGCGTTCCTCGTCCCCGCGTTCCTGCTCATCGCGCTCGTTTTCGGCGGCATGTGGGCGTATGCGACGATCGGTGGAGCACGCATCGAGGCTCGCTCGGCATCCGGCGCCGATTCCCCGTCGCAGCAGCAGGATCACCCGACGCAGCCCCAGACCCCGGAAAGAGAGTGACTGACAATGGCCACTGAAGAGACCCTCGTCCTCGTCAAGCCCGACGGCGTCGCGCGCGGCCTGACGGGCGCGATCCTTGCCCGCGTCGAGGCGAAGGGGTACTCGCTCGTCGACATCCGCCTCGCCGAGCCCGACCGCGACGTGCTCGAGCGGCACTACGCCGAGCACGAGGGCAAGCCGTTCTACGAGCCGCTGCTCGAGTTCATGATGTCGGGACCCTCCGTCGCGATCCGGCTCGCGGGCAACCGCGTCATCGAAGGATTCCGCTCGCTCGCCGGCACGACCGACCCGACCACCGCGGCGCCCGGCACGATCCGCGGCGACTTCGGCCGCGACTGGGGCCTCAAGGTGCAGCAGAACCTCGTGCACGGCAGCGACAGCACCGAGTCTGCGGAGCGCGAGCTCGACATCTGGTTCCCGTAGCTCGAGCGGCACATTCCTGCACGCGCTGCGTCGATTCGCGACGCGTCGACAGGAAAGTGCAGCGCAGCTAGAACAGGTTGCCGATCACGTCGAGGCGGAGCTGCGCGAGGACCGCGATGACCGCGTAGCTGAGCACCGCGAAGAGCGGCACCCATCCCATGAGGTGATCGGCGCGCCGTCGCACCGCGGCGGAAACCGGCACTGCTCCGTTGCGCAGCACGTGCAGCGTGACCGCGTAGACGGTGGGGATGGTCACGAGCCACGTCACCATGCACCAGGGGCACAGTGTGCCCAGCACGAAGATGCTCTGCGTGATGAGCCAGATCACGAAGACGAGGGCGAGCACCATCCCGGCCTCGAAGAGCAGCCAGAACCACCGCGCGAAGCGCGCGCCGGCGAGGATGGCGACCCCGACGACGATCGGGGCGATCCACGCCGACAGGCCCAGGATCGGATTCGGGAATCCGAACAGCTCGCCCTGCCACGACTCGAGGTTGGCCCGGCACTGCACCAGGATGCTGAAGTCGCAGCCCAGCGCCGCATCCGGATCGGCCAGCAGCTGAAACCGTTCGAGCGTCAGCTGGAACGCCGCCCACCACCCGATTGCGCCGGCGACGATCAGCCAGACGGCGAGGGCGGTCGGGCGGGTGCGCTGTTCCGGCATGCTCGGATTATGGCATCGCCTTCCGGGACGAAGCCGCGCGCACCACGGGTGGCGGGCACCGCATGCGTGGCGGAAACACGCGATCCCATGGTTTAGTGCGATAATGGCTGTCGATGCATCCGCGGCCGCGCCGCGAACCGCATCGCAGAAGACTTCGGGGCGACGAATGCCCCGCGACCAGAGCCAGGAGCCGGTCGCAGACCGAGTGAGTTCGCGGCACCGCAGGTGCGGCACCGCCTGAGATTTCGCCGGGTGACGCGCGGATGTCGCCCCGCAGGGAGTGCCAGTGATGGCTGATGAGAGCAATGACACCCTTGACCGCCACGAGAACAACGCAGATCAAGGCACGCAGCCGGCGGTAGAGACGCCGGATCCAGCGGGAGCGGCCGAAGCCGGTGAGCCCGATGCCACGGCACCCTCACCGGCTCCAGAGCCCACGCAGGAGCCCCTCGAAGGCCCCGACGTCGAGCTGCCCACGGGCGAGCCCGAGCCGTCCGACGCCGGAGGAGACGCCCCCGGCACCGAAGCGGAATGGCTTCCCGAGCCGCTGGAAGGCCCGGACGTGGAGCTGCCCACCGGCGGCGAGCCCGATGCCGACGCCGAACCGGATGCCGAGCCCGACCCCGAGCCCGGCCCTGTCACGGCGGTGAGCCTCGGCCTGCTCCCGGAGGTCTTCGTCTCTCAGGTCTCCACGCAGCTCCTGTTCTACGCACCCGAGATCGCCCCGCTGCCCGAACGAGCGCCGCAGGATGACCGGGATGACGTCGAGGAGCAGACCCCGTCATCCGCCCGCCGCCGCAGCCGTCGCCGAGGCGACACGCGTGACGACGACGTGCAGACCGACGCGGCTGCCCCGGCCGAGCGCCCAGCGCGCGAGCCGCGCACCCGCCAGCGCGCGGTGGAGTACATCACCGAGCCGCAGCGCATCAAGGGCTCCACTCGCCTGGAGGCGAAGAAGCAGCGCCGCCGCGACGGTCGCGAGGCCGGACGCCGCCGTCCCGTCGTCACCGAGGCCGAGTTCCTTGCGCGCCGCGAGGCCGTCGACCGCGAGATGATCGTCCGCTCGAAGAACGGGCGCATCCAGATCGCCGTGCTCGAGGACAAGGTGCTCGTCGAGCACTACGTCGCACGCAACCAGGATGCCTCGCTCATCGGAAACGTGTATCTCGGCCGCGTGCAGAACGTGCTGCCGAGCATGGAGGCGGCCTTCGTCGACATCGGCCGCGGCCGCAACGCTGTGCTGTACTCCGGTGAGGTCGACTGGGATGCCGTCGAGACCGGGAACCAGCCTCGTCGCATCGAGCTGGCCCTCAAGTCGGGCGACCGCGTGCTCGTGCAGGTCACCAAGGATCCGGTGGGCCACAAGGGCGCCCGCCTGACGAGTCAGATCTCGCTGCCCGGTCGCTACCTCGTGTACGTACCAGCCGGCTCGATGAACGGCATCTCCCGCAAGCTTCCCGACACCGAGCGGGCACGCCTGAAGCGGATCCTCAAGGAGGTGCTCCCGGAATCGGCCGGCGTCATCGTGCGCACCGCAGCCGAAGGCGCCACCGAGGAGCAGCTGACGCTCGACGTGCAGCGGCTCACCGGCCAGTGGCAGCACATCAGCGAGCAGCTCGAGACCATTCAGGCACCGGCGCTCCTGCACTCGGAGCCCGATCTGCTGGTGAAGATCGTCCGCGACGTCTTCAACGAGGACTTCACCCGGATGCTGATCCAGGGGGATGACGCACAGCACACGATCGAGAGCTACCTGCGAGGCGTCGCGCCGGACCTGCTGGAGCGCGTCGAGCGCTACGACAGCGACGCGGATCCGTTCGACGAATTCCGGGTCACCGAGCAGATCGAGAAGGCGCTGGACCGCAAGGTGTGGCTGCCCTCCGGCGGTTCGCTCGTGATCGACCGCACCGAGGCCATGACGGTCGTCGACGTCAACACCGGCAAGTTCGTCGGCACCGGCGGCAACCTCGAAGAGACCGTCACCAAGAACAACCTCGAGGCGGCGGAAGAGATCGTCCGCCAGTTGCGACTGCGCGACATCGGCGGCATCATCGTCGTCGACTTCATCGACATGGTGCTCGAGTCCAACCGCGACCTCGTGCTGCGCCGACTCGTGGAGTGCCTCAGCCGCGACCGCACCAAGCACCAGGTGGCCGAGGTCACCTCGCTCGGGCTCGTGCAGATGACGCGCAAGAAGCTCGGGCTGGGACTGCTCGAGACCTTCAGCGAGCCCTGCGACGTGTGCGCGGGCCGCGGCGTTGTGGTGCACCACGATCCCGTCGTCCGGCACCGCTCGGCGGCGCCGCAGAACGGGACGTCGGCCCGTCGCCCCGCCCGCGGAGGTTCGACCTCCTCGGGCAACGGCGCATCGGGTGGCACCCACATGATCACCGAGGGCATGAAGTCCGCGCTCGCGCAGATCGCCGCGTCGACCATCGCCGCCCCGCACCCGGAGCCGGATGTCGTGACCGTGGCCCCGGACGTGGCCGCGCCCGAGGCACCCGCGGCCCTGGAGCAGGAGCCCGCCGAGCGGCCGAAGAAGGCACGCAAGAAGCGCCAGCCGGCCGACCGCGCCCCGAAGACGGAGGCCGACCAGCTGCTGGACTCGGTGCTCAAGGCCCTGCCGGAGCCGAAGGCGCCCGGCCAGGGGCGGTCGCGACGCCGCGTGACGACGGCGGCGCTCAGCGGCACACCCGTGGTGCACGCTCCCCAGGGGGAGGAGTAGGTCAGCGGCCGTCGCGGCGCTCGCGCGCCGTCACGCGCAGTCCTGAGGCGATGAGGGCGCGCACGAGCTCGTGCGCGCTCACCGGCCGCGCCCCGGCGGCGACCAGCCGCCCGAGCGCTTCGACGGGAACGTCGTAGTGATCGCGATCGAATCCGCGGCGGGGGATGCCGTTCGCCTCGGCGAACGCGTGCAGCTCGTCGAGATGCGAGTCGCTGATCAGGTGGGCCCACAGCCGGCCGTGCGCCGGCCACATCGCCTGGTCCACGAGGATCGTCACGCGATGATCCTATGCGCGGCGAGAGAGTGGGAGTCCGCCGTGAATGCGGTCGCGGGGGCGACACGCACAGCGCTCGCTTTGCGACATTGCGCGAGCGTCAGGTAAAGTAGTCCTTTGGTGCGTCTTGTGGCGCCGCATGGTCGTCAGCCCCCGGGCCTCGACCGTGCAGAGCCACGACAAGAGCGTTGCTTCCGCACCCTTGCATCCGCAAGCAAAGACTTCCGTGATATCCGGAGCCCCGTGCTCCCCAACGAAACAGGTGTGAAGTGGTTTACGCAGTTGTGCGCGCCGGTGGCCGCCAGGAAAAGGTCGAGGTCGGCACGATCGTGACCCTCGACCGCCAGAAGGCCAAGCAGGGCGAGAACATCGTGCTCCCCGCCGTGCTCCTGGTCGACGGTGACGATGTCACCACCGACGCCGACAAGCTCGCGAAGGTGACCGTGACCGCCGAGGTGCTCGGCGAGCTGCGCGGCCCGAAGATCGTCATCCAGAAGTTCAAGAACAAGACCGGCTACAAGAAGCGCCAGGGACACCGTCAGGACCTCACGCGCGTCAAGGTCACCGGCATCAAGTAAGCACGGAAGAGACTCAGACATGGCACACAAAAAGGGCGCAAGCTCCACCCGTAACGGTCGCGACTCCAACTCCCAGCGTCTGGGCGTGAAGCGCTTCGGCGGCCAGAAGGTCAACGCCGGCGAGATCCTGGTCCGCCAGCGCGGCACGCACTTCCACCCCGGCGCCAACGTCGGTCGCGGTGGCGACGACACGCTCTTCGCCCTCGAGGCCGGTGCCGTCGAGTTCGGTCGCAAGGGCGGCCGCAAGGTCGTCAACATCGTCGCCGCTGTCGGCGCCGAGTAATCACTCGTACACAGCACTCGAACGGGGCGGGCTTCGGCCCGTCCCGTTCTGCTTTTTCCACAACTTCAACCCGCTAGGGGGCAGGCACACATGGTCACATTCGTCGACGAGGTGACGCTCCACCTCCGCGCGGGCAAGGGTGGCAACGGCTGCGTGTCGGTCAAGCGCGAGAAGTTCAAGCCGCTCGCCGGACCCGACGGCGGCAACGGCGGACACGGCGGCGACGTCGTCCTGGTCGCGGACCCCCAGGTGACGACGCTGCTGTCGTACCACCACTCGCCGCATCGCGCGGGAGGCAACGGCGGCTTCGGCATGGGCGATCACCGCTCCGGCGCGCAGGGCGAGTCGCTCGAGCTCCCCGTACCGGTCGGCACCGTGGTGAAGGATGTCGACGGCACGACGCTCGTGGACATGATCGAACCCGGCATGCGGTTCGTCGCCGCTCCCGGCGGCATCGGCGGGCTCGGCAATGCCGCACTCGCCTCGCCCAAGCGCAAAGCCCCCGGATTCGCTCTGCTCGGCACGCCCGGCTGGGAGGGCGACCTCGTCCTCGAGCTGAAGACCGTCGCGGACGTGGCCCTCGTCGGCTTCCCATCGGCAGGCAAGTCGAGCCTCATCGCGGCCATCTCCGCCGCACGTCCGAAGATCGCGGACTACCCCTTCACGACCCTGCACCCCAACCTCGGCGTGGTGCAGTCCGGCGACATCCGCTTCACCGTCGCCGACGTGCCGGGTCTCATCGAGGGCGCGAGCGAGGGCCGTGGGCTCGGCCTGGAGTTCCTCCGTCACGTCGAGCGCTGCACGGCGCTCGTGCATGTGCTCGACTGCGCGACCCTCGACCCCGGTCGCGACCCCCTCAGCGACCTCGACGTCATCCTCGCGGAGCTCGCCGCCTACCCTGTGCCCGAGGGGCAGACGCCGCTGCTCGAGCGGCCGCAGCTCATCGCGCTGAATAAGATCGATGTGCCGGAAGCGAAGGACCTCGCCGAGATGGTGCGGCCGGAGCTCGAGGCCCGCGGTTACCGCGTGTTCGAGATCTCGACGGTCGCGCACAAGGGTCTTCGCGAGCTCACCTTCGCCCTCGGCGGCATCATCGAAGAGCACCGTGCCGCGCTGGCCGCGACGCCCGCGCCTGAGAAGATCGTGATCCGCCCGCGCGGCGCCCAGAAGGAGTTCACCGTCCGCGTCGAGGGCGGAACGTACGGGAACATCTACCGCGTGCTCGGCGAGAAGCCGGTGCGATGGGTGCAGCAGACGGACTTCACGAACGACGAAGCGGTGGGCTACCTCGCCGATCGCCTCGAGCGCCTCGGCGTCGAGGACGAGCTGTACCGCTCGGGTGCCACCCCCGGTTCGACGGTCGTCATCGGCGAGGGAGATGGGGTCATCTTCGACTGGGAGCCCACGGTGTCCTCGGCCGCGGAGCTCATCTCCGCCCCCCGCGGCACCGACCCGCGTCTGTACGAAGGCGGCCGCAGGACGACGACGCAGCGCCGCGAGACCTATCACGACCGCATGGACGCCAAGGCCGAGGCCCGCGCCGAACTCGAGACCCAGCGGCTGGCCCGCAGGGACGAGGAGGGCGAGGAGTGACCGCAGTCGCACGAGCCGACGTCCGCGCCGCCCGGCGTGTCGTGGTGAAGGTGGGATCCTCCTCGATCAGCGGGGACGGCGCATGGCGCATCGGCCTCATCGTCGACGCGCTGGCGGCAGCTCACGCCCGCGGCACGGAGGTCATCCTGGTCTCATCCGGTGCGATCGCGACCGGGATGCCGTACCTCGCACTCGACGCCAGACCCAGCGATCTCGCGACCCAGCAGGCTGCCGCGGCCGTGGGGCAGAACGTGCTGATCTACCGCTATCAGGACTCGCTCGATCGATTCGGAATCGTCGCCGGCCAGGTGCTCCTCACCGCCGGCGACCTCGAGAACCCGACGCACCGCAACAACGCGCAGCGTGCGATGGAGAGACTGCTCGGCCTCCGCATCCTGCCCATCGTCAACGAGAACGACACCGTGGCCACGCACGAGATCCGCTTCGGCGACAACGACCGGCTGGCGGCGCTCGTCGCGCACCTCATCTCCGCGGACGTGCTCATCCTGCTGAGCGACATCGAGTCGCTCTACACCCGCCCACCGCAGGACCCGGGTGCGGAGCCCATCGACACCATCGCGCACGATGACGATCTACGAGGACTGGAGTTCGGGTCGGTCGTGGTGAACAGCGTCGGCACCGGGGGAGCGGCGACCAAGGTGTCCGCGGCACGCCTCGCCGCGGCATCCGGAATCGGAGTGCTTGTCACGAGCGCCGATCTCGTGCGCGAGGCACTCGAAGGCGCACCCATCGGCACCTGGTTCGAGCCTCGGCCCGACACGGCTGCGCCCATGACAGGGCCCCTGGATACACTGAAACGGTGACTCTTTCCGCAGTCGAGACCGCCGTGGGCGGCGTGCCGGTCCCCGGCGCACCCGCCTCTGCCATCCAGATCGACGACGTGCACGCTCGCCTGGTGCGCGCCAAGGACGCCTCGCGCGCAACGGCCCGGCTGACCAGCGACGACAAGGCGAGCGCCCTCGAAGCGATTGCGAAGGCGCTGGTGGATGCCGCGGACGAGATCATCCGCGCCAACGGGCAGGACATCGAGCGGGGCCGTGCCGACGGCATCGGCGAATCGCTGATCGATCGGCTGCGGCTGGATTCGAAGCGCGTCACCGCCCTCGCCGATGCCGTGCGGCAGATCGCCGCGCTTCCCGATCCGGTCGGCCAGGTCGTCGGCGGCCACCGGATGCCCAACGGCGTGGGGCTCGAGCAGGTGCGCGTGCCGTTCGGGGTGGTCGGCGCGATCTACGAGGCGCGGCCCAACGTCACGGTCGACATCGCGGCGCTCGCCCTCCGCTCGGGCAACGCCGTGGTGCTGCGAGGCGGCAGCGCCGCCAAGGAGTCGAACAGCGTGCTCGTGCGCGTCATGCGCGATGCGCTGGATGCCGCCGGCGTGACCCCCGAGGCGATCCAGTCCGTCGACGACTTCGGGCGCGAGGGCGCCCGTGCCCTGATGCAGGCGCGCGGCCTGGTCGACGTGCTCGTCCCCCGCGGCAGCGCCTCGCTCATCGAGACGGTCGTCACCGAGTCCAGCGTGCCCGTGATCGAGACGGGCGCCGGCAACGTGCACATCGTGCTCGATGAGTCCGCCCCCCTGGACTGGGCGCGCGACATCGTGGTGAATGCCAAGGTGCAGCGCCCGAGCGTGTGCAACGCCGTCGAGACGGTTCTGGTGCTGCGCCCGGCAGCGGAGCGCCTCGTGCCCGTCGTGGTTCCCGCGCTGCAGGCGGAGGGCGTCACGGTGCACGGCGACGAGACCGTGGCCTCGCTCACGTCCGACGTCGTCGCGGCGACCGAGGAGGACTGGGCGACCGAGTACCTGAGCCTCGACATCGCCGTGCGCGTCGTCGATTCCCTGGATGATGCGCTCGCGCACATCCGCCGGTACTCCACCGGTCACACCGAGTCGATCGTCACCACCGACACCCGCAACGCGGAACGATTCCTCGCCGAAGTGGACTCCGCGGTCGTCATGGCCAACGCGTCGACGCGCTTCACCGACGGGGGCGAGTTCGGCTTCGGCGCCGAGGTCGGGATCTCGACCCAGAAGCTGCACGCGCGCGGTCCGATGGGCCTCGGCGAGCTGACCAGCACCAAGTGGCTCGCGCGCGGTTCCGGACAAGTGCGCGGCTAACCCATAAACTGGACCAGCCGGTCTCTCGACCACCCGACCCAAGACCACTCGAAAGGGAGTACGGATGTCTCTCGCCACACTTCTCGTGCAGGCCGCCGCTGAGTCGGAGAAGCACGGAAACGTCGCGCTCGAGACCGTCGGTTATGGGATCGTCGCCCTCCTGGTCTTCGGCGCCCTTGCCCTCGTCACCCTGTCGTACCGCAACGTGGCGAACCGCCACGCCGGAAAGTCCGCGGCCTTCGCCGCCGCCCACGGCAAAGAGGAGCACGGGACGGGGCAGGGCCACTAGGGCGACTGAATGACAGACGCCACGCGGCCCTTGCGGATCGGGGTGATGGGCGGGACCTTCGATCCCATCCACCACGGACACCTCGTAGCCGCGAGCGAGGTCGCGCAGTGGTTCGACCTCGACGAGGTGGTCTTCGTCCCCACCGGTCGCCCGTGGCAGAAGCACGAGGTCACCTCCACCGAGCACCGGTATCTGATGACCGTGATCGCCACGGCATCCAATCCTCGTTTCACCGTGAGCCGCGTGGACATCGACCGAGCCGGTCCCACCTACACGATCGACACGCTCCGTGATCTCAAGGCGCAGCGCCCGGATGCGGAGCTCTTCTTCATCACCGGCGCAGACGCCGTAGCGCAAATCCTCAGTTGGAGGGACCATGATGAGTTGTGGAACCTCGCTCATTTCGTCGCGGTGTCGCGTCCAGGGCACGTGCTCAGCATCGCGGGCCTGCCCAGCGATGACGTGAGTCAACTCGAGGTTCCCGCACTCTCGATCTCCTCGACGGACTGCAGGGATCGCGTGCGCAAGGGACATCCCGTCTGGTATCTCGTTCCCGACGGGGTGGTCCAGTACATCGGAAAGCATCATCTGTATCGGAGCAAGGCATGAGCACACCCGAGCAGCCTGGCGAGCCTCAGCTGACCCGCAAGCAGTTGCGTGAGATTCGAATGACAGGCGCCACGCCGATCATCGGCCCGGACACCGTGATCCCCGGCACCGCCAAGGCGCCGGTCGAGCAGCCGGTGAAGACGATGGAACGCGAGCCGGCCGAGAGCGAGCCGGTGGAGAGCCCGCCCGCCGAGAGCGAGCGGGTGGACAGCGAGCAGGTCGAGAGCGCGACCGGCGAGAGCGAGCACACCGCCGGGCCTGCCCCGCGGCCGGCGCCGAGTGTGCACTTCGCCCGCCCCGCCGAGCCGGCGGTCGTGTCTGCGGTGCCGATCGCCGATGCGAACGTCGACCTCGGGGTCGCGCCGCTCACCCGGCGCCAGGCACGCCAGCAGGAGCGCATCCGCACCGCCTCCGTGTCGGTCATCACGCCCGACGCGATGGCGGCGCATGCGGCCGCGGCGGCCGGAGCGGTCGAGCAGGAGCGCGCCGATGAACTCGCGGCGTCGGGGGAGCCGCACCCGGTGTCCGAGCCGTCATGGGCTCCCAGACCCGCCGGGGTCGCCGAGCCCGCTGAGGATCCCGAGCACGCCGATACTCCCGAGCCCGCCGCCGAAGAACTGTCCGGGGACGCACTTCCAGCGGCATCCGATGACGACCGGCACGACGAGCTGGTGGCGGAAGAGTACGCCGATGGCGACTCCGCTTCGGCCGAGCCGGATGCCGAACGGCCGGTGCTGCGGCCCGGCTTCGGTTCGGAACTGCTCGCCGGCGCTGAGCCCGTCGCACTGCCCCCGTCGTTCGACCAGCTGATCGCCCGCAGTGCGACCTCCACGGGCGCGCAGTCGACCTCGAACGCGCTGATCCTCTCCCAGGCGCCGTCGCACTCCCCGATCGTCGGGCCCGTCACCGCGACCGGCGAGGTGCTCATCACCGGCTCGATGTCGCTGCCGGAGGGTCTCGGCTCTACCGGGCACGCCGCCGGCACCGCCGATGGCAAGGAGACGGATGCGGTTCTCTTCGATCGCGAGATCCCGGCCTCGTCGTCGCCGACCCCGATCGCCGCGAGCGCCGCGATCAGCACCGTCAAGGGTGCTCAGGAGATCATTCGACCGCCGGCACCCGAGAAGGGCAGCCGGCTCATGCTCACGTTGGCGATCACGGCGGGCGCACTGGCGCTCGCCCTCGTCGGGGTGCTGATTCTTGCTTTTGTGACAGGAGCTTTGCGATGACCGCCACCCCCCAGGCCGTAGAGATGCTGCAGATCGCGGCACGCGCCGCAGACGCCAAGGGCGGGGAGGATCTCATCGGGCTCGACGTCTCCGGCCCTCTGCCGCTGGTCGACATCTTCCTGCTCGTCACCGGGCGCAACGAGCGCAACGTCGGTGCGATCGCCGACGAGATCGAGGAGAAGCTGCTCGAGGCTGGGCACCGGCGCGTACGCCGCGAGGGCCGGCAGGAGGGACGCTGGGTGCTGCTGGACTTCGGCGATCTCGTCGCCCACGTCTTCCACGAGCAGGAGCGCGTCTACTACTCGCTGGAGCGCCTCTGGAAGGACTGCCCTGTCGTGCCGATCGAGCTGCCGGCACGCACCGCGGCAGACCCCCGCGCGGTCTGAGCGCCGAGCCGCGGAGCCCCAGCTCCGCCTACTGAAGGCAGAACTCGTTGCCCTCGGGGTCTCGCAGCTGCCAGTAGCGCTCGGGCCACGGACCCCACGATTGGTCGACGAGCCGCACGACCTGTGCGCCGAGCGCGACCAGTCGGTCCTTCTCGGCATCCAGCTGCTCGGCCGTGGTGCCGACGCCCGCGGCCGGGTTCACGGACACGTCGAGATGCAGCCGGTTGCGCCCCTGCTTGGGCCCGTCGGCGTGGTGGAAGAAGAGACGCGGTCCCTTGCCTTCGGGGTCCTCGGCGAGCGCACGCGCCCCGAGGTCCGCTTCGGTCAGCCCCGCATCCAGCAGCTGCTGCTTCATCGGGTCTTCCCACTCGAGCTTCGGATAGCCGAAGACGTCTGACCAGAAGTGGGCGAGCGCCTGCGGATCCTGCGCGTAGAACACGATGTTGCCGAGGACGGCCATGGTGCCTCCATTCGTCGTGCATCAGACAGTAGGGCGACTCTCCGACATCCGGCGCCGGTTCGTCGCACCGCACGCGATGTAGTAATCTAGTGGGGTTGCCCCGGCCGAGCCGGGAAAGCAAATCTGGGCCTGTGGCGCAGCTGGTAGCGCACCTGCATGGCATGCAGGGGGTCAGGGGTTCGAGTCCCCTCAGGTCCACCAAAACTCCCGGTGATGTCCCAAATCTTCACTCCCTGATCAGGGAGCTTGAATGTTTGTTAGTCGTTTACTGGACACTTCGCCGAGTCGCCGAAGTGCGCTCTCGGACCTTCTCGAAGTATCTGGAACGTACGCGGTGAGGCCCGCGCACCTTCGCTATATGGACGCTGTTGGCACCTCCGAGCCAGGACACGGGAACTACGTCTCGTTGGCCGAGCTTGCGGACGAGTTGAAGGTCTCCGTCCAGACGATCTACGACCTGCGCAGCAAGGGCCGCGGACCCCGTGGATTCCGCGTCGGCACGCAGTTGAGATTTCGCAAGAGCGAGATCGACGCATGGGTGCACCGAATGGAGCTGGCCGACCAGCAGCGACACAGCGGCGGAGTGTTGTGAACGGGGGGCGGCCGCGCACCCTGATCGGCTCATACGGAACCATCAGTGTCAGCAGGCGAGGATCGTCGTACGTGGCGTTGGCGCGCATTCGCGACGCAGACGGGCGCCTGCGCAGAGTGACGGGTGCTGCACGTACGGAGTCGGCCGCTCGAGCCCGTTTGAAGGAGCGCCTGCTGGACAGGCCGGGCTTCGGGGCGGGAGGCCTGCTCGATTTCAGCAGCTCCTTCCGTGACCTCGCTGATCTGTGGCTCGAGGATCTGGAGATGCGCGAGCTGTCGGATGGGACGAAGAAGAACTACCGCGATGATCTCCGCCTCCGCGTGCGGCCGCAGTTCGAGCATTTCTCGCTCGGTGAGATCACCACGGGCCGCGTGGAGTGGTTCCTCCGCGCTGAGAGGGCCGTGTCGTTCTCTCGAGCGCACCACTCGCGGACGATTCTCAATC
This sequence comes from Microbacterium sp. DT81.1, assembly GCF_049844955.1. Taxonomy (NCBI): domain Bacteria; kingdom Bacillati; phylum Actinomycetota; class Actinomycetes; order Micrococcales; family Microbacteriaceae; genus Microbacterium; species Microbacterium sp. DT81.1. Next base: position 551,986 of record NZ_JBNCMA010000003.1, read on the forward strand.
AACTCTTCGGTTTTGCTCTTCGGCACGACGCGATCCCGCGGAATCCGGTGCAGGGAACGAGCCCACTGCGCCGGCCGAAGGGCGAGCGTCAGGCGTTGACCGTCGAGCAGATCGATGCGATCCGCGATGCCGCGGGTCGCTGGCGGACCGGACCCGACGTCAAGGGACCCAAGCCCGACGGGCAGGTGCGCGACATCATCGAAGTGCTCCTCGGCACCGCACTGCGCATCGGCGAGTGCCTCGCTCTCCGCGTGTGCGATGTCGAGGACCGTTCCAGCGGGATGACGATCTCGGTGACGGGGACGGTCGTGTTGCGCACCGGCAGCGGTGCCGTCCGTCAAGACCACCCGAAGACCGAGCACTCTATCCGCCGAATCGCGGTCCCCGACTTCGCTGCGGACGTCGTTCGAGCACGGCTCGCCGGCACCCTGACTACCGACCCGGAACGGACCATCTTCGCCAATCGTGCGGGCAAACCACTTAGCCCGTTCAATGTGCGGCGTACCTTCCGAGCGTTCCTCGAGTTGGCAGATCTTGCGGGGGAGGGGATCACGTTGCGCTGGTATCGGCGGACCGGTGCAACGGTCATCGCGCGTGGGGCGAGCGCCGACGCTGCCGCCACCTTCCTCGGCCACGGATCGACCGCGATCACAGAAGGGCACTACATCGAGCCCGACCGCAGCGTGGATCGGGGGCCGGCAGGAATCCTCGAACGGACCCTACGCCGCGTGAACCCCGATACCTCGCTACTCTCGACCGACGACGGAGCGGGCGATGATCCGGCGCTCGACTTCCTCGACGAGGAAGACATCGAAGCGGCCTAGCAGCTATTCGATCGGTTGACCTCGCTCGTTCGTGCCCCAACTCGCGATCGGTCCGCCGTTCGGGCCGTGGTTCCGCAGGAACTCGCCGTGAACCCGCTCGCAGGCGAGGCGGAGAGTTGTTGACCAGCCGATGACCTCGCCCTGAAAGCTGGCACGGTAACGGACGTCGTTGACGTTCAGTCGGCGGATCTCGATGGTGCCGTACACGCGGTCGTACGCGTCCACCAAGGTCCACGTGCCCGTCGGACCTTCCTGCGTTGCGAGGAGCGGGTGCCATCGGCTCGGTTCGACCATGGAGCCTCCTCGTCCGGCCGAACATGCAAGACAGTAGACCGACCAGCCGACATCGCTGTGCCAACTGTGGGCGGTGGGCGCGCACCTTCCTGGCATGAGTGATCGTGAACGCGCTGACGCTGTCCTTGAGCACGTGGCTGTGCTCGCGTTCCTGTACTACCCCGGCATCGAGGTGGATGATCCGCGCTACAGGCTCGCCGACGACATCGAATGGTGTCTCGCGCGGCTGGGCGATGTGTCCGACGTCGAGCGCGAACGGATGCGTGCGCTTGTCGCAAGAGCGATCACCGACCCCACCGCGACGCGCGAGGAGTTGTTCACCGCGCTCGTTTCGCTCGACGGCGTGCTCATGGTGGATCCGATATGAGTGACGCACAGCCGAGCGACGACGACGAGCGTGCTGCGCGCCTGGCCGCACAGCGGAAGGCATGGAACGAGGCCCACCCGACGTACTACGCCGAGTACCGCGAGCGGAACCGCGAGGACATCCGCCGCAAGAACCGCGAACGCGAACGTGATCGTGCTCAACGCGAGCGGGAGGAGAAGGCGCGGCGTCAGAAGGGGATCGATCGCGCGAAGGCCTGGGCCAAGGAACACCCGGAGGAACGCCAGCAGGCGCGCGAGCGGTACAAGCAGAAGCACCCGGAGACTTACAAGTGGGCGCAGCGCGACTACTACCACCGCAATCGCGACGCGATCGCTGAGCGCCGGCGGGCACGTGAGGCTTCTGACCCAAAGAAGGCGAACGAGGCGCGACGCCGCGCGGTCGACCGTGCGCGGGCTGCCGGCCGCGACCCTGCATGGTCGCCCACTCCTGACCAACGCGCGACCTATCGTGAGCGGGAGAACAAAGCAAGGCGGCTCCAGCGTCGCCGCGCGCGTGCCGGACTGCCCGAGCGGCAGCTTCACCGAGTACTAGCGCCGGAGCGACGCCACAACGATGCCTCGGCCGACGCCTTCTTCGCGCAGAAGCGCAGCGGTGAGGACATCGCCCGAATCAGAGCTCAGGACGAGCCGACTCCTCCGGATCTGGTGCACGCGTTGCAGGAGCGTTCGGAGAACCGACGTGTCGTGCGCGAGATCCTTGCGATCGCCGAGGAGTACTTCGCCGATCATGAAGTCGAGTTGCGGGCGCGAGTCGCCGAGGTGTCTCGAGCGCGTTTCCGCGGCGGGATGCTGCCCCTCGACGTGTACACGGAGCCGCGCCGTCACGCTCTCGAGTTCGCGAGCCGTGGCTACGTTCGCGCCAACGTCGCCTCCCCGACGTCATCGCTGCCGGTCTTTCGCTGGCTCACGACCGAGATCGCCCAACGGCAACCCGACATCACGCTTTGATCGATCCCTGTGCGGGCAGCTCGCTATAGCCCGACCGTCCCCGTCAGCCGCCGGGCGCGGATGGGCGGTGCTGGTCGGCGTGGATTCGTGGTGCGCCGTACTATTCGCGCATACCGATCTTGGGAGGATGCTTCCGCTGCCTGCACTGATCGGGCGGGCCCTTCCACCGATGGGTCGGGGGACGTACGGTGTGCGCATGGGATTCGAGGGCGCAGCGGTCGATTACGACCGCTTCATGGGTCGCTATTCCGAGCTGTTGAGCTCCCCATTTTCGAATTTCGCGGGTGTCCAGCAGGGTCAGCGCGTGCTCGATGTGGGGTGCGGGCCCGGGGCGCTGACAGCTGAGCTCGTCGCTCGACTGGGAGCGGCGGCGGTCACCGGAGTCGAGCCCTCAGCGTCGTACTCAGCGGCGGCGCGGGAGCGCTTTCCGGGAGCACGGATCGAGATGGCGGCTGCGGGCGATCTTCCCTTCGAAGATGCCGAGTTCGACGTCGCGCTGGCGCAACTGGTGGTCCACTTCATGAGCGACCCGGTGCACGACCTTCGGGAAGTGGCGCGTGTGGTCCGCCCCGGCGGCGTCGTTGCAGCGTGCGTATGGGACCACGCCGGGGGTACCAGCCCGCTTAGTCAATTCTGGAAGGTGCTCAGCACGGTCGATCCGGACGCGCCGTCCGAATCCGAGCGCCCGGGTACTCGACGGGGACAGCTCGGCCGCTACCTGGCTGCGGCCGGGCTCCATGAGATCGCCGAGACCGTGTTGACGGTGCGCGTGCTCCATCCGACTTTCGAAGACTGGTGGCAACCCTACGTGCGCGGCGTGGGTCCGGTCGGGGCGTACATCGCATCGCTTGACGACGCGGGACGGCTGCGGTTGGAACACACGCTTCGGTTCGAGATGCCGCCCGCCCCGTTCGAAGTTACGGGGTCAGCGTGGACAGCACGGGGAACCGTGCCCGCGCAGCCGTAGAGCCGCAACGCAGGATGCTCCTGCAAGCGGGACACCGAAGTCTCTGGAGAGCGCAGAGCCCATCCTCCCGAGGGTCAACGGCGTAACCACGGATGTGCAACTGCCGATCCCTCTGCGTGCAGGTTGACCGATCTTCGCTCGTTGGCTGTCTCATTACGCCGGACGACGGGCGCGACAGCGCGCGGCTTTGCGAAGAGTACGCCCTACCGCCCAAGCTGCGTCACGCGTAGATGCCGCAGATTTCCATCCGTCGATTGACGCCCACGTCCTTGAAAACGTTGAGAGGGTGCGGCCGCTCAGGAGTCCGTGCTCAGAAGCAATGAAAAACTGCGCAGCGCTCGATCGAACGAGAAAAGGTGATGGCTACGCGCTCGTCACCGGCCGTTGCCTTCTCTATGCCTATCGACTCCGTTTGCATGGAGGCGACTCTGGCTGCACGTACTTCACCGGAGTCACTGATCACGAGTGCGTGTTGCATCACCGATACGTCCTCGTGAAGAACTGCGAAGGCTGCTGTCATGTCGGAGAGGGCAGGCGCGTCAGGATCGATATCGCCGAAACGGCGCATAACGTGAGCCGGAAAGGCTCGGGCACAGGCGACCTGCAAACAGAGATAGATGCGGCGTACGAATTCCGAGATGGCATCGATCCATTCGACCATGAGGTCCGCCGACAATGTCGCAGCCGGAAGATCGCCATGCGCCAGATCGTTGCGCTCACCGACCAGACGATCGACAAACGATTCGAGCGTCTCAGTGGACGATCCATACGGCTCTCGCATCCACACCATGTCCGCATCTTCAGCGCCGACTCGCCGTAGCCACTCGCGGACGTTCTGCACCCAGCCGTTCTTCTCGATGCGGAGCAGGACGGACACCGAGGCCCAATCTGAACCGAATGCACGGCTCAAGAAGTCTTCCGGATCGATATCCTGTCCCCGGCTCGGAACTCGTTGGGAAAACGCCTCGCTCGCACGGCGGACCACACGCTCAGCGTGCGCCCGACGAATGTCGTCAGGAAGGTCGGCAGGGGTCGGCGCGAATTGCCCTAGGTGACCGATCGTCGCTTCGCCGAGATTTCGAAGAGCGGCCTCATACGAGGCGTAAGCAAGCAAGATCCACGAAGCGTAAACGTCGCTGGTGAAACCTGCGGCGTTCTCGTGCGAATGATGCACGTAGCGTTGGTGACGTTCGAAGCGCGCCTGTGCGTCGCTATGGGCGGCTGTTAGAGACAGCATTGTCAGTCAATGAAGCTACGCAAGAATCCCTCGAAGAGGATTTCCCTGTCCATCAGGTCGGTGCGCGTCTGCCCTCGTAGGTTGAACTTCCGTGCGTTCTGCTCGTAGAACTCGTCGAGGTGATCGAGGATCGATTGTCGATTCGCGCGCAGCTTGTCGCTGGATGGCAGCAGTCGGGAGAGCACGTTGGTCAGGGCGTCGTATATCGAAAGCGACGGGACCGTTCGCCACTTCCGATTTGCCCTCCTTTGGAAGGCGTGATCCCCGAAGAGGTCGAGCGCCAGATTCATGGTCTCCTCGAACGTCACACGCAACTCGCTCAGTGTGTGCTCTTCGTATTTGTTCGCTGCCTTTAGGTACTCGTCGAGGTAGTCGCGCAAGTTGTCGCGGTAGAGCAACATGCGCTGCCGATTTGCGAAGAAACGCAGCACGAGCTCGACGTCAGCCATCTCGCGGTAGATCCTTGGCACCGGATCTACCTGCCCCCCGCTCTCAACCTCGAAGTCGAGCATCGACTCGTCAGGGATGATGACCTCTCCCGCGTCCATGAGCTCTTCGACGTTCTGTGGGATCCCCCACATAGCGCGGAGTGCAGGCCATGCCGAAAGCTCCTTGCAGAGTCGATTCATGGGACCGTCGTAGAGCGCGTTTCTCAGTTCCTGGTCAGTCAGCTTCACCCCGCCCGTGTTGATTCGCCCGAACACGAATCGCTTCAGCTGCTCCGGATCCTCATCCCCATGCGATGTTTCTCGCAGCAAGATGATGGAGGAAACGTAGCGTCGGTCGATCCCCGCTTTGATCCGCGATGGAAGGTCTGCGTATCGCCTGCCCTCCAACTCCTGCCAGTACTCGAGACCAGTCAGGGCGAAGGCGTCCTCGTAGAACTCCCGAACCGCGGTCATGCGCTGGAGACCATCCATCACCTCGTATTGATTGAAGTCCCATTCATAAAGGAAGACAGGGGGCACAGGCACGTTCATGATGAATGATTCGATGAGGCGGCTCTTCTGGGTGACATCCCATCGTCGACGCCTCTGATAGTCCGGGTCGAGCTTGTAGTTCTTTCCACTGAGCATGTTGCTGATTGAATCGAGCGGGTATCGACCCTGCTCAGTCACGATCCGAATCTCACCGCGCTCGTACTTGCGGTTGATTTCGTGGTCCGTGAGCGAAGGCGGTTCGACGGCTCCGCCCAGCCCCGCCTTGATGAACTCATCGGTGACGAGACCGGCGCGCTGTCTAGCGTTCAACTCGCGGCGCGTCTGCTCATCCAGATGATCGTCGTACACAGCAGGCTCCTCCGTTGAACTCCCTCTGGCTGACGCTATCGCTAAGGGGTCAGCAAGGCTGACATAGACAGGCAGTGTGCGAGCGGGGCTCGTCCCCTTGATCAAGAGTCAGCGGGACGGTCATCGATCCGTCGCCGGCGGGGTTGCAGCTCCGGTCGCCCGGATGCCGGTCGTGCGGCGGGCGCCACTCCAGGTGGTCAGCTCTCTCGATCAGCTTCGGGAGCCCCTCACTTGGATAGCCACTGTGTCCTAGATCGCTTGGTCAATTCGTGGAAGGTCAGGCTCCCGACGTGATGAGCGACCACCCTTCCTCGACCGAAGCGACCGCGATCTGCTCTGCCTTGCCGTCGGGCACGGTCGAGGTCACTGCCCAGATCTTCCTGCCCTTGCGCTTCACGTATCCCAACCGCTCATGAGTTGGCGTGTCCCGCTCGACGCTCCATATGGAGGCGCCATCTCCCATCGACTTCGTGATGCGGAAAGTGTGGCCGGTGCGGTCGTCGGTCCAGATGTCGTAGTGCGTCATGATGCCACCATAGGTCCGGCCGTCCTACAGGCCGGGCCTATGGTGGCGCGGCATCGCCGGCAGCAAGCCGGTCCTTCAGCGACGCAGATCCGCTTGCTGCCGAACCGGTGAATGTACAGAGGTGACGACGCCGCGGACATAGACACACTCCCTCAGAATCGGCCTGCATCGCGGACCAGCGGACAGCACGGATATCGCGACTTCATCTCAGCAGTCTTCACTAGGTGCGCCGTCAAGCTGCCGAGAGCGGCGAAATCGAGTTCCCACGGCACCGGCTCGCGGGTTCTCGCCTGCCCTCTGCTCGGGCACGGGTGTGCTCGAAAAGCGGTCCGCTATCGGGGGCAGCGAGCCGCCCATCGGGCGCTGTCGGGTGTCAATCAGTCGCCTACTCGCAAGCCGGTCCCCCAGCGGTCAACCGACCTTCTCCCGCACGCAAAGTGCCCGATGACCGGACCGGATCGGACTCGGGGATCGCCGATGATGTCGAGCTGACTCTCGCTACTGATGTTGGAGCTCAGGGCGACGACTCGGTCGAGGGCCGCGTGGGATATCCACCCCGTGGCAGCGAGCGAACTGTCTCATCGCCAAGTGAATCACCGTCTTGGCGACCTCAGGCTTCGTCAGGGTACCCCCCTTTCCGGGTGTTGTGCCCGGGCGGATAATCAGGGCATGGATGCGCCGCGAGGGTCGGCCGACTTCGAGGAATCGGACGAGTTGCAGCGCCTGCGACGACGCGCGTACGGACCGGATGCCGACATCGCGGGGGATGCGGCGGCTCAGGCTCGACTTTCCGAACTGGAAGCCGCCCAACGTCCAGAGCGGGCTCCCGTCGTCGGTACCGCCGCAGCGCTCCGAGCCCCGGTGTCGGAACGCGTCCCGGTCCCTGAGCGTCTCGAAGGGTCGCGCCCTTGGTCGACATCGTCGGCGCCGCCTGTCACCGGGGCGTCCGCCGAGCATGAGGCTCACGGAGGGTCGGTCACCGGGCAAGACCCCGCCGGGGTGCCGATCGCCGATTCTGGACCGATCGACGGAGCCCGCTCGGCACCGTGGTGGCGCCGTCGCCGCCTGCTGCCCTGGGTCATCGCCGCGGTGGCGGTGCTGGCCGCAGCCATCGGCACTGGTGTCTTCGTCGTCGATGAGCCGAACCAGCCCGAACCCACTCGCGCGTCATTGCGACCTCAAGAGGACGGGCGGCCGGTCGCACAACTCACTCCGCAGGGCCCACCCGAGAGTGCGTCCATCCCTGTCGACGATGAGGTCCCTGTGAGGTATGGCTTGACGGTCGCGGACTTCGTCTCGTACGGCTCGTACGGGCCGCTGCGGATATGGAGCACAACGAAGCTGGAGAATGAGCGATGCATCGCCGTGGTCAGGGGAAATCACATCTCGGTGTTCGAGTGCACGGCGCCTTCTGTGGACACCATCGCCGATTACAACCTCAACCTCGACGAGCTCCCACCCGCGCCGTCCGGTGAGCTGTCGCCATACGTCCGATTCGTGCTGCACGATGATGTGGTCGACGTGTACCGACCGACAACCGGGGGCGAGTTTTACGGCGGGGATTGCTGCTGACATGGTCGCAGACGGCGCCGACACGATCTATGACCCCGAGCATTGGGTGGTCGCTTTCGTACATTGACCCGCGCAGCTATATCGGTGCGGTTTCCAACGCCGGCCGCGTGCTCATCAAGACCGGCGGGCAATAAGAGACGTCGCGACCGCAGATGCTCTCGGCGCCCTCGCCGGCGGAATCGGAAATGCCGTCAAGGATCTCATCTTCGGACCGGGCGTGCTAGTTGAGGCCGCGAAGGGTGCTATCGCCACAGGAATCGGAGCTTCGGCGAAGAGCCCGCTGGCCTAATTCCGCCGACAGGACGATGGCCGGTGATGTCCCTGCCCGCGGGCAGGTCCTTCCACGGACGCCATGTGCCTAGGACTGGTGGAGCTCCTGTCAATGGCTCGCCCGTGGAGAGTCGCGAGTCCGTGTGCCGCGTACATCGGCAAGAGTCGTAGGAAAGGCAACGTGAGGCGGCAGCGGGCGCGGAGTCGCAGCCCCGACTTGTGCTTGCCGCTCGGCTTGTTCGCCGTCAGCCCGGGGCTGGCCCCCATGGCATCGCGCGCTGCCGGATCGGTGACACCGCGGCCCTGTTAGCCTTGCGACGCGCTCGGGTCGGCGGCCCTCTCGTACACGTAGACGTTGACCTGGTCGCCCTTCAGCGCGAACACGATGACACTGCCGACCGGCAGACCCTCGAACACTCCCGGGGGGTAGCAGCATCCGGAGCTTATCGGCAGCTCAGCGATGGGGTCCAGGCCTCTGGGGGAACACGCTTCGGCGCCAATCCCTTCCCTGAGACCCTGGCCGGGGTGAGCGACGAGTAGGCAGGTCGTGCCGTTGCGAGACTCTCCGCTCCAGACACGGAGGCCCCCCAAGTCCTCATAGCGCCGCATCGCATCGGCATTGAGTCCCAGCGCGGCGAGAGTGCCGTGGTTGTCCTTCGGCTTATCGGCGTCGGTACCGACCGACTCGAGTGCGAGCACGTAGCCCTGCGCAACCACGTAGTCCGATCGGCCCTCCAGATCGGGGACGGGAAACAGCTTCGCGGTGTCGGTCCGGGTTGGAGTGGCCTTATCAGAAAGCAACTGCGACACCCCCATGACGAGGGCGGCGTTCAGGGCGAGGGCAGCGATGAAGCCGCCGACGATCACGAACCAGCGGCGGCGTCGCCACCACGGTGCCGCAGAAGGTCCATTGACGGGGTCGGAATCGGCGGTCGACCGCTCGGCGGGGTCTGGCCCGGTCACCGACCCTCCGGCAGGCTCATCCGCGGCGAACGCCCCCTCGACAGGCTGCGTGACCGATGTCGAAGCAGAGCGCGGCCCTTCGACAGGCTCAGGGAGCGGGACGCCTTCAGCGACCGCGACGCGCTCGGGGACCGGGGTGGGGGCCGCTGCGACGGCAGCATCTACGCCGGGAGCCGGCCGTCCGCGATGGGCGCCTTCCAGTTCGAAAAGCCGCGCCTGCGCCGCTGCATCCCCGGCGATGTCGGCATCCGGTCCGTACGCGCGTCGACGCAGGCGTTGCAGCTCGTCCGCTTCCTCGAGCTCGACCGACCCCCGCGGGGCATCCATGGCCTCATTCTCCGCCCACGCAGGAGACCGGGAAAGGGGGCCACAGGACGAGCATGACAGCGCCAGGAACGGGGTTCACTTAGCGGTCGGCCGGCGGGCGAATGTTTGCGATGAGTCGGACTGGAGCGCGGCGCTGATTCGCGCGCGCCGTCCGAGTTCAACGCGACCGCAAGACCTGTGCGCTGGCCGGCACGTTCATCGTGGGCTTTGCGCGCATTGGCTGTCGTCATGCCGCATCGGTCACATGGTGGAGGACGACTGGGCCTTCGAGGCTCTCAAATGAGCCTTGAACGCTTACGCCGAGTGGCCAGCCTCTGCGGCTATGTACGCATCCTCGGCGGCCCGCCTGCGCGCGACGTCCTCGACGACGAACCTGCGGAAGTCGGCTCCGCGGTCCTCGATCGCGACCTCTTCCACTGACGGTGCCGGATCCTCCCCGGGCCATGCCGTCTGACGTGTCGCCCTGTCGCGGTCGAGCCGCGAACCACAAGCGGCGACCCAGTCGTGCAGGCGCTCTCGGGCCTCGGCGAAGTCCTGGTGCCAGCCGAGGGGAGCGGAGCCGTGCTGCTCGTTGTCGTAGGCGCAGAGCCAGTGCAGGTGCAGGGCAGAGAGCTCCCAGACAAGTTCGGAGTGTCGATGCCACAGCGGCGGGATTATCGACGGTCCGAGCCCGTAGGTGCGGCGTAGCCAGTTCACCCACCTGTCGAGTTCGACCCACTCGAATGCCGCTTGATCCGAGGTGAGCACGTTCCAGTTCACCGGGCGGGGCACGCCCGGCAGGCCATCCGCCTCGGCTTCAGGGCCGTCCGGCGTCGGGGGCTCGAAAGCGTAGCCGGGGAAATGGAGGGGCTCGTCGGCAGTCATCACGCGCGCTCAGAGGGCCACTGGTCGGACGGCTTGCTTCGCAGTCGACGGGGCGGATGCCGCCACCGGCGGAAGCGCGTTGCGCCGGCGTTGCAGGGTGTAGTTCGTGCGCGCGGAGTCGTGGCCGAGGCGCTTCGCGACGAACTCCTCGGTCTCGACTGTGTCGCCGTCGCGTTCCCGCGTCGAGGTGTGCGTGTATCCCTCGGCGATGAATACGTCGCCCTTGTTGAACATCGCGTAGGCCCGCTCCGCGTTGCGGCGAAACATCACGAGGTCGTGGTACGTGGTCTCGGTCTGGGTGAAGGTGCCGTCTTCATTGCGTTCGAAGTGCTCCTGCCCGATGCGCACCCAGAAGCGGGCTTCGCCTTTCGCGTTGAATGCGAGTTGAGGCTGCGACGCGATGAACCCGGAGAGGGACTGCTGGGTATGGATAGTCATCGGATGCTCCTACCAGGGCCGCAGGTCGGCCATCACCTGGTAGGTGCGTCGCCTATCCCCGCCGCAGTTGTTCCTCGACTCGAGCCCGCTCCGCGCGAAGTTCTGAGGCGTCGGCGCGGGCAGTCCATTCGCGCATGCGTGTGACGATTGGTGGCGCCGACCTCAGCAGTAGGAGCGCCGTGCCGTACGGCATCGTGCGAATCACGTCGGGCGGCATGATCGGAACCCGGCGCGTTGATCGCTGGTTGGAGCGCATGCCGCGTTCACCGATAGTGATCGAGTCGGTGGCCTCGTCGCGGTCGCCAATCAGGGTGGCGATGTCTTGGAGGTCTCGAGACCCTGAGGCGCCGCCGAGCACGATCTTGGCGATACTCGCGTCCCAGATCGCCGTGGCTGCGTTGTCGCCCCACCGCTGACGGGCCTGCGCGAGCGACTGAAGCACCGGCATCGTGGTGACACCGGTGCCTCCGCCTTCGGCCATCAGGACAGGCAGCGACGGCAGAGGGGCAAGGTTGCCGATCTCATCCAGCGCGAGAAGCAGCGGCGGGTCGAGGCGGGCGCCTGGGGATCTCGCGGCAACGCGCCTCGCGGTTTCGACGAGGTCTTCGACCAGCGCGGCGACGAGGGAGGAGGATGCGCCGGCGCCGGCGCCCGTCGCGAGAAGGTACAGGGTGCCGTTGCGTCGGAGAAAGGTCTCCGGATCGAACTGCTCGTCTTCGCTCGGGCTGACTGCATCGAGAACACGAGGGTCAGCCAGAGCAGCCAACGCCAGGGAGACGCCCTGCCAGATCGAGTCGCGCGTGCGGGGGTCGGCGTCGATCATCGCCTCAAGCGACTCGGCCCATCCCGTCGCGGCGGCAGGGTTGGATGTGAGGATCGCGACTGCATCCTTCGCCGCGGCCGGGTCGAGCGTCCAGCGAAAGAGTTCACCGGGCGAGCGGCCGTCGAGTGCCGCGGCGTGCAGCAACGATTGAAGGGCTGTACGGGTTTTGCCCTCCCAGAAGCCGCCGTTGTCTACCCCAACGCTCGACAGGCCTGTACCGGCTGCGAGTCCCGCGGCGCGAATCATCGCGGTGAGTGGGAGCTCGCAGCCGCGTACCGGCGACCACCGCAAGCCTGCCGGCACTCCCGGAGCAAGATGTTGCGGATCAAACACCGCGACGGGCCCACGTCTCATGCGCGAGCGAATGGTGGTCGTGAGGTTGTCCGGCCTGGTGGAGGTCGTGACGACGGCGCCAGGTGCATCGAGGATCGCGTTGATGACGATGTGGGCGCCCTTGCCCGACCGGGGAGGGCCGATCACGAGGATCGAATCCTCGACCGACGTCCACACCTTCGTTCCTCGTGCAACGCCCACGAGATAGCCGACGTCCTCGGATCGCGGCTTATCGACGGACGCGCGAAGGTGGGCAGCGCGCTTCAGCAACGCGCTATCGGAGGCAGCGCGGCGCACGTCGGCTATGGTCGCGATTCCCGCAATCCGGTTCGGGTCGGACCTGGCGTGACGAGTGTGGCTCCGGGTGACGCGCCACACCCACCAACCCGAAACGCTGAGCAGCGCCACGAACGCCACGACGACAGCCCAGTACGCCACAGCGTTTAGCCCAGGAGATCCGAGTGCCGCCCCCGGGTCAGCGGGGGAGCCGAAGACACCGAGCCCCGCGGCCAGACCACCTGTCGGCTGCTCCGCTCCTGATAGGAAGGCGGCGAGATTGCCGCCCACACGCAGGATGCCGGCGATCGCAACGGCCCCGCCGAGAGTGAGCAACGCGAGGTTGGTCAGCCCGTCGGGACCGGAGACACCGACACCGTGGGGACCCGTCATGTGACGATCCCGAAAACACACGTGCCGGAGATTCTCCCCACGAGGACAATCTCGCCCTCGGCGGTCACGCGGCAGAGCCCCGGTTCCAGCAACGCTCGAGCGGACCCGTCCGCAGAAGCCTTGATGTGACGCACGATGATCGCTAGGGCAACATCTTCGCCCGGGAGGAAACCCTCTTCGCCGTAGACAACGCGAGGCGGCTCGATCAAAGGCGTCGCATCGATGAGTGCTGCGGGTGCGGCCAGCGGCTCCGCCGGAGAGCTCGACCCTCCGTCCCGCACCTGCAGCGGCGCACTCGGGGCGATCGAGCCCTGCAGCGGCCGGGTGATGAGGTCGGTAAAGACCGTGCCGTCTGCCTCGTGGACGACGACCCGCACCGGCGACCCGTGAGCGAGCAGGACCGTGTCTATGACTTCCGCAAAGGAAGCGCGGGCCCAGGGTGCCCCGAACCGAGGCGGTTCGAACGGCGTCCCATCGACGGCGACGGTCATCGTGCCGTCCGCCGAGATCGTCATGGTGATCACGGGAAGCACCGCCGGCACGCGGATCGCGTCGGTGGATCGTCGTAATGCGTGCGCTGTCGTCATCTCACGCCCTCCGTCATCCGGCTCGTCGTGTCGAATGCTGCAAGCTCCGCGGGATGCAGCTGGTGCTGAACCACGAAGCTACGATCCTTGATCCGCCAGAGACCTTGACCCGTTGCCAAGCCGGGCAACAAACTCTGCTCAGTGCCAGTGAGGCCCAGCGCGGTCGCAGTCGCTCCGAGCTGGTCCGCTTCCTGCCGGTAGATGATTCGCGTCTCCGCGTTGGCGAGGAGCGACGATGCGATCGCGCGCATCGCGGAGCCCTGGTCACCGACGTTGTCGAGGTCGGAGAGCTTGTGGAAGATCAGCAGGTTCGCGATTCCATAGTGGCGGGCGAGTCGCCACTGAGCGTCCATTCGTCGCAGAAGGGCGGGATGCGACATGAGGCGCCAGGCTTCGTCGTAGATGACCCAACGCTGCCCACCGTGAGGGTCGAGGAGCGCGGACTCCATCCAGGCGGAGGAGCACGTCATGAGGACGGACACGAGCGTCGTATTCTCGGCAACACGCGACAGGTCGAGCGAGATCATCGGCAGGCTCGGGTCGAAGGTGACAGTGCTGGGACCGTCGAACAATCCGGCGAGATCTCCGGCGACCAGCCGACGGAGTGCGTGCCCAACGACCCTGCCGTCCTCGACGAGGCGGCGGTCGGATTGCTGGGATACGTCCGGGGAGAGGACGCGTTCCACGACCATCGGCAGAATCGGGGTCTCACATGAGCGGACAGTGTCCGCGAGAGCGAGGTCGATCGCAGTGTGCTCCAGTGGGCTCAGTGGTCGTTCGAGCACGGTTTCGGTCAGGGCGCCGATGAGGTCGCGGCGACGAGAGGCGACCTGACCAGCCCAGCTCTCGTCAGAGACGCCGGATGGGCGATGCCCTTCGTCGAGCGGATTGAGTCGGTTCGCCATGCCGTGCCCGAGCACGATTGCCTGCCCACCGACCGCTTCGGCGACGGCAGTGTGTTCGCCCTTCGGGTCGCCGGGTACGTAGACGCGGCGGCCGAAGGGGATCGAGCGCGTGTAGAGGCTCTTCACGAGCGATGACTTACCGGAGCCCACGATCCCAGCCAGGACGATGTTCGGCGCGGTGATCATCCCACGTGAGTACAGCACCCACGGGTCATAGACGAATGACGCACCCGAGTAGAGGTCCTGGCCGACGAAGACGCCTTGCGAGCCGAGTCCGCCTTCGGCGAGGAACGGGTAGGCTCCGGCGAGCGTCGCACTGGTGTCCTGGTGGCGCGGTATCCGCAGGCGGCCGGGGGTTCGGAGCGCCGCGGGCCGCGACTCCCCGGCGGCAGGCAGGTAGGCCGTCGTGCGTAGATCCGCGCGCCGCGCTTCGACCTCGGCACGGTCGGATTCGGTGCTGGCAGCGCGAGTGGCGGCACCGAGGCGCTGGGATGCCTTTCGTCGGGCACGACGCTCCTTCCTACGTTCGCCTGCCGGGTCCACGAGCGTTGTGGTGTGAATGCGCTCACCCCCTTGCGCGTTCACAGCGACATCCCGTTGCGGCGGTGAACCTTCGCACCAGACCCCTGGAAGGCGAAGGGGCCAGGGCGCTGAAACGAGTCGTTCGGATTGACGCGGGGCGCGAGTGATTCCGAGACCGGCGCGACGACGGCGGAGGATCCCCATGCAATTCGGCCTGAGTGCTGAGATGCCCGATCGAGGGCCATGCCGGCCCGAGCGACAAGGGCCGACGCACGCCGCAGCGCGAGGGCGGCTGCATGGGCTTCCTCCACCCCAGCCCAGTGATCACCGTCGTCAGTCCGGGCGATCGCGTCCGAGCTGGTGTGCGCGAACGCGAGCTGATCGAGCACCTGTTCGAGCGACCGCAGGCCGCCCAGAAGACCCCCGACCACCTCGTACGTCTGTGCCGGGTCATCGAACGTGCGCGTGGCGTGCGCGAGAGCGCGCAGAGCGTGACATGCTTCCTCGCCATCGACGACAGGATCCTGAAATGTAGGCATTGCGTGTCCCTTGCAACAGAAGTCGTCAGTCAGGTGCGCGAGGTGTCCCCGCGCGTCATACGGTTCGGCACAGGGGCAGCGCGGCGACGGTGAACGCTTGCGCCTGCTGACCCACGAGCCTCCGTGTTTCGCAGGCAGCTTGCACGGCGGCCTGCTCGATCACCGCGACTGCGGCATCCAGCTCGTCGACGCTCGGCGCCGACACTGCGACGAGCCCAGTAAAACGCAGCACGCCGTGACCAGCCGTAAGGTCTGACTCTTGCTGCACGACGTCGTTGTATTCGGCGGCTCGCGCGGCATCCTCGATCTGCCCGACCTTCGCCCGCTGCGCGGCATCCGAGAGAAGCCCCACCTTCTTTCTCCTGATGTCCCTCGCGGCGAGGTCGGCACGCACCGGTGTGCACGTCAGAGTGAATGTGCGTTGGATACCCGAGGTCAGCAGCAAGGGGGAGAGGAAGCCTGGGTACACCTGCGACCTCGGCCACTCTGAGATCCAGAGAACCGCGTGGTCGGCCGAGTCGGTATGCAGCCGGTCCCAGGTTTCGGAAACTGCGATGGGGCCGGCCGTTGCGAGAGATCGACCGATGTCCCCGTGTCTCTCGAGCGCGGGAGCGGCTGCGGGATCGTATGCGGAGCGCAGCACGACCGCGACCTCGCCTGGGTTCAGCCATCCTGTGGGCGTTAGGTCGGCTGCCCGCAGTGCTGCCACGAACGTCGTCATCTCCTGACGCAGTACGCTCGCGGCCCCCTTCATGCCACCCCCGGCGGCGCGGATCTGGCGGGCCGCCGCGCGCATGTCGAGCGCGAGGGCGATTGTCGTCTCATGCCGTTCGCCGGCGGGGCCGGCGCGCTCAATGAGCTCCTGGTACGTGACCGCGGGCCAAGAGTCATCGTGGACGCCATGCCGGGCCCACCATTCGGCGAGCCCGCTTCCGGAGCTGGGCACGGTGCGCTCGGAGATCTGCACGCGCGCGATGCGGCCCGACCGGCAGACGGTCGCGAGCACACGCCCCCAGCCGGTCACCCGACGCTCCTGTTCGCCGCTGTCGAGAAGAACGAACGCTGGATGCGTGATGCCGGCGATTGCCGTCAGGGTCTGAGTGTGAGGGTCTTGGATCATGGCGGCGCCCGTCTCGAGGTCGACCCACTCTCGGAGCGCGGCGGCGTCGCCGGGGAGTGCGAGCGTGCCCGCGGGGCGCGGCTTGACCACGTCCGCGCGGAATCGCAGCTGCCCGCCCACGCTTCGCCACACCCAGCGGATCGAGATCGGCACCCATTCAATGAGCTTCCGGCCACCCACGGGAACAAAGGCAAGAGCGACGCTCGTCACCCAGATCGGTGATGTGAGGCCGAACAGGATGCCGCCGCCCAGGTACACCGCACTGGTGAACGCGACTAGCCCGATGGCGAGTGTCACGAGCTGTGCCAGGGAGAGGCCGAGCATCACGCCTCGCTTGGACAGACGGGAGAACTGAACCGGGTGCAGTTGGTTCGCGCGCGGGGTGTTGCTCGCTGTCATGCTGTCGTCCTTTCGCGCGGAGTGGGGATCGGCCGCGGGGGCGGGGTCGGTGTGCGCGGCTGTGGGATCGGTTGCCCGGCAGCCGGGGAGGTCGTCGGTGACGGTGGTCCGTCTGTCGGATTGGCGCCCTCGGAATGTCCCATGGCTGCTGATCCGGTGGCGTTGCCGAGCTTGGGTCCAGCGGAGGCTGCCTTGCCGACCACCTGACCGCCGACGATGACTGCGGCGGCCGGGCCGGCGGCCGCCGCAGCGCCTGAAGTTCCTGCGCCATACGCTGCTGCACCAGACGCACCCGCGCTGGCACCCGATCCGGTGGCGGCGCTCGTTGCCACCGGGGCCGCCGACCCGCTCGAGGTGCCACCTCCGTCGAGGATCGACTTCGCAGACTTGGCAGTCGCGGGGCTAACCGGCACCGGGACGGGCCGATTCAGCGCTCCCTTAGCCTCCTGTTCGGTCGACATCGCGTGGTACATATCGACCCCGACGAACGAGATGAACTTGTAGGTCATGTACGGCGCGAAGGCTGCGACGAGCATGAGCACGACGCCGGCTACGGGGTCGCTGATGGAGGCGAGATCAAGATCGATCGGCGCGGCGGTCTGATTTATCGCGACGAGGAATAGGACGACGAGCACGAGCTTGGAGAAGACGAGGGCCACAACGAACGCCACCCACTTGCCGAACCAGCCGCGGGTAGCATCCCAAGAGAATCCCGCCAGCGCGATCGGCGCGAACACAATCGCCACCAGGAGCAGGGCTTTGCGGATGAGGAGCGAGAACCACACGATCGCGGTAGCAGCGATCGCGAGTCCGGCGAGGAAGATCGTCATGATCGCGCCGACGCCAGGGCTCGCGATGTTGATCGCGACCAGCCCGGCGGCCATCAGGGCGATTCTGTCGCCCATTCCCTCCATCGTGTTGCCGGTTGCCTGGACGATCCCGATGGCCAGCTGATCCGTGAGTTCCAGCACCGTCGCCGTCAGGGCGATTGCGACGAACGATCCGAGCACGGACTTCCCGAGCCCCACAGCAGCCCGGGAGAGCGCAGTCGGATCGCGATGCGCCAGTCCGGTGATCAGTTGCAGGCAGAAGAACACGAGCATGACGAACAGCGCCACGCCGAAGAGCAGGTTGTATACCTGGGTGTACTGGTCACCGGTGACGTCGACGAGGGTGGTCGTGTCGAACACTGCCCAGACGGCTTCGAAGAACCACGCGGCGGCTGCGGCGAGCGTATGGGCGAGCCAATCGAAGGGCGCGGCAACGAGCGATGTGACACCCGACCCGACGGTCTGGCATACCTCGGCGATCGCCGGAATATCGCACACTCCGCCCACTCGCGTGGCTCCGCTCAATCGGCCGCGTCTGTGTCAGACGGACTGACCGACGCCCCAGAAGAAGTTCACGAGGGTGACGGACGCCCCGCAGATGAGTGCCGCGCCGCAGGCCACGAGAACGCCGAGCTTGCCGCGAGAGGCCAGATGGGGGTTCGACGAGTTCGCTCCATACCCCCACGCGACAGCGGCGATGATCAGGGCGAGCACGGCGAGGATGAGCCCGACCGTCATGACTGCGCCGACGATGACGCGGAGTTGTTCGATGCCGGGAAGCCCCGACCCGTTGGGAACGATGTCGATCACGCTCGTGCTCCTTGTCTGCGCAGAAACGAACCTGCGTACAAGGTGCGTTCGCCGTCCCCGCGATCCGGTCGAGCTGCCAAGCCCGTGCGCTCACCCGGGCTAGAGTTGCCGGCCGACCCCGATGAGGAAGTTCATCCAGGCGACCGCCGCGCCGGCAAGCGCCGCTGCGCCGACCGCGACAAGGAGGCCGGTACGGGCTCGCATCGCCGACTGGTAGTTCCCGCTCGTAGACGCAATCGCCCATGTGGCGGCGCAGATGAGGATCGCAAGTACCGCGAAGACTAGGACATACGTGAGGAGCGCGCCGACGATCGCGCGGAGGTCACCCGCACCTCCAACTGCTCCGAAGTCCGGGAAGATGTCCATCTCGGTCACCTCATGCGCCTGTCGCGCACGCCGTCCTGCCGGAGGTCGCGGCATCCAACCCTTCGGCCCCATGCTCGGCAAGCCACGGGTCTGCGTCGATAGCCAGCTCGAACGCTCCACCGGGACGGATCTCGAAGTGCAGATGGGATCCCGTGGACTTGCCGGATGCCCCTACGTCCCCGATGTGCTGCCCGGCCGTGACGCGCTCACCGACCGACACGTGTATGCCGGTCGCCCACATGTGCGCGTACGCCGACGCCACCCGCTCTCCGCTGACGGTGTGCTCGATGACTATGAGCTGCCCATAGCCCCCATACGGCCCTGCCCAGCTGACGATCCCGTCAGCGATCGAAAAGATGGGTGTGCCATCCGCCGCGGAGAAGTCGGTTCCTGCATGGAACGCAGGTCGACCGGTCATGGGGTCGGTGCGCCCGCCATAGCCGCTGGCCCGGACCCACGTGTCGCTCGGGAGGGGGAAGACGATGCGGGTTGTCTCGGGGACGGCATCGAGAGGTGCGCCGCCTCCGGTCGCCGACGCGATCGGCCGGGTAAGCGCGACGAGGATGGCTTCCGCGACGGGCTGATGCTCCTGATAGCGGTCGGGGAACGCTGAGCGCTCGACAGATTGCGCAGCCGAGCCCGGATCAGCTGACTGCCAGCCCGGGGTGTCGAGGAGCCCCGCGGGGGAGGGAAAGTTGGGTCCTTCTGCTCCGCCGAAGAATGCGCGCACCTGGTAGTCCGGATTCATGAGCTCATCCACGGTGCCCCAGCCGGCGGTCGGTCGCATCTGAAACAGGCCGAGTGAGTCGTGGTCGCTCCCGATGCCGTCGTTGGGCATGCCGAGCGATGCGGGATGGGCGGCGTTCGCGAGCATCCTCAGGCTCGACTCGGTGAGCGCGGCCATCAGCCCGATCACCACCCCGTGCCGCCCGACACCCTCAACACCGCTGCCTACCGTGATGATCGTCGCGGCACGGGTGAGTTGCGTGTGCCCGAGGGTCACCGGCACGCCGTCGCTCCGTACCGCAGTCAAGCTCTCCGGCACGGCGGCGACGACGAGCTGGCCGGATGTCTGGCAGGCCGCGAGTGCGGCGGGGGAAAGGACGAGAGGGAGCGCGATCAAGCCGGCGAACGGCAGGGTGAACAGAGCGACAGCGAGGGCTATCACGAGTTTCTTCATGTTCGACACCCGTCACCGAAGTGGATTGTCGACCTCAGAGAGCCGGAGCAGGCGGCACTCGTCGAAACTCGGCTCGCACGCGATGAAGAGGGTGAATGCGATCGGTCGAGACGTCTCCTGAGCCTGCGTCCCCACGATGCCGGCGCGATGGCGTGTTCCCGTGATCGTGTACGCGATGGTTCCGGGGAGCAATTGCCCAGGCGTCGCTTGATCGATCGCGTCGCTCCAGGATGCCGGCACGAACGCCTCGTCGATGGTGAGCCACTGGCGCGTGCCATAGGTGCCCAGTGCCAACCAAGCGTCCGCCGTCGGCAGGTAGGTGCGGACATCGGAGGCAAGCCCGGCGGTCTCGGTACCAGAGGGATCCCCTGCGTCGACGATCACCTGTGCGTAGTCGGCCGGATCGAAGTCGGTGGCGGCGTCCCAGTGGATGAGCGCGCGGGCGGCATCGCGCGCGAAGGACTCGGCATCGGATGTCGAGCGGATCGGGGGAAGCGTTGCGCTCGAGGCGCTCGGTTCAGGATCGACGGCCACGGCAGTCGGGGCCGTCGGCTCGGCGGAGGTCGTCGGCGTGCTGGGCGTCGGTGCCAGTACCAGGCCGTACAGTCCGACGCCGACAAGTGCGGCCAGCACACCGAACCCGATCCAGAGGAGAAGGACGAGGCGCCGCCCAGGGCGCACAGTGGCGGCCATTACGCGATCTCCCTTCCCAGTTGGACGCGTGCGCTGCGGATCGCTGCGAAGAAGTCGACGGTCGAAGCGAGCGTCGCTTCGAACTGCTCGAGTTGCTCGTCAGTCAGTTCAGTAGCCACAGCCGCGACGTCGAAATGGGTCCACCAGAGATCCAGGTCCTCCCACACACGTACGAACGCGCGGACGGGAAAGACATGTGCGGTAGCAGCACGAGACCTGGAAGGTCGCCGATTGCGCTTGGCCTCCTTGACTCTCGCAAGAGCCGCCTTGGCCAACTGCTCGAGTTCGTCGGGCGGCTCGAGGTCGTCGGGCGCTTCGAAGTCCTCGAACTGCCGCAGCGGCTCCGGATCAAGCAACTGTCGGAATCGCGCGTGTGACGCGGCGACACTGCCGCCCTCGTCGATGAGCCGCAGCTCTTCACTCGCCTTCTCTTTCAGGGCTGGGTTTGCACCGGGGTCAGCGACAAGGCGTTGCAGTTCGGCGATCCGCTCCAGTGTTGTGTAGGACGCCTTGCCGGTGACCATCTGGGCTGCCTGTGTGCGACTCTTTCCTGACTTGAGCTGCGGTGGTGCCACGGTGGCACCACCGTCACTTCCATCCCGAGCATCCGGACGGCTGAAGCGCGTCGCGGCCTGGCGGCGCGTCGCGTCGTCGGCGATGTGATCCTTTAACTCGGTGTATAGCGCGGCGGCTTCGGTCGGAGTGAGCGGCTTGTGGAGGACGTTCTCCGCCTGCTCTGCCAATAGTTCGGCGAGTCGATCCGAGATCCCAGACCTCACCCATACCTTGATCGTCTTCTCACCGAGCCGCTTCAGCGCTTCGAGCCGACGAGCGCCGCACACCAGGACGCCTTCCGGTGTCACCGTGACCGGCTGTAGCAGTCCGTCGCGGGTGATCGACTCGGCGAGCTCATCGATGTCTCCGAACTCGGTACGGTGCCGCTTCCCGACGATGATCGATTCGATCGATCGTTCGAGCTCGATGTGGCCGATTCTGGTTCCCACGGTCACCGCCTCGAGCGCTCGGCGGGGGCGGCAAGACTGACCGCAAGGACGAGGTCGTCATCCGTTAGCAGCGAACGCAGCGGTTCACCGATCAGCAGGCGGAGAAGGATGCCGCGTCCAGCTGTCGTCCGGGCGACTTCCGGTTCCGGGTTGCCGAGGACGGCGCGGAGCAATCCGTTCCACGATGCGGACGACAGGTCGAGGAGGGTCCTTCCGTGAACGTCGCGACGCAGCGATTCCCAGGCGGTCGCGCGCGAGGGAACCTCACTGAGCCGTGCGCAGATGTATTCCATCGCGGTACGCGCGGGCGTGCGCGGCCAGCCCAGCAGGGTCATGAAAGCGATCGCATTCTCGACTGCCTCACCGATCCCGGCGCCGTCAGATGAGCAGCTGTCATCGGGCGCGTCCTCGATCGACTGCACACGCAGTGACGGGTGATAGTCGCTCAAGGGGTTCTCCCGGTCACTGAATCGCTCGGGATCATGAAACGACGAGAACTCGGGTCGGCGCGCCTGGTAGACCGAGCACAGCAGGCCGTTCGCCCGTTCCTCCGCGATCAGCGTCACCTGCACCGCCCGTGTGACCACCGCCCAGGGATCGTCGGCGTTGCGCACGGCCGACGAGCGCATTGCGTCGAATGCGGCCGCGGCTGCATCCCATGGATCGAGCCCGTGCTTGCGTGCCAGCTTTGCGTAACGCCGAACGACATACCCCATGAGCGCTGCGGCTTCGTCGTCGCGGCGCCAAGCGCCGTGGTCCTGCGCGGCGAGGCGTTCGAGCACTTCGCGCAGCCCCTCCGAGCTCTCGAACGCAGCGGGGACGCTCGCCGGCTCGGACGAGTCGGAAATGCGCCGCGATTGCGCCGATCCGGCGGCAACTGACGGGGAACCCTGGCTCGACATGGCAACCTCGCTACCGACCGATTCCAGAGCGGCGGACGGACCCGTGATCAGCGCGGCCGTTTCCGAACGCCTCTACCGGCGGGAGGTGAAGCGCCCGTTCACGGATTGCGCGGCGAGTTGCCGCGACCCCCTGCGTCGGGAAAGCGCGCGCCCGCCGGGCGAGCGAGGACTCGAGGTCGATTCCCTGGCCCGCGACGCGCCCGGTGACGGCGGGAACGAGTTCCGTAGGTCGCATCCAGACAACCTCGCTTCGAACCCGCTCAGCGCCGGATAGGGACAGTGGCTGCCTCGCAAGTGAAGGATCGCCGTGCCGCGCCAATTCGGAGACCTCCTCGGGGGACCGCTTGTCGACGAGTTCACGTTCACGCTCGGACGCGTCCGCGCGAAGCGGCAGGCCGGGCGGCTCGACTCGCTCGTATTCGTTCATGACGTAGCTCCCTTCTGAAACTCAGGTGTGCCGAGCGTCCCCGCGAACCATCGGCCGACTGTCGACGGATGAACTCCCGTGGCGCTCGCGATCTCCTTGTTCGACATCCCGCGCTGACGCATCAGCGCGGCAACGCTTCTACGGGAACCCTCCTCCGGAACATCGGCCAGCGGGCGAAGCTGTACGACTTCTGTGGACAGGTCTCGTGACGTCTCTGTTGTGCAGGAGACGCGAAGCCGGAATCGCTGGGTGAGAACGACCGTGAGGTGTGTGATCGCGAGAAGCACCAGCGGAGGTACTGCGGCAACCGACGCTGCAAGCACGGGAAGAACATCGGCATCGGCCGCGACAACGGCATGGATCGAGTTTGCGGCGACCGATACCGCAGCGCCGATCATGAGCAGCATCCACGGATACCACGCTCCCCGCTGTCCGGCGAGCGCGACGACGGCAACGGTTCCGACGACGATGATCCCGTCCACGATGAGCGGCCACGCCCACGCCTGCGTCGGCGCGATGCCGGACCGGCGGGCGAGATCCGCGAGAGCGGTGAACGACAACCAGAACGCGCCGACAGCGATGAATACGGTGCCGACAACCGCGGTCCATACGGCAATCCGTCCTGACCGCGGGTCCGTAGCGCCGGGGATCACGAGATCGCCTGCCCGCTGAGCGAGCGGGAATCTGCGTTGCCCCCACCGATGCGAAAGGGTGGCGTCGGCCCCACCACCGTTCGATACGCAGATCGGATGGTGGTCATGATCTCGGCCGGGTGCAGCCCCGCCTGCTCCGCGGCCGGCCCGAGTACATTGCGCGCGCTCTGATCAGTGATCCCGTTCTCCGCGAGACGGCATGCGGCCCAGTACAGGGCGCGGTTCCGTTCGCCCTCAGCCCGTGTGGCCAGCCAGGCTGCGATACGCTCCGCGTCGACATCGCAACGGGCCTCCGCGGGCATCGTCGCAACAGGGTTCGGCCTCGGGTCAACGAACCGTCGTAGCGCCGATCCGTCGATAGACACGGCGGCCCCGCGTCCAGCGCCGATTAGCTCATACGCAGACCGGTTACCTTCGAACAGCACCAGCGACGGCGGCACGATTACGTAGCCGCCCTCGCCCCGGAAGTCGATGCCGGCGCTGGCGGCCTGCCACGACGCCTGAGCGCGATCAGGGTCTGCGGGGTAGTAGGCGTGCATCCCGCCGGATGCCGTCTTCACTAGCGCCTGCCAACGATCCACGAGACCCTCCCGACGCGCGAGTTCGAAGGCAGCGAATCCACGCACCCGGCCGTGCACATCGACGTCTACGACCTCGACGCCGGAAGCTCGCCCGGTCGGCATGCCAATGTTCGCTTCGGGCCATCGAGACCACCATCGGGCGATCTGGCTGCCGTCGGAGGTCGCGTCGCGGAACCCGTGCTCTGTGAGTGGTCGCTTCTCCGCTGGCTTGCAGGGGAAGATCGGGACTCCTGCCGCAGCGAATCGAGCGGCTCCCTCCCGTGGCGAGAGGCCGATCATTCCGGCGAACAGGGCGACGGTGTCCATCACAGACCCCGGGCCGAGATTGCGGACTGTGCGATGGAGTGCCGAGCCCTTGCGAAACGGACATCATCGAACCGTTCGACGGGACCAGCGACGCTTGGCTGAAGTGCACCGTGCTGCGCTTCCCTCGTCACACCCGGCGGGTCGCCCGAGCCGGTCTGCATCGTCGGCAGTCCCTTGAGGATCGCGACCGCTGCCGTCCGCACTCGCTCACCAGTCGCTTGCACGACTTCCACCGGCGTCTTTCCATCGACGGACGTTGCCCAGGTCGCCACATACGGGATGGTGTAGCCCGATGTGTCGACGCCGTGGGCCGCTCCGATCATCAGAGCAACGGACTCCGCTTCGACCTCCCCGATCCCGCGATGGAGTACGGCATCCGCGTTGTCAGGGCCGTGCAGCATCACGTGCGCCAGCTCGTGCGCCAAGGTCTTCGTACGCGCCGCGGGTTCTATGTCACCCCGAATGGCAACGCTCCGAGTCAGGTAGTCAGTCATGCCGTTGGCTCCGCCGAGATCGCGATCGCTCCTAACAATGCGCAGTGTGTACCCGTGTCCGCGTACCAAGGACGCCAGACCATCCCAAAGACCCCGTGGTGCCTCGCCTGCGAGCAACTGCGGCGTGGGCACCTGGGGAATCGGGAGACCACTCGTCTGCGAGGCGTCCCACACGTATGCGGGCCGCACGCCGACCAGTCGCGTGCGCAGGACGTCGTTGCGTCTCGGGATCTCGCGAGGCGCAAGACGACGCCATGACTCGGGGACATGTGGGGTGGGCGAGGCGAATCGCGCGAGGATCGGCGCAAAGATCAGGTAGCCGGTCTGGCCACGCTCGACCGACCTTCCAAGCGCGAGCCACTGCCGGAACCCCGCGACGTACTTCGGCGTGGGCTCAGCCACCCTGCCCTGCTCGAACGCGGCGAGGTGTTGCATCCAAATGAGCACGGTGTTGTTGAACGAACGCGATCGGAATCGAGCGGCGAACTCGAGAGCCCGCACCCAGTCATCGCCCGTCACGAGCGTGGCCACAGCATCCGCCAACTGCGCGTGCAGCCGTTCGAGCTTCGCCTCCGTGGCACCGACGGTGGGGTGTTGGTGAGTCATGGCGGGGCACCTCCTTCTGGTCAGCCGGTGTAGCGGCTTCTTGTGGGAGGTACGCGTCATCTCACCGTTGACGTCGTCCGCGGGCCGGCGGTGGGCGAGGCGCTGCAGCAGATCGGTATGCGTACATAGGAGCACCATACGCCTGCTGTGTCCAAATAGGTATCAAGCGTCATTGCAATGCATAGCGATAGCCTGTTTTTGTGGGTAGACGTTCCCAGGGCGAGGCCGGCGCGTGGTCGATGGACCTGGTGCGCGCCGTTTCGACTCTGCGCGACGCGGCCGGGATGACGAATCAGGAACTGATCGACCGGTCAGGTATGTCAGCGAGCTACTTCTACGGGCGATTGCGGGGCGCCGCGCCCTTCGACGCGAACGACATCGAAAAGCTCGCGCGCGCCTTGGGGACTCATCCGCATGAGATCTCGCGCGTGGCGGCATCCGTCGGCGAAGCGCACGCGATCGAGCCCATGGTCGATATAGAAACCAAGGAGCTAGGCCGCCGGCTGACCGCGGTCTCCCGTGCACCTCGCCTTGACGGTTCGATGTTTGACGTGGACGGGCTCGTAAGTGAGCTCGCGGATCGCGGCGTCGCGCTGGACCGGGATGAGTGGTCTGCCCTCCTTGGCGGAGACTCCACGTCGCCAGTGCGTGTGCGAGTTCTCGAAGGCGTCGGAGTGTACGCGGGCGTCCCTACCGCGTACCTGCTGGATCTCGGCGATGCTGCCGCGGTGGAAGCAGCCGAAGCGAACTTCGAGTTCCGTGAAGCACTCAAGGCGTCCGGTGCGGACTCTGTGTCAGCGCGTGCCGTCGGTGAAATTTCACCTGCCGCGTTGCGTGCGATTGCCCAGACCCTTAGGTCGATCTCTGCGCAATAACGTACTGACCTGACCTCTACTGCGCATCGGCGTACAGTGGAAGTATTCGAGCGATCGCTGTGCCGAGGTCGTGATCGGAGGTCGAGCGTCATGAGCTACCGCGCATCTCGAGATCACGAAGAGTTGCGCGCCCGCGCGGAAGCACAGCTGGAGCGCCTCGAGCTTCCCTCCGACGTACAGCTGGAAGACATCGTTCGGCAGGTCGCGTCGGCCACCGGCAGGCGGATTGAAATCGACCCGGTCGGAGATCGGGACTGGGAGAACATCACCGGACTGGTTCTCCTCACCGCCGATTCAGCCACGATCCTGGTGCGGAAGTCCGATCCTCGCTGGTACCAGTTCCACACCGTCCTCCATGAGCTGTCGCACATCCTGTTCGAGCATGCGGGTTGTGCGACCCTGCCCGTCAAGCATCCAGGTTCCCGTCATGTGCGCGCCGGTCAGACCGTGCTTGCTCGCGGCGTCGTTACGCCTGACTTCGAGCTCGACCTGGACTTCGCCGACACGGAGCTGGTGATCGAAGCCGAGGCCGAGAAACTCTCGCAGCTGCTGTCGCGTCTGCTGCTCCGTCCGCGTCACGGTCACGACGAGGCGGTGTTCGGCTGATGTTGCTGCGTATTGAAGCGGTCGCGTTCTTTGCTCTGCTGGTCCTGACGCTGATCCGGCTGCCGTCGGCGATCCGGGAGCCGTCGAGCCGACTGACCTGGGTCGCCACTATCACCGGACTGGCAGCGGTCTTCATGGTCGGCGTCGCGGTTCCACTATCAATCGTCGACGGCTGGCTCGGCGGAACGAACGTGGCGAACCTGCTCCAGAACATCCTCGCGACCGCTGCCTTCTGGTTCGTGATGCAGGCCGCCCTCACGCTGGACGGCAGCCGGTTCAATCGGCGCAGCCTCTTGGAACTGCCGATCATGTTCCTCTCCTTCACGATCCCGTTCCTTTTGATCGCCGATCGAGGATCCACGACCGATAATTTCGTCAAGGAGACCGCGGATCACTTTGGCCTGTGGGCGTACGCCTCGATCTATATGGGATGCGTCGTGGTGATCATGGCCCGGATGCTCCGCGGCATCCGCGGTCGCAAACCGCGGCCATACATCCTCATCCGCGTCGGCGCCTGGGCGATCCTGTGCGCCAGCCTGATCGAGATCCTCTACCTCACGCTCCGCGTTGCCGGACTGGGGCGAACCCGGTCCGTCGAAACGGTCGGAAACCTCTTCACGATTCCGTTCTATGGCGGGGTGGTCCTGGTGTGTGCCGGGATCATCACGTTCGCGATCGCCCGCGCAGGCCGCCGGTCGATGAATGCCGCGCTGGGTCGCCTGCTCACGAGGGCGAACGTCGGCCGGGGAATGCTCGTGACTCCCATCCCGGACGAGGACCCCATTCACGAGACCTACCGGCTCGCGGTTCGTCTCACCGACATCGCCAACAGCCAGGAGCTGACGAAGCGTGAGCGAAACCTGTTGCGCGCTGCGACCGCGATGCTGGATCGACAGATGAGAGCGCCCGCCATAGTGCGGATGTCCAGCACCGCGGGGAGGGTGACCGCACCTTGAAAGTGATCGCGATAATCGTCGCATTCATGGCGGTCGTGCTGGCTACCGTTGCGACCCTAATCCGGCTTTTGGCTCGACGTGTCGTTGGGGTCGAGCCGAGACGCAAGACCATCATCGCGCGCCGTGTCGGCGAGGGTGTCGAGTTGCCAGAGAGTGTTCTGACGTCGGTGGCGGGTAGCTACGGACTGTGGTTCGGGGACCGCTTTGAGCACCACGCGCTTGTTGGGCCCGTGGTGCGCTCCGAAGGGGAACGAGTTGTGCGCCGCGTTCTCAAGGCGACGGCACCGCTTCCCGCCCAGCCATTTCCGGCTCAATGGACGGGTCACGTCATGAGCAGTCCGTCGGAAATCGACAGCAGGTGGGAAGACGTCACCGTCCCGCTTCGCGACGGCGCATCCGCCCCGGCCTGGCTGTTCCGCGGTGACAGTGCCGACAGGGCATGGGTTATTCACGTCCAAGGCATCCGGACGTCCCGGCTGGTTACTCTCCGTTCCGTTGAAGCGGCGCAACGCGCCGGACTCACATCCCTGGCCGTCACCTACCACGGCTCCGGAGATGGGCCCGCGACTGTCGCCTCCCACCTCGGTCAGCGAGAGTGGACCGATCTGGCCGACGCGATTGCCTATGCCCGAGCGAAAGGCGCCCCGGAAGTGTACGTTGTGGCGTGGTCGATGGGCGCCGGGATCGCGCTCGAGCTGTTGCGCCGCGAGCCGGGAGCCTTTGACCGGCTCGCGCTGGTCGCTCCGGCGACCAATTGGCGGCGCATCATCCGACAAGGCGTGAGGAACGCCGGTCTGCCGGGGTTCCTCGCGCCGATCGTGACGTGGGCGTTGGGGTCTCCGGCGGCCAGTCGGATGATCGGAATGCCTGCCCCGCTGGACTTCGACCGACTCGACTGGAGCGAAGCGCAGTCGCTCGACATCCCCACTCTCGTCCTGCACTCCGAGGGTGACATGGAGATCCCGTTCCAACTCACCAAAGACTTCGCTTTGGGGCATCCCAACGTCACCCTGGTGGAAACCGCCGCAGCACCCCATGGCTGGGAAGCGAACGTCGACCCTGAACGATTCCAGTCCGCGCTGACATCGTGGTTCGCCACCCAGAGCCTGACGTAGCCATTCGGGCGAAGAGTTCCGCAGAAGACAGCGGGCTTGTCAAACCGCTAACCGCTTTCATGCCGCCGGTCGAAGCGAGTTCGGTCAATACACCGGCTCAGCGCCCGATTCGTCCGTCTCTGTCCCGAGTTGCATCCGGAGAGGAGCTTGGCACCGTGAGATCCGTCCAAAGATCCGGGTGACGATAGCTATTGGGTGTCGTTGCGAGGGCGGAGCGCGATCCATAGACCGCAGCGTCGGCAGATGAATGCGGCTCCATCGCTGACCGCATGCACTTTTCGTCGCGGCAGGGTTCTTCCGCAACACCCGCACTGGACCCGCGCGTCACTGTCCACGGGAGACCAACGCATCGAACTGTTCAGTTGTGGGCGTGCCGGCCAGTCCAAGCGCGGTTTGGTACACCCGGCATGCCAGGTCAAATGTTCGCTGGGTCGATGGGAAAAGATCTTCGCCGTTGACAAGAATCGTCGGTGAGCCGGCGAATCTCACGTCGGTGGCAACACCTGCGGTCCCAAGGATTCGATAGGTGATCTTGGTGTCACCGAGTCCTGCAGCGGTCAGGGCGTCTTGAAGACGGTTACCTGCTTCCACCCAGCTCGGACAGTCGTCGATATGGAGCAGCTCGATCTTCACATTCCTCATCATCCTCCTCGGGGGGGATGATCCTGCCTGGGTGCGCGCCAACTTAAAAGCGGTTGGCAACGACGGGTTAGGATCGCTGGACCTTCACGCCACTAGAAGGTTTATGGTGGCGGGATGAGTGAGCTTCGGATTTCAGAGGTTGCGGATCGGACGGGGTTGCCGGCAAGCACGATCCGGTATTACGAGGCTGAGGGCTTGGTGGCGCCGGCCGAGCGAGGACCCAACGGGTATCGGCGGTACGGCGACGCGGATGTGCATCGGCTTCTGTTCATTGCGGGTGCGAAGCGACTGAATCTTGGGCTTAGGGAGGTGCGAGACCTTGTCGCTGCTCGTGAATCGGACCTGTGCGAGCATGTGCAGGCCGACATGCGGGAGGTCGTCGCTGCTCGGCTGCGGGATGCCCAGGATCCCCGACTGATTGAGCCGCTGCGCGGCGCTGATTCCTAACAGGCGACGGTTGCCGGATCTCCGAGCCTGAGTCAGCTCGATCGGCTCCGTTCCCTCCGGTCGCTGTTTGCAGACTCCACCCTCCGCTGCGCTCCGGGCTCCGCTTAGCTTTCGCGTCATCAGTCAAGGTGTGGTTCGGGCGTGGGCGATCTGCCCGGAGCGTAATGATGGCGTCCGAGCTGGTGGGTGTGATGAACTGCGTCCGTGTGGAGGATGGGCCGCTGGAGGTTCGGCAGGCTGATCAGGCGCCGCGGTGCGGCAGGCTTTCGTGTTCGCCGCGGGAGGCGGCCCCGCGCGGACGGGCGGCAAGCTAAGTTGCGCCGTCGAGCGACATCAGGTCAAGCACCGGCAAGTCCCCGCCGTTATCGCGGGCGCCGTGATCGGCCCCACGAAAAGCCCGAGGGCCGTCATGGCCGGAGGTAAGTCGACGGGAGCTGCGCATCGTCGAGGGTGGTCGCTCACTCGGCTCGCGAGTAGTGTTCGCGCTAGGAAGACCGGGGGCTAACGCGCAGGAAGGAAGGGTCACGATGCCGCGAATCACTCGACTCGAACCAGAGGGTGGGGACACTGAGTACTCGTTACCGCCAACGTTCCATCTGAAGTTCAGCAAAGAAGAGTTCCCAGAGTTTCTTGCCCAACCAACGGCTGTGATGAAGGGCCTCGGACACGAGGTCGCAAATCTCACAGTCTCCGTGAAAGATCACGTCTGGGATTCCCGTCAGCGCGAGTGGATAACGGGTGAGACGGACAAGCTCTTCACCGCTGCTGACGATGGCGTGACCCTGCCGACTGCCCAACATTGGGAATGGTGGTGCTACTACTCCGACGAGATGTGCGTGTGCGACAGAGTGATAGTCCTGTAAAGACGCGACACTGCCCTCGTCGAAGTTCGCCTGAGGCAAGCCTGCGGTAGCTTGGAAGTCGCTCGGCGCGCGTCCGCGCGTCGGGGGTCGGAAGACGGTGGGTGAACGTGTCGGTCGGTTTGCTCGCAGTCGTGGACGACATCCTCACCGCCGCCGTCAAAGCGAGCGCGAAGACCGCCGGCGTTGTGATCGATGACGCGGCCGTCACGCCTCAGTACGTGCAGGGGGTCACTCCCGCACGCGAGCTGCCGATCGTCGGGAAGATCGCGATCGGGAGTCTCGTCAACAAGTTCGTCATCATCATCCCCATCGCCTTGCTGCTCACCGCCTTCGCGCCCTGGGTGCTGCCGTGGCTGCTCATCATCGGCGGCTCATATCTGTGCTTCGAAGGCGCTGAGAAGGTCATGGAGTGGTTCGGCGCTCACCACGGTCCCGGTCAGGATGAACCGCGGGACGAGCGCAAACTCGTGTTCGGTGCGATCCGCACAGACCTCATCCTGAGCACGGAGATCATGCTGATTGCCTTGGCCAGTCTCGATGCGGACTTTGGAATCTGGATGACTGCCGGCGCTCTGGCCGTGATCGCTCTGGGTATGACGCTGCTCGTCTACGGTGCTGTCGCGCTCCTGGTCAAGATCGACGACATCGGACTCGGGATGGCGCAGAGCTCCGCGAGCGGGGTGCGCCGCACCGGGGAGCGGATCGTGGCATCGATGCCGACGGTGTTCCGCATCATCAGCATCATCGGCACGGTGGCGATGCTGTGGGTCGGCGGCCATCTTGTAATCGCGAACCTGGCAGAGACGTTGTGGGCGGGCCCATACGACCTGCTGAGCGCCGCGGAGCACGCGATCGAGTTCCTCGGGCCGGTCGTGGTGTGGATCGTCGACTCGGCTCTGTCTGCCTTGTTCGGCCTCATTCTCGGCCTGATCATCGCAGGGATCGTGTTCGCGGTGATGAGAGTCGTGAAGCGCAAAACCCCGGCGGGCACGACCCATTGACAAGCACGAGGCGGAGTCGACTCTCGTGATTCGCTGTACCGGCCTAGGTTGATGAGGGAGCCGGCACTGCGCCACCGGCGTAGACGGACCCGGGTCGGATGACAAGCGAGCGCGGCGCGGCGACTGCGACCATCCGGTGTCGACCGTTGGCCCCGGCGAGCATGGCGGCGCGTGCTGCCAGCACGGCGTCGGCCAGTTGCGGTCCGCGGCCGAACTGGCGTTGGCCGCCGCGGGCGTAGCTGGCTCGTTCTATGCTCTGCACCAGCTCTGCGACAGCGTCGTGGGGTGCGCGGTAGCCGCTGACGAGCCGGGCGCCGAGTGCGCGGGGCGTTTCGCTGGCCGGAACGGGGATGCCGAGGTCCAGCGCCGTGTCCTGCAGTTCGCGCCACGCGGCGCTGGCGTCGCCTGCGCGTGCGGCGGAGATCCGGGTGCGCCGTCGTGCCTCGCGAAGGAGGGCCGGGATGGCGAGCAGGAGGGCGATCGAGAGCCCGGCAGCAAGTCCGGGCAGGGGGTTCACGGCGGTGCCTTCGGACCCGGAGGAGCCGGTGAGTGGGGGTCCGCCCGGTTGTCCGGGGACGATCGACGGCGACGGCGCCGGGCTCGAGTCGTCGGTCGGGTTGGGGTCGACATCGGTGCCGTCGGGAGCGAGCGGCACGGATGCCGGCGCGAATGTGGTGGGAACTCCTCGGCCGGGGGTGGCCTCGAAGGGAACCCAGCCGATGCCCTCGAAGTACACCTCTGGCCATGCGTGCAGTTGAGAGCTCATCACCGAGTAGACCGTCTGGCCGTCGATCGATTCGCCCGTGGATGTTCCGGGCAGGTACCCGACGACCACACGCGAGGGCATGTCGAGGATGCGCGCCATCAGAGCGAAGGAGGCCGCGAAGTGTACGCAGTACCCGGACCGGACCTGCAGGAACTTCTCCATCGCCTGCAACCCTGAGCCGTCGAAGCCTTCCTCCACCGGGGCTTCCAGGGAGTACTCGAACTCGCCACCGCGGAACCAGCGCTGAAGCGCGACGAGCGCGTCGTAGTCCGTCGTGGTTCCGGCGGTCACCTCCCGGGCAAGGTCGCCGACGATCCCCGGGACACGATCCGGGACCGACGTGGTCTCATCGGGGGCGGCGCCGAGTCTCGCGTCGGCGGCGCGTATCTGCTCCAGCGTCGGTCGCGGCACGTGCGTCACCACGTCGTAGGTCTGCCGGTTCGACGAGAAGTCCTCACTCACCACGGTGCGGTTCTCGCGCATGGCGGACCATTCACCGTCCAGACCCGTGACCTCGACGGCGGGATAGGCCACGGGGAGCCATTGGCTGGTCAGATCGATGATTTCCACGGACGTGGTGTATTCGGTGACCCGCACGTTCTCGGCAACGATGACCTCGTCGAGATCATCGGAAAGCGGCGTGACGGCAGTGGCGTCCGGAATCCATCTGCGTCCGGTGAACTGCGAGACGGTCGCTACCCGCAGGTAGGGGGTGGTGAACGCGTCGGTGCGCAGGCGAAGTACCTCGGAGTCGCGGGGCTGGCGGAGGTCGCTGCCGAGTTCGAGCGACGCGTCGATGGAGTTACCTGGGGAGTCGAAGCCCAAGCCGGCGCCGGGCTGCGCCTCCGCCACGGGCAGCAGCGGTGTGGCCGAGACAGCGACGACGACGGCGATCGCGCCGATGCCGGATGCCACCGCGGACACCCCCGATGGGGTAGCAGTCGTTGCCAGCCGCCGGGATTCGCGGGTCCGTGTTTCGGCGCGCAGCAGGAACAGAACGCCTGCCGCGAGCAGGACGAAGGATGTGACATCCACGTCGCTCGGCACCGCCATCGCAGGGATCAGCGACACGGCGATCAGCCCCACTGCGGCCACGAGCGGCAACCTCGCGGACAGCACGACGTGATCGATGAGCATGGCGAGCAGACCGACAGCACTGATCAGGAGGAATGCCAGGGGCACGCCGGCATCCAACGGCGCGGCACCCAGAGCGAGTTCCTGGACAGCCGAGTCCAGCAAGAGAGGGACGCTCCGGAACGTGTCCGGGGTCGGGATCACGCCGAGCAGGGCTGTGCTGCGGCCGAACAGGATGGTGAGCAGAACCAGCCAGACCGCCGCCTCGACGAGAGTCACCGCAACCGCGGGTGCGGCGAAGCGCCGGGCTAGGTAACCGGCGGCCAGCACGAGCGCGACTACCGTGAGTGTCCCCAGCGCCCACCACCCCGGCGAGATGACACGGAGGAGTGGCAGAAGGGCGGCGAGCACGGTGACACCGACACCGACCGTGAGGCCGAGCTCGGCGCCCCGACGCACCCGCGGCGTCTGCGCGAGCGAAGACCCAGCCCTACCCCGGGCGAGGCGGGGCCAGGCACCGGCGAGCTTCTCGCGCGCAGACGTCGACGCCGACGGAGCCGCTGTCACGACCCGGTTCATGCGACCCCCCTCGCATCGGCGATCCGTCCAGCGCGGAGCGCCCACATTCCAGATCTCAACGGTATGCCGCGCCGGAGGTGGCGTCTTCTGGGAAGTCCCATATATTGGGTTGTTTCGCAGCCCCAGTCCAGTGCCGATGGCGATCGGAGTGGCAAAGCTCGCTGCAAGCAGAACGAAGAGCTGGGCATCATGCCTGTCAGCCTGCCGAATCAGTGGATGATGCTCTTGAGCGCGATCATCACCATTCCGAAACCGGCCGTGCTGACGGCACCGACGATTCGCATCGGCCAGCTCGCTCCGCGTCGAAGGAACGCGGCATAGCCGAGGACCCCAAGCACCACCACCCCAGTCCACAGGGCCGCCCAGATCGCCACCGGGTCGGGTACCGCCTTGGTCGCGCCGAGGAGGAGGATCGTGCATGGGATGAGAGCGGAGGCGAGTAGGCCCCAGGACTGCGCGAGGGCCTGACGGAACGACTCCCGGATTCCGAGAACGCGACCGTGATCGAGTCCGTGGTGGGCGACGGTTCCCGCGTACACGTGGGCAAGCCAAAACACCACCACGGTGACCAGGACCGTCCAGAAGACTGTCCACGACGTCGACTCGGCGGTTCCGGAGACGACGATCATTCCCGAAACCAGGATGACGCCGTACACCGCCTGCTCGGTAGCGAATGCGGTGCGGATCAGCTCAGTCTTAGGATCGGGCTGCGTCATGTGCGTGATTGTAGGGGCGCGCCTGCCGGATGTCCGTGCTCTGATGGGACGCACTAGGTCACCCAGCAGGAGTGCACGGTGCCGGTCGTTGCTCGGGCGACGGTGGGAATGGTTTCGACGAACGCGCGAGCGTTTTCCTCGAGCGAGGGGTATTCGAGGACGCGCCACCCGACGATGCCGAAGTCCTCGTCGAGCGCTTGGATGGCGCAGGCGAACGCGGCGCCGGCCGGTGGAGTGGCTTGGAACGACACTCTCACGGTGCGGTCGTCGATGATCTCGTGGCCGGTGTTGTCGAAGCTGACTTCGTTGAGTGAGTTGGAGATGGTCACCCAGGAGAGGGTGGCGACGGCTGCGGCGGCGAGCACGGCAACGGTGATCCAGAACGCGAGGCGACGGCCGCGGCGCGGGCCGCGGCCGTACCGCGCGTCGAGCTCTTCCTTCGTGGTCATCGCTGCTGCGGCGGCTCTCGCAAGGTCTTGATGGTCGCGCCCGCGGCGAGGAACATCGCCGCGGCCAGGATGTGTGCCCCGTCCCAATAGGTTCCCGCGAACGGGAAGGGGTACAGCGGGTTCCACACGACGGCGATCGCAAGCATGACCGGCACCCACCACCATTGCCGGGCCTGCACCGCGAACCATCCGATGATCAGCGCCAGGATGGCGATGACGAATCGGACCCCGAGGTAGTACTCGTGGCCGACCAGGGCGATCCCGACCAGGCAGGCTGTCGCGGCGATGATGCTCGGCGCGAACGCGTTCCGCTGGTACTGGGACGGGGGACGTGTCGACGCTTTTGCCATGTGCGGCTCCGCTCGTGCAGTAGTTGGGGGAGGGGGTTCAGAGG
Source organism: Microbacterium sp. DT81.1 (assembly GCF_049844955.1). Lineage (NCBI taxonomy): Bacteria > Bacillati > Actinomycetota > Actinomycetes > Micrococcales > Microbacteriaceae > Microbacterium > Microbacterium sp. DT81.1. Next base: position 588,124 of record NZ_JBNCMA010000003.1, read on the forward strand.
GGGAGTTGGACGCTGGCGGCGAGGGATCCGAGGTAGGACATCACCGTGGTCCACACTCCGGTGATCATCAGCACGCCGAGGACGATCAGCAGAATCCCACCGATCAGGTTGATGGTGCGGATGTGCCGGCGGACGAATGTCATCGCGTTGCTGGCCCAGCCGATGCCGAGAGCGATCAGCAGGAACGGTATGCCCAGGCCGAGTGAATACGCCAACCCCAGGGTCGCTGCGCGGGGAATGTCGCCGGTGTTCGCGGCGATGACCAGGATCGTGGCGAGGGTCGGGCCGATGCACGGCGCCCACCCGATGCCCATCGCGGCGCCGAGGAGCGGGGCACCCGCCAGGCCGAGGTTGGTGCGGATGGTGGGCCGGAGGGTGCGCTGGAATTGCGCGAACGCGCCGATGAAGACCAGGCCCATCACGATCACGAAGGCTCCGGCGATGCGGATCAGGATGTCGCGGTACTGCATCAGGTACAGGCCCGCGGCCCCGGTGATCACGAACGCGACGAGGAAGACCGCGGTGAACCCGCCGATGAACAGCAGCACCCCCACGATCAGCCGGAACCGTATCGCCACAACCGTGCCCGCGCCCTCGTCCCGGCCGGCACCGACCGGGTTGGTGGCGGCCATGCCGGAGACGAAGCCGAGGTATCCCGGGACCAGGGGAAGCACGCACGGAGACAGGAAGGACAACAGTCCGGCGAGCACGGCGATGGGAATCGCCGCGAGAAGGGCTCCGTCGTAGACGATCGCGCCGGGCTCCACTACTGCCCCTCCTGAATCAGGTCTTTGACGATGGTGCGCAGCGTGGAGGGGGAATCGATAGGGCCGGAGATGCGGGCTGCGACGCGGCCCTGCTGGTCGAGCACGAGAGTGGTGGGTGTGGCCTGCACCGGGGCGACCTGCGCGAACGCGAGTTTCGCGGCACCGTTTTCGACATCGATGACGCTTGGGTAGGTGATCCCGTACGTTTCCGCGAACGAGGAGGCGGTGGCGGGCTGATCGTACGTGTTGATCCCCAGGAAGTCTGCCCCTGCGCCGGCGAACTCCTCGTAGACCGCCTGCAGATGCGGTGCTTCGACACGGCAGGGACCGCACGCCGCGTACCAGAAGTTCACCACCAGAACCTGCTCACGGTACTGGTCACTGGTGACCGTGGTTCCGTTCTCGGTGACGCCCTCGAATTCGACGGCGTCGCCCCGCTCACCCGCCGGGATCTCCACGATCCGGCCGTCCCCGGAGATGTACCCCTTGTTGGTGCCATCCCGGTACTGCCCGGCGAGGTCATCAGCGGCGCATCCGGTCCCGGCGAGCAGTAGGACCGCGGTGGTCGCCAGGGCGGTCGCGTGTCGTCGGAACGCAAGCGCACGTCGGGGCCGGAATGCACCGGTGGTCACGGTCGCCCCTCACAGGCGACGTCCAACCGCTCAGGGGTGTCTTCTCGGTCCGGTTCACCGTCCCGGGGTGATCGGCTCAGGATGACGATCATCGCGATCATCGCGAATCCCGCCACGAGGAGGATGTCGGCGACGTTGCCCACGAACAGATCGCCGTAGGCGAGGAAGTCCGTGACGTGGCCTTGACCGAAGGCGGGCGGGTTCATTAGCCGGTCGATCAGGTTCCCGATGGTTCCGCCGAGGATCAACCCCAGCGCGATGCCCCACCAGATGCCCCGCAGCCGTGTCGCGTACCAGATGGCCACCCCAACAGCGAGGACACCCAGCACTGTCAGGATCCAGGTGCTGCCGGCGGCGAGGGAGAACGCCGCCCCCGGGTTGTACACCAGTGTGAGGGCCAGCAAATCGCCGAGAAGGGGAATCCGCTCCGTGGGGTGCAGCCACGCGGTCGCCATCGCCTTCGTTGCCTGATCCAGGATCAAGCCCGCCCCGGCGACAGCAAGAGCAATCCCCAGCGCGCCCCTAGGCATCGTCGGCCGCTCGCTTCTCGCGGGCCGCGTCGCGGGCATCCTGGTCGCGCCGTTTCTGCCGCAGGCCCAGAACGGCCACGACAGCAACCCCCAGCACCACCACGATGCCGGTGAGCAGCGCAATCGGGAAGACCTCGCCACCGCCACTGGGTTGGCCGCCGTACCCGCTCGGTGACTCGCTAGCCGAGGACGCTGACGGCGTGTTCGACGGCGTAGGTGTCGTCGTTTCCGACGGGGAGGGCGTCGGGGCCACGGCCGGTGCGGCAGCTTCAGCGATGAAGAAATGGAAGTCCGAGGCGATCGGGTGCCCATCGCTGGACACCACCCGCCAGGTGACGGTGTAGTCCCCGGCCGGGAGCCCGGTCCTGACCGGCTGGGTGACGGTGGCGCCCTCGATCGCGGCGTCGCCCTCGTTCACGACGGTGCCGGCCCCGTCTGTCACCTCGATCAGGACGGCGCTCGCTCCTCCATCCAGGAGGTCACCGCTGAACGTCAGCGACACCGACGCGGGCGCTTCCGTCACCGTCTCCCCGCCCGTGGGAGTGGAGGACACCAGATCGTCATGTGCGGCAGCGGGAGTAGCCATGCCGGTCACCACGGCGACAGCGAAGGTGAGTGCGGCGGCGGTGCCGAGCATGCCGCGGATCGGTCTAGCCATGGGGCAGGTGGTCCTCTTGGTAGCTTGCGGGTTCGATCTGGAAAGTGGAGTGCTCGACACTGATCGGGAAGTGCTCCGACACACATGCCTGAAGTTGGCGAAGCAGATCGCCGCCATTGCCGGCGCCGAGCCAGTCGTCCTCGGCCACCACGTGCGCCGTGAGGACCGGAAGGTCGGTAGAGATATGGGACGCATGCAGGTCGTGTACCGCGACGACGTGAGGCAGCTCGAGAATGTGCCGCCGTACCTCCGCGAGGTCCAAGCCCTTCGGGGTGGTCTCCAAAAGCACACTTCCGCTCGCTCGAAGCAGCACGAGCGTGCGGGGGATGATCAGCAGAGAGATTAGAATCCCGGCGACCGCGTCGGCCCGATACCAGCCCAGCGTGGCGATCAGGATGGCGCTGATGATCACCGCGATCGAGCCGAGCGCGTCGTTGAGGACCTCCAGGAACGCGGCCCGCATGTTCAGGTTCTCCGACCGCCCACTACTGAGGACAAGCAACGAGATGATGTTCGCGACCAGACCGATGATTCCGAACAGCAGCAGGCTGCCGGAGGCGATCTCCGGTGGCTCGAACAATCGACGGACGCCCTCCACGAGCGCGAAGATCCCGACGGCGAGGAGCAGCGTCGCCTGCGCCAGGGCGCCGAGGACCTCCGCACGTCTCAGCCCCCACGTGTGCCGGTCTGAGGGGGGTCGATCCATCAGATGTGCTGCTGTCAGAGCGAAGGAGAGCCCGATCACATCGGTGAGCATGTGCACCGCATCCACTAGCAGCGCCAGGCTGCCGGTGATGATCGCGCCGATGACCTCGATGACGAAGACGGACAGGGTGATGCTGAACGCGATCAGCAACCTGGAGCGCGGCGTCTTGGCTCCGGCGTGACTGTGTCCTTCACCCATGACCGGCGTCCTTCCTCACATGCGGGGCGGTGCTCACCGCGGACCCGCTCGCGCGGGCGAGCAGCTCGAGCCCCGCGGGGATGTTGTCGATTGCGGCGTTCACTGCGCGAGTTCCGCGTCGATGGCGCCGGTGACATCCGCCCAGTTCCGCAGGTCAACCGGCTTATCGTTGATGAAGAACGTCGGCGTACGGGACACACCGAGCGCCTGCCCTTCGGCGAGGTCCGCCTTCACACGAGCAGTCGTCTCAGGATCGGCAACGTCACGGTCGTACGCGGCCATGTCCAACCCGATCTGCTCCGCGAAGGAGCGGAACAGCTCCGCGCGGGATTCGCCCGCTTCACCCCACTCCGACTGCGACTGGAACAGCGCGTGGTACATCTCCTCGAACTTGCCTTGGCGTGCTGCCGCCTCAGCGGCGACCGCTGCGTTCGTGGAGTTGTAATGGCCCGGCAAAGGGAAGTACCGGACCACATACGTGATCTCCCCGGCGTACTGCTCCCGCAGGTCCTCCACATACGGATACACGGCCCCGCACGCTTCGCATTCGAAGTCAAGGAACTCCACCACGGTCACAGCGCCGTCTCCGCCGTCATCCAGCACGTGCGAATCCTCACGAACGGTTTGCGGCGGACCCGCGGGTTCCTCGGCAGGAGCGGCGCGATCGATGAAAACCATGACGGCAGCGAACACAATAATCGCCAGGACAACGGCCGCCGACAACAGCAGCGGGATCATGTACTTCTTCACAACACTCCTCAAGAAACGACAACCGGTACACACTGAAAAACCCACTGAGGGGCGCGTCGGAGCCCGCGAAGGGCTCGCGAATCAGGTGCGGCTGATCGATAACTGCAACAGAGAAGGACGCAGGGAGAAGAAGGGTGGCGGCGGCGCTTGCGCCGGAGAGCCGCGGGGCGCAACAAGCAGAGGCAGCCCCCGGCCGACCCGCTGCCATATGAAACGGGCCGCCGCGAGGAGAACGCAACACACGACGATGAACACGCACACCGTCGTCAGCGTCATCGCAGCCGCATCTGACGAGGAAACGCCAGCCACCGCAGCATCGGCCGCCGGCACCCCCGTGGCCGCTTCCACAACTACTGTTCCCGCGTCCGCCACGACCAGGTCAATATCGTGATGCGCGCTCGCCGCGGCCCCCAGCGTCAAGAGCAACAGGAGGGCGGTAATGATTCTCATTGTCAGCCGAACCCGATGCTCGTGCGCGCGAAGACGGGGGAGCGTCGCAGGGTGCATCACGAGAGAGCTTACCGACACTGAATCTGCGCAACGCGCGACTCCCAGTGACCGCGTGATCGCGGTGGCTGGATGTACGACGAACCGATCTATGTTTGTTCCGTGACGGGTTCCCGGAGAACGCCACAGGTCGCGGCGGACGCCGCTCGACAGCCGACGCGGATCAACATTCGATTAGCCCTCTCTCGCGGCTACTCTTCCTTCATTTCGCTGAGGACTTCGAAGGGTGATTCGACCTCGCCGGTCCAGGCTTCGATGCCTTCACGAACGGCGAGGGCCGCAACGACGAGGGCGGCGACTGAGTCTGCCCACCACCAGCCGAACAGGCTGTTGAGGACCAGGCCGATGAAAACGGCGCCAGAGAGATAGACGCACAGCAGCAACTGTCGAGCGTCAGCGAGGACGCTCTTTGATCTGAGCTCGCGTCCGGTGCGGATCTCATACCACGCCAGCAGGGGCATCACCAGCAGGCTGAGCGCTGTGATCCCAATCCCGAGCGGGCTGTGCTCGGGTCCCTCCTGAGAAACGAGACTGAGGATCGCGTCAATGCTGACGTAAGCGGCGAGAGCAAAGAACGCCAGGCCGATCGCCCGGACCGTGGCCTTCTCCCACCGCTCCGGGTCAGTTCGGGTGAACTGCCACGCAATGGCCACCGCGGAAAGGACCTCGACCACAGAGTCCAGGCCGAATCCGATCAGGGCTGCCGAGGATGCCAGCACACCGGCGGTGATCGCGATGATCGCCTCGAGCACGTTATACGAGATCGTGAACGCCACGATGAACCGCACACGTCGGTGCAGCCGCTCCCGACGACCAGGCGTCAGCGTGGTCATGCGGTGACCTCACAGCAACCAGCAACAGTGCAGGACGGGTCCAGGCACGGGGCGTCCGCGTCGACGGCCAGGGCGACGTCGACGAGTGCGGTGAGGGCGGCCGTCAGGTGCGGGTCAGAGATCTCGTACCGGGTCTGCCGGCCCTCCGGCTCGGCAACGACAATGCCGCAGTCACGCAAGCAGGTGAGGTGGTTGGAGACGTTCGAGCGGGTCAGCTCGAGGTCCCGGGCGAGCACCGCCGGGTAGGAGGGCCCCTCCAACAGCATCATCAGAATGCGCGATCGAGTCGGGTCCGCCATCGCCCGGCCAAGACGGTTCATCACGTCAAGACGGGTTGTAATAGTCAGCACACACTGACTATACAGCCGAGACTGTGCAGATGAAACTACATTCCACCTGCTCTCACGTCATCGCATGCTGGGAAGGGCTGCGTCATCGCATGCTGGGAAGGCCGCGTCACGAGATGACGGGGAGCTCTCACTAGCGTACGAGCCCAGCGATTGTAGTTACGGCCGCGAACTTTCAGCCGATGCGCCTCCCGAACCCGGAAGCCCGGCCAACACAGCGAATGGGTGTACGGCCAGCGGAGTCGCCATGGCACGGCCGTGGGGTGACCCGTTCGTCAATCAGGCGACGGATGTGGCGTCCCGCTGGCATTAGATGATCCTTGACTACAGCATCCCTGCGGCAGGAGCGGACGTGGAGGCGAGTCGTTGTGCAGCCTCAAGTCGTCGGCGGCGGCTACGGCTACGTCCAGACCCGCGGCGTCGAGTCATCCAGCTACGGCCCGGCGACACGTGTACACGCCACCTGGCGAGTGGCACTGGCATGAGGCCACGGCCAATAACTTCATGTGCCGCCTCGCGCTGTGGGAAGCACATGCCGACGGCAGCGATTAACCCCAGACCGAATGGGGCGACAAGCTCACCGAGGACGAATATCCCCGCCTTTCGGTAGGCCCAGCGTCTACGGCGCCGCCACGCCCCCGATCGCGGTTATGAGTGTCAGCGGAGGCCGATGCGTGGTGAGGACCAGCGCGCGCGTCCGGACCGCGTGAGCACCCTTGCATCTCGGTCGCGTCCAGTTGAACGACTCTGAGCGCCTCTGAACGTCGAGGTGAAAGCTGTCGCCGGCAGAGCGCTCCGCCCCGACCGGGCCACCCAGGACGGGCCCCTACCGCCGTCGTTATCCCCGCCAAGCCAGTCAGCTTCCACACGTCTTGCAGATCGAGGTTCGCGCTCGGTGACGCGGGCGCGATATCGCACCTCTCCGACAGGAGGAGGGGTGGTGCCGGGTGTCGGTGTCGATGAGGGTGATGAGCGCGGGGGATGGCTACAAGTACCTTCTCCGCACTGTGGCCGCGGCCGATGGCGATCGGCCTCTCTCTACCCCACTGACGCGCTACTACGCCGAAGCCGGGACACCACCCGGACGGTGGCTCGGAAGCGGGCTGCCGGCTATTGCCGGTGGCCGGATCGAGGCGGGGTCGCGGGTGTCCGAAGCCCAACTCGAGTTGCTCTTGGGGATGGGTCGAGACCCGGGTACAGGAGCGCCGCTCGGGCGGGCATATCCGGAGTACGCGGCATCCGCGGCAGGTCCAGGTCACCCAATCGATCCGCCGGGCGAACCCGCCGTACCGACGCTCACGGTCCGCCGCCGCGCTGTGGCCGGGTACGACTTCACCTTCTCGCTCCCGAAATCGGCATCCGTGGTCTGGGCGATCGCCGATGCCGATACACAGGCGAGGATCGCCGCAGCGCATCACAAGGCGATCGACGACGTGTTGGCCTTCATGGAGCGGGAACTCGCCGCGACGCGCGCAGGCGAAGCGGGGCGAGATGGCGCTGTCGCACAGGTGGAAGTCACAGGACTCATCGCCGTCGCCTTCGACCACTTCGACTCGCGCGCGGGCGACCCGCAGTTGCACACGCACGTCGTTGTGAGCAACAAGGTGCTCACGGTGTTCGACGGCAAGTGGCGCTCGCTCGACGGGCGACCAATGCACGCGGCAACCGTGGCGCTCTCCGAGTTGCACAACGCCGTGTTCGCCGACCACCTGACGCGTGCGCTCGGCGTCGGGTGGGAGCGGCGCGAGCGTCAAGCCGATCGCAACCCCGTCTGGGCGATCGCAACCGTTCCCGAGGATCTCGTAGCCGAGTTCTCGTCGCGCTCGCGTCACATCGACATTGAGAAGGACCGGCTCATCGACGAGTACCGTGCCACGCACGGTCGCGCACCGTCGAAGGTGACGGTCATCCGGTTGCGTCAGCAGGCGACGCTGTCGACTCGCCCCGACAAGCACCTCCGATCGCTCGCGGATCTCACGCACGAGTGGCGCATTCGCGCCACTCGACTGCTCGGACGCGACTCGACAACCTGGGCGCGAGACGTGATTCGAGAGTCAGATGCTCCGATGCTGTTGCGCGCCGAGGACGTGTCGCACGGCATCCTGAATCAACTCGCCGCCCGCGTGGTCGAGGCAGCAAGCGAGCGCCGGTCGACGTGGGGCCACTGGAACCTGTACACCGAAGCTGCGCGGCAGACGATGGGATGGCGCTTCATCGCAACCGAGGACCGCGAGGCGATCGTCGGCATGATCACGGATGCCGCGGAGCAACGCTCCATTCGGCTCACATCGCCCGAACTTGCGCTCTCGCCCACCGAGTTCCGACGTGCGGATGGCACGAGCGTCTTCCGTCCGAGGAACTCCGAGCGATACTCATCGATCACTCTCCTAGACGCGGAGGAGCGACTGCTCGCGGCCTCGCACGCGACGCACGGTCCCATCGTCGGCGCTGCAAACCTTGAGCACGCCGAGCGAGTGCGCCGGAATCACGGGATCGTCCTCGGCGAGGATCAGCGCAATGCCCTGCATTCGATCGCAACCTCATCCCGCAAGCTCGATGTCTTGATCGGCCCGGCTGGTGCCGGCAAGACGACGGCGATGCATGCCCTTCGGCTCGCGTGGGAGCACGAGCACGGGCGCGGCTCGGTCATCGGGCTCGCGCCTTCCGCTGCCGCCGCTCGCGAACTTGCCGACGACCTCGGTATCGCCACCGAGAACACGGCCAAGTGGTTGCACGACAATCGCCAAGGGCACGCGTCGATGCACGCCGGCCAGCTCGTCATCATCGACGAAGCATCCCTCGCCGGAACGCTAACGCTTGACCGCATCTGTACTGAAGCCATGCACGCACGCGCGAAGGTGCTCCTGGTGGGGGACTGGGCGCAATTGCAGTCGGTCGATGCAGGCGGCGCGTTCCGAATGCTGGTCGAAGCACGTCCCAATGCTCCCGAGCTCGCAGACGTCCATCGCTTCCGGCACGCGTGGGAGAAGGACGCGTCCCTCGACCTCCGCAATGGGCGACTGGGAGCCCTGGATGCATACCGCGCGCACGACAGGATCGTTGGCGGCGATGCCGATGCAATGTCCGATGCGGCCTACAGCGCGTGGCTAAAAGACATGGCCTCCGGCCTATCGTCGGTGCTCGTCGCCGACCCGGGGGAAGCGGTCGGTGCACTCAATCGACGTGCGCGCGCTGAGCTGATCCTTTCCGGGGTCGTGGATGCCAGCGCCGAAGCGTCGCTGCGCGATGACGCGGCAGCATCCGTCGGCGACGTCGTCATCACCCGTAAGAACGACCGCCGACTGCGATCGGGAAGCATTTGGGTGCGCAACGGTTCCCGATGGAGGGTGGTGGCGGTTCGTCGCGATGGCTCGATGCGCGTGCGAGCCATTGACCGCGTCGGGGCTCGACCGCTCTGGCTGCCGGCCGAGTATGTGGCTGAGAATGTCGACCTCGGTTACGTGGTCACCGCCTACCGCGCGCAGGGAATCACGACGGATACGGCGCACGCAGTCATCGAGCCTGGAACGACGCGTGAGAACCTGTACGTCGCGATGACGCGGGGGAGAGCATCGAACACTGCCTACGTGGTCACATCTCGTCCCGACGACAATCACTCCGCGCGTCACCCCGGTAGTCGTTCGGATGTGCCGGCCCGCGACGTCCTCTTGGGCGTGCTTGGCCATGTGGGAGCCGAACTTTCGGCACACGAGACGCTCGTCGCCGAGCAGGAGAGTTGGGGATCGATCGCGCAACTCGCGGCCGAGTACGCGACGATCGCGTCGTCCGCACAACGGCCACGGTGGACGAACCTCATCCACGAGTGTGGACTTCCAGCCGCATTGGCCGAGTCCGCGATTGCTTCGGACGCGTTCGGTGCCCTGACTGCTGGCCTTCGACGAGCCGAAGCGCTCGGGCACGACGTCGACGCATTGCTCCCGCGTCTCGCTTCTGCGCGCGGATTCGAAGATGCTCAGGATGCCGCAGCCGTGCTCCACGAACGTCTCGAGCGAGTTCTGGCTCAGAGGTCGACCGGCAGTTCGCGGGGGAGCGGACGCCGGTTGATCGCCGGTCTCATCCCTACGGCGATGGGGGGGATGGATGCCGACATGCGGCGTGCCCTCGACGAACGGGCACACCTCATCGAGGCGCGTGCGACGGTGCTGGTCGAGGCCGCGCTGACGTCACGGGAGAATTGGATTGCGTCGCTCGGGCGCATCCCCGTTGATCCGGCACGAGCGGGTGCCTGGCGTCACCAGGCCAGAATCGTCGCGGCCTACCGTGACCGTTACGGCGTTTTCGAGGATGACGCGCTCGGTGGTCCCGCGACCTCGCCGAACCAGCGAATGGATGCCGCGGCCGCAGGCGTGGCGCGTGATCGCGCGATCTGGCTATCGCAGGCTGCCACTCCTGCACAGCCCCAGGGGGCGCCACGTCGCTCGCGGCCCGTCCACAGCCTTTAGTCAAGGGTTCTATCCGCGCACCGAGATGCGGGCGTACCCTGAGCGCAGCACCAGCCCCACGCCTGAAGGAGAGGCCTGGACCATGTTCCAACTGCTCATCGCATTCGTGAGTCGCATCTACGCGTTCTTCCAGCAGAGCATGCCGACGAACATCCTGATCCGGGCGACTCACACTCGCCGCGGACTCAAGTGGGGCGTGCCGGCGATGCTACTTGCCGTCGTCTACATCGTGATCGCCGCCGGACTCGCGCAGTGGATAGCCGGCGGCGCGCCGGGTTGGATCAACTTGCTCGTGCTGCTGTGCCTGTGGAACGCGCTCAAGTTCGTGGTCAATGGACCAATCACGGTCGTTCGGTTGCGAAGGCTACGCGCGCACGAACGGCGCTACCGCGACGAGATGCTCACGGCGCGACCGCCGGAGACACCCGTGAACTATCGCGCCGCGGCGGTAGAGCCGCGTTGACTGACTCGGTGCCCCGTTTCGGTGGCGATCATCGGGCATTCCTGCGGGCGGGTCATCTGAGCACTACGGCTGAACGTCGGCCCAGTGGTGGCGATTGGGGTGGTGCACCCCGAGTCGCCCGCTGAACCACCCCCATCTGACACACCCTCTGGGCGTAAGTCACCCCTTGTGGCAGCGGCATCTTGGTGTAGACGGTCCCTGACGAGTGGATGTTGACGGGGATGCCGGTGCGGCCGCGCACATCGGATCTGCGGCGCGTCATAGGGAATGAGTGGGACAGAGCAGAGCGTCGAAGAGCGACGAGCGGCAATTCGCATCCACGGCACGAGACCCGGTGCGCGCGGATCGCCCACGCGCTACCGTGTCGGCGAGGCCAAGGGGACCGGCATGCCGCAGATTCTGGGACGCGACGCGCTCATCGCGCGGATCGGCGCTGCGCTCGAGCGCGCCGGCCGCGCGGGCGGCGGAACGGTCATCGTGAGCGGTCCTGCGGGTGCGGGAACGACCGCGGCAGTCGCGGAGGCGCTGCGGCTGCGGGGAGCGAAGGCGCGGGGGGCGTCCGCTCCGCCGTCGACGTTCGCGAACGCGCCCAGTGAGCGGATCGAAGCGAGGTGGATTCACGACGTGCAGTGGATCGATGACGTGCAGCGCGCGCCCGATCTAGAGGCTCTCGCCCGCGCGCTCGAGCAGTCGTCCGGTGCAGCGGATGCCGCTACCGGGCTCGTCGTGCTGTCGGGCCGCGCACCCTGGGGTGCGGCGCTCGCCAGTCTTCAGCGAGCCGCGATGCGGGCCGACGGGTGGAGCGTCGTCGACGTGGATCCGTTGGCGCCCGAGGTGGCGGTCGAGATCGTGACCGCGGGCGAGGCCACGGCATCGCCCGGAGAGCACTCCGTTCCGGTCGAGGCGGCGACGGGATGGGGGCGCGCGTGCGGGAGTCGGCTTCGGCTGCTCGCCGCGGTGCTGCGCACCGACGGCGACCTCGCCGCGACTGCCGTGAGCCTCGCCGTCGACGATCTCCTCGCCGACCTGTCGCCGGCGGCACGTCGCCTGCTCGAAGCGATCGCGATCGGCGGCCCCGAGCCGCGGGCGGCGGCGGTCGAGGGGGTCTGGGCGAGAGAGCGCGCGACGTCCGGCGCGGGCTTCGACGAGACGCTCGCCGAGCTGGTCGCGGCCGGATTCGTCGATGCCGCGCCCAGCAGGCTGCGCTGCTCCGTGCCGGTCGTGTGCGACGTCATCGCGGCGCGGCTCGGTGCCGGACGCGCCGCGCTCCTCCACGTCGCCTACGTCGAGGCTCTCACCCGGCTCGGCGGCGTCGATCCGCGCGAGATCGCCGATCACGTCGGCCCGGTGGCCGACCGACTGCCTGTCGAGGTCGCGGCCGCGGTGCTGACGGCTTCCGCGGAGCGCCGGACCGCGGCATCCGATCATCTCGACGCCGTCGCCGACCTCGCGATCGCTGCGGACCTGCTCGAGTCCGCGGCGGCGAGCGGCTCGGTGCGAGAGCGGGCCGCGGCATTCGAGGCGCTGTCCGCCCTCGGCGCGGCGACGTACTACGCCGGCGACCTCGACGGGGGCGAGCGGGTGCTCCGCCGTGCGGAGCGGTTCGCCGCTTCTGCGTCGCCGGTGGCCGTGGCCGACCTCCAGCTGTTTCGCACGTACATCCGGGCCGACAGGGGCCAACACTCCGAGATCCCGCCGCTGCACGAGACAGGCTCGCGGCATTCTGTCGACGACATCGTGATACGCCTGTTCCTCGTCGATCGCGGTGATGACCAGGCCGAACTGGAGGCGGTGTGCGACGAACTGGTCGCGCTCGACCGCGACGACGCTGAGGCGGTCGACCGCGGCGCTGCGGCGCTCGGGCGGTCGGTGCGCGCGTCGCTCGCAGGCGACCTCGACGCGGCCCTGGCCGAAGCGGAGCGGGCGTTGAGCATCGCCGGCGACACCTCGGCGACCCTGTACGGCGGCGTCGAACGCGAGCTGATCCGCCTGTGCGTGCTGAAGGGCGATCTCGACGCCGCACTGCGTCATGCCGACGGCGACGGGTACGACTTCGCGGGCCGGGTGCCGCGGATCGTCGAAGCATCAAACGTGGTGCACGCGGCCAGTGTCGCGCTGTTGCAGGGTGACATCGCCGACGCGACCGAGCGCGCCGAGCGGGCTCTCACGATGACCCGGCTCGCCCCGGTTCCGCGCGGCCTTGTGCGGTGCGTCGCCTGGGTCGCCCTGCTCGGCGCCATGCGCGGCGACATGGCCCGGGCGAAGTCGCTCCTCGCGGAGGCGGCGCGCGCGTTTCCGCTCGACGAGAATCTGCGTCTCGGTGCGATCGTGCAGCTCGCCCGCGTTCAGCTTGCTCTGCGAGACGGCGGGCCGGTGCCGCCGTCCGTCGCGCTGCGCCTGGAGCGCACCGAGGGGTCGTCGCGGTTGTTGCTGCCGGTGCTGCTCGCACGCCTCGGGCTGCAGTCCGGCGATGACGCGACCGTCGCCCTCGCCCTCGCCGAGCTCGATCGGATCGGCGGCAGCCCGCCCGCCGAGGCGCTCGCCGAGCGCATCCGGGCACTGCGTCTGGTGCCGACCCGGCATCGACCCGAGGCGGCCGACCGCCTGGGCGCGAGCGCCGCGGAGCTCGAACGGCTCGGATTCCGAGGGCTTGCCGCCGAGACCCGTCTGGAGTGGGCTGAGCTTGCCGCCGAGGCTGCCGATCCTGCGGCCCGCACGCACGTCGTCGACCTCGTGCACTACTTCGACGCTCAGGGTCTGGACGACTGGGGTGATCGCGCGAGGCGCCTGGCGCGCACGCTCGGGGTGCGGGTGGGCGGCCGTCGCGGCGGCACCGACCAACTGACCAGGCGCGAGGCCGAGGTCGTCGAGCTCGTCCTCGACGGCATGTCGAACGCGGAGGTGGCAAGCAGGCTGTTCCTGAGCGAACGCACCGTCGAGACGCATCTGCAGCACGTGTACCGCCGGCTCGGGGTCGACTCGCGGCTGGGGCTCGTCACCAGGCTCGGCGCGCCGGGTGACAACTCGCCGGAGCACTGAAGGGCCGATCCGTGAAAGGTACGTGGCTACGCGGATGCCGCAGGCTGGCCGCGGGCGGACGATGAGGTCATGAGAACGATCGAAGCGATTCCGCTGGCCTCCGCGACTGCGGAGCATGGCGGCAAGGCCGAGGGTCTTTCCGCGCTGCTCGGCGCCGGCCTTCCGGTGCCGCCCGGTGTGGTGTTCGCCGCGGCCCCCCGGGCTTCGGCCGCCGCGATCGCCGAGGCCGCGGCATCCGTCGCCCGCGAGCACGGCTGGAAGGCGGTCGCCGTTCGCTCGTCCTCACCGCGAGAAGACGCCGCGACCGCGTCGGGAGCAGGCGCCTACTCGACGGTGCTGAGCGTGCCCGCAGGCGACCTCGGCGCGCTGACCTCGGCGGTCGACACCGTGCTCGCTTCGATCGGCGAGGCGGGCGGCGTCATCGTGCAGCGCATGGTGCCGGCGGATGCCGCGGGCGTTGCGTTCACGATCGACCCTGTCGCCGGTGCGCCGACCGTCGCGGTCGAGGCTGTGGGGGGCCTCGGCGCAGCCCTCGTCTCGGGGGAAGCGACGCCGTGGGGGGTGCGCCTGCCGCGGCGCCCGGACGGGACTGTGGCCCACGCCGACGTGGACGCTGACGACTCCGAGGACGCCGCTCCGATCGATCGGGCGACGCTCCGACAGCTCGTGCGTCTCGCACTGCTGGCCGAGCAGGCGCGGGGCGGCCCGCAGGACGTGGAGTGGGCGGTCGCGGGCGGTGAGGTCTGGCTGCTGCAGTCGCGGCCGATCACTGCGCTGGCCGAGCAGATCCCGGTCGAGGTCGTCGTGCCGCCCGGCTACTGGATGCGCGATCCGACGCACGGCCGGCTGCCGCGCTCGCGGATGACCGTGAGCGTGCTCGACGAGACCGTCGCAACGGCGCCGATGGTCCGCGAGTTCGGGATGCTCGCGACCTTCGCCGGGGCACGGATCGGCGGCTGGCACTACCTCACGATCGTGCCAGTGGGTGCGCCGCTGCCCGCGCCGGGCCAGACACCGCCGCGCCTTCCCGGCTGGCTGATCTCGACCCTGATCCGGCTGTCGGCCGAAGGGCGCCGGCAGCTGCGTGCTGCGCGCCGGGCGATGAGGACGGATGCCGCGGGCCGCCTCTTCACGAAGTGGGACGCGACCCTCCGGAGTGCGCTGCGCAACGAGATCCTGGCGTTTCAGGACGTCGATCTTGGCGGGCTCGACGATGCCGCGCTCGCCGCAGAACTGCGGGCGCGGGCCGCGCTGATCCGCCGCACCGCCGAGCTGCACTTCCGGCTCGCGATGCCGTACTCGCTCGGCATCCACGGGCTCGTGGAATTCTGCCGCGCGGAACTCGGCTGGACCCCGGAGCAGGCTCTCGAACTACTGTCCGGGCTGGCCGACGTCGCGTCGGAGCCCGGACGGGCGCTCGAGGAACTCGCCGCGCTCCCAGACGGTAGCGCCGAGCGGGCCGACGGCTACGAGCGATTCGTCGGCTTCTACGGCTGCCGCGCGCTCGACATCGAAGTGGCCGAGCCGACCCTCGCGGAGTCGCCGCAGCTGCTGGACGCGCTCATCGCTGCGGCGGCGCACGCCGGCACCGTCGACGTCGCCGCCGCGCAGGCCGAGGGGCGGCGTCGTGCAGCCGACAGGGCACGGGCCGCGCTGAAGCCGTCGCACATCGCGCGCTTCGACCGTCTGCTGACCGCCGCCGAGCAGGTCTACGGGCTTCGCGACGACAACGTGTTCCTCACCATTGACGCCCCACTCGCGCTCGTGCGGTATGCCGCGCTGGAGGCCGGGCGGCGGCTGGCCGACCGCGGCACGCTCGATGCCGCCGTCGACGTGTTCCACCTCACGGTCGACGAAGCGGCGCAGGCGCTCGGGTCGCGGCATCCGCTTGCAAGCACTCGTGAGCAGGCTCGAAACGGGCGGGGCGAGCGGGCATGGGCGATCGCCCACCCCGGCCCGTTCACGTACGGCGACGACCCCGGACCGGCACCTCGGTTCACGGCTCTGACCCGTGCCGAGCGGACGCCCACCGCGGCCGAGATGCTCATGGGCGACCTGATCATGATGACTGCGGTCGCCGGAGCAGATGAAGACGGCGTGCTCCACGGATCACCGGCCTCGTCCGGCCGCGTCACCGGAACGGCCCGGATCGTCCACGACGAGTCCAGCTTCCACCGGATCGAGCCCGGCGACATCGTGGTGTGCCCCGGGACGCGCCCGTCGTGGTCGGTCATCTTCCCGATGATCGGCGGGCTCGTCGCCGACGCGGGGGGTGCGCTCTCGCACCCCGCGATCATCGCGCGCGAGTACGGCCTCCCTGCGGTGGTCGCCGTCGCCGGCGCGACCGACATGATTCGCGACGGCGAGACCATCACCGTAGACGGCACAGCCGGCACCGTGCGCCGTCAGGTGAGGTCGGGTCAGCCAGATCCCGAAGCGGGGGTCCGAGCATGACGACGAGGAGTACGGCTCCACGCCGAGCGAGCGGGTGTATTGCGGTCGGGGGACTGCTCGGGTGTGCGTGGGCGGCCGGGCTGAGGGGCTTCATGGCGGAGATACCTGGCCCCGGCGCATCGGTGTTCGGATGGTACGCGACGTTTGTCGGGGTACTGCTCGGTGGCGCGATCGTCGGTGCGTTGTTGGGCTGGGCCGAGTACTTGCGCCGGACCGGCGGCCGTCCGCACTGGCGACTTCTCGCCCTGTCCCCGCTCGTGCTCGGCGTTCTTCCTCTCACCGTTCCCGGCGCGATAGCGCAGTTGTCGCGGGGAATCGGCACCGCTGGGATGGCCGTCGCGCTGCTCGGGATCGGGCTGGGATACGGCGTGTCGGGTCGGGGCCCGCTGGTTGGGCGAGTCCTGGCAGGGGGAGCGTCGCTCGTCGCTGCACTCGCACTCGTCCTGGCGACGACGGTGATCAGCGACGGCAGGGTCACGGTGACGGATCCCCGCGGGGCTTGGACGATGGTGCTCGGACTGACATCGATTCTCACCCTCGGCTTGGCGGCGTCTATCCCCTTCCGGCCCGTGACGGATCGTCTCCCGCGACAACTGCGGTAACAAGCCTCGAGGCGGCGAGGTGACCCAACGGTGCGCGTGATATATCGAGTTCCATGTTCACGCCGCTTCCTTCTCGTCGGAAAACTTGTTTGCCGCCGCGTACGTAGCGAATGCTGTCCTATGGTCAACGAACTTCAGGATCATGTCGCCCTTCGTATAGCGGTCCGTGAAGTAGGTCCCCTCAACCTCATCCGGCCTTAGGGAGGCGGGCATGAGGTTGCAGGCACCGGCACTCCGCATGCCCGGTGTAGGGAACGGCACGAATTGTCCACGGGGGCCGCATCACAGCGGGCTATCGACTCGAGAAATGTCCATCTGACACCCGCGTCATCGTTGCGGAAGATGTCAACCTGACCTTGAAGCCGGCGACCCGTAGGCGGATCGTCTTGCGCTATACGGAGCTCACCCATACGCACGAGCACTATCCCGACAGCCACCACCGGCACTCGCACCCGACGACATAGCGTTTCGGTCGGGAGCAGGTCCGCGCGTTCGCCTGGCGAGTGGTCAGTCGGCCGCGCGTCGGTCGTTGTGCAGCCGTAGCGCGATCCATAGGCCGCAGCGCCGGCACACGTATCCGGCGGTGCCGTGCAGCGCGTGGACTTTGCGTCGGGGCAGGGTTCGCCCGCAGCAGGAACATCGGACGGCCGCGTCAGCGTCCACGTGCGTCGATCGCTGCAATGAGCTGCTCGGTCGTGGGGAGTCCCGCCAGCCCGGTGGGAGTCAGATAGACCCGGCAGGCGAGGTCCACGGTGCGGCCACCGCTGGGGAACAAGTCCTGGCCGTCGACCGTGATGGTCGGAGAACCCGCGAAGGGGACATGGGCTGCGTCCGCGGACGTGCCGAGCAGTCGGTACATGATGGTCGTCTCACCGAACCCGGTCGCATCCAACGCTTCGCTGAGGCGGCTCCCGGCTTCGATCCAACTTGGGCAGTCCTCGATGTGCAGGACCTCTATGTTCATTCCCTCATCCTCCGCCAGCGCCTTTCAATACCAAAGGGATCAGTGGCGATCAGCCCAAATTACCCTAGGGGGGTATAGTATCGAGATATGAACGGGTACGCAGGGAACAAGGACGACCTTCTGAAGCGGCTGAGCCGCGCGGAGGGTCAGGTGCGCGGGATCGCGCGGATGGTCGAGAACGACAAGTACTGCATCGACATCCTCACGCAGGTATCTGCCGCGACCAGCGCGCTGGAAACAGTGGCGCTGTCCCTGCTGGCCGATCACCTGTCGCACTGCGTCGCAGAAGCGACCGCGGAGGGCGGCGCCGTCGCTGCGGAGAAGATCCGTGAAGCGAACGAGGCGATCGCCCGCCTGGTCCGTTCCTAACCACACCCCCCGACCGAGAGGACACCATCATGACCACGAACGAGCGCACCGACCTGGGCCTGACCGATTCCGCCGCCGGATGCAGCTGCTGCTCCACCGCGTCCGCCACCGACACGCGCGTTGCCGTATCAACGACCACACAGGATGTTCTGGTGGACGGGATGACCTGCTCGCACTGCGTGATGAGCGTCACAGAGGAGATCACCGCGATCGACGGGGTCGAGAACGTGTCGGTCGATCTGAACGCGGGCGGCTCCTCGCGTGTGACCATTCACAGCGCCGCACCGATCGATGCCGCACGCGTGCGTGCCGCGGTGGAGGAGGCGGGGTACGCCCTCGCCGGCAGCCCTTCATGAGCGCGCTCGATGTGGAGCTGGAGATCTCCGGGATGACCTGCGCGTCCTGCGCGACGCGGATCGAACGCAAGTTGAACAAGCTCCCCGGAGTTGAGGCGACAGTCAACTACGCGACCGAGAAAGCCCGCGTCCGCGCCGACGGTGTCGAGGCGGCGGAGCTGATCGCGGCGGTCGAATC